>CAWGJR010000030.1:0-156962 GCA_963822915.1 uncultured Actinomycetota bacterium
TCGCTCGTGCGCTGGCGGCCAAGGAGGCCCTGGGCGACCGGGTGTTCGTGCTCGGTCACCACTACCAGCGCGACGAGGTCATCCAGTTCGCCGACGTCACCGGCGACTCCTTCAAGCTCGCGCGCGACGCGGCCGGGCGCCCCGAGGCCGAGTACGTCGTGTTCTGCGGCGTCCACTTCATGGCCGAGTCGGCCGACATCCTGACCGGGCCCGAGCAGCAGGTGATCCTGCCCGACCTCGCCGCCGGCTGCTCGATGGCCGACATGGCCCGCCTCCCCCAGGTCGAGGCCGCCTGGGAGGCGCTGGCCGCCGCCGGCGTGCAGGACAGCGTCGTCCCGGTGACCTACATGAACTCCAGCGCCGACATCAAGGCCTTCTGCGGTCGCAACGGCGGCGTCGTGTGCACCTCGTCGAACGCCGACGTCGCCCTCGAGTGGGCCTTCGAGCAGAAGGGCGGCCTCGACGCGGGCGCCAAGGTCCTCTTCTTCCCCGACCAGCACCTCGGCCGCAACACCGCCGTGCTCCAGATGGGCATCGCGCTCGAGGAGTGCGTCGTGTGGAACCCCCACCTCCCCGGTGGCGGGCTGACCGCCGACGAGCTGCGCGCCGCGAAGATGATCCTCTGGAAGGGCCACTGCTCGGTGCACGGTCGCTTCTCGCTGAAGGTCGTCGACGAGCTGCGGGCGACGGTCCCGGACGTCCAGATCCTGGTGCACCCCGAGTGCCCGCACGACGTCGTCCTGGCCGCCGACCTGGTCGGGTCGACGGAGTTCATCATCAAGACCATCGAGGCCGCGCCCAGCGGCTCGGTCTGGGCCATCGGCACCGAGCTCAACCTCGTGCAGCGCCTCGCCCAGGACCACCCCGACAAGAAGATCCTGTTCCTCGACAAGGACGTCTGCTACTGCTCGACGATGAACCGCATCGACCTGCCCCACTTCGTGTGGGCGCTGGAGTCACTGGTCGCCGGGACCGTCGTCAACCGGATCGAGGTCGATCCCGACACCGAGCGGGACGCGCTCGTGGCCCTGCAGCGGATGCTGGACCTGCCCGGCAAGTCGCACCGCGACTAGCGAGCGGTAGGCAGCTCGACCAGACGGTCGTGCCACCGCCCGCGGTCTCCGCGAGCCGGATGCTGCCGCCGTGGGCCTGGACGACGCGGCGGCAGGTGTCGAGGCCGATGCCCGAGCCGGAGCCGCCGGCGTCCAGCCGGACCCGCGGGTCGAAGACCCGCTCGCGCTCGCCCTCGGGGACGCCGCGTCCGTTGTCGGCGATCTCGAGGCGGTAGCGGCCGTCGTCGTCCCGCACGCCGATGATCGACAGGCACAGTCCGCGGGCGGGGCTGCGGTACTTCGAGGCGTTGTCGAGCGAGGTTCTGCAGGAGCGAGCGGAGCTGCGTGCGATCACCCCGGACGACCGGCAGCGCGCCACGGGTGACGGGCACGTCCGCGCAGCGGGCCCTCGAGCTCGACGAGCACCTCGTCGAGCACCTCGTCGAGATCGACCGCGGTCGATGGAGAGGCCGCCGCCGAGCGAGGCGTAGGACAGCACCTCGTCGATCATCGCGGCCATCCGCTCCGACCCGTTGATGGCGCGCTCGAGCAGCCGGTGGCGGCGTCGGTCTCGGCGACGTCGGCGAGCTGCTCGCGCAGCAGCCCGAGCGACATCGACAACGTCGCCAGCGGGCGTCTTCAGGTCGTGGCTGACGCGCCCGGCGAAGGTCGAGAGCCGCTCGTTGGACACCGCGAGCTGGCGACTGCGCCACGACAGCTCGAGCACGTCGACGATCCGGTCGGCCAGGGTGGCCGAGCGCGTCGACCTGGGTCCCGTCGAGGTCGCGGGGCTCCTCGTCGAAGACGCACAGCGTGCCGATCGTGACGCCGTCGAGGGTGATGAGCTTGTGCGAGGCGTAGAACCGCACCTTGGCCGATGACGCCCGGTGACGAACGGGTTGTCCATGAAGCGGGGGTCGAGCGGAGGCGTCGGCGACGACGATCGGCGTGTCCTCGTCGAGGACGTGCGGCGCACATGGAGTCCTCGCGGCTGCACACCGACGGCGTCGAAGCCGTAGGTCGCGACCTGGTGCTGCTCGTCGTCGGTGATCAGGTTGATCGTGGCCATCGGCGTGGCGCAGACCTTCGCCGCCAGCTCGACGATCGCGAGCAGCTCGGCAGCGGGGGGCGTGCTCGAGCACGTCGTACCGCTCGATGCTCCGCGAGCGCCCGTGCAGCGCGTGGTCGATCGGCATCAGCACGCTCAGTCATGGCCGATTCGTACCCAGTGCCGGGCCGACCTCAGACAGTGCACCCCGCGAGGGCTCGACTCAGCGCATCAGCTCGTTGTAGTCGTAGGTCGCGACCACGCCGTCGCCGCAGCGTCGCGCAGCGTCGCGACGACCGGCGGGCAGCGGCTCGTCGACGCGCGGCCTCGGCGAACCGGACGACGTAGGTCGTGGCGACCGGTCGCCGCGTCGACCAGGTCGCCCTGCGGCGTGGTGACCTCGACCGAGGTCGACGCCGTCGCGCAGCGGGAAGACGCGCGGTGTAGAGCACGGCTCGAGCAGGACGCCGGCGCCTCCTTCGGGCACAGGTCGGCGTACTCGATCCCGCTGTCGGGCACCGGCCACGGGTCGGGGACCGCGGAGGTGTCGAGCGGCCAGGCGTCCGAGACGCGACCGCGCGCCCGACGCCTCCCAAGCGAGCACTCACGCCACCGGAGCGCTGTCGGGCGAGACGAACGTCGCCGTCGTGCCGTCGTCGTCGCTGACCTGGGCGTCGAGGCACCCAGTCCTCGAGGTCCGGCTGGGCCTGCCGGCACTCCGCCGCGACCGCGGCGTCCTGCGGCCGGTCGAGCCCGGTGAGCCCGGACGTGGCCGCCTCGGTGGTGCTCGGCACGATGCCGGGTGCGCCCGGAGGCGGCGGGGTCGAGCGCGGTGGTCCCGCCCGCCCGGACCGGTCAGCGACCGCGACCGCGGCGACCGCGGCGGCGGCGCCAGGACCGCGACCGCCGCCACGCCCGGCACGACGTCGACGCCGCGCCGTCGCACCCGTGCGCGGAGGTCGGCCGGGGTGAAGCGCAGGGGCCGGTCGCCGTCGTCGGCGAGCTCGTCGAGCAGGTCGGTGATCCGGTCGTTCATCAGTGGTCCTCCATCGCGAGCTCGAGCCCGCTGGCGGCGAGCGAGGCGCGCAGCTGGTCGAGGGCACGCGCGGTCTGGCTCTTGACGGTGCCCTCCGTCGATGCCGAGCGCCTCGGCGGTCTCGGCGACGCGAGAGGTCGGCGAAGTAGCGCAGCACGACGCAGGCCCGGCGCCGCGTCCGGCAGCGCCTCGAGAGCGGCGCAGCACGACCAGACGCCGCTCGGTGGCGGCGCTCGCCCCGGTGTCGGGACCGTCGGGCTCGGGGAGGGTCTCGGTGGCCACCTCACGCCGCCACGGCCGGCGCGACTGGTCGATGACCGGCGTGGCCACCGCCCGGTGCGCGTAGGCCCGGGGGCTGCCCTGCGGCGCCGATCCGCGGCCCAGGCGACGTAGAGCTTGACCAGCGCGTCCTGGGTCGCGTCCTCGGCGCGCTGCCAGTCGCCGCACAGGAGGTACGCCGTACGCCGCAGGCTGCGCGGCGATGGCCGCCACGAACTCCTCGAACTCGCGGCGTGCCGCGGCTCGTCATCTGCTCCTCCTTGCCCGATCGGTGGTCGTCGACCACTTCCACGGGACGAGGCGCTCCGGGGTTGCCCGGAGGACCCGCGATCAGAGTCCCGGGGCGCCCCAGAGGGCGAGCCAGCGGGACGAGGTCCTGCTCGACCGGCGAGCTCGCCGGCCAGGGCGTCGCGCACCTGGATCTCGAGCAGGTTGTCGCGCTGCTGGCCGCCGCCGGCGCACGCGGGGCGAAGGGGTAGAACGTGCCCTGCTTGTAGAGGTAGACCAGCGCCGACGCGAGCGCCCGTCGCGGTCGGCGAACGGGACGAGCGAGCACAGCAGCGCCGGGCCGAAGCCGGCACCCTCGAGCGTGGTGTTGACGGCGTGCAGGTCGGTGCAGAGCCCGCCGAGGTCGCCGGTCGCCGGGTCGTAGGGCGGGTGGTCGACCTCGAGCCAGGTGAACCCGAAGCCGTCGCTCGCTGACCCGCATCGCGGGGCCGTCGATGCCGGCGCTCGAGCAGCTCGACCACGTCGGCTTGGGCCTGCGGCGAACGCCCGAGCCGCTCGGCGCGCGGTAGCAGACCGCGCCGTCGCCGGTCGGCACCAGGCCGATCGTCGTCTGCAGGGTGATCGCGGCGCTCGGCACGCCGAACAGCGCGTCGAGGTTGGCCTCGACCGGACGTGAACGGCCCATCAGGTTGCGCAGCAGCCCCATCAGCGGGTGGGCCGACCGAGCTCGGCCTGGATCCCGGCGAGCTGCTCGAGCCGCTGCTCGAGCGAGGGGTGCGTCGAGGTCAGGGTCTTGAGGGAGACACCCTTGATCGACGGGGCGATGCACAGGGCGCTGGCGGCACCGACCTGGCGCAGGTCGCGGTCGGGGATCGTGTTGATCTCGCCGGTGATCTTCTGCAGGGCCGAGGCCAGGGCGGCCGGCTTCATCGTGAGGTAGGCGCCGGCCCGGTCGGCAGAGAGCTCGCGGTAGCGCGAGAGCAGCCGCAGCAGCACGAAGCTCACGGCGTAGACGACCAGGCTGACGGCGAGGACGAGCAACCACACCGGCACGCCGCCGTTGTTGTTGCGCCGCGGCGACCACCGAAGCCACCGAACAGCATGCCGTACTGCGCACCCTGCGTGAGCATGCCGGCGGCGATGCCGGCCGAGCTCGCGACGGTCATCACCAGGACGTCGCGGTGGGCGACGTGGGACAGCTCGTGGGCGAGCACACCCTCGAGCTCCTCGGCGGTCAGCATGCCGAGGATGCCCGTGGTGACGCACACGACGGACCGCTCGGGCGAGCGGCCGGTCGCGAAGGCGTTGGGCACCGAGGTGTCGGAGATCCCGACACGGGGCTTGGGCATGTCGGCCATCGTGCAGAGCCGATCGATCATGGCGTGCAGCTCGGGTGCCTGGGCCGGGGTCACCTCACGGGCGCGCATCGCCTTCATCGCGACGGTGTCGGAGGAGTACCACTGGTAGATCGCCACACCGATACCGGCGAGGCCGATCAGGACGGCGATGCCGACGCCGCCGCTGCTCGCGAAGATCGACATCAACGCCACGACGAGTGCGACGAAGACGCCGCCGAGCAGGAACATGACGAGCGTCATGCGGGCGGTCAGCCCGGGGTCACCGACGAAACGCGAACGAGCCATGCCCCCAGTGTGCCGCGCGATCCCAAGCGCTGTGCCCTGCGGGACCTGTGGATCCGCCGTGCCTGCAGCGCTCGATCAGGAGGGCGACGTGCCGGGGATGAGGCCGTCGTCGGTGAGCAGGTGTCGCACGTCGTCGATCGTGGAGTCCGACGGTGGCAGGATCAGGTCGGACTCGTCGAGGCTGTCCAGCGCGTGGGGCACCCCGACGGTGCGCACGCCGTCGAGCAGCGCGGTCAGCGCCGTGCTGAAGGCCGCACTCGTCACCGGCCTCGACCGCTGCCTCGACGGCAGCGTCGAGCTCGTTGAGCCGGTCGATGGCGTGGTCGGCGACGTCGTACTGCCCCTCCCCGAGGATGCGGATGATCATCGCTGCTCGCCCTCGGCCTGCGTCTCCGGGGACAGCGTGTCGGAGCCGGCCGCGGAGCCGGGCTCGATCGCCTCGGGAGCAGCCGGCGAGCTCAGTCCCTTCAGTCGCATCAGCTCGCTCTCGACGTCGGACTGCGAGCTCATCGCCTCTAGCTCACGGGTGATGTCGTCACCACCGCTGACCGAGCTCGCGTCGTCGAGCACGCCGGAGGCGATCAGCTCGTCGATGGCGCCGGCCCGGGCCTGCATCGTGGCGGTCTTGTCCTCGGCCCGCTGGATGGCCATCCCGACGTCACCCATCTCCTCGCCGATGCCCGACATCGCCTCGTTGATGCGGGTCTGGGCCTCGGCGGCGGTGTAGGTCGCCTTGATCGTCTCCTTGCGGGTGCGGAAGGCCTCGACCTTCGCCTGGAGCCGCTGCTGGGCGTTGGTGAGCTTCTCCTCCTCACCCTGGAGCTGCGCGTGCTGCTCGCGCAGGTCGTTGATCTGGCCGGTGACTCCCGACTTGCGGGTCAGCGCCTCACGGGCGAGGTCCTCGCGGTCCATCTGCAGAGCCTTCTCGGCCTGTCCCTGCAGCTTGCCGGACTGCTGCTCGAGCTGGGCGAGCTGGAGCTCGATCCGCTTGCGACTCGTGGCGACGTCGGCGACACCGCGTCGTACGTTGCTCAGCAGCTCGAGCTGACGCTGGTAGCTGTAGTCGAGCGTCTCGCGAGGGTCCTCGGCGCGATCGAGCGCCTTGTTGGCCTTCGCTCGGAAGATCAGGCCCATCCGCTTCATGATGCTCATGCTCGTAGCCTATGCGGCTCGGGCAACCGGCGCACCACGTCCGGGTAGGCTGGGGTTCCGCCGCACGTCCACCGTCGAACGAGCAGAAAGCACCCCGTGTTCAGTCCGTTCAATCGCAGCAAGTCCGACTCGGAGTCGTCCTCGGCCCAGTCGACCGCCCAGCTCACGCCGTCGGGCACGACCGTCGGGAAGGGACGCCCGACGCCCTCGCGCAAGGAGGCCGAGGCGGCCGCCAGGGCGCGGGCGAAGGTGCCCCGCACCCGCAAGGAGCAGGCCGCGCAGCAGCGGGCGCTGAAGTCGGAGTCGAGCAAGAGCCTGCGTGCCGACCTCAAGGCCGGCAAGATCCTGCTCGAGCGCGACAAGGGTCCGGTGCGCGGCTTCCTGCGCGACTTCGTCGACAGCCGCTTCTCGTTCGCCCAGCTCGTCATCCCGCTGATGATCGTCTCGCTCGTCGTGCCGACACTGGTCTTCCCGCTGTTCATCGTGCTGGTCATCGACCTGCTCGTGCTGCGCTACAAGGCGCGCAAGGAGCTCGCGATCCGCTTCCCCGACGCACCCCTCAAGGGCACGACCTACTACACCCTCAGCCGCGGCATGCAGATGAAGTTCATGCGGATGCCGAAGCCGCGGGTCAAGATCGGCGACGAGCTGCCCGCGCACTACCGCTGAGCGGTCGGCGCCACGGAGGCTGAGCAGGCGAGGAACGAGCCGTCGACGAAGCCCCGTGAGCCGGGGTACAGACCGTAGCCACGCCACCGGGCTTCGTCGACGCTCGCTGGCGCTCGCTGCTCAGCCTCCGAGGTGCCATCTGGAGCTCGCGCTAGCCTCCGAGGCGGCTCAGCCGAACATCTCCGACCGCCGCGGCGAGGTGGTCTTGGCGGGGTCGCGTTCGATGACACCGTCGAGCGCCTCGTCGATCGCCGTCATCGCGGCGTCCTCGAGCTTCACTCCGGCAGCCTTGACGTTGTCGGTGACCTGCTCGGGACGGCTCGCGCCGACGATGGCGGAGGACACGTTGGGGTTCTGCAAGGTCCAGGCCACGGCGAGCTGGGCCATGGTGAGGCCCGCCTCGTCGGCGATCGGCTTGAGCTTCTGCACGCGGGTCAGGACGTCGTCCTTCATCCAGCGCGAGATCATCTGGTCGCCGCCCTTCTCGTCGGTGGCCCGCGAGCCCTCCGGCAGGCGCTTGGCCCGGCACGTACTTGCCGGTCAGGACGCCCTGGGCGATCGGGGACCAGACGATCTGACCGATGCCGAGCTCCTCGCACGTCGGGACGACCTCGGACTCGATCACCCGCCAGAGCATGTTGTACTGCGGCTGGCTCGACACCAGCGGCACCCGCAGCTCACGAGCCAGGGCGTGGGCGGCGCGGATCTCCTCGGCCCGCCACTCCGAGACGCCGATGTAGAGCGCCTTGCCGGCGTGGACGACGTCGGCGAAGGCCTCCATCGTCTCCTCGAGCGGGGTCTCGTGGTCGTAGCGGTGCGCCTGGTAGAGGTCGACGTAGTCGGTGCCGAGGCGCTCCAGCGAGCCGTCGATCGACTCCATGATGTGCTTGCGCGACAGCCCGTGGTCGTTGTGCTTGCCGGGGCCGGTCGGCCAGAAGACCTTCGTGAAGATCTCCAGGCCGGCACGACGCTCGCCGACGAGGGCCTTGCCGAGGACCGTCTCGGCCGCGGTGTTGGCGTAGACATCGGCGGTGTCGAAGGTGGTGATCCCCTCGTCGAGGGCCTGGCGCACACACGCGAGCGCGGCCTCCTCCTCGACCTGGGAGCCATGGGTGAGCCAGTTGCCGTACGAGATGGCCGAGATCTTCAGGCCGCTCGCGCCGAGGTTGCGTATCTCCATGATCTCGACACTAGTGTCGGCCCCATGAACGCCTCACCCGGCCCCACGGCCGACGTCTCCGTCCGGGTGGCGTGGGCCGACGACGCGGCCGCGGTCGCCGACGTCCAGCTCAAGGCGTGGCGCGCCCGGTACGGCGACCTGCTGCCGGCTGGAGCGTTGCCGGAGGACGCGACCCCCCTCGCCGCGACCTGGCGAGCATCGATGACGCGACCGGACGACGCCCGCAACCGGGTGCTGGTGGCGTTGGAGCGCAACCGGGTGACCGGCTTCGCGGTGACCGTCCCGGCCACCGACCCCGACTGCGACCCGGTCTCCGACGCCGAGCTCGTCGAGCTCGTCGTCGACCCCGACGAGGTCGGCAAGGGACACGGGAGCCGTCTGCTCCAGGCCGCCGCCGACACGATGGTCGCGGACCGGTTCGCTCGTGCGGTCACCTGGGCCATCGGCACCGACGACGCGCTGCGGCGCTTCCTCACCGAGGCCGGCTGGGGTGCCGACGCCGCCCACCGTGAGCTCGACCTCGACGGCTCCGGCACCACCGTGGTCAAGCAGGTGCGCCTGCACACCGCGCTCCAGTAGCAGCGCACCTCGCGAGCGGGCACGGACGAGCACCGGTGGATGCCGACGAGCGGGCGATCGTCCGCGACAGCCTGGGCGTCGGCGGTGGCGACCGGCGCCTATGGCGTCTCCTTCGGCGCCGTCAGCGTCACCTCCGGCCTCGACGTCTGGCAGACCTGTGCCCTCTCGCTGCTGGTCTTCACCGGCGCCTCGCAGTTCGCCCTGGTGGGGGTGCTCGCCGCCGGAGGGTCGCCCTTCGCCGGCGCCATGACGGCCCTGCTGCTCGGCACCCGCAACACGCTCTACGGTCTGCGCCTGGCCCCCCTGCTGGCCCTGCGCGGGTGGCGCCGGCTCGGCGCCGCCCACCTGGTCATCGACGAGTCCACGGCGATGTCGGTCACGCGGGCGTCGACCCGGGCACGCCCGGCTCGGGTTCGTGACGACCGGGGTCGTCGATCTTCGTGCTGTGGAACCTCGCCACGCTCGTGGGGGCGCTCGTCGGCGCGACGCTCGGCGACCCGCGCGACTACGGCCTCGACGCGGCTGTCGGTGCGGCCTTCCTCGCGCTGCTGTGGCCACGGCTGGACCGACCGCTCCCCCGCGTCGTGGCCGTGCTGGCAGGCGCGGTGGCGCTCGGCGCGACTCCGCTGACCGCTGCCGGCGTCCCCGTGCTCGTGGCGGGCGGCGTCGCCGTGGTGGCCGGCGCGCTGGTGGCGCGCCGACCCGCGCCCGAGGAGTCGGCATGACGTGGGCCGCGGTCCTGGTGGCCGGTGCCGGGTGCTACCTGCTCAAGCTCGCCGGCCTCTCCGTGCCGCAGCGCGTCCTGGATCACCCGGTGGTCGCCCAGGTCGCCGACCTGATCCCGGTGGCGCTGCTCGCGGGCCTGATCGCGGTGCAGGTCTGGGCGGCCCCGACGGACAGCCTGGTCGTCGACGCGCGACTGGCCGGCCTGGCAGCCGCTGTGGTGCTGCTGCTGCTGCGCGCGCCGTTCCTCGTGGTGGTCTTCGGTGCCGCTCTGGTCGCGGCCCTCGTGCGCCTGCTCTGACCGGGCGCGAACCCCGCCGGACGACGAGGGGCCCGCCGCACCCCGAAGGGTGCGGCGGTACCCGTGACGCGATGATCAGGCGGGCTGGACGACTCCGAGGACCTCCATGCACGTCGGCCGGTCGTCTGGGCCGCCTCGAGGCGAGCCACCTGGGCGCTGTCGACGAAGACCTCGGCGATCCGGCGCAGCAGGGCCAGGTGGTCGTCACCCTGACCGGCGATGCCGATGACGAACTTCACCGGCTTGCCCTTCCACTCGATGCCGTCGGGGTAGCGGACGAACGAGATCGCCGAACGACGGATCGCCGACTTGGCGTCGTTGGTGCCGTGCGGGATCGCGAGCAGGTTGCCCATGTAGGTCGAGACCGAGGTCTCGCGGGCGTGCATCGCATCGACGTACGACGGGTCGACCGCGCCGGCCGCGACCAGCAGCTCGCCGGCTCGGGTGATGGCCTCGTCGCGGCTCTCCGGAGCGGCGTCGAGGACGATCGACTCCGGGTCGAGCAGCGACCCGGCCGACGGCGGTCGCCTCCGGCGTCCGTGCCGCGCAGCGGTGGCCGGACCCGGCGCCGTTGGACTCGCGCACCAGCTCGACGATCTCGTCGTAGCGCGGACTGCCCATGAAGTTGTCCACCGAGACGTGGATCGCCGAGCCGGTCTTCTGCCGGGCCCGGTCGGTCAGGTCCTGGTGGGTGACCACGAGGTCGTAGGTGTCGGTGAGGTTGGAGATCGCCTGGTTGACGACCGTGACGTCGCTGAAGCCGGCCGCCTGGATCTTCTTGCGCAGCACCGAGGCGCCCATCGCCGAGGAGCCCATGCCGGCGTCGCAGGCGAAGACGATCGAGCGGATCGGGCCCGGGTCGGCGCCGCCGCGCCGAGGAGCGCGCCGGAGATCGACGGACGCCTTGCCCTTGCTGGCCTCCATGGCGGAGGTGGCGGCGCCCAGGTCGCCGTCGTCCTCGCTGCGGTCGAGCTTGAGGAGGAAGGCCGCGACCAGGAACGAGACACCGGCCGAGAAGCGACCGACGAGGGTGACACCGACCAGGGCACCCGGCGGCGCGGCCGCCCAGACGGCGATGATCGAGCCGGGCGAGGCCGGAGAGCGCAGGCCGGAGCCGAAGGCGACGTTGGTGCGCCACACCGGTCATGCCGCCGAGGATCACGGCGATGACGAGCTTGGGCTTCATCAGCACGTAGGGGAAGTAGATCTCGTGGATGCCGCCGATGAACTGGATCAGGATGGCGCCGGGCGCCGAGGCCTTGGCGGCGCCCTTGCCGAAGAACATGAAGGCGAGCAGGAGGCCCAGGCCCGGGCCGGGGTTGGCCTCGAGCAGGAACAGGATCGACTGGCCCTTCTCGAGCGCCTCGTTGCACGCCGAGCGGGGTCAGGATGCCCTGGTTGATGGCGTTGTTGAGGAAGAGGATCTTGGCCGGCTCGATGAAGATCGACGTCAGCGGGAGCAGGCTGTTGTCGACCAGGAAGTTGACGACGTTGGAGGCGAGCTTGCTGAACGCCTCGACGAAGCGGGCCGGCGATGACGAAGCCGATGACGGCCAGGAAGCCGCCCCCGATCCCGGCGGAGAAGTTGTTGACGAGCATCTCGAAGCCCGGACGGATCTTGTGCGCCCACAGCGCGTCGAGTCTTCGGATCGTCCAGCCGCCGAGCGGGCCCATGACCATCGCGCCGAGGAACATCGGCACGCTGGCGCCGGCGATGGCGCCCATGGTGGCGATGGCGCCGACGACGCCGCCGCGGGTGGGGTTGGCCTCGTACATCATCTTGCCGCCGGTGTAGCCGATGAGCAGCGGCAGCAGGTAGGTGATCATCGGCCCGACGATGCCGCCGTCCGTCGGAGCCGTCCCAGCCGCCGAGGTGCTCGACGAAGCCGTAGCTCGCCGGGCTCGTAGCCGAAGACCGAGCCACCGATCAGGGTGATCCAGCCGGTCTTGATGAAGAGTGCGGTGATCAGGCCCCAGGCGATGAAGGCGCCGATGTTGGGCAGGACCATGTTGGACAGGAACGTCCCGAACTTCTGGACGTGAACTCGAGCTCCCCCGGGGGCCTTCTGCGTGGTTGCCATGACACCTCTCCATGCGTCTGTGATCCGAGATCACTTGATCTGTGTATGTCTTTGTATCCTGCTCGAAAGTGCCCGCGTCAAGGGTTCAAACCAACATAACCGGGATTATTCCAACATATGTGGGGTAGGGTCGGCACCACACCGACCCACCCGACTGACGACGTCGGAGGACACGACGATGAAGGCCTACGACCGGTACCGCGCGGCCGAGCTCGACGTGCCGGAGGAGAGCTGGGCCTGGAACCTCTACGGCGCGGGCGAGGAGAACATGGGCAAGGACGATCAGCCCGAGCTGCTGCCCATCCCCGAGCCCGGTGCCGACCAGATGCTGGTGCGCATCGACAGCGTCGGGACTCTGCTTCTCCGACGTGAAGATCCTCCGCGCGGGCGGCAGCCACCCCAAGCTCTACAACCGCGACCTGTCCAAGGAGCCCACCCGGCTGGGGCACGAGGTCAGCCTCACGGTCATCGAGGTCGGAGCGAACCTCCAGGACCGCTACCACGCCGGCCAGCGGCTGGCCGTGCAGCCCGACATCTACCAGGACGGCAAGAGCACGGCCTACGGCTACACCATCCCCGGCGGACTGATCCAGTACCACCTGATGGGCTCGGAGATGCTCGACACCGACGACGGCGCCTGCCTGCTGCCCCTCCCCGACTCGATGGGGTACGCCGAGGCCTCCACGCTGGAGCCCTGGGGCTGCGTGATGGCGGCCTACACCCAGCGTCGCCGCCTGGAGCCCAAGACCGGCGGGACCATGTGGATCATCGGCCGGTCCGGAGACGAGCGGGACTACCTCTTCTCCTCCGGTCTGGACGCCCCGGCCACCATCGTGATGACCGACGTGCCCGCCTCGGTGGAGAAGCTGGTGGAGCAGCACCTCGGCCGAGAAGATCGTGCGCAACGGCGTCGGCGTCGACGACTACCAGGCGCTGGTGGACGAGCTGACCGACGGCGCCGGCTTCGACGACATCGTCATGCTCGATCCCCGTTCCGCGGCGACGGTGGGTGCCGTGGCCAAGCACATCGCCCGGCGGGGCACCCTCAACCTGGTGGGCGAGACCGCCCTGGACGGCTTGGTGGACACCGACGTGGGCCGCCTGCACTACGACTACACCGCCTACCTCGGCGGCCAGGGACCGGACATCGCCGCCTCCTACGGGGAGGCGCGCAACCGCTGCGACCTGCGTCGAAGGGCACCACCGTCTTCGTGGGCGCCGGCGGCCCGATGGGGCTGATGCATCTCCAGCGGGCCATCCAGCAGCCCGACGGCCCCACGCAGGATCATCGCCACCGAGGTGAGCGACGAACGCCTGAAGAGCCTCGAGGACCGTCTGGCCCACCTGGCGGAGAGCAACGACTGCGAGCTGATCACCTTCAACTCCCAGACCGCGGAGACGTCCCTGCACGACTTCGTCATGGGGATCACCGACGACCAGGGGGCCGACGACGTGGTGGTCAGCGTCCCCATCTCCGCGGTGATGGCCGAGGCCGACACCCTGATGAGTCCCGACGGCATGCTGGTCTTCTTCGCCGGTGTTCCCAACGGCACCCTGGCGCCGCTGAACCTGAGCGCGGTCTACCTGAACAACGCCCAGTACACCGGGACGTCGGGACTGACCATCCACGACCAGCAGCAGGTGGTGGACCTGGCCAACCGGGGTGATCTCTCCCCGGGATCCATCGTGGGCGCCGTCGGTGGCATGCGGGCGGCCAAGGACGGCCTCCAGGCCCTGGTCGACGGCAGCTACTCCGGGAAGGTCCTGATCTTCCCCCAGATCCACGACCTCCCCCTGATGGGGCTCGACGAGCTGAAGGAGAAGCTGCCGGAGGTCGCCGAGAAGCTGGCACCCGGCGACACGTGGAACGACGAGGCGGAGAAGGCGCTCTTCGACAGCCAGCTGGGCGGCTAGTCAGGCTCGCGCTCGGCAGCCCCGACCGCACGCGCGGAGGCCCGCACCGGACACGTCCGGTGCGGGCCTCTGCTCGTCGTGAGCGGATGCGGGTCGGTCAGCCGACGTTGACCGCGCTCCACGCGGCGGCACAGCGGCGTACTGCGTGCTGCCCTGGCCGAACAGGTCCTTGGCGGCGCTCAGCGTGCCGGTGCGGGCCTGGGCGTAGGTCGTGCCCGAGGTGAAGTACGTCGTCAGCGCGCGGAACCAGATCTTCTGCGCGGCGTCGCGGCCGATGCCGCTGACCGAGGAGCCGTTGCAGGTCGGCGAGCTGTGCTGCCGGCCGCCGATCGTCTTGGCGCCCGAGCCCTCGGCGAGCAGGTAGTAGAAGTGGTTGCCGATGCCCGAGGAGTAGTGCACGTCGACGTTGCCGGCGTTGGAGGTGTAGCAGCTGAGCGACGACCCCGTCGAGGGACGGGTTGTCCATGCGGCGGAAGCCCTCGCCGTTGGCGAGGTCGAACTCCTCACCGATGAAGTAGTCGGCCGGGTCCTTGGCGTTGGCGGCGTAGAACTCCACCATCGTGCCGAAGATGTCGGACGTCGCCTCGTTGAGGCCGCCGGACTCGCCGGAGTAGGTGAGGCTGGCGGTGTTCTCGGTGACACCGTGCGACATCTCGTGGCCGGCCACGTCGAGGGAGACCAGCGGGCCGAACGGCTGCCGTCGCCGTCGCCGTAGGTCATCTTGGTGCCGTCCCAGAAGGCGTTGACGTAGTTGCTGCCGTAGTGGACGCGGCTGGGGGCGCCGGTGCCGTTGCCGAAGATGCCGTTGCGGCCCGAGCACGTGCTTGTAGTAGTCGAACGTCACCGCCCCGCCGTAGTGGGCGTCGACCGCAGCCGACTCACGGTTGGCGTTGGTGCCGGTGCCGAAGACGTTGTCCGGGCTGGAGTAGGCGACCCCGTTGGTGCAACCGAGGCTCGAGCAGCGTGCAGAGGACGCTGTCGGTCTTGTTCTGCATGTCGGTGGTCTTGGCGTTGCCGTGGGCGGCGTCGGTCAGCGTGAACGAGCTGCCGCTCTTGGTCACCGAGATCGGCACCGTGCCGCTGTAGAGCGAGTTGCCCTCGCCGTCGGCGGTGTGGATGCCCTCGACCCGACGGATCACCGCACCGTTGCGGGCGTCGACGTAGGTCGTCAGGCGGCTGGGGGTGCCGTCGGCCTGGCGGCCGAGGGTCGTGACCTCCCAGGCCAGACGAGGTTCGGCACCGAGCGCGTCGACGACCAGCTCGGGAGCGACGTCGGCCGCGCGCAGGTTGCGGATCTTGCCGACGAGCTTGGCCGGGGTCAGCGCCGTCGACTGCGCCCGCCCGGCGCGCACCGCGGGCTTGGCCGACAACGACAGCGGGGCACGCAGCGTCTGGCTCACGCCCTCCAGCGCGGAGGCGGCGTCCTGGTGGACCACCAGGTCTCCCCCGATGACCGGGAGCCCCTTGTAGGTGCGGTCCATCCGCACGTGGGTCGAGCCGTCACGGTCCACCATCGTCTCGGTGGGCATGAACTCCTGCTCCACGGCAGCGCGCGCGATGCCGGGGTGGGCCCCGAGTGCCTCGAGGGCCGAGGCGGCCGCCGCGGACGGATCCGCCTTCACCGCGGTCGACGCCGGCGAGGGAGCCGCCGACGCACCGGTGGACTGAGCACCGAGGGTGCCGGCGGCCAGGATCGCTGCCGCGGCCAGACCCAGAGATTTGCGCATGGTTCGCCTTTCATCGTGCGTCGCCTCACCCATAGGACGACGTCACTGCGACCCTCCCAACCCGACCCGCGGGTAACCTACTGATCAGTCACCGCACATTTGTGCACTGCACAAAACTGCAACCCGGCCGGATCGGGGTCAGGCACCCAGGTCGATGAGGTTCTCGAGACCGACGGTCAGACCAGGCCGGGCGCTGATGGCGCGTACTGCGGCCAGCACGCCCGGCGCGAACGAGGCCCGCGACAGCGAGTCGTGGCGGATCGTCAGCGTCTCGCCGGCGCCGCCGAAGAGCACCTCCTGGTGGGCCAGGAGCCCGCTCACACGCAGCGCATGGACCGGTACGCCGTCGACGACCGCGCCCCGGGCGCCGTCCAGGGACGTGGAGGTGGCATCGGGCGCGGGAGCCAGGTCCGCTGCACGACGTGCGGCGGCGACGATCTCGGCCGTGCGTCGCGCGGTTCCCGAGGGAGCGTCGGCCTTCTGCGGGTGGTGCAGCTCGACGATCTCGACGGACTCGAAGTGACGCGCGGCCTGCGCGGCGAAGCTCATCATCAGCAGCGCGCCGACGGAGAAGTTGGGGGCGATCAGGGCCCCCACCCCTGGCGCGGCGTCGAGCCACTCCCCCAGCCTCGTGAGTCGGTCCTCGTCGAAGCCGGTGGTGCCGACCACGACGTGGATCCCCTGGGCGATGCAGAGCTCGAGGTGGCTCATGACCGCGTCCGGGTGGGTGAAGTCGACGACGACCTCGGCCTCGCCCTCGCACGAGTGCGGCGAGGTCGTCACCGACGTCGACCTGCGCGACGAGCTCGAGGTCGTCGGTCTCCTCGACGGCTCGACAGACCTCCGCGCCGACCCTGCCGCGCGCTCCCAGGACACCTACTCGAATCGTTGTCGGCACGCCACGAGACTAGAGGTCGGCCCGATTGTCGGCCCCGAGGGCCGGTCGGTGACAGACCTCGGGGTGCGCTTCTGGCAGGGTGTGGGCATGGTCGCACAGACGATTCCGGCGCGGATCCGGTGGGCGGTGGACTTCATGGACCCCCAGCCCGCCGACCAGCTGCTCGAGATCGGCTGCGGCGCGGGTGCAGCGGCGGAGCTGATCTGCAGCCGCCTCGAGACCGGGAAGCTCTTCGCGATCGACCGCTCGGAGTCCGGGGTCGACCGCACCAAGCGCCGCAACGAGGCTGCCCTCGCCGCCGGACGCCTCACCGTGCGCCAGATCGACCTGGCCACCCTGCGGGTGCCGGTCAAGCGTCTGCACAAGGTCTTCGCCTTCAACGTCAACCTCTTCTGGGTGCGCGACTGCGCCGACGAGATCGCTCTGCTCCACGAGCGCGTCGTCCCCGGCGGCGCGGTCTACCTCTTCTTCGAGGCGACCCGACCCGACCAGGTGCCCAAGATCGTCACCCGGGCCTCCGCCTCGCTGGCCGAGGGCGGCTTCCGCGTCTCGGTCGTCGACAACAAGCAGCCGGCGGTCATCGGGATCATCGGGCGGCGCTAGCCGGGC
The DNA here is from genome assembly GCA_963822915.1 of uncultured Actinomycetota bacterium. Lineage (GTDB taxonomy): Bacteria > Actinomycetota > Actinomycetes > Propionibacteriales > Nocardioidaceae > Nocardioides. Next base: position 17,120 of record CAWGJR010000030.1, read on the forward strand.
ACAGGCAACGGAGGCTGAGCAGGCCGAGCCCCTGGGCGAGGGCGTCGACGAAGCCCCGTGAGCCGGGTACGGACCGCAGCCACGGTCACCGGGCTTCGTCGACGGCTCGTTCCTCGCCTGCTCAGCCTCCGGCGCCGACTACGGACCCACGACCGCCAGGATCTCGGGCCGCACGAAGACCTCCGCCGCCACGGCCCGTACCTGGTCCAGCGTCACCGCGTCGATGCGCGCGAGCACGTCGTCGATGTCGAGCAGCTCGTCGTGGACGAGCTCGGCCCGTCCCAGGCGCGACATGCGGGATGCGGAGTCCTCCAGGCCGAGGACCAGGCCGCCGCGGAGCTGCCCCTTGCCGATGCGCAGCTCCTCGGCGGTGATGCCCTCGGCGGCCACCTTGGCCAGCTCGGCGCGGACGGTGGTGAGCACCTCGTCGAGCTTGGCCGGCAGGCACCCGACGGCCACCCCGACGACGCCGGACTCGGCGTGGTGGGAGGCGAAGGAGTAGACCGAGTAGGCGAGCCCGCGACGCTCGCGGATCTCCTGGAAGAGCCGGCTGGAGGTGCCGCCGCCCAGTGCGGTGTTGAGCACCCCGAGGGCGAACCGCTCCGGGTGGTCGCGCGGCAGTCCCTCCATGCCGAGGACGACGTTGACCTGCTCGAAGGGTCGACTGCTCGATGCCTGCCCCGACGCCACGCGCACGCGCTTCGTCGGGAGTCGGCACCTCGGGTGCCGCGTCGCCGGACAGGAACTCCGAGCGACCGAAGGCCTTGCGCACCTGCCGCACGACGCGTGCGTGGTCGAGGTTGCCGGCCACCGAGACGACCATGTTGGACGGGCGGTAGTGGCGCTTGTAGAAGCGTCGGATCCGGGCCCGGTCGAGCCCGGTGATCGAGGTCTCGGTGCCGGCGATGGGACGGCCGAGCGGCGAGTCGGCGCCCCAGGCGACCTCGGCGAAGAGGTTGTGCACGACGTCGTCGGGGTCGTCGTCGTGCATCGCGATCTCGTCGAGGATGACCTCGCGCTCGGCCTCGACGTCGTCGTGGGCGATCACCGAGCTGGTGATCATGTCGCCGAGGACGTCGATGGCGAGGGGCAGGTCCTCGTCGAGCACGCGTGCGTGGAAGCAGGTGTACTCCTTGGCGGTGAAGGCGTTGAACTCGCCGCCGACCGCGTCGAGCGCGATGGAGATGTCGAGCGCCGAGCGCTCGGCGGTGCCCTTGAAGAGGAGGTGCTCCAGGAAGTGGGAGGCGCCGTGCAGGGCGCCGGTCTCGTGCCGTGAGCCCACGCCCACCCACACCCCGATCGTCGCCGAGCGCGGCTCCGGCCATCTGCTCGGTGACGACGCGCAGCCCGCCGGGCAGGACCGTGCGTCGTACCTGCGAGGTCACCTGGCCACCGGCGTCGCGCACCGTCGACAACGTGCGGGTGCTGCCGGTCTTCTGAAGCGTCTTCATGGAGGTCCTCCTAGGTCGATCGTCCCCGTGGCCTGGTGAGACCGGGGTGTGGAGCGCCAAAACGGCGCTCGGCCCGCCGCGGATCACGCGGCGGGCCGAACGTCGTCAGGTCACGGGACTCACGCTTCCGCGGGAGCCTCGGCGTCCGCGTCGTCCGCTGCAGCAGCGTCGCCCGCGCCGTCGTCCTCGATGTAGGGGACGAGCGAGAGCTTGCCGCGGTCGTCGATCTCGGCGATCTGGACCTGGACCTTCTGGCCCACGGACAGGACGTCCTCGACGGCGTCGACGCGCTTGCCACCGGCGAGGGCGCGGAGCTTGCTGATGTGCAGCAGTCCGTCCTTGCCGGGCAGCAGCGAGACGAACGCACCGAAGTTGGTCGTCTTGACGACGGTGCCGAGGTAGCGCTCGCCGACCTCGGGCATCGTCGGGTTGGCGATCGCGTTGACCGCCTGACGGGCGGCCTCGGCGGCCTCACCGTTCGTGGCACCGATGTAGATCGTGCCGTCGTCCTCGATGGACAGCGACGCACCGGTGTCGTCCTGGATCTGGTTGATCACCTTGCCCTTCGGGCCGATGACCTCGCCGATCTTGTCGACCGGGATGCGCACCGTGATGATCCGCGGAGCGTGGATCGACATCTCCTCGGGCTCGTCGATGGCCTCGGCCATGACGTCGAGGATCGCCAGACGCGCGTCGCGAGCCTGGGTCAGCGCCGCACCGAGGACCTCGGCGGGCAGACCGTCGAGCTTGGTGTCGAGCTGCAGCGCGGTGACGAACTGACGCGTGCCGGCGACCTTGAAGTCCATGTCGCCCATGGCGTCCTCGGCACCGAGGATGTCGGTCAGCGCGACGTAGACCGTCTCGCCGTCGACCTCGCCGGAGATGAGACCCATCGCGATGCCGGCGACCGGCGCCTTGAGGGGCACACCGGCCTGGAGCAGCGACAGCGTCGAGGCGCAGACCGAGCCCATCGAGGTCGAGCCGTTGGAGCCCATGGCCTCGGAGAGCTGACGGATGGCGTAGGGGAACGTCTCGCGGTTGGGCAGCACGGGGAGCAGCGCGCGGCGCGCGAGCGCACCGTGGCCGACCTCGCGACGCTTGGGCGAGCCCACGCGACCGGTCTCGCCGGTGGAGAACGGCGGGAAGACGTACTTGTGCATGTAGCGGCGGTTCTTCTCCGGCGACAGCGTGTCGAGCTTCTGCTCCAGCGTCAGCATGTTGAGCGTGGTGACACCCAGGATCTGGGTCTCGCCGCGCTCGAAGAGCGCCGAGCCGTGCACGCGCGGGATGACGCCGACCTCGGCGTGCAGCGGGCGGATGTCGGCCAGGCCGCGACCGTCCATGCGGATCTTGTCGCGCAGGACGCGGGTGCGCATGAGGGACTTGGTCAGCGACTTGAAGGCGGCGCCGACCTCCTTCTCGCGACCCTCGAACTGATCGCCGAGCGACTCCAGCAGCGAGGACTTCACCTCGTCGAGCGCAGCCTCGCGCTCGAGCTTGTCGGCGATCGCCAGCGCCGGGGTGGCCCCGGCGGTGGCGGCGGCCTCGACGGCGGCGTACACGTCGTCCTCGAAGTCGAGGAAGACGGGGAAGTCGACGGTGGGCTTGGCGGCCTGCTTGGCCAGCTCGGCCTGGGCCTCGCACAGCTGCTTGATGAAGGGCTTGGCGGCGTCGAGGCCACCGGCCACGACCTCCTCCGACGGCGCGGTGGCACCGTTGAGGACGAGCTCGTAGGTGTCCTCGGGGGCCTCGGCCTCGACCATCATGATCGCGACGTCACCGGAGTCGGTGACCCGACCGGCGACGACCATGTCGAAGACAGCACCCTCGAGCTGGCTGTGGCTCGGGAACGCGACCCACTGGCCCTCGATGAGGGCGACGCGGACGCCGCCGACGGGGCCGGAGAACGGCAGGCCGGAGAGCTGGGTCGACATCGACGCCGCGTTGATCGCGAGCACGTCGTAGGGCTGGTCGGGGTCGAGCGCCATCACGGTGATGACGACCTGGACCTCGTTGCGCAGACCCTTCTTGAAGGTCGGGCGCAGCGGGCGGTCGATGAGGCGGCAGGTGAGGATGGCGTCCTCGCCGGGACGACCCTCGCTGCGGAAGAACGAGCCGGGGATCTGGCCCACGGCGTACATCCGCTCCTCGACGTCGATCGTCAGGGGGAAGAAGTCGAAGTGGTCCTTGGGGTGCTTGCCGGCGGTGGTGGCCGAGAGCAGCATGGTCTCGTCGTCGAGGTAGGCGGTCACCGAACCGGCGGCCTGGCGGGCGAGGAGCCCGGTCTCGAACTTGACGGTGCGGGTGCCGAACTTGCCGTTGTCGAGAACGGTCTCGACGGCGGAGATGACGGGTTCTGTCACGTTGATCTTTCTGTTCGCGGTGCGATCCGCGAGGTGCCGCGCAGGCCCTGCATGTGCTGGGCGGGGGCCGATCTTCGATCGAGGCCCGCGCTGTGCCGTGTCGTGCGTGCACAGCGAGGGCCACTACCGAGGACCGGGCCGGACGGTGGCGCGGATCGCTCCTGTGAGTGGTGTATTCAGTTGTGTCCCGACGAATGTAGTACCCGCCGGGACGAGAGAAGGGACCCACCCGATGGTGAGTCCCTTCACTGGGTCAGCGGCGCAGGCCGAGACGCTCGATGATCGAGCGGTAGCGCTCGATCTCGTCCTTCTTGAGGTAGTTCAGCAGCCGGCGGCGCTGACCGACGAGCAGCAGCAGACCACGACGGCTGTGGTGGTCGTGCTTGTGCGTCTTGAGGTGCTCGGTCAGGTGAGCGATGCGAAAGCTGAGCAGTGCGATCTGCACCTCGGGCGAACCGGTGTCGCCCTCGGTCGTGGCGTACTCGGCGATGATCTTCTTCTTCGTCGCTGCGTCGGTTCCGATCGACATGGCGGCTCCTTCTGGTTCACTCGTTGCGCGGCGCACCGGGGCCTGTTCTCCCGGGCACTCTCGATCCGCGGCCGTTGCACGGCGGGTATCGGGTTGCTCGTCGCCGACAGATGATCTGCGGGCAACCGGTGAAGACTAGCGCGCAGCCGCCGACCGGCCCAAAACGACGTACGGCGTCGGTCCTGCCTGGGACGATCGTCCCATGACGACGGGGCGGGGTGCTGCACGGCTCGTGGTCCTCGTGCTCGCGCTGATCGCGCTGCTCTCCGGGTGCGCCGAGCCGACCGAGCCGACCGAGCCCGCCGTCCGCGGCGAGCCCGCACCTCCGCGCGGCGACGCCGCACAGGTCGTGGTGCGGCTCCTCGACGACGTACGACGAGTCGGTCGTCGGCCCGACGTGCCCGGCTACGACCGAGGGTGCTCGCCCGGGGAGGGCTGCGTCTTCGGCACCGACTGGTCCGACGCCACCGACGCCCCGCTGTCGCGCAACGGCTGCGACACCCGCAACGACGTCCTCGCCCGCTCGCTGGCCGACGTCGGGTTCTCCGAGCGCAGTCCGACCTGCGACGTCGTGGCCGGACAGCTGGTCGACCCCTACACCGCCACCGTGCTGGACTACGCGACGCAGGGCTCGGAGATCCACATCGACCACCTCTTCCCGCTGGCGGCTGCGTGGGACCTCGGCGCTGCCGAGTGGACCCTCGAGGAGCGGGCGACCTTCGCCAACGACCCCGACCTCGAGCTCCTCGCGGTCAGCGGGAGCGCCAACCTCTCCAAGGGCGACAGCACCCCGGCGAGCTGGCTCCCGCCGTACGCGCCCTACCGCTGCGCCTACGTCACCGCCTACCTCGAGGTCGCCGTCGCCTACGACCTGGCCGTCACCGACGCCGACGTCCGCGTCATCGAACCGGTGGTCCGCACGTCGTGCTGAGTTGGTCACCGCGCCCATACCGAGCGACCGCATCTCGTGCCACGATGCGAGGGTGACCGCCGTCGACCTCCCCCTCACGTCCTCCGAGCAGCCCACCCGCACCCAGCTGGGCGTCTGCAACCTGTGCGAGGCGATCTGCGGCCTCGAGCTGACCATCACCGACGGACCGGACGGTGAGCCGTCACCTCCATCAAGGGCAACCCGGCCGACCCGCTCTCGCGCGGCTACATCTGCCCCAAGGGCGTGTCCCTGGCCGACGTCTACACCGACCCCGACCGCCTGCGTCGCCCCGTACGTCGCATCGGCGAGGGCGCCGACGCCACCTGGGAGGAGCTCGACTGGGACACCGCCCTCGACCTCGTCGCCGACCGGCTCTCGGCCACCATCCGCGAGCAGGGCGGCGACGCGGTCGGGATCTACCTCGGCAACCCCAACGCCCACTCGCTCGGCTTCGGCACCCACGGCGCCGGGTTCGTGCGCTCGCTGCAGACCCACAACCGGTTCAGCGCCTCGACGGTCGACCAGATCCCCCACCAGCTCGTGGCCCACCTGATGTACGGCCACCAGCTGATGATCGCGATCCCCGACCTCGACCGCACGTCGTTCTTCCTCGTCGTCGGCGCCAACCCGATGGCCTCCAACGGCTCGCTGATGACCGTGCCCGACTTCCCGAACCGCGTGCGCGAGCTGCAAGGCCCGCGGCGGCCGGATGGTCGTGCTCGACCCGCGTCGCACCGAGACCGCCAAGGTCGCCGACGAGCACCACTTCGTGCGTCCGGGCACCGACGCCGCCGTCCTGCTCGCGATGCTGCAGGTCATCCTGACCGAGGGCCTCGCCCGCCCGCCGGCGTACGTCGACGGGCTCGACCGCCTCGCCGAGCTCGTGGCCGACTTCACCCCGGAGCTCGCCGAGCGCGCGCTCGGGCGTGCCGGCCGACGTCGTGCGCGACCTGGCCCGCGACCTCGTCGCCGCCGACGCCGGCGTCGTCTACGGCCGGATGGGCGTCTCGACCCAGGCGTTCGGGACCGTGTGCCAGTGGGCGATCGCCTGCCTCAACCTGCTGTCGGGCCACTTCGACTCCCCCGGCGGCGCGATGTTCCCCGAGCCCGCGGTCGACACCGTCGGGCGCGCGCATCGCCGGGCCCGGGCCGCTACGACCGGTGGCGCAGCCGGGTGCGCGACGTGCCGGAGTTCGCCGGCGAGCTGCCGGCCTCGACGATGGCCGAGGAGATCACGCACGCCCGGCGAGGGCCAGATCACGAGCGATGGTCACCGTCGCCGGCAACCCGGTGCTCTCGACGCCCGGCGGCCACGACCTCGCCGACGCGCTCGACACCCTCGACTTCATGGTCTCGGTCGACTTCTACCTCAACGAGACCACCCGGCACGCCGACGTGATCCTGCCGCCGACGAGCGCGCTCGAGCGCGACCAGTACGACCTGGTCTTCCACGGGTTCGCGGTGCGCAACACCGCCCGCTTGACCCCCGCGGTCTTCGAGCCGGACGACGACCAGCGCCACGACTGGCAGATCTTCGGCGAGCTGACCACCCGGATCGCCGAGCGGCTCGGCACGCCGCTGTCCGACGACGCCGCCGGCCGGTCGCGGCCACGCCGCCGGCCGACCTGGTCGCGCTGCTGCTCGACACCGGCGGCCGCACCACGATGGCCGACCTGCGCGAGCACCCCGAGGGCGTCGACCTCGGCCCGCTGCGTCCGACGATGCCCGACGCGGCTGCAGACCGCCGAGCAGCGCATCGACCTGGTGCCGGAGCTCTGGTCACCGACGACCTGCCGCGGCTGCGTGCCGCGCTCGACGCGCCGGCGCCCGGCCGACGGACGAGCTGGTGCTCATCGGCCGCCGCCACCAGCGCGACTGCAACTCGTGGCTGCACAACACCACGCGGCTCACCAAGGGCAAGCCGCGCCACCACCTGCTCATGCACCCCGACGACCTGGCCGCTCGCGGCATCACCGACGGCGACCGGGTCTCGGTCAGCTCGCGGGTGGGCCGCGTCGAGGTCGAGGTGAGCGGCGTCGACGACATGATGCCCGGCGTCGTCTCGCTCCCCCACGGCTACGGCCACCAGGTCGCCGGCACCCGCCTGGGCCACGCCTCCGCACGGTGCCCGGGGTCTCGATCAACGACCTCACCGACCCCGCCCTGCTCGACGTCGTCTCGGGCAACGCCGCGCTCAGCGGTGTGCCGGTGCGCGTGGAGGCGCTCGCGTCGACCGCGTGACGCCTGACGCTCGCGCAGGTCCGGCCTCGCGGCCGTGCGAGTGCGGCCGGCTAGAGTCTTCGGGCCGAGCCGAGGCCCATCGGCCGTAGGCTCGAGTCGGCGCGTTCGGCTGCTGACTCGGCACGCGGCTGCGGCGTCTGGTGAGTCCTCGTCCCGCCGAGGACGCGCCTGCCCCGACCTCGCGGCGCCGGTCAGCCCCACGGGCTGCATGGTGTGGACGTCGTCCGCGCGGTCGAGTCCACCCCCGCCGACACCCCGACCACCCGGCCTCACCGGCCACCAGGCCCGCTCGCCCAGCAGCACCAGCAGCGCCGGCAGCATCACCAGCCGGACGAGGGTCGCGTCGAGCAGGATCGCGGCCGACAGCCCGACGCCCATCATCTTCATCTCCAGCATCGACAGCGTCGCGAAGATCGGCGAACACCGAGACCATCACCGCCGCAGCACTGGTCACCACGCCGGCGGTGTCGGCGATGCCGCGCTCGACCGCCTCGCGGGTCGAGAGGCCGGACGCGCACGTGCTCGCGGATCCGGCTCACCACGAAGACGTGGTAGTCCATCGAGAGGCCGACCAGCACGACGAGGACGAACAGCGGCAGCCAGTCGATGACGAAGCCCGGGCGAGGTGAAGTCGAGCAGGCCGGCTCCCCACGCCGTGCTGGAAGACCAGCGACATCAAGCCGAACGACACCGCCACCGAGGCCAGGTTGAGCAGCACGGAGACCGCCGCGACCACCAGGCTGCGGAACGTGGCGAGCATCATCAGGAAGGTCAGCAGCAGGACGAACCCGATCACCAGCGGCAGCCGCTGGGACTGCCGGTCGGCGAAGTCGAGGTTCTCGGCGGCGCCGCCCCCGACGGCCGCGCTCGGCGTCCGTAGCCCGACAGCGACGGCCGGCACCAGGTCGGCGCGCAGCAGGCGCAGCGCGTCGTCGACGCGCGGCGTCGGACTCGTCGTACGGCATCGGCCAGGCGCAGCACCGTCGTACGACCGTCGGCCGAGGTCTCGGTGTCGACCGGCGCCGCCACCGGAGGCGACGAAGTCACCGGTCGCGGCGGCCCGGTCGGCCAGGCCGCCCAGTGCCGCCGCGACCTGCGGCTGGTCGGCCGCGGCGCCACGGGCGACCACCACCGCGGTCGGCGCCCTCGGACGGGAAGGCGGCGGTGATCTCGCGCATCGTCTGCACCTCGGGGATCGAGGCGGGCAGCGTGTCGAGGTTGCGCCGCGTGGGTGCGCAGTCCCAGCGCGGGCACGGCGAGCGCGCCGACGACGACCGCTGACAGCACCAGCGCAGCGACGCGGGTGGCGCAGCACCGGTGCCAGCAGCCGGCGGCTCATGCCGCCCTGTCCGATGCGCGCGTTGAGCCGCCACAGCAGCGGCACCCGCGGCCGGTCGACCCAGCGGCCGAGCTTGACCAGCAGCGCCGGGCAGCACGGTGATCGAGCCGAGCACGGCGATGCCGACGACGAGGATCGATCCGACCGCGAGGGAGTCGAACGTCGCGTCGCCCACGAGGAAGAGTCCGGACAGCGCGGCGATCACGGCGCCGCCGGAGACCAGGATCGAGTGGCCCGACGTCTCGGCCGCGATGGCGACGGCGTCGAGGGTGGTGCGGCCCTTGGCCCGCTCCTCGCGCTCGCGCTTGAGGTAGAAGAGCGAGTAGTCGACGCCGACGGCCATGCCGATCAGCACGATCATGCTGGTCACCGTGGCCTCGGCGTGCACGAGGTGCGAGACCGGCGCCATGATCCCGATCGTGGCGGCCACGCTCGTCACCGCCAGCAGCACCGGGATCCCGGCGGCGACGAGCGCTCCGAACGCGAGCAGCATGAGTGCCAGCGTGATCGGGAGGCTGATGCCCTCGGCCGAGCCGAGGTCGTCGGCGACGCGCTCGTCGATCGCCTCGTCGAGGGTGAGGTCGCCTGACTCGCGGATCTCCAGCCCCGGGTGGGCGCGCGCGACGTCAGCGGTGGCGGCGGTCAGCACCGTCGCGTCGAGGCCGTCGTCGTCCGTGAGCGCCACCGACACCAGCAGCGCATCGCGACCAGCGCTCCAGACGGCGGGTCCGCCCCGATCGACGCCCGGCACCTGCGCCAACGCGGCCGCGACCTGGCCGGCGGCGGCCTCGGCCTCCGACTCGTCGAGAGCACCGCCCGCGTCGCGGGCGCTGATGAGGACCAGCTCGCTGTCCGGTCGGTCGAGGCCGGGCCTCGGTGATCATCGCCTCGGCCCGCCCGGACTCCCCGAGACGGTAGTCGACGCTGTCGGTCTCGACGGTCGGGATCATCGCCGCCAGACCGACGGCGACGACGACGAAGGCGAGCCAGGCGATGATCGCACGCCACGGGTGCCGGGCGCTCCAGCCGGCGGCGCGTCGCGGTAGGGCGGTGAGCGGGTTGGTCGCGGGCATGACGTCTCCTGGGTGTGGGCGGGGCTCGGGACGAGGTCGAGCAGGTCGTGCACCCAGCCTGGTGACGCACCGCCTCGGGGTCAGTGGCGCGAGGACCCCGAACCGTGGTGGTGCCTGCACCCCTGCCCGCGCGGGCCGCGTCGCGCGACAATGGCGACATGAGCAGTCCCGACGCGCCCACCGCGGCCGCCCCACCGGCGGGGCGCCTGCGGTTGACGGCGTACGCCGGGTTCCAGCTGCTCCTCGCGATCCCCGCCCTGGTCGCGCTGGTCCTGTCGGTCGTCGGCGCCGCGCTGCTCGTCGTCTGGGTGGGCGCCCTGCTCCTGGTGGTCGCCGTCCCGGCGACACGCTGGCTGGCCCAGCAGCACCGCCGGATGGCAGCGCGGGCGCTCGGCGTGCCGGAGCCCCACCCCTACCGACCGCTGCCGACCGGCGACCTCTGGGGCGTGGTGCGAACGGTCGCGCGCGACCCGATGACCTACCGCGACCTCGCCTGGGCGGCGTGGGCCTTCCCCCTCGGCTTCGCCGTGTCCCTGCTGTGTGTGCTCGAGCTGCTCACCGTCGTCCTCGCGCCGGTGTGGTGGTGGGGCGTCGGCTACCAGGTGCGACTGCGCTCGCACGTGGACCTGTGGTTCCTCGCCCGCCCCCACACCGACCACCTCGAGGAGCGGGTGCAGGTGCTGACCGAGACCCGCGCCGACCTGGTCGACCACTCCGCGGCCGAGCTGCGCCGCCTCGAGCGCGACCTGCACGACGGCCCGCAGGCCCGGCTGGTGGCGCTCTCGATGAGCCTCGGACTGGCCGACCAGGCCTTCGACGCCGACCCCGACGACCGCACGGCGTCTCGTGCTCGAGGCCCAGCAGAACACCCACGCGGCGATCGGCGACCTGCGCTCGCTGGTGAGGGGGATCCACCCACCGGTCCTGGCCGACCGCGGACTGACCGGGGCCGTCTCCGCCCTCGCCCTCGACATGTCCGTGCCGGTGACGGTCACCAGTCGTCTCGAGGAGCGTCTGCCGGCGCCGATGGAGTCCGCCCTCTACTTCGCGGTCGCGGAGTGCCTGGCCAACCTCGGCAAGCACTCGTCCGCGACGCGCGGCTGGATCGACATCGACCGCTCCCAGGTCGGGGTGCGCGTCACGGTCGGCCGACGACGGCCACGGCGGCGCCGACCCGCGTGCCGGGCACCGGACTGGAGGGGCTGCGTCGACGACTCGGCCGTGTTCGACGGCACCATGGTCGTCACCAGCCCTGCCGGAGGGCCGACCGAGGTGACCATGGAGGTGCCGTGCGACTCGTTCTCGCCGAGGACCACACCCTCCTCCGCGCCGGGATGACCCAGCTGCTCGAGGCCAACGGCTTCACCGTCGTGCACTCGGTGATGGACGAGCCGGGGCTGCGCGACGCGCTGCGCGACCCTGCCGCCGAGCGGCCGTCGTCGACGTACGCCTCCCACCGGGGCAGACCGACGAGGGGTTGCGGGCGGCGATCGAGGCGCGTGCGGCTCGACCGGGGTTCCCGGTGATGGTCATCTCGCAGTACGTCGAGCACCTCTACGCCCGCGAGCTGCTGGCCAGCGGCGAGGGCGCCGTCGGCTACCTGCTCAAGGACCGTGTCGCCGACGTGGCCGAGTTCGTCGACGGGTTGCACCGGGTCGCAGCCGGCGCCACGGTCCTCGATCCCGAGGTCGTCGCCTCGATCATGAGCAGCCACCGGCCGCTCGACCGGCTCACTCCCCGCGAGCGCGAGGTGCTCGCCCTCATGGCCGAGGGACGCTCGAACGCCGCGATCGCCGTCCGGCTGGTCGTCACCGAGAAGGCGATCGCCAAGCACATCAACTCGATCTTCACCAAGCTCGACCTGCCGGTCGCCGACGACGACCATCGGCGGGTGCGGGCGGTCCTGGCCTTCCTGCGTGCGTGATCAGCGGCACCAGGATCCACAGGCTGTGAACAATTCAGCAACTTTTCAGAAAACCCGAGTCGCTCATGGCCCGATCGAGCCAGTCGGCGATAGGTTCCTCGAATGACGAGCACACGCGAGGAGTCCCCCGGGTCACCCCAGGCAGCCAAGGGCGAGCCGCTGGTCGTGCTCGACGGGGTCAACAAGTGGTTCGGTGACCTCCACGTGCTCAAGGACATCAACGTCACCGTCAAGCGCGGCGAGGTCGTGGTGGTCATCGGCCCGTCCGGCTCCGGGAAGTCGACGTTGTGCCGGGCCATCAACAGGCTCGAGACATCGGCGAGGGCTCGATCACCCTCGACGGCGTGCCCCTCCCCGACGAGGGCAAGGAGCTCGCCAAGCTCCGAGCCGAGGTCGGCATGGTCTTCCAGAGCTTCAACCTCTTCGCCCACAAGACGATCCGCGAGAACGTCACGCTCGGACCGATCAAGGTGCGCAAGATGGCCAAGAAGGACGCCGACAAGCTCGCCGGCGAGCTGCTCGACCGGGTCGGCATCGGCCACCAGGCCGACAAGTACCCCGCCCAGCTCTCGGGCGGCCAGCAGCAGCGGGTCGCCATCGCCCGTGCGCTCGCGATGGAGCCCAAGGTCATGCTCTTCGACGAGCCCACCTCCGCCCTGGACCCCGAGATGATCAAGGAGGTCCTCGACGTCATGGTCGACCTCGCCGAGCGCGGCATGACCATGATCGTGGTCACCCACGAGATGGGGTTCGCCCGCACCGCCGCCGACCGCGTCCTGTTCATGGCCGACGGCGCCGTCGTGGAGGAGAACACCCCCGAGGAGTTCTTCACCAACCCGCAGACCGAGCGCGCCCAGGACTTCCTCGGCAAGATCCTCAAGCACTGACCCTTCACCGCACGACCTGCACCACAACCGACGAAAGAGGAGAAGCACATGCGATTCACTCGCACGAAGGCGGCAGCAGCCGTCGCCGCTCTGGCCCTGACCCTGACCGCCTGCGGTGACGACGGAGGCACGCCCGACGTCGAGGTGGCCGACGCACCGGAGTTCGAGGCCGGTACGACGATGGCGCGGCTCAGCGAGGCGGGCGCCATCAACGTCGGCACGAAGTTCGACCAGCCCGGGTTCGGCCTGGAGGGCCTGAGCGGGGACCTGGAGGGATTCGACGTCGAGGTCGCGAAGATCATCGCCGGCGCCATGGGCATCAGCCCCGACAACATCACCTTCACCGAGGCACCGTCGGAGGTGCGCGAGCAGGTCATCGAGGACGGCGACGTCGACATGGTGGTCGCGACCTACACGATCAACGACGAGCGCGCCGAGCGGATCACCTTCGCGGGGCCCTACTACACCGCCGGCCAGCAGCTCATGGTGGAGTCCGACAACGACTCGGTCGGCGGCCCGGAGGACCTCGCCGACCCCGACATCAGGGTGTGCTCGGTGACCGGGTCCACCCCGTCCGAGCAGATCAAGGAGTACCTCGCCGACGACTCCCAGCTGGTGCTCTTCGACACCTACGAGAAGTGCGCGGACTCGCTGTCGAACGGTCAGGTCGACGTCGGTCACCACCGACAACGTGATCCTGCTGGGGTTCGTCGCCGAGAGCGACGGCGACTTCAAGCTCGTCGGCGAGCAGTTCACCGACGAGCCCTACGGCATCGGCATCGCCAAGGGCGACGTGGCGTTCTGCGAGTTCATCAACGAGACCCTCGCGGACAACGAGGACGCCTACACCGCGGCCTGGGAGGCCACGGCCGGTCAGAACGAGGGCACCGAGACCCCCGAGCTGCCCGAGCCCAACGAGTGCTCGTGAGCTGACCTCCTCACGACGGGGCGCGTCGCCAGCGACGCGCCGCCGTCGTGAGCCCCGATGCATCGCGACCGACGAGCCAGGAGTGAAGCGCCGTGGACTACTTCGATCCGGTCTTCTCCAACCTCGACCTCTACGGCGAGGGCCTTCTCACCTCGGTGAAGATCTGCCTCTACGCCATGGTCGGGTCCCTCGTCCTCGGCACGGTGATCGCCGCGTTCCGGGTGTCGCCGGTGCCGTCGCTGCAGGCCTTCGGCACCGCCTGGGTCAACATCTGGCGCAACTGCCCGTTGTCGGTGGTGCTCTTCTTCATGGCGTTCGGCATCCCCGAGCTCGGGATCAACGCCTCCTTCTTCACCTTCGGCGTGATCGGCCTGATCATCTACACCTCCGCCTTCGTCTGCGAGGCCCTGAGGTCCGGGATCAACTCCGTCCAGGCGGGTCAGGCCGAGGCGGCACGCGCCATCGGTCTGACCTTCACCCAGTCGCTGACCCAGATCATCTTCCCGCAGGCCTTCCGGACCTCGGTCCCGCCCGTCGGGAGCGTCATCATCGCGATGTTCAAGAACTCCGCGGTGGTCGGCGCCCTCGGCGTCGGCCAGGACCTCTTCAGCCTGAGCGCCACCCTGACCAGCGCCCGCGGCCTGGCCTACATCCCCGTGCTGACCGGGGTTGCCGTCGGCTACCTGATCATCACGCTCAGCGCGGCGGCGATCCTCGAGTTCCTCGAGCGAAAGGTGGCGATCGCGCGATGAGTGCCTCCGTCCTCTACGACGCACCGGGCCCCAAGGCCCGTCGCGCGCGCGCATCGGGACCGCGGTCGGCGCTCTCCTGATCGCTGCCCTGCTCGTGGTCGCCGGCCTGCGCCTGGCCGATCGCGGTCAGTTCGACGGCGACAAGTGGAGCCCGTTGGTCAACCCGTCGAACGAGAACTTCTCGGCCGTCTGGGAGCTGATCGGCAAGGGCCTGGGCAACACGCTGCTGGCCGCGGTGCTCGCCATCACGCTGTCGCTGGTCGTCGGTGTCCTCCTCGGTGTGGCGCGGATGATGTCGGGCGCACCCTGCGCGCACCGGTCTTCGTCTTCATCCAGCTCTTCCGCGGCCTGCCGGTCATCATCACGATCGTCTTCGTGTTCCGCGCCGCGCGCGAGATCGGCCTCGACAACCTGGTCGGCCCGCTGCCCGGCGACGACGCGCTGTGGTACCTCGTGATCGGGCTGACCCTCTACAACTCGGTCATCATCGCCGAGATCCTGCGCGCGGGAGTCACCTCGCTGCCCCGCGGCCAGCGCGAGGCCGCCCTCGCCGTCGGGCATGACGCCGTGGCAGGCTCGATGCGCACCGTGGAGCTCCCGCAGGCGTTCCGCGTGATGCTGCCCGCCCTGATCAGCCAGGTCGTCGTCATCCTCAAGGACACCTCGCTCGTCGCCCTGCTCGCCTTCTTCGGCTTCGACGAGCTCCTGGGCAACGGAGAACAGATCGCGCAGGTCCTGGACAACCCGATCCAGTCACTCTTCGTGATCGCCGCGATCTTCATCCTCATCAACTACGGGCTCTCCCGCCTCGCGATCTGGGCCGAGAGGCGCCTCAGCCGCGCGAGCGGCTCGGACGCCGACACCTCCGCGACGATGAGCGCCGTTCCAGCCACCTGAGCAGGCCCGGACCGGCCGCCGTCAGGCCGGTCGGACCAGTCAGGTCGGTCAGGTCAGCAGCTCGAGCACCGCGGCCCGAGCCGCGGCCGGGTCGCTGCGCCGAGAGCGCAGCCTCGGCGGCGTCCTCGCACTGCTGAGCGGTCACCGAGGCCAGCCGGGCGCCGACCGGGCGGGTCGCGGCGCCGGCCATCGACAGCGACGTGATGCCCATGCCCGACCAGCACGCAGGCCAGCAGCGGGTCGGCCGCGGCCTCGCCGCACACGCCGACCGGCTTGCCGGCGCTGCGACCGGCCTCGGCGGTGATCGCGATCAGCTGGAGCACGGCCGGCTGCCAGGCATCGGTGAGGTGGGACAGGTCGGTGGCCATCCGGTCGGCCGCCATCGTGTACTGCGTGAGGTCGTTGGTGCCGATGGAGAGGAAGTCGACCACCTCCAGCATCCGGTGCGCCAGCAGGGCCGCGCTCGGCACCTCGACCATGACGCCGGCCTTGAGCCCTCGCGAGCGGACCTTGTCGCCGAAGTCGGTGGCCTCGGCGACCGTGGCCACCATCGGGGCCATCACCCACGTCTCGGTGCCGGTGGTCGCGGCGGCCGCGGCGATCGCGTCGAGCTGGCGGTCCATGCAGTCCGGGGTTGCCGAACGACAGCCGCAGGCCGCGCACGCCGAGAGCGGGGTTCTCCTCGCCCTCGAGGGTCGCGAAGGCGACCGGCTTGTCCGAGCCCGCGTCGAGCGTGCGCACGACGACGTACCGTCCGTCGCCGAAGGCGCCGAGCACCTGCTCGTAGATCGCGGCCTGCTCCTCGACGCTGGGCTCGGCGGTCTGGTTGAGGAAGCACAGCTCGGTGCGGAACAGGCCCGACGCCCTCGACGGGAGCCGTCGGCGGCGGCGACCGCCGACTCGCCGTCGGCGACGTTGGCGAGGATCTTGACCGCGACACCGTCGGCGGTGCGGCCCGGGCCCGTCCAGGCCTCGTGGCGCAGCGCGGTCGCGGGCGGCCGCGGCGACCCGGTCCTGAGCGCGTCTCGGGGTCGGGGTCGACCTCGACGACCCGAGCGTGCCGTCGACCAGCAAGGAGACGTGCCGGCGCCGACCTCGAGCACGTCGGGCGACGCCCACGACGCACGGGATGCCGAGCTGGCGCGCGATGATCGCGGTGTGGCTGGTCGGTCCGCCGCGCTCGGTGACCAGGGCCACGACGAGCGTGGGGTCGAGTCCGGCGGTGTCGGCGGGCGCGAGGTCCTCGGCGACCAGCACGCAGGGCTCGGTCGGGGTGGGGACGCCGGGCTCCGGCTCGCCGACGATGCGGGCGGTCAGTCGCCGCTCGATGTCACGCAGGTCGGTGGCCCGCTCGGCCATCAGCCCGCCCATCTGCGTGAACACCCCGACGAACTGCTCCACCGCGCTGCGCACGGCGCCGAGCAGGTCCTCCTCGGCGCGCAGGTTCTTGCGCACGGCGCCCCGCAGTCCGCGGTCGGTGGCGAGCCCGGCGCTGGCACTCATCACCTCGGCGGCGTGACCCGTCGCGCGGGCGGCCTTCTCGGCGAAGCCTGCCGCCACCCGGCGGCCGCGTCGTCGTAGGCCGCCAGGGCCGCCTCGCCGTCCGCGAAGTCGCCGGTGCCGAAAGCCAGCAGGGCCGCGGGCGACACCTCCCCGCGAGCGAGCAGCGCCGGGCCGTAGCCGGCGCCGGGCACCACGGCGGTGCCGCGCAGGACGCGTGGGTCGGTGGTGGACGGGGCGCTCGTCGACGTGGCCACGATCACACCGTAACCCCGAACGCCCTTGACAATCAACACAATCGGGCATAGAACAACACAAGTAAAGATGACGAGGAGGCCCGTGCAATGTATGCCGAAGAGCGACAGCAGGCCATGGTCAGACTCGTGACCGAGCGTCGACGCCTGTCGGTCGCGACGCTCGCCCAAGAGTACGCCGTCACCACCGAGACGGTCCGCCGCGACCTCTCCCAGCTCGAGCGCCTGGGCCTCGTGCGACGGGTGCACGGCGGAGCCGTCCCGGCCGGGTCACTGGCCAGCATCGAGTCGGAGCTCGACGAGCGCGCCGCGACCAACACCGACCTCAAGGACGCCATCGCCAGGGCCGCCCTGACCCAGCTGCCCCCGGACGGCTCGACGATCCTGCTGGACGCGGGGAGCACCACCGCGCGCCTGGCCTCGGCCCTCCCCCGCGACCGTCGGCTCGACCGCCTTCACCCACTCCGTGCCCGTCGCGGCCCGACTCGTCGCGCTGCCGCAGGTCGAGCTGCACCTGCTCCCGGGCGGGTCCGCGCCACCACCCAGGCCGCCGTCGGGGCCGACACCGTCGCGGCGCTCGCCCGCGTGCGCGCCGACACGGTCTTCCTCGGCACCAACGCGTTGAGCATCGACCACGGGCTGTCGACGCCCGACTCCGACGAGGCCGCCACGAAGTCCGCCCTGGTGGCCTCGGCGCGGCGGGTCGTGGTGCTGACCGACTCCTCCAAGCTCGGCATGGAGTCCGCCATCCGCTTCGCCACGCTCGACCAGGTCGACTGCCTGGTCACCGACGCCGGCATCTCCGCCGAGGATCGCACCGAGCTGGAAGCCCTCGACATCGAGGTGGTCGTGGCATGAGCCGGCCGTGCCGCCACGCATCGTCACCCTGACGCCCAACCCGAGCATCGACCGCACCGTCGCCCTCGGCGGACCGCTCGCAGCGCGGCGCCGTCCACCGGCTGGAGTCGGTCACCTCGCAGGCCGGCGGCAAGGGCGTCAACATCTCCCGCGCCTGCGTCTCGGCCGGCGTCGACACCATCGCGGTGCTGCCGGCCGCCCCGGACGACCCCTTCGTCCTACGAGCTGGTCGCCGCCGGCGATCCCGCACCGGCTGGTCGACCAGCGACGACCCGGTGCGCGTCAACCTCACCATCACCGAGCCCGACGGCACCACCACCAAGCTCAACAGCCCCGGCCCGCCGCCAGCCCGGCCGTCCTCGCACGCCCTCGCCGCGACCCTGCACGACCTGGCCGCCGACGCCGACTGGGTCGTGCTCGCCGGCTCGCTGCCGCCCGGTGCCCCGGTCGGCTGGTACGCCGACCTGGTCGCCGACCTGCCGCCGACTCACCCGGGTCGCCGTCGACACCAGCGACGCGCCGCTGCGGGCGCTCGTCGAGCGCCTCGACGCCGCACCGCCCGCACCTGATGAAGCCCAACGGCGAGGAGCTGGCCTCCTTCACCGGCGGCGACGCCGACGAGCTGGAGTCCGACCCGGGGGCCGCCGCGGCGGCCGCGCGGACCCTGGTCGACCGCGGCGTGGACGACGGTCCTGGCCACCCTGGGCGGCCACGGTGCCGTGCTGGTCACCGCGCGAGGGCGCCTGGCACGCCACGCCGCCGCCGACCGAGGTCGTCAGCACCGTCGGTGCCGGCGACTCCAGCCTCTTCGGCTACCTCCTCGGGGACCTGCGGGGCCTCGACCCCGCCGCACCGTCTCGCGCTCGCCGTCGCCTACGGCAGCGCGGCCGCCGGCCTGCCCGGCACCACCATCCCGCAGCCCGCACAGGTGCAACCCGACCTCGTCGTCGCTGCGCTCTGCTCAGCCGATCCACACCTCGGAGAGACTGACCGATGACCGACCTCATCACCGCCGATCTGGTCCGGCTCGACGCCGACCTCGGCGCCGACAAGCACGACGTCATCCGCGCGCTCGCCGGCGTCGTCGTCGACGCCGACCGGGCGACCGACGTCGAGCAGATCGTCGAGGACGCCCTGGCCCGCGAGGCCAAGTCGCCCACCGGGCTCAAGGACGGCATCGCGATCCCGCACTGCCGCACCGCCGGGGTCGACGAGCCCGACGCTGGTCTTCGCCCGGCTCTCCCCGCCGGTCGACTTCGGCGCCAAGGACGGCCCGGCCGACCTGGCCTTCCTGATCACCGCCCCCGAGGGCGGCGACAACACCCACCTGCAGATCCTCACCAAGCTCGCCCGCGCGCTGGTGCAGCAAGGAGTTCACCGACGGCCTGCGCGCGGCCGCCACCGCCGAGGACGTCGTCGCCCTGGTCCCGGCGTCGTCGCCGAGGCGCCCGCCGCCGACGCGAAGCCGCGCGGCCCCGGCCGACGCCGCGACGCCGACTCGGCGCACCGCCGTCGCGCGCCGCCTCGTCGCGGTCACCGCGTGCCCGACCGGCATCGCCCACACCTACATGGCCGCCGAGGCCCTCGAGGCCGCGGCCGAGCGCGCCGGCGTCGACCATCGACGTCGAGACCCAGGGCTCGGCCGGCTCGACCCCGCTGCCCCCGGCGACGATCGCCGCGGCCGACGCCGTCATCTTCGCCGTCGACGTCGGGGTGCGCGACCGCGGCCGGTTCGCCGGCAAGCCGCTGGTCTCCTCGGGCGTCAAGCGCCCGATCGACGACGGCGACGCGATGATCGCCGAGGCGCTCCGCTACGCCGACGACCCGGCGGCGCCCAGGGTCGAGGGCTCCGGCGCCGACGGCGGCGAGCGCCGCAGAGCGACCACCCGAGTGCTGGGGCGGCACGGTCCGCCGCGTGCTGATGACCGGCGTGTCCTACATGATCCCGTTCGTCGCGGCCGGCGGCCTGCTGATCGCCCTCGGCTTCCTGCTCGGCGGCTACGAGATCGTCGGGCCCTACGGCGAGATCGCGCCGTCAGACATCGCGGTCAACAACGCGATCTTCGACCTGCCCGACCCCCCGCGCCTCGGCCTCGACCACGCGCTGCTTCGGCTCGGGCCTGCTGGCCTACCTCGGCGCCCTGTTCTTCATCATCGGCAAGACGGCGTTCGGCTTCTTCATCCCGGCCCTCGCCGGCTACATCGCCTACGCGATCGCCGACCGCCCCGGCATCGCGCCCGGCTTCGTGATGGGCGGCCTGGCGGCCAACTCTTCGCCGTGCAGACGCCGACGGCCGGCTGCCCGCCACCGGCTTCCTCGGCGCCATCGTCGGCGGCGTGCTCGCCGGTGCTCATCGCCCACTGGATCGCCCAGCGCCCGGTGCCCACCTGGGCCCGCGGCCTGATGCCCGTGCTGGTGATCCCGCTCGTGACGTCGATCGTCGCCGGCGCTGCTGATGATCGTCGTGCTCGGCAAGCCGATCGGCTGGCTGATGACCAGCCTCACCGACGGCCTCAACTCGCATGAGCGGCAGCTAGCGCCATCCTGCTCGGCGTCGTGCTCGGCCTGATGATGGCCTTCGACATGGGCGGCCCGCTCAACAAGGTCGCCTACGCCTTCGCCGCCACCGGCGCTCGGCGGCGCGTCGCATCGCCAGCGACGCCCCCGAGCTGAAGATCATGGCCGCGGTCATGCTCGCCGGCATGGTGCCGCCGATCGCCCTGGCCCTGGCCACCGTCGTGCGACCGAAGCTCTTCAACGCCGCCGAGCGCGAGAACGGCAAGGCCGGCTGGCTGCTCGGCGCCTCCTTCATCACCGAGGGCGCGATCCCGTTCGCCGCCGCCGACCCGCTGCGCGTCATCCCGGCGATCATGCTCGGCAGCGCCGTCACCGGCGGGCTGTCCCAGGCCTTCGACGTCAGCGTCCGCGCCCCGCACGGCGGCATCTTCGTGCTGTTCGCCGTCGACGGCGTGCTCGGCTTCCTCATCGCCCTGGCCGCCGGCGTGGTCGTCGGGGCCGCGGCCGTGATCGCGCTGAAGTCCGCGAGCGCCAGACGGACCCCGTCGCCGCCGCGAGCCCGCGCCGCCTGACCCGCCCACCCGCCGTACCGTCGACTCACCGCATCCGCACCACCACCAACGAAGGAGCACCCATGCCCACCAGGACCGTCGTCGTCGGCTCGGCCGTCGGCCTGCACGCCCGCCCCGCCGCGATCATCAGCGAGGCCGCCGGCGACCTCGACTCCGAGGTCTTCATCGGCCTGCCCGGCGACGAGCCGGTCGACGCCGGGTCCTCGCTGATGATCATGACCCTGGGCGCCGGGCAACGGTGACACCGTCGAGGTCTCCGGCGACGACGAGGCCGACGTCGACGCGATCGCCGCCCTCGTCGCGAAGGACCTCGACGCCGAGTAGCCCGTCGTAGGCGACGACTGGTCGCATGACCGACGTCCACGACGCCGAGCGCGCAGCCGGTCCCCGCGCGCGTCGCGCGTCGGTGGCGCGCGTCCGGCTCGGACTGGTGCCTGGTGGTCGGCGGGGCTCGTCGCTCCTCGGCTGCGTCGGCTGGCAGCTCTACGGCACCAACTTCGTCTCGCAGCGACGCCACGAGACGCACCGTCGAGGCGGCTCGAGGAGGAGTGGGCCGAGCCCGACGGAGGCCAGCGACGGTGCCGAGCACGGGGCTCGACGGTCGCCGCGATCCTGCGGGTGCCCGCCTTCGGCGAGGACTACGCCGTGCCTCTGCTGGAGGGCGTCGACGACGACGCCCTCGCCTCCGGGCTCGGGCACTTCCCGGACGCGGCCGACCCGGGCGCGGTCGGCAACTTCGCCCTCGCCGGCCACCGGGTCACCCACGGCGAGCCCCTGCGCGACCTGCCCGGGCTGCGCGTGGGCGACGAGGTCGTCGTCGAGACCCGGGACGCGGTCTACACCTACGTGCTCGACACCGGCGGCGAGGACCTGCGGGTGCCGTTCACCGCCGGCTGGGTCGTGGGCGACGCCGGTCAACCCCGACGGCGGCGTCGGACCCGCGCCCGAGGAGGCACCGGCTCATCACGCTGACCACCTGCGCCGAGCTGTTCCACACCGACGACCGGCTCGTCGCCTTCGGCCACCTGGTGTCCAGCGAGGCCCGTCAGGAGGCGTCCGGCACACCCTCGGACGACCCCGATCCCGACGCCGACTCCGCGAGCTGACGACGTCGCAGCTCGCGGTAGACCACGCGCATGCCCACCGCCCGGGCGAGCTCGCCGAGGATCTCGACGAAGAACTCCTTGCGGTAGAGCTCGTCGGTGATCGCGACGACGGTGAAGTAGAGCCCCGAGAAGCCGGCCAGGAAGACCGACACGTGCAGCAGCTCGACGCTGACGAAGTCGAGGCCGAAGAGGTCGACGGGGTGTCCGAGACCGAGCCAGCTCACGATGACGGAGTCGTCGATCACGACGGCGCCGAAGACCATGAAGAAGGCGAAGACCGCGAGCGACAGCAGCAGCACCTGCACTGCCTGCGCGACGACGAGCACGAGCACGAGGTTGACCATCTGCAGGCCGGTGCACCTGCGCCTCGGCGGGCAGGTCGAGGTCGGAGTCGACGACCTCGCGGGCGGCCTCCTCCAGCGGGGTCCCGGCCGTGGCGGCGAGGACGTCGTCGGCCGTGACCGCGTCGTCGAAGGCGTCGAGCTCCTCGGCCAGGCGGGGCACCAGGAAGAGCACCGCGGCGGCGGCGAAGAACAGCACCGCGCCCCACAGGACACCGCCCTCCAGCGCCGAGGCGACCTGCCAGACCTCGGTGTTGATGAACAGGAACGTGATGAACAGCAGCAGCATCGGCAGCGCCCGGGTGGCGAGCGGCAGGAGCAGCCCGAGGCTCGCGAACCCGCGACGCAGCGCCCAGGCCGCGATGACCGACGCGTTCAGGGCGCGCAGCGCGTAGAGCAGCAGGACGCCGCCCGCGACGCTGGCGCCGGTGGGCACGGCCGAGGGACGGCAGCGTCAGCACTCCCACCACGGTGCCGGCGACCGCCCCGAGGAGCAGCGCCGCGACCACGATGGCGACGACCCGGCCCGGCTGAGCCGGGCGGTGCACCACCGCGCGCACGTCGTCGACGAAGTACGGCAGCCCGTGGTGCTGGAACCATCCCTCGGCGACCGCCACGGGAGCCTGGCTCCGCGGAGCCGCGCGCCGCAGCGGGACCTTGCCCGCCGGGCGTGCGGACGGGCGTGACGGCGGGGCGTCCTGGTCAGCCACCGAGGATCGTCCTGGCCGCGTCGACGTCGTCGGCCATCTGCGCGAGCAGGTCGGTCAGCGCGTCGGGACCCGAGAAGGCGACCATGCCGCGCAGGCGCTCGACGAACTCGACCTCCACCTCGACGCCGTAGAGCTCGAGGTCGGTGCGATCGATGACGTAGGACTCCACCCGGCGGTCGCGGACGCCCTCGAAGGTCGGGTTGGTGCCGACGCTGATGGCGGCCGCCAGGCGCTCGCCGGTGTCGAGGCGCCGCAGCCAGCCGGCGTAGACGCCGTCGGCAGGGGCCGCGGTGACCGGATCGGTCGGCACGTTGGCGGTCGGGTAGCCGATCTCGCGACCGCGCTGGTCGCCGCGCACGACGACGCCGCGCACGGCGAACGGGCGACCGAGCGCCTGCGCCGCACCCGCCACGTCACCGGCGGCCAGGCAGGTGCGGACGTAGGTCGACGACCACACCTGAGGGCCGCCGTCGAGCTCGACCCCCTCGGCGACGAAACCACCGGACGGTCCGGCCTCGCGCAGGAAGGCCAGGTCGCCGGCGGCGCGACTGCCGAAGCGGAAGTTGGCGCCGACGACCACCGACCGGGCGTGCAGCGACTCGACGAGGACCCGGTCGACGAACTCCTGGGGCGTCCACCTCGCGACCGAGAGGTCGAAGGGCAGCGCGAAGACGTGGTCGACCCCGACGTCCGCCAGGCAGCTCGGCGCGCTCCTCGACCGTGGTCAGCATCGACGGGGCGTGCTCGGGCCGCAGCACCGCCATCGGGTGCGGGTCGAAGGTCACCGCGACGAGGGGTACGGCGAGGAGGTCGGCGGCCGCGCGGGCACGGGCGATCACCGCGCGGTGGCCGCGGTGCACGCCGTCGAAGTTGCCGATCGTCACCCCGCTCGCCGTCAGGCTCGGCGGCACGTCGTCGAAGCTGCGCCAGATCGTCACGCGCAGAGCCTAATCGTCACGTTGCCGGCGCAGCGCAGTGGCGGGCGTCAGACGAAGACCGCGACGGCCCGGGCGACGCCGTCACGCGGCTCGTAGAGGGCCAGGAACTCGCCGTCGGGGTCGAAGAGCGCCGTGAGTCCGGGCAGGTCCACATCGAGGGCCCGGCCGTAGCGCACGTCGCCCGCCGGGGAGGCCTCCAGGTCGAGGCAGGCGAAGCTTGCGCGCGCGGCTGCTGCGATCGGCAGCACGGCGAAGTCGTCGGCGAGGTCGTCGAGAGTGCGGGCGACCGTCGAGGTCGAAGGAGCCCACCGCCGTACGACGCAGCGCCGTGAGGTGGCCACCGACGCCGAGCCGCTCCCCGACGTCGCGCGCGATGGCGCGGATGTAGGTGCCGCTCGAGCAGCGGACGGAGATGTCGACGTCCAGGAAGTCACCGGCGACCCGCTGGTCGCCCACCTGCAGGTCGTGGATGGTCACCTGGCGCGCGGCCAGCTCGACGGCCTCGCCGTCGCGCACACGCTGGTAGGCGCGCTTGCCGTCCACCTTGATCGCGGAGACCGCTGTGGGCACCTGACTCGATCTCGCCGACGAGCTCGGCGAGCACGTCCGACCTGCGACTCGGTGCCGGCTCGAGGGAGGCGGCCGACACGGTGGCGACGACGTCGCCCTCCGCGTCGTCGGTCGTGGTCGACGCACCGAGGCGGATCGTGGCGTCGTACTGCTTCTCGGTCAGCATCAGGTGACCGAGCAGCCGCGTCGCGCGATCGACCCCGAGGACCAGCACCCCGGTGGCCATCGGGTCCAGCGTGCCGGCGTGGCCGACCTTGCGGGTCCCGGCCAGCCGGCGGACCCGGGCCACGACGTCGTGCGACGTCATCCCCCCGGCCTTGTCGACGACGACGAGACCGGGACGGACCTGCTGGGTCACGCGTCCTCGTCGTCTGCGACACCCTCGGCGGCGCCCACGTCACCGAGGTCGTCCTCGTCGTCCTCGTCGGCGATCTCGCGCGGCTTCTTGTACGGGTCCTCCTCGCCGGCGTACGTCGTGCCGCGCAGCGCCGCGACCGCGTCGTCCTGCGCCTTCGCGCGCGCCAGGACCTCGTCGAGCGCCCGCGCGGTGTCGGGCAGCGCGTCGTGCATGAAGGTCAGCGTCGGCGCGGTGCGGGTGCCGAGCTGCTTGGCCACCTCGGAGCGCAGGATGCCCTTGGCCGACTCGAGGGCGACAGCCGTGCTCTCCATCTCCTCCTCGGCGCCGAGGACGGTGTAGAAGATCGTCGCCTGCTGACCGTCACCGGTCAGCCGCACGTCGGTGATGGTGACGAAACCGAGGCGGGGGTCCTTGACGCGACGCTCCAGCATCTCGGCCACGATCACCTGGATGCGGTCAGCGAGCTTGCGAACACGAGGACTGGCCATGTGAATCCATTCACCCGCTGCACGGGGCTGGTAGCGGTAGTCGGAGGAGAGGGGTCGCACGCTACCTGGGCCCGGCAGGGCTGCGTGAGCAGCCCGGCCGACCGCGAGCGAAGCGAGCTTGGTCGGGCGGAACAGAAAGGGCGGCGAGCGCAGCGAGCACGACGCCCTCCGGCGAGCGAGCGCACGCGCCCCGCGGCAGAGCCCGCGGCAGCCGCGGGCTCAGGCCGGGGCGACTAGCCCCTGGGGATCTCCTGCATCTCGAAGGCCTCCACGACATCGCCTTCCTTGATGTCGCTGAAGTTCTTCAGCACCAGACCGCACTCGAAGCCCTCGCGGACCTCGGAGGCGTCGTCCTTCTCGCGCTTGAGCGAGGCGAGGTCGAGGTTGTCGGCCACGACCTTGCCGTCGCGCACGATGCGGACCTTGGCGTTGCGGCGGATCGTCCCGCTGGTGACCATGCATCCGGCGATCTTGCCGATCTTGGAGCTGGAGAAGATCGCACGGATCTCCGCCTGACCCAGGGACGACTCCTCGTACTCCGGCTTGAGCATGCCCTTGAGCGCTGCCTCGATCTCGTCGATGGCCTGGTAGATGACGGTGTAGTACCGGATCTCCACGCCTTCCTTGTCGGCCATCTCGGTCGCCCGTCCCTGGGGACGGACGTTGAAACCGATGATGATCGCGTCGGAGGCAGCGGCCAGGTCGACGTTGGTCTCGGTGATCGCACCGACACCACGGTCGATGACGCGGATGCCCACGTCGTCGCCCACGTCGATCTGGGACAGCGCGTCCTCGAGAGCCTCGACCGAGCCGGACACGTCGCCCTTCAGGATCAGGTTGAGCTCCTGGGTGCCGCCCTTCTCCATGGAGGCCATGAAGTCCTCGAGCGTGCGACGGACACGACGCTTGGCCTGCATGGCCGCACGCTCGCGCGCCTCGCGCTTCTCGGCGATCTGGCGAGCCATCCGGTCGTCGTCGACGACGAGGAAGTTCTGGCCTGCGCCGGGAACGCTGCTCAGACCGAGGACCATCGCGGGACGCGACGGGTCGGCCTCGAGGATCTCCTCGCCGTGCTCGTCGAGCATGGCGCGCACCCGGCCGTAGGCCGGACCCGCCACGATCGAGTCACCGACGCGCAGCGTGCCGCGCTGGACCAGGATCGTGGCCACCGGGCCGCGTCCGCGGTCGAGGTGTGCCTCGACCACGAGACCCTGGGCGTCCTGCGTCGGGTTGGCCCGCAGGTCGAGGGAGGCGTCCGCGGTGAGCACGACCGCCTCGAGCAGCTTGTCGAGGTTGAGCTCGGCCTTGGCCGAGACCTCCACGAACATCGAGTCGCCGCCGTACTCCTCGGGGACCAGGCCGTACTCGGTCAGCTGACCCTTGACCTTGGTCGGGTCGGCCTCGGGCTTGTCCATCTTGTTGATCGCCACGACGATCGGGACGCCGGCGGCCTTGGCGTGGTTGAGCGCCTCGACCGTCTGCGGCATGACACCGTCGTCGGCCGCGACGACGAGCACCGCGATGTCGGTCGCCTGGGCACCACGGGCACGCATGGCCGTGAAGGCCTCGTGACCGGGGGTGTCGATGAAGGTGATCCGACGCTCGGTGCCGTCGACCTCGGTGGCGACCTGGTAGGCGCCGATGTGCTGCGTGATGCCACCGGCCTCCTTGTCGACCACGTTGGCGTTGCGCAGGGCGTCGAGCAGCTTGGTCTTGCCGTGGTCGACGTGACCCATGACCGTGACGACCGGCGGTCGGATGACCAGGTCGGACTCGTCGCCCTCGTCGGCACCGAACTCGATGTCGAAGGTCTCGAGCAGCTCGCGGTCCTCGTCCTCGGGAGAGACGACCTCGACGACGTAGTTGAGCTCGTCGCCGAGCAGCTGGAGCACCGCGTCGTTGACCGACTCGGTGGCGGTCACCATCTCGCCGAGGTGGAACAGCATCTGCACCAGCGAGGCCGGCTCGACACCGATCTTGTCGGCGAAGTCGGTCAGCGAGGCGCCCCGGGCGAGACGCACGGTCTCGCCGTTGCCCTTGCGGACCCGCATGCCGCCGATCGTCGGGGCCTCCATGGCCTCGAACTCCTGGCGACGGGCCCGCTTCGACTTGCGACCTCGACGCGACGGACCACCGGCGCGACCGAACGCGCCCTGGGTCTGGCCGCGCTGGCCGGGACGGGTGGGACGGGCACCGCTGGGGAAGCCACCGGGACGACCGGGCGCTCCACCGGGAGCGCCGCCGGGACCACCGCGACCGGGTGCGCCGGTGCGGGCGCCGCCGGGACCGCCGCGGCCGGGGGCTCCACCGGGGCCGCCACGGCCACCGGGACCACCGGGACCGCGACCACCGGGTCCGCCACCGAAGGCGGCCGGCGACTTCGGCATCATCGCAGGGTTGGGGCGGGGCATGCCCGGGCGACCCGGGGCTCCGGCGTCGCGCCCGGCGGGCGGACGCGGCGGACGGGTGTCGCCGCCCTCGGGACCGGCCGCGGCAGGCGGCGGGGTGGCGGGTCGGCGACCCATGCCCTGGTTGGACGAGAACGGGTTGTTGCCCGGACGCGGCGCACCGGGGCGTCCGACCGGACGGGGGGCCGGCGACGGCGCCTTGGGCTTGGCCGACGTCGCAGAGGCAGCCGGCGGCTCCTCGGCGGCGGGCGGGGCGACCGGGTCCGCGGCTGCGGGCTCGGCGGCGGCCGGGGCGGGTGCGGCCTCGACGGGCGCGGCCTCGACCACGGGCTCGGGAGCAGCGGGCGCCTCCGGCTCGACGGCCTTGGGTCCGGGCTTCGGACCAGGCTTGGCGGCGCTCTTCTTGGCAGCCGGCTTGGCCGCAGGTGCCTCAGCCGCGGGAGCGGACTGCTCGGCGGGGGCTGCGGTCTTCAGGGATTCGCCGACTTCCTTGCGGAAACGCATCTCCGCAGGCAGCTCGACGGTCGAGCTCGCCGACTTGACGAACTCCCCCATCTCCTTGAACTTCTCGAGAACGAACTTGCTCTCGACTCCGAACTCCTTGGCGAGTTCGTGGACTCGGGTCTTGGCCACAATTCTCCTTCTGGCTCGACCCGCGTCCTAGGCGTGGCCGAACCTCAGTGGTGGTGCAAACTCATCGGAAAATACTCATCGAGTGCTCATGAGCTACTGCTCCAGTTCCCTGGTGGGTGATGGATGGGTGATCAACGATCGTTCACGGTGCTGAGGTCGTGCCGTGCTGCGTTGCTGAGCTGCTGTCGAGGTAGTCCCCCACCGGCGCTGCCGAGATCCCCGTGGCGGCGCGCAGTGCGCGCCCGAAGGCCTTGCGTCGTACGGCGAGGTCGTAGCACGCCTTCGTGGGGTGCAGATGCGCCCCTCGGCCTCGTGCAGTGGCAGTCGGATCGGGTACGACGACCGGCTGGCCGTGCGCATCCGAGCCGGCGGTCACCCGCAACAACTCACGTCTGGCGGCCCGCTCGCGACACCCCACGCACGTGCGGACAGGATCCGCGCGTGTGTCGAGACGCCGTCAGGTGAACCACCGCAGAGCAGTCTAGCCAATCCGGGGCGGATCACCGAACCGGGCTCTTGGCGTGCTCGGCGCGTCCCCATCGCTGCTTCTCGACTCGCCGGGTTTCGACGCGCCCGCTCCGACCTCCTGCGTCGGTCGGAGGGCTTGCTCTACCTTCGTCCGCCACGAGGGTCCGTTCGTCCCTCACGGACCCTCTGCGGACTCCTCGTCACCGTGGATGTCGATGCGCCAGCCGGTGAGGCGGGCGGCGAGGCGGGCGTTCTGGCCCTCCTTGCCGATCGCGAGGGAGAGCTGGAAGCTGGGTACGACGACGCGGGCGGACCTGGCGGCGAGGTCGACGATCTCCACGCTGGTGACCCGCGCCGGGGAGAGTGCGCTGGCCACGAGCCGGGCCGGGTCGGTCGACCAGTCGACGATGTCGATCTTCTCGCCGTGCAGCTCGGACATCACGTTGCGCACCCGCTGCCCCATCGGGCCGATGCAGGCGCCCTTGGCGTTGACGCCCGACGTGGCCGGAGCGACCGCGATCTTGGTCCGGTGACCGGCCTCGCGTGCGACCGCGGCGATCTCGACCTGCCCGTTGGCGATCTCGGGGACCTCGAGGGAGAACAGCTTGCGCACGAGGTTGGGGTGGGAGCGGGTGAGCGTGACCTGGGGGCCGCGCATGCCCTTGCGGACCGACAGCACCAGGCACTTGATGCGGGTGCCGTGGGTGTAGGTCTCCCCGGGCACCCGCTCGCTGACCGGCAGCAGCGCCTCGATCCGACCGAGGTCGACCAGGACGTCGTCGGGGTTGCGCCCCTGCTGGATGATCCCGGAGATCAGGTCGCCCTCCTTGCCGGAGAACTCGCCGAACTTGGCCTCGTCCTCGGCCTCGCGCAGCCGCTGCATCATGATCTGCTTGGCGGTCGTGGCCGCGATCCGGCCGAACCCGTCCGGGGTGTCGTCGAACTCGCCGACGACCTCGCCGTCGTCGTCGAGCTCCGCGGCGTGCACCGTGACGTGCCCGCTCTTGCGGTTGAGCTCGACGCGCGCGCGGTCGTGGGCTCCCGGCGACTTCTGGTAGGCCATCAGCAGCGCCTGCTCGATCGCCTCGACGAGGACGTCGAAGGAGATCTCCTTCTCGCGCTCGAGCATCCGCAGGATGTTGAGGTCGATGTCCATCAGTGGCGCTCCGTGTCGTCGGTGGGGGTGGTGGTGTCGTCATCGTCGGTGTCCCCGTCGACGGCGTCGTCGAGGTCCCCGTCGAGGTCGTCGTCGAGGTCGTCGTCGAGGTCGTCGTCGAGGTCGTCGTCGGGGTCGTCGTCGAGCTCCGAGTGGTCCGGACCGGCGCTCGGACGGTTGAACTCGATCTGCACCAGCGCGCGGGTGACGTCGTCGAGGGCCACGAGCTTGTCGACGCCGGACACCTCGACGATCACGGTCTCCTCCCCGCTGTCGCCGATGCGACCGGTCATCGAGGACCCGTCGGTCAGGGTCACCTTGACCAGTCGGTCGGCGTTGCGGCGCCAGTGCCGAGGAAGCGTCAGCGGACGGTCGACACCGCGGGAGGTGACCTCCAGCGTGTAGGGCTGCTCCCCCATCACGTCGCTCGCGTCGAGGACCTGGTTGACCTCGCGGGTGGCGGCCGCGACGTCGTCCATCGACACCCCGCCGTCCTTGTCGACGGCGATGCGCAGGACCCGCCGCTTGCCGGCCGGCGTGAGCTCGACCGCCTCGAGGTCGAGGCCGAGCGCCGCCAGGGGGTCGGCCACCTCACTCTGGATGCGAGTCGTCACGCCATCTGCGGCAGACATCGGGGACCTCCTGTGCTGTTGTGGTCGTGCTGTGTGGTGACGCTGGTGCTGTGAGTCCCCCACCCTACCCGGCTCCTCGCGCCCCTCACGCCACCAGCACGGGCCGCGGGGGCGGCCGTGGTGAGTCTGCCCCGGGCACTACGCTCGGGGCGTGTCCCGACCGCACCCCCGCATCGACCGGCGTACGGCGTTGGGCGCGGGCCTCGCCGTGGTCGCGGCCGCCACGGGGTGCTCCGTCGACAGCGACGCCGACCCGTCGGCACCGACGTCGAGCGGGCCGAGTCCCTCGAGCGGTCGCACGTCGCGGACCCCCGGCGCGCCGGTGACCGAGGCCGAGGGTGACGCCGACACCGCACGAGTCACCCGGGTGCTGGAGGAGATCTCGCGCGCGCACGCCCAGGTCAGGGCCGAGCGCCGCGCGCACCGCCCCCTCGCGGCGAGACTTCGCCGCCTCGAGCGGCTCCATGCCGAGCACGCCGCGGAGCTCGGCGGCCTGGTCTCGATCGACGCGGCGACGGTGCGGCCGCAGGCGCAGCAGGACCGGGTCGTCGCAGCGCTGTCCTCCGCCGAGGCCGAGCTGGGTCGACGCCTGGTGCGCGAGTCGGTCGCGGCCGACAGCGGCGCCCTCGCCCTGCTGCTCGCGGCGATGGCTGCCGGCATCGCCCAGGAGACGGCGCAGCTGTGACCTACCTCGACGCCCTCCAGGCCACGCTGGCCGCCGAGCACGCGGCGGTCTTCGTCGTGGGCTACCTCGGCGCCCA
The DNA here is from genome assembly GCA_963822915.1 of uncultured Actinomycetota bacterium. GTDB lineage: Bacteria > Actinomycetota > Actinomycetes > Propionibacteriales > Nocardioidaceae > Nocardioides. Next base: position 48,706 of record CAWGJR010000030.1, read on the forward strand.
GACGTCGTCGTCGGAGCAGCCCGACCTCTTCGGCGCCCTGACGGAGTCCTACGGCGATCACCGCTCGCTGCGCGACGACCTCGACGCGCGGGTGCGCGAGGCCGGCGGCGAGCCGGTCGCCGCGGCGTCGTCGTACGACATCCCGGACGTGGCCGGCGACCCGGTCGCCATCGCGCGACGGGCGCTCGGCGTGGAGCGGTCGTGCTCGGCGGCCTACGGCTTCCTCGTCGCGAGCAGTCCCTCCGAGGTCCGGCGCTTCGCCGTCGAGACGCTCCTCGCCACCGCCCTGCGCGAGCTCGCGATGGGTGGTCGGCCCCGACCCCTGCCCGGACGGTGACCCGGACATGCAGCCGGTCCGCGAACTCATCCTCCGGGGAACTCCCGAGATGCCCCCCGGAGGGATGAGTACGCGGACCGCTGTGGCCGAGGGAACGGCCGGTGAGGGAGTCCGGGTGGGCCCGGAGGGGATCTCCTTCATGCACAAGTCTGCAACACCCGGCCCCTGAGGACCCCTGTCGGAGACCCATCACAAAGTCGCATTGCAGAAACCTGCAACGCCCGGCAGCGGGGGCCGGGAGGCGTCAGCCGCGGGGGGCGGCGGTCCAGGCGTCGACGATCGCCAGCACGTCGGCCAGGGCGGTGACGACGGCGTCGGGCTCGCCCTCCGTGTGGCCCACCTGCTCGGGAGGGATGGCGCTGTGGGGCACGTGGATGGCGCGCAACCCGGCGTTGCTGGGCGCCCCAGATGTCGTCGAAGAGCCGGTCGCCGACGTAGACGCACCGGGTGGGGTCGGTGGCGCCGACCGCGGCCATGGCGGCCTGGAAGGCCAGGGGCGAGGGCTTGGTCCACGGGATCTCGCTGGAGTAGACGTCACCGTCGACCAGGTCGAGCACCCCGTCGCGGCGGAAGATCCCCTCGTGCACCGAGCGCGGCCAGATCGTGTTGGACAGGACCCCCACCGCGATCCCGCGCTCGTGGAGGGCCTCCCACAACGGCCGCACATGAGGGTCGGTGAGGGTGTGCGGCTCCCAGAACTCGTAGTAGGCGGCGAGCAGGTCGGGATCGTGACGCAGACCGGCCTCGGTGAACAGGTCGGCGACGGTCGCGCTCTGCTGGTGGTCGCGGCTGCGCCCCCACACCGTCGCGCCGGCCTGGTGGAGCCGCTCGCGGGAGACCTCGCACGTCGTGGTCGGCGTCGACGACCGCCTGCGCCAGGGCCATGGACTCGGCGTGGAAGTCGACGTCGTGCCACTGCGTGAGCGTGCCGCCCCAGTCGAAGATCACGGCCTCGACGGCGCCGCCCTCACCGAGCGGCGGACCAGGGGCCGCGGTCACGAGCGGACGAGCGAGATCAGGTGGTCGACGACGGCGCCGGCCGCGACGTCCTCCCGCTCGCCCGACCGGCGGTCCTTGACCTCGACCGTGCCGGTCTCGGCCAGCGACCTGCCGACCACCACGATCGTCGGGACGCCGATGAGCTCGGCGTCCTTGAACTTCACCCCGGGGCTGATCTTGCCCCGGCGGTCGTCGTAGAGCACCTGGACGCCGGCGGCGTCGAGCTCGCGGGCGATCTCCTCCGCGGCGGCGTGGAGAGCGTCCTCCTTGCCGGCCGCGACGAGGTGCACGTCGGCGGGCGCCACGTTGCGCGGCCAGCACAGCCCGACGTCGTCGAGGGTGCCCTCGGCGATCGCGGCCACCGCACGGGAGGGACCGATGCCGTAGGAGCCCATCGTGACCGTCACCAGCTTGCCGTTCTGGTCGAGCACCTTCAGGTCGAGCGCCTCGGCGAACTTCCGACCGAGCTGGAAGATGTGGCCCATCTCGAGCCCACGCTCGGCCTCGAGCGTGCCACCGTCGAGGCGCGGGCAGGGGTCGCCGGCGCGCACCTCGGCGGCCTCGATCGTGCCGTCGGGGGTGAAGTCGCGCCCGGCGACGAGGTCGAGCACGTGGGAGCCGTCGACGTCGGCGCCGGTGACCCAGCGGGTGCCGGTGACCACGCGCGGGTCGACGAGGTAGCGGATGCCGGTCTTGCTCTTCTCGCCGAGCACGCCGGGGCCGATGTAGCCCTTCACCAGGTCCGGGTAGGCCGCGAAGTCGGCCTCGCCGAACGGGCGGAACTCCGCGGGGTAGACGTGTGCCTCGAGCCGCTTCTCGTCGACCTCACGGTCGCCGGGCAACCCGATCGCCAGCGGCTCGGTGGTGCCGTCGGGGTGCTCCAGCACGAGCAACACGTTCTTGAGCGTGTCGGCGCCGTCCCAGGCGCGGTCGGCGCGGGGGAACGCCTCGTCGAGGTGGGCGACGAGCGAGTCGATCGTGGGGGTGCCGGGCGTCGCCTCGGCGTGCGCTGCGGGCGCGTCGTCGTAGGCGACGGGGTCGGGCGCGGGGAACTCGACGGCCTCGACGTTGGCGGCGTAGTCGCAGGTCGTGCACTGCACGAAGGTGTCCTCGCCGACCGCGGCGCGCGCGAGGAACTCCTCGGACTTCGACCCGCCCATCGCGCCGGAGTGGGCGTAGACGATGACGTAGGAGAAGCCGAGCTTGTCGAAGATCCGGATGTAGGCGTCGCGGTGCTTCTGGTAGCTCACGTCGAGGCCGGCGTCGTCGACGTCGAAGGAGTAGGAGTCCTTCATGATGAACTCGCGCCCGCGCAGCAGCCCGGCACGGGGTCGCGCCTCGTCGCGGTACTTCGTCTGGATCTGGTAGAGCGAGAGCGGCAGGTCCTTGTAGGAGGAGTAGAGGTCCTTGACGAGGAGGGTGAACATCTCCTCGTGCGTGGGTCCGAGCAGGTAGTCGCCGCCCTTGCGGTCCTTGAGGCGGAAGATGCCGTCGCCGTACTCCGTCCACCGGTTGCTCACCTCGTAGGGCTCGCGGGGCAGCAGCGCGGGGAAGGACAGCTCCTGGGCGCCGATGCCGTCCATCTCCTCGCGGATGATGCCCTCGATCTTGCGCAGCACGCGCAGGCCCAGCGGCAGCCAGGTGTAGATGCCCGGCGCTGCGCGGCGGATGTAGCCGGCGCGCACGAGCAGCCGGTGGCTCGGCACCTCGGCGTCCGCGGGGTCGTCTCGCAGGGTGCGCACGAACAGGCTCGACATCCTCAGGATCATGGGCCGAGGCTACTGGTGCCTCGCTCCCTGCAACCAATGCATTCCCGCGTGCGTCTCTCCTGGGTAAGCAGAACGGCCCGCGCTGCGCGGCCGGACCCCACCCCCCGACTCGGGAGACCACCATGAAGAAGACCCTCGGCGCCCTGTGCGCCGCGACCCTGCTCGCCGGCCCCCTCGCCGCCGCCCAGCCCGCCACCGCGGCGGGCGACGTGGTGACGATCAAGCCGAAGAAGCTCGACCGCGGGGACGACGTCCGGTTGCCGCACCTCGAGGGCAGGGCGGTCGTCGACGGGGACCTCAGGGTCCCGGTGCGCGGCAAGGAGCGGCACCTCCTGGGTCCTGCCGGCACCGGGTACGTCGTCCAGGTCAAGCGCAACGGCCGCTACGAGACGGCGCTCGTGAGGCCCGGCAAGAAGCAGAGGACCCTCGTGCAGAAGGACCCCGGCCAGGTGGTGCTCTCCGACGACGGGTCCACGATCGCGGTCATCGACAAGGTGGCCCGGCGCACGTCGATCGACGTCCGCTCCGCACGGACCGGCGCACTCGTCGGCACCGGCGACGGCTTCAGCGGCTACCCGAGCGTGCTCGACCTCGACGGCGACCACATGATCGTGGCCAGCTTCGAGGAGGGGGCGGTCGACTACGACTGGAAACAGGGCACCACCACCAAGATCACCGGACGCTCGGTCTACGAGGCAGACATCAGCAGCAACAAGATGGCGCTGTTCTCCGATGACCCCTACGACGGTGGCTGCACCGTGGTCGCTCCGCTCACCCGGCCCAAGAAGAAGCTGTGGCGCTCGTGCGACGAGGCCGTGCTGAGCTTCTCCCCCGACGGCCGACGCATGGTCAACACCTTCATCCTCGCCGATGGGCTGGGACCCAACCAGGTCACCCAGCGCGCGCTCCACGGCCGCCTCGTGGCGACGTACCGGGTCAGCTACTTCTTCGGCCAGATCTCGTGGGAGACCGACCGCGAGCTGCTCCTCGACTCCTACGCCAAGAACAAGGGCGCCACGGTGCGGTGCGCGGACGACGACTGCGAGCTCGCCTCCGACCTGCAGAAGTCCCCGGTGTACTGACGTATCCACCGATCGTGTGGTCCGGGGCGCCACCGCTCGCGGGCGGTAGCCTCAGCAGCGAGGCCGCCACCCGCGAGCGGCCCGGACTACGGAGGATCTCGATGGCCGCCAAGCGCATCACGCCCTGCCCCGACGGCTCGCAGAAGTGCGTGTCGACCCTGGACACCCAGAAGTACTGCGCCATGGACCCGGTGCCGTTCACGGGATCGGCCTCCGAGGCCAAGGTGGCGGTGATGAAGGTGATCGCGGAGTACCCCCGCACCTCGGTGGTCGAGGACGACGGCGACTACGTCAAGGCCATCTTCAAGACCCGGGTGATCCGCTGGAAGGACACCGTCGAGTTCGAGATCGACACCGACGACAGCCTGGTGCACTTCCGCTCCGAATCGGTGCCGTACGCCGGCTCCGACCTCGGTGCCAACCGCAAGCGGATGACGCAGGTGCGCGAGAACCTGGTCACCGCGCTCGGCTGAGCCCGTGGTGCCGGTCGGCACCGGTCCTCAGCGGCGGGCTGCCGTCAGGGCAGCCTTGATCATCGGCCACTGCAGCGGCAGCCGGCCGAGGGCGGCCGCCTTGAGAGCGGTGCTGTTGCCGGCCATCGCGTCGGTGGCCATCTTGACGTTGGCGGGGTAGACGCCGAGCAGGAGCCCGAGACTCCCCCAGCCGGCCAGCCGACGGGTCCTGGGGGCCAGCAGCCCGGCGCCGAGTGCGATCTCGGCGACCCCACTGCCGAGGATCACCTCGCGGTGGGCGGGCACCCACGCCGGCATGATCGCCGCGTAGAGCTCGGGCTTGACCAGGTGCACCGTCCCGCTCACCGCGAAGATGCCGGCCAGGACCTGAGTGCTGCGCTCGATGCTCACGGCGGTCAGCGTAGGCCCTGCAGACGCGTCCGGAGCATGCCCACTCAGAACATGCCCTCTCAGAACATGATGGTCGAGAAGCGCGCGGTCTCCTCGAAGCCCACCCGGTGGTAGGCACGTCGCGCCGGGTCGTTCCACTCGTTGACGTAGAGCGACACCGTCGGCGCGATCTCGGCACGCACCAGCCGCACCACCGCCGCCATGCCGCGCACGGCGAGCCCCTCGCCGCGGCGCTCGGGCGGGACCCACACGCCCTGGATCTGCGCGACGTCGTCGGTCGCGCAGGCGACCTCGGCCTTGAAGACCAGCTTGCCCCCCTCGAAGCGCGCGAACGACCAGCCGCGCGACATCAGCTGGGTCACCCGTGCCCGGTAGAGGTCGCTCGACCCTCCCGACTCGGGTGAGACGCCGACCTCCTCGGAGTACATCGCCACGCAGGCCGGATAGACCAGCGAGAGGTCGTTGCGGTCCGTACGTCGCACCAGGGGATCCCCCTCCACGTCGGGGTCCCGGGAGATCACCAGGTGGGGCTGGAGCCAGCGGGCGTCGCGGGGGCGTCCCCACGTGCCGGCGACGGCGTTCCAGAACGTCTGGACCGGTTCGTGGGGCCCCACGATCGTGGTGCAGGTGCGGCTGCGGGTCAGGGCCTTCTCGGCGAACGCGCGGGCGTCGTCGTCGTCGCAGCCGATCGGCACGAGGTTGGCGCCGACGTGGCAGGCCGCGACCAGCCGGCCGTCGTCGAAGCGGCCCCACATCTCACCGCCGAGCCAGCGCGGCTCGAGGCTCGTCGTGCGCGCCCGGTAGAGGGCGAAGACGTTGGTGACCGGGTCCTGCTCGGCCAGCGCGACGAAGTCGGCGAGGTCCGGGGTGCCCAGCACCCGGATCCCCTGACGACTGGCCGGCACATCGCGCAGCCTAGTGGTGGTCACGCTCGCGATTGTGCCACCGGTGGAGTCAGGAGACGCTGACCTGCGCTCCCGCACCGTCCACCGACTCCATGCCCTCGGCGATCCGCATCGCCTCCTCGATCAGGGTCTCGACGATCTGGGACTCCGGAACGGTCTTGATGACCTCGCCCTTGACGAAGATCTGACCCTTCCCGTTGCCCGACGCGACCCCGAGGTCGGCCTCACGGGCCTCACCGGGTCCGTTGACGACACAGCCCATGACGGCCACCCGCAGTGGCACCTCGAGGCCCTCGAGCCCGGCGGTCACCTGCTCGGCGAGGGTGTAGACGTCGACCTGCGCGCGCCCGCAGCTGGGGCAGGAGACGATCTCGAGCTTGCGGGGACGCAGGTTGAGGCTCTGCAGGATCTGGATCCCGACCTTGACCTCCTCGACCGGCGGGGCGGACAGGCTGACGCGGATCGTGTCGCCGATGCCCTTGCTGAGCAGCGCGCCGAACGCGGTCGCCGACTTGATCGTGCCCTGGAAGGCCGGGCCGGCCTCGGTGACGCCGAGGTGCAGCGGCCAGTCGCCGGCCTCGGCGAGCAGCTCGTAGGCGCGCACCATCACGACGGGGTCGTTGTGCTTGACCGAGATCTTGAAGTCGTGGAAGTCGTGCTCCTCGAAGAGCCCCGCCTCCCAGACGGCCGACTCGACCAGGGCCTCGGGCGTCGCCTTGCCGTACTTCTCCAGCAGCCGCGGGTCGAGGGACCCGGCGTTGACGCCGATCCGGATCGACGTACCGCGGTCCTTCGCGGCGGCAGCGATCTGCTTGACCTGGTCGTCGAACTTGCGGATGTTGCCGGGGTTGACGCGCACCGCGGCGCACCCCGCGTCGATGGCGGCGTAGACGTACTTCGGCTGGAAGTGGATGTCGGCGATGACCGGGATCTGGGAGTGCTCGGCGATCTGCTGGAGCGCGTCGGCGTCGTCCTGGCTGGGGCAGGCGACGCGCACGATGTCGCAGCCGGTCGCGGTGAGCTCGGCGATCTGCTGGAGGGTGGCGTTGACGTCGGAGGTGAGGGTGGTGGTCATCGACTGGACCGACACCGGTGACTCGCTGCCGACGCCGACCTTGCCGACCTTGATCTGTCGGGTCGTACGCCGGGGCGCGAGCACCGGCGGGGGCGCTTCGGGCATGCCGAGACTGATCGGGGTGCTCATGTCCTCAGGCTACTGCGAGCCGGAAGCGACCCGTGCGGCGCCGAGTCAGGACTCGCGGTCAGGACTCGAGGTGGAGGGGGACGACGAGGTCGCCGACGATGAGCACGACGCCCATCACCAGCAGGGCCGAGGCGACGACGTAGGCGACCGGCAGCAGCTTGGCGGCGTCGACGTAGCCCGGGTCGGGGCGACCGCGGACGCGGGCGACGCCGCGGCGTACGGCTTCCCACAGCGCACTGGCGATGTGGCCGCCGTCGAGCGGCAGCAGCGGGATGAAGTTGAAGACGCCGATGAAGAAGTTGAAGCCGGCCACCAGCAGGACGAGGAAGACCAGCTTGCTCGAGGTGTCGAGCGCGTCGGAGGACGTCGTCTCGCCGGCGAGCCGGCCGCCGCCGACGATGCTGACCGGGCTGTCGGCTGCCCGGTCCTCGATGCCGACGATGGCCTGGCCGACGTCGAAGACCTTGGCCGGCAGGGTCACCAGCGCCTGGGCGGTGTCGACGAACATGGTGCCCATCTGCCGCACGGTGTAGAGCGGGCCGCCGGTCTCGGTGACGATCCTCGCGGTCGGCGTCACCCCGAGGAACCCGACCTGGGTCAGGGTCTCGTCGGTGAGGGAGGTCGGCCGCGCCTGGACCGTGGTGCTGGTCGAGCCGCTCAGGGTCTGACCGTCGCGGACGTAGCCGATGTCGACACGTCCACCGTCGTTGTCGCGGATCAGGGCGCGCAGCTGGTCCCAGCCGGTCACCGAGACACCGTTGAACGTCGTGATGGTGTCACCGGGAAGCAGTCCGGCCTCCGCCGCCGGGGACGGCGGGTCGGCTGCGGTGCACTCACGACCCTCGTCGGTGTAGGGCAGCACGCACCGGGAGACCGACTGGAGGACCGGCTGGCCCGCCTCGGGCTCGACCGACTGCTGGCCGTAGGTGGAGAAGACCCCCCAGAAGAGGAAGAACGCGATGGCGATGTTGACCGACGGTCCGCCGGCCATCACGACGACCTTCTTCCACCAGGCCATCTTGTAGAAGAGCCGCTCGGAGTCCTCCGGCGTGATCGTCTCCCACTCCGCGGCGCGCGCGTCGGAGATCAGCTGGGTGAACATGCCGGTGTTGGACTTGCGGACCCGGACGACCTGGTTGCCCGCGCCGTCGATCTCGACCTCGTCGGCGACGTCGAGCGCGTCCGGCGGCAGCATCCCGACGATCTTGACGTAGCCGCCGAGCGGGATCGCCTTGACGCCGTACTCGGTCTCCCCGACCTGCTTGCTCCAGACGGTGGGGCCGAAGCCGATGAAGTACTGCGTCACCTTCCCGCCGAACTTCTTCGCGGGGATCATGTGCCCGAGCTCGTGCAGGCCGATCGAGGCCAGGATGGCGACGAAGAAGGTGACGATCCCCAGGGTGTAGAGAAGGACGGACATGTGCTCCCGATCAGGCCGGAACGAAGGTGGAGGTCAGCTCTCGGGCCCAGGCGTCGGCGGCGAGGACGTCGTCGACGGTGAGGGTCCCCGATGATCCTACGTCGTGGGCGGAGACGACGTCGGCGACGCGAGCCACGATGTCGGTGAAGGCCAGGCGGCCCTGCCGGAACGCCTCGACGCACACCTCGTTGGCGGCGTTGTAGACCGCGGGGGTCGTCCCGCCCCGCTCACCGGCCTCCCGGGCCAGCGCCACCGCCGGGAAGGCCTCCTCGTCGAGGGGGAAGAACTCCCAGGTCTCGGGGCGGGTCCAGTCGACCGCGGGTGCCGCGTCGGGCACCCGGTCGGGCCACGAGAGGCCGAGCGCGATCGGGATCAGCATGGTCGGCGGGCTCGCCTGCACCAGCGTCGAGCCGTCGACGAACTCGACCATCGAGTGCACGACGCTCGTCGGGTGCACCACGACCTCGATGCGGTCGAAGGGGATGCCGAACAGCAGGTGAGCCTCGATCACCTCCAGCCCCTTGTTGACCAGCGTCGCGGAGTTGATCGTGATCACCGGCCCCATGTCCCACGTCGGGTGGGCCATCGCCTGCTCGGGGGTGACGTCGACGAGCTCTGCTCGCGAGCGCCCGCGGAAGGGTCCCCCGCTCGCCGTCAGCACCAGGCGTCGTACGTCGTCAGGGGTCCCGGCGCGCAGGCACTGGGCCAGGGCGCTGTGCTCGGAGTCGACCGGCACGATCTGTCCCGGGCGGGCGCGGTCGAGCACGAGCGGGCCGCCCATGATCAGCGACTCCTTGTTGGCCAGCGCCAGGGTCGTGCCCGAGTCGAGGGCCGCCAGGGTCGGTCGCAGCCCGACGGCACCGGTGATGCCGTTGAGGACGACGTCGCACGGGCGCCCGGCTGCCTCGACCGACGCCTCCTCCCCCATGCCGGAGAACGCCGGCGAGAACTCCGCCACCTGCTGGGCGAAGAGGTCGGGCTGGGACCCGCCCGCGGTCAGGCCGACCACGCGGAACCGGTCGGGGTGGGCTCGCACCAGGTCGAGGGCCTGCGTGCCGACGGAGCCGGTCGAGCCGAGGACGACGACGTCACGGCGGGCCGGGCTGGGGGTGCTCATCCCCGAAGTCTGGCAGCCGCGTGCCGGCTCGTTCAGCGCAGGCCGTTGGCCCTCGTGGGCGCCGGCGGACGGGGCGCACGCAACCAGACGCGGAAGAACCGGTCGAGCTGCTGGTCGCTGGTCTGCTCCGCCAGCCGCTCGAACTGCGCCACCGAGCCGTTGCCGTGGCGACGACTGCGCACCCAGGTGCGCAGCGTGGCCCAGAAGTCCCGGTCGCCGATCCGGTGGCGCAGCGCCTGCAGGGCCATGGCGCCGCGCTCGTAGACCGGGGTGGCGAAGATGCGGTTGCGGCCGGGATCGGCCAGGTCGAGGGCCCAGAAGTCGCGGTCGAGGCGCCGGGCGTCGTAGGCCGATCGCAGCCAGCGCTGGGCAGGGACTCCGCCGTGCTTCTCGGCGTAGGCCTGCTCCATGAAGCTCGCGAACCCCTCGTTGAGCCAGATGTCGCTCCACCGGCGCACCGAGACCGAGTCGCCGAACCACTGGTGGGCGAGCTCGTGGACGACGGTGGAGAGACGGTCGGCCGAGTAGAGCGAGTAGAACGAGTACGTCGGTCGCGTCTGGTTCTCGAGCGCGAAGCCGACGTCGAGCGTGGTGGCGAGACCTCCGGTCGACTCGAACGGATAGGCCCCGAGCCGCTCGTCGAGCCAGGCGGTGATCGCCGGAGTCTGCTTGAGCGCTCTCGTCGAGCTGCGCCGCAACGAGCTCGGGAGCTGCTGGGAGACCGCGACGTAGGACGGCAGACCGGCACGCGTGCTCTCGGAGACGTCGTAGCGGCCCAGCGCGAAGAACGCGAGGTAGGGCGCCATCGGGTCGGTCGAGCGCCAGTGGGTCGTCGCCAGGTCGCCGTCGACGCTGCGATCGACCAGCAGACCGTTGGCGACGGCCTGGTGGGTCGCCGGACCGGTGACGGTGATGTCGAAGGTGGCCTTGTCGGTGGGGTGGTCGTTGGCGGGGAACCACCACGGAGCCATGTGGGGCTCGTTCATGGTCACGACCTCGTCGTCGGAGGCCGCCCAGTTGCGCTCGCCCGCGTAGGCGATCTTCGTCGGGGCTCCGGCGTAGGCGACCTCGACGGTGAAGCGTGCCCCGTCGGCGAGCGGGACGGCCGGGGTGATCTCCAGCTCGTGGCGCTGCGGGCGGGAGACCGATGCCGGCGCGCCGTCGACGGTCACCGAGGTGACCGGCAGCAGGAAGTCCAGGTTGAAGCGCGAGAGGTCCTGCGTCGCGCGGATGCTCAGCGAGGTGGTCCCCGACAGGCGCGCGGTCTCGAAGTCGTAGGTGTCGTCGATGTCGTAGTGCAGGACGTCGATGCCGCCGTTGCCGTCGAGCGGCCAGTAGCGGTCACCGATGCCGTCGGCACCGGGCGTCGCCGCACCTGCGGTCGCCATGGGCGCCGAGGGCGAGCCGGCCACAGCCGCTGCCGGTGGCGTGGGTTCGATCCTGGCCTCGGCGGCGCTCGGCGCCAGCCCTGCGACGACGGTCAGGCCGAGGCCCGCCACGAGGGCACGGCGGCGCGCAGGCGAGGCGGAGGAGAGCATGCGGGCAAGTGTAGGGAGGCAGGTCGCCGTGGCGTTCCGTGGCTGTGCTTGGCTCGGGACGATGAGCTCGCTGATCTGGTACGCCGCCTACGGCACCAACCTCGACCGGGACCGCCTCGGGTGCTACCTCGCCGGCGGGACGCCCCGTGGGGGCGCACGGCCCACGCCGGGTGCGAGGGACCCACGACCTCCCCGTGCCGACCGCGCCGTGCACCTGCCCGGCTCGGTCTACTTCGCGTGGAGCTCGCCGACGTGGGGCGGCGGCGTGGCGTTCCTCGACCCGACCGCGGCCGGCTCGAGCCCGGGTCGGGCCTACCTGCTGACCCACGAGCAGTTCAGCGACGTGGTGGCCCAGGAGATGCATCGTCCACCGGGGGTGGACCTCGACCTCGCCGTGCTGGGCGGGCACCGGTCGTGGGCCTTCGGCGAGGGTCGCTACGAGACGCTGCACGTCCTCGACGAGATCGACGGAGACCCGGTCGTCACCTTCACCGCACCGACGACCGCCCCGCTCGACTACCTCGCACCGAGCGCGGCGTACCTCTCGGTCATGGGCGGTGGCCTGATGGCCAGCCATGGCTGGGACGCCGCGACGGCGGCCGCCTACCTGATGGGCTGCCGGGGCATCGGCGAGTCCTGGACGTCGGAGTCGATCGCCGCCGTGTTGGACCTCGACACCAGCGGAGGCTGAGCAGCGAGCGCCAGCGAGCGTCGACGAAGCAGTGAAACTGGTGGTGGGTCTTCGGGGTCGGGGATCTGGCTTACGACGAAGCTGACGTCACCAGTGGTGGCTGTCTTGACGTGGGACGTGTCTGGTCCTCGACTCCGGGGTCTCGTGTGTCGACGACCTTGCTCGTGATGTCCGGGCTGGGTGGGTGTGACTTCATAGGACCTTGAACCCTGTTCTCATCACTGTTGTGTCCACCCAGCCCGGCGCGGTCATCGACCACTAGGTGGAGGAGACCGATCCAGGATGACGACTACCCAGGCACGAAAGCAACCCCGATCCGCTGCGGCGGCGCCACGACGATCGCGAGCTGAGACCCTCGAGGTCTATGGCGGTGTCGATACCCATCAAGCAGACTCATCACGCCGCGGTGACTCGATGCCCAGGGTCGGGCACTGGGCGACCGCGAGTTCGCCGCGAACGCGGCCGGCTACGCCGAGCTGCTGGGCTGGATGAGGGACCAGGGCGATCTGGTTCTGGTCGGGGTGGAGTCGACCGGGTCCTACGGGTCGGGGCTGGCGACTCACCTACTCGCCGAGGGCATCGAGGTGCGCGAGGTCAACCGCCCCGAGAAGTCGCACGCGGGTCATGCAGGGCAAGTCCGACCCGATCGATGCCCTCTCTGCTGCCCGTCAGGTCCTAGCCGGGACCAGCCACGGCCTACCGAAGTCCAAGACCGGTGTGGTTGAGGCGATCCGGGCTTCTGAAGATCCCTCGTGACTCCGCCGTCAAGGACCGCACCGCGGCCTACTGCCAGCTACGTGACCTGGCCACGACCGCACCAGCAGAGCCTGCGCGCCGAACTGTTGGGGCTGAGCTGCAAAGAAGCGCGTCACCAAAGCGCTGACCTACCGTCCCGACCTGAGCCAGCCTCGAGGACCCGGCCCAGGCCACCAAGCACGCCCTACGCACGCCTCGCGCGACGCATCGTCGGCGTTGAGCGAGGAGATCGCAGGTCGCCGATAAGGCCCTGACGGTCCTGGTCAACAAGGCTCTACCGAACCTGATGGCCCTGGACCAAGTCGGGGTCCAAACCGCAGCCCAGCTCGCGATCACCGCGGGGCAGAACATCGAACGGATGCGATCGGAGGCCTCCTTCGCCAAGCTCACCGGCGTCGCACCCATCCCGGCCTCCTCGGGCAAGACGACCCGGATGCGCCTGAACCGCGGCGGGGACCGCCAAGCCAACAGCGTGCTCTACCTCGTCGTGATCCGACGCATGAAGAACCACCCCGAAACCCTCGCCTACCTCGCCCGCCGCGAGCACGAGAACCTCACCAAGAAAGACCTCATCCGCTGCCTCAAACGCTACGTCTGCCGCTCGGCCTACAACGCACTGAAACAAGACCTCATGACCACTTGACACTTATAGGACCGTCCCGGTGACCGTGGCTACGGTCGCCACCCGGCTCACGGGGCTTCGTCGACGGCCTCGCCGGGGGCTCGCCCTGCTCAGCCTCCGACGGCCTCGCTCGGGGGCTCGGCCTGCTCAGCCTCCGCGGGGACGCACCGGAGGCTGAGCAGCGAGCGCCAGCGAGCGTCGACGAAGCCCGGTGACCGTGGCTACGGTCGCCACCCGGCTCACGGGGCGACGCCTGCGGCCTCGCCCAGGGGCTCGGCCTGCTCAGCCTCCGTTAATCCCTTGCGCTCCGGACCGTGCTTGCCCCACGCTTGCCCCAGACATCGGAGAAGCCGGTGTGCGTTCGAGAGGAGCTGACATGTCCATGACTGTCCTCGGTCTGCCCACCGACCACCTCCTTCACGAAACGAGCACCACCACCGATGTCACCTTCGGACTCATCACCTGATCCCCGCTTCACCTTCGACTTCACTCCCTACGACGACGACCTCGACGACACCCAGCGCTGGTCGACCTGGCTCGACTGCGAGCCGCTGTGCCGGGGTCCGGAGCCCCGGCCCGCGTGGGTGGTGACCTCCCAGGGCGCCATCGACACCGAGCTCGGCATCCTCAAGACCGGCAAGGAGGCCGACGTCTTCCTCCTCGAGCGCGCCGATCCTCTCGACCCGGCGGGAGGGGTGGTCATGGCCGCCAAGCGCTACCGCTCCCCCGAGCACCGCACCTTCCACCGCTCGGCCAGCTACACCGAGGGCCGCGCGATGAAGCGCTCGCGCGACGAGCGTGCCGTCAAGCGCAAGTCGACCTTCGGCAAGCTCGTCGCGGCCGGCGAGTGGGCGGTCTCGGAGTGGAACGCCCTCAAGCGCTTCCACGAGCTCGGCCTGCCGGTCCCCTACCCGGTGCAGATCGACGGCACCGAGCTGCTCATGGAGTGGATCACCCACGAGGGCGAGACGGCACCCCGCCTGGCCCAGACCCGCCCGGACCCGATGCTGCTGTCGTCGTACTTCGACCAGCTGCGGGACGCGATGGCCACCATGGCGCAGGCCGGGATCGTGCACGGCGACCTGTCGGCCTACAACATCCTGGCCGCGGGCGAGCGGCTGGTGATCATCGACCTGCCGCAGATCGTCGACCTGGTCGGCAACGTCAACGGGATGGACTTCCTGATGCGCGACTGCACCAACATCTGCGGGTGGTTCCGGCAGAAGGGGCTGGCCTCGGCCGACGAGCACGAGCTGTTCGGCGACCTGGTCGCCCACGCCTTCTGATCACGCTCCGGTGGCTCTACGATGCGCCGGGTGAAGCGCACGCGTGGCCGGGTCGTCCGGGTCGAGACCAGCGAGGACCTCACCAGCCGCTTGGAGGCAGGTACCTCGACGCTGCGGGCCTGGCGCGTCCACGGGCTCGACCTGCGCGGGCGGGGACCGGACCTCCTCGCCCGCGAGGTCGCCGGAGCGACCTTCCTGGGCTGCCGCCTCGACCCGGAGACCGAGGGCGCCCTGGAGGCTCGCGGCGCCCTCGTCCTGCCCGACATCGGCGCGTCACCGCTCGACGTCTACCGCCCACGCCTCTACACCGCCGACGAGCTCTTCGACGCTCCGCGCTACGCCGACTCCCTCGACGGACGCGCGTATGCGTGGACCCAGCAGGCCGCCGGGCGCGACGACACCCTGGCCGCGGCACTGCACGACCACGCGATCGACGAGGCGCTCGCGGCCTGGGTGCACGGACGACGGATCGTCGGCGTCATGGGCGGTCATGCCCTGCGCCGCGGCGAGCCGGCCTTCGCCGACGCGGCCCGCCTCGGGGCCCTGCTCGGCACGTCGCTGGTGGTGGCCACGGGCGGCGGACCGGGAGCGATGGAGGCGGCCAACCTCGGGGCCCGGCTCGCGCACCAGCCACGATCCGCGCTCGACGAGGCCCTCGACGTGATCGCCACGGTCCCGTCCTTCACAGCGTCGATCGACGCCTGGGTGGACGCCGCACGACGCGCGGCCGCCGGCGCGGGTGAGCCCCGGGCGACGCTCGGCATCCCCACCTGGCACTACGGGCACGAGCCGCCCAACGTCTTCGCCACCGCGATCGCCAAGTACGTCGGCAACGCGGTGCGTGAGGCGGTGCTGCTGGAGATCTGCGACGCGGGGATCGTCTTCCTCCCCGGCGCCGCGGGCACCGTCCAGGAGGTCTTCCAGGACGCCTGCGAGAACTACTACGCCGACGAGGTCTCCGCGGCCCCGATGGTGCTCGTCGGCGCCGACCACTGGACCCGGGTGCTGCCCGTCTGGCCCGCCCTCCAGTCGTTGGCACGGGGCCGGGTCATGGAGCCGCTCGTGCACCTCGTCGACACCGTCGACGAGGCCGCCGAGCTGGTCCTGGCGGCACGCTGATCAGCTCACCGACCGCAGCCCTGCGGCACGACGCTCCCCGATGACCTCGCGGTAGTGGTCGAGGAGGGCCGCGTTGACCGAGGCCCACGAGCGGGACTCGACGCTGCGCCGCGCGGCGACCCCCATCCGCCGGCGCAGCACGGGCCGGCGCGCGAGCAGGTCGACGTACGACGCGAGGTCGTCGGCGTCGCCGGGCTCGTAGAGGAAGCCGGCGACCGTGTCGTCGACGACGTCGATCGGCCCGCCGGAGCGGGGCGCGACCACGGGGACGCCGGAGGCGAGCGCCTCCTGCGCCGACTGGCAGTAGGTCTCGTGGCGGCCGGTGTGGACGAAGACGTCGAGCGAGGCGTACGCCGCTCCCAGCTCGTCGCCGTGCAGCACGCCGAGGAACGTCGCGTCGGGGCAGCTGCGAGCGCAGCCGCTGCTCCTCCGGTCCGCCTCCGACGAGGACGAGGGCGTACCGGGGGTCGGCGTCGATCACGCGCAGCAGCTCGAGCTCCTTCTCCGGCGCGAGCCGGCCGACGTAGCCCACCAGCAGCCGACCGTCGGGGGCCAGCCGAGCCCGCAGCTGCTCGTCGCGGTGCGCGGGATCGAACTGCGGCGAGGTCGACCCCACGCGGCCACAGGGCGGTGTCGGGGACCTCCAGCTCGGCGAGCTGGGCCAGGCTGGCCGACGAGGGGGCGAGGGTGCGGTCGACCCTGCCGTGGATGCGTCGGGTCAGCGAGGCCATCGCGCGGGCGCCGCCGGGGACCTCGTAGCGATCGGCGAAGCCCACCAGGTCGGTCTGGTAGATCGCCACCGTCGGGATGCCGAGCTCGCCGGCGGCCTTCGCGGCCTGGTAGCCCAGGGTCGCCGGGGAGGCGATGTGCACGACGTCGGGGCGGAAGCGCAGCATCGTCTGGCGCAGCCGGCGCCGGGTCTCGAGACCGATCTTGAAGTCCTTGTAGAACGGCAGGGTCGCACCACGGGCGTGGCGGACCCGGAAGCCGGCATAGGTGTCCGGCCCGGTCGGGGCGACGAGCTCGGCGCGGTGCCCCTCGGCGGCGAGGTGCTCGAGGACCCGTCGTACGGAGTTGGTGACGCCGTTGACCTGCGGGAGGAACGACTCGGCGACGACCAGCACCCGCAGCTGTTCGTCGAGGTGGGTGACGGTCGTGCCACGCGATCCGAGGGGGCGGGAGCGGGAGGGGAGGTCGTGAGCGGGACGAGCGGAGTCATCTCAGCCATGGCTCGGACGCTAGGGAGGGGGCCGCAACGAGCGCCGAGCCCGGCGTGGACGACACGTGAACAGCGGCTGACCGCTTGTCACGCGGTCTGCTCGGCCGCGCCGCGACGGGCGGGTCAGAGGTCCAGGAGGTAGGACCGCTCCTGGCCGACCTTCTCGAAGCCGGCGCGCGCCAGGATCGGCGCCGAGCTGTCCACCCGCGCCTTGACCAGGGCGAGCGTCGCGCCGTGCTCGGTCGCGTAGCGGAAGCGCTCCTGCAGCAGCGCGCGGTAGACGCCCCGACGGCGCGCCTCGGGGAGCACCGCGCCACCCCAGAGGCGAGCGTCGGAGTCGGCCATGGACAGTCCGGCCGTGCCGACCGCGCGTCCCTCGACGTAGGCCACCAGGCTGCCGCCGTCGCCCCGCTCGACCTTGCCCGCCTCACCGGCGAACTCCGAGGCCACCGTCTCGTCGTCGACCTCGTCGCCACCGAAGACCTGCCACCCGATCCGCATCACGTCACCGAAGGTGGTCACGTCGGTGTCCCAGCGCAGCTCGACGTCGGTGGGCACCTCGAGGTCGACCGCTCCGTCGAGCGTCCTGGCCAGCACGTCGAGGGTCTCGTCGCGCCGCCCACCCCGCGCCACGAGAGCCTCCTCGTAGCCAGGCGGAGCGTCCATCCGCACCCAGCAGCACACGTGGTCGAGACCGCGACGTCCGACACCCCTCCAGCACCTCGTCGAGCACCACGTCCAGCGGGCGGGTCGGCCTCAGCCAGCGCACCTCGAGGGGCTCGGCCCACCACGGTGGGAGTCGCAGGATCTGGTACTCCGCCGTCTCGACCCGCACCGCGCGCTCGGGGATGAAGCTCCACCGGTTGACGGCCGCGACCACCTGGTCGTGGGAGAGCGTCATCGCCGGGTCGGACCGCTCACTCGGTGGCGGCGAGCTGCCCGCAGGCGCCGTCGATGTCGCTGCCCCGGGTGTCGCGCACCGTCGTGGGGATGCCCTTGGCCTCGAGGCGGCGGACGAACTCGCGCTCGTCGGCCGGGTCGGAGGCGGTCCACTTGGAGCCGGGCGTCGGGTTGAGCGGGATCAGGTTGACGTGGACCCAGCCCCAGTCGCCGCGCATCAGCACGTCGGCGAGCAGGTCGGCGCGCCAGGCCTGGTCGTTGATGCCGCGCATCATGGCGTACTCGATGGAGACACGACGCTTGGTGACCTCGGCGTAGTTGAACGCCGCGTCGACGGTCTCGGCGACGGAGTAGCGGGTGTTGATCGGCACCAGCTCGTTGCGCAGCTCGTCGTCGGGCGCGTGCAGGCTCAGCGCCAGGGTGACCGGGATGCCCTCCTCGGTCAGCTGGTTGATCCGCGGCACCAGACCGACGGTGGAGACCGTGATCCCCCGCGCCGACATGCCGAACCCGTCGGGTGCCGGGTCGACCAGACGGCGTACGGCGCCGATGACGGCCTTGTAGTTGGCGAGCGGCTCGCCCATGCCCATGAAGACCACGTTGGAGACCCGGCCGGGCCCGCCGGGCACCTCGCCGCGAGCCAGCGAACGGGCTCCGGCGACGACCTGCTCGACGATCTCGGCGGTCGACATGTTGCGCTGCAGACCGCCCTGGCCGGTGGCGCAGAACGGGCAGGCCATCCCGCAGCCGGCCTGGCTGGAGACGCACATCGTGGTGCGGTCGGTGTAGCGCATCAGCACCGACTCGACGAGGGCTCCGTCGAAGAGCTTCCACAGCGTCTTGCGCGTGGTGCCCTTGTCGGCCTCCATGGTGCGCAGCGGCGTCATCAGGTGCGGCAGCAGCGTCGCGACCAGCTCGTCGCGCTGGGCGGCCGGCAGGTCGGTCATCTCGGCCGGGTCGTCGACCAGGCGGCCGAAGTAGTGCTGTGGAGAGCTGCTTGGCCCGGAAGCCCGGGCAGCCCGCTCTCCTCGAGGAGCGCCTTGCGCTCGGGCGAGGTGAGGTCGGCGAGGTGCCGCGGTGGCTTCTTGCGTCCGCGCGGCTCGTCGAACACCAGGGGCAGGGTCTTGATCTCAGACATGACGACCCCAGTGTCCCACCAGCGGCGCGGGGTCCCTAACCGTCGTTCCTGGATGAGCAGGAAGAGGGTCAGCGCCGCCGACCACCCCGACCACCACCGGGGTCGCGAGCAGCCCGAAGAGCATGTAGCGGGCGAACCGCCGGGTCCGGGGGGCCACGATCAGCACGACGTTGAGGACGAACAGCGCCAGGATCGCGACGAAGAAGGGCCCGGGGTGCTCGCTCAGGTCGTACCCGAACAGCGCGTTGAGCACCAGCCCGAGGCCGCCCAGCACCAGCACGACCAGCAGGGTGCCGGTGAAGAAGCCCGCGAGCGGCAGGAACACCGGGTGCGTCGCGGTGCCAGAAGCTCGGCGCGGCTCGTCGGACGCGCCGCCTGCCGGGCGTCGTACGACGGCGCGGCGGGCTCGCGGGCGCGAGGTCCGTGCCCTCGTCGGTGGTCATCTGTCGATCGTAGGCGGCCCGTCCTCACCGTGCGGGCGGTTCAGGAGATCGCCGTCGAGCGGGACGGTCGAGGATCGGTGCCGTCCGGTGGCACCGGAGCACGACCGATCTCGGTCGGGAGCGACCATGCCGTCGGCTCGGGCGAGGAGAACCAGGCGGCCCCCACGGGCTCAGGCGAAGACGAGGTAGTGCAGCAGCAGCCAGATCGGGGCGATGGTGGCGAGCAGCGAGTCGAGGCGGTCCATCAGCCCGCCGTGGCCGGGGATGACCTGGCTCATGTCCTTGATGCCGAGGTCGCGCTTGATGACCGACTCGCAGAGGTCGCCGAGGGTCGCCATCACGACCGGCGATCAGGCCGAGGCAGAGCCCGACCCACCAGTCGCCCTCGAGCAGCAGCACCACCAGCAGCATGCCCATCGCCACGGTGGCGACGAGCGAGCCGGCGAAGCCCTCCCACGACTTCTTGGGCGAGATGACCGGCGCCATCGGGTGCTTGCCGAAGAGGACGCCGGCGATGTAGCCGCCGATGTCGGAGGCGATCGTGACCAGGACGAAGGTGAAGATGCCCTTCACGCCGTCGTTGTCGAGCCCACCGCCGCTGCGGCCACCCTCGGAGAGCAGCAGCGCCACGAAGGAGCCCGAGGAACGGGCACGTAGACCAGGGTGAAGACCGAGGCGGTGACGTTCTTGACGTAGCCGTCGATGCCGCGGCGCAGCAGCCACAGCATGACCACCAGCGCGGTGACGGCGGTCGCGGTGACCAGCGCGTCGGAGCCGTAGAGGTAGGCGACGACGACCATGACGACGCCGCCGACCATCAGCGGCTGCTCGGGGAGGTCGATGTCCTTGCGCCAGCAGCCCCTGGCGCAGCTCCCAGATGGCCACGACCACGGCGATCGACGACGATCACCATGAAGGCCGGCTTCCAGAACGACCAGCGAGGCGGCGATCGCGCCGACGAGCAGCACCACCCGGAGGTGATCGCGGCCTTGAGGTCACGTCCGGCCCGCCCGTGGTCCTTCTGGGGCGGTCGGTGCGGAACGGGCGTCGGGGCGGGCGTCGGTCATGGTGGACGAGCCGGACGAGGTCCTCAGACCTCGAGCAGCTCGGCCTCCTTCTTCTTCAGCATCTCGTCGATCTCGTCGGTGTGCTTCTTGGTGGCGGCGTCGAGGCGCTTCTCGGCGCCGGTGACGTCGTCCTTGCCGACCTCGCCGTCCTTCTCGAGCTTCTCGAGGTTCTGCTTGGCCGTGCGGCGCAGGTTGCGCACCGCGATCCGGCCGTCCTCGGCCTTGCCGCGCGCGAGCTTGACGTACTCCTTGCGGCGCTCCTCGGTGAGCTCGGGGAAGACGCAGCGCAGCACCCTGCCGTCGCTCGACGGGTTGACGCCGAGGTCGGAGTCGCGCACGGCGCGCTCGACGTTGTCGATGGCGCCCGATGTCGAAGGGCGAGATCATGATGATCCGCGCCTCGGTCGACGGTGAACGACGCCAGCTGCTGGATCGGCGTCGGGGCGCCGTAGTAGTCGACGACGATCTTGCTGAACATGCTCGGCGTCGCCCGTCCGGCGCGGATCGCGGCGAACTCCTCGCGGGTCGCCTCGACCGACTTGTCCATCTTGCCGTCGGCCTCGTTGAGGATGTCGTTGATCACCGGTGACGGCCTTTCGTCGTGGTGCGGGGCGGGTGCGCGTGGGTCGTGCGGGCGCGGGCGGCGGTCGGTCAGTCGGGACTGACCAGCGTCCCGATCTTCTCACCCTGCACCGCGCGCAGGATGCTGCCCTGCTCGGCCATGCCCGAGGACGATCATCGGGAGCTTGTTCTCCTTGGCCAGGGTGAAGGCGGTCTGGTCCATGACCTTGATGCCCGCGCGAGATGGCCTCGTCGAAGGTCAGCGCGTCGAGCTTGGTCGCGGTCGGGTCCTTCTTCGGGTCGGCGGTGTAGAGCCCGTCGACGCCGTTCTTGTCGTAGATCACGACCTCGCAGCGGCTCTCGAGGGCGCGCTGCACCGCCACGGTGTCGGTGGAGAAGAACGGCATGCCCATGCCGGCGCCGAAGATGACGACCCGGCCCTTCTCCATGTGCCGGATGGCGCGGCGCGGCACGTAGGGCTCGGCGACCTGGCCCATCGTGATGGCGGTCTGCACGCGGGTCTCGATGTCGAGCTTCTCCAGGAAGTCCTGGAGCGCCAGGCAGTTCATGACGATGCCGAGCATGCCCATGTAGTCGGCCCGGACCCGGTCCATGCCGCGCTGCTGGAGCTCGGCACCGCGGAAGAAGTTGCCGCCGCCGGTGACGACGGCGATCTGGACGCCGGCCTCGGCCACGGCGGCGATCTCGCGGGCGATGGTCTGCCACGACGTCGGGGTCGACGCCGACCTTGCCGCCGCCGAACACCTCGCCCGACAGCTTGAGCAGTACGCGTTGGTAGCCCGTCACGCGTGCGACCCTACCCGGCGCTCTCGCGAGGTGCTCACTGCATCCGCTGCACTCGCTGCCGGTGTGACCCGCTGTTGTCCCCGTCGATGTCGGAGTCACGCGTCTTGGAGATGTGGCCGATCTTCTCCTCCCCGCCTTGCACCGGTTGCGCATCGATGATCGTGTCGCGCTCGAACGCGTGGGACTTGTCGTTGTTGCGGTAGTAGCGGAAGAAAGCCCAGTAGGTCGCCGCCGCGCCGGCCGGTCCCGCGGCGAGCAGCCACACGGGAGCCGCTGTCGGAGGCCATGGGCGAGGATCTGCAGAGCGTGGATGATCATGACGTCGCCACCAGGATCGCTCCGGCGATGCCTTCGAGGACGGTGCCGACGGCGAACGCGGCCAGGAGCAGCTTGGGCTGTGAGACCGGGATGCTGCCCATGGACTCGCCGGTGCGGGCGTTGACCGCGATGTAGTGGAGGATCTTGTTGCTCTCCTGCTGGTAGGAGTAGAGCCACACGGGGAGATACATCGACACCCAGCGCGATCCGCCGACATCGACCTTCTCCTGCTCCCAGCGCACGCCGCGGTCGAACTTGCCGAGCGAGCCCTGCACCTTCGACCGCCCGATCGACAGCAGCTGGTCCTCGAGGATCGGCTTGACCGCCTCCACGTTGACGTCGCGCTTCTCGCTGGTGAAGCCGACGAGGTAG
The DNA here is from genome assembly GCA_963822915.1 of uncultured Actinomycetota bacterium. Taxonomy (GTDB): domain Bacteria; phylum Actinomycetota; class Actinomycetes; order Propionibacteriales; family Nocardioidaceae; genus Nocardioides. Next base: position 71,239 of record CAWGJR010000030.1, read on the forward strand.
TTGGCGTTCCACTGGACGGCGTTCTTGGTGTCGAACGGCAGGATCGTGTTGATGATGTTGTTGGTGCTCTTGCCACCGAAGTCGGCTCGCTCGGTCGACGCCCTCGATGGTGAGGTCGTCGACGGTGAAGTCACCTCACGCGAGACCTGGTAGCCGTCGGCGGCGTAGTAGGTGACCGTGTTGTCGCCGCTCTTCTCGGTCCAGCGTCGGGTCTCGATCTCACCCTTGCCCCAGTAGGTGGACTCGGCGCGTGCGTCGATCACGAGGTAGGGGAGGTAGACGCCGAGCACGTTCTCCGGGACGAACTCCTCCTTGAACCGCCGGTGGGCGAAGAGCGGCGCTTGGACGCGAACTCGCGGATCTTGGCGACCGCCTCCTCCTTGGTCAGCTTGAAGGGCAGGACGGCGTCGGGCACCGCGCCGTTGGGGATCTGCTGGTTGACGTTGAGCGTGTGCCGGCACCAGTGGCACCGGGCGTTGAGCGCGTGGGCGGTGTCGACCACGACCTCGGCGCCGCAGGCATCGCACTTGAAGGTGACCATGTCGGCGGCATCGGCCGCGATGTCCGCGGCGCCACTGGCGATGACCGTGCCCGTCGAGCTCGTCGATGCCCTCGCCGAGGCCGAACTGCTCCTCGACCCGCGCCTCCTGCCACTCGTTGCGGCAGAAGTGGCAGGCGAGCATGCCGGTCGAGCCTCGGAGCGAGACATCGGTCGAGCCGCACTTCGGGCAGCGGTTGAGCCCGTCACTGAGAGACTCGTTGACGGTCTCGATGCTCGGACCGGGCTCTGGCGCGGCCTGGGCCGCGGCGAGCTCCTCCTCCAACGACAGCGGCGGACCGTCGAACGTCGGTCGCTGTGGCTCCGCGGGTTCCTGCGACATCTCAGAGACCGAGCGCCTTCGCCTTGGCCGCGTCGTAGTCGGCCTGGGTGATCAGGCCGGCATCGAGCATCTCCTTCGCCTTCTGCAGCACCGCCATCGGATCCGCCGCGGCAGCGGCGGCAGCCGGGGCGGCCGGCGCGGCGCGGGGCAGCGGGCGGGCGCGGGAGGGGCTGCACAGGCTGCTGGAGCCCGCCGATACCCGCACCGCCGGCGGCCATGCCCATCCCGATCAGACCGCCGGGACCGGCGTTCTCGCCCGCAGACTCGAAACCAGCCGCGACCGAGGCCTGCAGGTTGGAGTTGCCGCGAGCACCTGACAGGGCGTCGGCGCGCTGGACGTTCTTGAGCAGCTCGCGGGTGTTGGCGTCGTACTCGATCGAGATGATCGCGGTCTTGGCGATCTCGAGGCCGCGACCCGTCCTCCACTGGTAGTTCTGCTCGACCGCCGCCGACAGTGACTGGGCGAACCCGATCGAGTCCTGCTGAAGGCGCGAGATGCGGTTCCCCTTGGCGGGGTCGTTGGTGTACATCGAGAACGCCGGTGCCAGCGAGCCGACCACTTCGTTGAACAGCTGCTCGCCCGCGGGGTTGTCCATGTCGGTGAAGTCGAAGACACCGCGTCCGCTGATGAGCCGGCCGGGACGAAGTTGCGGATGAAGGTGAGCGGGTCGGTGATCCTGAGGGTGTAGGTGCCGCGCGTCAGCGCTCCGACCTGGGTGTTGAGGAACGCGTCGTCCCAGTAGATCTCGGACTGGGTGCCGAACTTGTTGTTCGGCAGCTCCTTGAGGCAGACGAACAACGCGTTCTGCTGAGCGAGGTCGGCCGCCGAACTTGAACCGCTCCCAGCTCTGCTTGATACCGAGTCGATGAGGCCGCCACCGGTGAACACCGAGTTGGAAGCCGTACTGTCCGAGCCCACTTGTAGGCGCCGGGCTCGGCGGCGAATCCTGTGAAGGCGCCGTCCTCGTAGGTGCACGGGCCGTAGCCCTCGGCGATCATGGCCTTCGAGCCGTCGTGAAGACCCCGTCCGGCCCTCGCGCGATGCTGCCGCGGCCGGCGTTCTTGATCTCGTTGCAACTGCGCGGGAAGCGCCAGACCAGCGTGTCGCGACTGTCGTCGGGGAACTCGAAGAAGTCGATGAACTGACCCTTGACCTTGCCGACAGACGCATCGGTGCGCCTCTCGTGACCGACGAGGCAGTTCCATCCACTCGGCGCGAGAGCACTCGCGTCGCCCGAGTGTGCCGCGCGGCACCGCGAAACGATGCCGACCGGCGACGCGCGCCGACCAGCACGAGTCCGAGGCCGGTCCCGCGCGACGCCGGGCACGGCGTGTGCCGGGGTGGTGCGGGTCAGGCGCCGACCTCGAAGCGGGCGAAGCGCTTCAGCGTGGTGCCGGACTCGTCGAGCACGGCCTCGACCGACTTCTTGTTCTCGGTGACCGAGGGCTGCTCGAGGAGCACGACGTCCTTGAAGAAGCCGTTGAGGCGGCCCTCGGTGATCTTGGCGATCGCCTGCTCGGGCTTGCCCTCCTCGCGCGAGGTCGCCTCGGCGATCTCGCGCTCCTTGGCGACGACGTCGGCCGGGACCTCGTCGCGGGTGAGGTACTGCGGGCGCATGGCGGCCGCCTGCATGGCGGCACCCTTGGCGGCGTCCTCGTCGCCGTCGTACTCGACCAGGACGCCCACGGCGGGCGGCAGGTCGGCGGCACGCTTGTGCATGTAGACCGCGACGGCCCGTCGAAGTAGGCGACGCGGCCCAGCTCGATCTTCTCGCCGATGGAGACGGCGAGCTCGGCGACCATGGCCTCGACGGTGACCCCGTCGATCTCGACGGCCTTCAGCGTCGCGGCGTCGCCGGCCTTGGCCGCGTCGGCGGCCTCGGCGATCGCCTGGGCGGCCTTGATGAACGGCTCGCCCTTGGCGACGAAGTCGGTCTCGCAGTTGAGCTCGACCAGGGCACCGCCGGAGGTGGCGACCAGGCCGGCCGACGCCTCACGCTCGGCGGCCCGCTCGGCCATCTTCTTGCCACCCTTGATGCGCAGCAGCTCGACGGCCTTGTCGAAGTCGCCCTCGGCCTCGGTGAGGGCCTTCTTGCAGTCCATCATGCCGGCGCCGCTCTGCTCGCGGAGCTTCTTGACGTCGGCAGCGGTGATGTTCGCCATGGGGTTCGTGTCCTCGAATCTCTCTCGACCGGGCTCAGGCCTCGGTGGTGGCGGTGGCGGTGACGGGAGCCTCGGCGGACTCCTCGGTGGCCTCGGTGGTCTCGGTGGCCTCGGAGCCTGGGGGTCCACGACCGGCCTCGGCAGCAGGGGCCTCGGCGGCGGGCGCCTCGGCGGCGGGCGCCTCGGCAGCCGGGGTCTCGGCAGCAGGTGCGACGGGCGCCTCGACGGGTGCCTCGGGCGCCTGGGCACCCTCGGAGGAGGCTCCGGTCGCCTCGGCGGCCGGGGTCTCGGACGCGGGGGTGGCCGTGGCGGCAGCAGCGGCCTCGGCGGCGTCGCCACCGAGCAGCTCGCGCTCCCACTCGGCCAGGGGCTCCTCGGCGCCGGGGACCTTCTCGCCGGTCTTGACGCCGGAGCGGGCGATGAGGCCCTCGGCCACGGCGTCGGCGACCACGCGGGTCAGCAGGCCGACGGCGCGGATCGCGTCGTCGTTGCCCGGGATCGGGAAGTCGACGATGTCGGGGTCGCAGTTGGAGTCGAGGATGCCGATGATCGGGATCTTCAGCTTGCGAGCCTCCTCGACGGCGAGGTGCTCCTTGTTGGTGTCGACGATCCAGATCGCGGAGGGCGTGCGGGTCATCTCGCGGATACCGCCGAGCGACTTGTTGAGCTTGTCGCGCTCGCGGCGCATCTGCAGCAGCTCCTTCTTGGTGCGGCTGCTGCCGGCGACGTCGTCGAAGTCGACCTCGTCGAGCTCCTTGAGGCGGTTGATCCGCTGGTGCACCGTCTGGAAGTTGGTGAGCATGCCACCGAGCCAGCGCTGGTTGACGTAGGGCATCCCGACGCGGGTCGCCTGCTCGGCGATCGCCTCCTGGGCCTGCTTCTTCGTGCCGACGAACATCACGGTGCCGCCCTTGGAGACGACGTCCTTGACGAAGGCGTAGGAGCGGTCGATGTAGGCCAGCGACTGCTGCAGGTCGATGATGTAGATGCCGTTGCGCTCGGTCATGATGAAGCGCTTCATCTTGGGGTTCCAGCGACGGGTCTGGTGCCCGAAGTGGACGCCGCTCTCGAGGAGCTGGCGCATGGTGACGACTGCCATGGTGGTGTCTCTACTTCCTGTGGAACGCACCTCCACGTGCAGGTCCTTGGTCGAGCTCGAGGTCAGGACGCGCCGGTGGTGGTTCCGGGTTGTTGTCAGTTGACGCGCCCGACGGGTGTCGAGTGCCCTGACGCCTGCGCGGCGACCCGACCTGCTCCGATGGTCTCGGACAGGACTGAGGATCGTCGCCCACGGGTGACCGGCTCCTCGCCCTGGGGCGCTGCGCCGTCGCGGTCTGCACGCGTGCGAATTTCACTCCGGAGAGTGATGCCGCCAGCGTAGTCCAGGCCCGCGGGAACCCGCTAATCCAGCGGGCGGCACGACCTCGAGCCGTCCACACGCGCACGTGGACGGCGCGTCGTCCACAGCCATCGCGTCGCCGAGACCTGGACCCGGCGGGGTCCCGTCAGGCTAGCCCGGTGACCACCTCCACGAGCCTGCGCCTGGTCCTGCCTGCTCACCGTCGCCGTCCTGGTCGCGCCGGCCCCGACGGCTGCTGCCGCCCTCGAGCCCGACCCGGTGGGCGGGTGGCCCCTGCGCCCGGAGCCGGAGGTGGTCCACCCCTTCGACCCCCCCGACTCCCCTACGCGGCCGGTCACCGGGGCGTCGACCTCGCTGGGGTCTGTCGGTCAGCGGGTGCGCGCGGCGCTGCCGGGCACGGTCACCTACGCTGCCCCGCTCGCCGGGCGCGGGGTGGTCGTGGTCACCACGGCGCCACGCGCACGACGTACCAGCCGGTGCAGCGCGAGCGTCGGGGTCGGCGACGTGGTCGCGGCCGGCGACGCGATCGGCGCGGCTGCGAGCTCGCCGGGTCGCACTGCTCCCCGCGCGCCTGCCTGCACTGGGGCTGGATCGAGGGCGAGACCTACCTCGATCCCGCTGCGCCTGGTCGGTGCCGGGCCGGTGCGGCTGCTCCCGCTGTGGCGGCGACCTGCCGGCCGGTGCAGGTCCGCCGGCCGGTGCGCCGTCCGCGCCGCCGTACGCGCGCTGGCTGGCTGTGCGCGACCTGCTCGGCCCCTTCGGCGCTTAGGCAGTCAGGCTCGCGGGTGCGCCTGCGCGTAGGCGCGACGCAGCCGATCGGTGGTGACGTGGGTGTAGCGCTGGGTCGTCGCCAGCGAGGCGTGCCCGAGCAGCTCCTGCACCGACCGGAGGTCGGCGCCGCCCTCGAGGAGGTGGGTGGCCGCCGAGTGCCGCAGTCCGTGCGGGCCGATGTCGGGGGCCCCGGGCACCTCGGCGATGCGGCGGTGCACCAGGGTGCGCACCGCGCGCTGGTCGATCCGGCGCCCGCGGGCCCCCAGGAAGAGCGCCGGCCCCGCGCCGTCGGCGCACCAGGAGCGGACGGCCGCGGTCGGATCCACGACGTCGAGCGCCCGGGCTGCCGGGCGTCCGAACGGGACGCTGCGCTCCTTGCGGCCCTTGCCGAGCACGCGGACGACGTGTCGCTCGTCGGTCGACGTCGTCGACGTCGAGACCGACGAGCTCGCCCACGCGGATGCCCGGTGGCGTAGAGCAGCTCGAGCATGGCGACGTCGCGCAGCCCGACGGGCGCTGCCGTCGTCGGCGAGCTCGGCGGCGGCGCGTGAGCAGGTCGCGTGCCTCGTCGGCGCGCAGCACGGCGGGCAGGGTGCCGGTGCGCCTTGGGCGAGCCGAGGGCGGCGCCGGCGTCGTGGGTCGAGCGCGCCGGTGCGCGCCAGCCAGCGCGGTGAAGACCCGGGCGGCCGTGGCCCGGCGCGCCAGGGTCGTGCGCGAGCGCCCCATCGTCTGCTGCTTGGCCAGCCAGCTGCGCAGCGTGCGCAGGTCGAGCTCGGTCGGGTCGTCCTGGCCGAGGCGGTGGGCGTGGTCGAGCACGCCGGCCACGTCGGCGAGGTAGGCCCGCACGGTGTGGGGGGTCAGGTCGCGCTCGGAGACGAGGTGGCGCTCGTAGTCGGCGAGCACCCGCACCATCGGCTCGGGCAGCCTCGGCCTCGGGGATGCCTCGGCCCCCGTGCTCCTCGCGCTGTCGTCACTCACCCTCGGATCGTAGGACGTCCGCGACCCCGTCAGGCGTGAGCCAGCGCCGTGAGACGCCACCCGTCCTCGCGCGTGGTCGACCAGCCCTGCCGCGTGCAGCGCTCCCAGGGCCGAGCGGACCTCGAGCAGACCGAGGCCGGCGACCCGCGCGATCGAGTCCGGCCCGACGCCCGAGGCCACCGGCACGGCGTCGAGGACCTGCCGCTGGCGCGGCGTCAGCCGGTCGCGGACCGTCGCCGGGCTCGCGCCGCGGCTCGACCAGGTGCGCGCCTGCCTCGCCGACCAGCTCGAGGACGTCGGCCCCGGAGGTCACCAGCGACATCGCGCCCGGTGCGCAGCTGCTCGTGCACGCCGGCCGAGCTCACGCTGGTGACCGGGCCCGGCACCCCCATCACCGTCCGGTTGAGCCGACCTGCCCAGGTCGCGGTGTTGAGCGCGCCGCTGCGCGTGGCCGCCTCGACGACCACGGTGCCCCGGGTCAGCGCAGCGATGAGTCGGTTGCGGGCGAGGAAGCGGATCCGCTGCGGTGCGCACCCCGGCGCCGCCTCCGACACCACGACTCCGGTGCGTGCGATCTCACCGATGAGCTCGCGATGGGCGGTCGGGTAGACCCGGTCCGCCCCGCAGGCGAGCACGGCCACGGTCGGGCCCCCGACGCTCAGCGCACCGCGGTGGGCGGCGTCGTCGATCCCGAAGGCTGCCCCCGAGACCACCGCCACCCCGGCCAGCGCCGCGGTGGCGCCCAGCTCGCCGGCCACCGCCGCTCCATAGCTCGTCGAGGCCCGCGACCCGACGACGGCGACGGACGCGCCGATCCGGTCGAGTCGCAGCGGCCCCTTGGCCCAGAGGCCGATCGGGGTCCCACCCCGCTCGTGGAGCGGGGCGACCCCGTCGAGGTCGCCGACCTGCGCGGGCCACTCGTCGTCGCCGGGGATCAGGAAGCGCAGCCCCTGACGCCGTGCCTGGTCGAGCTCGCGGGTCGCATCGATGCCGGCGAGGCGCGAGGCGACGTCGGTGTGGAGGCCCCCCAGGTCGCGCTCGTCGACCAGGAGCCGGTGGAGGGTCTGGGCTCCCAGCTCGGCGACCAGTGCCGCCAGTCTCAGGTCACCGGGCTCGGCGAGCCGGTTGAGGGCGACCCGGGCGATGCGCTCGTCGGATGCCGGGCTCATCGGACACCACCGGACAGCTGCTCGAGGAGGAGAGGCTCCCCGCAGCGCAGGCGCAGCGCGGTGTCGACCTCGTGGGGCCCCACGGCCACCTCCGTGCCCCGCGTGACCGAGGCGAGGTCGGCGACCGTCAGGGCGAGTCGGTGCACCCGCACGGCCCCGCGACTGCTGAGGTGTCCGTCGTAGAGCGCGGTGTCGATGGCGCGCCTGACATCGGGGTCGAGCGGCCAGCGGTCGCGCAGCACCGAGCCGGGCACGTGGGCGTTGAGCCGCCACCCGCAGTCGACGTAGCGCTCGTGCTGTCGGCGACGGGCGGCGGCGACCTGCTCGCGCAGCGACGCCGAGGTCTCGGCCGGAGGACCGCCGCGCTCGTGGGGCTGCACCGGGCCGATGTGGCGGGTGATGTCGACCCGGTCGGCCAACGGCCCGCCCAGCTTGGCGCGGTAGTCGCGCAGCTGCTGGGAGCGGCACGTGCACTGGCTGCGCCCGACCTTCACCGCGTAGTTGCCGCAGGGGCACGGGTTGCAGGCCAGGACCAGCATCCCGCGTGCCGGGAGCGTGACCGACTCGTCGCGGCGCGCGACCGTGATGTCGCCGCTCTCGAGAGGTTGGCGCAGGGCCTCGATGATGTCGGAGCGGAACAGGGGGAACTCGTCGAGGAACAGCACCCCCGCGTGGGCCCGGCTGATCTCGCCGGGCCGCACCTGGCCCGTCCCGCCGCCGACGATGCTGGTCTTGCTGGCGTCGTGGTGCGGGGCGGAGTAGGGCGGCGTGGTGATCAGGTCGTCGCCGGGCTCGAGCGCTCCGGCGAGGGAGTGGATCGCGGTGAGCTCGAGCGCCTCCTCCGGCGATGAGGTCGGGCAGGATCGTCGGGATCCGCTCGGCGAGGCTGGTCTTGCCGGCCCCCTTCGGCCCCGACAGCAGGACCGCGTGCCCGCCGGCCGCCGCGACCACGGCGGCGTACTTGGCGTCGGCCATCCCGTCGAGGTCGGCGAAGTCGACCTGCTCGAGGCGCTCCTCGCCGCGCCACGTCAGCAGCCGGCTGCCCGACATCGGCGCGACGGCGGAGCCGGCGGGACGACCTCGCCGCGCAGCTCGGCCACCACCTGCTGCAGCGACCGCATGCCGAACACCGCCATGCCCGGGACCATGGCGGCCTCACGGGCCTGCGGCTCGGGCACGAAGACGTGACGGATGCCCCGCTCGGCGGCGGCGAGCACCATCGGCAGCACACCGGGCACCGACCGCAGGCCGCCCTCGAGGGTCAGCTCGCCGATGAACGCGGTGTCGACCAGGGCTCGCGCGGGCAGGGCGTCGTCGGCGGCCAGGACGGCGATCGCGACGGCGAGGTCGAAGTGGGGGCCACGCTTGATGAGGTCGGCCGGCGAGAGCAGGACGGTGATCCGCTTGGTCGCCGGCCAGCCGAGGTCGGAGTTGGTGATCGCCATCCGGCACCGGTCGCCGGCCTCGCGCAGGGACAGGTCGAGCCGACCCACCATCGTGAAGCCGGCCTGGCCGGGCGAGACGTCTGCCTGCACGTCGATGAGGTGGCCCAGAGCGCCGTGGAGCGAGATCGAGCGGGCGGTGGCGACCGCCATCAGCCGATCCCCCGCACGTGGTCGACCTCGGCTGCGCCGCGGCGGGGCCGGAGCACCGCGACCAGGTCGATCCGCATCTCCTGGGGTGAGACTCCGCGCGCGGTGGCCCAGGCCGTGCCGAGGCGGTGCAGCCGGTCGAGCTTGGCGTCGGTGATCGCCTCGTGCGGCGTGCCGTGGTCGTTGCTCGACCGGGTCTTGACCTCGCACACCACCAGCACCGCGCCGTCGCGCAGGACCAGGTCGATCTCCCCCGCCGAGCACCGCCAGTTGCGGTCGAGCAGGACCATCCCCTGCGCGAGCAGGTGCTCCTCCGCGATCCGCTCGCCATAGGCACCGAGGGCCTGCCTGCTTGCTGCTGTCGTCGTCATCTGCGACCTCCTGACGACCAGCGTCAGGGACCGGACCGACCGCGATCAGCGCACCGCGACCGGGCTGTGGACGACCGGCGTCGTCAGTGAGCCTGTGGACGACTCAGGGTCGACTCTGGCCCTCGGAGGGCGGTGGGTCAGCCGACGAGCTTGGGGGCGGTGCAGTTGGGCCGCGGCACGGCGAACACGTCCGCGCCGCCGAGCTCGATGCCGAGCAGGTTGCTCAGCGGGCGTGAGCAGCTGGTCGTTGATGTTCATGATCAGGGGGTTGACCGCCGCGTTGACCGCGTTGGCGACGATCGCGTCGATCAGGCTGTTCTCCTGCGTGACCGAGAGGTCTGCTGGACCTCGATGCAACGCCCAGGATTTGGGACGTAAGGCCTTGACGGTCAGACCCACGGGGTCTTCGTGGTCGTGGCCAGTCCGAGGTCTCCGCTGCCCGGTCGACACGCCCTGGCCGTAGGTCTTCGGCGGGATCCGGATCGCTGCGGTCTTGGGGGTCGGGGTGGCCTGACGCTCGGGGAGACGGTCACGTCGACCGAGCCGCTGATCTCGATCCGCGCCGTGGTGCCGAGCAGCCCGCCCAGGAGGCCGCTGACGCAGTCCACCGAGGACGCCGCCGCTGGTGATGTCGCCGTTGATCGAGATCCTCTGCTTGAGCGTGATCGACGACAGCTGCGACGCGCACCGACGACATCGATCCCCTCGGGACTCGCCACCGTGGCATCGCCGCACTGGATCGCGTTGAGCGTGCCGGTCGCGCCGGCGAGCTGACGGTCAGCTCCGTCGAGTTCGGTCGACCGTGGCGGTCAGAGCCCGAGGGTGCTCAGCCGGGCAGGCTGATGTCGGCGAGCTTGCCCTTGACGTCAGGGTCGCCTGGTTGGTCGAGCCGTGGCACCCACGGAGCCGCAGATCAGCCTGCGGCTTCTCGACCAGGCTGACCGAGGCGTCAGGCCGGTGCCGCTGAGCCCCAGGTTGGTCGGCCAGGCCGGGATCGCCAGCGCCGACGACCCGTTGGCCAGAAGCACCGAACCGGCCAGAGGTCGAGAGCGTTGATCGTGGCTGAGGCGGCTGCCGCGCCACCCTGGCTGACGTCGAACAGCTGTCCGCCGTTGACGGTGCCGCTGCCGGCGAGCGGCGTGGCGACCGAGTTGAGGACGTCGGCGTTGGCGGTGTCGCCGTTCTGCGTCAGCACCGTGGCCGCGGCGACGGCCAGCTGCTGGTAGGTGAACGGTGGCGGAGCCCAGCTGGGTCGGGCTCCCGAGACCGAGCGCGGTGGAGAGCTGGAGGAGGTTGATGTTGCCGGTGGCCAGGCCCTCGTAGCCGACCCCGGTATGCCGAGGGGACCGGTGCCGAGCGCGTTGAGCAGGCCGGTCAGGATCGCGGAGTTGGCGGAGTTGATACGGGCGCCGAAGGAACCGAGCTGGAAGCAGGCCTTCGGCTCGGTGGACGAGACCGACACGCGGCTCGCGCCGCCGCCGGTCACGCCGGTCAGTCCGCCGAAGGCGAAGCCGACCCGGGTGTCGGCCAGGACCACGACGCCGGTGCGGGACCTCGCTGGCGCCGGCCTCGACCGGGAAGCCACCGCTGGTCGGGTAGACGCCGGTGCTCACCGGCACGGCCGTGCCGCCACCCGCCGGGACGACGTTGGTGGTCTGCAGCACCACGAGGTAGGCCTTGACGCAGGACCCGGCGATCGAGGCAGCGGTGCCGCCGGGCATCGCCGCGGCGCACCCCGCCGGCGGCTGGCCGAGGCTCGTGCCGAGGTTGCGCGTCACGGACCGGTCGAGCGTGGTGCCGAGCGGAGCGCGCACCGCGCTGCCGGCCTTGACCTGCGCGGTGGTGCGTCCGTCGAGGAGTCGGGACGACGTCGAGCGCGACGGAGTCGGAGAGGGTCTGCATGTCGCGACGGGCCACGCGCTGCACCCCGAGGTCGATGGCGACGGCGGCGATGAGCACGATCACCACCACGCACCCGGCCATCAGCACGGCCACGCCGCCGCGCTCATCACGCGCGCGGCGCTGGTGCAGGCGTCGAGCCGGGCCGATACCAGCCAGGTGGGTGGTCATCAGCTGACCTCGATCTCGGCGGTGTAGGTGAGCTGCTGCGGGCAGCACGATGCCGAGCCCAGGGAAGCTGGGCAGCAGCGAGTTGGCCTTGTAGTTGTAGACTCAGCGCGACCTTGGCGCACTTCGACACCGTCGTGCTGGCCGAGCAGCTGGCGTTGAAGGTGATCACGCAGTCGCCGGCATTGCGCCCGGCCCACATCAGGGTGCCGTTGGTGGCGGTCGGCGAGTTGGGCGGGACGCACGTGACGCCGTACCCGGCCAGGCCCTGGTTGACGGCGTCGACCGCGCGCTTGCGCACACTGTCCTGGTGCCGGATGGCGGTCTGCGGCAACCCGGGAGGTGCCACGGCGGCGGCCCGGGCACCCTCGGAGGCGGCCTGGCTCATCGCCTGGCGAAAGCTCAGCATGTAGCCGTAGCCGACGATGGCGAGCAGCAGGAAGATCAGGATCGGGGCGATGAACGCGAACTCGACGGCAGCGGCGCCGTCGTCGCCGCGACGGCGCCTGCGTAGCACTCGAAGCCCGCGCACTGTCATCTCAGCCCTCACGTCCCGGGCGACCCCCATGGCCGCCACCGTCAGGGTACGGGCAAACCGCCATCCCCGACGAGGGGACTAGGCCGAAACTGGCCGAAAGGACTAGGCGCGTTCAGGCGGGATCGGGCGGGTCGATCTCGGCGTCGGCGAGCTCCTCGACGTTGACGTCCTTGAAGGTCAGCACCTTCACGTTCTTGGCGAATCGCGCCGGCCGATACATGTCCCAGACCCACGCGTCCGACATGGACACCTCGAAGAACACGTCGCCGGCCTCGGTGCGCGCCTTCACGTCGACCTGGTTGCACAGGTAGAAGCGGCGATCGGTCTCGACGACGTACTTGAAGATCCCGACGACGTCGCGGTACTCGCGGTAGAGGGTGAGCTCCTGCTCGGTCTCGTACTTCTCGAGGTCCTCGGCGCTCATCGCACTCCTGTCGGGCTCTACTTCGGAATCGGTCGGGCAGTGTCATCGTAGGGGGGTGGAGACCCCGGAGCGCGCGACCCGCCAGCCGGGACAGGGCCCGCCGTTGCCCACCCGCCAGATCATGCACCAGTGGTGGCGTGACATCTCGTTCGTGCACTGGCGCGTCGACCCGGCACGCGTGGCAGCGCTGCTGCCGCGACGGCGTACGGCCCGACCTCCACGACGGCAGCGCCTGGGTGGGCCTCATCCCGTTCCACATGGTCGGAGCCGGACTCGGCCACGGCCCGGCGGTGCCCCACCTCGGCACGTTCCTGGAGACCAACGTGCGTCTGTACTCCGTCGACGACCAGGGTCGTCACGGCGTCGTGTTCTGCTCCCTGGAGGCGGAGCGGATCGCCGTGGTGCTCGGGGCGAACCTCGGCTTCGGCGTCCCCTACAAGTACGCCCGCATGTCCCGCAGCCCCGACCTGCTGAGCCCCGACGCCGACCTGACGGGCCGGCGGCTGCGCTACGAGACCCGACGGCACGGCCGCAGTCACCCGAGCAGCGTGCTGGAGGTCGAGATCGGTGCGCCGCTGCACGAGCCGTCGGCGCTCGACCTCTTCCTCACCGCCCGGTTCGGCCTGCACACCAGCCTGCTGGGCCGGACCCTGTGGATCCCGAACACCCACGCGCCCTGGCCGCTGCGCCGCGCCCGCGTCGTCGGGCTGGACGACGAGCTGGTCGCGGCCGCCGGGCTCCCCGGGGTGGCCGCCACACCGCCCGACTCGGTCCTGTTCTCGACCGGCGTGCAGACGGTCTTCGGCCTGCCGCAGCGCGTGCGCTGACGACCGGGCCCCGGTCACCGCTCCGGGTCACTCCCCCGGCAGCGGCTCGAGGCCGGCCGCCCGGCGTACGTTGACGAAGCGCCTCCGGTGGATGGCGCACGGACCGTGCGCGGTCCAGCGCCGCGGTGTGGACGTCGGTGATGTAGCCCTTGTGGGTCTTGAAGTCGTACTCCGGCCACTGCTCGTCGAGGCCCGACCATGATCCGGTCGCGGGTGACCTTCGCCAGCACCGAGGCGGCCGAGATGCAGGCCGCGACCCGGTCGCCCTTCCAGACCGCGAGCCCGGGCACGCCGAGCCCGTCGACCGGGAAGCCGTCGGTCAGCACGTAGTGCGGGCGGGTGTCGAGACTGGGCCACGGCGCGGCGCAGCGCCTCGATGTTGGCGACGTGCATGCCGAGGCGGTCGCACTCGTCGTGCTCGACGACCACGACCGACCAGGCCAGCGCGCGCCGCACGATCTGGTCGTAGCACCGCTCGCGCGCCTTCTCGGTGAGCAGCTTGGAGTCGGCCAGGCCCGGCACGACGCCAGCCTGGCCTGCCGGCAGGATCGCGGCACCGGCGACCAGGGGGCCGGCGCAGGCACCGCGTCCGGCCTCGTCGACGCCGGCGATGAGGTCGACGCCGTGACGCCGCAGCGCGCGCTCGTAGCCGTAGAGACCGGCGTCGCGGCGTACGGTCGACCCGCGCGGCAGCTGGCTCATCGTGCGCCTGCCGCCTAGGCGGCGTCGGGGACGTCGGCGAAGGAGTCCGCACCGGACACGAACCCGAGGTGGCCGATCGGCCACACGACCGAGAAGACCTTGCCGACGACCAGGTCGGTGTCGACGAACGGGTTGTCGGTGCAGTCGGTCTCGCCGACCAGGCACAGGTGATAGCTGGAGTCGGCCGAGTCGGAGCGGTTGTCGCCCATCACGAAGATCGTGCCGTCGGGCACGGGGCCGGCGGTCCAGTCGCACGTCGAGATCATCGGTCCGTTGCAGTCGACGCCCTCGGGTCGCGGGTGCGACGTAGTCGTCCTCGTCGAGCGGGACACCGTTGACCATGATGCGGCCCTGCTCGTCGCAGCAGGTGATGGTGTCGCCGGCGACGCCGATGACCCGCTTCACCAGGTGGCCGCCCGTCGGGTAGAGCCCGACCTTGGACAGCACGTTGCGGAACCCCGACACGCCGGCGTCCTCGCCGCCGCCCACACCGGTGCCGAGCCACCCGCCCGGGTCCTCGAAGACGACGACGTCGCCGCGGGACGGCTCGCCGCCGAACCAGTAGGACGGCTTCTCCACCAGGATCCGGTCGTTGTTGACCAGCCCCGGCTCCATCGAGGCCGACGGGATGTAGAAGGCCTGGACGAACAGCGCCTTGATCACGATCGCCATCACCACCGCCGCCCCGACCAGCAGGATCGACTCCTGCCACAGGGGGAGCTGACGGCGGCGGTGGGCCGCGTCGGCCTCCGACTGGACGTCCGGCTGGGCCTGCGAGTGGACCTCGTCGGACTGGTCGGCATCGGCGGCACCGTCGTCGGTGCTCACCGTCGGCGCCGCCGGCTCCGACTGCTCGGCGTCAGGCGCGACCGCGTCGTCGGAACCGTCGGTCGGGTGCTGGTCGTCGCTCACGCGCGCAGCCTAGATCGGTCGGTTGAGAGTCGGGTGAGAACCCGGCTCACGCCTCGCGACGCTCCTTGATCTTGGCGGCCTTGCCGCGCAGGTTGCGCAGGTAGTAGAGCTTGGCGCGGCGCACGTCTCCGCGGGTCACGATCTCGATCTCCTCGAAGATCGGCGAGTTGAGCGGGAAGGTGCGCTCGACACCGACGCCGAAGGAGACCTTGCGGACGGTGAAGGTGCGGCCGATGCCGGCTCCGTGGATCCGGATCACGACGCCCTGGAAGACCTGGACACGCGAGCGGCTGCCCTCGATGACCTTGACGTGGACCTTGATGGTGTCGCCGGCGCGGAAGGCCGGGACGTCGTCGCGCTTCTGGGCGTTGCCGAGCTCGGTGATGAGGTTGTTCATGATGTCTCCTCGCGAGTGCCACAGGTCAGCCGCGGACATGGAAGGTGTGACGCAGGTGCTGCATCGTCGTCCCGGTCCAGCGTGACGACCGGCGGCGCAAGGCTCCCCCTGTGGCAGGGGCCCGACGCAGTCCCTCCGTGCGTTCCTCGGAGCTGACTTCGGTCGCTGGACCAAGCGGTGAGTCTGCCACAGGCGGTTCGAGGGGACTAAATCGTCCGGGGGTGCTCGCGCGGCGGGTGCGCCGTTTGGTCCCAAACGACACGTTTTCGGGGTCGGATGTTGTCGTTGGGGACCAAACGGCGCCATTTTCGGCGACCGCAGCCCACGACCGGCGTCTCACCGGCTCAGCGGCGGGCCTTGGTGAGCACGACGGCGAGCGGCGGGGCGGGCAGGTCGCGCCGGAGCCGGTAGCCGGCCTTCTTGTACATCCGCTGGTTGGCCTCGCTGCGGTGCCCGGTGAAGAGCACGTACGACGTCGCGGCCGGCGGGGCGGCCTGCTCGATGTGGGTGAGCAGCACGCGTCCGAGGCCACGTCCCTGGAGGTCGGGGGCGACCATGATGCGCCCGATGTCCCAGACGTCGCCGGGGCCCTCCGAGTCGTCCAGCATCCTCCCGCGCACGGCGCCGACGAGCCGCCCGCCGACCCGCACGACGTACGTCGTCCAGGTGGTGAGCCACTCCTGGACGTCGGCCAGCGACTCCTGGAGCGCCGGGATGCCGGCGACCGAGTCGTTGGCTGCCGCCTCCTGCATCCAGCAGGCCCGCTGCAGCGTCAGGAGCTCGCCGGCGTCGGCGAGCACCGCCGGGACGATCTCCCACTCGGTCGCGGCGGCGCTGGGCGGGAGCAGGTCGGGGCGGCGCGCCGCCGTGCGCTGTACCGACTGCTCGCGCCGCCACCGCGCGATCGCGGCGTGGTCGCCCGACAGCAGCACCGGCGGTACGTCGTGCCCGCGCCACGTCGCGGGCTTGGTGTAGACGGGGTACTCCAGCAGCCCGCCGGCAGCCCTGGTGCGACTCCTCGGCGAGCGAGGCGGCGTTGCCCATGAAGCCCGGGAGCAGTCGCACGACGGCCTCGGTGATGACCAGCGCGGCGACCTCGCCACCGTTGAGCACGTAGTCGCCGAGGCTGACCTCGCGGACCTCGGCGCGCGACGCGGCGTGGTCCAGGACGCGCTGGTCGATGCCCTCGTAGCGACCGCAGGCGAAGACGAGGTGCTCGCGCGTGGCGAGGTCGGCCGCGTCGCGCTGCCGCAACGGCGTGCCGGACGGCGTGGGCACCACGAGGGTGGCCGACGCACCGTCGGGCAGCAGCGCGTCGAGCGCCTCGCCCCACGGCTCGGGCTTCATCACCATGCCGGCGCCGCCGCCGGCCGGGCTGTCGTCGACGGTGCGGTGGCGGTCGTGGGTGTAGTCGCGCAGGTCGTGGACGTGCACGTCGAGCAGCCCGGACGCGGCTGCCCGCCCGGGCAGCGAGAGGGACAGCGGGGCGAAGAAGTCGGGGAAGATCGTGAGGTAGTCCAGGCGCATCGGGTCGGCGGCTCCCCTCAGTCCTCGGGGAGCGGTGCGACCAGACCGGGACGGTCGGCGACCACGACGCGGCCGCCGCCCAGGTCGACCTCCGGCACGAGCGCCTTCACGAACGGCACGAGCGTGTCGCGGCCGTCGAGGGCGCGCGATGGCGAGCAGGTCCTGGGCGCCACCGTGGACCAGGCCGGTGACCTGCCCCAGGTGCGTGCCGTCGACGTCGTACGCCGCGAGCCCGACCAGCTGGTGGTCGTAGAACTCCTCGGGGTCGTCCGGTGTCGCAGCGGCATCGATGCTCGCGTGCAGGATCACTCCGCGGGCCGCCTCGGCCGCGTTGCGGTCGTCGATCTCGGCGAAGCGCACCAGCAGGGTCGTCTGGTGCATCCGGGTGCTCACCACGGTGAGGTGGCGATGGGTGGAGGTCGAGCCCCGCGGGGCCTCGGCCCGCAGCACGGAACCGGCGGCGTAGCGGCGCTCCGGCTCGTCGGTGCGCACCTCCACGGTCACCTCGCCGCGGAGTCCGTGGGGCTTGCCGATCCGGCCGACCACGACCTCGATGGTCTCGGCTGGCCTGGTCACGTGCTCAGCGTAGGGGGTGCGACGGGCGCGCTCGCACCGAGGACGACGAAGCGGGCGCCCCCCGGAGGAGGCGCCCGCTTGCGTGGTGGTGCGGTGGTGCGTGTGCCGGCAGGTCAGCGACGACGGTCGACGTCGACGAAGTCGACGCGCGCGCCACCCTTGCCGGCCAGGGCCGAGACGACGGTGCGGAAGGCGGTCGCGGTGCGCCCGCCCCGGCCGATCACCTTGCCGAGGTCGTCGGGGTGCACCCGGACCTCGAGGATCGAACCACCGCGACGCATCTCCTTGTTGCGCACCGAGACGTCGTCGGGGTTGTCGACCACGCCGCGCACGAGGTGCTCGAGAGCGTCCTCGAGCATCAGGCGTCGGCCTTCTTCTCGTCGGCAGCCTCGGCAGGAGCGTCGGCGGGGGCCTCGGGAGCAGCAGCCTCGTCGGCGGGCTTCTCCTCGGCAGCAGGAGCCTCGGCGGGCTTCTCCTCGGCGGCAGCGGCCTCGGCCGGAGCCTCGGCGGCCTTCTCCTCGGCCTTGTCCTCGGTCTTCTCGGCGGGCTTCTCGGCCTTCTTCGCCTTGGCGGTCGTCGCGGCGGCCTTCGGCTCGTTGCCGGCCTCCTTGAGCGCCTCGTTGAAGCGGTCGATCTTGGCCGTCTTCTCCTCGGCCACCTTCAGGGTGCCCTCGGTGCCGGCGATGCCCTTGAAGGTCTGCCAGTCGCCGGTGATCCGGAGGAGCTTGGCAACCGCCTCGGAGGGCTGCGCGCCGACTCCGAGCCAGTACTGGGCGCGGTCGGAGGTGACCTTGATGAAGCTCGGCTCCTCCTTGGGACGGTAGAGGCCGATCTCCTCGATGACCTTGCCGTCACGCTTCTTGCGCGAGTCGACGACGACGATGCGGTACTGAGGCACACGGACCTTGCCGAGGCGCTTCAAACGGATCTTGACTGACACTGGTGGGTGTCTCCTTGGAGCTCGAATGTGAGGTGGAGGGCCGGACCGGGTGGGGAACACCGGGTCGGATCCTCCGATGGGGCCTGGACACGCTCGGCGAGAGGGGCCGGTCGCACAGGACTCAGCGGGGAAGTCTGCCAGACGACCTCGAGCGGCACCGAATCGGCACCGCCGCGGCCGGCACGGCACGATGACGACATGGGCCGCTACCCCGAACCTGCCCCCTACGGCGCTTCAGGCGCCTACGGCGCGAGCGACCCACCGCGACAGCGCCGGCGGCCCTCGTGGCGCTGGTTCGTGCTGGGCGGGGCGCTGCTGGTGGTCGGCCTGGCCTTGACGATCCCGGCGATCGTCATCTCGATCGCGTCGTTCGCCCGCATCGAGGCGCAGGTGCCCGGCCGACGGGGTCACCCGGACCGTGCAGGTCGAGGCCGGCGCGGACTACCTCGTGTGGAAGCGCCCGGACAGCCGTGCGCGCTGCGACGTGGTCGACGCCTCCTCGGGCGAGGCGGTGGCGACCCGGGGCCTCGGCAGCACGACGTACACGCGCGACCTCGGGAGACGGACCGTGGGAGGGCACGTTCACCTTCGCGGCGACCTCGGGTGCCGTCGACGTCACCTGCGATCCCGCCACCAGCGCGATCGAGATCGGCGAGAAGCCGCGGATCCACACTCTCGTGGGCGGGATCCTCATCGGCTTGGTCCTGCCGATCCTGATGTCGGTCACCGGCACGGTCCTGCTGGTCGTGCTCGCGATCCTGTACGCCGTCAGGCCGGCGCGCCCGCGCTGACCACGGCCCCGCGCAGCACGACCACGGTCGGCTCGGCGAGCACGCTGAGGTCCACCAGCGGGTCCCGCGGGAAGACCGCGAAGTCGGCCGACGCCCCTTCCTCGAGGTTGTCGAACCCCAGCCACGAGCGGCCCCGCCAGGAGGCGGCGCCGAGGACGTAGTCGGTCGGCAGCCCCATCTCGGCCATCGCCCGGATCTCCTCGGCGAGGTGGCCGTGTCGTCCCAGGCCGCCGCCGTCGCTGCCGACGTAGAGCGCGACGCCTGCCTCGTGGGCGGCCATCAGCACGTCGCGACGACGGCGGTGGAGGTCCTCCATCGTGGCGGCGTACGCCGGGAACTTCTCGCGGCCGGCGTCGGCGAACTCCGGGAACTTCCCCGTCTGCAGCACCGTCGGCACCAGGGCCACCCCGTGCTCGGCCATGTGGGTCAGGTGGCTCTCGGCGAGCCCGGTGCCGTGCTCGAGGCAGTCGATGCCCGCCTCCAGCAGCCCGGTGAGGACCTCGGTGCCGAAGCAGTGCGCGGTGACCTTGGCACCCTCGGCGTGGGCGGCGGCGATGGCGGCGGCGAACGCCTCGGCGGGGAAGGACGGCGCGAGGTCGCCGGCGTCACGGGAGATCCAGTCGCCCACGAGCTTGACCCAGCCGTCGCCCGAGCGAGCCTCCCCCGCGACCGTCGCGGCCAGCTCGGCCGGCTCCACCTCGTGGGCGTAGTTGCGGATGTAGCGCTTGGTGCGCGCCACGTGGCGCCCGCACCGGACCAGCCGGGGCAGGTCGTCGCGGTCGTGCACCCAGCGCGTGTCGACCGGCGAGCCGCAGTCGCGCAGGAGCAGCACCCCGGTGTCGCGATCGGCGAGTGCCTGCGCCTCGACCTCGTCGTCGGGCACGCCGCCGCCGTCCTCGAGGCCGAGGTGGTTGTGGGCGTCGACCAGCCCGGGGACGATCCAGCCACGCGCGGCGGTGTCGGCCCCGGCCTGCGACTCGTAGGTGACCCGGCCGTCGACGACGTACAGGTCGCGCTCCTCGCCGTCGGGGAGCACCGGACCGGAGAACCTCAGCACGCTCATGGGGCGAACCTACGACTCGATCCGGTCGAGGAGCCAGGAGGGCCCGACGACGACCGCCCCCACCGCGCCGCAGTTGGCGGCCAACGCGCGATCGGCGGTGACGACGGTGACCCGTCGCCCCTGCTCGGCCGCCTTCGTGGCCTCGGCGAGGATCGAGCGGTCGCCGTCCTTGGGGGCGTGGACCGTGCGCAGGTGCGCGTCCTTGCCGGGTCGCACGCCGGCCTTGGCGCCGCCCTCGAGCACCAGGACGATCTCGTCACCGGGCACGTCCGCGGTCAGCAGCTCCTCGTGCAGCCGGTGGGCGGCCCCCGCACGGTCCTTCCACCACCCGTCGGCGCGTGCGCCCACGACGTTGGCGGCATCGACCACCACCGTCGACTTCATCGCTCACTCACGCCCCGTCAGCCCCAGATCCCTGCCGAGTCGGCGCCTACAGGCGCCGACTCGACCCGAGTTCAGCGCCGAGTCGGCGCCAAGACGCGCCGACTCGCGGTCGGACCGGGCAGCGGGCAGACGCGGGAGCGAGCGAGGGCTCACTTGAGGAACTTGGAGAAGTCCTGGGGCAGGTCGAGGTTGGCGGCGGCCTTCTCGTAGTCGATGTCGTCGGCCGGCATCCCGAACGGGTTGCCGGCGGACGCGGCCGCCTTCTCCTTCTCGGCCTTGGCCTCCTGCGCGGCCTTGGCGGGGTTGCCCGAGACCCGGCGCCCCTTGCCCTTCTTGGGCTGCTGCTTGGCCTTGCCCCGCTTGCCGCCGCCGGCGCCGCCCATGCCGGGCATCCCCGGCATGCCGGGCATCCCGCCACCCTTCATCATCGACATCATCATCTTGCGGGCCTCGAAGAAGCGGTCGACGAGGGTGTTGACGTCGTTGACCGTGCGGCCCGAGCCCTTGGCGATCCGTGCGCGGCGCGAGCCGTCGATGATCTTCGGGTTGGCCCGCTCGGCCGGGGTCATCGACTGGATGACGGCCTGGATGCGGTCGATCTCGCGCTCGTCGAAGTTCTCGAGCTGCTCACGCATCTGCCCCATGCCGGGGAGCATCCCCATGATCTTCGACATCGAGCCGAGCTTGCGCACCTGCTGCATCTGCTGCAGGAAGTCGTCGAGGGTGAACTCCCCGCCCTGACCCGCGAGCTTGGAGGCGGCCTGCATGGCCTGCTCCTGGTCGAAGGTCTTCTCGGCCTGCTCGATCAGGGTGAGCATGTCGCCCATGTCGAGGATCCGCGACGCCATCCGGTCGGGGTGGAAGACGTCGAAGTCGGTGAGCTTCTCCCCCGAGGAGGCGAACATCACCGGGCGGCCGGTCACCTGCCGGATCGACAGCGCCGCGCCACCGCGGGCGTCGCCGTCGAGCTTGGTCAGGACCACGCCGTCGTAGCCGACGCCGTCGAGGAAGGCCTGCGCGGTGACGACCGCGTCCTGGCCGATCATCGCGTCGACGACGAAGAGGATCTCGTCGGGCTGCACGGCGTCGCGGATGTCGGAGGCCTGCTGCATCAGCTCGGAGTCGACGCCGAGGCGACCGGCGGTGTCGACGATGACGACGTCGTAGAGCTTGCGCCTGGCCTCCTCCATGGCGGCCCTGGCGACCGCGACCGGGTCGCCGCTGCCGTTGCCGGGCTCCGGCGCGAAGACGGGTACGCCGACCCGCTCGCCGTTGACCTGCAGCTGCTGGACGGCGTTGGGGCGCTGGAGGTCGCAGGCCACCAGGACCGGCGACTTGTCCTGCTCCTTGAGCCACAGCGCGAGCTTGGCCGCCAGCGTCGTCTTGCCGGCACCCTGGAGCCCGGCGAGCATGATCACCGTCGGCCCGGACTTGGCATAGCGCAGACGACGCGTCTCGCCGCCGAGGATCGTGACGAGCTCCTCGTGGACGATCTTGATGATCTGCTGGGCCGGGTTGAGCGCCTGGCTCACCTCGTCGCCGCGGGCCCGCTCCTTGACCGCCGCCACGAAGTCCTTGACGACCGGCAGCGCGACGTCGGCCTCGAGCAGGGCGATGCGGATCTCACGCGCGGTCGCGTCGATGTCGGCCTCGGAGAGCCGACCCTTCCCCCGGAGGTTCTTGAAGGTATCGGCGAGGCGATCGGAGAGAGTGGCGAACACAGATGGGTCCTACGGGCCGGCGGTCAGGGGACCACGACAGGATAGTGGTCCGACGATGGACCCCGTACCCTCGGGCACATGACGCAGTGGATGACCTGGCTGATCGTGATCGGCACGATCGTGCTCGGCCTCCCCCTGCTGGTCTGGATCTCGCACCGCATGCTGCGCACCTCCCACGCCGACGGCACCGGCGGATCCGGCGGCAGCGACGCGTTCGGCGGGTTCGTCGACGCCTTCGAGCCGGCACGGGCGCGCGCCGACGCCGACCTCGAGAGTCACCACACGATGCGCCAGCAGCTCCCCGCCCCCGGTGACGACCCCGGGCCGCCCCAGATCATCGACGGTACGTCGATCCGCATCCGCCGCCCACGCTGACGCGGTCGCCGGGCCGGGCCCGGCTCTCAGCTGAGCGCCGCCCGCACCGCGTGCGCCGCCTCCGCGGCACGCGTCTCCGACAGCGCCCCGGCCGAGGCCTCCTGCAGGTAGAACACGTCGACCGCCTGCGGGCCGAGGGTGTCGAGGTGCGCCGAGCGCACGGCGATGTCGAGGCTGGCCAGGGCATGGCACACGAGGTAGACGACCCCCGGACGGTCGGCCGCGCGGACCTCGAGCACCGTCGCCTGCTCGCTGGCCTCGGGGCGGACCGCGACGGTCGGGGCCAGGCGCCGACTCGGGCGGCGCGAAGCGGGTCAGCGGGTCGGCGCGGCCGCCGACGATGGCGTCGTACTTGGTGCGCAGGATCGCCGCGTCGACGTCCTCCGCCGCGACCTCCCAGACCGACACGCCGTACTCCCCCTGCGCCCAGACGCGCGCGGCCCGCACCGGCACCCGCTGCAGCGCGAGCATCGCGGCGAAGTCGGCCAGGAGCCCGACCCGGTCGAGCGCGATGGTGGTGATGCGTGAGCCCTCGGGAACCGGCTCGACCGAGATCGACACCGAGGCCGGGTCGAGGTGCTCGGGCACCTCGAGCTCGTCGGTGGTGATCGCCGGGAGCGCGACGCCGCTGTCGAGCGCCGCCCGGGCGCGGCGGGCGAGGTCGACGATGAGTCCGGCGCGCCACGACGACCACGCCTTCGGCGACGTCGCCTTCGCATCGGCCTCGGTGAGGGCACTCAACAGCGACAGCGCCTCGACCGAGCCCATGGTCGACGCCACGAGGTCGACCGTCGCCGGGTCGTCGGGATCTCGCGTGGTGGCGGTGGTCGCGAGCAGCAGGTGCCAGCGCACGAGGTGGGCGATGAGGTCGATGCACTCGGCGTCGAAGCCCATCCGGGTCGCCACCCCGCGGGCGATGGGCTCGCCGGCGACGCTGTGCTCGGTCAGCCCGCCCTTGCCGATGTCGTGGAGCAGCGAGGCCACCATCAGCACGTCGGGGCGCGCGACGCTGCGGATCAGGTCGGAGGCCTCGATGCACGTCTCCACGACGTGGCGGTCGACGGTGAACCGGTGGATGACCGAGGCGTGCGGCAGGCCGCGCACCCGCTCCCACTCGGGCAGGAAGCCGGTCAGCGCACCGGTCTCCTCCAGCGTCTCCCACACCTCGAGCAGCCCGCGACCCGAGGCGAGCAACCGCACGAGCAGCTGGCGCGCCTCGTCGGGCCACGGCTCGGGAAGGGGGGCGCACTCGCGCACCAGCCGGGCGGCGGTGGCGGGGGCGAGGACGACGTTGTGCTCGGCGGCAGCGGTGGCGGCACGCAGGAGCAGCACCGGGTCGCCGGCCGGGTCGGCCTTGCGGTCGAGCACGACCTCGCCCGCCGAGAGGGCCACCCCGGCAGCCAGCGGCTCCAGGACCGGGCGGCGTGGCGCCTTCGGCGAGAGCGGTCGGGACAGGACGCCGTCGACGCGGCGCCAGGCCAGGCGCGACAGGTGGGTGATGCGACGTCCGATCTCGCGCACGTGGACCTGCGCGGCCCGCTCGTCGTCCAGGCCGAGGCTCGCGGCCAGGTCCGACCACATCTCGGGGGAGATCCGGTCGCTGGCCCGCCCGGCGATGCCCTGCACGACGTCGCGCACGTCGAGCAGCGCCTGCCGGCTCTGCTCCAGCTCGGTGTGCGGGACGTCGACGAGCCACGTCGCCACGATGCCCCGCAGCGTGGTCGCGTCGCGCAACCCGCCCTCGGCCTCCTTGACGTCGGGGATCGACAGGTGGGCGAGCTCGCCGATGAGGCGGTGCCGGGTGAGCGCGGCGGCGCGGATCTCGGGCAGCCGCTCCCGCGCCCCCTTGCGCCACTGCGCCAGCATCGTCGCCCGCAGGCGCAGCGTGAGGTTGGGGTCGCCGGCGACGTGGCGGATGTCGAGCAGCCCGGAGGCGACCCGGTGGTCGGCGTCGGCAGCAGCCGACCATCTCCGGGAACGACCGCACCGAGTGGTCCAGGGCCGTGCCGGAGTCCCACAGCGGGTACCAGACCTTCGTGGCCAGCTCGCCCAGGTCGACGCCCTCGTCGTGGACCAGGACGACGTCGAGGTCGGAGTGCGGGGCCAGCTCGCGCGGCCGTAGCCGCCGACGGCGACCATCGCCACACCGACGTCCGGGCCTCCGCAGTCGCCGTAGGCCGTGCTGCAGAGACCGTCGGCGACCCCGGTGCGGGTCGCGCGCTCCTCGGCGGTCACCGGTGGACGGGACCAGGTGGGGTCAGGACAGGCTCAGAGTGCCGCGCCGTCGCGGTCGCCGGTGCGGACCCGCACGACCGACTCCAGCGGGGAGACCCAGATCTTGCCGTCGCCGATGCTGCCGGTCTGGGCGCCGCGCCTCGATCGTGGCGACGACCTGCTCCACGTCGGCGTCCTCCACCGCGACCTCGAGGCGGATCTTGGGCACCAGGCTGATCTCGTACTCGGCACCCCGGTAGACCTCGGTGTGGCCCTTCTGCCGGCCGTAGCCACTGACCTCGCTGACGGTCATCCCGCTCACGCCGGCGGTCTCCAGCGCCTGCCGGACGTCCTCCCACTTGTGGGGCTTGATGACTGCGGTCACGAGCTTCATCTGGTCGTGTCTCCTCGTCGTCGACGTCTCGATGCGGCGGGTGGTTGCAGCGGATGACCCGGCCGATCATGCCCGACCGTGGCGGACCACGGTGGGAGGCGCTACGGCCCGGCCGTCCGAGGACGACCGGGCCGTAGCGTGCTGGCGCTCGCTGCGACCCTCGTGCCACCTACCCGAATCAGGCGCACGCGAGCCGCGGCGCGTCAGAGTGCCGCCTCGTCCTTGTCACCGGTGCGGACCCGGATGACGGTCTCGACCGGGCTGACCCACACCTTGCCGTCGCCGATCCGGCCCGTCTGGGCGGTCCGCACGACGATGTCGACGATGTCGGCGGCGTCAGCGTCGTCGACGACGATCTCGATGCGGATCTTCGGCACCAGGGCGATGTCGTACTCCGCGCCCCGGTAGACCTCGGTGTGGCCCTTCTGGCGGCCGTAGCCGCTGACCTCGCTGACGGTCATCCCGGTCACGCCGAAGGTCTCGAGGGCCTCGCGGACGTCCTCCCACTTGTGCGGCTTGATGACCGCGGTCACGAGCTTCACTTGAGAATCCCTTCGGTCGAGCCGGACAGGGTCGAGCCCGACAGTGCTCCGGCGTGGAGATCGTAGGCCGACTCTCCGTGCTGGTCGAGGTCGATCCCGCCGACCTCGGCCTCCTCGCTGACGCGCCAGCCCATCGTGTACTTGATGGCCAGGGCGATGATGAGCGTGGTGACGCCCGACCAGGCGATGGCCACGAGGACACCCAGGAGCTGGTCGACCAGCGAGTCGATGCCGCCACCGTAGAAGAGACCGTCGACGGCACCGCCGGCGATGGTGGAGTCCGCGGGTGCGGTGACGGAGAACAGTCCGATCATCAGCGTGCCGATGATGCCGCCGACGAGGTGCACGCCGACGACGTCGAGGGAGTCGTCGAGACCGAACTTGAACTTGAGCCCGACGGCCCAGGCACAGACCGACTCCGGCGACCAGGCCGATGATGCAGGCACCGAGGACGTTGACCGCACCGGCGGCCGGGGTGATCGCGACCAAGCCGGCGACGATGCCGGAGGCTGCTCCGAGAGTGGTCGCCTTGCCGTGCAGCAACCGCTCGATGGCGAGCCAACCGAGGATCGCCGCCATGGTGGCCAGCGTCGTGTTGGCGAAGGTCAGGCCGGTCTCCTCGAGGAACTGGGCGCTCGGGTCGATCGCGTCGGTGAAGACGAGCGATCCGACGTTGAAGCCGTACCAGCCGACCCACAGCAGCGCGGCGCCGAGCATCGTCAGCGTCAGGTTGTGCGGCCGCATCTTCTCCTTGGGCCACCCGATCCGCTTGCCGACCACGCAGCGCCAGCACCAGGCCGGCGACACCGGCGTTGATGTGCACCGCGGTGCCTCCGGCGTAGTCCTGCGCGCCGATGTTGGAGCAGATCAGGGCGTCGTCGGTGCACACCGAACACCATGTGCGCCAGCGGGAAGTACGACAGCGTCGCCCAGATGGGCAGGAAGACGATCCAGGCGGAGAACTTCACCCGGTCGGCGATCGCACCGCTGATCAGCGCCGCGGTGATGACGGCGAACGTCAGCTGGAACATCATGAACGTGTAGCCGCCGTAGTCGACGCCGTCGAGGGCGAAGTTGCTGAACGGCGAGTTGAAGAACGTCGTCGATGCCCCCCTCGCCGCTGAACACCATGCCGTAGCCCCACAGCACCCAGACGATGCCGACGATCGCCATCGACGACGAAGCACATCATCATCATGTTGAGCACGGACTTCGAGCGCGTCATGCCGCCGTAGAACAGTGCCAGTGCCGGGGTCGTCATCATCAGCACGAGCAGCGTGGCCACGAGCATGAAGGCGTTATAGCCGTCCACAGGACCTCCATGGAGTTTGGATCTCGGGTAGGTCGGGAAGGTGTCGACGTCACTGTCGGCGCGGTCCCGCCTGATTCCGTGGAAGCCTCGTGCGGCGACATTTCACTGCCGTCCGGGGAATGTTCTAGTCAGGTAACGAACTCGGCCACTTTGTTTCGAGCGCGTAAACCGGTGTCGGGTCCGCGGCGATCTTGCGGCCCTGTCGAGCGCGGGCGGGACGTTGTCCGGCCTGCGCCCGGGACGCGTTCAGCCGACTCTCAGCCCAGGAGGGCGTCGACGAAGGCGCCGGCGTCGAAGGGCGCGAGGTCGTCGGGACCCTCGCCGAGGCCGACGAGCTTGACCGGCACGCCGAGCTCGCGCTGGACGGCGACGACGATGCCGCCCTTGGCCGAGCCGTCGAGCTTGGTCAGCACGATGCCGGTGACGTCGACGACCTCGCTGAACACCCGCGCCTGGATCATGCCGTTCTGGCCGGTCGTCGCGTCGAGGACCAGCAGGACCTCGGTCACCGGCGCCTGCTTCTCGATGACGCGCTTGACCTTGCCGAGCTCGTCCATCAGGCCGGCCTTGTTCTGCAGCCGTCCGGCCGTGTCGACGATGACGGTGTCGACGCCGGCCTCGACGCCCTGCTTGACCGCGTCGAAGGCGACGCTGGCCGGGTCGGTGCCCTCGGGGCCCTTGACGACGTCGACGCCGACCCGCTCGGCCCAGGTCGCCAGCTGCTCGACGGCGGCGGCGCGGAAGGTGTCGGCGGCACCGAGCGTCACGGTGCGGCCCTCGGCGACGAGGATCCGGGCGATCTTGCCGACCGTGGTGGTCTTGCCGGCGCCGTTGACGCCGACGACGAGGACGACGCCGGGCTGGCCGTCGGCCCCGCTGACTTGAGGCGGCGGTCCATGGTCGGGTCGACGAGGGCGATCAGCTCGTCGCGCAGCACCGCCTTGGGGTCACCGGCCTCGTCGCCGCCGACGCGCAGCCGGGTGCGCAGGTTGTCGACGACCTGCTGCGTGGGCGCGACGCCGACGTCGGCGGTGAGCAGGAGGTCCTCGATCGACTCCCACGTGTCCTCGTCGAGCTTGTCGCGGCTCAGCAGCGCCAGCAGGCTGCGTCCCAGGACCGCCCTGCGAGCCGGCGAGGCGCTCGCGCAGGCGGACCAGCCGCGACTTGGTGCCCTCGGGCCGCTCGAGGGCCGGGGTCGACCTGAGGCTCGATGTCGACCGGCGGCGCGGCCGGCGTGCTCCGGGTCGAGCTCGAGGGTCGGGGTCGACCTCGACCGGGCGCTCGGGCGCCGCGGCGCGGTCGTCGTACGACGGGAGCGGACCAGCAGTCCGACGCCGGCGCCGATGGCGACGAGCGCCCCGACGGCGATGAGGATGATCAGCTGCAGGAGGTCCATGCGCCCATCCAATCAGCCGTGCGCGGCGCTCCCGCACCAGCGGCTCCACGGCCGACGCGGATGAGGTCCGGCACCGGCGTCACCGGCCGTGCGGGGTCGGCGTTGTCGACGTAGACGTGCACGAAGCGGCCCTCCGCGCAGGCCGGCTCCTCGGGCGAGCCGTCGCCGCCCTGGAAGAGCCCGATCCGGTAGATGACCGAGGAGCTGCCGAGCCGGTCGACGACCAGGCCGAGCTCGATCGGTCGCGGGTAGCCCATCTCGGCGAAGTAGCGGCACGAGACCTCGGCGACGACCCCGATCTGGGGCAGCTCGCGGATGTCGGTGCCGGTCGCCTCGGCGAGGTGGGCGTTGACCGCGGTGTCGATGAGGTCGAAGTAGCGGGCGTTGTTGAGGTGGCCGTAGACGTCGTCGTCGGACCAGCGCGTCGTGGCGGTGCGCCAGGCGACGTAGTCGGCTCGGGTGGGACGGGCCGGGCGGTCGGGCATGTCGGCATCGTGCCAGAGGCCGGCGACGGCCGGCTCACCTCCAGCGGCTACGTCGCCGGTGCCTCGGTCTCGCTCTCCCGCAGCCGCTGGGAGATGACGGCGCTGACGCCGTCGCCGCGCATGGTCACGCCGTAGAGCGCGTCGCCGACCTCCATCGTGCGCTTCTGGTGGGTGATCACGAGCAGCTGGGAGTTCTCGCGGAGCTCCTCGTAGATCTCCAGCAGCCGGCCGAGGTTGGTGTCGTCGAGGGCGGCCTCGACCTCGTCGAGGATGTAGAAGGGCGAGGGACGAGCCTTGAAGAGCGCGACCAGGAAGGCCACCGCCACGAGCGAGCGCTCGCCGCCGGAGAGCAGCGAGAGCCGCTTGACCTTCTTGCCGGGCGGGCGCGCCTCGACCTCGATGCCGGTGGGGAGCATGTTGTCGGGGTCGGTGAGGACCAGGCGCCCCTCGCCCCCGGGGAAGAGCCGCGCGAAGGTCGAGTCGAAGGCCTTCTCGACGTCGGCGTAGGCCTCGGTGAAGACCTGCTCGACGCGGCTGTCGACCTCCTTGACGATGTCGAGGAGGTCCTTGCGGGTGCTCTTGAGGTCCTCGAGCTGCTCGGTGAGGAACTTGTGGCGCTCCTCCATGGCCGAGAACTCCTCGAGCGCCAGCGGGTTGACCTTGCCGAGCATGGTGAGCTGGCGCTCGGCCTGCTTGAGTCGCTTGACCTGCTCCTCGCGCACGTAGGGCACCGACGGCGCGGGCTCGGACTCCTCCCGCGCTCGCCGCCTCGGCGACCGCGGTGGCGGCCTCCTCCTCCGGCGTGGCCAGGGACGGCGGCACGAGCTGGTCGGGACCGAAGTCGGCGACCAGCGCCTCGATGTCGAGACCGAGCTCGTCGAGCGCACGCTCCTCGAGCTGCTCGATGCGCATCCGCTGCTGGGTGCGCGCCATCTCGTCGCGGTGCACGGAGTTGACCAGCTCGTCGTGCTCCTTGCCGAGCTCGCGCAGCTCGGCGCGCACCTCGAGCAGCTCGCGCTCGCGCCCTCCGCGGGCCTGCTCCACCCGCAGCCGCGCCTGCGTGGCCTCGTAGATCGAGACCTCGAGCCGAGCCAGGACGTAGCCGGCCGCGATGCTGACCGCTTCGGCCGCGCGCCCCTCCCGCAGCAGCCGCTCGCGCCGCTCGGCGGCCCGCGCTCGGGTGTCGCGCTCGGCCTGGGCCTGACGCAGCAGGGTGTCGACCCGGCCGTGCAGGGCGCGGGCGCGCTCCTCGGCGGTCCGCAGCGCCAGGCGGGCGTCCATCTCGCCCTGGCGGGCCGACCTTGGCCTCCTCGGCGAGGCGGGTGCGCTCGGTGGTGTCGGGCTCCTCGTCGGGAGCGTCCTCGGCGGTGACGAGCCGCTGCTCGAGGTCGGCGAGCCCGGCCAGGTCGGCCTCGCGGGCGGCCTGCGCCTTCTCGATCGCCTGGGCGAGCCGCTCGGCCTCGCCCCTGGCCGCGCGCGACTGCGAGCCGTACTGGCCCAGCTCCTCGGCGACCGCGGCCAGCGTCGCGTCGGACTCGTGCAGGCGCGCGAGGGCCACGTCGACCCGCTTGTGGGCGTCGAGCCGCTCGCGCTCGAGCGTGCGACTGCTCGAAGCCGAGCCGCTCCCCCGTCGCCGTCGCCTCGGCCAGCTGGGCGGCGGCGTCGTCGACCGCGCTCTGGATCTCGATCAGGCTCTGCTGGGCGGTCGAGCCGCCCCCGGCGACGTGGGTGCCGAGG
The DNA here is from genome assembly GCA_963822915.1 of uncultured Actinomycetota bacterium. GTDB lineage: Bacteria > Actinomycetota > Actinomycetes > Propionibacteriales > Nocardioidaceae > Nocardioides. Next base: position 101,848 of record CAWGJR010000030.1, read on the forward strand.
AGGTCGCCGTCGCGGGTGACGGCCACGACGTCGGAGTAGGTCGGCGACGAGGGCGCGCGCGGCGTCCAGGTCGTCGACGACGGCGATCCGGGCCAGCAGGCGGGTGAGCGCCCCGCGCAGCGTGTCGGGGCACTCGACCGCGTCGACGGCGTACGTCGCGTGGTCCGGGAGCGTGGGCCAGTCGCGGGCCGGCGTCGGCGCTGCCCGCGAGCACGAGCCCCGCGCGACCGAGGTCGCCCGCGCGCAGGTGCGAGATCGCCGCGACTGCGGCGTCGGCGTCGGCCACCGCGACCGCGTCGGCGGCGGCACCCAGCGCGCCGGCGACGGCGGCCTCGTAGCCGGCGGTACCGTGACCAGGGCGGCGACCGAGCCGAGCAGCCCGGGCACCGCGTCGGCGTCGGCCAGCAGCGCACCGGCGCCGTCCTTGCGGTTGAGCCCCATCTCGAGGGCGTCCTTGCGGGCCGCGAGCGTCGAGCGGTCGCGGTCGGCCTGGGTGGCCTGCTCGCGCACGCCGGCGAGGCGTTCCTCGACGTCCTCGAGGCTCGCCGTCGCCGCCTCGTGCTCGGCGTCGAGGCCCTCCTCGCCGGCGTCGAGCCCGGCGACCTTGGTCTCCAGGGAGGTGAAGTCGCGCTGGGCGCGGTCGGCCCGGGCCGCGGCCTCCTCGCGGGCGAGCGTCAGACGGCCGACCTCCTCGTCGGCCGCTGCAGCGCGGGACTTGAGGGCGTTGACCTGACCGGTCAGGCGCGCGAGGCCCTCGCGACGGTCGGCGGCGGCCCGCTGCAGGGCGGCGATGCGCCGTTCCTCCTCGGCGGCGGCGTCCTCGGCGCTCTTGCGCGCGGCGAGTCCGGCCTCGAGGGCGACGCGGTGACCGTCGACCTGGGCGGCGATCTCCTGCTCCTGGGCGCGCACCCGCTCGGCCTCGGCCTCGATCTCGTCGGGGTCGCGGCCCTGCTCGGCGGCCTCGCCGACGGAGGCGGCGTTGCGGATCCGCTCGGCGGCCAGCCCTGGGTGCCGCGGAAGCGCTCGCGCAGACCCGTCAGGGCGTACTGCGTCTCCTGGGCCGCGCTCAGCGCCGGCAGGTCCTCGCGCAGCGCGGCCTCGATGCGGGCCTCCTCGGCCCGTCCGGCGGCGAGCGCGGCCTCGACCTGCTCGCGTCGCTCCACCAGGATCGACTCGTCGGCCATCTCCTGCTCGAGAGCGGTGCGTGCGGTGACGAGGTCGTCGGCCATGAGCCGCGCCTTGGCGTCGCGGGCGTCGGCCTGCACCGTGACCGCGCGGCGAGCGACCTCGGCCTGGCGACCGAGCGGCTTGAGCTGGCGGCGCAGCTCGGAGAGCAGGTCGGCGAGCCGGGTGAGGTTGCCCTCGGTGGCGTCGAGCTTGCGGAGCGCCTTCTCCTTGCGCTTGCGGTGCTTGAGGACGCCGGCGGCCTCCTCGATGAAGCCGCGGCGGTCCTCCGGCGTGGCGTGCAGGATCGTGTCGAGCTGGCCCTGGCCGACGATGACGTGCATCTCGCGGCCGATGCCGGAGTCGCTGAGGAGCTCCTGGACGTCGAGCAGCCGGCAGCCGGTGCCGTTGATGGCGTACTCCGAGCCGCCGGAGCGGAACATCGTGCGGCTGATCGTGACCTCGGCGTACTCGATCGGCAGCGCGCCGTCGGAGTTGTCGATCGTGAGCACCACCTCGGCGCGCCCCAGGGGCGGGCGACCGGACGTGCCGGCGAAGATGACGTCGTCCATCTTGCCGCCGCGCAGGCTCTTGGCGCTCGCCTCGCCCATGACCCACGCGAGGGCGTCGACGACGTTGGACTTGCCCGACCCGTTGGGACCGACGATGCAGGTGATGCCCGGCTCGAGCTGGAGGGTCGTCGCCGAGGCGAAGGACTTGAAGCCCTTCAGGGTCAGGCTCTTGAGGTACAACGCAGGGCTCCATCACCGATGGTCTGGGACGTGGGACTGACGCGGGGGAAGCTCAGCGCGACTCACCCTACCCACCGCCGGCGGCATCGGTGCGGGAGCACGCCGACCCCCGCACCCATCCAGAAATCGACGTTTCACGTCGTGGGGGTCGCGATCGGTGATAAACCGTCCCGCGGGAAGCTCGCGATGCTCGTGAGCAGGGGAAATGGGTTCAGCAGATGAGCAACACACGTCTATTCGGTCGCGCCCTGGCATCGGCCACGGTCGGAGCGGTGCTCCTCGCGGGCAGCCCCGTGCTCCCGACGCCCGCCGCCGCGGGGGCCGCGCCGACCTCGGCACCGGCGACCGACGAGTCGACGCTGCGCGCCGGTGTCATCGCCATCGCCGGAGCCATCTCCGCCGTCGGACAGATCCCCGAGCTGTCGACCCCGCTGCCGTTCACCACCCGTTCGACGGCCGACCTGCTGGGCCTCGACTCGAGCCTGGCCGCCAGCCTGCAGCAGGCACTGGCCAACACCGACCTCGAGACCGCGCTCGACGCCGTCGACGGCATCACCCTGGTCGAGCCGCCCGCTGGTAGCGACGACTCCGCGATCGCCTTCACCTACGGCCAGTCGGTCACGACCGACCTCCCGCTGGTCTACGACGACGGCGACCTGCGACTCGGCGCCAACGACGGAGCGGGCGCGGTCACCGTCACGCTCACGACGGTCCCGACCTCGCCGTTCGTCGTCGAGATCGACCCCGCGCAGACCGAGGAGCTGCTCCGGGTCGCCCTGGTGGGCAGGCCCGTCTTCGACGTGTCCGTCGACATCGACACCGACGACCTCCCACCCTTCTCCGCCCGTCAGGGCTTCACCGACATCGACGTGACCGGCGGTCAGTACCGCATCGGTCGCACCCAGCGGATCACCATGCGCGACCCGGACGGCCGTGACCTCCTCACCCTGGAGGACCTGCGCTACTCCACGCTGCCCGACCTCTTCCAGGTCACCACGACAGCCGACGACGTCGACGTCGAGCTCGACGTGGCCCTGCCCGACTCGCTGAAGGGTGGCGACCCCGCCGACCGCACGGGCGTCCTCGGGCTCGAGACCGACCCCTCGACGGACACCGTGTGGCCGCTGGTCGACACCGATCCGGCGTACGGCGCCAAGCTGCGGCAGGCGACGGGGTTGTCGATGGTCGACGGCCTGACGTCCCTGGCGCAGTACACCGGGACCGTCCTCGCCCTCCAGGAGGCTGCCGACGTGCCGTTCCCCCACCTCCGTGGCGGCACCTCCGACCTGTTCTCGCCGGGCGACGACCTGCTCGCCCTCCTCGCGACGGCCGCCTCGGCCCAGGTGACGTGCGGCGCGTCCCCGGACAACCCGCCCACCGGCATCGCGGCCCCCGGGGAGGCGGTCTACTGCCAGGCGACCACCGCCGAGGGCCTCGGTGCGCTCACCGGGATCTCCTGGTCGCTCAAGGACGCCGGCACGATCGGTGCGACGCCGCCGGACGCCGCGATCGGCCAGGCACCGACCGATGTCGTGAAGGTCCTCGACTCCGATGGTGAACCGGACCTCGAGGTGACCTTCACCGCGGGCGACCAGCAGCTCACCGCGCGCTCGATGCCACGCACCGTCCAGGACGTCGTCGCCCGGATCGCCGAGCTCGACGGCTCGACCGCCTCCGCCACGCTGACCGACAAGCGGCTCGACGTGGCCGTCGCCATCGAGCAGGGCGCGAAGCCGACCTCCTTGGAGCTCGGCAACCCCGACTCCCTGGGAGCCCTGGTCGGGCTGACCGGCCTGCGCGCGCCCGCCCCGCCGGTGCAGGATCCGCCGCTTCCGGCCCCGGACCCGGCAACCGCGAGCGTCACCGCGCGTGGTGCCACCTTCGACGTCGGCTTCGGCATCCAGACCGGGAAGCTCGCCGACGGCGTGGCCCGCGAGACGTCCCTCCTCCCGGCGGACCGCTCGCTCCTGCGCATCGAGGACGTCTCGGCGGCGATGGGCCCGGACGAGCTCGCCAAGCTCGCCGACCTCGACGCGAGGATCGGTTTCCTCGAGGTGTCGGTCGACCTCACCGGCCTCACCGTCGGCCGCGACTCCGCCCGGCCGGACGGCAGCACGCCTGCTGTGGAGCTGATCCGTGTGGTCGACGACGGCGCCGACGTGACCGACCCGCTGCTGATCTCCGACCTGCTGGAGCCCGAGAGCGGTGCGCTCGACCCCGACCAGCTCGAGCTGGCGTCGCAGGTGGTCTCGTCCATCGCGTTCGAGGCGACCGAGCAACCCCTCGCCGGGACGACCTACGCCTCCGGGACCAGCGGCCCCGCCAGTGGGAGCGCGTCCATCTCGTGGAATGTCGATGGCAAGCCGTCGGTCTCCTTCCTCGGCGACTACGACGAGCTCCGTGTCTTCGACCCGGTCCCGGCAGCGTTCCTCGACGGCCGCACCTACGTCGAGCCCCGCCCCGGCACCGCCGGCGACGAGGTGCGCATCGACGTCACCACGCTGCCGACCGGCACGACGACGCTGTACGACGCCCTGAACGTCGCTCCCTCGGCCGACCGCGTCGAGGTCGCCCGGCGCCTGGTCTCCGACGGGTTCGCCTGCCAGAACGTCACGGTGATCGACGAGGACACCCTGACCTGCGAGGAGCTGGCCTTCGACGACGACGACGCGCCCGTGGAGGCCGACCAGACCGTGCAGCTGATCGTGCTCGGGGATCCCTTCGCGCTGCGCAACTCGGTCATCGACGGTCTCACCACCACCCTGACCGAGTTCGACCAGCTGGACTCCGACAACACCACCGTCGGCCAACCCGGCGACCTGACCTTCGACCAGTACACCTCCTCGCTCCCCCTCGTCGACCTCCTCCCCGCCCAGCTCGCGGTCGAGCGTGGAGCGCTGCGCGAGGGACTCGCGGCGATCGCGCAGGCCGCGACCGAGGACGAGCGCGGGAACGCCGGCGGCACCCCGGTGTCGAGCGCCCAGGAGCTCAGCCGGGCGGTCGGCAGCCTCATCGGGGTCGCCGAGGAGCCAGGGGTCGACTACCGACCCACGTTGGCCTTCACCCTCGACACCGACTCGCTCGGCGTGGAGCTGGCCGCGCAGGCGCCGATCGGGTCGTCGATCGACGCGGCCCTGCGCTTCGACGACGTCGGCTCCGCAGCGGAGCCGGGCCGGGGGCAGGTGCTCAGCGCCGCTGCCGCGCCGGGCGAGGACCAGCAGCAGCAGGCGGTCCAGGTGACCTCCGAGACGACGCTGGCGATCGACGTCGACCGCGAGACCGCACGCTCGGTCCTCGACGAGAAGACCAGCACGGCCTCCGAGGCGACGATGACGCTCGGGAAGCCCGAGCTCGACGGTCACCCGCTCCAGGCGGGCGTCGCGGCCCTCACCGTGGACGCGCCGTCCACCGGATCCCTCGGTGTCGGTGTCGACACGACGTACGACGGCGGCGTGCTCGCCACCAGCCGGCGCAACCTCCTCAGCAGCGGCACCGACGGCTTCGGCGCTGCCGCCGACCTCACGATCGAGGACGGCACCACCATCACCTACCAGGCCGATGCCACGGCCTCCTCCGGTGGGCAGGGAGCGGTGGCCAAGGCGCCCGACCCGATGCAGGTGCAGTTCCTCGCCGAGGGCCTCGACGGGCTCTCCACCGCGCTCGGCTCCGCGATGGACGGCGCCGCCCCGCGCAACCTCGACCCCACCACGGGGTTCCCGGTCTCGGCGCCGCTCATCGGGACCGACCTCGACGCCGGCGCCGGGGTGGCGGGCATCCTGACCGACCTCACCTCCTCGCTGCGCGACGAGCTCCTCACGGCACCGGTCCAGAACGCCCCCAAGGCCGCCGACCTGAGCAGCCAGCTGCGCACCGCCGTGACAGCAGCCGTCGCCGGCGTCGACGAGCTCGAGGGCATCACACCCGGCGCCGTGACCGTCGAGGTCACCTGCCCGGGTGGCGCCTGCGCCGGCGGCGCCAACGACTCACCCACCCGCTGGAACGACGTGTCGGTGAGCCTGACCCTCACGAGCAAGAAGAAGGACGACGGCAGGGCGCAGTTCCAGACCGGTCTGGCCGGACTCGAGGTCCGCTCGCTCGACGAGGTCGAGACGACGACGCTCTGGACCCTCCCGATCACCCTGAAGCTCACCCGGGGCGTGGGTCCCCAGATCGTCGTCCGGCCCGCCGACCAGCTGGACCTCGACGTCACGGCGACCCTGCCCGACGACGGAATCCGGGCGGTCGTGGGCTACCTGCCCGCCACGCTCGAGGCCGCTGGTGCCGGCGGTGGCGACGTCGCGACCCGCGTCGTGGTCGACCCGGCCCCCCAGACCTACGACCTGTTCGACCTCTACGACGGCGGGCTGAAGGCCACCCCCGGCTTCGAGGCGAGCCCCGGGGCCGGACCCGAGAAGGGTTTGAGCCTCGACTTCGCGACCATCACCGACGTCCCGGGCAAGGACCTCGGCACCCTGGACCTCAGCGGCAACATCGACATCCCCTGGGATCCCACCAACCCCGCGGACAAGCGCTTCGGCGACGTCACCTACAACCAGGTGGGGCTCGACGTGGGACCGGTCGCGACCGCGATCGGCAAGCAGTTCGCGGTGATCGACCCCTACCTCGCACCCGTGCGCGACGTGATCGACGTGCTCCGCACCCGCATCCCGGTGGTCTCCGACCTCTCCGAGCTGGGTGGCGGCGGCGAGGTCTCCCTGCTGAGCCTGCTCGGCACCCTGTCGGAGGCGACGGAGAAGCCGCAGCTCGAGCTGGCCTACCGGGTCATCAACCTCGTGGGCGGCGTCGCGACCGTGATCGGCGGTCTCGCTGAGCTCTCCGCCGGCACCGTCGAGCTCGAGAACCTCGCCGAGGCCGGCGCCGTCCTGACCGTCGACCCGCGTGACGTGTCGCTCTACGACTCGTGCACCGAGACGGTCACGACGTACCCGACGACCACCGCGCCGGACGGCACCACCACCACGACGCCCCAGAAGAAGGCACCCCAACCGTGCCCCGGCGCCGGTGACCTCAGCGCCGACGAGAACGCCGCCGGCGCTGCCGGGCAGACCACCGGCGACAACCGCAAGGGCAAGCGCAACGTCGCCGAGCGGGTCGACACGACGACGAAGTCGGTCACCGGCCAGCTGCCGGGCTTCTCCCTGCCGTTCCTGGCCGACCCCGACCAGATCATGGACATGCTCACCGGCGAGGGCGAGGCGTCGTTCTTCCGTCTCGACCTCGGCACGCTGGTCGCGCAGGTGTCCTACAACCAGAAGTTCGGACCGATCATGGCCGGACCGGTGCCGATCAGCCCCTTCGTCGGTGGCTCCATCTCGGTCGAGGGTCGTCTCGCGATGGGCTTCGACTCCTACCCGCAGACCCTCGCCGCGGAGTCGGTGGCTCCCGGGGACACCCAGGGCCTGCTCGACGCCTACGTGGCGCTCACCGACGACACCAGTGACATCATCCGCGAGGGCTTCTACATCGACGACCTCGACGCCGACGGCGTCGACGTCCCCGAGGTCAAGATCGTCACGACGCTCGAGGCGGGCGCGGGGGTGAGCATCGGCATCGTCACCGCGGGGCTGAAGGCCGGGGTCACCTTGACGATCAACGTCGACCTCAACGACCCCAACGACGACGGCCGGCTGCGCGTGGCCGAGCTGCGCGACACCTTCGTCGGCAACCCCGAGTGCGCCTTCGACGTGTCGGCCGACCTCGAGGCGTTCATCGCGATCTTCATCGACATCGACCTGTTCCTGACGTCGCTCTCCTACCAGTTCGACCTCCTGCGCCTCGGGCCGTACTCGTTGTTCACCTACGGCTGCCCCGACGCGGTCCCGAACCTCGTCGAGCGCACGGGTGACAACCTCGATCTCGTCTACACCAACAACGGGGCACGACCCAGCCCGGAGATCCCCTACGACTTCGAGGTGCGTCAGTTCGACCGCCCCGGCGGCCTCACCAACTACGAGATCTCCGGCTTCGGACGGGTGCAGAACGTCCAGGTGCGACCGGGCGTCGAACCAGGCACTGGTCGCGACGGCTGGGACGTCACGATCTTCAAGTCGGGTGTCACCATCTCGACCACGGGGGCGACCTCGTACTTCACGAGGTCCCGGCCGACCTTCCAGGCCGACGGCGGTGCGGAGAACGACAAGATCTCCTTCCTGACCGGCGAGGAGTACGACGACGCGGAGGTCCCCACCCTCGTCACGAGCGCGTTCGACACCCCCGTCACGCGACTCACCGGTGGTGCCGGTGACGACGTGCTCGTCACCGGAGACGGGGACGACGGAGCCGGTGCCTTCGGCATCGACGGCGGTCCCGGCAACGACTCCATCGAGACCGGTCTGGGCGACGACTCCGCCACCGGTGGCGAGGGCAACGACATCGTGGGGGGCGGCGCGGGGAGCGACGACCTGCGCGGTGGCGTGGGCAACGACCGTCTCGAGGGCGGACCCGGCGCCGACCGTGCCGACGGTCAGGACGGCGACGACAGCGTGGTGGGCGGCTCCGGTCGTGACGTGCGAGCCACGCTCGTGCAGCCCCGCGGCACGACCTTCGCCGAGGTCGAGAAGCAGGTGCGGCTCGGCTTCGACAGCGGTGACGTGCTCATCGGCGGCCCGGGCACCGACACCGTGGACGGAGGGGACGGCTCCGACGTCGTGGTGGGTGGCAGCGCAGATTCGCTGAGCAACCCGACCGCGACCACGTTGTTCACCACCGGCAGCAGGACCGTCAACGTCCTGGTGCAGGGACCGACCGAGGCAGCGCCCAACACCTACAAGGTCGAGAAGGTGAAGGTCCTGACCGCAGCCGTCCCCGAGGACGCCGCGCTCGACGGGCTCTGCACCTCGGGGCCGGCTGAGAGCGGTGTGCCCACCACCGACTTCGTGACGGGCGGCGCGGAGGCCGACTACGTCATCGGTGGCAACGGCTCGGACACCCTCGACGGTGGGTCAGGACCCGACGAGCTGTGCGGCCGCTCCGGCGACGACCAGCTCTCCGGCGACGGGGGTGCCCGGAGTCCGGCCGGCGAGAGCGACGACGACGTCATCCGCGGCGGTGAGGGCGACGACCGCGCCGACGGCGGCCCCGGCGACGACGTGATGTTCGGCGACGACGTCGTCCTGCAGCGCAACGGGGTCCGCGTGCTCGACGGATCCCTGGGGCAGGGTGCCACCGGCTCGGGCGACGACTACCTCGACGGCGGTGAGGGCGACGACGTCCTGGCCGGAGGTGCCGGCTCGGACCTCCTGCTCGGCTCCGACGGCGACGACGCGACGTACGGCGAGGGACGCGACACCGCCGAGCGCGGCAACACTCCCCCGCCCGAGGGCGAGCGACTGATCGACTGCAACCCGACCACCCGCGTGGTCGCCGGACTGGTCGACCTCAACAGCGACCTGCTCGGAAGTGCGGGAAGCGCGGACGTGACCGCCGACACCGGTCGGCTCGCCGGCCTGTCGGTCACTGGCGGCGTCGTCGGCGCCTCGGGCTCGTCAGCCACCTTCGAGGGTCTGCTCGACGGCGAGTTCGTGGTCATCGACGGACGCGTCGACCTCGACCGCAACGGCACCGTCGACGCCCAGGACACCGGGATGATCGACCTGCCCTCCATGCTCGAGACCGGGGCCAACGCCGACGGCGACTGCCTGCTGGCGGGCGACGGCAACGACGAGGTGCGCGGAGGCGTCGGCTCCGACTACCTCGGAGGTGACGACGGCACCGACCTGCTCGTCGGAGGGGACGGCAACGACCTCGCCCTCGGCGACGACGGCGTCGACGTGCTCCTCGGCGGACCGGACAGCGACGTCCTCGTGGGTGGACTCGGCGACGACCACCTGCTCGGTGGTGACGGCGAGGACCGCCTGCGCGGCAGCGAGGGTGCCGACGACCTCGTCGGAGGCAACGACGTCTCCGGTGCTGCCGACGGTCAGGACGTGCTCCTGGGCGGCCGCGGTGACGACGTGCTCGCGGCCGAGAACGCGGCCGCGGTCTCGGAGGAGATCGTGGCGGCCGTGACCGACCCCGCGGTGCCGTGGCGCACGGCGGGTCTCGTCCCGGAGACGGTGACCGCCACCGCGGGGTCCTCCGACCTGGTCTTCCCCGACAGCGCCCTGCTCTGCGGGCCTGCTCCGACCACGCGCTACCTCACCCTGCTGGCCGACGACGGTGTCGCCGGGCAGGCGGAGGGCTCGCCGGGCACGCCGCTCGCCTACGACGAGCTCTACGGCGGCTACGACTGCGACTTCGTCTTCGGCTCGCTCGGCGACGACCTCGTGCGCGGCGGCCAGGACGACGACGTCGTCGAGGGTGGCCCCGGCGCGGACACGGCCTACGGCGACGACGGCGACGACGTGGTCGTCGGCGGCTCGACCGTCGACCGTGCCGTCGACACCCGGGTCACCGTCGACCGCTCCGGTGCGGCCCAGGACGACCTGGGCGACACCCTCCACGGCGACGGCGGACCCGACGGCTTCGACGGCGACGACCTGATCGCCGGCGACAACGCCCTCCCGATCCGGGTGGAGGCGATGACCTCGCGCACCGGCTACGCGGGCCCGCCCTACGTGATCCAGCTCGACGACGTCGCCACGCGCACCGCCACACCGGACAGCTCGGCGTACGGCCAGGACGAGATCCACGGCAACGCCGGCACCGACCGGATCTTCGGCCAGGGCGGCAAGGACGAGATCGACGGGGACGACGGGGACGACTACGTCGAGGGCAACGACGGTGCCGACACGATCCGTGGCGGGGACGACGACGACGACCTGCTGGGCGGCTCGTCGACCGCGGACGGACGCCCGCTCGGCTCCACCGGGGACCGGCTCTTCCTCGGCGTGGCCACGCCGTCGGTCCTGGCGCCCTCCGAGGTGCTCGACACCGCAGACACCAGCATCGACGGCGGATCCGGTGACGACGTCCTCCTGGGCGACAACGGCCGGATCACCCGACCCTCGCGCTTCGGCGACCCGATCGACACCCCGGCGACCCGCGGCGACGGCACGAGGCTGCGCTCGATCGTGCTCGCCGACGTCGTCGTCGCCGGCTCGACGGCGCCCGACGACCTCGGTGGCGGCGACGCGATGCTCGGTGGCGACGGACGCGACCTGATCTTCGGCCAGCTCGGCGACGACTCGGTCGACGCCGGCGACGGCGACGACTACGCCGAGGGCAACGTCGGCGACGACGCCCTGACCGGTGGCACCGGCGAGGACGACCTCGTCGGAGGTGGTTCGAGCCGCACCGGCGCGATCATCGCGCTGACCGGCCCGCTGCTCCTGGACCGGCTCCTGACACCGGTCACGGTCGCGACCGACCCGAGCGCCGCCACGCTGGTCGACGGCAACGACGTCCTCGAGGGCGGCGACGCACGCGACGTGCTGCTCGGTGACAACGGCCGGGTCACCCGCAACGGCCCCAACAGGTCGCTCACCGGCGGCGCCTCCGGCGTGCACGTCGTGCGTCAGGTGGCGATGGCCGACGAGGGGCCCGGGGTCTGGGCCGGCAGCGACCAGCTCCTCGGCAACGGGGGCGACGACGACCTCTACGGTCAGTTCGACAACACCCGCACGACGAGGACGAAGCAGCAGTACCTCGGCACGCAGGTGCAGGGTGACCTCCTCGACGGCGGTGACGGCGACGACGCCCTCGTCGGGGACCAGGGTGTCGACGTGCCGACGCCCGCAGCGGCCCTCGGTGCGGTCGACCGCACCGTCTCGGACAAGCGGGGCTTCATCGAGGAGCGGGTCCGCCCGGTCGGCACGCTCGTGCGGGTGGTGACCCTGACCCAGTCGACCCTCGGTGGCGACGACCTCGTGCTCGGCTCCGCCGGTCGCGACTCGATCCACGCGGGCGCGGGACGAGACGTCGTCAACGCGGGGGCGGGCGACGATGTCGTCTTCGCCGGTGACGGCGGGGACGCGCTCTGGGGCGACACCGGTCACGACCGTCTGTTCGGAGGAGACGGCGGCGACGTGATCGACATCAAGCGCCGCACGTTCGACCCGGTCCTGTGGCGCCTCGCCGCTCCCTCGGTCGACACCGACCGGGTCCGCCGGACCGTCAACGGCCGCGACGTCCTGTACGGCGGCGCCGGCCCCGACGGTCTCCAGGCCGACCAGGGTGATCGGGGGACGTCACGGCGCCAGCAGGGTGACCGGTTGATCGACTGGCGCTCGACCATCAACCACTACCAGACCTGCCCGTCGGGCTACGGCCGCGGGAAGGTCTGGAACAAGCGCAGCTCATCGATGATCTCGACCCTGCGACAGCTGGCGATCGCGACCGGCTCGGTCGGTCCGACCGAGCTGGCGATCCCGACCAGGGAACAGCTGACCGTCTATCCCAACTCGGGGAGCTTCCGCTGTGAGACCGGCTGATCCCCACCCGCGCAGCTCCACCCAGTCCCTGCACCTCCACCACCGGCACCACCGGCACCCCCGAAGGACGTCATGAATCTCCACACCACCCATCGCAGGCTCGCGTCCACCGTCTGCACGACGCTGGCCGCGGCGTCGCTCCCGCTGCTCGCCCTGGCTCCCGCCACCGCTGCACCGGGGACCCTGAGCCTCGTCGCCACCTCCGCGGACGGCGCGGCCTTCGACCTCGACGAGTACGCCGCGGGTGACCTCACGGTCCAGGTGACCGACTCGATCGCCGGCCCGGTCGACGTCGATGATGCCCAGGACCTCCAGCTCGTCTGGCGCATCACGCCCTTCGACACCGCTGCCCCGGTGGTACGACTCCCGGTCACGGGTGCCGACGTCGTGACCGACGACGTCGCCGGGGAGTTCGTCGTACCCCTTCCCGCCGGGCAGGAGCCGGGCTCCTACGCGTTGTTCGCCCGTCTCGTCGCCGACCCGGGCGGCAACAACTCGATCCCGATCACGAAGATCCTCACCGTCGCGACCGGGGACGCGGAGCTCGCCTTCGCCGACGCCGACCCGCTGCTCACGCAGGCCGGGGCCGACCGCCCGGTCACCGGCACGCTCGCCCTCGAGGACGGCACCGGCCTGCCGGGGCGCGTCCTCGACCTCGCGTTCACGCGCGGCACGGCAGGCAGCGACCCGGCCCCCGACGCCGGGCTCCTGCCGGAGCTGCCCGCCACGTCGCCGATCCTGGCCCGCCAGGTGACGACCGGGGCGGACGGGTCGTTCGCGGTCGTGCTGAGCGACCCGGCAGAGGACGGCCAGGGCACCGAGCTCGGCGGCAGTCTGGCCGCCGACACCGCCACGACGCCGGACGTCGGGGACGCCGGTGCGGGATCGACCCTCGCGATCGACCTCGTGGGCACCACTGCTCCGGCCGGCAGCACCCTGGTCGCCAGTGACCTCGGAGCGGGCACGCCGGGCCAGGCACTGACCGGCACCATCACCGTCACCGCCCCCGACGACACCTACGACACCGACCCCGGCACGCCCGGCGTCCAGGGTGACGCCGGCACCGACCCGGACCCGGTCGAGGGCCAGCTCTACGACCTGGCCCTCGACCACGGCTTCTTCACCACCGGTGACGAGGAGCTGCCCTCGGTCGTCGGCGACCCCGCCGGCAACCTCGTCGACCTCGGCCAGAGCCTGACCGGGGTGACCGACGCCGACGGACAGGTCTCCTTCGCGGTGGGCATCGAGCGCGACCGCGACTTCGACGACGACGGTCTGGTGACCGCGACCGCGTCGTCGACAGCCGGTGACCTGTCGGGTGCGAGCGTCGCCGAGTGGGACTCCACCGACCCGCTGAACGGTGGCGGTGTCGCGATCGTCCGCTCGCCCAAGACCGAGCAGGTCGGGCCCGTCGACCCCGCCCTCGTCGGCCGTCGGACCTACTACGACGTCTTCACCCTCGACCAGTTCGGCAACCGCGTCGCCGGCGAGCCGGTCGACCTCACCTACGCGGGCGACCTCGACGACTGGGACTACAGCGAGGACTTCCTGGTCTCCGACCTCGACCGCGCCGGCGACCTGTGGGTCGTCTCCTTCGAGGCCGCCGCCATCGACGTCACCGGCACCTGGACCGCCCCGACCTACACCTACGTCGACGCCGCCGGCACCGCCGCGACCGGCACCGACGTGGACCTGTCGGGCTCGGCCTCGTCGGAGTTCTACGAGCTCGACTTCGACGCCTCCTCCTTCTCGGTGAAGTCCTCGGCGAAGGACGTCGTCGAGGTGGGCTCGACCGTCTCGGAGACCGTCAAGGTCGTCGACCAGCTCGGCAACCCCGTCCGGGGCTACCAGGTGAAGTTCTTCCGCTTCGGTCCCGACTCCAGCGACGGGGAGCCCAAGCTCACCCGCACGACCAACGGCAGGGGCGAGGCGACGTACACCTTCGTCGGCACCGAGGTCGGTCGCGCCAAGCTCACCGCGACGGTCAGCGACGGCGTCAACAGTGTGACGCTCACCGACAACGCTCGGTTCGGCGCCGCGATCCGGGTCAAGGTGTCCGGGGACGGCGCCGGGAAGAAGGCCGACCAGGTCCGCGTGAAGGCTCAGCGGGTCGCGGCCGGGGCCAAGGTGCGGCTGCTGCGGGTGACGAGGAAGAAGACCACGACGGTCGTCCGCGGCCGGCTCGACTCGCGCGGCAACGTCACCCTCGTCGCGCCCGACCGCAACGGCCGCCGCAAGACGACGTACGTCGCCGCGGTGCGCTCGACCTCGAGCACCGTCGCCGCCACGTCGCGGAAGGTGACGGTGCGCTGATCGCGTCCGGCCGAGGGTGAGGTCGGGGCCGCTCCGGCCCCGACCTCACCGTGATCGGCTGAGGAGCCTCAGCCCTCGAGCAGTCCCAGCGCCGTGAACGCCTCGGCGAAGGCCCCCTCGACGGTGATCGACAACGTGCCGTCGTCGCCGTACGACGTGACCCGCTGGGCGGCGGCGCCCGAGGCCGGCACGTAGTAGACGTGGCGCGAGACCGCGCCCGGCTGCTGGTCGTGCTCGCCGACGCTGATCCGCGCCAGCACCTGGAGCGCCGCGACCACGCCGGTCCCCGTCAGCGCGTGGACGGCGAGCAGGTGCCGGTTGGGCACCGCGACCAGGACGCCGTACGACGGTCGCTCGATGCCGATGCCGGCCAGCACCTCGGGCAGGATCAGCACCCGCGAGGGCCCGAAGAAGTCGTCGGTCGTGAGCACGTGCACGTCGGAGTCGTCCCGCTCGGGGTCGGCCCGGATGGTGTCCTGGTGCATCGCCGCCAGCGCGCGCAGGTTGACCATCGCCGCCTCCCGCACCGCCGGCCAGCCACCCAGCCGCTCGACGGCCTCGTCGCCGAGCAGCTCGGCCACGTGGCTCGGGTAGTCGATCGCGGCCAGCTCGACGACCCCGGGCAGCGGCCGCGAGGGGTACGACGGCGCCGGGTCGGGCAGGTCCTCGGCCCATCGCAGGCGGGGGTAGACCTGGGTGCGCACCTCGTCGAGCGTCTGCGGCTCGGCGACCCGCTCGGAGTCGAGCAGGCCCGAGACGTGGTCGGCGACGAGCTGGGACCAGGCCGCGCGCGGCTCCCCCGCGACCGTGGCGGACAGGTTGGTCAGGCCGTAGGTGCGACCGTCCATCGCGACCAGGGCCCCCTGGCCGTCACCGATGGTCTCGACGCCGTGGCCGAGGAACGCCTCCCGGGCCAGTCGCGTCAGCGCGACCGCGTCCCGGTCGGTGAGCGCCGGCAGGTGCAGGTCACGCTGCGGGGTCGGCGCCGGCGCGTCAGGGGTCTGGTGCTTCTTGCGCCTGAACAGTCCCATCTCGCCATCCTCCCAGTGAGCGGAGGGTCACACCGTCGCGGGCGACCGTGACCGGTCCCGACGTACGGCGGCGCGGCGCCGCGTGGCCGGGTAGGTCAGCACCAGGCCGACCAGGAT
Source organism: uncultured Actinomycetota bacterium (assembly GCA_963822915.1). GTDB lineage: Bacteria > Actinomycetota > Actinomycetes > Propionibacteriales > Nocardioidaceae > Nocardioides. The sequence goes on from CAWGJR010000030.1 coordinate 117,616, forward strand.
GCCGATCAGGGCGCCGGCGGTGTTGGCCACGATGTCGCGCTCGTCGGAGATCCGGCCCGGGATCGAGCGCTGGACGGTCTCGATGGCCGACGTCATCGCGAAGGCCGCCAGCCCAGCGACCCACCAGAAGCGGGTGCCGACGAGCAGGAGGAGGAAGAGCCCGACCGGCACGAAGAGTCCCACGTTGGCCAGGAACTCCGCCCGGTCGTAGGTCAGCCAGGAGAGCTCGTCGTAGCGCTGGAGACGGTTGAGGACCCGCAGCACGACGTCGGAGCCCGTGGGGGCGACCGAGCCCGGCGTCAGCGTCACCCAGCCGACGAAGCCGAGGTAGACGAAGGTGACGAGGCTGAGGAGCGGGTGGCGGTGGAACATCGCTCCAGTCTGCGGCACCGACCTGAGAGGAGTCGCAGGGCGGGCGTGTGAGTCGCGGCACGCCCCGGACGCCCCCGGTCAGCGCGCAGCGGGTACGTCGGCCTCGTCGGCGTGGGCGATGTGGCTGAGCTGGCCCCAGATGAGGACCACGAAGACGGCCGAGCCGGCGAAGGCGAACCAGAACGGAGCGGCGAGCCCGACGTGCTGGGCCAGCAGTCCGCCGATGCCCGAGCCCGACCACGAGCCCTCCGAACACCCCGACCAGGTTGACCGATCCCACCCGGCCCTGGAGTGCGGTGGGCACGGCGCGCTGGCGCACCGTGATGGACGTCGTGCCCCACACGAAGGCGTGGGCGCCGAAGACGAAGAAGATCGGCAGCGCCACGGCCGGGGAGGTCGTCAGCGCCAGCCCGAGGTGGGTGAGGGTCTCGATCACCAGCCCGATCCGCATCAGGTCGCCCAGCGAGACGTGGCGGGTGATCCAGCCGTAGGACGCGACGCCGACGAGACCGCCCACCGCCCCCACGGTCGTGACGAGGCCGAAGCCGACCTCCCCCAGTCCGAGGCGCTCGGTGGCGTAGAGCACCAGCACCGACCAGGCGGCACCGAAGGTGATGTTGAAGGTGAAGATCGTGAGCACCAGGGTGCGCACCGCGGCGTTGCCGCGCACCCAGCGGAAGCCCTCGGCGATGTCCTGGCGCACGTGCGTCGGCCCCGCCTCCGCCTCCGGGTCGTCCGGGCGGGGCAGGACCAGGCGCGAGATCAGCAGCGTGCCGAGCAGGACCAGCACGCCCTGGGCGGCGAACGGCCACGCCATCCCGGTGGCGAAGAGGGCGGCACCGATCGGTGGGCCGCCCAGCTGGTTGACGGTGATGAACCCGGTCTGCAGGCGCGAGTTGGCGATCGCGAGGTCGTCGCGGTCGACGATCATCGGCAGCAGGGTCTGGCTCGCGTTGTCGGCGAACATCTCGGCGGTGCCGAGCAGGAACAGCGCCGCCAGCACCACCGCGATCGACACGTGGCCGGTCACGATGAACGTCGTCAGGACGAGCCAGCACCCCGGCCCGCACGAGGTCGACGGTGATGACGATGCGACGTCGGTCGAGGCGGTCGGTGAGCGCACCGGCGTACAGGCCGAAGAGCAGCGGCGGAGCCCACACCGCCAGCGCAGCCAGCGCCACCAGGAAGGGCTGGTCGGTCTGGGAGGCCACCAGGAGCGGCCCGGCCGCGATCGCGATCCCGTCGCCGAGGTTGGTGGTCCACGACGAGGCGAGCAGCCAGCGGAACGCGCTCCCGAGGCGTCGTGGGGCGACGACGTCGACTCCCCGGGCGATGGTGCTCACAAGGTCGGACGCTAGTCGGTCGGGCAGGGTGGGTCACGTGGTTTGTCGGCTCACGGGCTTCGTCGACGGGCTCGTTCCTCGCCCTGCTCAGCCTCCGACGTCGGTCGACGGGCTCGTTCCTCGCCCTGCTCAGCCTCCGCGAGGACGGGTCAGGCGGGCTGCATCTCCTGCAGCGGGGAGGCGTCGAGCGAGGTCGGCGGTGTGGGCCGCGACCAGACGGTCGTTCTCCTCCGAGAGGCGCAGCACGAGGGACTCCAGCTCGGCCACCCGCTGGCGCAACCGAGCATTGTCGGCGGCGGTGCGGGGGTCTCGCAGGTCGCTGTTCAGGTAGCCGATCAGCGCCTTGGCCATGAGCGTGGCCTTCCGTGAGATGTGGACCCAGAACTGGGGGCCGCCGATCGCGGCCGTCTACAAGAGTCCCACCAGAGTCGCGACGGGTCAATCTCGCGCGATGGTGCGCGCACGAGGGCTCGTGGGCGGCTCGGCGCGGCGTCGGCGCGGAGCGGGTTGGCAGCGCGGGCAGAAGTACGACGAGCGGTTCATGAACGCCACGCGCTTGATGGGCGTGCCGCACCGCTCGCACGGCTCGTCCTGCTGTCCGTAGGCGTGCAGCGACCGGTCGAAGTAGCCGGACTCGCCGTTGACGTTGACGTAGAGCGCGTCGAAGGACGTGCCGCCCTGGCGCAGGGCGTCGCTCATCACGTCACGCGCGTGGTCGAGCAGTCGGCGCACCTGCGGGCCGGTCAGCCGGTCGCCGGGGCGCTCGCCGTGCAGCTCGGCGCGCCAGAGCGCCTCGTCGGCGTAGATGTTGCCGACCCCGGAGATCAGGCCCTGGTCGAGCAGCAGCCGCTTGATGCCCGACGTACGACGCCGCACGCGGGCGACGAAGGCGTCGTCGTCGAAGTCGGGGTCGAGGGGGTCGCGGGCGATGTGGGCGATCTCGGGCGGCAGCTCGGCGCCGCCCGCGGAGATCGAGAGCCCGCCGAACATGCGCTGGTCGACGAAGCGCAGCTCGCGGCCCTCGTCGGCGCCGGCCAGCGCCAGGCGCACCCGCAGGTGCCGCTCGGGCGCGGCCTCGGGAGGCTGCACGAGCAGCTGCCCGCTCATCCCGAGGTGGGCGAGCAGGGCGTCGCCGTTGTCGAGGGGCAGCCAGAGGTACTTGCCGCGACGACGGGCGGCCTCGATCCGGCGGCCGGCGAGCGCGGCGGCGAAGCCTCCGGGCCCGCCGGGGTCACGGCGCACGGGACGAGGGTGCAGGACGTCGACGCGGGTGACGGTGGCGCCGAGGACGTGGCGCTCGAGACCGGCGCGCACCACCTCGACCTCGGGGAGCTCGGGCATGCTGGGACAGCCGCGGCTAGTCGGCGTCGACCGACGCGAGCGCCGCGGTGATCTCGCCGTACGCCGTCTCGGCCGCGGCCTGCTCGGCTTCCTTCTTGGAGCGCCCCACGCCGTTGCCGTAGCGACCGTCGGCGACCTGGACCTGGGCGTGGAAGACCTTCAGGTGGTCGGGGCCCTCGTCGGTGATGAGGTAGTCGGGGACACCGAGGCTGTGCTGGGCGGCGAGCTCCTGCAAGCGAGGTCTTCCAGTCGAGACCGGCCCCCATGGCGGAGGCCTCCTCGATGAGCGGGTCGAAGAGCAGGTGGACGACGTCGCTCGAGGTGGTGATGCCGCCGCTGAGGTGGACCGCACCGATGACCGCCTCGACGGTGTCGGACAGGATCGAGGCCTTCCCCCGTCCGCCGGTGGTCTCCTCGCCGCGACCGAGCTTGACGTGGTCTCCGAGGCCGATCGTGATCGCGACGCCGGCCAGGGCGCGGGCGTTGACGACCGCCGCGCGCAGCTTGGCCAGGCGCCCCTCGGAGAGGTCGGGGTGCATGAGGTAGATCGTCTCGGTGACGACGATGCCGAGGACCGAGTCGCCGAGGAACTCCAGCCGCTCGTTGGTCGGCAGACCGCCGTTCTCGTAGGCGAACGAGCGGTGCGTCAGCGCACGCTCCAGCAGCTCGGGGTCCAGGATCGGATCCCCGAGCGCGGTGCGCAACGCTGGGTAGTTGCTGATGCCGTCAGCCCACGGTCTCGGGGCGTCCGGCGGCCCGGGCTACCGGGATCACAGCACCTGGCGACGGTCGGCGCGGGCGCCGTACTGGCCGCACGTGCCGCACGCGCGGTGCGGCAGGTGCTTGGCGCCGCAGGCGGGGTTCGCGCAGGTCACCAGGGTGGGGGCGGTGGCCTTCCAGGCCGAACGCCGGTGCCGGGTGTTGCTGCGCGACATCTTCCGCTTCGGAACAGCCACAGTCTTGTCTCCTCATCAGGCGACCCGCCCGGTCTGTCCGGCCGAATCTGGTTGGTTCAGGTCTGGTTGGTTCAGATCTGCTGGTTCAGGTCTCTTCGGTGCGGGGCTCGAGGCTCTTCTTCAGGTCCTGCTCGAGCGAGCCCAGGGCCGCCCAGCGGGGATCGATCGGTGCCTCGTGCGTGTGATCGGGATCATCCCTCAGCTGGGCACCACACTCGGTGCACAACCCCGGACAGTCCTCCTCGCACAGCGGCTGGAACGGCAGTGCGAGCACCACCGCGTCCCGCAACAGCGGCTCGAGGTCGAGCAGGTCGTCCTCGAGCATGCTGACCTCGTCGTCCTCCTCGTCGGGAGGCTGGTCGCGGGTGTCTCGTGAGTCGTCGTAGACGTACAGCTCCTGGAACGTCACGTCGAGCTCGTCGACGATCGGATCCAGGCACCGCACGCACTCGCCCTCGAGGTCGGCCGTGGCCGTCCCGGTGACCAGCACCCCCTCCATGACCGCTTCGAGACGCAGGTCGAGCTCGACCGGCGCACCCTCGGCGACATAGAGGACTTCGATGCCCAGACCTGCTGGAGCCGGCACCGTCCGCGACACCTCACGTTGGGACCCCGGGCGGCGGCCGAGCTCGCGAGTATCGAGCACGAGCGGCGCTCTCGGGTCCAGGCTGGTCAGGAGTTCACTTCCGGGTCCGGGCACAAACAGATCAGCGAGAAGCGTACTGCCCCGGCGCCGGTGAGCCCAATTCGAGCTGGCGCGACGGCGTCACGCGGCGCTCGGCCAAGCGGGTCGTGAGCGCCTCGAGCACGAAGGACGGCACGAAGGCCGAGACGTCGCCGCCGAAGGCCGCGACCTCCTTGACCAGGCTCGAGGACACGAACGACGTGCCGGTCGCGGTCGGGAGGAAGACGGTCTCGACGTCGGTCAGGGCGGAGTTCATCTGCGCCATCGGCATCTCGTAGTCGAAGTCGGTGGCGGCCCGCAGCCCCTTCACGATCGCCTGGGCGTCGTGCTCGGTGCAGAACGTGGTGACCAGTCCGGTGAAGCCCTCGACGCGGACGTTGGCGAAGGGGCGACACGCTTGCTCCGAGCATCTCGAGGCGCTCGTCGGCGCTGAACATCCGGTTCTTCGACGGGTTGACGCCGACCGCGACGATGACCTCGTCGAAGAGCCTGCTGGCCCGCCCGATGATGTCGAGGTGCCCGTGGGTGACCGGGTCGAACGACCCGGGGCAGACGGCTCGGCTCATGGTGTCTCCTGTGCGGGCTGGTGGGCGGTCCGCTGGTGGCTGCGCGTGACCGTACCAAAGCGTCGGTCTCGCCGTAGCGCTTCGACCGGCGCCCGGCGAGCCGTGGCCGGCCAGGTCGGCTCGGGGCTGCGGCGCGAGCGCTCGACGACGACGAGGGCGTCGGGCGCCAGCCAGTCCTGGAGCTGGTCGAGGTCCTCGGCCAGCGCCTCCTCGCTGAGCGGGTAGGGCGGGTCGCTGAAGACGACGTCGTAGCGGTCGGCCGGGTCGGTCGGCGGTCCGGCCAGCGTGGTGCGCACGCTGGCGGCCCGCACGTCGGCGGCGAACCCGAGCGTGCGGGCGTTGGCGCCGATCAGCTCGGCGGTGCGCCGGTCGGACTCGACGAGGGTGACCGCGGCGGCCCCGCGCGACATCGCCTCGAGCCCGACGGCGCCGCTGCCGGCGTACAGGTCGAGGAAGCGCAGGCCCGGCAGGCCGCCCACGGACCCGCACCACGCCTCGAGCGAGCTGAACAGCGCCTCGCGGACGCGGTCGGTGGTGGGTCGGGTGCCGTCGCCGGGCGGGGTCTGGATGCGCCGTCCGCCGGCGGTGCCGCCGATGATGCGGGTCATGACTTCTCGATGAAGTCGCCGTGGCTGGAGGCCTCGAGGTCGGCGACCGCAGCCGCGAGCAGGGGGACGTCGGTCAGGGCGGGGTCGGCGTCGAGCAGCCCCTCGGCGGCCTCGCGCGCCTCGACGATCGTCGTCTCGTCGCGCAGCACCTCGAGGTGGCGCAGGCCCGAGCGGCGTCCGGCCTGGGAGCGGCCGAGCACGTCGCCCTCGCGGCGCTGGGCGAGGTCGACCCGGCTGAGCTCGAAGCCGTCGGTGGTGCGGGCGACCGCGTCGAGCCGGTCGCGCGCCGGGGACTCGATGTCGACCGCGGAGACGAGCAGGCACTGGCCCGGCAGGCCACCTCGTCCGACCCGACCGCGCAGCTGGTGGAGCTGGGAGACGCCGAACCGGTCGGCGTCGAGGAGCACCATGATCGTCGCGTTGGCCACGTCGACGCCGACCTCGATGACGGTCGTGGAGACGAGCACGTCGATCTCGCCGGCGGCGAAGGCCCGCATGACGGCGTCCTTCTCGTCGGCAGGCATCCGACCGTGCATCGCGGCGAGTCGGAGGCCGGACAGCGGGCCGGCGGCGAGGGCGACGACGCCGTCCTCGACCGCGGCGAGCGGCGCCGGGGCCGCGGTGCGGTCGGCGGGCGCGAGCGGGTTGCCGTCCTCGTCGACGTCGACCTGGTCGACCTGGCCCTGCTCGAGCTCGTCGCCGGAGATGCGGGGGCACACGACGTAGGCCTGGTGGCCCTTCTCGACCTCCTCGCGCACCCGCTCCCACACCCGGGTGATCCAGCCGGGGTGGTCGAGGAGGTTGACCACGGCGGTCGGTGATCGGCGCGCGGCCCGCGGGCAGCTCGGTGAGGGTGGAGGTCTCGAGGTCGCCGAAGACCGTCATCGCGACCGTGCGCGGGATGGGCGTCGCGGTCATGACCAGGACGTGGGGCGGGCTGCCGGCGGCCTTGTCGGTGAGCGCGGCGCGCTGCTCGACGCCGAAGCGGTGCTGCTCGTCGACCACGACCAGCCCGAGGTCGGCGAACTGGACCTTGTCCTCGAGGAGGGCGTGGGTGCCGATGACGATCCCCGACTCCCCGCTCGCCAGCCGCGACATCGGTGCGGTGCGCTGGGTCTTGGTGAGCGAGCCGGTCAGCAGCTCGACCCCGGTGCCCTCGGCGGCGCCGCCCAGCATGCCGCCCGCGGCGAGGTCGCCCATGAGGGCGGTGATCGCGCGGTGGTGCTGCTGGGCGAGCACCTCGGTCGGCGCCAGCAGCGCCGCCTGGCCGCCGGAGTCGACCACGCGCAGCATCGCGCGCAGCGCGACGAGGGTCTTGCCCGACCCGACCTCGCCCTGGAGGAGCCGGTTCATCGGGTGGGCGTCGGGCGAGGTCGGCCTCGATCTCGGCGCCGATCGTCGCGCTGACCCTCGGTCAGGGCGAACGGGCAGCCGCGCGTCGAAGGCCGCCAGCAGCCGCCGTCGCCGCCGTCGCGGGCGACCGCGCCGAGCGCGCGCACGGCGCGCCGCCGTCGTCCGAGCACGAGCTGGGTCACCAGCGCCTCCTCGAAGCGGAAGTAGCGCTGGGCGTCCTGGACCTGCTCTCGTCGTCGGGGGCGTGGATCTGGTCGTAGGCACGGGGGATGTCGAGCAGGCGGTAGTCGCGGCGCACGGCGCTCGGGGATCAGCTCGGGCAGGTCGTCGACGACCGAGCGGGCGAAGGTGATCGCCCGCTGGAGGTCCCAGGACTCGACCTTGGCGGTGAGCGGGTAGATCGGGAAGTAGGCGCCGATCGCCTCCACCGTGGCGATGTCGGCCGTCTCGTCGCCCTCGTCGGCGTCGCTCGGGTGTGGAGAAGAGCACCATCGGCGGGTTGGTCAGCTTCCACTCGTCGTTGAACGTCTCGGCCTTGCCGAGGAAGAGCCCGCGGGCTCCCACCGGCAGCCGGCGCTGCTGCCACGACGCGGTGTGCTGCTTCTTGCGCGAAGAAGGTCATCCGCAGCGACGGGCCGTCGGTGCGCAGGGTCGTCTCGAGGCGGTAGGCCGGGCGGCCGGTGCGACGGTCGGTGTAGGTGTGCTGCTTGCTGTGGGCGATCTCGCCGATGACGGTCAGCATCTGTCCGACCTGGAGGTCGTCGACCTTGGTGAGCGCGCCGGTCGCGAGGTAGCGGCGCGGGAAGTGGCGCAGCAGGTCGCCGACGGTGGCGATGTTGAGCTTGTCGACGATCTTGTCGCGCTTGGTGGAGGCGCCGAGCACGGTGGTGACCGAGGAGTCGAGGGTGATCACGGCACCAGCCTGCCTCACTCGACCGACAGCAGCAGCGGGTAGCGCTCCTGCCCGCCGTCGTAGACGACGACGTCGACGTAGGGGTGGTGGGCGTCGACCCACGCTGCGGCCCGCTCGGCGAGGTCGCCGGCGTCGGCGCCGGCGACCAGGGTGACCAGGTCGCCGCCGCCGCCGAGCATCCGGTCCAGCACGTCGGTGGCCACGTCGTGGAGGTCGGAGCCGACGACGGCGAAGTCGCCGGCGATGACCCCGAGCACGTCGCCGGGCTCGCACGGGCCCGCCATCGTCATGGCCTGGCGCGCGGCGATCGTGACGGCACCGTGGCGGGCGTGACGCGCGGTCGCGGTCATCTCCAGGACGTCCTGGTCGAAGCTGCGCCCCGGCTCGTGCACGGCCAGGGCGGCCAGTCCCTGCACCTGCGCCTGGGTCGGGATCACCGCGACCCGCAGGCCCAGGTCGGTCTCGGCGGTGCCGGCCGCGATCTGGGCCACCCGGACCGAGTCGCCGTCGTTGGGCAGGATCACCAGCTCGCGAGCCCCGGAGTCGGTGATGGCGGCCAGCACCTCGCCGGTCGACGGCCGGCGCCCGACTCGCCGGCGACCACGATGGCTCCGGCCTCCTCGAAGAGTCGGGTCAGTCCCGGACCGGCCGCGACCGCGACGACCCGGCGTCCGTGACGGTCACTGCGGTCACTGCCGGTGGCGCTTGCGACCGCGGAGGAGTCGCGCTCGAGCTGGGCGCGCCTGTTCTCGGCGATCTGCTCGGCGAAGTGGGTCACCCGGACGCGGTAGGGCCGCCCGGCCACGATGCCGGCCTCGATGGCCGCGCCCACGTCGTCGACGTGCACGTGGACGTTCCACAGGCGCTCTCCCCCGACGACGACGAGGGAGTCCCCCAGGCTGCCCAGCCGGGCGCGCAGGTCGCCGATCTGCTCCTCGTCGGCCTCCAGGAGGTACATCACCTCGTACGACGGGCCGTCCGGCGTGAGGTCGCCGGCCGGCGTCGCGTCGGGCTGGGGAAGCGGCAACGGGATCGAGCGGTGCCCGAGCGGGCTCGGCACCGCGAGCGGACGCCGACCGGTCATCGCGGTCTCGGCGGCGTCGAGGATGACGCTGAGGCCCCGCCCACCTGCGTCGACCACTCCGGCGTACCGCAGGACCTCGAGCTGCTCCGGCGTGCGGGCGAGGGCCTCGCGGGCCGCCGCGGCGGCTGCGGTGAACACGTCGCGCGCGCGGACCGGCGGCTCGGCCGCACGCGCCACGGCGGCGTCGGAGGCCGCGCGGGCCACGGTGAGGATCGTGCCCTCGACCGGCGTCCCGACCGCGCGGTAGCTCGCGTCCGTGGCGTCGTGCAGGGCCGCGGCCATGGTCTGGGCGGTGCGCTCGTCGGGGTCGGCCGCGGCGATCCGGCGGGCGACCGCGCCGAGCATCTCGCTGAGGATGACCCCGGAGTTGCCGCGGGCACCGAGCAGGGCGCCGCGGGCGAAGGCACTCAGCGCGGTGTCGCGCAGATCGGGGTCGGGCGACGTGCTCCCCCGCGACGGGCGCGCCCACGGCGTCACCGACGGCCTGCCGGGCGGCGGAGACGGTGAGGTACATGTTGGTGCCGGTGTCGCCGTCGGGGACCGGGTAGACGTTGAGGGCGTCGATCTCCTCGCGAGCGGCCGCCAGGGCGTCGGTGGCGATGTCGACGAAGCGCAGGACGACCGCGAGGTCGATACCCTCGCCGCTCGGCGCTTCCTCCACCGATCTCGCCTCCCCTCGAGTGCTGCTGCGTGCTGCTGCCTCTGCCCGTGTGGCTGCCTGACTGGCGGCCCACGTCGCGGGCCGCCGAACGGCACAGGCTAGTGGTAGTCCCGCTCGATTTCGGGCAGGGCCGCAGGTCGGATACGATCGTGCGGTTGCCTGCTCAGCGGGCCCCGGACCGAGACAACTGACCGGTCCGAGTGGCGCTTCCACTCCGGTGGTCGCGTCGACTGTCCCCATCTCACCAGACTTATTCAGGAGTGTCCCGTGGCTGCCGTCTGCGACATCTGCGCCAAGAAGCCGGGCTTCGGCAACAACCGCCCGTGGTCGCGCAAGATCACCAAGCGCCGCTTCGACCCCAACATCCAGCGGGTGCGTGCCAAGGTCAACGGCACGCCCAAGCGCCTCAACGTGTGCACCGGCTGCCTCAAGGCCGGCAAGGTCTCACGCTGACCCCAGCTTCGGAGCATGTGCAGCAGGCCGTCACCGGAAGGTGGCGGCCGGTTGTTTTTCGGGTGCGCGCGGTGGCGGCTGCGGGTGGGCGGGCGGGATCGGCGCCCCACCGGCACCATCGGTCGGACGAAACGGCCGCTTGTTGTACGAACCTTCATGACGTAAGCGGCAGTTTCTCCGCTGAGGCGGAGAAACTGCCCCCGCACCGAGGCGCCGGTCCGCTCAGAAGTGCCGCCACCCCGTCGGCCCGTCGTAGGTGGCGCCGTCGACGGTGACCACACCGGCGCCACCGGCGCCACCGTCCCCCGGGGCGCCGACGGCACCGATCACGGTCCAGCCCGGCGGGAGGTCCGCGTCGGCCGGGAAGGTCGCCAGCAGGGAGTGGTCCTCGCCGCCGCCGAGCACGAGCGAGACCGGGTCGATGTTGAGGGCGGCCCCGACCGCGTGGAGCGGCTCGGGCAGGTCGAAGGCGGCGCGGTGCACGTCGATGGTGACCCCGGAGTCGACCGCGAGGTGGGTCGCCTCGGCGAGGAGGCCGTCGGAGACGTCGATCATCGCGGTCGCGCCGGCATCGGCGGCCGCGGGGCCGGCGTCGTACGGCGGGTCGGGTCGCCGGTAGGCGTCGACCAGGGCCCGCGGGGAGCGGAAGCCGCGCCCGAGCACGGCGAGCCCGCCGGCGGCCCATCCCTGGCGTCCGGCGAGGGCGAGGACCTCACCGGGTGAGGCCCCCGAGCGCAGCACGGGCGACCGGGTGCAGGCCCCCAGCACGGTCACCGCGATCACGATCTCCGAGGCGCCGGTCAGGTCTCCCCCGACGACCGAGGCGCCCACCCGCTCGCACTCCGCGGCGAAGCCCCGTGCGAAGTCGAGGGCCCACGCGGCGGGAAGGTCGGGCGGTGCGGCCAGGCCGATCGTGAGCGAGTGGGCCCGGCCACCCATGGCGTTGATGTCGGAGATGTTCTGGGCGGCCGCGCGGTGGCCCACGTCGACGGCGTCGACCCAGTCGCGGCGGAAGTGACGACCCTCGACGAGCAGGTCGGTGGAGACCACGACGTGGCCGGTGCGCACCCGCAGGACCGCGGCGTCGTCCCCGGGACCGACGAGCACCTGCTCGCCCTGGGTGAAGTGCGCGACGAGCTCGCCGATCAGGCCGAACTCCCCCACGTCGGCCAGCGTGGCCCCCGGGGGCCGGGCGGAATCAGGAGTCGGGGAGGCCATGGGCCCATCCCACCAGATGTGGCTACCGCGGTCGCGGGGACGCGCGATAGGTTGACCCGCAACGTCGGGCTGCCGCTCGACGAGCACCACCGCACCAACCCGAGTTCCGCCCGTCGCAAAGGAGCGCACCCATGGTCGTCCAGGCCTACATCCTGATCCAGACCGACGTCGGCAAGGCAGCGGAGGTCGCCAAGGCGATCGCCCTGGTCAAGGGCGTCACCCTCGCCGAGGACGTCACCGGCCCCTACGACGTGATCGTGCGCGCCGAGGCCCGCAACGTCGACGAGCTCGGCAAGCTGGTGGTCTCGAAGGTGCAGAACCTCGACGGCATCACCCGCACCCTCACGTGCCCGGTCGTCCACATCTGAGCACCAGCACCCGCCACCGGCGCCTCCTGGGCGGCGCGGCACTCCTGCTCGCCCCCGTGGCCCTCACCGGGTGCAGCGCGGGGCCGGTGGACGTCGTCACGCCCGACCTGGACGATGCCGACCGGTCGGCGTGCGAGGCCTTCGTGGCCGACCTGCCGCCGAGCATCTTCGACGAGGCGCCCCGCGACATCGATCCTCCCGACGCGCTCGGCGGCGCCTACGGCGACCCGGCGATCGTCGTGCGGTGCGGTGTCGCGGTGCCCGACGGCTTCGACCAGGCGGTCTCGTCGTGCGAGGTGGCCAACGGTGTCGGCTGGTACGTCCCGCCCGAGCAGTTCGACGAGCAGGACGCCGACGTCACCCTGACCGCGGCCGGCTACCGACCGATCGTCGAGGTCAGCGTCCCTGCGGAGTACCGACCCGACGGGACGGCCGCGGCCATCGCGCAGCTCGCGGCGGCGGTCGACGAGCACCTCACCCTGGTGGAGAACTGCGACTGACGGCCGGGCGACGTCCTCGTCAGCCGACCGTGGCCGACGGCAGCTGGTAGACGTTCCAGGACGCGTTGCTCCACAGCACCGGGTAGGCCGAGAGAGCGACCGGGTCGACCCCCCAGGACGGGTCCTCGTTGGTGGAGACGAGGAGGTAGTCGGTGCCGAACTTCGCCAGGCCCGGGTCGTCCAAGCGGCCCGCGAAACCCGCCCGGATGGCGGCCTCGCGCTCGGCGTAGGGGATGTTGAAGTTGAACAGCCAGCCGCGGTAGCCCATCACCAGGCTGCGACCCGCGAGGGTCGCGACCGGGATGTTGGGCCGGTCGGCCGCGGCGAAGACCGAGTCGACCGGCGTGTTCGCGGCCGACCACTCGGCGAGCTCGATGTCGTCGGGGCTGGCGAACTGGTCGCGCAGACCCAGCTCGTGGACGATCGCCAGGAGGCCCGGGGTCGCGATCAGCAGCGCCAGCGGCACGACGATCGCCAGGAACGCCGGCGAGCGACGCACGAGCAGGACGGCCAGGTAGGCGACGAAGAAGCCGCCGATGACGTAGACCCAGTAGATCAGCTTGAGGTTGTCGTACTCGAACGGCTGGAAGGCGTAGACCTGCGACACCGCGAGGATGCCGAGGGCGGGCAGCAGCCACAGCGCCCGCGCGTCGCGTCGCAGCAGCAGAGGGGCCGCCAGCAGGGCCAGGCCCATCAGGCCGAAGTTGGCCCACCAGTAGCCCAGCAGCGACTCGCCCTCCTGGTGCTGCCAGAACAGCCGGAACCGGCCTCCGGTGCCGTAGGGGTTGGCACTCTGCTGCCACACCAGCTGGGGCAGCGCGACCAGGAGTGCGACACCGACCGGCCACAGGTGGGCCCACGGCACCGCGCGAGCGCGCCAGGCCGCCTCGGCGACCACCGTCGCGAGCAGGGCCATCGTGACGACGAACGTGTGCGGGTGCGCCATCGGCAGCAGTCCGACCAGCACGGCCGCCGGCCACAGCAGGGCGGCGGCGCGCGGCTTCGCGCGCGGCGATGAGCAGCGCGAGCACGATGAGGCCGACGCCCAGGCCGAACAGGATGGAGCGCTGCGGCAGGATCGCGTCGACCAGCAGGTTGGTCAGGTGGGCGTTGGCCTCGTCGTCCTGCGAGTAGTCCTGCGGGAGGGCCCGGAGGAACGCGACCGGTCCCAGACCGCTGGCGCGCCAGTCGCCCCACGCCGCCCCGACGCCGGCGAACGAGCCGGCCGTGAGCGCGAGCCCCAGCCCGCCGACGCCGACCCAGATGGTCCGGAAGAGCCGCAGCCCGACGCTGATGATGAGCTGGCAGATCGCCAGCGCCAGCAGCACGCCCGGCCAGAACAGGCTGCCGTGCAGGCTCATGCCGCCCTGGACGTAGAGGCCCGAGAGCAGGTCGATCAGGAACGGGTAGGTGAGCTGCTCGCCGCTGGCCAGCGGCAGGCCGCCCGTCAGGCTGGACCCGGAGGCGAAGTCGTTGACGAGCGTCGCGTGCACGCCGAAGTCGGCCCAGGTCGCGCCGGCCGACCAGATGCCGTCGGCGCCGCGGGTGAGGCTGTGCGTCCAGAACAGCCGTACGACGAGCGGCGCGGTCGCCGCGGTGGTCGCGGCCCAGACCGTCCAGGCACGTCCGCCTCCCTCGAGCGGCCGCCACGCCACGGCTCGCGACCCCAGAGGGCCACCGTCACGCCGAGGCTGAGGACCACCACCAGCGGCAGGGCGACGTCGTACGGCAGGACGAGCGAAGCGAGGAAGGCGAGCCACGTCCAGCCGAACAGGCCGAGGACCACGGCTGCCGCCACCGCCTCGAAGCGGTAGAGCGCGACGGGTGAGCGCCGCACGAGCGCCGCTCCGAGCGCGAGCGCGGAGACGAGGTAGATCAGGGCCATCGACGGCTACCGCCAGGAGGACAGCCACATGCGGCCGTCGAGCTCTTCGGGCGTGAGCGGGCGTGCCGTAGATGATCGGGCCGAAGTAGAGGAACACCAGCGCCGCCGCCCCGAGGATCGACCAGAACCCGACGGCCGAGAGCCGCGAGTCGAAGGAGAACGGCTTCTCGCCCTCCTTGATCCAGCCCGTCAGCACCCCGAGCCCGATCACGACGAACGCCAGGCTGAAGATCAGCGCGAAGAAGTAGTGGTAGAGGAACATCGGCCGCTCGATGAACATGAACGGGAGGTAGTCGACCGCCCAGGCGAACGCCAGGAAGCCGAGCGGCCCAGCGGTAGGGCCGGAAGCGCTCGCGCGTTCATCGCCCAGCCGAGGAGCACCACGGCCGCGCCGAGCAGGGTCCCCCACCAGACCACCGGGTTGCCGAGGACGTAGATGTAGCTGCACTTGCCGTTGTCGGCGGGCGCGACGTAGAGGAAGACCCCGCGCTTGTCGAGCGGCCAGCTGGTCCAGGTGGACTGGTAGGGGTGCGAGGAGTCGTTGAGCGCGAGCTCGTAGCGGTGGATCGCGCCGTTGAGGTCCTTGAACTTGCCGACGAAGCCGAGGTCGGCGTCCGGCGAGTAGGTGGGGTTGCCCTCGAGGGTCGACTGGAACTCCTGCGACATGTAGGCGTCGCCGGGACCGGTGTCGGGCAGCAGCGCGAAGTGCGCGGCGAAGCTGGCGGTGTAGATCGCCATCGGGACGAGGGCGAGCATCGCGCCCTGCCCCAGGACCGGCAGCAACCGCGACCGGAGCCCGCGTCGCTGCTCGGCGAGGTCGACCATCCAGATCACGCCGACCAGCCCGAGCGGTGCCAGGCCGGTCAGCTTGATGGACGCGCACATGCCACCGAGGATCACCGCCCCCAGGAGCAGCAGCCAGTACCGCCGCGATCCCTTGTCACGGTGGTCACGGGCTCGCAGCGCGAGGGTGACGCCACCCACGCCGAAGAGCAGCAGCATGCTGTCGAGGGTGGTCAGGCGCGACTCGACGAGGATCGCACCGTCGAGGAGCAGCAGGCCACCGGCCAGCGTGGCCAGGCGCCGGCTGCCGGACAGCTGACGCACCAGGAAGTAGACCGCCACGATCAGGGCCGTCCCGGCCAGCGCCGGCAGGACCCGCAGCGCCACGGCGGGGTCGGTGCCCGCGGCGCTCGCATCGGTCCCGCTCACCCAGGCCCACGCACCGAGGAGGAGCTTGCCGAGCGGCGGGTGCAGGTCGAAGTAGTAGGAGCCCTCCTGGTAGCGCAGGGCGTACTCGCGGAAGTAGACCTCGTCGAAGACGATCGCGCGCGGGTTGGACAGGAAGGCGAACCGGGTCAGCGCTGCGAGCGCCGTCAGGACGTAGAGCTCGCCGGGCACCCGACCGAGCAGGCGGAGCACCGGAGAGGCCGCGGAGCGCGACGACGAGGGCTCGTCGGTCGCCGCCTCGCGCTCGGTGTCGAGCGTGGGAGCAGATGTCATGCCCAGGGACCTCCGGAGGTAAGTGGGACCACGGTAGCGCCGGTCACCGAGGCGCGTGCGCACTTACCAGCAGTTGTGACGTCTACCCGATGCTTGCAGGGGTCTGCCGGACGGCACAACTGCTGGTTGGTGCCCCGGCGGACCCGCTACCTCAGGCCGAGGTCGCGGTCCAGCGCCAGCCGCAGCAGCCGGTCGACGAGCGTCGGGTAGTCGACGCCCGACTCGGCCCACATCCGGGGGAACTGCGAGGTCGGGGTGAAGCCCGGCATCGTGTTGATCTCGTTGACGATGAGCGTGCCGTCGGGCATCAGGAAGAAGTCGACGCGGGCCAGGCCCTCGCACCCCACCGCCTCGAAGGCTCGCGCGGACAGCGCCCGCACCTGCTCCTCCACCTCGGCGGGCAGGTCGGCAGGCAGGTCGATCGCGGTGTCCTGCCCGGGCAGGTACTTCGCCTCGAAGTCGTAGAAGTCGCGGGCGGGATCGACCCGGATCTCCGCGGGCCTGGTCGTCTCCGGTACGCCGTCCGGGCCCTCGAGGACGCCGCACTCCACCTCGCGTCCGCCCTCGGCCGCGGCCTCCACCAGGACCCGAGGGTCGTGCTCGAGGGCCAGGGCGAGGGCGTCGTCGAGCTCGTCGGGGCTGCGCACCTTCGACACCCCCAGGCTGGAGCCGCCCCGGGCCGGCTTCACGAACACCGGGGTCCCGAGCTCGGCGACCCGGCGGCGTACGTCGTCCGGGTCGCGGGCCCACTGGGCCGCGGTCACCGTCGTACCGGCCATCACGGGGAGCCCCGCAGCGGCGAGGACGACCTTCATGTAGGCCTTGTCCATGCTGACCGCCGAGGCCAGCACGCCGGCTCCGACGTAGCGCACCCCGGCCATCTCGAGCATCCCCTGGATGGTCCCGTCCTCGCCCCAGGGACCATGGAGGACCGGGAAGACGACGTCGACCTCCCCGAGGACCTCTGGCGGACGGGAGGCCTCGGAGACCAGGAGGTCCGTGCCGTGGGTGACCTGCGTCAGGCTCACGCCCGGGAGCGAGCCGTCCACGCTCGGCAGGGCGTCGTCGGCCCCGATGCTGAGCCGTTCGACCTCGCCGCTCTCCAGGACCCAGCGACCGTCGCGGGCGATGCCGATCGCGACCACGTCGTACTGCTCGCGGTCGATCGCCGCGAGCACGCTGCCGGCCGTGACGCAGGAGATGCCGTGCTCGCTCGAGCGGCCGCCGAACACGACGGCGACGCGGGGTCGGTGGGCGCGACGGTGGGGATGAAGGCCGGTCACGGCCACGACCCTATCCTCGACCACATGGCTGATCTGTCACCTGCAACCGTCGCGGTCACGGCCGGTCGTCCTCCCCACGAGCCGGACGCTCCGCTCAACACCCCGATCACGATGGCCTCGACCTACGTCGCCGGTGGCGACCTCGAGTACGGCCGCTACGGCAACCCCACGTGGACCGCGTTCGAGGACGTCCTCGGGAGCCTGGAGGGCGGCCGCTGCCTGGCGTTCTCGTCGGGGATGGCCGCGGTGACCACCGTCCTCGACCTCGTCGGGCACGGCGCCAAGGTGGTCGCCCCGCAGCACGCCTACCAGGGCAGCATCATGTCGCTGGCCGACCTCGAGGCGCGCGGGCGGCTGCGGGCCGAGCTGGTCGACATCGAGGACACCGCTGCCGTGGTCGCGGCCTGCGAGGACGCCGCCCTCGTCTGGTTGGAGTCGCCGACCAACCCGGCGCTCGAGATCGCCGACATCGAGACGATCGCCACCGCAGCCCACGCCGCCGGTGCCTACGTCGTGGTCGACAACACCTTCGCGACGCCGATGCTCCAGCAGCCGATCACCCTGGGCGCCGACATCGTGGTCCACTCGGCCACGAAGTACCTCAGCGGCCACAGCGACGTGCTCCTCGGTGCCCTCGTCGTCGCGCCCGACGCCGGCGAGGAGCTGTACGGCGTCCTGCTCAACCGGCGCTCCCTGACCGGCTCGACCCCCGGCACCTTCGAGGCCTGGCTCGCGGTGCGCGGCCTGCGCACCCTGCACCTGCGCGTCGAGCGCGCCCAGTCCAATGCCCAGACCCTCCTCCCCCGCCTGCGCGAGCACCCCGCGGTCACCGAGGTGCGCTACCCGGGCTTCGGCGCGATCGTGTCGATCGTGCTGGACGGCGAGCTCGCCGCCGACCTCCTGGTGCGCAAGACGGCCCTGTGGGTGCACGCCACCTCGCTGGGCGGCGTCGAGTCGACCTTCGAACGGCGCCGCCGCTGGAAGACCGAGGCCCGCACCATCCCGGAGGGGCTGGTGCGGATGTCGGTCGGCATCGAGGACGTCGAGGACCTCTGGTCCGACCTCGCCCAGGCCCTCGACCAGGTCGTCCCCGAGCGCCCGTAGCGGAGCCTGAGCAGCCCGAACCCCCGGAGGCTGAGCAGCCCGAGCCCCTGGGCGAGGGCGTCGACGAAGCCCCGGCGAGCCGAACGCAGACCTCGACCGACCACGTCGCTCAGAGGTCACCGGATCTCGACCCGGCTGTCGCGACTTCCTCCGTCAGTCGCGAGCCTTGCTCGATCTTCTTCGCCACGCGACCGTGCTCCTCCGTCGCACGGTCGCTGCTCATCCGATCTCCGACTTCGTGTCGCGCGCCAGGATCGCGTCCATCATCTCGGTCGCCGTCATCCGCCCGGCGACGACCTCGTCGACGTAGACGGCCACCGGCGCGTCGCAGCCCGACTCCTCGGCCAGGGCGCGCAGCGACGAGCACGACTTCGCGCCCTCGGCCACCTGCCGGGTGGAGGCGTAGATCTCCTCGGTCGTGAGTCCCTGGCCGAGCTTCTCGCCGAAGCTGCGGTTGCGCGAGAGCGGCGAGGAGCAGGTCGCGACGAGGTCTCCCAGACCGGCGAGCCCCATCAGGGTCAGGGGGTTGGCGCCCAGCTTCATCGCCAGGCGGGCCGTCTCGGCCAGGCCGCGCGTGATGAGGGAGGCGGTGGTGTTGTCGCCGAACCCGAGTCCGACCGCCATCCCGACGCCGAGTCCCACGACGTTCTTGTAGGCCCCGCCCAGCTCGCACCCCAGGACGTCGGTGCTGGTGTAGGGCCGGAAGGCCGGTGAGTGGCAGCGGGCCTGGAGCAGCTTGGCGACGTCCTCGTCGGCGCAGGCGACGACCGACGCCGCCGGTTCACGACGGGCGATCTCCTTGGCGAGGTTGGGTCCGCTGATCACGGCGATGCGCTCCGGTCCCGCACCGGTGACCTGGTGGATGACCTCGCTCATCCGATTGAGCGTGCCGAGCTCGACACCCTTCATCAGCGAGACCATCACGGCCTCGGGCTCGATGAAGGGCGCCCACGTCGTGAGGTTGTCGCGCAGCGTCTGCGACGGCGTGGCCAGGACCACGAGGTCGGCCCCGTGCAGGGCCTTCTCGATGTCGTGGGTCGCACTCACCGTCGGCGGCAGCTGGATGCCGTGGAGGTAGTCGGCGTTCTCGCGCTCGCTGTTGATCGCCGCGGCGACCTCCTCGCGTCGCGCCCACATGGTGACGTCGTTGCCGCCGTCGGCGAGGACGATCGAGAAGGCGGTGCCCCACGACCCGGCGCCGAGCACCGCGACCTTGCCTCGTGTCGCGCTGATGTCCGTCATCCGGCCTCCCTGTGCTGCTTGTCCTGTCCGGTGCCCGACCGCTTGAGGTCGAACCGCTCGGCCGGTGCGCGCTGTCCGCGCAGGTCCTCCACGATGCTCGTGATCGCACCCATGATCCGCTCGGTCGCCTCGGCGAGCACCGCTGCGGTGGGAGGCTGGTCGGCGAGGTCGCTGAGGTCGACGGGCTCGCCGACCTTGATCCTGATGGTCTTGCGCGGGAAGAGATCAGGTCGCTTGGCGTAGGGCGCCAACAGCTCCTGGGCCCCCCACTGGCCGATCGGGATGACGGGGCAGCCGGTCTCGAGGGCGATCCGGGCGGCGCCGGTCTTCCCGGTCATCGGCCACAGGTCGGGATCACGGGTGATCGTGCCCTCGGGGTAGATCACGATGCACTCCCCCGCGTGCACCGCTGCCACGGCCGCCGAGTAGGCGCCCGCCGCGCCGGCGCTGGCCCGCTCCACCGGGATCTGGCCGGCCGCACGCATGAAGTACCCGAGGAAGCGGTTGCGGAACAACCCGGACTTGGCGAGGTAGCGCGGGAGCCGACCGTGGTCGTGGGTGAACACCGCCGCGGTGAGCGGATCGACGTGGGAGAGGTGGTTGACGACCAGGACGCAGCCACCGGTCTCCGGGATCTTGAGGCCGTCGATCCAGTCGGGCCTGGTGGTCGCGAAGAACAGCGGCTTGAGGATCACCGCACCGAGGGTGAAGGCCCAGCCGCGGGGCTGGTCCAGCTTGCGTGCTCTCACGGGCAGGACGTTACTCGTCCTCGGCCGGACGCTGCGACGTGCGCCACACCCACGGCCCCCGAACGTGCAGAACCCGGCGACATGATCAGATGACCGCGTGCAGCACTACGTCGTCGTGATGCCGGTCAAGCCTCCGGCGTTCGGCAAGTCGCGTCTCGTCGGGCTCGACGATGCAGCCCGTCGCGATCTGGCCGAGGCGTTCGCCCTCGACACCGCCACCGCCTGCCTGCGTGCGACGCTGGCCGACCAGGTGCTCGTCGTGACCGACGACGCGCTCTTCGCCGCGCACTTCGCCACGCTGGGGTGCGCGACGGTCCCCGACGGTGACAGCAGCGGCCTCAACCCCGCGCTGCGTCAGGCCGTCGCCGAAGCGCGTCGGCGGTGGCCCGACCTCACACCGGCTGCGGTGCTCGCCGACCTGCCGGCGCTGCGTCCGGGTGACCTCGACGCGGCCCTCGCATCGGTCGCCCGGGTCGGTCCGTCGTACGTCGCCGACGCCGACGGCACCGGCACCACCCTCTACACCGCGTCGTACGACGACTTCGAGCCGTCCTTCGGCCCGGAGTCGGCCGACGCCCACCGAGCCGGGGGCGCGGTCGCCCTGAGCGGCGAGCTCGTCAGCCTGCGCCGCGACGTCGACGACCTCGACGACCTGCGCGCGGCCGCTGCGCTCGGGCTCGGCGCCGCCACCGCTCGCCTGGCTTCCTCCCTGCTCGCCTGACCGCGAGGCTCCGTGTCCCGGTCCGGACCTGGACGAGAAACGACCACGGGCCGCTCCCGAGGGGAGCGACCCGTGGTCGTGTGGTGCGTGGGTCAGGCCTTCTTGGCAGGAGCCTTCTTGGCCGGCGCCTTCTTCGCGGGCGCCTTCTTGGCCGCGGTGGTCTTCGCGGCTGGTGCCTTCTTGGCGGGAGCCTTCTTGGCCGCCGTGGTCTTGGCCGGAGCCGCCTTCTTCGCCGGCGCCTTCTTGGCCGGCGCCTTCTTGGCCGGCGCCTTCTTGGCGGAGCAGCCTTCTTGGCGGCCGTGGTCTTGGCCGGAGCCGCCTTCTTCGCCGGCGCCTTCTTGGCCGGCGCCTTCTTGGCCGGAGCGGCCTTCTTGGCGGCAGCAGCTGCCTTCTTCGCCGGAGCAGCAGCCTTCTTCGCTGCCGGAGCGGCAGCGGCCACCGTCAGCTTGGGCAGCTTCTTGGCACCGGACACGACATTCTTGAGGTCAGCACCCGCGGTGAACTTCGGGACCGACTTCTTCTTGGCCTTCACGCGGTCGCCGGTCTGCGGGTTGCGCACCCAGCGGGCTTCACGCACCCGCTTCTCGAAGGAGCCGAAGCCGGTGATGGCGACCTTCTCCCCCTTCGCGACCTCGCGGGTGATCGTGTCGAGGACCGAGTCGAGCGCGTGCGCGGCGGCCTTGCGGTTCCCCTCGTAACGTGTGGCGAGCGCGTCGATGAGCTGAGACTTGTTCACTAGCTTCCCTTCCAATGAACCAGGTTCGTGCCGAGCGTTTGCCCGACATTCCCCACGCACGCTAGGCAAACGCGACGGTCGTCACAATCGCCACGCCGTAGCGCGACCGACAATTTTGCCGAGCGCATCAGCACGTGCGGTCGCCGAAACCCCCGTGGCTGAGCGGATCCGGGCTCGTACGCTCAAGCCATGACCCCCGAGTCGGTGATCCGGATCAATGCGTGGTGGAGCACGGTGATGGGGCTCAATCCCTCTCAACTGTGGGGTTCTGTGACGATCTCGCCTCACTCGCACCTCGGCGACTACCCGGGCCTGTACGTCGCCTGGCGCGCTGCCGGCGTGCACGTCTCGGCCCCCTCGAGCGAGGTCGAGTCGCTCGAATCCCTTGCGAGGCTGGAGATTGCCGATCTCCAGCATGCGGACGCCTGGGCGGACGTCGCAGCCGTCCGCGGGTGGCGGATCATCGGTCCAGCGACTCACACCTACCTCGATGTCGACCCCGGGACGGCACCCGATGTCGAGGCCACCACGGTCGACCAGCTCGGGTCCTTGCGAGCCGCCGTCACCGAGGCGGAGTGGGAGGAGTCCGGCTGGGCGGACGATCCCCCACGGGCATGGGTGATCCGAAACGGCGACGACGTCCTCGCCGCCGCGAACCTCAACCCGTGGGGCGACAAGCTCGGTGACATCGGCGTGCTCGTCGACCCGCACCACCGCGGCCGCGGACTCGCTGCCCGCGTCGGCGCGGCCGCGGCGTCGTACGCCGTCAACGACACGGGCCTCGTGCGCTGGTGCGCGCAGACCTCGAACGTCGCCTCGCTCGGCGCCGCCCGGCGGGTGGGGTTCGAGCCGTGGCTGACGCAGCTGGCGGTCAGGCCCTGATGGTCGCCGGCTTCCACGCCGGTCGGGTGGCCTCGTAGGAGTCGATGTCCTCGGCGTGACCCAACGTGATGCCGATGTCGTCGAGACCCTCGAGCAGGCGCCACCGCGTGTAGTCGTCGATGTCGAAGGAGTCCTCGATCGCGTCGGGGCCCTCACCGGCGCGCACCGTGCGCGACTCGAGGTCGACGGTGATGCTCGGCGCCCGGCTGGTCGGCCAGGAGGTCCCACAGCCGCTGGACGACCTTCTCGTCGACCTGGGCGGCGAGCAGCCCGGCCTTGCCGGAGTTGCCGCGGAAGATGTCGGCGAAGCGGGAGGAGATGACGACCTTGAAGCCGTAGTTCTGCAGCGCCCAGACGGCGTGCTCGCGCGAGGACCCGGTGCCGAAGTCGGGCCCGGCGACCAGGACCGAGCCGCCGGCGTACGCCGGGTTGTTGAGCACGAAGGTCGGGTCGTTGCGCCAGGCGCTGAAGAGACCGTCCTCGAACCCGTCGCGGGTCACGCGCTTGAGGTAGACGGCCGGGATGATCTGGTCGGTGTCGACGTTGCTGCGGCGCAGCGGCACGCCGATGCCGGTGTGGGTGGTGAAGGCATCCATGTCAGTTGCTCCCGTCGGTGGCTGAGGCGGTGGCGAGCTCGGGCAGGTCGGCGGGCGAGGAGAGGGTGCCGCGGACCGCGGTGGCTGCCGCGACCGGGATCGACACCAGGTGGGTGCGACCCCCCTTGCCCTGACGGCCCTCGAAGTTGCGGTTGGACGTCGAGGCGCTGCGCTCGCCCGGCTCCAGGGTGTCGGGGTTCATGCCCAGGCACATCGAGCAGCCCGCGCCGCGCCACTCGGCCCCGGCGGCGATGAAGATCTTGTCCAGGCCCTCCTCCATCGCCTGGAGGCGCACCCGCACCGAGCCCGGCACGACGAGCAGGCGGGTGTCGGGGTCGACGGTGTGCCCCTCGATGATCGACGCCGCGAGGCGGAGGTCCTCGATGCGGCCGTTGGTGCACGAGCCGACGAAGACGGTGTCGACCTTGACCTCGCGCATCGGGGTGCCGGCCTCGAGGGCCATGTACTCCAGCGCCTTCTCGGCGGCGATGCGGTCCTCGGCGTTGTCGAACTGCTCGGGGAACGGCACCGCCGCGCCGAGCGGCACACCCTGCCCGGGGTTGGTGCCCCACGTGACGAACGGCGTCATCTCGGAGGCGTCGAGGACGATCTCCTCGTCGAAGACCGCGTCGTCGTCGGTGACCAGGCTCTTCCAGTGGGCGACCGCGGCGTCCCAGTCGGCGCCGGTCGGCGCCTCGGGGCGGCCCTCGATGTAGTCGAAGGTGGTCTGGTCGGGGGCGATCATCCCGGCCTTGGCACCCCACTCGATGCTCATGTTGCACACCGTCATCCGGCCCTCCATGGAGAGCTCCTCGATGGCCTGGCCGCGGTACTCCACGATGTAGCCCTGGCCGCCGCCGGTGCCGGTGTGGGCGATCAGCGTCAGCACCATGTCCTTGGCCGTGACGCCGGCCGGGAGGCTGCCGTTGATGGTCACCGCCATCGTCTTGGGCTTGGCCTGCATCAGGGTCTGGGTGGCGAGCACGTGCTCGACCTCGGAGGTGCCGATGCCGAAGGCGATCGCGCCGAACGCACCGTGGGTGCTGGTGTGGCTGTCGCCGCAGACGATCGTCATGCCGGGCTGGGTGAGCCCGAGCTGCGGACCGACGACGTGGACGATGCCCTGCTCGATGTCGCCGAGAGGATGCAGGCGGACGCCGAAGTCGACGGCGTTCTTGCGCAGGGTGTCGACCTGGGTCCTGGACACCGGGTCGGCGATCGGCTTGTCCCAGTCGAGCGTGGGGACGTTGTGGTCCTCGGTCGCGAGCGTCAGGTCGGGACGACGTACGGTCCGACCCGTCAGTCGCAGACCGTCGAAGGCCTGCGGGCTGGTGACCTCGTGGATGAGGTGCAGGTCGATGTAGAGGAGATCGGGCTCCCCGGGGCTCGAACGGACGACGTGCTCGTCCCAGACCTTCTCCGACAGGGTCCTGCCCATGCTGATCTCCTCTGCTCCGTGGGTGCGCGCTCCCCATGGTCAGGGTCGGCGTGGGTCAGTCTCGGCTTCGATGCGACGACAGGGGTGTCGTGGTCGCGTGGGAGGAACCGTACCGCTTGCATCCCATAGAGTGAGACGCTAATCTCACCCAATGGACACTTCCAGTGGCGTCGGCGTGCTCGACAAGGCGGCCCTCGTGCTCACCGCGCTCGAGTCGGGCCCCGCCACCCTCGCCGGACTGGTCGCGGGCACCGGCCTGGCCAGGCCGACCGCCCACCGCCTGGCGGTCGCCCTCGAGCACCACCGCCTCGTGGCCCGCGACATGCAGGGGCGCTTCGTCCTCGGCCCCCGGCTCGCCGAGCTCTCGGCCGCCGCCGGGGAGGACCGGCTCCTGGCCACCGCCGGACCGGTCCTGGCCCGCCTGCGCGACATCACCGGCGAGTCCGCCCAGCTCTGGCGGCGCCAGGGCGAGCACCGCGTCTGCGTCGCCGCAGCCGAGCGACCCAGCGGCCTGCGCGACACCATCCCGGTCGGGTCGCAGCTCACCATGCGCGCCGGCTCCGCTGCTCAGGTGCTGCTGGCCTGGGAGGACCCCGAGCGCATGCACCGCGGCCTCCAGAACGCCGCCTTCTCGGCAGCCGCCCTCTCCGGCATCCGCCGCCGCGGCTGGGCGCAGTCGATCGGCGAGCGCGAGCAGGGCGTGGCCTCGGTCTCGGCCCCCGTCCGCTCCCCCGGCGGCAAGATCATCGCCGCCGTGTCCGTCTCCGGTCCGCTCGAGCGACTCTCCCGCCAGCCCGGCCGGATGCACGCGCCCGCGGTGCTCGCTGCTGCCGAGCGGTTGTCGGAGTCGCTGCGGCGAGCGGCAGCAGACTGAGCTCGCGAAGTCTGCGTCGACCGCGAACGATTGAGTAAGCGCCGCGAGCGAGGAACGAGTTCGCGACGCGCGCATCGAAATCCCGTGAGCCAAGCGCTCACCTCGCCTCAGAAGAGCGCGTCCTGCTCCAGGGACAGCAGCACCTGCTTGCGCTCGATCCCGCCGGCATAGCCGGTGAGGGTGCCGTTGGCGCCGATGACGCGGTGGCACGGGATGACGATGGGGATCGGGTTGGAGCCGTTGGCGAGCCCCACCGCCCGGGAGGCGGCGTTGGTCCTGCCCAGCCGCCGGGCGATCTCGCCGTACGACGCGGTCTCGCCGTAGCCGATGAGGGCCAGCTCGCTCCCACACGAGCTGCTGGAAACCGCTGCCCGCCGGGGCGAGCGGGAGGTCGAACTCCTTGAGATCGCCGGCGAAGTAGGCGCCGAGCTGACGCGCGGCCTCCACGAGGGTCGGCTGGTCGTCGTCGCGGACTCCACGCACCCGCCCGTCAGCGCCCGCGAACGGGGAGAACTCGATGGCGGTGATCGCGCCGTTGTGCTCGACGAGACGCAGCTCGCCGATGGGTGAGTCGATGACGGTCCACATGGGTCAGCTCTCCTTCGTGGTGGTGGGCATCAGGGTGTTCCAGAGGTGCAGCAGCGCGTAGGAGCGCCACGGCGCACCAGTGCGAGGCGCGCGCGACGACGCTCGCCGGGTCGTGGCCCAGGCCGCGCAGGGCGTTGCGCACGCCGATGTCGGTGGGGAGGAAGACATCGGGGTGGGCGAGCGCCCGCATCGCGACGTAGTCGGCGGTCCACGGCCCGATCCCGGTGAGCGCGACCATCTCCTCGCGCACCCGGTCGCGATCGGTGCCGCGGTCCAGGACGATGCTGCCCTCGGCCAGGGCCGCGCAGAGTCCGACGAGGGCGCGGCCACGGGCCCGTGGCATCGGCAGGGTGG
Organism: uncultured Actinomycetota bacterium; assembly: GCA_963822915.1. Lineage (GTDB taxonomy): Bacteria > Actinomycetota > Actinomycetes > Propionibacteriales > Nocardioidaceae > Nocardioides. The sequence goes on from CAWGJR010000030.1 coordinate 143,992, forward strand.
TCGGGTCGACCGCGGCCAGCACGTCGGCGCGGGGGAAGAGGTGGGTCAGCCCCGGCACCGACGTCGTCACCGTCGGGCCATGGGCGGCCACCAGCCGACCGGTGACCGTGCGCGCCCCGGTGACGCTGACCTGCTGCCCGATCACGGTGCGTACGGCGGTCTCGTCGCCGTCGACCTGCCCGGGGAGCCGCAGTCCCGGACACGCCCGCGCGAGCGGCCCGATGACAGGGTCGCCGGCGAAGTGGTCGTCGACCGAGAGCGGATCGCAGTCGGCATCGAGCAGACGACGCACGCGTTCGACGCCCGCCGCGGTGTCGCGCAGGTCGGTGAGCTCGAAGGTCGCCGCGACGAAGGCCGTGGGTCCGGGGTCGAGCGCGTCGCCGATCTGCAGGCGCACCGTCCCGGGCCCGTGCGGCAGGTCGAGGGTGCGGGCGTACCAGTCCGGGCCGGCGACCTCCACGCCCGGCACCAGGTGGTAGGCGAGGAAGTCGAGCAGCGCCTGTCCGGCGAAGGGCGTGCGCACCGCGAGTCGCAGCGAGATCGTGGCGGTGCCGTCGCCGTCGGACACCGTCGTACGACGGACCCCTCGCCGCCCGCGGAGCTCGGTCGGGCTGGCGGCGTACACCTCGCGGACGGTGTCGTTGAACTGCCGCACGCTGGAGAAGCCGGCGGCGAAGGCGACGTCGGCGAATCCGAGGTCAGTGGTCTCCACGAGGATCCGCGCCGTCTGGGCCCGTCGGGCGCGGGCGAGGGCGAGCGGACCGGCGCCGAGCTCGGTCACGAGCACACGACCGAGGTGACGTGGCGTGTAGCCGACCCGCCGGGCGAGGCCGGCGACGCCCTCCCGGTCGACCACGCCGTCCGAGATCAGGCGCATGGCGCGTCCGGCGAGATCGGCGGCGACGTCCCAGTCGGGGCTCCCGGGCGTGGCGTCGGGCAGGCACCGCTTGCAGGCCCGGTAGCCCGCCGCCTGGGCGGAGGCCGGACTGGGGTGGAAGGACACGTTGGCCAGCGCCGGGGTGCGTGCAGGGCAGGAGGGCCGGCAGTAGATGCCGGTGGTCCGGACCGCGGTGTAGAAGACGCCGTCGAAGCGCCGGTCCCGGGCCTTCACGGCTCGGTAGCACGACTCGTCGTCGAGGCGGGCCAGCGTGGGAGTCGTCGTCACGCCCCCATCATCGCCGATCGTCACCAGGGACTCCGGCGGGAATCGGACACGAGGGTGGTCGCGCGAATCGGCTGCCTGCTACAGGCGGTCTGCGACACTTGCCAGCATGACCGAAGAGCAGGCGACCCCGGTGCGCCCCACCCGGCACCGTCGACAGGTGTGGCTCACCGTCGCGCTGACCCAGATCGTCCTGGCCGCCCTCACCATCGGCGGCGTGATGCTCAGCTACAACACGCTCAACGGCAACATCCCCGAGGGCGAGAAGATCTCCCACGAGACCACCAAGCGCCGCGTCGCCGACGCCGGCCCGATGGAGCCGCTCAACATCCTGGTCCTCGGCTCCGACTCCCGGTCGGGCGAGGCAACGACATCGACGGACTCGGTGACATCGGCGAGCGCGCCGACACCACGATCCTGCTGCACGTCTCTGCCGACCGCACGAATGCCTACGGCGTGAGCCTCCCGCGCGACGCCATCGTCGACCGGCCCGACTGCACCAAGGCCGACGGCACCATGGTGCCCGGCGCCGACCAGGTCATGTTCAACACCGCGTACGCCGAGGGCGGCGCCACCTGTGCGGTGCACGATGGTGGAGTCGTTGACCGACATCTACATCGACCACTTCCTGGTCGTCGACTTCAACGGCTTCAAGGACATGGTGGAGGCGATCAACGGCGTCGAGGTGTGCCTCCCGACCGAGGTCAACGACACCGAGCACGACATCTTCCTCCCGGCCGGGGTCCAGACCCTCACGGGCCAGGACGCGCTCAACTACGTGCGCGAGCGCTACCAGCTGTCCGTGACCGGCGACATCGGCCGGATGAAGCGGCAGCAGGCCTTCATCGCCTCGATGATCAAGAAGGTGATGTCCGCCGGGATCCTGTCCCAGCCCCTGTCGATCTTCAACTTCCTCAACGCCGCCACGTCCTCGATCGAGGTCGACGAGGGTCTCGACTCCGTGGGCAAGCTGGCCGACCTGGCGAAGCAGTTCCGCAACACCGGCCCGTCCGACATCAACTTCATCACCGTTCCGATCGCGGAGTACCCGCTCGACCCCAACCGGCTGATCTGGACCGATGCGGCCGCCGGCCTGTGGGATCGCATCAACGCCGACCAGCAGCTCGGCAAGGACTTCAACGAGAACGCCATCGGCGCCGACGACTCGGTGGGCAGCCTCGACGGGCCGACCGAGACCCCGACTGCCGACCCCAGCGACGAGCCGACCGACACCCCCACCGTCGACCCCGACGACGAGGCGGACGCCGAGGCGCAGGCCCAGGCCCGCCTCCAAGCAGGTCTCTGCGCCTGACCAGCACTCCTCGCGGCGTGCCCGCGACGACCGGCCCGGCCTGATCACGGAACTACGGCCGGGCAAGCCGGTGCGACCCGCGGCAGCAGGCGGGGTGAGAGGCGGGTGGTAGACGAGCAGCGCGAGCGTCAGGATGGCCCGTATGTCGATCTCTCACCCGTCCACACCTGCCGGCCGCGGGGTCCTGATCACCGGGGCGTCACGGGGAGTCGGCGCCGAGGCGGCCCGCCTGTTCGCGGCCGGTGGCGGCCGAGTTGCCGTGCACTACCGCTCGTCACGTGCTGAGGCCGAGGCCGTGGTGGCCGGACTCGCGGGCGGCGGGCACGCCATGGTGCAGGGCGACCTGGCCGACCCGCGGCAGGTCGAGCGTCTCGTCGACGAGGCTGTCGCTGCCCTCGAGCGCATCGACGTACTGGTCAACAACGCCGCGTTGTTCGCCGAGGACCCGGCAACGCAAGGAAGGCGACTCGACCTCAGCGTCGAGCGCTCGTCCTACGACGAGTGGGTGCAGGGGTGGCGCCGTACGACCGACGTCAACCTGCTCGGCACTGCGAACGTCACCTATCTCGTCGCGCGGCACATGCTGGAGGTCGATCCCCCTGCCGCCCTGCCCCGAGGGCGTGTGGTCACGGTCGGATCGCGTGGCGCCTACCGGGGTGAGCCGCAGGTGCCGGCCTACGGCGCGAGCAAGGCGGGGGTGCACGCGATGACCCAGTCGCTCGCCGTCGCGTTGGCACCGCACGGAATCGGGTGCGTCGGCATTGCACCCGGCTTCATCGCCACCGACATGGGGGCAGCCGTGCTCGACGGGCCGGAGGGCGATGCGGTGCGTGCCCAGAGTCCCTTCGGCCGGGTGGCCACACCGCAGGAGGTCGCGGCGGCGATCGTGGCGCTCGCCGAGCCGGGCGCCGAGTGGGCGTCGGGCGCGATCGTCGACTTCAACGGCGCCTCCCACCTGCGATGACGCCGTCTGAGCCGAGGACGCGGGACGCAGGATCCGCGTCGCTGAGTCAGCACCTGTCCGATCCGAGGAGGAATGAGGTCCCATGAACGAGCCGAGCCCGGAGGTCCATCCGCTCGACCAGGGTCGCGACCCGGCCAGCACTGCCCGTGTCCGGGGCTTGGCCGCGCAGATTGCGACCCGCTATCGGCGGGGATCTTGCGCGGATGCGGCGAGCAAATGGGTACTCGAACGCGACGTGGGTCGGTGACGGCATCGCCGTGCGGATCGCGCACACACCCGTCGAGATGGCCCGCGAGGTGGCGCTCGTGCGTGCTCTTCCGCGAGAGGTCGGGCACCCCGAGATCCTGGGAGAGGGCACCGTCGAGGGCCACGGCTGGATCGTGAGCGTGGAGGTTCGCTGGCCAGAACCTCCACGAGGCATGGCCGACGCTGACGCCCGCGGAGCAGGGATCGGCGGTCCGTCAGTTGTGGGACCGGGCCCAGATCGTGCACGACGCGAGCCCGTCCCTTCGGACGCATGTCGCATCTCACGGGGGCTTCGTGCCCGCGACCTTCGATGCTGCCACCGCGGCGGCTAGACGCGCCGACGTCGCGCTGGGACTGTCCAACGCCCAGCAGACGCGGCTCCACGATGTCGTCGAGGGCTACTTCCGGGCTTCACCCGTGGTGGAGCAGACCGTCAACCACGGCGACCTCGCCCTGATGAACGCGCTCTGGGACGGCGAGGTCGTCGCCCTGCTCGACTTCGAGTTCGCCGTGCTCGGCTCCGGTCGAGATCGACCTGTGCCGACTGGTGTGCGAGGCCCGCGTATCCGAGGAAGGCCAGCGCGTCTGACTCCCAGGCAGGCAACGTCGCGGTGGAGATCGCCGCTCGTCACATGGATCCGACCCATGGCCGCGCGCTCATCCACGGCGCCGCGCTGCTCGACCAGCTTCGTGACCTCGACATCTGGCTCGCCCGTGACACCGCCGATGAACGTGCCCACGGACTGGAGACCGTCCCGCCTGCTCATGGACCTGCTCGACGCCGAGGGTGGCTATCTCGCGCCCCTGCTCAGCGTAGCCGGCGCTCGACGGTGCGATGAGACGTCGCCGAGCTCGGCCCCGCCGAGGTACGGGCTCGCCTGGCGTTCCGCGCCGCTGCTGCTGTGCCCGCTGATGCCGGCGCAGGTCTCAGTTGTGGGTGGGCAGCGCCGGTTTGCTGGGGCGTCACCACAGCTTGGATCGGCGCGGGTCGTCCAGCTCAGGGACCCGCTTCGACGATCTTCCTGACCTCGGCCAGGTCGACGTCGAACGGACCGATCCGGGTCAGGACCCACGCAGCGCCGCGGTCCAGCCACTCGCGAGGGTCCTGCTCGGGTCGAAGATCGACCACCACCTCGAAGCCCGGCGTCGGGTCATGCTGGTCGAGGTCAGCGATCACCTCGTCGAGGTCGCCTGGCCGGTCCAAGCCGATGACGAAGAACCCGTCAGAGCGTGCGGCCCTGCGCAGCGGCGCCATGTTGCCGAATCGCCCAGCCATCCAGACCGGCACATCCGGAGCTGGGCGAAAGCGGACGTCCTGGGCTGCGTAATGAGCACCGTCGTGGTCGACCGTGTCCCCCGCCAACAGCGCGGTGAGGACCTCGACCCCTTCGTCGAGCATGCGACCGCGCACCCGAGGATCAGGCTCGTCGCCGAACGCACTGAACTCGCCGACCCAGTCGTCACCCAGGCCCAGGCCAAGTACGAACCGGCCATCCGAGAGCACGGCCAGACTGGCTGCCTGGCGCGCCAGGACCTGTGGTCGGCGCCGCGCCAGGGGGGTCACCATCGGCCCGAACAGCAATCGCTCGGTTCGCATCGCCACGACAGCGCAACAAGTCCACACGTCAGCGACCTCGGCGACCCGTTCGCCGTACTGCAGGTGGTCCCAGATGAAGAACCCGTCCCAGCCGGCGTCCTCGGCCCGGGCAGCGAGGTCTCCGATCACGCGCGGGTCGGCGAGGCCGTCGAAGGGGGCGACGAAGAGTCCGCGGCGTGTGGTCACCCCACCATCATGCCGACGCCTCGCAGTTCGACCGTGCACCAAGACAACTCTCGCACGGCGGGCGTGGTGCGGCTCGGCAGAAGCCACGTGTCGCGTGCCGGGTCTGATGGAGCTCCCTTCGGCACCATTACCCGGCTCGATCGGTGTTTGCGTCTCGTCGGGCGAGGACACCGTGACCTCATGAAGACCCGTCCGCCTTCGCCCGTCCGTCCCCTCACCGGAGCCCTTCTCTTCACCGGGCTCGGCATCGTCCTGATCCTGATGGCGCTCGCCGGGCTCCTCGGCTATGGCGCCAACCTGGTTGGGAGCGGCCCCGACAACGTCGCGGCCCAGAACGTGATGCTCTGCCTCGGGCTGGTGTCCTTCACCGGGTCGCTCGCGTCGTTCGTACTCGCCGATCGTGCTCCGCCTCTTGCGCCGGTAAGCCTGAGTCGACGTCGGCGTCCTATGGATGGCATCAACGGTGCAGACCATGAAATCCGCCCGACATGATGCATTGAGGGCACCGTCCCGCTCGTCGCTTATCGGAAGGCTGACCTTCTTGTCCGCCTGAGGAACCTCAATCGGCGCTCGCGGTCATCACCGCGAAGTGACCCCGCGAGGGTCGAGCGTTCAGTCGCCGTGAGGACGGCCAGTGTGGTCAATACCTGCCTGGGGGCCACCTCGCGGTGCTTGGCTCGGGCGATGCCCGTGGCACGTGCAGGCGTGCTGGTCGGTTGAGAGACGCACTCCAGGGCGCGCCAGATCGATCGGTTCGACCACAGATGACCTCACGCGTGATGAGGAGGGAGCACGATGCCGCGCTGGTCAAGGCCCGCGCGGGTGTGGCCAGGCCCCCTCCCGGATCAGAGAAGGTGGGACTGCGGCCGGAACTGACCGGCTGCCACGCACCCCAGGAGGCCTCAGATGGACAGCAGCAACGACCGTCAAAAGATCATCGATCTCGTCAGCCGAGCGAACTCAGCGATGCTCACCACCATGACCGACGACGGCACCCACGTCAGTCGGCCGATGGCGGTTCAGGAGAGCGACTTCGACGGCGACCTGTGGTTCTTCACCGACACAGACTCCGACAAGGTCCGACAGATCGGGGCCAACCCTCAGGTCAACGTCACGCTGGCGAACGACAGCAAGAACGAATGGACCTCATTGTCGGGTGAAGCTCACATCGTCAACGACCGCCAGAAGATCGAGGAACTGTGGAGCAAGCCCCTGGAGACCTGGTTCCCGGACGGGACCGACACCGCAGGGCTTGCACTGATCAAGGTCGAGGTCGGCTCGGCCGAGTATTGGGACGCCGACAACAAGGCCAAGCAGGTGCTAGGCATGATCAAGGCCATCGGGAAGGACGACCCCGACGAGTTCCCGGTCGAGAACCGGTCGGTTGACCTCTGAGCCGATGACGCCGGGCGTCAACCGCGAGGGGGATCTGCGGGTCCACTCGCCAGGAGTTCATCGGCCACCTGCTCGCTAGCAGCACGGTGTCTGGGTCTCAGCCGCGCCGACAAAGATGTACCCAGCCATCAGATTGGCGCAGCTGGCTTGTCGGCGGAAATCCTCCGAGGTCGCTGTGACGTCCTTGAGCGTTGTAGTGCTTGAGACAGAGCGCAAGGCCGGCGGCGCGTAGCCGCTGCTGTTGAAGACCTGACTGTAGGCCGACTTGGTGAGCAGCCTGCGCGGTTGAAGCGCTCGGCCTCGCCGCCCTGCCAGGGGCGGCTGAGACGGATGAGGAGCGGTTTCATGCTGAGCGACCGTTCGCGTCATACCCTCGAACATGCCTCCGAAGTCCCGCGCCGCGAAAATGCTAGCCGTGTGCCTCATTGCGGTGGCTGCGATCTTGCTGGCGTTCGTCGTGCTCTTTACTGCCGTGTGCAATGGTGAAACTGGCTTCTCCTGCGGTGGGTGACCAAATCCGACCTCGGCGCCTTTGGCGCGCACCGCAAGACGAACCTCTTGTGGTATCCGCCGGCGCGCGGCGCTGCGCCGTCTGAAGCCGGCGGGGGGAACGTTCACCCCACGTGGATGCACTCGACGCCGGGAAGATCGCCGAAACGTGCGCTGCGATCGCCCGCCATAATACGCGCCCCGTGGAGGCGGCCGTGGCGGCGATGATGAAGTCGTGTGCACCGCGCTTGGCTCCCTCGCGGTCGCACATGCGCCAGCAATCGGCCGTGCTCTTCGGCTGTCCTGAGGTCGTACGGCTCGACAGGCAACGTCTCCAGCACTCGCACCAGAAAATCGCTCGACCCGCTCTGCGAGCATCGCTAGCAAGTTCGACACCAGTACAAAGCTCGGCCACGGTGATCGCTGCAATAGCAAGGTCGTCGTCGGCCTCGATCGCAGCGGTGAGGGTTCCCTGACCACGTTCGGACATCACGAAGACGCTGGTGTCAACGATCAGCCTGCGGGCCACGTCGGGGCCTCACGTTCGCGTGCGGCAAGGACGTCGGCCGCGAAGTCCTCGTCCAGCTCGGCCGAACAGAGAACTCGGCCACCGCGACGCGATTGCCAGCCGTGGCAGGGCCGATCGTCGCGATCCGGCGACCACCACGAGTGACGACGATCGTGCCCCCTCGTTCGGCCTCGTCGAGCAGTGAAGCAAAGGAACGGCTCGCTTCTGTCGCACTCATCGTCTTCATCCAATCAGATTATCTGATTGCCGATGTGCAACAACCAGCGCGTCGAGCAGCGAGTGCCGCGTGTCGTTCGGCTTACGGGACGACCGCAGATGCCGAGAGGCGGGCACTCGCTACTACGCTTCGACGGTGGAGCGAAAGCGGCACGAATACCTCGGCGGACTCGGCGAGATGGTGGTGGTGATCGACTGCTCGGACCTGGACAGGTCGGGTTCGTTCTGGACGCAGGTCTTGGGCTACAGCGACGAGGGTGGCGGCAGTACGCGATACCGGACGTTGTTGCCGAGAGACGGGGCGGGCATGGAGGTGTTGCTCCAGCGGGTCTCCGACACGAAGGCCGGCAAGAACAGGTTGCACCTGGATTTGCGAACGCGCGACCTTGAAACGGAGGTCCGCCGCGTCGTCGGACTCGGCGCCACCGTGCTCAGCGACGCTGCCTACTCCGAGTTCGATTGGGAATGGCACGTTCTCGCAGATCCCGACGGCAACGAGTTCTGCGTCATCGCGCCACCACGTGACTACTGGGGCTGACGAGGAACCCCATCGGGCTAGGCCAAATCATGCGAACTGACCGACTAGGCCGACCAGCGCGCAACGGCTGACCATCAGCGTGAGGCGCGCTGGGCCGCGGACGATCCGCCCGACTCTGCCGCTGGTGTTGCGCTGAACTGCCGAGATGAGGACTACTCGGCCGTGACCTTGCGGTCGACGCGTATTTCCTCGGTCCCTCGTTGGTAGAGGTGGCTCGCACCCCGCGCGTACTGGACCTCCACCTGGGCAAGATGGGCGACACCGGCCGTCGTGGGCGCAATGGTGACGAACAGGTAGTCGCTGTCGGGTGCCACGCCGTGTCGGAAGGACGCTCCGGCCTCGAAGGGCTCGATGTCCTGGCAGTAGGTCTCAGGATCGTGGACTGCGAGGATCGGACTCTCGCCCTCCCGTAGGTGGCAGATCGAGAACGTGGCTCTCGCCTCGGCGGTGTTCTTCGAGAAGAGCGCCCGAACGCTGTCGAGCGTGACGGTCTCCAGGTCGCCGTCGACCTCGGGGAAGATCACCGTTGACGAGAGCGCCGCCTCGGACACTGGTAGGGGACGCGAGGCGAAGCCGTCGCCGAGATCTCCGAAGATGGCTGGGTGCGTCCACCAGCGCACTCCGAGCACCAGGAGCGCAAGAACCGCCACGACGGCCACGGCCACGACGACCCTCGCCTTTGACGACGGTTTGCCCTGCTCAGAATTGGCCAGGTCATCATTCACGCGGCCCAAACTAGCGCTCCGCCAGCCAATCGGGTTTCGGAACCGCGCGGGAGTCGAGGCGCGTCCTCCGGCACCCGCCATGGACAACTTGTACGCGTCGCCCGGAATCGCACCCCCGCGCTCTGCCGCCTTCCATGCGTCCCAGAAGACGAACGGCTTGCGGTCAACGCCACACCGCCGGCCGCGCAGACCACATCCGGAGCGTCGCCTCTACTATTGGGGCGAGATAACTGAGAGAGTGCGGCCGATCCTGCCGAGATTTTGGCGGCAAAGCGCGTGTTTCAATACTCGGGATGGAACCGCAATCCGCGGCGAGCCGTCGCTTACTTATGCAGCTGAGAAAGCTAGCGCCCGCCGCCGCAACCGTGCTTGCATTGACGGCTTGCGGTTCCGATGCGACCGAGGCCCTCTCAACGGATACGTCTCCTACATCAACAGCAGTTGCGGTCCCAACCGACATCACGTGTCCTTCGGGCTCATCAGGTGGCACGGTTGGGGGCGAGTATCCGGAGGACTCCCCGCCGGAGGGCTACGAGACGCCCGAGGAAGCAGCGCGGGTGTGGCTCGACGCCGTATACCCGCAATCGGAGTATCTGTTGGTTCGCGACGGGCTGTTCGTTCTGCGCGATGATGGAACAGCGAAGGCGCGGGCCTTGTGGCTGGAAGGCCGAGAGGACTATGTCGTTGACGGCTCCACCTCCTGTGCGCCGAAAGGTTGACTCGCAGCACCCGTCTTAACTTGCCGCAAGTCGCACGGGCCGCCAGGGCGTGCGCACACCGAGCCGCACGGGCGTGCTCACACCGAACTGGACCCGGTGTCGTCGTCCCAGACGCCGTTCGTCTTCCGGTACGCGGTCGAGGCGGCAGATCCGTGCGCGCTGACGCGCACATTATGCGGCAGATGAATGGAGGGTTTCGATCTGAGGCTCGGCTGGAAGGCTCCCCGAAGGCGCGGCTAGACATCGCTGGTGTCTACTCCTACCTGACACCCGCAGCATGGACCTCCACATGAAGATTGGGCTTTGAATGAGTGACATCAACCAGGAACGCTCGGACCCTCCGTCGATTCTGGCGTTCATACTGATTAGCGCGGGGTTCGCCGTGTTCTTCGGGTACCTGGCGCTGTCTGCGGAGGGCATCGCCCTCTTCGCGGCCATCGTTGTGTGTCTGTGTTCCGGGCTTCTTGCGGTGGTGGGTGTCGCGGCTCGAATCAAGGTCAGGAACGGAACCGCGAATCGGCTCGAGGACTCAAACCCGGCCTCTCACACGGGACCTCAACGGTATTGGCGCTACCTGATCTTCTCGCCAGCGGTCGTGCTTCTGGTCACGGCGACGATTACAGCCTTCACATCTGGGTTTCGCTCTGCCCTTCCGACGGGGATCTTGGCCGTCGTCGGGGTGGTCGGCGGATTCTGGTTGAGGAACCGCGACTAGTTCCGGTCTCCTGCGATTGCCCGCTAACGGCGGCCTCGGCAGACGGTCCGCTCATCAGCAGATCCGGACGTCCCGAAGCCGAACCGCTCGCGGCGACAGAAGCCGGCCGCCGGAAGGCGGAGTTGACGATCGAAGCCGTCGCCGGATGGGGTTCCCTCTGCGGCACACGAGGGAGGGTGTCTCCGCTGTGTGGCTTATCAACTCGACTCAAACAGGACCGGGATTTGAACCTGGTGCGCTTCACTCAGCGTCGACTGAGTTGAGCACGCGCTGCACCTCGGCTTCCGAGTCAGCCCTGACATACATGTCAAGCCCGTCGAGGGCAACAACGGCCGACCATCCGCTGGTTGAGTTGTTCGGCGCAATGTCCATGCCAGTTCCTCCGCGTTGGCCGGGCAGCGGCTGGAGAAAATAGACGTGGGCAGCCAGGCTCATGGGGTTCGCACTACACGGGTCTGTTCCGACGACACGGACCAACAACATCTGCCTCTGACCAAGCGGCAGGGACCTCGAGGTTACACCAGCACGTGACATCTCCCGCCAATCACTCGTGCCCCCACGTGCGGGAATCTCGCCCGCCGGAGAGCACCCAGACAGCGCGACAATCGTTACTAGTGTGGTCAACCCCAACGTTGCCTGCTGAACGCGCATACCCATACGACGAAGTGTGACCTGCGTCCGGTTCCGCGGCTAGAGCATCTGCCCGACTCACGGCCTGTCTTGCTGGATCACGTGCACCCTGCCGCCCTCCGCATATCCGCGAAAGACGAACTCCATGCGGTCGCGGCGGGAGCTCTCCTCGGCGCCGGCGCGACCGTTAGCTCTTCGCCGTAGCAGTTCCCGCTAGTGGTGCGGGGTCAAGGCGGCTGATCGGGGCGGAGCCCTCCTGGCGGCAGAAGCGGACGCATCAGCATGGACGTAAGTCGCCTCAGGCTGGTGATCGCGAGTCGCGAGGGCTCGAAGCGAGCCGAGGACCAGCCTGGGTAGGTGCGATCTGCGCGCTCGGTGGCTGCGCGGATGCGCGATTACCAGCCACTCACTTTATGTGTCACGCCTACCTCGAAGTTGGTCCGTTCGATTAGACGCCTGTTGGCGCGAGGGGACGGCTGTGGGGACCACCAGATACTGCGGGTGAAGAGTTCGATGCCTGTGAGCGGGGCGTCGAGATTCGCTGCGCCAGCAGTGTTCCCGGCGGTGGGTGACTCTTCTCCAGCCCAGTCGAGGAGACCGACCCATAAGTTGATCCGGGCGCCAGCTTTGAGGTCGACGACTTGCAGAACCGGACGCGGCAGAGTCGGGCACAACTGGGGTACCGTTCCTATCGGTTGACGACCAATCCTATGGGGGAGCATGATGGGCGAGCGACGAGCTGACTCGTCCGTTGCGGAACCGAACGGCGCGGTCGCCGCATCTTTGGCTGGAGCTTTGGACTCTTCTCGACGGTCTCGGTGCTAGGCATTTTGCAACTGGCTAGTGAAAATGGCTATTGGTACTTCGCATTCCTACCTATGTTGTTGGGCCTCTACGCAGGATGGCAGATTTCAGAGTGGTTTGGAGCTGGAAAATTTCGAGGGGCTTCGAAGATTTACCGGTACATCAATGGTGACAGCGGGACCGGGAATGGCGGTGCTCATTGCCGCACTCGTTCCAAAGTCCGGTGAGGACTATGATCCTTTCTTCATTTTCCGCGGTCATTGGCAGCCTTTTCATTGCCGGGACGCTAGAGCAAGTAAGAATATTTCCTATATGTCGCGCCAACCGGGTTGTGGACGAATCGTAAGGCTTGTTGTGAGAATCAATATCTCGTGGACAGTTCTGATGGGCCGGGACTGGTGCATCACCAGGTGACAACCTCATGCACGTCCCGATAGCCGAACGGCTTCCGGAGCGCTGCGGTGCTTCATCTGTGCGCGCGGGCGCGGTGCCCCGCGTGGGTCTTCCAAAGCGGGACACCGTGCCGGTCGAGCGATTCAGTCGGAAGAGCTGGCGACGATCTCGGCCACCACGGCGTGGTCTCGTTGTCGTTCGATGGCGCGGTAGACCGTCGATCGGCCAACGCCGAACAGTTGCGAGACCTCAGCGGTGCTGTACTCGCCGCTGGCGAGTAGGGAGACCAGGTGGGCTTCTTGGCGGCGCGTCAGCTTGGGCTGCTTGCCGCGCAGGTGCCCCTTTGCTTTG
>CAWGJR010000031.1:0-20765 GCA_963822915.1 uncultured Actinomycetota bacterium
TCGCCACGTTCGAAGGAGCACGCTGATGAGCACCCAGAAGATCACCCTCGCCAAGGGCCTCAACATGGGCCTGCGCCGCGCGATGGAGGACGACGACAAGGTCCTGCTGATGGGCGAGGACGTCGGCAAGCTCGGCGGCGTCTTCCGGATCACCGACGGCCTGCAGAAGGACTTCGGCGAGGACCGCGTCATCGACTCCCGCTGGCCGAGTCCGGCATCGTCGGCACCGCCGTCGGCATGGCGATGCGCGGCTACCGCCCGGTCGTGGAGATCCAGTTCGACGGCTTCGTCTACCCCGCCTACGACCAGATCGTCTGCCAGGTCGCGAAGATCCACTACCGCTCCAAGGGCAGGACGAAGATGCCGATCGTCATCCGGATCCCCTTCGGTGGCGGCATCGGCGCGGTCGAGCACCACAGCGAGTCGCCGGAGGCGCAGTTCGCCCACACGCCCGGCCTCAAGGTGGTCGCCTGCTCCAACCCGGTCGACGGCTACTGGATGATGCAGCAGGCGATCGCCTGCGACGACCCGGTGATCTTCCTCGAGCCCAAGCGGCAGTACCACGCCGACAAGGCCGAGCTCGACGACTCCCGACCTCGCCGACGTCGACCCGCTCTTCACCTCCCGCATCGTGCGGGCCGGCCACGACGCCACGCTGCTCGCCTACGGCCCGACGGTCAAGACCGCGCTCAAGGCGGCCGAGGCCGCCGCCGGCGAGGGCCGCTCGCTCGAGGTCATCGACCTGCGCACCCTCTCGCCGCTCGACATGGCCCCGGTCTACGACTCCGTACGTCGCACCGGCCACGCGGTCGTCGTCCACGAGGCCCACGTCAACCTCGGCCTCGGCGCCGAGCTGTCCGCCCGGATCACCGAGGAGTGCTTCTACTCCCTCGAGGCGCCGGTGCTGCGCGTCGGCGGGATGGACACGCCCTACCCGGCGTCGCGGATCGAGGAGGACTTCCTCCCCGACCTCGACCGGCTGCTGGACGCCGTCGACCGCTCGCTCGGATTCTGAGGAGACGCACCATGCCTGACTACAAGCTGCCCGACGTCGGCGAGGGCCTCACCGAGGCCGAGATCGTCACCTGGAAGGTCAAGGTCGGCGACGTCATCGCCATCAACGACATCGTCGTGGAGATCGAGACCGCCAAGTCGCTGGTCGAGCTGCCCTCGCCGTACGCCGGTGAGGTCACCGCGCTGCTCGTCGCGGAGGGCGAGACCGTCGAGGTCGGCACGCCGATCATCGCGATCGGCGAGGCGGGTGAAGCCGCTGCCGGTGGTCGAGCCCGCGACCCCGGCCGACGCCGACATGGAGATCGACCTGTCCAACCCGGCCGCCAGCGGCGGCGGGGAGGGCGAGAGCCTCGTCGGTCGCAACAAGGCCGACCGCGGCCCGACCCGTCGGGCCCGCAAGGCGGCGCCCGGCGCCGCGGCCACGAAGGCCGCGCTGCAGGGCGCCTTCGCCGCCGGCGACGCGGCCGACGAGCCGGTGCTCGACGAGGTCGACGAGCCGGCCGAGGAGCCGGCCGTGCCCGTCCGAGCCCGCCCGCGTCGTCGAGGCGCGCGACGCCGGCGCCGTACGCGTGCTGGCCAAGCCGCCGGTGCGCAAGCTCGCCAAGGACCTCGGTGTCGACCTGACGACGCTCACCGCGACGGGGCCGAACGGCACGATCTCGCGGTCCGACGTCGAGGCGCTGCCAGCGGCGCCGGACGCCGACGGAGGCCGGTCGAGCCGGCCCAGCGCGGCCGTCGCGCCGGCAGGTGGCCGGGCGAGCGCGAGACCCGCGAGCCGATCAAGGGCGTGCGCAAGATGATGGCCGGCGCGATGGTCGGCTCGGCCTTCACCGCGCCCCACGTCACCGAGTGGGTCACCCTCGACGCCACCGCGACCGTCGAGCTGGTGGAGCGGCTCAAGGCGCGTCGCGAGTTCCGCGACGTCAAGGTGTCGCCGCTGCTGGTGCTGGCCAAGGCCGTGCTGCTGGCGATGCGGCGCGCGCCGGAGATCAACTCCTACTGGGACGACGCCGCCCAGGAGGTCGTCTACAAGCACTACGTCAACCTCGGCATCGCCGCCGCGACCCCGCGCGGGCTGGTCGTGCCCAACGTCAAGGACGCCGACCAGCTCTCGCTCGTCGAGCTCGCCGAGGCGCTCGGCGCGCTCACCGCCACGGCGCGCGAGGGCAGGACGCAGCCCGCCGAGATGGCCGGCGGCACGTTCACGATCACCAACGTCGGCGTCTTCGGCGTCGACGCCGGCACCCCGATCATCAACCCCGGCGAGTCGGCGATCCTGTGCTTCGGCGCGATCAAGAAGCAGCCGTGGGTGGTGCCGGGCGCGACGGCGGCGACGAGATCGCCGTGCGCCACGTGACGACGCTGGCGCTGTCCTTCGACCACCGCCACGTCGACGGCGAGAAGGGATCACGTTTCCTCGCCGACGTCGCGGGCATCCTGGAGGATCCGGGCTCAGCGCTGCTGTTCTGAACCGACCTCTGGAGGGACCCATGACCGAGACGGCCGCACGGGTTTCCCGAGCCCGGGGACGCAGCTGGGGCCGTTCCGGCTCGCCGAGCGGTTGGGCGTCGGCGGCATGGGGGTGGTCTACGAGGCCCTCGACACCCACCTCCACCGGCAGGTCGCGCTCAAGATCATCGCCCCGCACCTGGCGCAGGACGAGGCGTTCCGCGTGCGGTTCACGCGCGAGGCGCGGGCCCAGGCGTCGCTCGACTCCCCCCACGTCGTGCAGGTCTTCTCGTTCGGGGAGTCCGAGGGCAGGCTCTACATCGCCTCCCAGCTGATCCCGGACGGCGACCTGGGCCAGATGCTGCTCACCCGCGGGCTTCCGCCGGCCCGGGTGGCGCTGCACCTGCATGTCGCAGGTCGCTGCCGGCCTCCGCGACGCCCACGCCGCCGGGCTCGTGCACCGCGACATCAAGCCGGCCAACGTGCTGCTGCGCCACCGCGACCAGCCCTGACCGCCTACCTGGCCGACTTCGGGATCGCCCGCCACGTGGGCGGAGCGACGGACCCGCACGGCACCGGTGCTCCGATCACCCGGCCCGGGGCCGCCGTCGGCACGCCGTCCTACATGGCCCCCGAGCTGCACACCGGCGGCGAGGCCGGGCCGTCGTGCGACCTCTACTCCCTCGGGTGCGTGCTGTGGACCGACCCTGAGCGGATCGGCGCCGTACGCCGGTGTCAGCGACTACGAGGTCGTCTCCGGTCACGTGTCGGGAGCGATCCCGCAGGTCGCAGCCCACCGGTCCGCTGGCCGTGGAGATCAACCGCGTGCTCACCCTGGCGCTGGCCAAGGACCCCGCGCGGCGCTACCCGTCGGCCGCGGCGCTGCGCGACGACCTGAAGCGGGTCGTCCGGCTGCCCGACGACGCCCGACCGATCCGGCCCGAGGTCGCCTTCGGTGGCGCGCCGGTGCCCCCGCCACCCCCGACGGAGCCGGCGCGACACTTCTACGCCCTCGCACCACCCACGCCGACGCCGACACCCGGCCCGCTGTCGCAGGCACCACCGGCTCCATCGCTGGCGCCGTCGAGCGCCCCGTCTCCGCCACCGCCGCCGCGCTCGCGGCGAGCGCGCCGGTGGGTGCCCGTGGCGGCCGGGGCCGTCGTGCTCGCCCTCGGAGCAGGCGTGCTCGTGGCGGTCCTGCAGGGGCGATCCGACCCGGGGGGTCGAGAGGGTGCTGACGGTCCCGGCGGGTCGAGCGTGTCTGCCGAAGCGGCGCGGGCGGACGAGGCCGTGACCGTGCTGAGCGGGGCGTTCGCGACCGTCGCCGGGGTCGACGAGGAGTCGGGCGCCTGCATCGCCCAGCAGCTCGTCGACGACATCGGGGTCGACGGCCTGATCGAGGCCGGCGTGATCGACGAGGACCTGACCGTCCTCGACGACGACCTGGAGGACTCCGCGGTCAAGTCGGCGATCGTGTCGGCCACCGTGACCTGCACCGGGCTCGGCGGCTGATCGGGCGACCGCGGCGGCGGATGTGGTGGCGGATGCTGGCAGAGGGATGTGGCAGGGGTCGTAGCGGGGGTCGGCGTGCCGGGGTCGTGACAGACTCGCCCCATGTCGATCCGCGCGCCGCACCCGCCCCGCCGGCGCTCGGCAGGCGGGCTCGCCGGTGTGCTGGCTCTCGGACTCTCGCTGTCCCTGGCAGCGTGTGGCGGCGGCGATCCCGCACCCTCGGAGGACGCAGGTGCTCCGGCTCGTCGACCGGTGACGCCACGCGCACTTCCCCCTCGTCGCCGACCGCCACCCCGCCCGACGCTGCCCGGTCGGCGCCGGCCGGGGCGCCGTACGACGGCTACGCCAGCGACGTCTACGACGGCCGCGACGCCTGGATCTGCCGGCCCGACCTCGCCGACGACCCCTGTCGGGACCTCGACGTCACCCGGATCGATGCCTCCGGTGCGCGCACGGTCGAGGAGCGGTCGCCGGCCGAAGGACCCGCCGATCGACTGCTTCTACGTCTACCCGACGGTCTCGGCCGACCAGGGCGCCAACAGCGACATGACGGTCGGGCCCGACGACAGCGAGGTGCAGACGGTCGCCGCCCAGGCGGCGCAGTACGCCCGGTCGTGCCGGGTCTTCGCCCCGATCTACCGCCAGGTCACGCTCGCGGCGCTGTTCGCCGGGCAACTTCGCCGAGGGCGGCGAGCTGGCCTACGCCGACGTGCTGGACGCCTGGAAGACCTACGTCGACGCAGTTCTCGGACGGTCGCGGCGTCATCGTCATCGGGCACTCGCAGGGGGCGATGATCCTGCAGCGCCTGGTGGCCGAGGAGATCGACCCGCGACCCGCGCTGCGCGAGCGGCTGGTCTCGGCCCACCTGTTCGGTACGTCGGTGCAGGTGCCCGACGGCGAGCTGGTCGGCGGCACCTTCGCGGAGATCCCCGGCTGCTCGGCCGCCGACGAGGCCGGCTGCGTGGTCACGTGGTCGAGCTATCGCCGCCGACTCCCCGCCGCCGGCCGACGCCCTCTTCGGTCGATCCGAGCGGAGCCGGCATGCACGCGCTGTGCACCGACGCCGTCGCGCTGCTCGGTCGTGAGTCGGGCTCGGCGATCGCGCCGACGTCGGCACCGGTGGGCGGCCTCGAGGGGCTGGGCGACGTGGACGACCCGGTTCGTCTCGTTGCCCGACGTGGTCGACGTGTCGTGCGCCACCGCGGGCGACATCGACTACCTGTCGGTCGCGCTGGCCGACCCCGACGACCCGCGCCCGGTCGGCGCGCTGCAGACCGAGAGCCTCGGCCCGGCGTGGGGTCTGCACACCGTCGACATGAGCATCGCCCAGGACGACCTGGTCGAGCTCGCCGCGCGCCAGGGCGCGGCGTACGCCGGCTGACGACGCCGGTGAGGACTCGTCGGGTCGGGTCGGGTCCGCGCTCAGGGCTCGACCGGGCCGATCTCCCAGCCCTCGGGGCTGATCGGGTGCAGGATCGCGTCGGTGCCGCCGTCGACGAACAGGCAGCTGCCGACGATCAGCGACGCTGCGTCGGAGAGCAGGAAGGCGATCGGGGCCGCGATCTCCTGCGGTCGACCGTCGCGGCCGATCGCGGTGGGGTAGGCGTCGCCGAGCGGTCCGAAGACCGGGTCGGCGGCCATCTGCTCGGTCATCGCGGTGGCGACCTTGCCGGGCGCGACCGAGTTGAGCCGGATGCCGGCACCGATCCACTCGGGCTTCACGCCCTCGCGCCGCGCCCACCAGGCGAGCGCGGCCTTGGTGGAGGGGTAGATCATCACGGCCTCGGTGGCCGCGGCGGCGGCGCGCGCGGCGGACTCGTCCTCGCGCAGGCACAGGGTCGCGACCTCGGCGTTCCAGCCGGGCATCCCGGTGATCGAGTTGGAGGCGAGGAAGACCACCGACGACGAGCCGGCCGCCACGAGCTGGGGCCGGAGCCCGCGCACCAGCGCGATCGCCCCGAAGAAGTTGACCGAGGTGACCAGGGCCGGGTCGGTGCCGGTGAACCCGCCGAGCCCGGCCGCCGGGACGATCCCGTCGATCACCTCGGTCAGCGCCTGCACCCCCGCGACGGCCTCGTCGCGCCCGGCCGGCGTCGAGAGGTCGGCCACGACGTCGATGCCGTCGCCGGTGCGGTCGACGGTGACCACCCGGTCGCCCTGCTCGCGCAGCAGGGCGGTGGTGGCGGCGCCGATCCCGCTGGCCGCGCCACTGACGACGTACGTGTGACTCATGCCCGGCAGACTAGAACACGTTCCATCGGGGCGACGGATTCGCTTGTAACTCACCGTTCGCACCTCCACCACACCGTTCGAGCGGTGTGGTGGAGGGACGAACGGTGAGTTACAAGTAGCGCCGCGCCCGGTCGGCCGGACTGCCGGCCCCGACGCGCAGCAGCGCCGACAGCTCGTGCTCGAGCACCGCGCCGACCCGCGCGCAGAACGCCTCCGGCTCGTCAGCGGCGTCGGGCCGCTCGCCGACGATCCGGTCGACCACGCCGAGGCGGTGCAGGTCGATGGCGCGCACCTGCTGCTGGCGCGCCATCTCGGGGGCGTGGTCGAGGTCGCGGTGCACGATCGCGCTCGCGCCCTCGGGGGGCAGCGGCGAGAGCCAGGCGTGCTGGGCGGCGATGACGCGGTCGGCCGGCAGGAACGCCAGCGCCCCGCCGCCGTTGCCCTCACCGAGCATCAGGCACAGGGTCGGCGCCGGCAGCGACACGAGCTCGGCCAGGCAGCGGGCGATCTCGCCGGCCAGGCCGCCGTTCTCGGCCTCGGGCGACAGCGCGGCGCCCTGGGTGTCGATGACGGTCACGAGCGGCAGCCCCAGCTCGGAGGCCAGCCGGAAGCCGCGCCGGGCCTCGCGCAGCGCCTGCGGCCCCATCGGGTGGTCGGCGGTCTGGCCGCGTCGGTCCTGGCCGAGGAAGACGCACGGCGCCTGCCCGAAGCGCACCAGGGCGATCAGCAGGCCGGGGTCCTGCTCGCCCTGCCCGGTCCCGTTGAGCGGTACGACGTCGCTGGCGGCGTACTTCAGCAGCCGCCGTACGCCGGGGCGGTCCGGGCGGCGCGAGCGGGTCACGGCGTCCCAGGTCTCGACGTCGGGGATCTCCTCGGCGACCGGGTCGGGGAGCACCGGCACGCCCGAGCGGGGCGCCATCAGGATCGTCAGCGCGCGGTCGAGGATCTCGCCGATCTCCTCGGGCGCGACGACGCCGTCGATGATGCCGTGGGCGTAGAGGTTCTCCGAGGTCTGGATGCCCTCGGGGAAGTCCTTGCCGTAGAGCGCGGAGTAGACCCGCGGCCCGAGGAAGCCGACCAGCGCGCCGGGCTCGGCGACCGTCACGTGGCCGAGCGAGCCCCACGACGCCATCACGCCGCCGGTGGTGGGGTGGCGCAGGTAGACGAGGTAGGGCAGGCCGGCCGCCTTGTGGGCCGCGACGGCCTGCGAGATGCGGACCATCTGCACGAAGGCCGGCGTGCCCTCCTGCATCCGGGTGCCGCCGCTGACCGGTGCCGCGACCAGCGGCAGGCCGGCCTCCGGTGGCCCGCTCGATCCCGGCGACGATCCGGTCGGCCGACGCGCGGCCGATGGAGCCGGCCAGGAAGCCGAACTCGCCCACGAGCACCCCGACGCGGCGTCCGCGCAGGCTCGCCTCGCCGGTCAGCACCGACTCGTCCTCGCCGGACTTCTCGGCCGCGGCGGCGAGCTCGGCGGCGTACTCCTCCGACACCTCGGCGCGCACCGGCGGGGTGTCCCACGACGTCCAGGAGTCGTCGTCGAGCACGAGGGCGATCAGGTCACGCGCGGTCAGGCGGGGCATGGGCGCCGAGGCTAGTGCCGCCGGGGCCCGCGCGGGAGGTGCGCTCAGACCTCGGTCTCGCGCTGCACGCGCAGCGTCGGTACGCCGCCGAGCCCGAGGCGGTAGCGGGTGTGGTCGGGGTAGCGGGCCAGGGCGTCCCACAGGGTCGCGTGCGCCGACCAGGGCAGCGGCTCGGCGCCGGAGTACCAGCTGTCGCCGAAGGAGATGAAGACCGGCAGCCACTCGGCGGCGAGGTCCCACGCGCCGCGCTTGGCCTGCACCATGCGCCGGCGCGTCTGGAACGCCAGGCGCGGGCCGTCCTCGCTCACCCCGGACGTCGCGACCGGCCAGACCCACAGGTCGAGCGCCATCAGCTCGAGCTCGAGGTCGCGCACCACCGCGGGGTCGACCAGGACGGTCGCCACGTTCTGATGAGGGCGCCTCATGGGGGCACGGTACCCACGCGGCGGCCCCGCGGTCACTACCCCGTGTGGGTGGCCCCAGCAGCCAGGACGCGTGCCTCGTGCTCCCGGGTGAGGCCGGTGCGCGGCGCGTCCGGGTGTCGCCGCACCCAGGCCAGCGTGTCCCGTGCGGTGTCGGCGACCGGGCGGATCGTCAGGCCCGCGTCGAGCGAGGGCGCGACGTCGTGGGCGAGCATCCCGTCGTACTCCGGGCGGGGGAGCCAGAGCGGGAGTGCCTCGTCGCCGGACCACGGTTCGACGCCGTGCTCGACCAGGCTCGCGTCGGGCCTCCAGGTCAGGCGGGCATCGGAGTCCACACCTCGAGCGACCTCGCCGAGCAGCTCGCCGATCGGGGTCGCCGGCCCCACCCCGTCGAAGGTGCCCGTCCGTGCGTCGCTCGGCGCAGGTGACGATCCAGGCCGCCAGGTCGCGTACGTCGATGACCTGCACGACGTCGCTCGGCTCGCCGCCGGCGAGCGTCTCGCCACCCTCCGCGAGGCGCTCGGGCCAGTAGGTGAAGCGGCCGGTCGGGTCGCCGGGTCCGACGATCAGGCCGGGCCGGATGATCGTGGAGGTGCTCGCCCCGCTCGCGACCGCCTCCTCGCAGCCGACCTTCATGGCTCCGTAGACCTCCGGGCCGGAGGCCGGGTCCTCGTCGGTGTGCAGCGCCTCGACGAGCGGGCTCGTGCCGGGCCGCGCCCCGGGTGTGGCGGTGTCGGCGTAGACGTTGATCGTCGAGACGAAGACCCAGTGGGCCCCGGGCAGCGCGGCGACGGCCGAGCGCACCCACGACGGGTGTCGCGCGACGTCGACGACGGCGTCGGGGCTGCCCAGCCCGTCGGGGGCGGGGTCGCCGGCTCCGCGGTCCCAGCGCACCAGCCGCGCGCCCTCGGGCACCGGCCCCGACGCGCCCCGACAGGCGCAGGTCACGTCGTGCCCGCGTCGTACGGCCTCCGCGGCGACCGCCTCCGACAGGAACACCGTGCCGCCCAGCACCAGGAGCTTCATGGGACCAACCTCGCCGGTGGCGGCCGCCCGGGCAAGGGGATCTGCTGTCAGCGGAGCCTCCAGGTGCGCCGTTTGGTCCCAAACGACGACGTTCCGGCCCCTCGGCATGCAGTCCCTGACCATTCACCGCCCGCCGCGGCGGCGACCGTCACTCCAGTCCCAATCGTCACAAACCGTCCTCCATTGGCCACGAACGACAGAGAAGCCGCCCCGATCCCTGCAGTCTTCGACCAATCCACCCCCACCTCGATTCACCCGCAACTATCAGGCCGCCCGCGCAGGCGGCGGCGTGGGCGGGCCTTCCAGGTGCGCCGTTTGGTCCCAAACGACGACATCCGCTGCAGTTCGTGACCATTCGGCGCATCTCGCTGACGGCTAGGACGCACCAGCCCCAACCGTCACGACTGCTCGTCGATTGGTCGCAAACTGCAGGGAATCGGCGCTCGAACACGTCGTTTGGGACCAAACGGCACCACCCACACCCGAGGCCCCGTCACCCCGGCGTGACGGTCCCCAGCAGCCACTCGTCCCAGAACGCCTCGAGGTCGCGTCCGGACTCCCGCTCCAGGTAGGCCAGGAACGTCTCACGATCGGTGCTGGTGTTGTCCTGCGAGGCCGGCCAGCCGCGCACGAGCGCGAAGAACTCCTCGTCGCCGAGCATCCCGCGCAGGGCGTGCCACATCAGGGCCGGACCGAGGTAGACGTTGAGCTCGGCGAAGCGGCTCGGGTCGTAGGCGCCGAACGGACCGGCCGAGGACCGGTTCTCGGCCTCCGAGCCGCGGAAGCGGTCGAGGAAGGAGTCGAGGTCGATGCCCTCCTGCTCGGCCTGCCACATCAGCTGGAGGTACATCGCCATGCCCTCGTTCATCCACACGTCGCGCCAGTCCGACGGCGTCACCTGGTCGCCGTACCACTGGTGGGCGAGCTCGTGGACCACCGTCGCCGGTGCGGTGGCACCCTCGGTGTCACCGAGGGTGATCATCGTCTGGGTCTCCATCCCGCTCGCGGAGTCGACGACGAGGATCCCGGCGGTGGCGAAGGGGTAGGGGCCGAGGTACTGCTCGAGGTAGGCCATCGCCTCCGGCGAGGTCTGCAGCCCCGGCAGCACGTCGTCGCGCCCGCGCGGCGTCCAGTAGGTGATCGGCACGCCCCGTGGACCCACGTCGTCGGTGCGCACGTAGTCGCCGAACGCGACGGTGGTCAGGTAGGAGGCGGCCGGGTCGTCGAGCACGTACGTCGTGGTCGTCGTCGTCGCATCGCCCCCGACACCGGGGGTCTCGGTGCTGGAGGTCTGGGCGCCGTTGGCGATGCCGGTCCACGGGCTCGGCACCGACAGGGTGAAGTCGTAGAAGGCCTTGTCGGAGGGCTGGTCGTTGACGGCGTACCAGGTGAAGGCGCCGAACGGCTCCTGCATCGTCCAGACCTGGTGCTCGGCGTCGATGGTGAAGCCGAGGCCGCCCTCGAAGTCCTCCCGCGTGGTCGGGGCGGCCACGGGTTCGGGGGTGCCGACGTAGTCGAGGACCAGCTCGTAGCGCTCGTCGGCGACCACGGGGGCCTCGACGACGAGGTCCTTGCCGGTGTGGGTGTGCGCGACGCGCCGGCCGTCCAGGCGGGCGCGGGTGATCTCCAGCGGCGCGCCGAGGTCGAGCTGGAAGTCGTCGTCGGACTCCGTGGCCCGGAAGGTGAGCGTCTCGGTGCCGGTCAGGGTGTCGGTCGCGGGGTCCCAGTCGAGGTCGAGGCTGTAGCTCAGCGCGTCGACGCCGGGGTCGCCGTTGGCGGGGTAGACCGAGTCCTCGACCGGCTGGCTGAGCGCCGCGTCGAGGTCGCGCGTCGCAGCCTGCTGCGAGGGTGGTGCGGGCGTGGGGTCGGCGCCCGACGCCACCTCGGGTGTCGGCGTCGGCGCCGGGTCGGGCTCGTCCAGGTCGCCGCCGCACGCCGTCAGGGCGAGGACGAGGGTGGTGCCGACGACGGCGCCGAGCCGTCCGCGCCGACTCACCCGTCTCCGCGCAGCAGCGGCCTGGCGAGCTTGCGACCGTGGTGGATCTGCGCCTTCACGGTGCCGAGGGGGATGCCGATCTGCTGGGCGATCTCGTCGTAGGACATGCCGTAGACGTCGCGGAGCAGCAGCGGCTCGACGTACTGCGGGTGCTCGCGCTCGATGGTCTCCATCGCCTCCAGCAGGTCGAGGCGGGTGCCGGCGATCACGCTCGTGGTGCGCGGGTCGGGGCGCTCGGTGAGCGGGCTGTGCTCGAGCGGGTCGGTGGCGGTGGCCTGGTTCTTCATCCGCCGGTACGTCGTGCGCGCGGAGTTGACGGCCACGACGTGGGTCCACGTGGTGAAGCGCCCGCGCCCGCCCCAGGAGGAGATCTTGGTGGCGATGTTGATCAGCGCCTCCTGGCAGGCGTCCTCGGCGTCGGAGGAGTAGGGCAGGACGCCGCGGCAGACGTTGAGGGTGCGCGGTCGGATGGCGGTGAGGACCGCGTCGAGCGCCGCCTCGTCACCGGCCTGGGCACGGTGCGCGAGGTCGTCGATCTCGTCGGGTGTCACTGCATCGGTCGTCATGAGGTCACCCCTGCCCATCTCGGTCTCGTTGTGAAACATAATGCAGGGGTGTCCATGCCCCAGCGTCTCGGTCGCTACGCCGTGCGGCGACGCATCGGCAACGGCGGTTTCGCGACGGTCTGGCTGGCCTACGACGAGCAGCTCGACGCGCCGGTCGCGGTCAAGGTGCTGGCCGACAACTGGAGCGAGGACCACCAGGTCCGCACCCGCTTCATCGAGGAGGGGCGCTACCTGCGCCGCGTCGAGTCGCCCCACGTGGTGAGCGTCTACGACGCCGGCGAGCTCGAGGACGGCCGGCCCTACCTCGTGATGTCCTACGCCGACCAGGGCACGCTCGCCGACCGGCTCGAGGTGGCCGGGATGACCGTCACCCAGGGCCTCGAGGTGGTGCGCCAGGTCGCCGCCGGCCTCCAGGCGCTCCACGACCGCGGCATCCTGCACCGCGACGTCAAGCCCGCCAACGTGCTCTTCCGCACCATCGACCCCGGCTCCGGCTCCGCCGACGGCGCGGTGCTGCGCGCGATGCTCGGCGACCTCGGGCTCGGCAAGGCCCTCGACGCGTCGTCGCGGCTCACGATGATCGCCGGCACCCCCTCGTTCGTCGCTCCGGAGCAGGCGCAGGGGGAGTCGCCCGACGCGCGCGCCGACCAGTACTCGCTCGGCGTCCTCACCTTCCTGCTGCTCGGCGGTCGCACTCCGTGGACCCACGCCAGCCTCGGCTCCGCAGCCGACCCGCCACCACCCCCCGCCCTGTCGACCGACGACCGCGAGTTCCCCGCCGCCGTCGAGAGCGTCGTACGACGTGCGCTGGCGCGGGAGCCCGACGACCGGTGGCCCTCGGTGACGGCGTTCGTCGAGGCACTGACGGCCGCGCTGTCGGACGCCACGATCATCCAGGACCTCGACGCCTCGGCGGCCTCCGGCTGGCTGACCGCCGACCCCGCACTGACCCAGCCGTTCGCGCGACCGACCGCCATGCCCGACGCGGGACCGCTGCCCGAGCTCGAGCTGCCCGCGCCGAAGCGACGCTGGCCGCGGCGGGTGGCGCTCGGTGTGGCAGGCCTGGTCGCAGCCGCCGCAGCACTGGCCGGTGGCGCCGCCGCCGGCTACGCCCTGCAGCAACGCCTCGACACCCCCTCCGACGTCACCGTGACCGACGACCGGGGCAGCGTGCGCGTGACGGTCCCTCCCGCCTGGGACCTGGCGCGCTCGACCGCCTCCTGGATGCCGCCCAACGTGGGCGAGGGCGGCGAGCTGCCCTCGTTGTCGGTCGGCACGAGGTCCGACTGGGCGACCACCAGCGACCCGGCCCAAGGCGTGTTCGTCGGGGTGCTGCCCGGCACCGAGCTGCCCGACCAGGTGCCGCAGCACCTCGAGTGCGCGTCGGCGGGCGACCCCGTCTACTCGACCTCGGGCGACACCGTCACCGTCGTCTTCTCCGACTGCCCGGACGGCCTCGTCGTCGAGCGGGTCGTGCAGGTCAACCAGAGCCAGCTGGTCTGGGTGCAGATCCGCAGCGAGGACCGACCCACCGCCAACCGGGTGCTGAGCGGCGTTCAGCTGCTGGGCCTGTCCTGACCCACGCCGGTCACCCGACGTGGGTCACGGCACGTAGGCGCCGGCGACGATGCGCTGCACGAGCGAGACCATGCCGTCGCGATCGGCCTCGCGGCCGCTGACGGCGACGGTGTAGTAGGCCGAGGAGTTGCCGGGGACGGCGATGAAGCGCTCGATCCCGACGCGCTGGTAGCCACCGTCGTCGATCTCGGTGTAGGTGAACCCGGTGTCGGGATCGCCCTGGACGATGTCGTCCTCCTCGATGATGAGGTTGGCAGCGAAGCCGTCGGCTTCCTGCTGGCGCAGCGCGAAGATGCGCGACTGGGCCTGCACGCTGGTGCTCTGGGTCGTGCCGGCGAGGATCTCGATGCGCAGGAGGTAGGTGTTGGAGGGCGTGGCCGGATCCTTGAACTGCCAGCGCACGCCCCCGGCGATGGAGATCCGCTGCCACCCCACTGGCACCGGCGCCCGCAGCTTGAAGTCGTCCGAGCGGAAGCGCTGCTCCTCCAGCGGCACGTCGGTCGGGAGCGGCGCGGTGTCGGGGTCCGGCTCCACGTCGTAGACGTTGACCGGGAAGCTGGGGCTCTCGGCCGGCACGGCCTGCGGCTCGGCGAAGGTGGCCGGCTCCTCGACGCGGTCGGTCGCCACGACGTACCCGATGCCGCCGCCGACGATCGCGAGCAGCACCAGGGTGCTGAGTGCTCCGACGATCCGCCCGGTCATGGCGCGACCCTAATTGAGAGGACGTCGCCAAGGACGACCCGGCACACTGGAGGGCATGGGTCAGCGAGGGTCGGTGTCGGTCCGCCCGACCATGGCCGAGGTGACCGCGTCGCTCCCCGGCGACGACCTGGTGTCGCCGGCCGACGTGGTGATGGACCGGGCCTTCGACCTGTCCGCGCCGGCGGCGGTGGTCTGGCCGTGGCTGGTGCAGCTGGGCAAGGCCCGCGCCGGGTGGTACCTCAGCGCGCGGGTCGAGCGACTGGTCCCGGCGAGGCGGCGTGCGCTGCGGCGCGTCGACCCCGCCCTGCAGGAGCACGCGGTGGGGGACGTGATCCCCGACTGGGGTGGCAAGGACGCGACCTTCACCCTGGCCGCGCTCGAGCCGGAGCGGCTGCTGCTCTACACCTCGACCCGCGGTCGCACCGACCTCACGTGGTCGGTCAACCTCGGTCCCCAGCTCGCGTGTGCCGACCGGAGTCGGGTCCACCTGCGGCTGCGCCTGGCCCCGGTCAAGCACCCGCGACTGGCCGACCTGGTGGGCGGCGCCTTCGACGCCGCCACGGTCGCCGGTCTCGCAGCGGGGCTGGAGGAACGGGTCGCAGGCGCGGTCCGTTAGCGTCTGGCGGGTGACCGACCTGCTGCTGCGAGACGTGCGCGTCGTACCGCTCGTCGACGGCGACGTGGCCGGCGAGCCGGTCGACGTCCTGGTGCTGGACGGCGAGGTGGCCGCGGTCGGCGGGGTCGTCGACGCCCGCGATGCCGACGGTGGTCCGATCGAGGTCGTCGACGGCGGCGGCCGGTGGCTGGTCCCCGGTCTGTGGGACCAGCACGTGCACCTCGGGCAGTGGGGCCTGTGCCGGGCACGCCTCGACACCACCCACATCACCAGCCCCGAGGCCGCGATCGCGCTCGTCGCCGAGCGCGTGGGCGCCGAGCCGGGCAAGCCCATCATCGGCTTCGGCCACCGCCCCGGCACGTGGACCCGCGACGTCACCGTCGCCGAGCTCGACGCCGTCACCGGCGTCACGCCGGTGATCCTGATCGCCGGGGACGCCCACCACGCCTGGCTCAACTCGGTCGCCCTCGCCGCGCTCGGTCTCGGCGCACGCGACGACGTCGTGCGCGAGAACGAGTGGTTCGCCGCCTACGAGATCCTCAACAACCTCACCGGCGACGCGGGCACCTCGCCGGCCGCCTACCGCGCCAGCCTCGAGGCGGCCGCAGCCCTCGGCGTGGTCGGGCTCGTGGACTTCGAGTTCTCCGGCGGGGCCGCGGAGTGGATCGAGCGCTGGGAGGCCGGCTGCGACGTCATCCGGGTGCGGATGGCGACGTACGCCGACGGGCTCGAGGAGGTCGTCGCGGCGGGACTGCGCACCGGGAGCCCGCTGATCGAGGGCGACGACCGGCTGATCATGGGTCCGCTGAAGATCATCAGCGACGGCTCGCTCAACACGCGCACGGCGTGGTGCTGTGAGCCGTACGCCGACGGCGCCCGGCTCGAGCACCCCAGCGGCGCCGCCAACCTGGCCCAGCACGAGCTGGTCGCGCTCCTGGCCCGTGCGCACATGAGCGGCATCGAGGTCGCCACCCACGCCATCGGCGACGCCGCGGTCACCGCGGCGCTCGACGCCTACGAGGCCACCGGCGCGCGTGGGTCGATCGAGCACGCTCAGCTGATCGCGCGCGCCGACATCGCGCGGCTGGCCTCGCTCGACATCCGCGCCAGCGTGCAGCCGGCCCACCTGCTCGACGACCGCGACCTCACCGAGCTGATCTGGCCCGGACGCTCCGACCGCAGCTTCGCCTTCCGCTGGATGCTCGACGCGGGCGCGACCCTGGTGCTCGGCTCCGACGCCCCGGTCTCGCCGCTCGACCCGTGGCTCGCCATGGCGGCGGCGGTGCACCGCACCGCAGACGACCGCGACGCGTGGCACGGCGAGCACGCCCTGACCGCCCGGGAGGCGCTGGCGGCCTCGGTGGGCGAGCAGCCGCGGGTGCGGGTCGGCTCTCGGGGCGACCTGGTGCTCCTCGACCGCGACCCGTTGGCGTCGTACGACTCGACGCGCGCGACGGCCGCGGCGCTCCGCTCGATGCCGGTCGCGCTGACCGTCGTCGGTGGGCGGGTCGTGCACCGGGCCGGCTTGTGAGGCCGTACTGCTTGTAACTCACCGTTCGGACCTCTACCTCACCGTTCGAGCGGTGTGGTGGATGGCTCAACGGTGAGTTACAAGCCGGATCGAACGCGGCCCACGGACGGCCGACCGGCCGGACTCAGACCAGCTCGATGACGAGGTCCGCGACCGCGCGCTGCTCGGCCGGGTAGGGGTGCAGGCCCATGGCACGGTTGGAGGCGCCGCGGATGCCGGCGATCCAGGGCTCCTCGGAGCAGATGTCGTGGCCCTGGCTGGCCTCGACGAGGTCGACGAACTCGGCGCCGGCCTTGACCCCGCCACGTCGTACGGCGTTGGCGAGGCGCAGGTTGAGCGTGCGGGTGTATTCGTAGTCGCCGACCGCCAGGGGCAGCTTGGCGCGGCAGGTGCCCTCGTCGGGCAGCAGCTGGGGGTAGCCGATGAGCAGGACCTGCGCGTTGGGCGCCTTGCGGGCGATCGCTCGGACGACGCGGGCGACGTTGCGGCGGATCTCGCCGAGGTTCTCCTCGATGCGATCGCGGCCCTGCGGGGTGAGGTTCTTGTCGCGGCACGGCGAGCCCTCGGGGTCGCGCTCGGCGACCTTGAGGCAGGTGAAGATCATCTTGGAGAAGTAGCGGAAGTCGTTGGCGCCGATGCCGAGGGTGACCAGGTCGGTGTCCTCGGCCAGCGAGTCGAGCTGCGGTGGCCGCTCGTTGTCGATGAAGCGCTGCGTGGAGAACATGCTCACCGTCGAGGCGCCCGAGCAGCTGACGTCGATCAGGGGTACGTCGAGCTCGCTCGCGACGAGTGCGGGGTAGTTCTGGTCCGAGCGCAGGCAGCCGTTGATCTGCTCCTGCTCCGCGAGCGGGAACAGCGGCGCCGCGGTGTAGGAGTCACCCATCGCGACGTAGACGAAGCCGCTCTCGCCGGGCTCGGAGGTCTGCGTGGACCCCACCTGCGTGACGTCGGACCCGGGTCCGGTCTCCGCCGTCTCGGGCACCTGGCAGGCGCTCAGGGTGAGCGCAGCCGCCGCGAGGCCCGCAAGGGCGCGCGCAGCAGCGAGGCGTGTCGGTCCGGGCACCGGACCAGGATACGAGACCGGCCAACCCTTTGCAGCATGCAGGCGCTCACAGCATGGCGGCGATCAGGTCCGCCACCGCGGCCTGCTCCACGCCGAACGGGTGGAACGGGACCGTGCCGTCGTCGGCGACCCGGGCGCCGTTGACCCACGGGTCGTCGGAGCAGATGTCGTGGCCGCGGCTGGCGGCGAGCACGTCGACGAAGTCGAGTCCGCGGGCGTCGGCCTCGGCGCGCAGGCCGTCGGACAGGGCGACGATGATGCTCTCGACCACGGGGTAGTCCTCCGCGGCCATCGGGACCAGGTCGGGGCAGGTGCCGGACTCCGGCAGGAGACCGGGGTAGCCGACCACGTAGACCGCTGCCTCGGGCGCGGCAGCGAGGATCGCGTCGAGCACCTCGCCCATCTTGGCCTGGATGGCGGCGGCCTGGGGGGCGATCTCGTTGCCGACGACGTCTGAGCACGTGACTGATCCGGCCGCGCTGTCGCCGCGGGTCAGGCAGCCGGTGAGGACCTGGATGAACAGGTCGAAGTCGTTGCCGCCCGTGCCGACGGTGACGATGTCGGTGTCGGGACCGATCTGCGGCACCTGCTCGGCGATGATCTCGTCGCTGTCGGCGCCGCTGCACGTCGCGTCGGTGAGGTAGAGGTCGGCCGAGTCGGCGAGCACGTGGGCGTAGTTGCTGCTCGAGCGGAAGCAGCCGCCCGCCGGGTCGGAGTCCGGGACCCCGGGGGCCGAGGCGTAGGAGTCGCCCAGGGCGACGTACTGCACGTCGTCGGGGCCGGGCGGGGGCTGGGTCGGCGAGGACGACTCGCTCGGTCCGGCGGAGTCTGCGTCGACGTCCCCGGCGGAGCAGGCGCCCACCCCGAGCGCCAGCACGGCGGCCAGCGCGGCGGCCAGCACCGGGGCGCCCACGGCGGTGCGGAGGGACCGACGGTTCATGGCCGCAACGCTACGGGGTGGCCCCGAGCGCGAGGGTGAGGGCGAGCACCTCCGCGGGGTCCTCCAGCCGGTCGCCGAACGCCTCGCGCAGCTGGCCCATGCGGTAGCGCACGGTCTGCGGGTGCACGAAGAGCGCCTCGGCCACCTCGTCGCGACGGCCCTGGAGCAGCAGCCAGTAGCGCAGGGTCTCGGCGAGCTTGTCGGCGGTCGCCGGGCGCAGCTCGGCCAGCGGCGCGAGCGCGCGGGAGCGGAGGTCGGCCAGCGCCTCGGGGTCGGCGCACAGCACCAGCTGGGTCAGGTGGGCGTCGGTGTCGCCGGTCAGTCCGACGCCGCGTGCGCGCAGCGCCCGGTCGTAGGACGCGCGTACGTCGAGCCACGGACGCGCCGGCCCGGCGGTGGCGGCCCGGTCCTCCAGGGTGCGCAGCAGCCCCGGCCGGCGCCGCCCGTGGACGTCGGGCACCAGCAGCAGCACGCCGTCGTCCAGCCCGGGTGGGTCGATCGCCTGGAGGGTGAGTGGGGAGGTGGCGGCCAGCACCGGACGTGCCTGCGCCTCCGGCACGATCACCGCGGTCAGCGTGGTGGGGACCGCCCAGTCGGCTCGCTCGGCGGCCGAGGTGACCGTGTCGAGCGGCGAGCCGCTGAGGAGGTGGTGGGCCAGCCGCTCGAGGCGGCGCTGGCGCACCCGACCGGTGGTGGCGAGCTCGTCGGTGTGGCCGGCGACGCTCGCGGCGGAGAGCTGGTCGATGTAGAAGAAGACGAGCTCGGCGAAGCCGGCGAGGGTGTCGGCATCCAGCCCGGCATGGACCCCGCGGGCCGACATCGCGCGCCAGGACACGCGGGCCCCGATGCGGTAGGCCGAGAGCAGGGCGTCGGTGGAGCGGCCGGAGCGGGCCTCGCCCTGACCGAGCTGGTAGGCGCCCTCGACGGCCGGCGCCGCGGGCGTGCGCGGGTCGGCGCCGTCGCGGCCGGTGGCCAAGGACAGGAACGCGCCGAGCGCCACCTGCACCGCACCGCGGATCGTCTCGCCCATCGGTCCCGCGAAGGCGTCGGCATAGCTGGGGACCTCCTCGAGGATCACCGAGACGACGTCGTCGGCGATCCCGGGCAGCGCCGCGCGGATCTCGGCGACGGCCTCGGGGGGCAACGCGAGGGGCGTCTGGGACGTGTCAGCACGCGAAGCTGAGGAACTCGCCATGTTTTTGTCTCCTGCGAACAAAGAGTGCCGGATCATTCACGTTGGTCGGACAGGAGTTTATCCCCTGAGTCGAGCACACTGGTCCTATGACCACCACCGCACATCCGACTCGCTCGAGCCAGGCCGCCTTGGGCGCGACCGCACCGGCTCGCGTGCCGCTGCGCGACCGTCTCCGCAAGCTCGCCGACGCGGCGGTGACCCCCCTCGAGCTCGACGACGTCCTCGACGTCTTCCACCCGCTCCGCTCCGGTGCCCCGCTGCGCGGCAGGATCGTCGAGGTCCGCTCGGAGACCGCCGACTCCGCGACCCTCGTGATCAAGCCCGGCAAGGACTGGGCCGGCCACGTGCCCGGCCAGTACGTCCGCGTCGGCGCCGAGGTCGACGGCGTACGGCTCTGGCGTACCTACTCCCTCACCCACGGACCGCGCCCCGACGGCTGCATCTCCATCACCGTCAAGGCGATCCCCGACGGTGTGGTGTCCAACCACCTCGTCCGTCGTGCCCGAGCCGGCCAGATGCTCCAGCTCGCCCAGGCCCAGGGCGAGTTCGTCCTGCCGGACCCGCTGCCCGCCAAGATCCTGCTCGTCACCGCCGGCTCCGGCATCACCCCGGTGATCGGGATGCTGCGCAACCTCTACTCCCGCGCCACCGCGCCGGCCACCGACATCATGCTGGTCCACGTCAACGTCGACGAGTCGAGCGCGATCTTCCGCGACGAGCTCCGCGCCCACGCCGAGGCCGGTCACCTGACCCTGATCGAGCGGTACGACGACCGCGACGGCCTGCTCGACGTCGCCCACCCCGAGGACGGCCTGGCCGCGCTCGTGCCCGACCTCGACGACCGCCTCGCCTACGCCTGCGGCCCGGCCGGGCTGCTCGACGCGCTCGAGGCCTTCCACGCCGAGCCGTGGCCTCGAGCTGACCACCGAGCGCTTCCGCCCCGTCACCCTCGGCGAGACCGGCGAGGGCGGCACGCGTCACCTTCACCTCGGGGCCCGTGGTCGACGCCGACGGCGCCACCCCCCTCCTCGACGCCGGCGAGGCCGCCGGGGTGCTGATGCCGAGCGGCTGCCGCATCGGCGTCTGCTTCGGCTGCGTGCTGCCCCTCAAGGACGGCGCCGTGCGCGACCTGCGCAACGGAGCCATCACCCGCGCGGTGCCGGGCGAGACCGGCCCCGAGGGCATCCCGATCCAGACCTGCATCAACGCCGCAGCGGGCCCGTGCTCGCTCGACATCTGACCTACCGCCCGCACCGTCCTACCGACGAAAGGCCTCACCCATGACCGTCATCACCAAGCAGGACGTCAACCCGACCAGCCACCTGACCCCGGAGAACGT
>CAWGJR010000032.1:0-65767 GCA_963822915.1 uncultured Actinomycetota bacterium
ACCGCGCTCGTGCCTCCTCGGAGTAGGGCAGAGCGTCGGGGGCCGCGCGGGTCGCCCGGGTCGTCGAGCGCGTCGCACAGCGAGGGGATCTCGGTGGGGTCGGCGCCCTCGACGGCGGCGGTGAGCTGCTCGTGCACGTCGGCGAAGACCTCGCCCCCGACTCGGGACTGCCGGCCAGGGTGCGCGGCCCGCCGGCCGAGCAGCGCGAGGTCGCGCGGGCCGATCGCCCAGCGGGGGCCGGCGAGCAGGGTGAGCAGCGCGGCGTTGGCGGTGACGTCCTGGACGAGCGTCAGCATGGCCACGACCTCGGCGACCTCGGGCAGGCGGAGCAGGCCCTTGAGCCCGACGATCTCGACCGGGATCTCCCGCTCGGTGAGCGCGTCGAAGACGGCGGCAGCGTGGGAGTTGTCGCGGGTCAGCACGCCGATCTCCTTCCAGACCGGCCCGTCGGTGAGCGCGGCGAGGCGCGGCGTGGGTCGCGAGGACCTGCTCGCCCAGCCAGGCGAGCTCGTCGTCGTAGGTCTCGTGGACGACCGCGCGGACCTCACCGTCGGCGGCGCTCGGGCTTGGGCTCGAGGGGCAGCAGGTCGGGGCGCAGTGGCGTAGAGCTCGGCGGCGAGGTGGTTGGCGGTGGCCAGGATCCGCGCGTCGGAGCGCCGGTTGACCACGAGCGGGTACGTCGTGCGGCGGCCGTCGGCGCTGGGGAAGTCGGCGCCGAACTCGAGGATGTTGGACACCGAGGCGCCGCGCCAGCCGTAGATCGCCTGGTTGGGGTCGCCGACCGCGGTGACCGGGTGGCCGAGGCCGGCGTCGGCGTCGGGGCCGGAGAAGAGCCGGCTCAGCATCAGCGCCTGGGCGACCGAGGTGTCCTGGTACTCGTCGAGCAGCACGACGCGGTACTTGCCGCGCTCGATCGGCGCCGACCTCGGGGCACTCCTCGGCGAGCCGGGCGGCCAGCGCGATCTGGTCGGAGAAGTCCATCAGGCCGAGGTGGGCCTTGAGCTGGCGGTAGGACTCGACCAGGCCGAGCAGCTCGCCGCGCGCGTCGATGGCCGCGATCGCCTTCTCGTTCTTCTCGCGGTAGGTCTTGCGGCGCTCGGTGGCCATCCCCGCCTCGAAGAGCGGGCGCTGCGCGGCGTCGAAGGCTCGGCACCTCCTCGGGCGTCGACGAGGTGCTCGCTCATCTCGGCGTCGAGGGCGAGGAGGTAGCGCACGACGTGGCGGCGGCGAGTCGCTGAGGTGGGCGACGGGGCCGGTGTAGCGCTGCACCGCACGGGCGGCCAGCTGGTAGCGGCTGGCGTCGGCGATCAGCCGGGTGTCGGGCTCGTGGCCGATGCGCAGGCCGTGCTCGGAGAGCAGCGCGGAGGCGTAGGAGTGGTAGGTCGAGACGGTCGGCTCCTCGAGCTCCTCGGCCTCCTCGCCGTCGGTCGCGGCGGGCGGCGGCGAGGCCCCGCTCGGGCAGCAGCCCGGCACGGCGCAGGCTGTCGCGGATCCGGCCCTGGAGCTCGGCGGTCGCCTTGGTGGTGAAGGTCAGCCCGAGGATCTCGGCCGGCGCCACCCGACCGGTGGCCACCAGCCAGACCACCCGGGCCGCCATCACCGTGGTCTTGCCCGACCCGGCGCCGGCGATCACGACGGCCGGCTCGAGGGGGGCGGTGATGGCCGCGAACTGCGGCCTCGCTGAAGGTCCAGGTCTCGCCCAGCAGGTCGCGCAGCTGCTCGGGGGTGTCGATGGTGAGGCGGCGTCGAGCGGTGGGCGTCGTCACGACAGCACCGTCCCGGAGGCCTTGTGCGGGGCAGATCGCCTGGAAGTCGCACCGGTCGCAGTGCCTTGCCGGGACGGGCCACGAACTCCTCGGCGCGCACCGCGGCGACGGCCGCCATGAGCTGCTCCTCGACCAGGCGCGGCCCCTCGGCCTCGGCCGGGCAGCGCCGGCTGGTGCTGGATCTTGGGCAGCTCGTCGCCGTGGCGCAGCTGGACCAGCTCGGCGCCGCCCGTGCGCGACCGGAGCTCGTGCCGGCGCAGCTCGTCGGCGGCACCGTGGTCGACGGCGAGCTGGTAGAGGCCGAGCTGGGAGTGCTTCTCGACCTCGGGCCCGGTGGGCGGGTACTTGCCGGTCTTGAGGTCGACCACGACGACCCGACCGTCCTCGTCGAGCTCGAGGCGGTCGGCGTAGCCGTGCAGCCGGACGACCTGTCCGTCGGGCAGGGTCACCTCGGCGCGCAGCTCGGGCTCGACCGCGATGACCGTGCGGGCGCCGGGGCGCGCGTGCCAGGCGACGAAGCGGGCGAGCACCTCGGCCACCGCGACCCGCTCGCGCTCGCCCGACCACGGCGTGCGGAACTCCATGCGCTCCCAGACCTCGTCGACGAAGCCCATCAGGCTCGGGACCGATCGCGGGATCGAGCTCGCCGCTGGCGATGCGCTCGGCGATGGCGTGCACGATCTTGCCGAAGCCCTGGCTGGTCGAGCTGACGACCGCGCCGCCCGGCCTCGCGCGTGAGGAACCACTGGGCCGGGCAGGTCAGCAGCCCCTCGAGGGCGCTGGCCGACAGCGTCAGCGGCTCGTCGTCGGGTCGGACCGGCCGGTCGGAGCGGCGTCGGCTCGCGCAGCCCCCACCAGGTGGCCGGGTCGGCCTGGGGCGCGACCCGGTGGCCGTGCACCTCGGTCTCGGCCAGGCGACGCAGCCGCGACGCCGCCGCGGCCCGCAACGGCTCGGGCGTGGCCGGGTCGGCCAGGACCCGGCGCAGCTCGGCGACCAGACCGGCCATCGAGAGCGGCCGCGCGCGGCCGTCCGACCCGGTGCACCGGGGTGCGGCCGAGCTCGTCGAGGAACCGCGACGGCTGCTCGCCGTCGTCGTCGGGCGAGGCGACCGCGGTGACGACCAGGCGCTGGCGGGCCCGCGTGACGGCGACGTAGAACAGCCGGCGCTCCTCGGCGAGCATCGCCCGGCGGGTCACCGGCGGCAGCAGGCCGTCGACGCCGATCCGGTCGGCGCCGAGCAGGGAGTCGCGCCGGCGCAGGTCGGGCCACGGCGCCGTCCTGCACGTGGGCGACCACGACCAGGCGCCACTCGAGCCCCTTGGAGCGGTGGGCGGTGAGCAGGCGGACGGCCTCTCCGCGCACGCCCGCGGTCGGCGAGGGTGTCGGCCGGGATCTCCTGGGCGCGCAGGGTGGCGAGGAACGCTGCGACGCTGGTGTGGCCGCGCTGCTCCTCGGCCCGGGCCGCGGCCTCGAAGAGCGCGCAGATCGCGTCGAGGTCGCGGTGGGCGAGGCGGGCGGCCTGGCCGCCGACCGCGGGTCGCGGCGCGCAGCCGCGGGCCCCAGTCGCAGCCCTCCCAGATCGTCCAGAGCACCTCCTCGACGGTGGCGCCGCCGGCGAGGTCGTCGCCGGCCGCGCGCAGCAGCGTCGCCAGCCGCAGCGCCCGCTGCGCCGGCACGCCCGACGACGCCGTCGAGCAGCGCCGGGTCGAGCACGGCGGCGCGGACCAGGTCACGCGGACGGGCCTCGGGCGTGCGCGCCCGCAGCGCCCGCGTCAGCGCGCGTACGTCGGTCGCGTCGAGGCCGCCGAGGGCCGAGGTGAGCAGCCCCTCGACCCGGTCGGCACCGACGTAGTCCTCGTCGGCCGGGTCGTCGACCCCTGCGTCGACCAGGACACCGAGCGCCGCCAGCAGGGGCGCGACCGCCGGCTCGCGCACCAGCGGGGTCTCGTCGCCGGCGACCTCGACCGGCACGCCGGCCGCGGACAGCGAGCGGCGCAGGGCCGGGATCGACGCCCGCCCGGAGCGCACCAGCACGGCCATGTCGCCCCAGCCCACGCCGTCCTCGAGGTGGGCGCGGCGCAGCAGGTCGGCGACGTGCTCGGTCTCGGCGCGGGCGGTGTCGAAGGTGGGCACCTCGACCGAGCCGCGGCCGTAGACGTTCGGCGGCCGGGGTCGGGTGGCGGAACGCCTCGTAGGCCTCGGCCGGGATGGCGCCGGTGACGCCGATGGACGCGGCGACGTGGCGCGAGGCCCGCAGCAGCCGGGACCCGAAGCGGCGGGTCGTGCCGAGCGCGACGACCGGCGCCGGCGCGCCGTCGCGGGTGCGGAAGTCGGCCGGGAAGTCGAGGATGCCGCGCACGTCGGCGCCGCGGAAGCCGTAGATCGACTGGTCGGGGTCACCGACGACGGTCAGGTCGCGCCCGTCGCCGGCCAGCGCCCGCAGCAGCGCCACCTGGCTCGGGTCGGTGTCCTGGTACTCGTCGACGAAGACGTGGCGGAACTGGGCGCGCAGCTCGTCGCGGTGCCGCTCGGCCTCGATCACGCCGCGGGCGATCAGGTCGGGGTAGTCGATGGCCGCCTGGTCGCCCAGGACGTCGAGGTACTGGCCGAGGAACAGGCCGGCGGCCTCGAACTCCGACGATGCCCTCGGAGCGGCCGAGCTCGACCAGCTGGTCGGGGTCGAGGCCGCGCTCGCGGGCCCGGGCGATCACGGCCTGCACCTCGCGGGCGAAGCCGCGGGTGCCGACGGCCGCGCGCAGCGCGTCGGGCCAGCGCACCGACTCCGGCGCGTCGGTCAGCAGCTCCTGGAGGACGACGTCCTGCTCGGGGGCCGAGAGCAGCCGCAGCGGGGCGGCGTAGAGCTCGGCCGGCGAGTAGCGGCGCACCAGACCGTAGGCGAAGGAGTGGAAGGTCGAGCTCACCGACGTCGTCATGGTGCGGCCCAGCCGGGCGGTGACGCGGTCGCGCAGCTGCTCGGCGGCCTTGCGGGAGAAGGTCAGCGCCAGCACCTCGTCGGGACGCGCGCCGCGCTGCTCGATGCGGTCGACGATCGCCTCGACCAGGGTCGTGGTCTTGCCCGTGCCCGGGCCGGCGAGCACCAGCAGCGGCCCGCCCGCGTGGTCGACGACCTGCTGCTGGTACTCGTCGAGCAGCGGCACCTCGACCGCGGCGTGCGGCTGCACGAGGCGGTAGCGGGGAGTGGGCTGGCTGCTCATGACGACCACCTAACCAGCCCCCGCCGACAGACGGTGCGGGGCCACCGGTCGACGCCGGACCGGTCGGTCAGGCGAGCTCGAAGTCGTCGAAGTCGAACCCCGGGGAGACCAGGCAGCTCACCAGCGCATCGGTCGACCCGGGCCGGGTCCGCTGCCACTCCCCCGCCGCCACGACCGCCTGGGCGCACTCGCCGGCTGCCGCGTCGGTGCCGACCCGGACCACCTCGCCGGCGACCGGGGCGGCGCCCTGACCGCCGTGCTGCGAGGGCGACGGTGCCGGTGTGCGCCAGCCAGACCTCGTCGGAGGCGACGCGGTGCCACGCCGACGACTCGCCCGCGACGAGGAGGAAGTGGATGAGGGTCGCGGTCGGGCGGACCCGGCCGTCGGGGAGGGTCACGGTGACCGGCGAGGCCCACGTCCGGCGGTACCACCCGCCCTCGGGGTGCGGCTGGAGGTCGAGCGTCTCGGCGAGCGGCGGCCGCGCCGCGTCGTGCGGCGGGTGGTCACGTCAGGCGACGGGTCGCTCGTTGTAGACCCCGGCGTACTCCTGGCCCGACAGCGCGCGCGATCGCGGCCATCACCTCGTCGGTGAGGTCACGCCGCGCGCGTCCGAGCGGTACGCCGGCGAAGCGCCCGGCCACCGGGATCGGGGCGCCGAAGCGCACCGTGAGCGGCACGACGCGCGGCAGCCGCGCGCCGACAGGCTGGAGCCGCTCGGTGCCGACGAGCCCGACGGGCACGATCGGCGCGCCGGCGGTCAGCGCGAGGTGGGCGACGCCGGTGCGGCCGCGGTAGAGCCGGCCGTCGCGCGAGCGGGTGCCCTCGGGGTAGATGCCGAACGCCTCCCCGCGCCCCAGCACCTCCAGCGCGATGTCGAGGCTGGCCAGCGCGGCCCGGGTGTCGTCGCGGTCGACCGGCAGCATGCCGAGACCCTCGAACCACGCCCGCTGCAGGGCGCCGCGCACCCCGGCGCCCTCGAAGTAGTCGGACTTGGCCAGGAACGCCACCCGGCGCGGCACCAGGACCGGGATCACGACCGAGTCGGCGAAGCTGAGGTGGTTGCTGGCCAGCAGGACGCGGCCGGTCGACGGGACGTGCTCGAGCCCGGTGACGGTCGGTCGCCAGACGGCCTTCGCCAGCGGGCGGGACGACGCGGTGCAGGGCCTGGTAGAGCACGCCCCCAGTGTTGCGGTTACCGGTCGGTCGGCCGAACCTGCGCCGGTCGCGTCCAGACGTACGGCGTCGTGGTGGTGACCGCGACCAGCCCCGAGCGCTCCAGGATCGGGCGTGACATCTCGGTGCAGTCGCTCTGGATCCACCGCACACCGCGTTCGAGGGCCGACCGGGCGCGCGCGGCGGTGAGCGCCCGATAGATCCCCCGACCGCGCCACTGCGGCAGCGTCGCTCCGCCCCAGAGCCCGGCGAAGTCGGTGCCGGCGACGACCTCCAGCCGGCCCGCCGACACGAATCCGTCCTCGCTCTCGGCGACCCACACCTCGGTGAGCCCGCCGCTGCGCTCGACCCGCCCGAGAAGGCTCTCGCTGCCGCTGCCGCGACCGAACACCTCGGCCTGCAGCGCCGAGACGGCCGGCAGCAGGGTCGCGCGATCGGGCGCCTGGTCGACCCGTCGTACGACGACACCGCGAGGCAGCGGCACCTCGGAAGGGTCCAGGGCGAGCGCCGATGCCTCGCCGACCATCACGGTCTCGACCTCCTCGGCGACGAAGCCGGCCGCGACGAGCACCTCGTGGAGCCGCGGCAGGTCGTCGTGACCGCGGGTCTTCCACTCGCCCTCCACCACCTCGGGCTGCTCGGCGAAGAAGGCGACGGTGGCGGCGACGAGCTCGTCGAGGTCGTGCCCGCCGAGGTCCTCGTAGCTCACCTGGGCCCGGTCGCCGTAGACCGCACGCCACAGCGGCCCCGAGCGGTCCCAGCGCGGCGCTGCGGACACCTCGGCCTCGCCCCGCAGCTGTGCGTCGTAGGCGGCGAGGAGCGTTTCTGCGTCGGAGGTCATCGGCCGAGGCTGACAGAACGCAGCGACCAGGTCGACCGAGATTCCCGAGCGGCGCAGCGGCGTGCCCTCCTCGAGGTAGTGCGCCCGCGCCTCGTCGTGGTGGCTCGGCGGCAGCGACCCGTCGGCCCGTACGACGCGCCACCACGGCACTCCCCCGCCGTGGCGCGCCAGCACGTTGCCGACCAGGCGCGGTCCCGAGCCGCACGACGTCGGCGATCGCGCCGTACGTCGTCACCCGCCCGCGCGGCACGGCCTCGACGAGGCGCAGCACGGCCTCGATGTAGTCGTCGTCGGCGCGCACGCCGCGAGGCTACCGAGCCGGACGCGTCGGCGCCGACTCCGACC
This sequence comes from uncultured Actinomycetota bacterium, assembly GCA_963822915.1. Taxonomy (GTDB): domain Bacteria; phylum Actinomycetota; class Actinomycetes; order Propionibacteriales; family Nocardioidaceae; genus Nocardioides. Next base: position 7,343 of record CAWGJR010000032.1, read on the forward strand.
TGCGGTCCCTGCCCAGCACGACGCCCGCCACGACCACGGTCAGCAACGCCACCGCCAGCCCCGACTGCCACAGCGCTGCGACCGGCTCGCTGTCGCGCACCAGCCGCGCGACCAGCCACACCGCCGGCGCCGACAGCAGGACGATCGCGCCGCGGGCGAGCCAGACCGAGCCGATGGCAGGGACGACGCGCATGCCCGGCGGGCTGTACGACGCCACCAGCCCGGCGACGTGGGCGAGGGTCAGCAACACGGCCGCCACCAGCACCGAGGCGTCCAGGCCGTCGCCCTCGACCAGGCACCACCACCCGATCACCGAGCCCAGGGCGAGCAGGCCCATCCCCGACTCGGGAGCGACCGCGAAGCCGACGGAGAAGAGCACGACGACCGCGACCACCGACGGAGGTGGCGCACCACCGGCACCGGTGGCCGTCAGCACCGCCGCGATCGGCGCCAGCACCATCACCGCGCGCAGGAGCAGCGCGGAGGCCGGCCACTCCCGCAGGCCGGCGAGCCGCCGCAGCACCGCGATCACGGACGCACTCGCGGTTGGCTCGACGCGGCGGCCGAGGTCGCGCATCACGTCGTCGACGGTGCCGCGGCCCCGCCAGGGCACCACCGGGCAGCCGATCGCGTCCAGGGCCGAGAGGACCCGGCCACGGTCGAGGAGCCGCATCCGCCAGGCGAGGTCGACGAGCACCGCCTGGCGGTCGGGAAGGTCGGGCACGACACCGTCGGGCAGCGTGTCGATCACGACGGTGGGGATGCCGCGCCGGGTCAGGGTCGCGGCCGTGGTGCCGATCGCGTCGGCGAGCAGCGGCGAGAGCAGGATGACCGTCGTACCGGCTCCGACACGAAGGTCGATCCGCGTCAGGTCGTCGTACGGCGACGCCCCGGGACGGATGTCGGTCAGGGTGCCGAGCACGCGCCGCAGGTGGCGTCGTCCGACGCCGGGCGGCACCGGTCGTGCCCGGCCCCCGACCGGCCGCAGGGCCACCCGATCACCCTGCGCTGCGGCGTGCTCGGCGAGCGCGGCGGCCGCGCGCACGGTGAGGTCGAGGCTGCTGGTCGCGCCGTCCAACCCACCGGAGGCGCCGTGCTCGGCCAGGAGGTCGACGACCAGCAGGAGACCGGCGTCCTGCTCGGCCCGGGTGGTCGTGGTGTGCAGCGTGCCGGTGCGCGCCGAGACGCGCCAGTTGATCCGCCGCAGCCGGTCGCCGGGCTGGAACGGACGGATCCCGGCCAGCTCGCTGCCCTGTCCCTGCTGGGACGAGCGGTGCGCGCCGACGAGACCCTTGGGTCGTGGCTGCTCGGCGCGCGAGTCGTAGGGCGGCGCCATCGGCAGCACCGTCAGCGGACGGTCGGCCGGCACGACCGGACCCCAGCGGTAGCCGGCCCACGCACTGGTCAGCGCCACCCGCTCGCTGACCGTGATCACCCCCCAGCGCCGCGGGCTCACCTCGACCTGCTCGGCGTCCGGCCACCAGGCGACGACCCGGCCCTCGTCGGGTCGACCGAGGACCAGCCGCTGGGGAGTCAGCACCCGGGTGATCTGCTCGACATCGGCGTCGTCGTGGATCCTCACGTCCAGCGCGACGCCCTCGCCCTCGCGCAGCGAGGCGTGCGGGAGCGAGGTCTCGACCAGCGGCCTGGTGGTCGGCCGGCGCACCATCGCCATCAGCGACATCAGCAGCAGCGGCACGGTCAGGACCAGGACGGCCGGCCTGCCGAAGCCGACGCCGAGGGCCAGCCCTCCGGCTCCGAGGACGGTCGAGCGGCGCAACGCCCCCGTCGCCCGCCACGCGGCACCGCCGGCAGTGGTCACCGCGGCCTCGTCGGAGGCACGCCGGCGCTCACGACGCCTCGAGCGCCGACGGCGTCGGCACGCGTCCGAGGATGTCGCCGACGACGGTGGCTCCGCTGGCCTGGGTCATCCAGAGCTCCGGCTTGATCGTGATCCGGTGCCCCAGCACCTGGCGCGCGACGCCCTTGACGTCCTCGGGCACCACGTAGTCGCGGCCCCCGATGACCGCCATCGCCCGCGCGGCGAGGCCCAGCCCGAGCGAGCCTCGGGGCGAGGCACCGACGAGCACGTGGCCGTGGCTGCGGGTGGCGGCGGCGAGGTCGACGCAGTAGCGACCCACGCTGGGGTCGAGACGCACCGACTCGATGTGGGACTGGAGGGCGCGCACGCCGTCGGCGTCGGTCACGGCGTCGAGGACGGTCTCCTCGCGGCCCCGGTCGATCCGCCGCGCCAGCACGTCGTACTCCTCGGCGGCGGTGGGGTAACCGAACTCGACCCGCATCAGGAACCGGTCGAGCTGGGCCTCGGGCAGCGGGTAGGTGCCCTCGTACTCGACCGGGTTGGCGGTCGCGATCACCGAGAACGGGTCGGGCAGGGCGAAGGTCCGTCCCTCCACGGTCACCTGTCGCTCCTGCATCGCCTCCAGCAGCGCCGACTGGGTCTTGGGTGGCGTGCGGTTGATCTCGTCGGCCAGCAGCAGGCCGGTGAAGATCGGCCCCTGGCGGAAGTCGAACTCCCCGCGTCGCTGGTCGTAGATGAACGACCCCGTCAGGTCGGCCGGGAGCAGGTCGGGGGTGAACTGGGCGCGGGCGAAGTCGAGACCGAGCACCTGCGCCAGCGACCGCGCCGTCAGGGTCTTGCCGAGGCCCGGCAGGTCCTCGACGAGCACGTGTCCCTTGGCCAGCACGGCGGCGAGCACGAGCGTCAGCCGGTCGCGCTTGCCGACGACCGCTCGCCCGACCTCGTCGAGGATCCTGGCGCACAGCTCGGCTGCCTCGCGGGCGTCCAGGGTCGAGCCCGGCGGGGTGTCGGCAGGCGTGGGGTGGGTCATCACAGCTCCTCGATGGTGCGTAGGCAGAGATCGATGTCGCGCGGCGAGAGGCGTCGGCCACCGCTGTCGAGCAGGCCGGTGACGACCGGCCCCAGACGGGTTCGCCCCTCGTCGCTGTCGAGGCCGACACCGTGCGTGGCGCGCAGCGCGCGGTCGGCCAGGTCGCCGAGGCGGCGGTGGAGGTGGGGCTCGGGGTCGCGGGCGGTCTGGTGGCTCTCGAGCAGGCGCAGGTCGGCGAAGGTCGCGCTGTCGCGTCCGCGGGTGAAGGGGTCCTTGCGCACCGTCGGAAACCACTGCGGGCTGTACGGCGTGATGCTCTCGACGAGCAGGCTCCAGGCGGCCACGACGAGCCCGGTCGCCAGGACGATCACCACCGGGTCGGGCTCGAGGTCGAACCGGGCGGCGACGGCGTACAGCCCGAGACCGACGGCGAGCACCCCCAGGATCCGGAGCACCCACCGGGCGGAGCTCGACGAGGGCGTCACCGGGCGCCCGTCCCGTGGGCACGCGTGACGAGACTCCCGCGGATCCGGGCCAGGGCGACCGCCGCCCGCTCACGCTCGACCTCGCCGAGCTCGTGGTCGGAGAACCGCGCGATCCGGAAGAGATCGCTGAGGTCGGCCACCGCCTCGGTGTCGGCCTGCACGGCCGTCAGGAAGCGACTGGTGAACTCCGACGAGGTCTCCCACTCCTCGCGGGGGAGCCCCGCGCGCACGGCCTGCACCTCGAAGCGCAGCCACGCCTCGACGATCCCGTTGCGAGGGGTGCCCAGGCGCAGCGCGGCGTCCTGCTCGTCACTGTCCGCGACCAGCGCCTGGCTGACGGCCGCGAACGGGTCGACGATCGCGAAGCTCGGGTCGACGTCACCCTCGTCGGCCTCGGCGGTACGCCGTCGCCGGCGACGCCAGGGGTAGAGCACGGCGGTGAGGACGAGGGCGACGACCACCAGGACGACCAGGGCGATGTGGACCACGGTCCCCACCCAGGCCAGCGAGTTGTCGGTGCCCTCGCGCAGGATGCGATCGAGGTCTTCCTCCCGCCCGTCGTCGGGCATGAAGACCGTCGCGGCGGGGCTCTCTGCCGTCATCCGGTCGAGCGGTCCGTCGCCGGCGAAGACCTCGCTCGGTCCGGTGGCGGCGGCGAGCGTGGCGATGAGGATCGCGAGCCCGGCGACCAGCGCGACCGCCACGGCGGCGAGGAAGGACGATGCCGTGGCCGGACGTCGCGGTCGCGCTCCGACGCGTTGCTCCGGGGCCCCCGACATGGAGCCCAAACTACCCGCGGCCGTCCTCAGGCAAACCGCTCCCCGCCGACCCCCGTGGACCACCGCCGACCACCGCCGACCACCATCACCGCGCCGAACGGAGCCGAGCACAGCAAGGCCCCGTCCACACTGGCGGACGGGGCCTCGTTGCTCCCGAAGGGCCGGGCAGTCGGTGTGAGCCGATCAGATGATCGGGTCGAACGGCTCGGTGCCGAGAGCCAGCTCGAGGCCGGCGATGCCCGAGTTGGCCTGGGCGTAGGTGAGCTCCTTGCGCAGGTCGCCGATGTTGTTGGACAGCGGCGTCGGCGCCAGGCCGAGGGTCGACAGCGTGCCGATGGCCTTGCCACCAGCGGTCATGAAGCCGGAGCCGGAGTCACCGGGCACCCCCGGGGTGACGGTGTAGAGCGGGTGGGTCCAGCCGCCGTCGGCAGCGGTGTCGCCGAGGCTGATGCCGGTCTTGGGCGAGAGCGGGCTCAGGCCGAAGCGCAGGCTGGAGTTGCCGTAGGACCACACCCGGTCGGCCGCGGCCGTGCCGTTGTTGTCGATGCCGGTCGGACCGCCCCAGAACGGGACGCTCGGGTTGACCTTGCCCTTGTCGGCGTTGCTGACCTTGACCAGGGCGAAGTCGTTGTAGGCGCAGGTGTTGGCGTCCTTCTCGCCGAGCGAGCGCATCGTGCGCCACGAGCTGTAGACGAGGGAGCCGGTGCCGACCTGGGTGCCGTTGGAGAGGAGCGACCCTCCGGTGTTGAACGTGACCTTGGTGCCGAGCGGGACCGACTCGTTGAGGCAGCCGTCGGTGTCGGTCGCCTCGCCGAGACCGGCGCAGTGGGCGGCGTAGCCGACGTAGACGTTGTCGGAGGCGTCGGTGAAGACGAAGTTCGCGGTGCACTGCGCACCCTCGGTGTACATCTGCACGCCAGGGGTGATCTTCGCGGTGGCCGCGGGCGCCCAGGTGGGGGCGGCGGTGCTCGACGACGTCGTGCCGACCAGGGTGGTGCCGAGGGCGACGGCGGTGCCGAGGGCGAGGACGGTCAGCTTCTTGAGTGGAGTCATGTGGATCCGAGTTCCTCCTGTGCGTGCCGCGCCCCGGGAGGGCGGCGCGGACGTGAGCGGGGTCACTCGGGACAACGGCGCATGACCCGTTCGGTTACGGGTCTAGTCACAAATGACCAGACCGCCCCGGGGTCACCCTCGGGACGGTCCGGTCGCGCGGTTCCGGTCGGCGCGGGCCGATCAGCGGATCAGTAGCTGGGCTGGCTCGGGTCGATCTGGTTGACCCAGGCCACGACCCCGCCGCCGACGTGCACCGCGTCGCCGTACCCGGCGCTCTTGACGATCGCCAGGGTCTCGGCCGACCGCACGCCCGACTTGCAGTGCATGACGACCTGCTTGCCGGAGTCGACCGACGGCAGCTGCTCGAGGGCCGAGCCGTTGAGGAAGTCGCCCTTGGGGATCAGGACCGAGCCCGGGATCTGGTTGATCTCGTACTCGTTGGGCTCACGGACGTCGACCAGCACGAAGTCACGGGTGCCCTCCTCGCGCTCCTTGAGCATGTGCTCGAGCTGGGTCACCGAGATGGTGGACCCGGCGGCAGCGTCGGCCGCCTCCTCGGAGATGGCACCGCAGAAGGCTTCGTAGTCGATGAGCTCGGTGACGGTGGCGTTCTCGCCGCACAGCGCGCAGTTGGGGTCCTTGCGGACCTTGAGCTTGCGCCACTCCAGCTCCAGGGCGTCGTAGATCACGAGCTTGCCGACCGCGGCGTCGCCGATGCCGGTGAGCACCTTGATCGCCTCGTTGACCTGGATCGAGCCGATGCTCGCGCACAGCACACCGAGGACGCCGCCCTCGGCGCAGCTCGGGACCATGCCCGGCGGCGGCGGCTCCGGGTAGAGGCAGCGATAGCAGGGCGCCTCCACGGAGGCACCGTCCTCGTCGGTGGCGTGCGGCCAGAAGACCGACGCCTGGCCGTCGAAGCGGTAGATCGAGCCCCAGACGTAGGGGATCTTCAAGAAGTACGCCGCGTCGTTGACCATGTAGCGCGTCGCGAAGTTGTCGGTGCCGTCGACGATGAGGTCGTAGCCCTCGAAGACACCCATCACGTTGTCGTTGTCGAGGCGCTCGTTGTGCACGATCACGTCGACGTAGGGGTTCGCCTCGTTGATCGCGTCACGCGCCGACTCGGCCTTGGGCCGACCGATGTCGGACTGGCCGTGGATGATCTGGCGCTGCAGGTTGGACTCGTCGACCTCGTCGAACTCCGCGATCCCGATCGTCCCGACTCCGGCGGCGGCCAGGTAGAGCAGGGCGGGGCTGCCCAGGCCGCCGGCGCCGATCACGAGCACCTTGGCGTTCTTGAGGCGCTTCTGCCCGGTCATGCCCACGTCGGGGATGATCAGGTGGCGGCTGTAGCGGCGTACCTCGTCGATGGTCAGCTCATCGGCGGGCGCGACCAGCGCGGGAAAGCTCACGGTGGGTCACTCCTCGTGATCGGGGTGTTGATCGGGACTGGATCGGGACTCAATCGGGTCAGGGCGTCGTGCGTCGTGCCTGTCTCGGGGGAACACGCCGCGACCGCTCCATGTTCCCGCGCGGGTCCCGACCACGCCGCGACTCGTCCCGTCATCCGGACCCGCGGCGGCCGCGGGTAGGCTCGCGCCGTGCCCACCCCCTCCTCCGACGTCGACGAGATCCGCCCGCGCGGCGGACGACTCCCCCGTCGGGAGCGTCGCGCCCAGCTGCTCGAGTCCGCGCTGGAGGTCTTCGTCCGCCAGGGCTACCACGCGGCCGCGATGGACGACATCGCCGAGAGGGCCGGCGTCTCCAAGCCGGTGCTCTACCAGCACTTCCCCGGCAAGCTCGACCTCTACCTCGCCCTGCTCGACTCCTCGTGCGACGCGATCATCGACAACTGCCGCCAGGCGCTCGTGGCGACCCACGACAACAAGCAGCGCGTGGGGGCGGCGATCGCGGCGTTCTACGACTACGTCGGCAGCGAGACCGGGGCCTTCCGGCTGGTCTTCGAGTCCGACCTCACCAACGAGCCGTCGGTGCGCCAGCACGTCGACCGGGTCACGACCGAGTGCGCGGAGCTGATCGCCGAGGTGATCGGCGACGACACCGGCCTGCCGCTGCAGGCGTCGCGGCTGCTCGCCGTCTCCCTCGTGGGAATGGCTCAGGTCAGCGCGCGGTTCTGGCTCTCGGAGCAGGGTGACCTCGATCGGGACCAGGCCACCGCGCTGGTCTCGGGGCTGGCGTGGCGCGGGATCCGCGGCTACCCCCTCACCGACGAACACTGATCGACCACCCGTGACCGACCAGGTCACCCAGCACGTCCCGGACCACTCGAGCACGACGAACGAAGGAGACTGACCGTGGAGGTCAAGATCGGCATCCAGTACGCCCCCCGTGAGCTCGTCGTGGAGACCGAGGAGAGCGCCGAGACCGTCGAGCAGCTTCTCGCCGACGCCGTCGCCGCCGACGGGGTGCTGGCCCTCAGCGACACCAAGGGCCGCCGCGTGATCGTGCCGGCGTCCAAGGTCGCCTACCTCGAGATCGGCACCAACGCGTTGGGGACGGTCGGCTTCCGCAGCTGAATCGGTCCGTCCGCTCGTAGACTGCGTCCTCCCGGGGCTCGTCCACCTGTCACCCACACGGGGCGGCGCAGCCCCCGACCGCGTGAGATGGGTGGGTATGGCGCAGGCACGTGACACCGGACCGTGGCACGACACGTCGTCCGCGGACGCCCTCCAGCTGGTGGCCGAGGGCGTTGCGACCTTCTCGGGCTTCGGGGTCGCCTGCATCCTGCTGGTGCGCGGGCAGGAGACGGAGTGCGTCGCGATAGCCGGCAGCGAAGCCGGTCGGGAGAGGCTCCTCGGCACCCGGGACCCGTTGAGCTTCCTGCACGGACTGATCGACGTCTCCGAGGACTGGGGAGCACTGCGCTTCATCCCCCACGAGCGGCTCAGCGACGAGGTCGCAGCGGTGGGGATCGTCCCGGAGACCGCGGCGAGCGACGACCCCGACGCCTGGCACCCGCGCGACGCCCTGGTGCTCCCCGTCTACGACGACTCCGACCGCCTGAGGGGAGCGCTCCTCGTCGACGAGCCCCACGACGGTCGTCACCCAGGCCCCGACCAGCGGCGCCGACTCGAGAACTACGCCGTCCACGCGCGCCGAGCCGTCCTCGCCACGCTGGAGCGCGAAGAGCTCGCCGAGCGGATCGCCGTGGCCGGTGCGGCACGACGGGTGGTGCGCGCGGCCGGTGGCGCCCTGTCGTTGGCGACGGTGCTGGAGAGGTCGAAGATCGCACTGCTGGAGGGGTTCGGCGCCGACGAGCTGTGGTGGCGTCTCCGTGGTGTCCCTGACTCCCTCACCCCGCCGCTCTCCGCGCACGAGGGGGTCGACCCCCCGGGGCTCGACCTGCAGGTGCCCATGATCGCCGAGGCGATAGCGCTCGATGCGTGGGAGAAGCAGACCGTCGTCGTGCTACGCAGCGGACTGCCGCTCGTCGGGGCCGCGACCGCCGACTCCGGGCTCCAGGCGGTCGCCGAGGCCTTCCTGGCGCGCCCCGACATCGGATCCCTGATGGTGATCCCGCTGGGGGCCGGCGAGGAGTGTCTCGGCACCGTGGTCCTCCACCGCCGCGACGGCAGCGAGTGGACGCCCGTCGAGGCGAGCGAGGCGCTCGACATCGGCCACGACCTCGGACGCGCCGTCCTCAACGCACGCAGCTTCGAGCGCGAGCAGGCCCTCGTCGCGCGTCTGAGGGCGGTCGACGCCTACAAGAACCAGCTGATCTCCACGGTGTCCCACGAGCTGCGGACGCCGCTGACCTCGGTCGTGGGCAACCTCGAGCTGATGAAGGACCTCATCGACGAGGACACCCTCTCCCCGGACGTCACGAGGGCGGTCGCCGCCACCGGGCGCGGGGCACGGCGACTGGTCCACCTCGTGGAGGACCTCCTGCTCCTCTCACGGGTCGCCGACCCGGATGCCGCGGCACCACGCCAGCCGGTCGATCTCGGCGACGTCATCGCCGACGCCGTCGCCCTCAGCTCGGCAGAGGCCCGCAGCCGTGAGGTCGAGCTGGTCGTGGCAAGCCGCTCGACGCGGGTCGTGGTGCCCGGAGATCCGTCGGACCTGGATCGAGTCGTGGTCAACATCGTCAGCAACGCCGTGAAGTACAGCCCCCCGGGCGCTGTCGTGCGGCTGTGGGTCGAGGATCACGGCCACGAGGCGGTCGTCGTCTGCTCCGACCAGGGCTACGGCATCTCCGAGGCCGACCAGGTGGATCTCTTCCGCGAGTTCTTCCGCTCCGAGGACCCCAGCATCCGGCGCATGAGCGGCACCGGCCTCGGGCTGGCCATCGCGCATCGCGTGGTCCAGCACCACGGTGGGCGTATCGGGCTGGACTCGACCCTCGGGCTCGGCACCACGTTCCGGGTCCACCTCCCGAGCGGGGAGGACACGGAGGTCACGCAGCGAGCCCGAGCTCACCCATCCGCTCGAGGTGGCGCTCGGTCAGCCGGGTGAACATCCGACCCAGCGCGGCGAGGTCCATGCCCGGCCGGTCGACGCCGCCGGTGAGCAGCGCCGTCAACGAGTCGCGGTCGGCGGCGACTCGTTGCGCCTGGGTCAGCGCCTCCCCCATCAGTCGGCGGCCCCACAGCGCGAGGCGGCCGCCGAGCGTCGGGTCGGCGGCGATGACCTCGCGCACCCGGGCGACGACGTACGTCGCGTGCCCGCCGTCGTCGTCGAGCGAGGCCACCACCAGCTCGCGCGTCTGCGGGTCGAGGAACGCCGCGATCTCGCGGTAGAAGTCGTTGGCCAGCCCGTCGCCGACGAAGGCCTTCACCAGGCCCTCGAGCCAGTCGGACGGGGCGGTGTGGCGGTGGAACGAGTCCAGCGCGGTGCGGAACGGCGTCATCGCCTCGAAGGGGTCCGCGCCGAGGTCGCGCAATCGCTCGTGGAGCGCCGCGACCTTGGTGAGCTCGACGCTCGCCATCGTCGCCAGCGCCAGCTTGTCCTGCAGGGTCGGTGCGAGCTTGGCGTCCTCGGCCAGCCGCTCGAACGCCGAGATCTCGCCGTAGGAGATGACGCCGAGCAGGTCGACCACCGCGTCGCGGTAGCCGGGGTCGCTCAGCGCGTCGTTGGCCACGAACGACGACGCGGACGTCGTCCCGAGACCGCTGGATTCAGCCATGCTCGCACCCTACCGATACGCTGGCCCCACGAGCGGCCGCCCTCTGCGACGCCGTCAGGCGTCTCAGCCGGCCCTCGGTGCATGTGCGCGGTCGACACGATTGGCCGCACAGCTTCGATGTACTCACTCGGCTGTCCGGCTGAACTGACGAACCCCGACGAAAGCGATCTTCGTGACCGACTCCGACATCACGCCTGACCTCACGAGCGACCGAGGCCCCCGAGCAGTCCCCCGACATCACCGTCCCGGCCGACATCCCCGAGCCGGTGGTGGAGACCACGTTCCGCGACCTGGGCGTCCACGAGGACATCTGTGTCGCCCTCGAGCGCGGCGGCATCACCAAGCCCTTCGCCATCCAGGAGATGACCCTCTCGGTCGCCCTGCTCGGCACCGACCTCATCGGTCAGGCCCGCACCGGCACCGGCAAGACCCTGGCGTTCGGCATCCCCGTCATCCAGCGCAGCATCGCCCCGCACGACGCCGACTACGGCCAGATCCCCGAGGGCAAGCCGCAGGCGCTGATCGTGGCCCCCACGCGTGAGCTGGCCCTGCAGGTCTCCTCCGACATGGAGCTGGCCAGCAAGGACCGCGGCCTGCGGGTGCTGACCGTCTACGGCGGCGTCGGCTACGACACCCAGCTCGACGCCCTCGAGTCCGGCGTCGACATCGTCGTCGGCACCCCCGGTCGCCTCATCGACCTCGCCAACCGCAAGGCCCTGGACCTCGGCCACGTGCACGCGCTGGTGCTCGACGAGGCCGACGAGATGCTCGACCTCGGGTTCCTGCCCGACGTGGAGCGTCTGCTCAGCCTGACCCCCGAGACGCGGCAGACGATGCTCTTCTCGGCCACCATGCCGGCCGCGATCGTCTCGCTCGCCCGCACCCACATGCGTCACCCGATGAACATCCGCGCCGAGTCGTCCTACGACACCTCGATGGTGCCCGCGACCGCGCAGTTCATCTACCAGGCCCACGACCTCGACAAGCCCGAGATCATCGGCCGGGTCCTCCAGGCCGAGGACGCCGACAAGATCATCGTCTTCACCCGCACCAAGCGTCAGGCGCAGCGCATCGCCGACGACCTCGCCGAGCGCGGCTTCCCCACGAGCCCGCTCCACGGCGACATGGCCCAGGTGGCGCGCGAGAAGGCGCTTGGCCAAGTTCCGCGAGGACAAGATCCGGGTGCTCGTCGCCACCGACGTCGCCGCACGCGGCATCGACGTACGCGGCGTCTCGCACGTCATCAACTACACCTGCCCCGAGGACGACAAGACCTACGTGCACCGCATCGGTCGCACCGGTCGCGCGGGCGCCTCGGGCATCGCGATCACCTTCGTCGACTGGGCCGACCTGCACCGCTGGAAGATGATCAACAAGACCCTCGACCTGCCCTTCGACGAGCCGCAGGAGACCTACTCGACCTCCGAGCACCTCTACCACGACCAGGGCATCGCGCCCGGCACCAAGGGTCGCATCGTCGACCCCGCCCCGGTCGAGCGCAAGCCGCGCGAGGGCGACCGCGGTGACCGTGGCGGTCGCTCCGGAGGTGGCGACCGCAAGCCGCGCGAGGCCAACCGCAACCGCAGCCGCTCGCGCACCCGCAGCGGCCAGGACGTCAGCGCCGGTGCCGGCAAGGCCGACACCGACGCGCCCGATCACCGCCGGCGAGGCCCGGACGGTGCCGCACCGGGTGCCGGCGAGGTGCCTCGGGCTCGGGCAACCGCAACCGTCGTCGCCGCCGCCGCGGTGGCTCGGGTCGGCGGCTCGGCCGAGGGCAGCCTCGGCGCCCGCGTCCGAGTGAGGGTCTGCCGCCGCGTCGCGTGCGCGGTGCAGATCTCCGCTCAAGTGGCGCTCCGAGTTCGGTCGAACTCCTACCAGAACCGCCGAGCTCGTGACGTCGCTCAGACGACGACGACGGTGGTGCCGATCGGGGCGAAGGCCCACATCTGCTTGGCGTCCTTGGTCTGCTGCCGGATGCAGCCGTGGGACTGCTCGGTGCCGAGCTGCGGCCTTGGTCTGCACCTTCGCGCCGTCGTCGACCGGGATGTCGTGGAAGCCGATCGCCGCGCCGGAGGGACCCCGGGTGAAGCGCACGAACCACTTCATCGTGCCGGAGTCGTCGATGCCGTAGGCGTCCTCGGAGCGGGAGAAGACCTCGTAGGTGCCGGGCTGGAGGTTGTCGGTGACGCTGCCGGAGACCAGGTAGGTGCGCTCGACCTCGTCGTCGCTCGTCGACCAGCCAGACACGCTGGTCGGCCTCGCTGAAGACCGCTCGACGCCCCTCGCCGGAGTCGGCCGGCACGGCGGGGTCGGGGACCTCGGCCGTGGTCTCGGGTGCCGGCTCGGGTCGCGGCTCGGCGGCGGCCGCTCGGCTGACCGGGGTGCGGCGCCTGGCGTCGGTGCTCGACTCGTCCCGGGGCTGCGCTCGCGCCCGACCGGGTCGAGGGCGACGTCGGCCGAGGCAGCGCTGGCCGGTGATCCGTCGTCGTCGGCCGCCGACGGCAGGACACCGAGCCCGCCGAGCAGGCCGATCGCGGTCGTGGTCAGCGACACGCCGAGCACGGCCATCCGGCCGTAGCGGGGGCGGTAGCGCGGCGGCGGCTCGGCCCGGTGTCGGCTCATGGTCGGCTCACATCGCCACCGTCGGCTCAGCGCGCCGCGCGCTTGACGAGGTTGGCGGCGACGGCGCGGTAGGCGACAGCGCCCTTGCTGGTGCGGCTGGTGCTCGAGGATCGAGCGACCGGCGGCCGGCGCCTCGGCGAACTTGATCGTCTTGGGGATCGGCGGCTCGACGACCTCGAGGTCGTAGGTCTCCGAGATCGTCTCCAGCACGGTGCGCGCGTGGGTGGTGCGGCCGTCGTACAGCGTCGGCAGGACGCCCCAGACCGCGAGGTCGCGGTTGGTGAAGCGGCGTACGTCGTGGACCGTGTCGAGCAGCTGGCCGACGCCGCGGTGCGAGAGCGTCTCGCACTGCAGCGGGATCAGGACGCCGTCGGCGGCGGTGAGCGCGGCGACGGTCAGCACCCCGAGCGAGGGCGGGCAGTCGAGCAGGATCCAGTCGTAGTGGGTGCCCTTGGCGGCGAGGTCCTCGACCATGCTGCGGATGACGTGCTCGCGACCGGTGCGGGTCAGCAGGTCGGCCTCGGCGCGGGCGAGCTCGATCGTGGCCGGCATCAGGGCGACGCCGTCCTCGGTGTCGAGGATGACCTCGCTCGGGTCGAGGCCCTTGGTGAGCACGTGGTGCACCGACAGCTCGAGGTCCTCGGGGTCGATGCCGAGGGAGAAGGTCAGGCAGGCCTGCGGGTCGAGGTCGACGAGCAGGACGGAGTGCCCGAGCTCGGCGAGCGCCGCCCCGATGGAGGCGACGCTGGTGGTCTTGGCGACGCCACCCTTCTGGTTGGCGATCGCGAGCGTGGTGGTCATCGGGACCCATCATGCCGGACGCACCCCGCCGGGTGGGGCACGGCGCACGTGAGTCGCGACCGAGCGTGGTGATTGACTTGGGTGCATGGCCACCGACCCGACCTCCCGCACCCACACCGGCACCGCCCTGATCACCGGTGCCACCGCCGGCATCGGTCACGAGTTCGCCGTCCAGCTCGCCCGCCGCGGTCACGACCTGGTGCTGGTCGCTCGCGACACCGCGCGGCTCGAGGAGGTGGCGGCCGCACTGCGCGCCGAGCACGGCGTCGAGGTCGAGGTGATCACCGCCGACCTCGTCGAGCGCGACCAGCTCGCCGCTCGTCGAGGCCCGGCTGGTCGACCCGGGTCGACCCGTCGAGCTGCTGGTCAACAACGCCGGCTTCGGGCTCAAGCAGCGCTTCCTCGACAACCCCGTCGAGGCCGAGAACGCGATGCTCGACGTCCTGGTCACCGCGGTGCTGCGGCTGACCACGCCGCGCTCGGCCCGATGACCGAGCGCGGCAGCGGCGGGATCATCAACGTCTCCAGCGTCGCGGCGTTCCTGCCGCGCGGCACGTACGCCGCCACCAAGGCGTGGGTCAACAGCTTCAGCGAGTGGGCGGCCAACGAGTACCGCTCCCAGGGCGTCACCGTGATGGCGCTGTGCCCGGGCTTCACCAAGACCGAGTTCCACGAGCGGATGGAGGTCGCCCGCGGCACCAGCTTCATGTGGCTCGACGTCGACTTCCTCGTCGAGAAGGCGCTCAGCGACTTCGACAAGGGGCGGATCTACTCGATCCCCGGAGCGCAGTACAAGGCGATCGTGGGCTGACCCGGCTGGTGCCCAACAAGGCGCTGCAGACCCTGCAGGGCATCGGCCGGAAGTGACGCCGGGCCTGTAGCTCCCGGATCAGGCGCCGCGGCGCCCCGGGTCGAGCACCCTGCGCCCCTCCGCCATCGCCGACCCGACGTGCGACTCGTGCAGCGCGCCGGTGAGCGACCGCACCACCGTCCCGGGCTCGTGCAGCTGCAGCACCTCCGGTCCGTCCAGCGCGAGTCGGGCGCCGAGCAGGGTCACCGTGTCCAGGCACCGGGCACCGCCGAGCACGACGGGCGTGTCGCGGTGGGCCCTGGTCAGGTCGAGGTCCTCGCGCAGCACCGGGTGCCCGTCGGGTCGTCGCACGTCCGTCGTCTGGAGCAGGTCTCCGCCGACCTCTCCGGTCCGACCGAGCACGACGGTCTCCCGCAGCAGGCACAGCGCGTCCGCGTGCAGCTCCAACGACAGCGCCCGTACGACGTCCGCGCCGGCGCTCACCACCAGGGGCAGCCCCTCCCACAGGAGCGTGGCCCCCGCGCCCACGGAGGCCCGGACCGTCCACGACGCCCGGCTCCCGCGCATGTCGTAGGCGACCACGCCGGCGATCTCCACGATCTCGGCGTGCACCCCCGGCCCGACGTCGACGTCGACGACCACGTCGTCACCGCCGAGCAGCAGCGCCACCGTGGACACGAGGGCGAGCCGCACGGTGGTGCGATCGCGCTCGAGCACGCGGGCCGAGAGGTGCCCGTCCTCCAGCTCGACGGCCACCCGGCCGTCGACTCCCGCACGGAGCCGGACGGACGTGCGCACCGAGGCACGGCGCGGCGACGCGACGACGGCGGTCACGGATGGCGGTGGGCGACGGCGCCCTCGTGCGCGCCCTCGTGCGCGTGCGCGTGCGGGGCCATCGGACCGGGGTCGATCGCGACGTGCGTCCCGGCCCGGCCGGCGTGCGACCATCCCGGTCACCCAGTCGGTCAGCGCCGCCACGCTGACCGGATCGGCACGTGAGAGGCACAGGACGGGTCCACCCTCGCGGGCGGCGGTGGCGTCGGCGAGCATCTGCTCGACGTCCACCCCGACGTAGGGCGCGAGGTCGGTCTTGTTGAGGACCAGCAGGTCGGCTCGAGCGATCCCGGGCCCGCCCTTGCGCGCCACGTCGCCGCCACCGGCGACGTCGAGCACGAAGATCTGGGCGTCGACGAGGGCGGGCGAGAAGGTCGCGGTGAGGTTGTCTCCTCCTGACTCCAGCAGCAGCAGCTCGAGGTCGCCGTAGTCGGCCTCGAGGTCCTCGACCGCCAGGAGGTTGGCGGTGACGTCGTCGCGGATCGCCGTGTGCGGGCAGGCGCCGGTCTCGACGGCGCGGATCCGGGCCGGGTCCAGGACGCCGGCCGAGCGCAGGAACTGGGCGTCCTCGTCGGTGTAGATGTCGTTGGTGATGACGCCCATCGACAGCCGCTCCCCCAGCTCGCGACAGACGAGGGCGATCAGCGAGCTCTTGCCCGTCCCGACCGGACCGGCGACGCCGAGGCGGAACGCACGAGGGAGCGACGGGTCAGGCATGGAACAACCTCCGGGGTGAGACGGCGTGCTGGGCGACGAGCTGGTCGAGACGAGGGGCGCCGGACGCCGGCAGGTCCCCGGGGGTGTCGAGGTCACGCACCCGGTCGACGAGCACCTCGACGTCGGCGCCGAGCTCGAGGGTCCAGGCCGCGACGTCGAGGGGGTCGAGAGGCAGCAGCTTGAGGGCGGCCGCCCCGATCGTCGCGAGCTCGTCGTAGGCGACGACCCGGGCGAGGTCGGCGGCGTCGATGCCGGCCACCGCCGCGACGACCCCGAGCACGACCGGGCGGGGGTGGCGGAGGTCCGCGTCGGCGAGCTCGACCGGCCAGAGCCGCCGCGCGAGTCGGGCGTAACCGCGTCCGAGCCGGTCGGCGGCCTCGCGCTGCGGGCGACCGGGCGTCCGGGCGCACCAGGCGGCGCTCACCTCCGCGAGTCCGTCGGGGGTGCCGGTGAGCCAGGTCGAGCGGGCCACCACGGCCGCCCCGGCGTCGGTGGCGGTGACCGTGCGCAGGCGGGCCGCGGCGTACTGCACGACCCCGCTGCCGTCGAGACCCGCCAGGACCATCGCCTCCAGGCCGGCCGACTGGGTGTGACCGCCGGTGGGCACGCGGGCGTCGCCCAGCATGCTGAGCACGAGGGCGGCGCTCATCGTGCGACCACCGTGGCGCGCGTGTTCCGGGAGGAGGGCACGGCGCTCAGAACAACGCGTAGAGCTGCGCCATCGGCAGCTCCTCGGCGGGCGACGGCTCGATCTCCTGGCCGTCGACGCTGATCGCGAAGGTCTCGGGGTCGACGACGATCTGGGGCAGCGCGTCGTTGTTGCGCATGTCGGCCTTGAAGACGCTGCGGGTGTCGCGCAGCGCGCTGAGCCGCCGCGTGAGGCCGAGCCGCTCGGCCAGTCCGTCCTCGAGGGCGGCAGGGGCCACGAACGTCACCGACGTGTCACCGCCGATCGCGTCGCCGAACGTCGGGCGCATCAGCACCGGCTGCGGTGTCGGGATGGAGGCGTTGGGGTCTCCCAGGGCGGCCCAGGCGATCACGCCGCCCTTGATCACCAGGGCGGGACGGACCCCGAAGAACGCCGGGTCCCACAGCGCGAGGTCGGCGAGCTTGCCCACCTCGACGGAGCCGACCTCGTGGTCGATGCCGTGGGCGATCGCCGGGTTGATGGTGTACTTCGCGACGTAGCGGCGCGCCCGCTCGTTGTCGGCCGGCAGCCCCCCGTCCAGGGGCCCTCGGCGTGCCTTCATGACGTGGGCGACCTGCCACGTGCGGGTGATCACCTCGCCGATGCGACCCATGGCCTGGGCGTCGGACGACGTGATCGACAGGGCGCCGATGTCGTGGAGCACGTCCTCGGCCGCGATGGTCGTGGCGCGGATCCGCGACTCGGCGAACGCCAGGTCCTCGGGCACGTTGGGGTTGAGGTGGTGGCAGACCATGAGCATGTCGAGGTGCTCGGCCACGGTGTTGACCGTGTGCGGCAGCGTGGGGTTCGTCGAACCGGGGATCACGTGCGGCTCGGAGGCGATGGTGAGGATGTCCGGCGCGTGCCCGCCCCCGGCACCCTCCGCGTGGAAGGCGTGGATCGAGCGCCCCGCGATGGCGGCGAGGGTCGACGACGACGTAGCCGGCCTCGTTGAGGCTGTCCGAGTGCAGGGCGACCTGCAGGCCCCACTCCCCGGCCGCGGCGAGCGCCGCATCGATGGCGGCCGGGGTCGAGCCCCAGTCCTCGTGGACCTTGTAGCCCCCGGCGCCGGCGAGCGCCTGCTCGGCAAGACCCTCGCGGCTGACGGTGTTGCCCTTGCCCATGAGGAGGAAGTTGAGGGGCACCCGGTCGAGGGCGCGGTGCATCCGCGCGAGGTGCCACGCACCGGGCGTCACGGTCGTGGCCTTCGAGCCCTCGCTGGGCCCCGTGCCACCACCGGCCACGGTCGTGATGCCGGTGGCCAGCGCCTGGTGCAGCTGCGAGGGCGAGAGGAAGTGGACGTGGACGTCGATGGCGCCCGCGGTCAGGATCTTGCCCTCGCCCGAGATGACGTCGGTCGAGGGCCCGATCCGCAGGTCGGGGTGGACGCCGTCGGCGATGTCCGGGTTGCCGGCTCGCCCCAGGGCCACGATCCGTCCGTCGCGCAGGCCCACGTCGGCGCGCACGATCCCCCACCAGTCCAGCACGAGGACGTTGGTGATGACCGTGTCCGGCGCGCCCTCGGCGCGCGTGGTGCTGCCCTGGGCCATCGACTCCCGGATGGACTTGCCGCCCCCGAAGACCGCCTCCTCGCCCCCGACGGTGAGGTCCTGCTCGACCTCGATCCACAGGTCGGTGTCGGCGAGCCGGACCTGGTCGCCGGTCGTGGGTCCGTACAGGGCGGCGTAGGCCCGACGCGTGATCTCAACCATGGGTGCCGCGCTCCGTCGGCGCCGACGTGGCCTTGCCGCGCTGGAGTCCCGGGACCTTCCGCTCGCCGCGGAGCGCCACGGCCGCGACCGAGCGGGAGGCGCCCGGCTCGAAGCGCTGGGAGGTGCCGGAGGGCACGTCCAGCCGGAAGCCGGCCGCGGCCTCCCGGTCGAAGTCGAGCGCCGAGTTGGCGTCCGGGAGGTGCAGGTGGGACCCGATCTGCACCGGCCGGTCACCGGTGTTGGTGATCGACCAGGTCGAGCCGCTCGTGGGCCTCGCGGTCGCCGTTGAGCACGATCGTGCCAGCGGCGACGCGCACGGCGCCGGGTCCGTCGAACGAGGTCGCGATGATGGGCTCCTGGTGGTGGGCTGGTGGACGGTCGAACGAGGCTCAGGCGATGGGCTCGTGCAGCGTGACGAGCTTGCGCCCGTCGGGGAAGGTGGCCTCGACCTGGACGTCGTGGATCATCTCGGCCACACCGTCCATCACCTGGTCGCGACGCAGCACCTCGCGTCCTGCGCTCATCAGGTCGGAGACCCCGGCGCCCTCCCGAGCGCGCTCGACGACCCAGGTCGAGAGCACGGCGACGGCCTCGGGGTAGTTCAGCAGGACCCCACGCGCCAGCCGGTCGCGAGCCACCATGCCGGCGGTCGCGAGGAGCAGCTGCTCGACGTCGGCGGGGCTGAGGTTCACGTGTCCGGTGTAGTAGTCACATGTGTCGGGCGTGTTACAGACCTGGGGCGGGGGTGAAACAGATCCCCCGCCGACGGCCCGGCCGACGGGGCACGGGTCCTGGTCGCGTCAGGCACCACGCCCCACCACCTCCGGCGTACGCCGTCCGCTCGCGGCCGCGGCGGCAGCGGCGAGGGCGAGCAGTCGCTCGTACTCCTCGGGCGCGGTGGTGTTGCACCCGAGACCGTGGTTGGACTTGCCGAGGCCGTGGTGGTCGCTGGAGCCGGTGACGACGAGGTCCAGGTCGCGCGCGATCGCGCGCAGCTCGTCGCGCACGTCGGGGGCCTTGTGGTCCTGGTGGTCGACCTCGACCCCGCTCAGCCCGGCGTCGCGCAGGGCGGCGATCTGCTCGGCCGGCAGGTCGCCACGCCGACCACGACCCCAGGGGTGGGCCAGGACGGTCACTCCCCCGGCACGGGCCACGATGCCGATCGTGGTGGTCAGGTCGGCGGCGTACCGGTCGACGTAGCCGGGCCGCCCCGGGTTGAGCCACCGCTCGAACGCGTCGTCCCGGCTGGCCACGATGCCCCGGCGCACGAGCGCGTCGGCGACGTGGGGGCGTCCCGGGACCGGCGCCGAGATGTCGTCGAGGTCGATGTCGATGCCCGCGCGCTGCAGCGCCTCGACCATGGCCGGGGCGCGCGAGCCGCGGCCCTCGACGACCCGGTCGAGCTCGGCGCGCAGTGCGGGATAGGTCGGGTCGGGGAGGTAGGCCAGCAGGTGGACCCCGCGACCGCGGTGCTTGGTGCTGATCTCCATGCCGCGCACGAGGTCGATCCCGACCGCCCCGGCTGTCTCGACGGCTTCGTCCCAACCGCCGGTGCCGTCGTGGTCGGTGATCGCGACGACGTCCAGCCCGGCCTGCTTGGCGGCTGCGACCAGCTCGGCCGGCGTCTGCGTCCCGTCACTGGCCAGCGAGTGGGTGTGCAGGTCGATGCGCATCTGGGCACTGTAGGTGCCCGGTGACTCACCAGGTGGGTGCCGGTCCACCGAACGGCAGCTCGACGAGGTGCGGCCCCGACTGGGCGGCGTCGCGCAGGATCCAGTCGTCGCGCAGCAGCAGGACCGCGGACGCGGGACGGAGCACCAGCCACACCCAGCGCCCCTCGACCTCGCCGACGACGACCGAGCGGTCCCACTCGCCGTCGATGCCGCTGACCGAGACCGACCACAGCGGCACGACCTGGCGCTCGATGCGCACCCGCACGGCCGGGTTGCCGGTGCGGACGTCGATGCCGGGATCGGGATGACTCGTCCCGGCGACCCGCGCGCCCAGACCGACACCGGCCTCCTCGGTCACCACCATCAGGTCGACCGGACCGTCGAGCGCGCTCGTGCCCGAGCAGCAGGTCATGGTGGCGCTGGCGTGCGCGGGCTCGTCCCCCACGCAGGCGAAGTCGGTGACCGCCCACCCCGGGCTGAGCGGCCACGGCAGGTAGGTCGGCATCCCGGAGGAGGCGAGCAGGTGCTCGGCGAAGGTCTCGTACGAGGGGGTCTCCGGCCGCCACAGGGGGTCGACACGCCCGTGGTCGAGGCAGTCCCACTGCGCCTCGGACCGGATGACCGGCGAGGGGCAGCGCGGACAGCCGACCGTCAGGGACATGGCCCTACCGTCGCGGCGCGTGCGTCGGGCGTCAAGAGTTCCAGCGCAGCAGGACCGGTGTCTCGCGCTCGTAGCCGAGCAGGGAGATCGTGGCGGTGTCCAAGCGGAACAGTCGGCCGTCACCCACCGGCAGTCCCAGCCACCGCGCCGCGAGCGCGCGCAACGAGTGGCCGTGCGCGAACGCCAGCGCGGGCCCGTCGGCCTCGCGGGCCCGGGCGACCACCCGGTCGAGCCGCTCGCCGACCTCGTCGGCCGACTCCCCGCCCGGACAGCCGTCGCGCCAGACGGTCCAGTCGTCGGGCGCGTCGTCCAGGTCGCGGATCTGGGGGGTGGTGAGGCCCTCGTAGTCGCCGTAGGCCCACTCGACCAGGTCGTCGTCGACCACGGCGTCGGCGAAGCCCGCCAGCTCGGCCGTACGACGTGCCCGCAGCCGTGGGCTCGTCAGCACCAACGCCGGCGCGAGCTCCGCGAGCCGGGGCGCCAACGCGCGCGCCTCGTCCTCGGCGTCGGGCAGCAGGGGCAGGTCGGTGACCGAGGTGTGGCGGCCGTTGCGGCTCCACTCCGTCGGGCCGTGGCGGACGATCCAGAGCTCGGTAGACACGCCGAGGAACCTACCGCGCTTGCCTCACCGCATACTCGGTATGCATACTCCGTATCCATGAGCATCCCGCACGGACTCCTCGCCCTCCTCGACCAGCGACCGATGTACGGCTACCAGCTGAAGTCGGAGTTCGAGCGCGCCACCGGCTCCACCTGGCCGCTGAACATCGGGCAGGTCTACACGACCCTGACCCGCCTCGAGCGCGACGGGCTGGTGCTCGGCCACGCCGGTGACGACGAGGGCCGCCAGCGCTACGAGATCACGCCCGCCGGTCGGACCACCCTCGCCGGCTGGTTCGCCAAGCCGGTCACCCTCGGCGACCGGCCGCGCGACGAGCTGGCGATCAAGCTGGCCCTGGCCGCGCTCACCCCCGGGCTCGACGTGCAGGGCGTCGTCCTGACCCAGCGCGTCGCCACCATGCAGCGCCTCCAGGAGCTCACCCGCCTCAAGCGCGAGCCCCGACGCGGGAAGCGCCCGAGGACCTCGCGTGGGGGCTGGTGCTCGACAACCTGCGCTACATGGCCGAGGCCGAGCTGCGCTGGCTCGACCACTGCGAGGGCGCCCTGGCCCGCGCGGTGCCGCTGGCCGCGCCGGACGCCGAGGGCAGACGCCGACACCGACACCGACACCCCAGCCACGAGCCCGCCCCGACGAAGGAGACCCTCCGATGAACGCCCTCTCCCTGCTCTCGGTCGACCGCATCCACGGCGCCGGCAACTCCGCCGTCCACGCCCTGCGCGGTCTGACCATCGAGGTCGCCGCCGGCGAGCTCGTGGCCGTGATGGGTCCCAGCGGCTCCGGCAAGTCGACCCTGCTCAACCTCGCCGGTGGGCTCGACCGCGCGACCGCCGGGCAGGTGCTCGTCGACGGCGTCGAGCTCGGCGAGCTCAACGCCAAGGAGCTCGCCCGGCTGCGGCGGCACAAGGTCGGCTACGTCTTCCAGGACTTCAACCTGATCCCGTCGCTGACCGCCGCCGAGAACGTCGCCCTCCCCCTCGAGCTGGACGGCGTACGCGCCAAGGCGGCGCGACAGCGCGCGGTCGCCGCGCTCGAGGAGGTCGACCTGGCCGACCTCGCCGACCGGCTCCCCCAGGACATGTCCGGGGGCCAGCAGCAGCGCGTGGCGATCGCCCGGGCCGTCGTCGGCGAGCGCACCCTGATCCTGGCCGACGAGCCCACCGGCGCCCTCGACTCCGAGACCGGCGAGCAGGTGCTGCGCCTGCTGCGCGCCCGCTGCGCCGACGGCGTCGCCGCCCTGCTGGTGACCCACGACGCCGGCCACGCCGCCTGGGCCGACCGGGTCGTCTTCCTGCGCGACGGTGCCGCCGTCGACGACACCGGGCGCCAGGCCGAGCCCGAGTCGCTGCTGCGTCGGCATCCTGAGCGTGCGCCACCGCCTCGCCCGCTGGCGACCGGCGCTGCGGATGGCGTGGCGCGACCTGCGCTCGCACCGGCTGCGCACGCCTGGTGGTCACCGCTCTCGTCGCGCTCCCGATCGCCGGCGCCGTCGTCGACCTCGACCGCCGTCGCCACGCGTGACTACGACTCCAGCAACTCGCTCTACAGCGACTACGGAGCCGCCGACGCACAGGTGAGCGTCACCTCGTGGCCCAGGATCCGGCTCCGCACCGAGGACCAGGGCCGGTCGGTCTACTGGGACAAGTCGCGGGGCCTGGGTCGCGCGGAGCGTCGGTCACCGGAGTCGGTCGACGTCGCTGCCCTGCTGCCTCCCGGATCGACCATCAGCCGGGTCGGCTTCGTCAGGGTCGAGCTCGGCTCGGGCGGCACCGTCGACGGCCGTCTGGTCGACCTCGACAACCCCCTCACCACCGGACTCGGCGATCTCGCGGCCGGACGGGCGCCCGAGGCGCCCGACGAGGTGGCGATCGGCGCGGCCATGGCCGACGAGCTCGACCTGCTCGACGGAGGACAGCTGCGCCCCGACGTGATGCTGCCGCTGGTCGAGGGGGACCTGCGCGTCGTCGGACTGTTGCGTGACCAGTACTCCTTCGACATCGGCACCGTGGTCGTCCCTCCCGACACGGTGCTGGCGACGTCGGCCGACGGACGTACGGCGACCCAGTCGCGCGAGGGCTTCACGTCTGCTGACTACCTGGTCGACCTCCCGGACCTCTCGACCGCGGCCGCGCGCGACCTGCAGAAGACCTTGGCCGCGGTCGGCGTCTCGACCTGGGTGCGCGACGCGGTCGAGAACCCGTCCGCCTGGGGCATCGACCCACCACCGCCCGGTCCGGTCTCCCCGGACAGCGTGATCGTCGGCGCACTGGTCATCGGGCTCGGACTCGTCGAGGTGCTCGTGCTCGTGGGTGCGGCCTTCGCGGTCGGCGCGCGCCGCCAGAGCCGAGCGCTCGGCCTGATGATGGCCGCGGGCGGCACGCCGGCCGACGTACGCCGAACCGTGCTCGCGCAGGGTGTCTGCGTCGGAGCCGTGGCCGCCGTCGCAGGCGTGGCGACCGGAGCACTGGCGCTCGCCACCGGTCGAGGACTGCTGGCGCGCGCGATCGCGGAGCCGATCTACGTCTACGAGATCTCCTACGCGACCATCGCCGCTGTCGCGCTGCTCGGCTTCCTCTCGGCTGTCGTCGCCTCCGCGATCCCCGCTTGGGGAGTCGGCAGGATGACGGCCTCGCAGGCCCTCGACGGCCACGTCGCCGCGGGCAAGCGAGGATCACGCGACCGCCTGCGCCTCCCTGCCGTATGGCTGACGGCCACCGGGTTGATCGCGACTGCTGGCGTGCGGCCCCTGGATCGCGCAGACCTACTCCGCGACCAACGACTTCCCCTCGCCGGTGCCCGTGGTCGTCGGTGGACTCTTCGCTCTGGTGCTGCTGGCCGGCGTGGTGCTCGGAACGCCCACCCTGATCGAGGTGGTCGGTCGCAGCACGAGTCGCGGCTGGCTCCCCTGGCGCCTGGCGACCCGTGACGCCACCCGCAACCGCGGCCGCACCTGGGCCGCCGTGCTGGGCATCGGCATCATCACCACCGGAGCGGTCTTCGCCGGTTTCGGTGTCTCGCGGCCAATGCCTACAGCGACTCCGGCGGAGGACGCCTACGACGACCTACCCCCCGACATCGCCGAGATCTACCTGTCGCGTGCCGAGCTCAAGGATCCCGAGGTCGTGCGCCCGCATCGCCACCACGATCCCGGCGTCCTCGGAGCCGACGTCCTCACGCCGACCCTCGAGGCTCGCCACGCGGAGCACGGTCGGTCCTCGGTCGGGACCGGGGTCCTCGTCGTCGACGAAGCGTGGCTCGACGTGCAACCGGCGTCCCCGCGCGGCTCGCGACGCCTCGCCGCCGGCACGGTCCTCGTCATCGGCGCCCGGGCGCAACCGGGACCATCGGTGCGGCTGCGCACCCGAGGCATACGTCCCGCTCGACGTGCCGAGCTCATCGGTCGACCTCGAGCTGAACCGGAGGCGCTTCGGCACGTATCTGCCGGCGCGACGGCCGACGATCGGGGTCGAGGCGGCGCACCAACGGATACATCCGGGCACATGCCCCCGGCATCGAGGCCGAGGACGACGCAGCCACGGCTCCCCCTCTACGGGATCTTCGCCCAGGCGAACTTCGGTCGGCATCCTGCCCCCGCACAGGACGTGTACGCCGGCGCGGCCGCCACGCTGGCCATCACCGGGTTGGTCGTCGGGATGATCGTCGCGCTCTCGGCCGCCGAGGGCCGAAGCGATGCGGCGACGCCTCGCGTCGATCGGCGCCCCGCCCCGGACCCGCCGCACCATGAGCGCCGGGCACGCCCTGTTCGTCGGCGCCCTCGGCTCGGTGGTCGGGCTGCTGCTCGGTACTGCCGTCGGGGCCACGATGCTCCAGGTGATCGGCACGCCGGCACCCCGGTCCCGTGGGGAGGCCTGGCCGTGATCGTCGTCGGCGTACCGCTGTTGTGCGCCGTCGTCGGCTGGGTGGTCACGCCCACCCGGTTGACGTTGACGCGTCGGGCCGGCTGACGCCCGACGACCGACCAGGAGCCGCCTCGAGCTACTGAACGGTGGGGCCTGCCCAGTTCTTGTCCGGCTGCGGCACCGGACGCCCGGGCTGCTCGCCGCCGCGCGCCTCGAGGTAGGAGTTCTTCGGCACCATCACCTTGCGGCGGAAGATGCACACGACCTTGCCGTCCTGGTTGTAGCCGATCGTCTCGACGTAGACGACGCCGCGGTCGTCCTTGCTCTTCGACTCGGTCTTGTCCAGCACCGTCGTCTCGCCGTAGAGCGTGTCGCCGTGGAACGTCGGCGCGACGTGGCGCAGCGACTCGACCTCGAGGTTGGCGATCGCCTTGCCGGAGATGTCGGCGACGCTCATGCCGAGCAGGATCGAGTAGACGTAGTTGCCGACCACGACGTTCTTCTTGAACTGCGTGGTCTCCTCGGCGTAGTTGGCGTCGAGGTGCAGCGGGTGGTGGTTCATGGTCAGCAGGCAGAACAGGTGGTCGTCGTACTCGGTGACCGTCTTGCCGGGCCAGTGCTTGTAGGTCGCACCGACCTCGAACTCCTCGTAGCTGCGACCGAACTGCATGACCACTCCTCAGGTGACGACGTACGACGGACAACGTCGTCATCCTGCCAGGAGGGCTCAGGAGCCCGCCTCCGCCGGCCTTGCGCCGATGCATCTTCGGGGCGCCGCCGACGACTTCGGAGCCGTGCGCCTTCTCGGGCACGGGGCCGTCCTCGTGGACGCCCTTCTCCTTGTTGTTCTTGCGGTCGAGCGCCTCGCGCATCTTCGCCTTCAGGTCGTCGTTCTCGGCCATGATCTCTCCTGATCTCGACGGAAGAGCCGGGGGGACGGCTCGCCCAGCCACCCTCGCATCCCTCGGCTCCGGAGTCGAGGCAATTGTGGTCTCGCGGGACAGAGCACCTCGGCCGCTGGTCTAGACTCACCTCAGTCTCGTGGGCAGCGGGGCCCGGGCACGTGCCCGTCTGGGACGACGTTCTCGAGAGGTGAAGACGTGCGCCACCGCAGTGCGAAGCGAGACCCGACGGTGTTCCTCGTCCTGGGTCTGGTCCTCGTCGTCGCCGCCCTGCTCGCCACCCGCTTCGTCGTCGGCGGCTCCGACGAGGTCGACCTGGTGCGGGCCGGTGACACGCCCACCACCACCGAGCCCACCACCGACGCGACGACCGACGTGACGGCTCCCGTGGCCACCCCGACGCCGTCCCCGACGCCGAGCGGTCCGCCGCGCCTCGACCTCAAGGTCACCGGCAAGCAGCAGTGCGTGGCCACCGGTGTCGACACCGACCTGACGGCGCTCTCGTTCAACATCAAGTCGGGCCGTGGTGGAGGGAGCCTGCCCGCGATCGCGGCCACCCTGCGCGACAGCGGGGCCGACGTCATCCTCCTCCAGGAGGTCGACCGGTTGCGCTCGGTCTCGAGCAACGTCGACATGCCGGCCTACTTCGGCGCCCAGCTCGGCTACTTCCACGCCTTCGGCAACAACGTGCCCTACACCTCCACCGCCGGCTACGGCACCGCGATCCTGTCGCGGTTCCCGATCGTGTCGACGGAGAACACCTACCTCCCCCGGCCGGGCGGCACCCAGCAGCGCGGGCTGCTCCACGCCGTGATCGACGTCGAGGGCAAGGAGGTCAGCATCTACGACACCCACCTCCAGAACGAGAGCGAACCGGCCCGGATGCTGCAGGTCGGCGCCATCAACAACCTCGTCGCCGCAGACACCCGCCCCCGGATCCTCGGCGGCGACATGAACGCGCAGCCGACCTCGCGCCCGATGAACGTCCTGGCCACCCAGTGGCAGGACACCTGGGGCGCGGTGGGCGTCGGCGACGGTCGCACCCACCCGGCCCGCAGCCTGCGCGGGCGCATCGACTACCTGCTCTCGGGCGGCGAGGGAATCACCCCGGTCACCGCCGACGTGCTCCCCGCGGTGCTCTCCGACCACAAGGCGGTGCGCGCCAGCTACACGACAGGGCGCGGCGTGGCTAGCCGTAGACACCGTGCGGGCCCGCTCGCCGATGCCGTACAGCTGGGCCTCCTGAATGTCAGCATCCGGGAGAGCGCAACCCTTCATTCGCGGGACGGGTCACGAATCCGGCGGCGTTCGATCATTATCGTCATGCCTCGCGTCGACGCGCGAGGCATGTCAGCAACTAACCGCGACCGGATCGCACGCGCCTCGTCCGCAATCCCGCCTCTTGACTCATTGCCGGACTCGGCGAACCCAGGTTGGGGTGCCCCACCCCACATCGGCCGCCAATCATTCACACCCAGTACGAGTTGCGTTGCTACTCTAAATGAAGAGCGGGGGCAGGGCCCCTCTCGAGTCAAGCGGGGGCAGGGGCCCCATCTTCGCTCACTCGACAATATGTGAGGTGTCTCGATCTTGTGCTAGTCCCTTCGCGGCCGCAATTCTTCGCAGATGGCTCGGCGCCAGCGCGCGATCTCCTCTGCAAATGTTTGTTCACCGACTTCGGAAACCGCAACACCTCAAGTCCAACCGCCCCACGTCGCCTGACATACCCCCCCCCCACGGGCGCACCCTTGACGCTTACAGACGGCGGGGAGCGCAAGGCTCAAGACTTCTGCTGCAGCAAGTCGTTCGACACGTTTACTGTGCAGAGCGACCGTCCCTCCACTCGCACATCGTGAATGGCGGTGTAGCCGCGCAACGCGGCTCGCGGATGGCCGGTCCAGCCGAGTCCAGATCGCGAAGTCAGGCACGGTACCAATGACGTCGCCAAAGCGGGCCCTACCGTCAACGGCAATGAGCTCAGCGGGCAGGTAGGGCTCGATCATCCCCGAGGGTGCGTTCCCGTTCAGAACTTTCGCGTCGCCGACAGGAACGTAAGTGCGCCAGTTGGCACCCAGCCACCGCGACGCTTCGCTTGAGCATACGTGCCAGTAATCGGCCTCATAGTCGCCTCCCGCCGCGCTGAAGCCACCTACCTGGGGACCGAAGTAGAGATATTCGTAGGGATACAGGCGGCCGATCTCCACCCCGACCTGGGCGGTCCCGGCCACCAGCACGAAGGCTAGGGCTCCTCGTAAGGGGCCGGTGCCGCGAGACGATCGTCCAGCGGTCTGCCAAGCCCGAGTGACCGCGAGGGCGGCCAGCAAGGCGAGCGGGGGGATAACGAAGAGGAAGTGGCGCAGTCCGTTATAGAGAGTCGGCTGGAGGGCAACTATCGCGCTGACGGGAACGATCGCTGCTGCAAGTACCAAGCCAGACGCCGCCTGCAGCCGACCGCGAACAGCGTCAACGACCACGATAGCTGCCCCAGCGGCTGCAAACAGAATGGTTACCGGCGGGGATGCGATCCACAGCCAGGTCAGAGAGTACGACCGCGGCAAGCGGAGAGCAGAGATCGATTCGCCCCCGTAACGCACCACGTGGGCCCAATCGTAGCTCGACATCGACGCGTACGACCAGAGCACGCCATCGTACGGATGCAGCCAGACGTACGGCCAGAAAGAAGGCTGAGCATAGCTAGGTACGCAGTTCCTCCGACGATCAGAGCCGACACCACCTGGCGCATCAACTCGGGTCTCCAGCAGCCCTCTTCGGCGAGCCGACGTCCCCGCGTGGCCCAGAACCAGCCGGTTGAAAGGCCAAGGATCGGGAGCCAGAGCAGCGCATTGACCCTGACAGCCGCCGTCGTGCCAAGAAGCAGCCCTAGAACGATCGAGTAAATAAGCCACCGGTTACGCCGGTGGGGTGAGTCGGCTCAGCATGCCGCTTGAGCCAGGTATAACTGTTGTAGTCTCGTCTGTCAACGGCCTAACCCCACGGTCTGAGTCCGGACGAGCGTTGTGCTAGTCGTGGTACTGGATGCTGCGTTGGCAGACGCCACCGCCGCGGTTGCCTCGCCGCCGGGAGCAGCATGTCCCTCAACTGGATCCGCCGGAGTATTCCGGTCACTCGCGCGCCCGTGTTTCCATACGCTGAACAGCTTGATCGCGACCCACAGCACCGCAGTCATACCCACCGCCAACGGGACATCCTTGGAGTTGTTGAAGATGGCGCCGACATAGCGCGGATAAGAGGCGAGGACAAGAGCCGCCAGCAAGCCAGTCCGATACCCTCCCAACTCCCGGCCGCAGAGCCAGACGAAACCGATGCCCGCGACGCCGGTCAGCGCTGTCACCAGTGACCGCGTGCGCCAGTCATCGCCAGGAGTAATGGGTCGGAGTCCCGCCACCACTGTTTCAAACACGGGACCGTGCTGCGGCATGTAAAGGAAGCTGGGAAACTGGACAAGCTGAATGTCTTCGCCCCCACTCGCGTACCAACCCAGCAACTCGGCGTCCATACTCGTTCTGGAGCGGCTCGTCGTAGCTTCGACCGTGAACGCCGCCCTGGGTGATAGCGTAAACGACGATCTGTAAAGAGCGCTGCCGTTAACAAGAACAGCGGGACACGCCGGACCCATAGGTCTCATGTGTTGCGGACCGGCTTTGCACGCAGATTCATCACGGGGAACTCGACCTCCGCGTCCTGGGCTGGTGGATGCTTCGAGACACACGCCTTGACGGCTGAACTTGAAGCTCAAGTCCACCAACGGCTACGATGCCGTCGTTTACGAGCGTGTCGAGTGGGTGTCCGTCGCAATTCGCGCTCGCAAGAATGGCTTGATCTGGCCGAGTTCGGTCATTCGGCTAGTGCCTGAGTTTCAAATCAGCGATGGCGTCGAGGGGGGCTGCCTGCTCGCCAGGGATGCCGGACGCGTCCGCTCGGCAGGTGGGTGTATGCCCAATCTGCGAGGTCGAGGTCGATCAGGAAGCTAGATCTGCCGAACAGTCATGAAGAAGTAGTGGGCGGCATGCTGGCGCTCTGCGTGGTCGGTTGACAGCCCGCCCTGGACTGCCCACTCGGCCGCTGCGGCGTCAGCTGGGTGGGTCGACGGGGTGTTCTCCACCCCGGCGCGCTCGACCAGGAGCGCCACGAGCGCCTCGGTGGCCGCGACCAGGAGGTCGGCCTCGGCCGCGCTCGGCGCCTCGTCGACGTACGACGACGCCTGCGGCAGGAGCTCGTCGAGGTCGCCGACCACGTGGTAGCCGGCAGTCCTCAGGTCCGCGATCTCGGCGCTCGCCCGCTCCTCGCACCACGGCGCCCAGGTGGCGGGCATCCGGATGGGGGTGCCGCCCTGGACCGCCAGCACCTCTCGCGAGAAGTAGCGCTTGATGACCTTGCCGTGGACGACCGCTCGCTTGCCCATCTCGTCGGGCAGGAGCAGGTTGATCCGACGCAGCAGCTCGGTCTGGGCGTAGCCCAGGGACGGGTTGGCGTGACCGGGGTCGGGGAGCCCGGCGGCGTCGATGCCGATGACCGAGCAGAAGCGCTCCAGCAGCGAGCCCGCGCCCGACGGCGGCACGACCACGACGTGGACGCGCTCGGGGGGCACCAGGTCGGCCCAGCGTCCCAGGACGGCGGTGACGCTCTGGCTCTGCCAGAACGACCGTCCCGCGCGACCGGTGTTGGCGCGCACGTCCTCGAGGTAGTCCGAGAGCCCGACGGCGTGGCCGTTCTTGACCCGCTGCTGCCAGGCCGACGGCAGGGCGCGCGCGATGTCGCGCACCGTCACCACGAGGTGCACCTCGGCGTCGCCGAGCGCGCTCACCAGCGTCGCGGCCTGCTCCTCGTCGAGGAAGGACAGCGTCTCCTCGGTGAGCAGGCAGCGACCTGCGGCCTGCTCCACCTCGCCGGCGAGCCGACGCAGGACGCGATGACCGTTGTGGTCGTGGCTGCCGTCGTAGGGCAGCCCCCGCAGCGCCAGGCTCAGCCGGTGCGCGAGCGGCTGGTTGCCGGGGATGAGGGTCAACCCCTGCTCCCCGAGCCCGTCGCCGGCCTTGCGCAGCGAGCGCTGGAGGTAGGTGGTCCCGGTCTTCATCAGTCCGAGGTGGACGTAGACCGGCACGGCTCCGGACGTGCTCATGACGGGTCCACGTGGGCGATGAGCCCGGCGAGGCCGGCCAGCGCAGCCTCGGTGACGTCCGCGTCGGGCACGTCGGCGGGGGCTGCTCCCGGCACCGCGACCGGCTCGAGGTCCGCCCAGTCCCCCACGAGCCGTACGCCGCAGTCCTGGAGGGCGCTGATGGTGTCGCGGGTCTGAGCGACCACCCAGTCCTGCACCGGGAGGCCCAGCGCGCCCTCGTCGCGCTTGCGGGCCGCGAGCACGGTCTTGGCGAGGATCTTCTTGCGGAGCTTGAACGCCGCCGGGTAGGCGAGGCCGGCCTCGTCGAGCAGCTCGTTGAGGCGGCGCAGCGCGAGGATCGAGGCCAGGCCGAGCGACTCGTTGGCGACGGGGACGACAGGGTCGGCCCCGAAGTCGACGTCGGTGGCCGCTCCGAACCGGCGGGCGAGCTCGGAGCGGTCGGCGCCGGGCGGAGGCACCGTGACGACCGTGATCCGCTCCGGACCGACGACCGACCCCCACTCACGGACCATCCGCACGATGCTCTGCTGACGCCAGAAGGTCCCACCGGCGGTGTCGCGGTCGAAGACGCCGTCACCGGTGCCGGGAGCGGCCGCGGCGGCCTCAGCGTGGTAGTCGTCCCACGTCCAGGACCGACCGTTCTGCACCGTCTCCTGCCACATCGAGACCAGCGTGCGGTTGAGGTCGCGCAGGGTGAAGACCACGTCGACGTCGCCGCCGAGCCGGCCGACGATCCGACCGATCTTCTTGGCCCGCACCGGGCCGAGGTACTCCATGGAGATCAGCGTCGGACCGTCGTGCCCGACGATGTCGGCCACCATCGGGTCCCACACGTGGGTGCGCTTGTCGGAGTTGCCGATCGCCTGCTGGATCCCGCGGGACTGCACGCCCCAGTCGGCCCCCGGCACGAGGACCCCCGCGGCGGCCAGCCTCGGCTTCTCGGCGAAGAGGAGTGCCTGGAGATAGCTCGTGCCCGACTTCATGGTCCCGACGTGGAGGGTGACGCGATCGGTCCCGGCTGGCATGGGCCAAACCCTAACGCCTGGCCCGCCGCCCTGCCGTCAGGGCCGACGAGCGATCGCCCGGCACAGAACGGGGTCCTCGTCGCCCCACGGCGCGAGCCCGGACGACTCGACGTCGTAGTCGATCACCCAGCCTCGCCCCTCCAGGTCGGCCAGGAACTCGGCGGCGTTCTGGTAGCGGCGGAAGTGCTTGGGATGCACCTTCACCCGGTCCTCGTCCTTGTCGGTCCGGAACTCGGCGACGAACAGGTCGCCCGGACGCGCCTGCGCGTCGATCGCGTCCTGGAGCGCGACCTGGGTCTGCGCGACGATGGCGTGCAGCACGAAGCGACTGTAGAAGACCCGAGGGCGTTCCTCCTCGTCGCCGAGCACCTCGGCGAGAGCGGCCCCGTCGGCGAGGTCGCACACCTCGAACCGCGCGTGGTCGAGGCCCGCCTGGTCCGCCTTCTCGCGCGCGTGCTCGATCGCGACGCCCGCACGATCCAGGCCCAGGACCTTGCGGCCACGCGTCGCGAAGTAGATGGAGTCGCGACCATCGCCGCACCCGATGTCGACCATGGTGACCGAGGCCGAGGCCAGGCGGTCGTGCACGAACTGCGCGAACGACGACGCCTCGGCGTGGACGTTGTGGGTGTAGTAGTCAGCCCAGTAGACCTCGGTGACCCGAGGAGGGGTCATCACGCCGGTCCGATCGTTGCCGCGCTTCTCGACGTGCCAGTTGAAGGCCGTCTTGGGCAGACGCCAGTCGTCGCCGTAGAACGTGGCCAGCAGCTCCTCCGCGCAGACAGGAACCAGCGCCGGGCGCCCCACGAAGTCGATCTCGCGCGTGCCCGTCCACTCCTCCGTGGTGATCTGCTTGTCACCGGCATATCCGAACGGGTGCTGCAGCACGCCGTCGGCGTCGAAGTAGATGTGGAAGATGTCGATGCGGTGGTCGGGCCGAGCCGGGTCGAGCACGTGCAGGCCACCGCCCATCGCGCCCGCGCGGTAGCCCTTGGCGATGAGCACCTTCGCGATCCTCACCAGCTCGTCGGCTGCCTCGGGACCGGTGCGCATCGAGCTCACGAAGCTGGAGTCGTAGTCGTTGTCGTGTGCGAGGAACCCGCCCTCGCGAACCGCCCCCAGCAGCGTCCCGTAGGTGATGAACAGGTCGTAGCCGAACTCGTCGGCGAGCAGCGTGCGCATGGACTCGTAGAGCGAGCCGACGGCGGACTGCCACTCCTCGTCGTCGTTCTTGGAGATCTGCACCAGGCCGGTGCGTCCCAGGAGGTGCCCCTCGTCGAAGCGCTGCTGGAGGTCCGCCGGTGTCTGACCACCCGACCGGGGAGCGCGGACGAACATGCCGTGCCCGTTGATGGGGAGCACCCGTGAACCGGTCACGACACGCAGCGGCGTTCCCTTGGGTGCGTACTCCCACAGCTGGGAGATCGCGAAGGTGAACGTGCGGATCTGGTCCCTGCTGTTCCTGCGGTCCCCCTGGGGCGCAGGCAGCGCCGGCGGCGGGGGGACCTTGACGTTCCTCCGGTTCGCGGACATGGCGCCGTCCGGCGTCGCGATCGTCCTGGTGACGGTCATGGAGCCCAACCGCAGCTCGATCTCGGTGGGTGGGCTGTCGGTGGGAACAGAGACCCAACCCCGGATCTCGTCCTCGGTGAACGACTCGACCATGCCGCTGGCGCGGACCACGGGTGGGGACTCGGCCTCGGATGACCTGCGACGCCGAACTCGGCTGAACACTCTGCACTTCCCAACGTCGACGAGCTGATGGCCATCCGAACGCCGCGCTTGCAACAGCCACTGTTCCCGGACGGGAGCGAGGCTAGCAAAGCGTGCGGTCGCCCGCGGGAACGCTGCCGGTGTCGACTACGTCGGGTCGCGGGCCGTCCCCTCCCACACGGTCGGTACGCCGTGCCCGCGCGAGGTCGCCAGCACGCGCCGTTCACCGCCCGGCCAGGACTCCAGGACGACCAGGAACTCGTGCGGACGCGCCCGGCTCGCGCCGCGTGGGCTCCAGGAACAGGTGCGCGAAGGGCGCCTCGGCGCTCGCCTGCGCCCCCAGCGCCGTCGATGCCGCACGCGTCACGTGCTCCTGCTCGGAGCGTGCTCGAGGTACTGCCACATCACGCTGAGTGCCACAGCACGGTGAGGTGACCGGCGGCTCAGCTCGAGGTCGTCGACCACCGTCGGCGGCACCTGCACGTCGTACGGCCACCGGCGAGCGGGCGGCGAGCGCCAGCGCGCCGCGCAGCCGCTCGTGGCGCTCGGCCTGGTCGGGCCAGACGTAGGCGGTCAGCGCCAGCCGACCCTCGGTCGTGCGGTGACGTCGACCGGCATCACGTCGCTGCCGACGCGCTCGACCAGCCGCGGCCACGGCGCGTCGAGCGGCACGTCGCCCGACCAGGCCCGGTCGAGCACGACCGGCGAGTCCTCCGGCCCCACGGCCCGGCCGTCGTCGGTCTGGTAGCGGAACCGGTCGGCCAGCAGGTTCAGCCCGGCCGAGGAGCCCGAGCTCGACCAGCCGGACGGGCAGGTGCCGTGCTCGTCGGTCAGGGCCAGGAGCCCGGCCATCAGCGCGGCCGAACGCCCGACCTCGTTGGTCTGCGGCGGCCGGTCGAGCCACTCGCGCACGGCGTCGGGCTGCTCGCGTCGACGAAGGCGCGGAACGCCGTCCCAGCCGCCTTCGGCGCTCCCAGGTGCCACCGACGCTCGGGTAGACGTGGCCAGCGCGCCGGCGCGCCGCTCCAGCACGAGCCGGTGCACGCTGCCCATGAGCCGCAGGGCCAGCGCCGAGGGCCCGGCGTCGTCGGCGTGCCCGGGCAGCACCCGCGCGCACGGCCCACCCGCCTCGATGTCGTCGGCCACCCGAGCGAGCAGGTCGGCGTACATCGGCGAGCCGAGCCGACCGCAGGCCGAGGCCTGCAGGCGGAACGCGGCGCTGGACCTCATCGCGCGGCGTTCTTCAACCCTTGAGCTTGTAGTCCTTGAGCAGGCGAGCGGCCGATGATCATCTTCTGGATGTCGGCGGTGCCCTCACCGATCAGCATGAACGCGGCCTCGCGGTAGAGGCGCTCGATCTCGTACTCCTTGGAGTAGCCGTAGCCGCCGTGGATGCGGAAGGACGCCTGGACGACCTCGTTGCAGTACTCCGCGGCGAGGTACTTGGCCATGCCGGCCTCGACGTCGTTGCGCTCGCCCTTGTCCTTGATGCGCGCGGCCTTGACCATCATCGCGTGCGCGGCCTCGACCTTGGTCGCCATCTCGGCGAGGCGGAACAGGATCGCCTGGTGCTCGGCGATCGGCTTGCCGAAGGTCTCGCGCTGCTGGGCGTAGGCGATGCCGAGCTCGAAGGCGCGGTTGGCGATGCCGCAGGCGCGGGCGGCGACGTTGACGCGGCCGACCTCGACGCCGTCCATCATCTGGTAGAAGCCCTTGCCCGGCCTCGCCGCCGAGGATCTGCTCGGCCGCGATCTGGTGGCCCTCGAAGATCGGCCTCGGTCGTGTCGACGCCCTTGTAGCCCATCTTGTCGATCTTGCCCGGGATCGTCAGGCCGGGCGCGGTCTCGCCGAAGCCCGACCTCCTTCTCCACCAGGAACGTCGACATGTTCTTGTAGACCGAGTCGGCACCCTCGTCGGTCTTGACCAGCACCGCGATCAGGTTCGAGGAGCCACCGTTGGTCAGCCACATCTTCTGGCCGTCGATGGTGTAGCCGCCGTCGTCGACCCTTGGTGGCCTTGGTCTTGATCGCGGCCACGTCGGAGCCGAGCGCCGGGCTCGGACATCGAGAACGAGCCGCGCACCTCACCGGTCGCCATCCGGGGCAGGTACTTCTTCTTCTGCTCCTCGGTGCCGTGCTGCATGATCATGTAGGCCACGATGAAGTGGGTGTTGATGACGCCGGAGACGCTCATCCAGCCGCGCGCGATCTCCTCGACGCACCAGGGCGTAGGTCAGCAGCGACTCACCGAGCCCGTCGTACTCCTCGGGGATCATCAGGCCGAAGACGCCGAGCTCCTTGAGCCCGTCGACGATCTCCTGCGGGTACTCGTCGGCGTGCTCGAGCTCGGTGGCGACCGGGAGGATCTTCTCCTCGGTGAACTGGCGGACCGCCTTGAGGATCTGCTGCTGGTCCTCGTTGAGTCCCTCGGTCTCGCACAGACGGGTCATGGTGGGCGCTCCTTCGGGGTCACTGACGACTCTGCGATATTACCGGCCAGTACGGAACCCCCTTGGGGTGACCCGCAGTGCGGACGGCGGGGACGCCGGGTGCCGACGGGCGCGCGGCGGGTGCGCGGGAGCCGGGCGCCGCGGTCTGCCACACTTGCTGCCCATGACGCGCCGCTGCTACCTGCACGTCGGGAGCCCGAAGACCGGCACGTCGTACCTCCAGAACGTGCTGTGGCAGTCGCGCGACGAGCTCGCCTCGCAGGGCGTCGAGCTGCCGCTGCGCCGCAACGACCACTTCCTGCTCACCTTGGCGCTGCGTGACGAGTACGACGCCCGCACCGACCCCGCGCGCGGCGCCGACGTCGTCGACCGGCTCGTCGAGGCGGTCGCTGCGGCCGAGCGCGACGTCCTGGTCACCCACGAGCTCCTGGCCGTGGTCACCCAGGAGCGCGTGGACGCCTTCCTGCGACGTCTCGCGCAGCTCGACGACCTCGAGCTGCACGTGGTGGTGACCACCCGTTCGCTCGACCGCCAGCTGCCCTCGGAGTGGCAGCAGTTCGTCAAGACCCGCCACACCGGCGGCTACCCCCACTTCCTCAAGCAGGTCCGCACCAACCCCGACCACCGGTTCTGGCACGGCCAGGACTTCGCCGCGATCGCCGCGCGGTGGGGCGGCTCGCTGCCGCCCTCGCAGGTGCACGTGGTGACGGTGCCGCCAGGGGGCGCGCCGCCCGACGAGCTGCTCCGACGCTTCTGCTCGGTCATCGGCGTCGACGCGAGCCGCCTCGACGCCGACGTCGAGCGCGACAACGCCTCGATCGGCTACGAGCAGGCCGAGCTGCTGCGGCGGCTCAACACGACCCTCGGCCCGCGTCTGCGCTCCCACCGCGCGGCGTACGCCCGGGTCGTGAAGTTCTTCTACGCCGAGCAGGTGCTGGCCCGCCAACCCGGCCAGCGCCTGGTGCTCCCCGCCGCCGACCACGACTGGTGCGCTGCTGCGTCGCGAGACCAGGCCGACCGCATCACCGCGGCCGGTTACGACGTGGTGGGTGACGTGGCCGACCTGCTGCCGCGCTGGCCCGAGCAGGAGCCCGCCGCGCTGTCGGCCGACGACCGCCGCCTCCTCGAGGTGTCGCTCGAGGCGACGGCCGCGCTGCTCGAGCGCCACCAGGCCGACCTCGCGACGATCCGCGGCCTGCGCCAGGACCTGCGACGCGCTCGCCGTCACGGCCGGCCGGGCGCCGGTCCCGCACCCACCGGGCTGCGCCACCGCCTCGCCCCGCTGGTGGCCCGTCTCAGGTCGCGGCGCTCCCGAGGCTGATCTCGACGGTGCCGGCCGCTCAGCGTCCGGACAGCAGGGCACGGGCCCGTCGGCCCCACCGCGCGACCCGGCGAGGCGGGGCGACCCGGGTGGCCTGCGTCGACCGCTCGGCGCGGCGACGGTCCATCTCGTCGGCGATCACCACCGCGAGGGCCGAGGTCGCCACCGTGCTGACCTCGGCCTCGGACGGCGTGCCGGGGCCGGTGCCGAACGCGGACTCCTCGGGGTCGAGGTCGTCGAGGTCACCCACGACGTCGAAGCCCGAGCAGGCGATGAAGTCGACGTGGCGACGCGAGATCGCCCGCACCCAGGCGCGCTGCTGCTCGGGCACCCGGATCGGCGCGCCGTCCTGGCGGGCCAGCACCTGGGTGGAGAGGTAGCGCTTGCCGACGTCGCCGTAGACGTCGCGCTCGCGGTGGGTCGGCGCCAGCTCGGCGTTGACGCGGCGCAGCACCTCGGCGCCCACGTGGCGCAGGCTCTCGTTCTTGCGCACGACGTCGCGCTCGAGCGGCGCGGGATCGACGCCGACCACCGAGCAGAACCGGTCGAGCAGGACGGTCGGGTCGCTGCCGGCGGGCGGCACCGTCACGACGTGGATGCGCTCGCTGGGCACGTGCTCCGCCCACGCACCCAGGAGGCCGGGCACGTCCTTCTGGCGCCAGACGGGCCTGCCGGGCTGGCCCTCGTGGCGCTGCAGCTTGGCGAGGTAGGTGGCGAAGGAGTCGCTCGACCCGGCCTTCAGCGACTCCTGCCAGGCCGACGGGATCTGGCGGGCGAGGTCGCGCACCGTGGCGATCACGTGCACCTCGCGGTCGCCGCACGCCTGCGAGGAGCCGCACGATCTGCGCGCTGCTCGCCGGACCCAGCGACTCCTCGGTGAGCAGCGCGGTCGGCGCTGCGGTCGCCGAGGTGGCGCGCACGAGCGCGGCGAAGTCGTCGACCGCGGTCGCCACCTGCGGCGGGTCGAACTCGGGTCGGTAGCGACCGCGCACGTCGAGCATCAGCCAGAACGTGCGGCGCTTGGTCGGCGGCACGACGGCGACACCCTGGGCCGCCAGGGCCGCCACGGAGGCGAACACGATGCCCTGCAGGTAGGAGGTGCCGGTCTTCTGCAGCCCGATGTGGATGAAGATGCGCCCGGCCATGGCGGTCAGCATAGTGACCGCCAGACCGCTCAGAGGCTGCGGTGGTAGCGCTCCAGGATGGCCAGGGCCTCGTCGGAGTCACCGCGCACCAGCGGCACCAGCAGCTCGGTCACGAGGTCGGTCAGCTCGGCCACGCGCAGGCTGGTCTGACGGCACTCCTGGACCTCCTCCTCCAGCGCCGCGACCCGACGCTTG
This sequence comes from uncultured Actinomycetota bacterium, assembly GCA_963822915.1. GTDB lineage: Bacteria > Actinomycetota > Actinomycetes > Propionibacteriales > Nocardioidaceae > Nocardioides. The sequence goes on from CAWGJR010000032.1 coordinate 46,550, forward strand.
AGGGTGAGCGGGGAGACCGAGACCACCTTGTCGGTGACCGCGCGGACGCGTCCGGGAGTGGCGTCGGAGGTGGTCATCGAGCGCTCAACGCTCCTCGGGTCGGGGCCATTCGGCGACCATACGACACACCACCGACGACGTCTCGGCTGACCCCACGAGGTGCTCGCGGGCGAACAGCACCCGCGCACCGGCCGCGACGAGCTCGGCCTCGACGGTCTCGCGGCTGACCTCCGAGACCTGGTTGACCTCCGGGTAGTCGTCGTCGCCGTCCTTGCTGAGGAAGTGGAGGTAGAGCCGTCCGTCACCGTCGCGGAGGATGCCCGCCGCCGTGCGCCACAGCGCCGCCCGTCCGGCGGCCGACGTCGCGTCGGCGACGTGGCGGGCCAGCACCACCCGTGGACCCGGCAGCAGGGCCCCACGGACGACCGCGACCGCGACGTGGCGGTTCTCGAGCATGTTGAAGGTGCGGAACTCCGGACCCGTGCCGGGCGCCCAGCTGCGGGCCTGGTGCCGGAAGTAGAAGCGGCTCTGGTCGAGGGCGAGCGTCGGCACCCCGGTCTCCTGGGCGACGAAGGACGCCTCGCGGCCGCGGCCGCAGCCGATGTCGATGAAGGAGCCCATCTCCGGCTCGCGGTCGACGATCCACCGGATGAGCCCCGCGGGCTCCTGGCGACGGCCGAAGTCGCCGGCCATGTAGAGCCGGTCCCACGTCGAGCGGCCCGGCCGCGTGCCGCGGAACCAGCCGTTGAGGCGGCGCGACGTGCTCGCCGGCGTGTCGAAGTGGAAGGCCGGGTCGGGCACGCGCCACGACTCGCCGTACGTCGCCACCAGCAGGCGGTCGGCATCGGCCGGGACCGGGAAGTCGCGCCCCTCGAGGGTGGCGGTGGTCAGCGGGAAGATCCACTCGCGCTCGAACGGCGTGCGGATCTCGCCGAGCAGGTGGAGGTGCCCGTCGCGCAGGAACCCACCGAAGACGTCGAGGCCGCGCACGGCCCCGTCGCTCTCGATCACGTCGACCTTGATCGCCGCGCCCGAGTAGCGCACGACCTGGTAGCCCCGCTCCTGCAGCGCGCGTTGCAGCGCGAAGCTCTCCAGCACCACGTCGGCCGGGTCGCTGTGCGTCGACACGTAGCCCAGGTCGGCGTCGCTGTCGTGCCCGATCAACCGGCCGTCACGCACCGCACCGAGCAGGGTGCCGTAGGTGAGGAAGGCGTCGATGCCGGCCTCGCCGACCACGGACAGCACCTCGCTGATGGAGTCGAGCAGCGGCTCCACGGCCGAGGCGCTGCGACCCTCGAAGGTCTCGACGCGCCGGAAGTACTTGTCGAGCGCGATCGGGCGCCCCCGGCCGTTGACGATCTCGATGCGCTCCTCGGAGGTGCCGAGGCGGACCTCCTCGGCGAAGAGCAGCTCGTCGTGCCCGTGCTCCTGGACGGTGATGTCGGCGACGCCGTCGAGGAAGTCGACGAGCGTCTCGGGCCAGGGCACGAGGTGGTCGCGCGCCGACCCGGCGTCCGTCGCGGTGCAGCCAGAACGACCAGATGCGCCGCCCGTCGAAGGAGACGTCGAGGATGGCCTCCTCGCGCGAGCGCGCCCGGACCCCGTCGTCGTCGACACGCACGCGGGTGAGGGGCATCGTCGTACCCTAACCGCGGCTCAGGCGACGGCACGCACCAGGAGGTCACCCTGCTGAAGGGCCGCCCGACCGCTGCTCACGGTCAGCTTGGTGGGCCGCTGCACGAGGGCACGGGTGAGGGCGCGACCGGTGTCGAGGCGTGCCACCCACGCCCCCGCACCGCCCCCCACCATCATCAGGGTGCGCGGCGCACCCGAGGTGAGCCACTGCTGGGCGCAGCCTCCGGTGCAGGCCCGCAGCCAGCTGGCCGGGCCCGCCGCTGCGAGCTCGGAGCGGAGCTTGCGCTCGGCAGGCGACAGCGCGCTGCTGGTGATCGAGACCCGCACGTCGACGCCGCGCAGCGCTGCCGCACGCAGCCTGGAGCGCAGCGCGTAGAGGTCGGCGCGCGAGGTGACCAGCCGCACGGCTGCCCCCGTCGGCGCCGACCTGACGGCGGAGAGAAGGGCCTTGAGCGCGGCGCGCCGAGCGGCTGCGTCACCGGTCGGGTCGCTGCGCACGACGGTGGTGTCGGTGGGGAGGTCGGTGGCCCAGGAGAAGCCGGCGACGACCGCGTCGTGGTCGGAGCGCAGCTCGACCGGGAAGTGCTCGTCGGCGGTGAGCTGGTCGTCGCCGCGGTTGAGCACGTAGTCGATCGTGTAGCCGAAGTGGTCACCGGTCGGCGAAGTAGTTGCCCATGGTGTCGTAGGTCGGCACGAGACCGTGGGCGCTCAGCAGGTCGCGGGGGTAGCGGCCGCTGTTGAAGGCCACGTTGAAGTCTCCGCCCACCAGGACCGGCCCGCTGGCGCTGAGGGTGTCGGTGAGGATCCCGAGCCGCTCGACCGAGGAGCGGAGCAGGTCGGGCATGCCCTTGGTGACCGGGGCGACGTGGATCGACACGACCGAGAGGACGCGGCCGTCGGTGCCCTGCAGGGTGACCCAGTTGGCGAACCGTCGACCGAGCTCGATCTCGCGGCCCGGCGGCTTGCCGCGCCAGTTCGAGATCCGGAAGACGCCCTGGTCGAGGGCCGTCCACCGGTCGGTGCGCCACGCCACCGGCGTGGAGGCGGTGAAGCGGTTGCGCATGTCGCGGTAGATCGCGTAGCCCTTGCGGGGGGCGCCATCACCAGGTCGTTGCGGAAGGGCACCTCGTTGTAGGTGATGAAGTCCGGCTGCAGCGACAGGACCGTCGCGACGTCCTTCTGGAACTTCTCGACCGTCAGGCCCGTGTAGATGTTGGCCTGCACCATCCGCAGGTCGCTGGCCGAGGGCGGCTCAGGATCGGGCGTCGGCTCGGGCTCCGGTGCAGGAGTCGGCTCGGGCTCCGGGGTCGGTGCCGGGGTGGGCGTCGGCGTGGGTGTGGGGTCGCCGGCCGCAGCCCGACTGATCGACGCGGCGGCCGGTCCCGCCAGGGCGAGCGGACCGGCCCCGGACGCCAGGACGGTCGCGGCGAGGGCGGCTCCGAGGAGGCGACGAGCAGACATGGTGGGACTCCTTGGTACGCGCGTGCGACGGCGGCCGGGGGGCGGGCCACGGGAATCACACCACCCCCACCAGTCACACGCAACACAAACGAACGAACTACAACGCTGTAGTTGTCGCGGCAGGGATCAGCCGAAGCTCGCGGTCGCGCTGATGAAGAAGTGGTCGCTCGTGCGACTCGTCACGGGGCCGGTGTCGCGCCAGTAACCGCTCCACGAGACGCCGCTCCCGACGACCCAGTCGACCGCGATCGGTTGCGGCGGCGGCCGGCAGCCCGACGAGTAGCTGCCGCCGTTGGGCGCGACGAGCCCCGCCTGCGGCACGACGTTGCAGTAGAAGAGCTCGCGGTCGTTCATGTCGCCGGTCACCAGCACCGGCAACCCCGACTGCTTGAGCTGGTTGACCACCCCGACCAGCGTGGCCTGGCCCTGGCGTCGCTCGGCCAGGTAGGGCCCGTCGTGGGCCGAGGGGTGGGTGTTGACGACGTAGAACTCCCGGCCCGTGGTGCGCTCGCGCAGGCGGAGGATCGGCTGCGGCCGGGGCCGGCCCATGAACGGGATGATGAACCGGTCGCCGCGCACGAGCTCGAAGCGGGCGTCGTCGTAGAGCACCGAGTTGTCGGTCTCGGCGGTGCCCCACGCGAACCCGGGGTAGGCCGCCATCCCCGTGCGCGCCTGGATCGCCCGCAGCTGGTCGTCCTGGAGCTCCTGGGTGCCGACGATGTCGACGCCGTGGCGGACCATCGCGCTGGCCGCGGCGGCCGAGCGCACCGAGGCCGGCGGGAAGTTGCTGCGGTCCCCCCGGGTGCGGTGTGCTGGCTGCCGAGCACGTTGAAGGATCCGATGACCAGGGAGAACGGGGCGCCCGCGGCGACCTCCGCGCGCGCCTCGGCCTTGCGCTCGCGCTCGGCCTTGCGCTGGGCCTCACGTCGCGCCTCGCGCTCGGCCTGCGCGACCAGGTCGTCGAGCTGGCCGAGGGCCGCGCTGCGCCGCCGCACGGTGTCGTCGAGCCGCTGCTGCGCCTGCTCCTGCTGGGCCGTGGGGGTCACCGGGGTGGCACGCAGGTGCCGACGGTGGTGCGTCGAGGACGACGACGAGGTCGGCACGACCACGGGCGCAAGGCCGGCCGGGTCGGCGGCCACGACCGGAGCGTCGGCGCGCTGCGCGACCACGACGGCCACTCCCGCGACCACGACGACCAGAGCTCCGGCCGCGGCTGCCAGGCGGGTGCGCAGGCTGACGCCGGGGCGCGCTCGGTGGTCGGGAGGAAGCATCGCCTCATCGTAAGGCACCGACGACGAACGCGCGGATCGTCGCCCGATCCTCGTCCGGTCCTCGCCCGAGGGTCAGCCGCGCCGACGCACGCGCCGTAGGAGGCGCTCGCGCCAGCCGCGCGCCAGGTGGGGTGCGCGTGCCTGCCGGCGCCCCGTACGACGCCCCTGCTGCCGCAGCGTGCGGACGTCGCCGAGCAGGGTCGCGGCGAGGTCGAGCGCGACCTCGGCCACCTCCTCGGCGCTCACCGACGCCGGCCGACGACGCTCCTCGACCACGTCGGGCACCAGCAGGTGGCGAGGGTCGCCGTCGACGTCGAACGGCGCCGAGGCGAGGTAGTCGACCGCGTCGCGACCACGTCGGCGGCAGTCCTCGACCTGGTCGTCCTCGGGCCAGAAGCGCTCGCCGCCGCGCGGCACCAGTCGGTCGTCGGCCAGGAACGAGCGGATGAACACGCCGCGGTCCAGGGCGCTGCGGAAGCCGTCGAGGCGCCCGTTGAGCCGGCGCAGGGTCTCGGCCTCGACCACCCCCATCGAGGTGTTGGGGAACGACCCCGAGGTGTCGATGCCGGTGGGGTCGAGCCCGACCGTCGCGGCGAAGCGGTGCCAGATGTCGGCCCGATCGGCGCTCGGGTCGAGCACGAGCACGTGGCAGCGCTCGGGGGGCACCGCCTCGGTCCAGCGCTGCAGCACCAGCCGTAGGTCGAGGGTGCGCCAGTTCCAGATGGCCGTGGAGCTGCGCGAGACCTGGCGGGCGTAGTCGGCCATCGGCGTGGTCGAGCCGTTCTTCAGGCTCTCCTGCCAGCTCGCGGCGAACAACCCGAGCGGCTCGCGCGCGGTCGCGACGACGTGCACCGTGGCGGGTGCGAGGTCCGCGACCATGGCGCGCGCCTGGCGGGGCGAGGCGGCGCCGAAGAACTCGTGGCTGATCAGCCCGGTCCCGGGGTGCGCAGCAAGGTCGCTGCGCACGCGGTCCCAGGCGCCGCGGTGGTGCTCGGGGGCTCGCTGCTGGGCGGGGTCCTCGCGCACGGTGCGCGAGCTCCAGAGGTGGTCACGCCGCTCGACCCCGGGCACGAGGACGCCGCGCCGGCGGATCTCGTCGCGGTGCGCCCAGAGGATCGTCTGGAGGTACGAGGTCGCCGTCTTCGGCAGGCCGACGTGGACGTAGACGACGTCGGCCACCTCACGCTCCCCGCGCCTCGACACCGCCCTAGTCCTCGGAGAAGGTGGCGAACGGGTTGACGCCGTCGACCGCTGCCGGCGTGCCGTCCTCGTAGACGGCGTTGAGGCCACTGCCGAACACCAGGCGCTGGCCGTCCTCGTCACCGGCCGCCGCGCTGCGACCCTCGGTGGTCGTACGAGACGACGAGCTCGTCGTGCCCGGGAAGTTGTCGTACCAGTAGTCCATGTGGTCCTGGTAGCGCACCGTGCGGCCCTGGGTGTAGACCACGCCGACGTTCTCGTCGCTGTGCGCCGAGGAGTTCGACCAGTTGGCCGAGCCGTTGATGACGGCGTAGCCCGAGCGGTCGCCGCGCACGTTGCCCACCACCGACATCGTCTTGAGGTGGAAGTAGTTGTCGAAGATGCCGTCGCCGTTGAAGTCCTGCACGAGGTGCTTCATCGGCACCGGTCCACGACCCGAGGAGCTGCGCAGGTAGCGACCGACGTCGATGCCCATGACGGTGTAGCCGATCTTGACGTCGCAGCCCTGGTTCCAGAGGCTGCGCACCTGCGTGGCCAGGCGCATGCCGCGCGACTGACGGATCACGTCGGGCGTGATGCGGATGACGGTGTGCCCCGAAGGGGTGTTCAGTGCCCGGCCGCACTTGACCTGGCTCAGCAGCCGCGACACCGGGTCGTAGGAGCCCCGACCGGCGATCGGGAACATCGCGAGGTCGGAGTTCTTCAGCTGCACCGAGGTGAAGGCCGGCTTGACCGGCTTGTCACGCGCGGCCTCGGCGAAGACGGTGTTGGTGAAGCGCCAGACCGGACGGTTGCGCGTGTAGGTGTAGATGTCGTTCCACTGGTTGTTGGTCGAGGCCAGCGTGAAGTTGGCCGAGCCCTGCATGACGACCCGCTTCACGCCGCTCACCTCCGAGAAGAGGTAGAGCTTGCTGTGCGAGGCACCGCCCGTGCCGCGGCAGGAGCGGGCGCAGACACGCGCCCAGCTGCGGCGGTCCTTGGGCCACTTGGCGTTGCCCTGACGCAGCTCGTCGCGCAACCGGATGAAGGGCAGGTTCGCGACGCCGTCGCTGTCGAGGTTCTGGCGGTCCATGAGCACCTTGACCTGGACCCCGCGCTTCTGGGCCCGCAGGAGCGCCGTGGCGCCCTCGCTGGTGGCGAAGTTCCAGCTGAACACCTTGATCGCCGAGCCGCGCTTGGTCGAGTCGATCGTGCGGATGATCTTGCGGAAGATCGCGCGCCGCACCGTGACGTCCCCCAGCGGGCTGTTGAACGTGGGCCCCGACCTCGGCTTGTAGTCGTCGGGAGCCGCGTGGGCGACGTCCGCGGTGCCGAGAGGCACCAGGAGCGCCAGGCTCGTCACGAGGAGCAGGATCATTTTCTCAGCACGTCAGGGTCCGTTCACGAGATCGGGTCGAGATCGTCAAGGGGTCAGGAGTGGGCGGTCGGCCGGCGACGGGTGGTCGTCGTCAGGCCCGGCAGGCGCGCACGACGCGGCGGTAGGCCGGGTCGTCGGACAGGGGCGCGGTCTTGGCACCGATGACCACCCCGCCGAGCACACCGAAGTACGCCTCGTCGAAGCGCACGAGCCGCTGCCCGGAGGAGCACTCGGTGACGTCGCGCTCGACGAGCTCGCCGTCACGCAGCGCAGCCGGCATAGGCCCGCGGGATCTTCATGCCCACCTGCCAGAGGGTCGAGCACTCGGGGGTGCCTGCCGGCACGGCCGGCGTGTCACCGGCCGACTCGCTGGGGGTCTGGGCGCTCGGGGGTCGGGCTCGGGGTCTCCACCGCGACGGCGTCCCCGTCGGCCGCGACGTCGGTGTCGTCGCTGCCGCACCCGGTCAGGGCGAGGCAGGCAGCCAGTCCGGCCAGGGCCAGGACGGGACGACGGTGGGAGCGCATGGCCGCCACTGTACGGCAGCCGCACGGTCTTTCCTGATCGTCGCCCTCGCCCGTCAGGGGGGTTTGCCGGTCGGGCGATAGCCTGCCCCCCGTGAGCTCAGCCCCGTCCCGCGTCTACGTCGCCCGGCTGGTGGGCCTGCCGATCTTCGACCCGCAGGGCGACCAGGTGGGCAAGGTCCGCGACCTCGTGGTGGCCATGCGCTCGGAGGCCGTGCCGCCGCGGGTGCTGGGCCTGGTGTCCGAGGTGCCGGGACGACGCCGGATCTTCGTGCCGATGACCCGGGTGACCAACATCGACCGCGGTCAGGTCTACACGACCGGCCTGCTCAACATGCGCCGCTTCGAGCAGCGCTCCACCGAGACCCTCGTCATCGGCGCAGATGCTCGACCGGCGGGTGACGGTCCCGGTCGGCAGCGGCTCCGGCGACACCGTCGACGGCACCGTCTACGACGTCGCCATGGAGCAGGGCCGCACCCGCGACTGGATGCTGAGCCGCGTCGCGGTGCAGGAGCCGGCCAAGGGCCTGCGGCGCCGCGGCCAGACCCACGTCGTCGAGTGGCGCGACGTCCGCGGGCTCGCGCAGAGCGACGGCGAGACCCAGGGCGCCACCCACCTGCTGCACGCCCTCAACGAGATGCGCCCGGCCGACGCGGCCACGATGCTGCACGAGCTGCCGCCCGAGCGGCGCGCAGCCGTCGTGGCCGCGCTCGACGACGAGCGCCTCGCCGACGTGCTCGAGGAGATGCCCGAGGAGGACCAGGTCGCGATCCTCGAGCGCCTCGACAGCGAGCGCGCCGCCGACGTGCTGGAGGAGATGTCGGCCGACGACGCCGCCGACCTGATCGCCGACCTCCCGCCGGAGACCGCCGAGATCCTGCTCGACCTGATGGAGCCCGACGAGGCCGAGGACGTGCGCCGCCTGCATGTCCTACGTCGAGGACACCGCCGGCGCGATGATGACCCCGGCGCCGGTGATCCTCGGCACCGACGCGACCGTCGCCGACGCGCTCGCCCACGTGCGCAACCCCGAGCTGACCCCGTCGCTGGCCGCCCTGGTCTACGTGTGCCGCTCGCCCGCTGGAGACCCCGACCGGGCGACTCGTCGGGGTCGCCCACATCCAGCGACTGCTCCGCGAGCCGCCCTCGACGCCTGGTCGCCGGCGCGCTCGACGAGTCGCTGGAGAACCTGCGGCCCGAGGCCACCATCACCGAGGTGGCGCTGCACCTGGCGACCTACAACCTGGTCGCAGCGCCCGTCGTCGACGAGAACGGCCACCTGCTGGGTGCCGTCACCGTCGACGACCTGCTCGACCACATGCTGCCGGCCGGGTGGCGCGACCGGGCCCTGACCGAGGGGTCGCGACGTGGCTGAGCGCGAGGCACGTCGCCAGCGCCTCGACACCCCCCGCGACACCCGGCGCCAGCTGGTGCGTCGTCCGGCCTTCGACCCCGACAGCTTCGGCGTCTTCGCCGAGCAGTTCGCGCGGTTCATGGGCACCGCGACGTTCCTGGCCTACATGACGCTCGTCGTGGTCGTCTGGGTCGGCTGGAACGCCGTGGCGCCCGACGGCGCCGCGTTCGACGCCTACCCCTTCATCTTCCTGACCCTGATCCTGAGCCTGCAGGCGTCCTACGCCGCCCCCCTCATCCTGCTCGCGCAGAACCGCCAGGAGCAGCGCGACAAGGTGATCGCCGAGCAGGACCGCCAGGCCAACGCCCGCGCCCACGCCGACATGGAGTTCCTCGCCCGCGAGGTCGCCTCGCTGCGGATGGCGCTCGGCGAGGTCGCGACCCGCGACTACCTGCGCTCCGAGCTGCGCTCGTTGCTGGCCGAGCTCGACGAGCGCGACTCAGGTCGAGCGGCCGAGTAGTCCCCGGCCACGCACGCCGCTGCCGGCCTCGCCGCCGGGCCGACCCGAGCCGTCGGTGCGCGCCGCGGACCCGCGGAAGTAGGCGCTCTTGTCGGCGCCGCGCAGCGCCTGGAGCCCCTCCGCGAGCGCCTGGCCGTCGTCGGGGGCAGCGGGCGGGTCGGTGCTCGCCCGCCAGCGGGTCGGTCTCGAGCACGCAGGCCGAGCTCGCGCAGGGTCGTCGGCGTCGTCCTCGGTGGTGCGCGCGTAGATCCGCAGCAGGGCGCCCGGCGCACCTCGGGGTCGAGGTCCTTCTCCAGCAGCGTGCGCACCCCGTCGCGCCACCGCCGCCCGACCGGCGCGGAAGCTGGCCGCGCGGCCCGGAGGTCGACCATCGCGCTCCACTTCCGCACGAACTCCTCGCCCGAGTAGGACTCGTAGTGGAAGAGCTCGAGGCGCTCGTCGTCGTGCGTCGCGACCGGCAGCGCCGTCCGTCGCGCGAGCGCCCGGTGCAGCCCGAGCCACGTGTCGCGGTCGGGCCGCACGCCGGCCTTGCCCTGGAGGTGGCCGTGGAAGTAGGCGCGGTTGGTCGGCTCGTCGATGCACCCCGAGCAGGTGCAGCAGGCGCAGCTCCGGCTCGTCGAGCGGGCGCTTGAACAGCGTCGGCTCGCCGTCCCAGGTGCAGCCGGCTGACGGCCTCGCGCGGGTGCGAGCCGCACGGCGCGTGCCTCGCCCGGCACCGCGGCCAGGGCCGCTGGGTCGAGCCGGACCACCTCGTCGCCGTCGACGTGGAAGACCCAGACGTCGTCGCCGGCTCGCGGCGCCGGGGCCGCCGCGAGCAGGTGGCTTACGACCGTGGCGTTGGTGCACTGGCGCTCGTTGAGGCCCGCCGGGCGGTGCCCGCCCCACCATCCGCGGGCCCGCCCTCACGCACGTCACGTGGTCGTGGCCCTCGAGGAACGCCGCGACGTCGTCCTGCCCCGGCGCCCCGGGCTGGTCGAGGAAGACGACCAGGTGGTCGAGCCCGCCGGCCAGGTTGCCGCCCACGAAACGCTGCACGTGGGGCAGCGGTGTCCTTGACGGTGCTGGCCGCGATGAGCATGCCGCGAGCCTAGTAGCGCGAGGACCCGTCCCGCCGGTGCGCCCGGCGCCACCTCGGTGCGGGGTCACGTCCTAGACTCGGCACCATCATGACTGCTCCGAACCCCGACCAGCTCCAGGCCGCGCTGGCCACCGTCAACGACCCGGAGATCAAGCGTCCGATCACCGAGCTCGGCATGGTCGAGAGCGTGGAGGCCGACGACCGAGGGCGTCGTGCACGTCACGGTCCTGCTGACCGTCGCCGGCTGCCCCCTCAAGGACACGATCACCCGCGACGTCACCGGCGCCCTCGAGGGTGTCGAGGGCGTCACCGGCGTCGACCTGACCCTGGGCGTGATGAGCGCCGAGCAGCGCTCGGGCCTCGGCGAGCAGCTGCGCGGCGGGCAGGCCCAGCGCGAGATCCCCTTCGCCCAGGCCGGCTCGCTCACGAAGGTCTTCGCCATCGCCAGCGGCAAGGGCGGCGTCGGCAAGTCGTCGGTGACGGTCAACCTCGCTCTCGCCATGGCCAAGCAGGGCCTCAAGGTGGGCGTGGTCGACGCCGACATCTACGGGCACTCGGTGCCGGCGATGCTCGGGGTCGCCGATGCGCGTCCCACGCAGGTCGACGACCTCATCATGCCGGTGCCCACCTCGAGCGGGGTCTCGGTGATCTCCATCGGGATGCTCAAGCCCCGCCGCGACCAGGTCGTCGCCTGGCGCGGCCCGATGCTCGACCGCGCGCTGGTGCAGATGCTCTCCGACGTCTTCTGGGGCGACCTCGACGTGCTGCTCCTCGACCTGCCCCCGGGCACCGGCGACATCGCCATCTCGCTGGGCCAGCACCTGCCCAACGCCGAGGTCGTCGTCGTCACCACGCCGCAGGAGGCCGCGGCCGAGGTCGCCGAGCGCGCCGGCACGATGGCCTCGATGATGCACCAGCGCGTCGTGGGCGTCGTCGAGAACATGTCCTACCTGCCCTGCCCCCACTGCACGCCCGAGGGCAAGGACCACCGCATCGAGGTCTTCGGCAGCGGCGGTGGCGACCGGGTCGCCACGACCCTCGGCGAGCGGTTCGGCTACGACGTGCCGATCCTCGGCCGGATCCCCCTCGACCTCTCCCTGCGCGAGGGCGGCGACGCCGGCAAGCCGATCGTGGAGTCCGACCCCACCGCCCCGGCCGCGCGCGAGCTCACCACGATCGCCGCCACCCTCTCGGGCCGCAGCCGCGGCCTGGCCGGCCTGCAGCTCGGGCTCACCCCCACGAGCAAGTTCTAGGGAGCCGGCGTGTTCGGGGTCGGGTTGATGGAGCTGGCCGTCATCGCCCTGGTGGCGATGTTCATGTTCGGCCCCGACAAGCTCCCCGAGTTCGCCAAGCAGGCCGGCGGCATGCTGCGCAAGGCCCGCACCTTCGCCAACGCCGCGCGCGACGACCTGCGCGAGGAGCTCGGGCCCGAGTTCGCCGACCTCGAGCTGCGCGACCTCGACCCCCGCACGATCGTGCGCAAGCACATCATCGAGGCCATGGAGGACGCCGGCGACGAGGCAGCCCGCCCGCGCACGCGCGGCGCGAAGCCGCTCGCGGCGGGCGAGGTGCCGCCGTACGACGTCGACGCGACCTGACGGGTGCTGACCGGCCCGGGGGCTCGCACGGCGTGTCGCTCGCCTCGGCGACCAACAGTGGTGTGATCAGGGCGTCAGCATCGTCAGCACCGACCCTCGTCGTGCGTGGGGTCGTCGAGAGGATCATCCATGCCTGAGTTCGTCGCCGCCATCGACCAGGGCACCACCAGCACCCGCTGCATGGTCTTCGACCACGCCGGGGCCGAGGTCGCCCGCCACCAGCTCGAGCACCAGCAGATCATGCCGCAGGGCAGGCTGGGTCGAGCACGACCCGGTGGAGATCTGGGAGCGCACCAGCTCGGCGATCCAGAGCGCGATGAACAAGGCCGGCCTGTCCTCGAGCGACCTGGCCGCGCTCGGCATCACCAACCAGCGCGAGACCACCGTCGTGTGGAACCGGCGGACCGGACGTCCCTACGGCAACGCGATCGTGTGGCAGGACACCCGCACCGACCGCATCGCCAGCGCCCTGGACCGCGACGGGCGCGGCGACGTGATCCGCCGCAAGGCCGGGCTGCCGCCGGCGACGTACTTCTCCGGCGGCAAGCTGCAGTGGATGCTCGAGAACGATCGACGGCTGCGCGCCGACGCCGAGAAGGGTGACGCCCTCTTCGGCACCACCGACAGCTGGGTGCTGTGGAACCTCACCGGCGGCACCGACGGCGGGGTGCACGTCACCGACGTCACCAACGCCAGCCGCACCATGCTGATGGACCTCGAGACCCTCGCAGTGGGACGACGAGCTGCTCGGCTTCTTCGGCGTGCCGCCGCAGATGCTGCCCGAGATCCGGCCCTCGTCGGACCCCGAGCTCTACGGCCGCACCCGCGCCACCGGCCCCCTCGGTGGCGAGGTCGCGCTCTCCGGCGCGCTGGGCGACCAGCAGGCGGCCATGGTCGGCCAGGTGTGCCTGTCGCCCGGCGAGGCCAAGAACACCTACGGCACCGGCAACTTCCTGCTGCTCAACACCGGCGAGGAGCTCGTCCGGTCGAAGAACGGCCTGCTCACCACGGTCTGCTACCAGTTCGGCTCCGACAAGCCGATCTACGCCCTCGAGGGCTCGATCGCGGTGACCGGGTCGGCGGTGCAGTGGCTGCGCGACCAGCTCGGCATCATCAGCGGCGCCTCGCACAGCGAGACGCTGGCCCGCGAGGTGCCCGACAACGGCGGGGTCTACTTCGTGCCCGCCTTCTCGCGGTCTGTTCGCGCCCTACTGGCGCTCCGACGCCCGCGGCGCGATCGTCGGGCTCTCGCGCTTCAACACCAACGCCCACATCGCCCGCGCCACGCTCGAGGCGATCTGCTACCAGAGCCGCGACGTCGCCGACGCGATGGAGAAGGACTCCGGCGTCACGCTCGAGGTGCTCAAGGTCGACGGCGGGGTCACCGCCAACGAGCTGTGCATGCAGATCCAGGCCGACGTGCTCGGCGTCGCGGTGAGCCGGCCGGTCGTGGCCGAGACCACCGCGCTCGGCGCGGCGTACGCCGCCGGGCTCGGCGGTCGGGTTCTGGAAGGACGCCGAGGAGCTGCGGGCCAACTGGGCCGAGGAGCCGTCGCTGGAGCCGCACGTGGAGCGAGGAGCAGCGCGAGGACGGCTACCGGGGCTGGCGCAAGGCCGTCGACCGCACGCTCGACTGGGTGGACGTCTCGTGACGTTCGCCGCGCGGCTCGACCCCCAGCAACGCAGCTCGGCCCTGCGCGACGATGGCCGAGGGCGAGCTCGACGTCCTGGTGGTGGGGGGTGGTGTCGTCGGGTGCGGCGCCGCCCTCGACGCCGCCACGCGCGGGCTCCGCGTGGGCCTGGTCGAGGCGCGCGACTGGGCCTCGGGCACCTCGAGCCGCTCGAGCAAGCTCGTGCACGGCGGCCTGCGCTACCTCGAGCAGCTCGACTTCGGTCTGGTCCGCGAGGCCCTGCGGGAGCGGTCGCTGATCCTGCACCACCTGTGTCCCCACCTGGCGCGACCGGTGCCGTTCCTCTACCCGCTCACGCACCGGGTGTGGGAGCGGGCCTACGTCGGCAGCGGCATCGCGCTCTACGACACCCTCGGTGGCCGCAAGGGCGTGCCCGGCCACCGGCACCTGTCGCGACGTGCGGCGCTGCGGGCGTTCCCCGTCCTGCGGGCGGATGCGCTCGTCGGTGCGATCCAGTACTACGACGGGCAGGTCGACGACGCCCGCCACACGATGATGCTCGCCCGCACCGCGGTGCAGTACGGGGCCCTGTGCGGCCACGAGCACCCGGGTCACCGGGTTCCTGCGCGGAGGGCGACCGGGTCGTGGGCGCGCGCGTGCTCGACGTCGAGACCGGGGAGAGCCACGAGGTCCGGGCCCGCTCGGTCGTCAACGCGGCCGGCGTGTGGACCGACGAGATCCAGGAGATGGTCGGCGGTCGCGGCCAGTTCAACGTGCGCGCGTCCAAGGGCGTGCACCTGCTGGTGCCGCGCAACCGGATCAATCGAGCACCGGGCTCATCAGCCGCACCGAGAAGAGCGTGCTGTTCATCATCCCCTGGGGCCGGCACTGGATCATCGGCACGACCGACACCGACTGGAACCTCGACCTGGCCCACCCGGCGGCGAGCCGGACCGACATCGACTACCTGCTCGACCACGCCAACCGGCTGCTCGCGCACCCCGCTGACCGCACGACGACGTGGTCGGGGTCTACGCCGGGCTGCGCCCGCTGCTGGCGGGGGAGTCCGACGCGACCAGCCAGCTCTCCCGCGAGCACGCCGTGGTCAGCCCGGTCGCCGGGCCTGGTCATCGTCGCCGGCGGCAAGTACACGACCTACCGGGTGATGGCGCAAGCGACGCCGTCGACGCCGCGGTCCACTCGCCTGCCCGCGCCAGGTGCCGGAGTCGTGCACCGAGCGGGTCCCGCTGCTCGGTGCCGACGGCTACGAGGCGGACTGGAACCGGCGCCACCACCTGGCCGAGCGACACGGGCTGCACGTGGCCCGCGTCGAGGACCTGCTGCACCGCTACGGCGGCCTGGTGCACGAGCTGCTCGCGCTCATCGTGGCCGAGCGGCCCGCCCTCGCCGAGCCGCTCGAGCACGCGCCCGACCACCTGCGGGCCGAGGTCGTCTACGCCGTCCAGGCCGAGGGCGCGCTGCACCTCGACGACGTGCTCGCCCGACGCACCCGGATCTCCATCGAGGTCGCCGACCGGGGCGTGGCCGCCGCCACCGAGGTCGCGGCGCTCGTCGCGCCGCTGCTCGGCTGGGACGAGACCGGACCCAGCGGGAGGTCGTGCCTACCGGGAGCGGGTCGCGGCCGAGCGGGACTCCCAGAGGCAGGTCGACGACAGCAGCGCGGACGCCGCCCGGCTCGCCGCAGCCGACCTGCGCACCGCCACCTGAGGGAGGCGGGTGGGCAGCTCAG
Organism: uncultured Actinomycetota bacterium; assembly: GCA_963822915.1. GTDB lineage: Bacteria > Actinomycetota > Actinomycetes > Propionibacteriales > Nocardioidaceae > Nocardioides. Next base: position 61,928 of record CAWGJR010000032.1, read on the forward strand.
CTGCTCTGCACCGCCGCGATCGCACTGAAGGCGTGCAGGCTCACCCGGGCCCCGGAGCCCTCGCCCTCGCGGAGCTCCACGAAGTCCTGACCGACCCGCTCCGGGACGCCGTCGTGCCGGCCGCCGTCGATGCGGTGCACCACGCACCGCTCGCCCGCATCGCCCAGGCGCCGCAGGACCGAGCCCAGCCCGAGCCGCGTCAACGGTGACCAGGCCACCTCGGGAACCGAGCGCTCGTCTGCACCGTCGACGCCTGCGACCGCGGTGAGCGGCACCACCCAGTCCTGCCCCGGGCCGACGCCGGCGCTGACCAGGCACCACGTCGCGCAGACCCGGTCGAGCCGGCCCCGCACCGCACCCACGCCGAGCACGTGCACGGTCACCTCGCGCCCGGTCGAGGCCTGCAGGCGCGAGGCGAGCGTCACGTGGAGGTACTCCGCCCGGCCCCGGTCAGCCACCTCGAGCTCGCGCTCGGCGCCGAGCAGCGCGCCGGCCTCGTGCTCGAGGTCGTCGAGGAACCCGAACAGTTCCTCCTCCCAGCCCATGACGTGACCCTACCCTGTGGACAAACGGTTGACGTCGATTGCGAACACGCGTTGAGTGACGCAAACAGACGCAAACGGACTGTTCGCGTCGGTCTGTCGATCGGACACTCGGGATGACCCTCAGCTGGATGCGCACCGTCGTCGTGTGGCTCACGACCACGGCCGCCTGCGCGACCGTGGTCGGGTGGGCCTCGGCCGACCTCGCCCCGGTGCTGCGGCACACCACCTCCAGCGCCACGGCGGAGCAGGTGCTGCTCGCCCTTGCCGCGGCGGCCCTGAGCATCTGCGCCGGGTGGTGCTGGGCGGTCACGACCGCGGTGATCGTGGTCGCCCTCGGTGCGCCCAGGGCGTCCGAGGCGCGCGCGGTGCCGGGCGTGCCGGACCGGGTGCGCCGAGCGGTGCTCGGCGCCTGCGGCCTGGCCGTCGCGGGAGTCCTGGTCGGCACCCCGGCCCACGCAGCCCCGGGCTCCGGGCCGGTCGTGGGGGCCGAGGCAGGTCGCGGCATCGGGGTGAGCGCGGTCGCCGGCCTGCCCCTCCCCGACCGGCCCGTCGGCGTCCTGCGCCACCGGGCGCCGACGCCGACGCGGGTCGCCCCTCCCACCGGGACCGTCGTCGTGCGAGCGGGCGACTCGCTGTGGAGCATCTGCGTGCGGCTGCTCCCGCCGTCAGCCACCGCCGCCGAGGTCGCCGACCTCGTGGCGAGGCTCTACGCCACCAACCGCGCGGTGATCGGCGACGACCCCGACCTGATCCTTCCCGGCCACGACCTGCGGACGCCGCCTCGAGTGCGTCCGACCCGATGAGAGGAACTGCCATGCCGACCACCACCCCGCCGCCCGCGGGCGCCACCGTCGTACCGCTGCGGGTGCCCGTGCCGGTCGCGACCACCCAGGGCACCTTGGCCCTGGACCTGCAGCCGCGCACCGAGGTGCCCACCGCACCCGGGCTGGCGTCGCCGCGGTCGCGGCGCGACCTCGACCAGTGGGTCGCCCGGTTCGCCCAGGCCGCGGTCGAGATCGTCGGGGGCGACCGGCCCGTGAGCCAGCTGGCCCGCTGGACCACCCGCGAGGTCTACGGCGACCTCGAGCGCCGGGCCCTGCTCGTCGCCCGGGCCGGCCACCACCTCCCCGGGACCGCGCGCGTGCAACCGGTGCGCCCGCGGGTGCACAGCGTGCACGCCTGCCTCATCGGCACGCAGGCAGCCGAGACCAGCGTCCACGTGCGCTACGGCGAGCGCTCACGCGCGCTGGCCGCCCGCTTCGAGCAGCACGCCACCCGTGACAGCGTGCGGTGGGTGTGCACCGCGCTGGAGTTCGCCTGAGCCCTCAGCGGCCGTGGTCGGGGGCCGGGACGGGTACCGAAGCTGGTGCGGCACGCCGCACCCGCGCACGAGCGCAGCTGCTGCGTGCGCCGCCGCAGCTCGTGGCGCACGCGCCGGTACGTCGGGCGGTCGGCCACGTTGCGCACCTCGTCGGGGTCGCGCCGGCGGTCGTAGAGCTGCTCGAAGCCGTTGGTGACGTCGCGGCCGTAGGTGTAGCGGCCGGTGCGGACCCCGCGGATCTTCCAGCTGTCGCGTGCGCAGCCTTCTCGGTCCCGGTCTGGATGAGCTGGGTGTCGCGCCAGGCCACCGGATCGCCACGGAGGACCGGGGCGAACGGAGACCCCGTCGACGAGGCGCTCGGGGGTGGCCCCGGCGAGGTCGGCGATGGTGGGCGCGAGGTCGGCGAGGGTGACCGGGGCGTTCGAGCGCATGGGCTCGCGTCGCGCCCGGGACGCGCACCAGGAACGGGATCTCCATGGCCTCGCGGAAGATGTAGTTCTTGTGCGTGAGCCGGTGCTCGCCGAGGAGGTAGCCGTTGTCGGAGACGAAGAAGAGGTAGGTCGAGTCGAGCTCGCCGCTGGCCTCGAGCGCCTCGACCAGGTCACGGACCCCCTCGTCGGCGGCCTGGATCGCCTGGATGCGGGTGGTGAAGCGGTGCTGCATCGCGGCCTCGTCGAGGCGGGGGCGGTGGGTCATCGCGGGTTGGTCCGAGACGCGGTGCTCGTTGAACGAGGCCTTGTCGACGATCGGCAGCCGCACGTCGAGGAGCGACCGGGCGAACCGCGGCGCCGGGTAGGCGAGCTCCTCGTCGTAGTCCGAGCGGTACTGCGCGCGGTGCGGGGCGTAGTTGGAGACCCAGAGGAAGAACGGGCGCTCGCCGCTGAACTCCTCGACGTAGTCGCGGGCGTACTCGTTGGTGATGTCGTCGACGTAGCCCTCGCGCACGACCGGGTCACCGTCGTTGACGAAGGTCGTGGTGGTGAAGTCGGTCGTGCCCGACGAAGGGGTTCCAGTGGTCCCAGCCGTCCGGGCGCGCCGTGCCGACCCCGAGGCCGTTGAGGTACTTGCCGACCACCGCCGTCCGGTAGCCCGCGTGCTGGAGCCACCGCGCCGATGGTGTTGTCAGGGTCGATCAGCGCGGCGTAGCCGCCGTGCGGCCCGCTGTTGTGGTGCACCCCGTTGTTCTGGCCGTACTGCCCGGTGAGCATCTCGGCCCGGGCCGGGCAGCACAGCGAGTGGGGCGACAGCCCCGACGATGAACGTCACGCCGTGCGCACCGATCGAGCCTGCGCGTGTACGGCATCCACCGCAGGTCGTACGTCGTCTGGTCGTCGGTGCTGATCACGACGATGTTGGGCCGGACCTCCGGCGCTGCCACCGGGGCGGAGACCGCCGCCGAGGCGGCGACCGGCACGCTCGCCCCGAGCAGGCTCGCCGCCAGCAGCAGCGCCCCGGCCGAGACGGCCAGGACGCGCGCTGCGGCAACGGGCAGGACGCGACGAACGGTGGGGGGCATGGCGCGAACCTAGCGGCCTGGTGCCGCCGCGGTGGCGCTTCGCCCGGACCGGCCCGGCGACGCCCTAGCCGTTGGCCCGCGCCGTCAGGCCCGTCGGGCCGCCCGGCGCGCCGTGGCACTGCTTGAACTTCTTGCCCGACCCGCACGGGCACTGGTGGTTGCGCCCCACGCCGGCGAACTCGTCGTCCTCGGCCGTGGCCACCGAGCCGGCCGCTCGCACCTCGGCCTCGCCGTCCTCCGACGGGGCGGAGTAGGCGAGGTTGGCGCTGGGGGCCGGCGCGTCGAGACCCTTGGCCCGGATGTGCGGCACTGCGGGGCGCTGGGTGCTGCCCTCGGGCTGCATGAGCGGCTCGTAGGCCTCCTGCGAACCGTCAGCGTCCGGACCGTCCTGGCCGTCCTCGCTGCCCGCGGCGTCGTCGGGATCGACCTGCACCTCGAGGTTGAAGAGGAAGCCGACC
>CAWGJR010000033.1:0-12610 GCA_963822915.1 uncultured Actinomycetota bacterium
AGACCGCCTACGACGCCCGTGAGGCCGAGATCGGCGAGGAGGTCGCCCGCGAGCTCGAGCGGCGTGTGCTCCTCTCGGTGCTCGACCGCAAGTGGCGCGAGCACCTCTACGAGATGGACTACCTGCGCGAGGGCATCTACCTGCGCGCCTACTCCCAGCGCGACCCGCTCGTGGAGTACCAGCGCGAGGGCTTCGACATGTTCGCCACGATGATGGACGGCATCAAGGAGGAGGCCATCGGCTTCCTGTTCAACCTCGAGGTCCAGGTCGACGATGACGACGACGAGGAGGGCGACGAGGAGGACTACGAGGCCTACGAGGCCTTCGAGCCGCTGATGCAGCCCGAGGGCAGCACCACCCAGCGCGCCCCCGCGCCGCACATCCACGCCAAGGGCCTCGAGGCTCCGGCGCCCGCCGCCAACCTCTCCTACTCGGCTCCGTCCGAGGATGGCGAGGCCGAGGTCAAGGGCTCGACCGCGACCGCGGTCGACGACGAGTTCTCCGGCGTCGGTCGCAACCAGAAGTGCCCCTGCGGCTCGGGCAAGAAGTTCAAGCTCTGCCACGGTGCGCCGGGCGGCCCGACCGGCCTGACGGCGCGCAGCAACGGCTGATCGTCGGCTGCGGCACCGTCAGAACAGCTCGCCGATCCGGTCGAACGTGCGCGCGGCCATGCCGCGCCACATGCGGGTGAAGGCGGGCATCGCGAGGCGGCCGCCGGTCGTGGGGGTGATGTCCCACGACCAGGTGATCCGGGTGCCGCCATCGTCGGCCTCGAAGCTCCAGAGCCCGTCGACGCTCGCGGCGAGGGTCTTCATCGGGCCGCGGAGATCCTCGAGCCGGTAGCCGAAGCGGTCGGGAGCCGCCAGCACGCTCAGGACCTCCGTGGCGCTCCCGCCGTCGGAGAAGCGCAGGACGCGGCGCTGGCCGAGCTCCTGCCCCCAGGGACGGTCCTGCTCGACTGCGCGGACCGCGGGGATGGCCAGGTAGCGCTTCCCGAGGATCCTGGGCAGGGGGACGGGCATGACGACGTCGTAGGCCGTCCTCAGCCCGACCGGGAACGTGCGGCTCTGCTCGACGCGGGTCATGGCCAGACGCTAGCCGACAGCCCCGCTCGGCCGTCAGGCGAACTCGAGGGCGGTGCAGAGCCACCGCGCGGTGTGCTGGGTGACGCGTCGCTCGAAGCGGAGCGCCACGGCCCGGGAGCGGTCGCCGTAGCGCACGTGGACGCCGACCTCGGCCGCATCGTCGCCGACGACGTAGGTGTGGACGCTGTGGACCCGCGGGCGCACCGGCTGGACGCGTCCGGCGCCGGGCGGGTGGTTGCCGGCCCGGGCCACGAGCAGCGCGCGACGCTCGAGGTCCTGGTAGACCTCGCGGCCGCTCCAGCGGGCGAGCTGGCTCACCGGGCGGTCGCCACCGACGATCTCCACCGCAGCCTGGGCGTAGCGAGCCGCCCACTGGTCGAGGTCGCGTCGCAGGCGCCCGGCGGGCAGGACCGGCGCCGGAGGGACCTCGGTGCGTGGCTGGAGCTCCAGCGCGAGGGTGCCCTGGGTCGCGGCCACCGGGACCGGGATCCGGAGGGGCACGACGTTGGGTGCGGGCGATGTGGCGTGGGTGGGCTGGGTGTCCATGACGGGTCCTTTCATCGGGCCGGACGCTCTCCGAGTGGCGTCCGCAGCAGTGCTCCGGGCTGGATCAGGTCGGCGTCAGGGCCGATCTCGGTGCGATTGAGGGCGTAGAGACGCCCGACGAGGGCGGCGACGTCGGCTGCGGGTGCGTCGGGCCCCAGCAGTCGTCCGGCGATGGCCCACAGGGAGTCGCCGGGACGGACTGTCACGGTGTCGCCCGCCCGGGCCCTGGCCGCCGCGAGTCCGGCCGCTGCGGCTGGGTCAGGCCCGTCGAGCCGAGGTTGCTCGCGCCGGCTCCTCTCCCGGAGCGGCCCGGTGGTGCGGTCGGGGAGCCGGAGCCCGTCGAGGTCGCCGGCGGCCCTGCCCACGCCGTCCGGGCCCGCGTCGGTCGCGGGGCCACGGGGTGCTCGGTGGTCGACGACCGTGACCGGTCCGGTGCTCGCGTGAGCCGGCGCGCCGTGCACTCCGGTGACCAGGGCTGCGCCGCAGGCGACCAGGACCACTCGTCGCGCCCACCGCGGTACGCCGCGAGGGGAGGAGCCGTGGTCCGAGCAGCGACCGAGCAGGGTGGGCGTGACCACGGCGGTGGTGACCCACCAGGACCAGAGGGCGCACCCCACGAGCGCGGACGCGGCGACGGTCTGCACCAGCGCGTCGAACGTCGCCGGGGCCGTCGAGAACGAGAGGTCGGCCGTGGCCCAGCGGCCGACGGCCAGAGCGGTCGCGGTAACCGCCGACCAGACGGCGAGGCAGCGAGCAGGAGACGTGTCCATGTCCGAGTGAACTCCGGTCGATCTATGCGTTTGCGTGTGTTTGCATCACTCAACGTCTTTTAAAGCCAAGCGTCAAGTGTTTGTCCACAGGTGGCGCTGCGCGACGGAGAGCCGTCTCCGAGATTCGGTAGGTTGCGGTCATGGCTGCTGAGACAGGGCTCGCCTGGGCACAGGCACGGTCGATCGACGACGTGCTGGAGCGCATGAGTGCGATCGAGACGGCGTTGCCTGCCGACGACGGGGTCGCGACGTTCAACCGCATGTATCGCCAGGTCACCGACCTGGTCGACGCCGCGGTCGACAGCGGCACCTTCGGCGCGGGGGAGTTCCTCGGCCGCCTCGACGTCCACTTCGCCAACCTGTTCTTCGCCGCCTACGCGGCCGACGAGGCGGGACTCGCCGTGCCGCCGGCGTGGGCGCCGCTCTTCGACGCGCGCACCAAGCCGCGCACCCACCCGATCCAGTTCGCGCTGGCCGGGATGAACGCCCACATCTGCCACGACCTGCCCGACGCGGTCGTCCTCACCTGTCGCGAGCTCGGCGTCGCGCCGGTCGACGGCAGTGCCGAGCACACCGACTTCACCACGACCAACGACGTGCTCGAGCAGGCCAAGGACCAGATCAAGGGGTGGTTCACGAGCGGTCTGGTCGCGCGCATCGACGACCTCGGCGGCCGGGTCGACGACGCGCTCGCGATGTTCGGGATCCACCTCGCGCGCGCCGGGGCCTGGCAGGTCTCCCAACTCCAGTGGGACCTCGCCGACAACCCTCGACTCGACCGGCTGTTCCGCGACAACCTCGCCCGCGGCGTCGCCTTCACCAGCCGCGGCATCCTGCTGTGACCCGGTCGTGAGCCGGCCATGACCTGGGAGGAGGAGCTCTTCGGCTTCCTGGACGACCTCGAGCAGCAGGCGGGCGCGTTGCTCGGCGCCGAGCGCGACCTCGAGGTCTCCGACCGCAGTCGCACGGAGTACCAGCAGGTGAGCCTGGCCTCGCGGCTGCAGGCCTCGGTCGGTCGCGAGATCACCCTGCACGTGGCGGGGCCCGGCGCGGTGAGGGGGCGACTCGACCGGGTCACCGGCACGTGGTGCCTGCTCGCCCCGACGACTGCCGTGGCGACCTCGTCGCCCTCGTCACAGGAGTGGATCGTGGTCCTGGAAGCGGTCGAGGCCGTCGAGGGCGCGGACGTCCGGTCGGTGCCGGAGGTGGCCTGGTCGCCACTGACCCGGCTCGGGCTGGGCTCGGCGCTACGCCGCCTCGGCGACGCGGGGGAGCGGTGCCTGGTCCACCGACGCGACGGCGGGCGCCACGACGGCGTGCCCGGCCGGGTCGGTCAGGACTTCGTCGAGCTCAGCGAGGGCCACGGCGACAGCGTCCGGCTGACCCTGGTGGCCTTCGCCGCGATCGGCGCGGTGCAGAGCCACGAGCCAGCCGGCTAGCGCAGGCTCAGGTCGCGTCGGCGTCGTACGGCGGGACCTCGCCCTCGGCGAGCGGCTTGGCCCCCCGGCGCTTGGGCTGGGCGGCCTCCTCGCCGGCGTCGGCCATGGCCTCGACGATGTGCTTGCGCACGATGGTGCGCGGGTCGAGGTCGCGCAGCTCGAGGTCGGCGAACTCGGGGCCGAGCTCCTCGCGCAGGTCGTCGCGCGCCGAGTTGGCGAACGTGCGCGCCTTGCGCAGCACGGCGCCGGCCTGCTTGGCGAACTCCGGGAGCTTGTCGGGGCCGAACATGAACATCGCGACGAGCGCGATCACGACCAGCTCCATCAACCCGACGCCGAACATGGCCGGTCCCTAGAACTTGCTCGAGGGAGTGAGGCCGAGCTGCATGCCGGCCAGCCCGCGGCTGCGACCCGACAGGGCCTCGGCGATCGCGGTGAGCTCGAGGGCCGCCGGCGCCGTGGGGTCGGACTCGACGATCGGCTTGCCGACGTCCCCGCCCTCGCGCAGCGACAGGTCGATCGGGATCCGGCCCAGGACGCGGACGTCGTAGCCGAACCGCTCGCCGAGGGTCGCGGCCACCCGGTCGCCTCCGCCGTGGCCGAAGATCTCGATCCGGTGGTCGGTGCCCTCGGGGGTGCAGTGCGGGCAGGGCAGGTAGGACATGTTCTCCACGACGCCGACGACGCGCTGGTGCATCATCGAGGCCATCGTGCCGGCGCGCTCGGCGACCTCGGCGGCGGCCTCCTGCGGGGTCGTGACGACGACGACCTCGGCGTTGGGGAGGTGCTGGCCCAGCGAGATCGCGACGTCGCCGGTGCCGGGCGGGAGGTCGAGCAGGAGCACGTCGAGGTCGCCCCAGAAGACGTCGGAGAGCATCTGGACCAGCGCCCGGTCGAGCATGGGCCCGCGCCAGGCGACCACCTGGTCGCGGCGCGGCTTCAGCATCCCGATGGAGATCACCGAGACGCCGCTGGACGTCGGCACGGGCATGATCAGGTCGTCGACCTGGGTCGGCCGGGCATCGGCCACACCGAGCATCGCCGGGACCGAGTGGCCGTAGATGTCGGCGTCGACGACTCCGACCTTGAGCCCCTGCTTGGCCATCGCCAGTGCGAGGTTGACGGTGACCGACGACTTGCCGACCCCGCCCTTGCCGCTGGCGATCGCGAAGACCTTCGTGAGCGAGCCGGGCTGGGCGAACGGGATCTCGCGCTGGGCCTGGCCCCCACGCAGCTGCTCGCCGAGACCCGAGCGCTGGTCGGCGCTCATCACGCCTAGCGTGAGGTCGACGGCCACGACGCCGTCGACGGCCTCGAGGGCGGTGGTGACGTCACGGGTGATGGTGTCCTTGAGCGGGCAGCCGGCGACGGTCAGCAGGACGGTGACGGTGACCGTGCCGGCCTCGTCGATCTCGACGCTCTCGACCATGCCGAGCTCGGTGATCGGGCGCTTGATCTCGGGGTCGTTGACGGTCGCCAGGGCGGCCTGGAGCTGGTCTTGGGTCGGAGCACTCATGATGCCTCCGAGTCTAGGGCCCCGGCGGGCAGCACCCCGCACCGACGGCGCTCCCCGGCGCCGCCTCGAGCCGCTCCGAGCCGCGGTCGCGCGGCCTTCGGCTGGGTAGGCTGCGCCGCATGCTCGTGGCCGCCACCACCCTCAAGGACTCCCTCGCGAACGTCGAGCGGTTCGTCGCGGGCAACCTGGGCGGCGGGCTCGACCACCTCGTCGTCTTCCTCGACGCTCCCCGCGACGAGGGCCAGCAGGAGGTGGGTGAGTTCCTCGACGCCGAGCAGCACGTCACCTGCGTGCGGGCCGGCCCCGCCTGGTGGGACGAGCGCCCCCGCGCCCTCAACGAGCGGCAGTGCACGAACGCCACCGTGGTCAAGGAGCTCCTCGCCGTCCACCCCGGCTCGGAGGCGACGTGGGCGTTCCACGTCGACGGCGACGAGGTCGTCAGGCTCGACCGGGCGGTCCTGGCGAGCGTGCCGGAGGAGGCCCCCACGGTGCAGCTCGCGGTGCGCGAGGCGGTGAGCCAGGCCCACTGGGAGAGTCCGCCGACGCTCTTCAAGCGCGAGCTCGACGACCACGAGCTGCAGGTCCTGCACGAGCGCGGCCTGCTGGCGCGACCGAGCAACCGCGACTACTTCAACGGCCACCTCCAGGGCAAGGTCGGTGTCAGGGTCCGCGTCGCCGGGTGGATCGGCCTGCACCGGGTCCTCGACTCCGAGCGCACCGCGCTGCCGGCCCACCGTGACCCGCGCCTCGAGCTGTTCCACTACGAGTCCTACTCGGCCGAGGAGTTCCTGAGGAAGTGGACGGCGATGGTGGCCTCCGGCCCGCGCGCCAGCTATCGACCCGGACGCCTCGAGCACGCCGAGAGGCTGCGCGACCTGATCACCGCCGACCTCCCGGACGAGGAACGGCGACGACGGCTGCTGGAGGTCTACCGCGCCACCACCGAGGACGACGTCGGGGCGCTGAGCCGAGCTCGGGGTCCTGCTCCGCACCGACCCGCTCCGGGGCACGCAGGTGCCCGAGTCGGACGAGTCGATGGTGACGGCGCTGCGCGAGGGCCTCGAGCAGCTGCGGGGGAGCTCGAAGAAGCAGTACTTCGGCGGCGTCCGCGCGGCGGTGCCCGTGCCGGCGGAGTCGTCGTCCGAGCCGCCGCCGAGCCCGGCCCGCCGACTCCGGCGACTGCTAGGACGTCGATGACTCCTGGTCGCGCTGGTCCAGCTCGATCAGGAGCGAGCGCAGCTCGGACCTGAGGTAGTCGCGGGTCGCGACCTCACCCAGTGCCAGCCGCAGCGAGGCGACCTCGCGGGCGAGGAACTCCATGTCGGCGTGCGCGCGGGCGTTGGCCTGCCGGTCCTGCTCCGCGATGACCTTGTCGCGGACCTCCTGCCGGTTCTGCGCGAGCAGGATCAGCGGAGCGGCGTAGGACGCCTGGAGGCTCAGGATCAGCGTGAGGAAGATGAACGGGTAGACGTCGAAGGAGGCGCTGTCGGGTGCCACCACGTTGTAGCCGACCCAGACGACCACCACGAGCGTCATGTAGGCCAGGAAGGTCGCGGTGCCCATGAAGCGGGCGAACTGCTCGGCGAAGATCCCGAAGGCGTCGGCGTCGACGCTGGGGCGGCGTACGAGCTGGCGGCGGGTGTCGCGCGGCGTGTCGAGGCGCTTGGAGGAGTCGCGACGCTCAGCCACGGCGGGACCCCTCGCTCAGCGCGCGGTCGCGCCAGCCGGCCGGGAGCATGTGGTCGAGCAGGTCGTCGACCGTCACGGCCCCGAGAAGGTGGCCGTTCTCGTCGACGACGGGTGCTGCCACCAGGTTGTAGGTCGCGAGGTGGAGGGCGACCTCGGTGATCGTGGCCTCGGGCCGCAGGCTCTCCAAGGACTCGTCGAGCGCCCCGGCCACCAGGCTGGAGGGGGGTTCACGGAGCAGGCGCTGGATGTGGGCGACGCCGATCAGTCGGCCGGTCGGGGTCTCGAGCGGGGAGCGGCAGACGTAGACCAGGGCCGCCAGCGACGGGGTGAGGTCGGGGTTGCGCACGTGGGCGAGGGCGTCGGCGACCGTCGCATCGGTGCCGAGGATCACCGGCTCCGGGGTCATCATGCCGCCGGCGGTGTCCTCGACGTAGGACATGAGACGGCGCACGTCCTCGGCCTCGTCGGGCTCCATCAGGTCGAGCAGGATCTCCGCGGTCTCCGGTGGCAGGTCGCGGATCAGGTCGGCGGCGTCGTCGGCCGACATCTCCTCGAGCACGTCGGCGGCCCGCTCGCTGTCGAGATGCTTGAGGATGTCGACCTGGTCCTCCTCGGACATCTCCTCGAGCACGTCGGCCAGGCGCTCGTCGTCGAGCGCCGCCACGACCGCCGTACGACGGTCCAGCGGGAGGTCGTGGAGCATGGTCGCCGCGTCGGCCGGCCGCATCTCGTTGAGGGCGTGCAGCAGGTGCGTGGCGCCCTGGGCGTCACCGTCGGACTGGGCGAGCCCGCGGACGTCGCGCCACTCCACCACGTGGGTCTGGCCCCGGCGCCGCAGCGCCTTGGCGGGTTCCTGCACCGCGACCCGGCTCAGCACCCAGTCCCGGGTGCGTCCCTGTTCCATCGCCACGTCGTAGACGGTCCCCGTGACCGTCTCGCCCGAGCCGCCGCCGACCGGGATGGTGACGCGTCGGTCGAGCATCTCCCCGATCACCAGCGTCTCGGTCGAGCGCTGCTCGAATCGGCGCATGTTGAGCAGGCCGGTCGTGTAGACCTGACCGCTGTCGACATGGGTCACCCTGGTCATCGGCACGAAGATCCGCCGCCGACCGGGCACCTCGGAGACCAGCCCGAGCACCCGGGGCTGCGTGGCCTCCGAGCGCATGGCCACCACCAGGTCGCGGACCTTGCCGACCTGGTCGCCCGAGGGGTCGAAGATGGGAAGGCCGACCAGTCGGGCCACGTAGACGCGGGGCGAACTGGTGCTCATGGTGCCAAGGTAGCCGTCGGACACGCTCCCGACGCGGATCCGGTCGCAATGTCGGCGGTCGCGGCGAGGCCCACGTATGATCGCTGCCATGTCGCCCCTGTCCCCAGCCCGCGCCGTCGCGGGTGTCGCGCTGAGCCTGGTGCTCGGCGCAGCGCTCGTCGGGTGTGGCGACGACGCCGCCGACCCGGGTCAGGCGGCCGATCCCGCCCCGACCACGACCTCCGTCGGTCCGGACGAGACCCCCGCGCCGCCGTCCTCGTCCCTGCCGGCCTGTGCCGACGTCTGGGTCGCCGGGCAGGACCTGCCCAAGCCCTACGCCGGGTGCGACGCCGACGGCACCGAGGTCCCCGCGGAGGAGAACGACTGCTCCTTCGGTGTGCCGATCGTCACCTACGGCGAGACGTTCTACGCCGTTCCCGGAGCCATCGTCAACGAGGTTCCCGACCTCGCGACGAGCAAGCAGTTCTCGCGGGCGCTGAAGAATTGCCAGGCCTGACCTACCCTCGTCCCGTACAGCGTGGTCGTCGCCGATCCCGTCCCAGCGTTGCCCTACGAATCTCCCGACTCCCAGGAGCCATCGAGTGAAGATCAAGACCGTTGCCGTGCTCACCGCGACCCTGCTCGCCGTGACGACGTTCAGTGCCCCCGGAAGCTCGGGGACCCAGCCGGCCGCGGCGTCGATCTCTGCGTCGTCCTCGGGGGTGTCCTCCACCGTCGCCCCGAGTGTCCTCGACACGGCGGCCCCGCTGTCGAAGAAGTCGTCGGACAAGTCGGGCAAGAAGAAGAAGAGCAAGCGCTACCGCGTCGCGCCTGGCGTGACGACGACCAGCGCGAACGACAACACCAAGGGCAGGATCGTCACCAAGATCCTGCGCGTGATCAACCACACCCGCGACGGTGCCCACATCCGTGCCGTCTCCTGGAACTTCAGCAGCACGCGCTACGTCGCCGCGCTGACCGCCGCCCACCGGCGCGGGGTGACGGTGCAGATGTACATGGCCAGGACCCTCGCCCAGGCCCAGGGCTACGGCGGCTCCTTCCAGACGATGCAGCGCAACTTCAACGACAAGGCCAACGCCAAGCGCAAGCCGGCCGACAAGAGCTGGATCCGCACCTGCGACCACTCGTGCCGCGGCAAGGGCGGGGCGATGCACGCCAAGTACTACATCTTCAGCCAGTCGGGCTCGACCAAGCGGATCGTCATGAACACCTCCGCCAACCTGACCCAGACCGCGGCGACCGTGCAGTGGAACGACATGTTCACCGTGACGGAGCGCAAGAAGACCTACGACAACTACGTCAACGTGTTCGGCCAGATGGCCGCTGACAAGAAGCAGCCCTACGAGGCCTTCCGTGACGGCACGATCTACGGGTGGTTCTACCCCCGGGTCGGGCGCACCCACCTGGCCATCAAGATGCTCGACAACGTCAAGTGCGGTGGCGCACGCGACGCCGGCATCAACGGCAAGACCGCGATCCGGGTGGGCCAGGACGTCTTCAACAACGACATCGGCGCCAACATCCTGCGCAAGCTGATCAGCCTGAAGAACAAGGGGTGCAACATCCGCGTGGTCTACAGCCAGGCGGTCGGGCTCTCCAAGGGCCTCATCACCCAGCTCCCCAACAACCACCTGGTCCAGGACTTCGACGGGGACGGCGCCTACGACCGTTACCTGCACTCCAAGATCATGGCGATCAGCGGCAACTACGACGGCAACCGCAGCGAGCGGATCGTGCTCAACGGGTCGGCCAACTTCTCCGGCACCGCCATCCTCTCCGACGAGCAGGGCATGATCATCGACCGTGACGGCGTGGAGCGCGCGTACGGCCGGTTCGTGAACAAGATGTTCAACACCCGCCTGCAGAGCGCCCGCCTCCTCCCGTCCTACCGCGGCCAGGTCATCGACCCCTACCGCAACATGGAGAGCTGAATCCAGCGACTCGGCGGCGTGTCGTCGATTGGTTGCGCCGTTCCCTAGCGTGACTGGTGTGACTGAAGGTACGGTTGGGGCGGTTTCGCCCCCTCTGCCCCTTCCCCCTGGAGGTCCACCATGCCCGCACGCCCCCGTTCGGCGTACGCCGCCATGGTCCTGGCCACGGGTCTGGCGGTGCTCGCGGCGCTGCTGGTCGCGGTCGCCGGCGCTCCCTCGGGCAGCGCCGAGCCACCAGCGCCTCGGGTGGCGCGCACGGAGGCGACAACGCAGACCTCGGCCGGCGGGGAGTTCTCCTGCGGCATCCGCGAGAAGTCGTCCCTGTGGTGCTGGGGGCGCAACACCTACGGGCAGCTGGGCCTCGGCTCGACCTCCAACGACCCGGTGGCGCCCACTCGCGTCCCGGGACGCGGCAAGTGGGCGCAGGTCTCGTCCGGAGGCTCGACCACGTGCGGTGTGAAGACCACTGGCGCCCTGTCGTGCTGGGGGCTCAACCACCGCGGACAGGTCGGTGACGGCCAGAAGGCCACGGTCACCAGGCCCAAGCTGATCGCCGGACCGAAGACCTGGAAGCAGGTGGCCACCGGCTGGTTCCACACCTGCGCGGTGCGCGTCAAGGGCGCCCTGTGGTGCTGGGGCGACAACTCCGCGGGTCAGCGGGGTCAGGGCAACACCGCCCAGGACCTCGGCAAGCACCGGGTGCCCGGCACGTGGTCCTCGGTCGCGGCGGCGGGGTGGACCACGTGCGGGATCAAGAAGGACGGCACGCTCTGGTGCTGGGGCCGCAACACGTTCGGACAGGTCGGCGTCGGTGACCTCGGTGATCGCTCCCGCCCGACCCAGGTCGCGGGCACGGCGTCGTGGAGCGAGGTCGCCCTGTCCTGGACGCACGCGTGCGCACGCCAGGTCAACGGCACGGTGCGTTGCTGGGGTCGCAACGACCTCGGTCAGGTCGGCGACGGTGCCCCGGTCTACGCCACCACCCCCACCGCCGTCCCCGGTGGCCACCGCGCGGTGTCCATCGGCGTGGGCGAGGGGGCGTCGTGCCTGGTGGACCGTGACGGCGCCCTGTGGTGCTGGGGCGACAACCGCTTCGGCCAGATCGCGGGCAAGCTGCCCGCCGTACCCGGCGCGCGGACGCCGGTGAAGCGCAAGGGCTCGTCCTACGCGACCGTGTCGGGCGGGTGGTACCACTTCTGTGCGACGACGACCTCGGCCACCGCGGTGTGCTGGGGAGACAACCAGCGCGGCCAGCTGGGTGACCAGGGCCCCGGATCGACGAGCAGGAAGCCGACCTTCGCCGAGCCCGAGCCCGACCCGGGCGGACCGCTGAGCTTCCGGCTCGCCACCATGAACACCCTCGGCAACCACCACACGCGTCCCTTCGCCGACGCCGACCGGTTCGGGCCGAGCCGGGTCCGTGCCGACTGGACCGCTCAGATGCTGCTCAACAACGGCATCCAGGTCGCCGGCATCCAGGAGCAGGACGCGGGTCAGCTGGCCGCGATCATCGCCGGCAGCGAGGGTCGCTTCGCCTCCTACCCCGAGCCGTCGGCCGGGGACCTCGGTGTCGAGAGCACGATCATCTGGGACACCACCGACTTCGAGGCGCTGGAGACGCGCACGATCCGTACGCAGTTCATCGCGCGGGTGCTGCCCCGGCCGATCGTCAAGCTGCGCCAGCTCTCCACGGGCAAGGAGTTCTACGTGATGGGCGTGCACAACGCCCCGAACGACTACCAGGCCAAGCGCGACAAGGCCACCAACAAGCAGCTCGCGGAGATCCAGAAGCTCCAGGAGACCGGGCTGCCGGTCTTCTACGTCGGCGACATGAACGAGAAGAAGACGATCCTCTGCAAGACGATGGAGCGCACCGGGCTGGTCAGCGCCTCCGGCGGACGGCTCAAGCCCAACGGGACGTGCGTGACCCCGAAGCTCATGCGCGTCGACTGGATCTTCGGTCCGGCGCAGACCCAGTGGGGCGGCTTCGAGTTCAGCAAGCCGCCACTGGCTAGGCTCTCCACCGACCACTGGGTTCCGGTGGTCGACGTCGTGGTGCCGTGAGCACAGCGACGAGGTCGCGCACCGCTCGGTGCTGTTGAGGAGGAGGCTTCCAGGGTGGCCCAACGTGTGGTGCTGCACATCGGCTCGATGAAGTCGGGCACGAGCTTCGTGCAGAACGTCCTGGGCAACAACAAGGAAGCTCTCGCCGAGCAGGGCATCCTGTTCCCGGGGGAGCGGTGGCGCGCGCAGATCACCGCGGTCCAGGACATCGCCGCCACCGGTGGCGAGGGTCAGCCGCCGACGACGGCGCCCGACGGGTCCTGGGCCCGGCTGACCGACGAGATCAACAGCAATACATTG
>CAWGJR010000034.1:0-238900 GCA_963822915.1 uncultured Actinomycetota bacterium
TCGACGGTCTCGGCGACATCGAGACCACCGGTCGTCGCAACCTGGAGACCCAGGCGCCCTCGGTGATGGAGCGCAAGTCGGTGCACGAGCCGCTGGCCACCGGGATCAAGGCGATCGACGCCCTGACCCCGATCGGTCGCGGCCAGCGCCAGCTGATCATCGGTGACCGCGCCACCGGCAAGACCACGGTCGCGATCGACACGATCATCAACCAGAAGCAGTACTGGGAGACCGGCGACCCGGAGAAGCAGGTCCGCTGCATCTACGTCGCCATCGGCCAGAAGGGCTCGACCATCGCCTCGGTGCGCGGCGCGCTCGAGGAGGCCGGTGCTCTCGAGTACACGACCATCGTCGCCTCGCCCGCCTCGGACTCGGCCGGCTTCAAGTACCTCGCCCCCTACACCGGCTCGGCCATCGGCCAGCACTGGATGTACGAGGGCAAGCACGTCCTCATCGTCTTCGACGACCTCACCAAGCAGGCCGAGGCCTACCGCGCCGTGTCGCTGCTGCTGCGCCGCCCGCCGGGCCGCGAGGCCTACCCCGGTGACGTCTTCTACCTGCACAGCCGCCTGCTCGAGCGCTGCGCGAAGCTCTCCGACGACATGGGCAAGGGCTCGATGACCGGTCTGCCGATCATCGAGACCAAGGCCAACGACGTCTCGGCGTTCATCCCGACCAACGTCATCTCGATCACCGACGGCCAGATCTTCCTGCAGTCCGACCTGTTCGCGGCCAACCAGCGCCCCGCCATCGACGTGGGTGTCTCGGTCTCGCGCGTGGGTGGTGCGGCGATGACCAAGGCGATGAAGGCCGTCACCGGCTCGCTCAAGGTCGACCTGGCGCAGTTCCGCGCCATGGAGGCGTTCGCGATGTTCGCCTCCGACCTCGACGCCGCCTCGCGCCAGCAGCTCGACCGCGGTCAGCGCCTGATGGCGCTGCTCAAGCAGCCGGCCTACTCGCCGTACCCGGTCGAGGAGATGACGGTCTCGCTGTGGCTCGGCACCGTCGGGTCGCCTCGACAAGGTGCCGACCGACGACGTGCTGCGCTTCGAGCACGAGTTCCTCGACTTCCTGCGCCGCTCGCACGAGGGCATCCTGTCGGCCATCCGCGAGTCGCTGAAGTTCGAGGACGACACCGCGTCGTCGCGTCTCCGACGCCTACGACTCCTTCCTCGACCAGTTCGAGACCTCCGACGGCGGCTCGATCAAGGTCGGTCACGAGGCCGCCGCCGAGGCGCTCGGCGACGAGGAGCTCGAGCAGGAGACGATCGTCAAGCAGAAGCGGGGCTGACGACACATGGCCGTATCGCTGCGTGAGTACCGCGCGCGGATCAAGTCGACGGAGTCGATGAAGAAGATCACGCGCGCCATGGAGCTCATCGCTGCGTCGCGCATCATCAAGGCGCAGCAGCGGGCTCAGGCGGCAGCGCCGTACGCCCGCGAGCTGACGCGCGCGGTGTCGGCGGTGGCGACGTTCTCCAACGTCGACCACCCGCTGACCAAGGAGGAGGAGAACCCGGTCAAGGCCGCGGTGCTGGTCGTCACCAGCGACCGCGGGCTGGCCGGCGCCTACTCCTCGAGCGTGCTCAAGGAGGCCGAGCGACTCTTCGAGCGCCTGCGCGACGAGGGCAAGGAGGTCGACATCTACATCGGCGGTCGCAAGGGCGAGGCGTACTTCAAGTTCCGCAACCGCCCGATCGTGCGGGCCTGGACCGGCTTCTCCGACCAGCCCTCCTACGAGGTGGCGGCCGAGATCGGCGAGGCGCTGATCGACGGCCTTCCTCAAGGAGCAGGGCGAGGAGGGCGACGTCGACGAGGTCCACGTCGTCTACACCCGCTTCCGCTCGATGCTGATCCAGGAGCCGACCGCCGTGCGGCTGCTGCCGCTGGAGGTCATCGAGGGCGAGGAGGCTCCCGAGTCGAGCGAGGTGCTCCCGCTCTACGAGTTCGAGCCGTCGCCCGAGTCGGTGCTCGACGGGCTGCTGCCGCAGTACGTCCAGAGCCGGATCTTCTTCGCCCTGCTCCAGGCCGCGGCCTCCGAGCTCGCGGCTCGCCAGAAGGCGATGAAGTCGGCCACCGACAACGCCGACGAGCTGATCAAGAAGTACACGCGCATCGCCAACCAGGCCCGCCAGGCCGGCATTACCCAGGAAATCAGCGAGATCGTCGGTGGCGTCAACGCGCTGGCCGATGCCAACGCCGGCATCGAGATTGAGTGTGAGTGAGAGAGACATGACTGCCACTGTTGAAGAGACCACGACCGGCTCGAACGCCGGTAGCACCGGCCGCGTCGCCCGGGTGACCGGCCCCGTCGTCGACGTCGAGTTCCCCGTCGACGCGATGCCCGAGATGTACAACAAGCTCGAGGTCGCCCATCGAGCTGGGCGGGGAGACCATCACCCTGATCCTCGAGGTCGCGCTGCACATCGGCGACGGCATGGTGCGCGCCATCTCGATGAAGTCGACCGACGGCCTGGTCCGCGGCGCCACGGTGACCGACACCGGCGGCCCGATCACGGTGCCGGTGGGCGACATCACCAAGGGTCACGTGTTCAACGCGACCGGTGACGTCCTCAACCTCAACGAGGGCGAGGAGTACGAGGTCAAGGAGCGGTGGGGCATCCACCGCAAGGCCCCGGCCTTCGACCAGCTCGAGTCGAAGACCACGATGTTCGAGACCGGCATCAAGGTCATCGACCTGCTGACGCCCTACGTCAACGGCGGCAAGATCGGCCTGTTCGGCGGTGCCGGCGTCGGCAAGACCGTGCTCATCCAGGAGATGATCGCCCGCGTCGCCAAGGACCACGGTGGTGTGTCGGTGTTCGCCGGTGTCGGTGAGCGCACCCGTGAGGGCAACGACCTCATCGACGAGATGGAGGAGGCCGGCGTCCTCGGCCAGACCGCCCTGGTCTTCGGCCAGATGGACGAGCCGCCGGGGACCCGGCTGCGCGTCGCGCTCTCGGCGCTGACGATGGCGGAGTACTTCCGCGACGTCCAGAACCAGGACGTGCTGCTCTTCATCGACAACATCTTCCGCTTCACCCAGGCCGGCTCCGAGGTCTCGACCCTGCTGGGCCGGATGCCCTCCGCGGTGGGCTACCAGCCCAACCTGGCCGACGAGATGGGTCAGCTCCAGGAGCGGATCACCTCGACGCGAGGTAACTCGATCACCTCGCTGCAGGCGATCTACGTGCCGGCCGACGACTACACCGACCCGGCGCCGGCCACGACGTTCGCGCACCTCGACGCGACCACGGAGCTCTCGCGCGACATCGCGTCGCAGGGCATCTACCCGGCGGTGGACCCGCTGACCTCGACGTCGCGGATCCTCGACGCCCAGTACATCGGGCAGGCGCACTACGACTGCGCGATCCGCGTCAAGCGGATCCTGCAGCGCAACAAGGAGCTGCAGGACATCATCGCGATCCTCGGTGTCGACGAGCTGTCCGAGGAGGACCGCATCATCGTCTCGCGCGCGCGCCGCATCCAGCGCTTCCTGTCGCAGAACACCTACGTCGCCAAGCAGTTCACCGGCATCGAGGGCTCGACGGTCGCCGGTCGGCCGACACGATCGAGGCGTTCAACAAGATCGCCGACGGCGACTACGACCACGTCGCCGAGCAGGCGTTCTTCATGTGCGGCGGGCTCGACGACGTCGAGGCCAAGTGGGCTGAGATCCAGAAGAACCTCTGATGGCTGGCGACATCGGCACCGGCCTGCAGGTCGAGATGGTCGCCGCGGACCGCGTCGTGTGGTCCGGGGAGGCCTCGATGGTCATCGCCCGCACCTCCGAGGGTGACATCGGCGTGCTGCGCGGCCACGCGCCGCTGCTGTCGCTGCTGGTCGACGCCGCGGTCGAGATCACCACGCCCGAGGGCGTCGTGCACGCGGCGGTCGACGGTGGCTTCATCTCGGTCGCGGCCGACCGGGTCTCGATCCTCTCCGAGCACGCGCTGCTCGCCGAGGAGATCAAGATCGACGAGGTCAGGGCCGAGCTCGAGGCGGCCGAGGGCGCTGCCGACCGGCGACGAGCGCGAGCTGCGCATCCGTCGCGCGAGCGCCCGCATGCGGGCCGTCGAGAAGGCATCCTGACGTCGACCCTCTAGGGTCTGTGCTCCAAGGGAGAGGTGGGGCCGGCGTGGCGTGGTGGCAGTGGCTGATCGATGCCGCCGGCGTGCTGCTGCTCCTCGCGGTCGTCTACGGGCTGGCGCTGGTCGTTCGCCGTCGCGTGATCTCGCGCCACGGCGGCACCTTCGAGCTCAGCTTCCGCGTCCGTCCGCACGGTGACGGGCGCGGCTGGGTCCTGGGCCTGGGTCGCTACTCGGGTGAGAGGCTGGAGTGGTTCCGGGTGTTCTCCCTGGCCCCGCGTCCCAAGCGGAGGTGGGCCCGCGAGACGCTGAGCTACGACGGCAGTCGTGAGCCCTCGGGCACCGAGCAGATGTCGCTCTATCCCGACCACGTCGTGATCCACTGCCAGACACCGGACGGCGAGATCGAGCTCGCGATGAGCACCGCCTCCCTCACCGGCTTCCAGTCCTGGTTGGAGGCACGACCCCCCGGAACGGACTGGAGCAGGTGAGCGTGGTCCACGCGCGCAACGCCGTGTTCGGCGTCTTCGCGCTCAACGGCCTGCTCTTCGCCTCCCTGGTGGCGCGGGTGCCGGACGTGCGCGCCGACCTCGACCTCGACAACGCCTCGCTCGGCCTGCTGCTCCTGGCCCTGGCGGTCGGGTCGCTGGTGGCGCTGCCGACCGCCGGTGCCCTCGTGGCACGGTGGGGCGCCGCGGGCGTCGTACGGTCCGGAGCGGCGGTGGCCGGCGGCCGGGCTCGTGGCGGCGTCCCTGGGTGCGACGGTCGTCGGATCCGTGCCGCTGACCGCGGTCGGGCTGGCCGCGAGCGGTGCCGGCGTCGGCGTGTGGGACGTCGCCATGAACATCGAGGGCGCCGAGGTCGAGCGCTCGTGCGTCGCACGATCATGCCGCGGTTCCACGCCGTCTTCAGCCTGGGCGCGGTGGCCGGAGCGCTGATCGCCGTGCCGGCGGTCGGCGTGGGGGTGCCGATGACGGTGCACCTCGGGCTCGCCGCCGCGGTGGCCCTGGTCGGCGTGCTGACGGCCACGGCTCAGTTCCTGCCGGCCGCGGACGACCCGGCGGCCACGACCACCCACCGCTCCGCCTGGCGCGAGCCGCGCACCCTGCTCATCGGCGTGGTCGTGCTGGCCTTCGCCCTGGCCGAGGGGTCGGCCAACGACTGGCTCGCCCTCGCGCTCGTCGACGGGCACGACGCCTCGCACGCCGTCGGTGTCGCGGGTTTCGCCGCCTTCGTCGCGGCGATGACGCTGGGACGACTCGCCGGCACCGCGGTCCTCGACCGGTGGGGACGCGCGCCGACCCTGTGGGTGGGTGCGGTCGTCGCTGCGGCGGGGTTGCTGCTCGCCGTGCACGGCTCGGGCCCCGTCGTCGTGACGGCCGGCATCGTGGCCTGGGGGCTGGGCGCGTCCTTGGGCTTCCCCGTGGGGATGAGTGCGGCGGCCGACGACCCCGCCCGCGCTGCTGCCCGGGTCAGCGTGGTGTCGACGATCGGGTACGCCGCGTTCCTCGCCGGACCGCCGCTCCTGGGCGCGGTCGGCGACCGGGTCGGGACCCTGGAGTCGCTGCAGGTCGTGGCGGTGCTGCTCGTGCCGGCCATGGTCGCCATCGGTGCGCTGCGAGCGACCTCGCCGGGAGCGGCGCGATCAGTCGAAGAGCGCGCGGATGTCGTCGGCGGTGATGGCAGTTGAGCCGGCACCCTCACCGTCGATGACGCGCGCGAAGAGGGCTGCCTTGCGCTCCTTGAGGGCCATCACCTTGTCCTCGATCGTCTCGGTGGACACCAGTCGGTAGACCATCACCGTCTTGGACTGCCCGATGCGGTGCGCGCGATCGACCGCCTGGGCCTCGGCGGCGGGGTTCCACCAGGGATCGAGCACGAACACGTAGTCGGCCTCGGTCAGGGTCAGCCCGACGCCGCCGGCCTTGAGGCTGATGAGGAAGACCGAGGCCTCGCCGGTGCGGAAGTCCTCGATGACGGCGGACCGCTTGCGGGTGGTGCCGTCGAGGTAGGCCGTCGAGATCGCCTCCCGGTCGAGGCGGTCGCGCACCCTCCTCAGGAACCCCGTGAAGGTGCTGAACACGAGGGCGCGGTGGCCCTCGGCGGCGATCTCGGCGAGGTGGTCGACGAGGACGTCGATCTTGGCCGAGCCGACCCGCTCGTGGTCGGCGTCGGTGAGCGCGGGATCGAGGGCGAGCTGGCGCAACGTCGTGAGCGCGGCCAGGATCGCCACGCGGTTGCGGTCGAAGTCGTCGTCGACGAGCCCGAGGATCCGCTGTCGCTCCTTGGCGAGGTGGGCGTCGTAGAGCTTGCGGTGGCGGCTGTTGAGCTCGACCTGGAGGACCTGCTCCTGCTTGGGCGGCAGGTCGTCGGCGACGAGCTCCTTGGTGCGGCGCAGCACGAACGGCTTGATGCGTTGGGTGAAACGCCTCAGGGCCGCCTCGTCGCCGAGCTTCTCGACAGGACGGACGACGTGCTCGG
This sequence comes from uncultured Actinomycetota bacterium, assembly GCA_963822915.1. Classification (GTDB taxonomy): domain Bacteria; phylum Actinomycetota; class Actinomycetes; order Propionibacteriales; family Nocardioidaceae; genus Nocardioides. The sequence goes on from CAWGJR010000034.1 coordinate 6,570, forward strand.
TGAAGGCCCGGGGATGCGGGTAGAGACCGGGCGCGACGATCGAGAGCAACGACCACAGCTCGAGGAGACGGTTCTCGAAGGGGGTGCCGGTCACCGCCAGCCGGAACGGCGCCGGGACCATCCGGGCCGCGGCGTAGGCCTTGCTCTGGTGGTTCTTCACGACCTGGGCCTCGTCGAGCACCAGCCCGGCCCAGGAGACGTCGGCGTAGTCCTCCGACTCCAGCCGCAGCAGGGTGTAGGTGGTGACCACGAGGTCGGCCCCGGCCGCCTCCTCGGCCACCGTGGTGCCGCGCCGCGCACGCGACGAGGTGATCGCCCGCACGGTCAACCCGGGCGCGTGGCGTGCCGCCTCGCTCTGCCAGGCCGACACCACGCTGGTCGGGGCCACGACGAGGAACGGCTCGCCCGTCGAGGCGCGGGTGTGCGCGATGAGCGTCAGGACCTGGAGGGTCTTGCCGAGGCCCATGTCGTCGGCGAGGATCCCGCCGAGCTGGTGCTGCCAGAGGAAGGCGAGCCAGTGGAAGCCGTCGAGCTGGTAGCTGCGCAGGGTGGAGGTGATCCCCGTCGGCTCGGGCCGGGGGAGCTCGGTCAGGTCGCGCAGTGCCTGCGCCCGAGCGACCCACTCGCCGGCCTGGGCGTCGACGACGCCGAGGTCGGCGAGCTGCGCCCACAGTCCGAGGTCGGACCTGCCCACCCGCACCCGCTCGCCGTCGCGCTCGCGCAGCTCGGCCGCGGCCCGGACGACGTCGTGCAGGCGGGCGAACTCGGGTCGGTCGGTGCGGAAGAACAGCCCGCTGGGCAGGATCACGTGCTCCAGGTCGAAGGTCAGCGCGGCCAGCACGTCGGGGAGCGGGACCCGCTCTCCCTCGACGGTGATCGCGATCTCGAGGTCGAGCCAGTCGGTGTGGTCCGGCGGGTCGGCGGAGTCGGGCTCGGCGACGACGAAAGCGATGTCGGGGGACTCGTCGGACTCGCGGAAGCGGGGGGCGTCGACCTCGACGACCTCCACGTCGTCGGCACCGCGCCAGACCGGCAGCTCGAGCAGGGCGAGGTGGAGCACGTCGACCCCGGTGACGGTGCGGGCGGGCAGCTCGGGCGCCTGGGGCAGCCGGCCGACGATCGCGGCCTCGGCCGCCGGGTCACGCAACGGGTGCGGGTCGGAGGCGCCGACCTCGGTCTCGGCGTAGAGCCAGTGCCAGGTGAGCGTGGCCTCCTGGCTGGAGGCCCACCGCACCCGCAGCCGCAGGCGGGGCACCAGGGGCTCGGGCAGCGTCACGGACTCGTCGTGCGAGGTGACCGGCAGCAGGCGCATCAGGCGGCGCAGCAGGTCGGGACCACCCGGCGCCGCGCTCGGGACGACGACGGGCTCGCCGCTGCGCAAGGCGTGCATCGGACCGGGCGGCAGCCGACGCCCGAGCGTGCCGAGCACGAGGGTGCGGTCGGCCAGGAGCCCGGCGGTGTGGGCGGGTCGCCCCACAGCAGCACCTCGTCGCCCCGCCACAGTCGACCCTCGTGGGCCAGGCCCGTCGTCAGGGCCGTGCCGGCAGCGTCGGCCGACGCGTCGACCACGAGGTCGAGCGGCTCGTCGAGGAGCAGCGACCTGGTCGAGCGGTGCGGTGGTGACGAAGGTGATCCCGGCATCGCGCGCCCGTCGCAGGAGGGGGACGGCGTCGGGTCCGAAGTCGCCGACGGACGGGTCGGCCACGAGGTAGCCGTAGGTGGTGCGGTGGGCCAGGCACTCCGCGAGGTCGCGCAGGACCGCCAGCTGGTCGGGCGCGTAGGACGCGTCCACGGAGGCGGCGGAGAGGTCGGACCAGTCGATGCCGGACTTGACCCACGCCTGTCGTGCGCCCGGGACGCAACGGCCGCACCCGGACGCTCGGGCCGGTGTCGTAGTGGTAGCTGCGCCGGTGCGACGCGATGACGCTGAAGCTCAGCGCCACCCCGGGCAGGCCCGGCGGGGGAGCGGCCAGGTCGTCGAGGTCGGTCGAGGAGCCCGTCGAGCTCTTCCTCCCAGGTGGGGGGCGCTGGTGACGGCCACCGGAGAAGCTGCGCCCCAGCACGAGCGCGAGAGCGGCGCCGTGCTTGCAGCGGTAGGCGATCGGGCAGTTGCAGCGGGTCTCGATCGTCAGGCCGGCGTGGACCGACACCGCGCGCAGCCACACGACGTAGGACGCGGAGGCGGAGCCGGTGACGTAGGCCAGCGCCTCGACGCGCTCGTGGTCGAGCGCCTGGATCTCCGGTGTCGAGACCGATCCGTCGGCCGCGTAGGGGACGGCACGCGTCATCGTCGCGGCGTCGAAGTGGCGCGCGATCTCGTCACGCGAGAGCTGGCTGAGGATCATCGTGGGCCAGTCTGTCAGCGAGCGCCGACGCCGCGCTCAGCTCCTCCACAGGGCGCCGCGGGCGTCGAGCAGCACGCCGTCAGCGCTCGCCGCCGGGCACCCACAGCACGTCGCCGTCGGCCCGGTTGGCGTGGCGGGCGAGGATGAAGACCAGGTCGGAGAGGCGGTTGAGGTAGGTGATCGCGAGCGGGTTCATCGTCGCCGCGTGCTCGTCGTGGGCGGCCCAGGCCGATCGCTCGGCGCGACGGATGACGGTGCGACACACGTGGAGCTGCGCGGCGCCGGTCGTGCCGCCGCTGAGGATGAAGGAGCGCAGCGGCGTCAGCGACTCGTTGTAGGTGTCGCACCACTGCTCGAGGCGGTCGACGTAGGCCTGCTCGATGCGCAGCGGGGGGAACTCAGGATCCTCGACGACCGGGGTGCAGAAGTCGGCGCCGACGTCGAAGAGGTCGTTCTGCACGTGGGTCAGCACCGCGACGACGTCCTCGTCGAGGTCGCCGGTCGCGACGGCGAGGCCGAGGTGGGCGTTCGCCTCGTCGACGTCGGCGTAGGCATGCAGCCGCGGATCGTTCTTGGTGGTGACGCTCATGTCACCGAGCCGGGTCTCGCCGCCGTCGCCGGTGCGGGTGTAGATCCTGGTGAGGTTGACCATGGCTGGAGCCTACGGGTGGGGCACGGCTCGGCAGCCACCGCAACGGCCGGGGAGGCCCCCGGGAGGACCCACCGGAAATTGAGGGGTGGTTCGACGCAACCTCCTGGTTCCCCAGGGCGTCATAGGGGTAGGAGCACGAACGACCAGTGACCGACGACCAGTGAAGGGTGGCCCCATGGACATCGTCACCGATGGCCCGGCCCTGGTGCTGCACGGAGACTTCGACGTGCGCAGCACCCGCGAGGTGCGCAGCGAGATCTACGACGCCCTCGAGCGCCACGGCGCGGTCGTGGTCGACCTCACCGAGGTCGCCAGCGTCGACGTCACGGCGCTGCGGGTCCTGGCCGTCGCCTCCCGCTACGCCTCCCACCGGGGCGGCCACCTGACGCTGCGCGGCTGCAACGGGCCGGTGCGCCGACTGCTCCACATGACGCGACTGATCCGGCTGGTCGAGGTGGAGCGGCTCGCCGTCGCGTGACCTGACCGGTGGCGGATTCGGTGGGAGCAGGCACAGTGGTGCCATGCGAAACCGCGTTCTCCTGTCGTTCGTCCTCGCGCTGCCTGCGCTGTCGCTGGCCGGCGCCGGCTTCTTCCACCCCCACGGCCTGAGCTACGAGACGTCGTACCAGTGGTCGACGCTGCACTTCCCCGGGCTGCTCGCCTTCCCGCTCGTCGGTGCCTCGCTGGCCTGGCTGGTGCGCGGGCCGCAACGACGCGGTGGCGTGGGTGATCCGGCTGACGGCGGTGACCTACGCCGCGTTCTACAGCGCGCTGGACGTCATCAACGGCATCGCCGCCGGCTACGTGACGCACCGGCTCGGACCGGACGTCCCTCGACCCGACGAGATCCGCTACCTCTTCGACATCGGGCGCCCGCTCGGTGACATCGGCGAGTGGGGGCTCATCGCGTGCTGCCTCGCGGTCGCCGTCGACCAGGTGATCCGACACGGCGTCGTCGGCGCGCCGGCCGTGGCGCTGGTGCTCGGGGCGTGGTTCGTGCGCGGCGACCACATCTTCACGCCGATCGGGGTGGTCGGGATGGCGATCATCGGCCTGGTCTCGGGCTACCTGGCGTGGAACGACCCCCGGATCTTCGCCGCCCGCGTCCCGGTTCCTGTTGGAAAGGCCACACCGAGACGAGTTACCAACGGGTAGCCCACGCCCTACCCTCGACCTATGACGGAGAAGGACCTGGCCCAGCCCGAGCGCCCGCCGAAGGACCGCCCCTGGGTGATGCGCACCTACGCCGGTCACTCGACGGCCGAGGCGTCCAACGCGCTGTACCGCACCAACCTCGCCAAGGGCCAGACCGGCCTCTCGGTCGCCTTCGACCTGCCGACCCAGACCGGCTACGACCCCGACTCGCCGCTCGCGCGCGGCGAGGTCGGCAAGGTCGGGGTGCCGGTGCCCCACCTGGGCGAGATGCGCAAGCTCTTCGCCGACATCCCGCTCACCGAGATGAACACCTCGATGACGATCAACGCGACCGCGATGTGGCTGCTGGCGATGTACCAGGTCGCCGCCGAGGAGCAGAACCCCGACCTCGAGCCGTCCGAGGTCGCCCACCTGCTCGCCGGGACCACCCAGAACGACATCATCAAGGAGTACCTCTCGCGGGGCACCTACGTGTTCCCGCCGCAGCACTCCCTGCGCCTGATCAGCGACATGATCGCCTACACCGTCCACGAGATCCCGAAGTGGAACCCCATCAACATCTGCAGCTACCACCTGCAGGAGGCCGGTGCGACTCCCACGCAGGAGCTGGCCTACGCGCTGTGCACCGCGATCGCCGTCCTCGACCAGGTCAAGGCGTCGGGCCAGGTCTCCGAGGACGACTTCGAGAAGGTCGTCGGGCGGATCTCCTTCTTCGTCAACGCCGGCGTGCGGTTCGTGGAGGAGCTGTGCAAGATGCGCGCCTTCGTGGAGCTGTGGGACCGGATCGCCCGCGAGCGCTACGGCGTCCAGGACCCGAAGATGCGGCGCTTCCGCTACGGCGTGCAGGTCAACTCGCTCGGCCTGACCGAGGCCCAGCCCGAGAACAACGTGCAGCGGATCGTGCTCGAGATGCTCGGGGTGACCCTGTCGAAGGACGCCCGGGCCCGGGCCGTCCAGCTGCCCGCGTGGAACGAGGCGCTCGGACTGCCGCGGCCGTGGGACCAGCAGTGGTCGCTGCGCCTGCAGCAGGTGCTGGCCTTCGAGTCCGACCTGCTGGAGTACGACGACATCTTCACCGGCTCGCACGTGGTGGAGGCCAAGGTGGCCGAGCTCGTCGCCAGCGCCACCGCCGAGATCGACCGGGTGCAGGCGCTCGGCGGCGCCATCGCCGCGGTGGAGTCGGGCTACATGAAGTCCGAGCTCGTCTCGGCACACGCCGCGCGCCGCGGGCGGATCGAGAGCGGCGAGGAGATCATCGTCGGCGTCAACCGCTTCGAGACCACCGAGCCGTCCCCGCTCACCGCCGACCTCGACGGCGCCATCATGGCCGCCGACCCGTTGGCCGAGCAGTCCGCGCTCGACTCGGTCAGCACCTGGAAGGCCGCGCGCGACCAGGCCCGGGTCGACGCCGCCCTCTCCCGGCTCGCCGACGAGGCGAAGACCGACGCCAACCTCATGGCGGCCACCCTGGAGGCCGCTCGCGCCGGCGCGACCACGGGGGAGTGGGCCGGGGTCCTGCGCGAGGTCTTCGGTGAGTTCCGGGCCCCCACCGGGGTCAGCGGGGCCGTCGGCGTCGCCGAGGCGGGCGCCGAGCTGACCGACGTACGGGCGCGGGTGAAGGCGACGGGTGACGAGCTCGGCGGTCGGCTGCGCCTGCTGGTCGGCAAGCCTGGGCTCGACGGGCACTCCAACGGCGCCGAGCAGGTCGCCGTGCGAGCGCGCGACGCGGGGTTCGAGGTCATCTACCAGGGCATCCGCCTCACCCCGGAGCAGATCGTGGCGGCCGCGGTCGCCGAGGACGTCCACTGCGTCGGACTGTCGATCCTGTCGGGGTCGCACATGGAGCTGGTGCCCTCGGTGCTCGACGGACTGCGCGAGGCGGGCCTCGACGACGTGCCGGTGATCGTCGGCGGCATCATCCCCGACTCCGATGCGCGTCGACTGACCGAGCTCGGGGTCGCGGCGGTCTACACGCCCAAGGACTTCGGGCTCACCGAGATCATGGGCGGCATCGTGGAGGTCATCCGCCGCGCCCACGACCTCGGGTGACGCTGCCCCGGCAGGGGTTCGGAATCGTCCGAAGTACGTAGAGACGCCGGGGCGGCCGGCCGCTGACAATGGCCCCATGCGCCGCTCCCGCGTCCTCGTCGCCCTCGTCCTGTCCCTCAGCCTGGGCCTTCTCGCCGGGTGCGGAGGCGACGACGCCGACCCGTCGGGCTCCGCCGATCCGGTCTCCGCGCCGACGGGCGATCCCGGGGGCGCCGTCGAGCCGGCCGCGGGTGGCGGCGAGGCCGTCGACGTGTGCGAGGTGGTGACGACCGAGGAGATCGATGCCGTCCTCGGTGCGACGACGACCGTGGACCAGGTCCCCGGAGGCGGTTGCACCTTCAGCCAGGACGACCCGCGTGCCCCGTCGGTCTCGCTCGCCTCGTCTGCGGACGACGAGGCCACCGGCGGTTTCGAGGGCGCGACCTTCGGGGTGTCGTCGGTCATCGACGGTGACGGAGAGGACCTCGACGTCGGCGACGAGGCCTTCCTGGTCGTCGGGCCGACACCGGGTGGAAGCGCCTCCCAGGGCGGCGGCGTCGTGCGCGTGGGGGCCACGATCGTGCAGGTCACGCTCCTCCAGGGCAACGACCTGTCCGCGGAGGACGTCGGCGCCCTGACGACCGCCGTCCTCGAGCTGGTGGCGAGCACGGTCTGAGGACCGAGCGGACCTAACTGAACTAAGCCTTCCCTAACTTGCAGTGCTAGGGTGGAGGCGTGGGCAAGAGCAACGTGCAGAAGCTGCCGAAGCTGAAGTGCTGCGAGTCGCGCAAGAAGTGCTCGCGGTGCCCGTTGCGCATGCTCAAGGAGGGCACGCTGCCCGCCGGCTACACCGTCAAGCGGCGCAAGCTGGTCCGCCTCGACGGCGGCAAGGTGAGCAAGAAGAAGCTCGTCAAGGCCGCCTGAGCGCGACCTCCCGACCGTGTCCCCACCCTCGTCGCGACCACCCAGGAGCCCCTCGTGCCCGCACCCCGCTTCGCCGATCAGCTCAACCTCCAGATCGGCAACGAGCTGGCCGCGCACAACCAGTACCTCGCGATCGCGGTCCACTACGACGCCCTCACGATGCCGCAGATGGCGGCCTTCTTCTACGGCCAGGCCCTCGAGGAGCGTGACCACTCGTTGATGATGGTCCAGTACCTCCTCGACACCGACGCCGAGGTGACCATCCCCGGGGTCGCCGCCCCGCAGGCGAGCTTCGCCGGGGTCGTTGAGCCCGTCGACCTGGCGCTGGCGCAGGAGCGTCGCGTCACCGAGCAGATCAACGCCCTGCTCAAGACCGCCCGGGAGGAGAGCGACTTCGCCTCCGAGCAGTTCATGCAGTGGTTCATCAAGGAGCAGGTCGAGGAGGTCGCCACGATGAGCGACCTGCTCGCGGTCGTCACCCGCAACGCCGACGACATCGACGACATCGAGGACTACGTCGCCCGCGAGCAGGGCAGCGGGGGCGCCGACCCGACCGCGCCCCGCATCGCGGGGGCCTGAGTCGGACCCACGACCGAGCTGGCGCGATGGCGCTCCTTCGGGAGACCATGGGTCATGGCACGGATCGTGGTGGCGGGCGCCGGAGTGGTCGGCCTGACCTGTGCGGTGCGACTCCTCGAGGAGGGGCACCGCGTCGACGTGGTGGCGCGTGACCTGCCTGCGGAGACCACGTCCGTCGTGGCGGCCGCGATCTGGTACCCCTACCGCGCCTGGCCGCAGGAGCGCGTCCTGGCGTGGGGTGCTCGCACGTTCGAGGTCTTCTCGGAGATGGCGGCCGGTGGCGGTGGCCCGGAGCGCGGCGTGCGCCTGGTGCCCGGGACCGAGGTGCTGGCCGCGCCCTCACCCGATCCCTGGTGGGTCTCGGCCGTTCCAGGTCTCGCTCGCACCGAGGCGCCCTCCGGCTACGGCGACGCCTGGTCCTTCGCGGCGCCCGTCATCGAGATGCCGCTCTACCTCGCCTGGTTGGTGACGCGCATCGAGGCGCTCGGACGGCACGCTGACGCGCCTCAACCTCTCGGGGCTTCCCTCGGGCGCGGACCTCGTGGTCAACGCGAGCGGTCTCGGGGCGCGCCTGCTGGGCGCGGACGCCACGGTGACACCGGTCGCGGGCCAGGTGCTCTACGTCGACCAGGTCGGGCTCGATCGCTGGTGGCTCGACGGCGACGGACCGACGTACGTCGTGCCCCGCGCACACGACATCGTGGTCGGGGGCACCGCGGCGGAGGGGGAGTGGAGCCGGACGCCGTCACCGGCGACGGCCGAGGCGATCCTGCGGCGCGCGACCCGGTTGGTGCCCGAGCTGGCCGACGCACGGGTGCTGCGGCACAAGGTCGGCCTGCGCCCGGCGCGGCCGTCGGTGCGGCTGGAGCGCGAGGGTCGCGTCATCCACTGCTACGGGCACGGTGGGGCCGGGGTGACGCTGTCGTGGGGCTGCGCCGACGAGGTCGCCGCCCTGGCGTCCTGAGGGCTCGGAGGAGCGTCGGGGGTCAGGAGCCGAGCTCGTCCAACGTGGTGTCGGCGTCGACGTCGGCGCAGGCCTGGTCGACCACGTCAGCCACGTCGTCGAGGTCGTCGTCGGACGCCGCGTCCAGGGCCTCCTGGGTGCCGGCGTCGTCGGACTCGGCGACGCCCTCGCGGATGAGGTCGCGTCGCTCGGCGGCGGACATGTCGGTGAACTCGCCGCACGTGGTGTCACCGGTGCTGTCCGAGCAGGCGGTGAGCGAGGCGGCGATGACGAGTCCGGCGAGCGCCAGGCCGGTGCGGGAGCGGCGGGTGGGTGCGGAGGAGGTCACCGCGCCAATATATCGCCGCCCTGCCGGCACCCGTCGGTCAGTCGGCGGTCAGTCGCTCCGACGACGCGCGAGCTCGCGGGCGGCCAGCACCCCGAGCACCAGTCCGACGGCCGCTCCGGTGATCGGGCCCCAGTCGCGTCCCGACGAGAGGCCGACGACGGTGGCGAGGACGACGAAGCCGAGCACGAGGCTCGCGAGGACCAGCTGCTTGAAGACCTCCTGGAGGAACAGCCTGCTGAACGACGTCGCGTCCGGCACGGGGGCGGTCGGTGCGGCCGGGGCCGCGCCCGGCGACGGTGGTGGACCCGCCGGCGCTACCGGTCCTGCCGGCACCGGCGGGGACGCGGAGTCGGTCAGGGGCAGCGCCGTCACGACGGAGTCGACCTGGATCGGGCCGAAGATGTGGGGGAACGTCTCGTCGGTGCCGGGCACGGCCTCCTCGACCACGGGTGAGGTGAGCAGCCCGGTGTCGATCGAGAGCAGCACCAGCGGCTCGGTGACCTCGGCGTAGAACCGCTCGCGCACGCCCTGCCACTGGTCACCGCGACTGGCGTGGATGAAGCCCTCCTCGGCGAGGGTCCGTCCGAGGGTCGAGGTCGTGTAGGTGCCCGAGGCCTGCGCCGACTGCCAGTCGGCGAGGGTGGCGATGTGGAAGATGCGCATCAGAACAGCCGGTGGCTGGGGTCGTCCAGGCCCCGCAGGGCGTCGTAGTCGACGACGGCGCAGGCGATGCCCCGGTCGGTGGCGAGGACCCGGGCCTGGGGCTTGATCTCCTGGGCGGCGAAGATGCCCCGGACGGGTCCGCCGGTGGTCAGGAGCGGGTCGCGGTTGAGGAGCTCGAGGTAGCGGGTGAGCTGCTCGACCCCGTCGATGTCGCCGCGCCGCTTGATCTCGACGGCCACGCTGGCGCCGACGGCGTCGCGGCACATCAGGTCGACCGGTCCGATCGCGGTGGGGAACTCACGTCGTACGAGGGTCAGGCCGTCGGCGAGGGTGGCGGGGTGCTCGGCGAGGAGCTCCTGGAGGTGCTTCTCGACCCCGTCCTTCTGCAGGCCGGGGTCGATGCCGAGGTCGTGGCTGGAGTCGCTGACGACGTCCTCGAGCAGGATGCGCAGGGTGTCGTCGGTCTTGGTCGAGGTGACGATCCACTCGAGCTGACCGTCCTCGTTGGTGCCCTCGCGCAGGGTGCAGGGCGGCGACATCCAGTTGAGGGGCTTGTAGGAGCCGCCGTCGGAGTGGACCAGGACCGAGCCGTCGGCCTTGATCATCAGCACCCGGGTCGCCAGCGGCAGGTGTGCGGTCAGGCGTCCCGCGTAGTCGATCTGACAACGTGCCACGACGAGTCTCACAGCAGGCGAATCTACAGTTGCCGGCGTGACCCCGACGATCCGGCTCGCCCGGCCCTCCGACCTGCGGCACCTCGCGGCGATCGAGGACGCCGGCGGGGTGCTGTTCGAGGAGCACTTCGGGACCGCTGTGCCGGAGCTCGCGGGCCCGGCGCCCAGCGGCTTCGACCGTGACCTGGTGGGGACGTTGCTGGTGGCGGAGGTCGAGCACGAGGGGGTGCGCCGGGTGGTCGGCTTCGCGCACCTGACGGAGCCCGACGGGCACGCCCACCTCGAGCAGCTGTCGGTGCTGCCGGCGTACGGCCGTCGCGGCGTCGGCACCGCCCTGGTGCGCGCCGCCGAGGCGGAGGCGCGCTGGGCCGGGCACGACCGGGTCTCGCTGTGCACCTTCCGCGACGTGCCGTTCAACGGCCCGTTCTACGCCGCGCTCGGCTTCACCGAGGTCGCCCGGCTCGAGCCGTTCCAGGTGCGGTCTGCGCTCGATCGAGCGGGCACTCGGGCTCGACGACGTCGGCGCGCGCGTGGTGATGGTCGCTCGCGTCTGAGCGTCGGTGTGGCGCCGGGTCAGCCCATCGGTGGATCCGGGCTCAGGTCAGCAGCAGGGCGAGGGCGTCGCGGACCACGTCCTGACGATCGCGACCCTGGTGACGGGCCGCGATGAAGTGCGTGCCGAACAGCAACGAGTAGGCCAGCAGGCTGCGCGCCTCGGCGTCGTCCGGTCCCGAGCACAGCGGCGCGAAGCACGTCCGGAGGTAGCCCATCCGCTGGTCGTCCACGCGCGCGAGGCGCGCCGCCACGGCGGGGTCGCGCCGCGACCAGTCGCGGACGGCGAGCTCGACGCGCAGACCGTCGCCGGAGGGAGCCAGGGCGAAGAGCACGCGCAGCCTGCGGCGCGGGTCGTCGGTCGTGCGCCGGTGGGCGTCGACGTGGTCGATGAGGTCCTGGGTGCTGGTCTGCTCCCACCGCTCGAGCACCGCCTCGAGGAGCGCCGCGCGGTCGCTGAAGTGCCAGTAGAAGCCGCCCTTGGTGACACCGAGGCCCCCGGCCAGCACCTCGACCCGCACGGCGTCCGGGCCGGCGTCGCCGAGCGCCGTCGTCGCGGCGTCCACCCAGCTCTCGCGGGGAGTTCGAGCGCGGGCCACGGACCTATCTATACGGCAGCGTATTGACGAGGGCAACCCGAGGACCTACCGTCGCCCATACGCAACCGTATGGAAAGGACCAGCCGATGAGCATCGCCCCCGGCCAGCGTGTGGAGCTCGGGCGCCTCCCTCGTTTCGGGACGATGCTCTGGCGCGCGGCTCCGTCGGTGCCGATGGCACCGACGATCGAGGTGCGGGGGGACGCACTGACCCAGAGCCTGCTCGTGCCGGTGCCGCTGCCCGGAGATCTCGAGCGTCGGCGCGTGACGGCCGACTTCCACTGCGTCAGCGGCTGGACGGTCCGTGACGTGACCTGGGAGGGGGTCGCCCTCGCCGACGTCTGGCGCGCGCTGGTGGAGCCGTCCGTGCGACCCGGCGTCTCCGTGACGCACCTCCGCTTTCGTGGGCTGGACGGCGTACCGGCGACGATGCTGCTCGAGGACGCCGTCGCCGACGGCGTACTCCTGGCCGAGCGCCTCGAGGGACGCCCGCTCGACGCGGACCACGGAGCCCCCGTGCGTGTCGTGAGCCCCGCGCAGTACGGCTACATGAGCATCAAGCACCTCTGTCGGGTCGACGTGCTGTGCGGGCCACCTCCGGGACCGGGGTGGTCCCTCATGGACGGGCTCCTGATCCGACGCCACCCGCGCGCCCGCGTCGCCGAGGAGGAGCGCAACGGCGTGCTGCCCAACGCCGTGGTTCGCCCCCTCTACCGGCTGCTGCGCGGGCCGGCGCTGGCAGCCTGTGCGCGCGGGGCCGACAGCGCGCAGACGTCGGCTCCCGGTGGTGTCGTGGGCGGGCCGGGCTCCTAAGTTACCGACGAGTGAACATGGTGCGGGACGACGCCCGGCGCGTGGAATGATGCGCGTCATGAGCGCTGTTGAGAGCACCGAGACCGCAGACCAGGCACGCACCTTCACCACGATCGGCGTCGTCGGTCTCGGCACGATGGGCGCCGGCATCGCCGAGGTCTTCGCCCGCAACGGCTACGCCGTCGTGGGGGTCGAGCAGAACGACGACGGGGTGGAGCGCGGCCGCCAGCACCTCACCAACTCCACCGACCGCGCGGTCGAGCGGGAGAAGATGACGTCGGCCGAGCAGGCCGAGCTCCTCGGGCGGATCTCCTTCGGCACCTCGCTGAAGGACCTGGCCGAGGCGGACTTCGTGGTCGAAGCCGTGGTGGAGTCGATGGCGACGAAGAAGGCGATCTTCAAGGAGCTCGACGCGATCGTCGCCCCCGACACGGTGCTGGCCACCAACACCTCGTCGCTCTCGGTCACCGAGCTCTCCTCGGCGACCTCGGCGCCGGGCCGCGTCGTCGGCGTCCACTTCTTCAACCCCGCCCCGGTCCAGGACCTCGTCGAGGTCGTGCGCACGGTCGTGACCGAGCCGAACGTGCTCACCGACGTCCAGGCGCTGCTCGGCACCCTCGGCAAGAGCCCGGTGGTGTGCGGTGACAAGGCGGGATTCATCGCCAACACCCTGCTGTTCGGCTACCTCAACCACGCGGCCTCGATGTTCGAGGGTCGCTACGCCTCGCGCGAGGACATCGACGCCGGCATGCGCTTCGGCTGCGGCTACCCGATGGGCCCGCTCGCGCTGCTCGACCTCATCGGGCTCGACACGGCCTACGAGATCCTCGAGACGATGTACCTCCAGGGTCGCGACCGGCTCCACGCCCCGACGCCGATCCTCAAGCAGATGGTCACCGCCGGCCTGCTCGGCCGCAAGACCGGTCGCGGCTTCTACACCTACGAGGGGCCCGACTCCTCGAGCATCGTCGCCGACGAGAAGACGCCCTCGGCCGACGAGGCGCCCCAGCTCAAGCACGACATCAAGCAGGTCGGTGTCGTCGGCACCGGCACGATGGCGGCCGGCATCGCCGAGGTCTTCGCCAAGGCCGGCTACGACGTGCTCTACGTCGGTCGCTCGCAGGAGAAGGTCGACGGCGTCGTGGCGACGGTGACCAAGAACTTCGACAAGCAGATCCAGCGTGGCCGCGCGACCGAGGAGGCCAAGGCCGAGGTGCTCGGGCGCATGACCGGCACCACGTCGCTCGACGACCTCGCGACCGTCGACCTCGTGGTCGAGGCGATCGCCGAGGACCTCGCGATCAAGACCACCCTGTTCGAGAACCTCGACGAGATCTGCAAGCAGGGCGCGATCCTGGCCACGACGACCTCGTCGCTGCCGATCATCTCGATGGCCAAGGTGACCAGCCGGCCCGCAGGACGTCATCGGCATGCACTTCTTCAACCCGGCCACGATCATGAAGCTGGTCGAGGTCGTCTCGACCGTCTCCACCGACGAGGACGTCACCGAGACCACCCGCGCGCTGTGCGCGAAGGTCGGCAAGGTCGCGGTCTCGTGCGGCGACCGCGCCGGCTTCATCGTCAACGCGCTGCTGTTCCCCTACCTCAACGACGCGGTCAAGATGCTCGAGGCGCACTACGCCACCGCCGACGACATCGACCTGGCGATGAAGCAGGGCTGTGCGCTGCCGATGGGTCCGTTCGAGCTGCTCGACGTGGTCGGCAACGACGTGTCGCTGGCGATCCAGCGCGAGCTGTACTCCGAGTTCCGCGAGCCCGGCTTCGCGCCGGCGCCGCTGCTCGAGCACCTCGTCACGGCCGGCTACCTCGGCCGCAAGACCAAGCGCGGGTTCCGGGACTACTCGCGCCGCTGAGGTGGCGGGGGCCGACCTGGCCCGGCCTGCCGTAACTCCACAATTGTGGAGTTGTGGCAGGGCTGCGGACCCGAACCCTGCCACAACGGCACAATTGTGGGATTCGGACAGGTCGGGCGACCGTCGGAGGTCGGCCGGTCGGCCCGTCAGTCGAGGCAGAACTCGTTGCCCTCGGGGTCGGCCATCACGATGAAGCCGTGCGACATCGGCGGAGCGGGCTCGTGCCGCTCCAGCCGGGTCGCGCCCAGGCCGACGAGCCGCTCGCACTCCGACTCGAGCGCCGCCATCCGGTCCGTCGCCCGCGAGGCCGGGGGCGGCGCGGACGTCGAGGTGCACGCGGTTCTTGGCCGCCTTGGGCTCGGGCACCTTCTGGAAGAAGACGCGCGGTCCGGCACCGTCGGGCGCGACGATCGCCGAGGCGACGTCGCGCTGGTCCGCGGGCACGCCGGCAGCCTCCAGGAACTCCTGCCACGCCTCGATCGGATCCTCTCCCGGCAGCAGGTCGCGTCCCGGGGGCGGCTGGATGACGTAGTCGAGGGCCTCGGCCCAGAACCGCGACAGGGCGATCGGGTCGGCGGCGTCGAAGGTCACCTGGATCTCGCGGGTCATCGGGTCTCCTGTCGGGCCGGGTCGAGCTGCTGGGCGCGGTGGAGGTCGCGGAGCAGGCAGATCTCCGCTCCATGATGGATCACCTCGCGGTGGATGTGCAGCACGAGGACGGCGAGCGGCTCCTCGGCGAACGGTCCTTCCGCAGGTCCGCAGGGTCGGGCGAGACCGTGCTCGCCGAGCCCGCGCACACCGGCGACCCAGGCGGCGTACTGCTCGTCGAGCTGGTGCAGGGCGTCCTCGGCGGTCGCGGCGTACTCCCACGTCGGGTAGTCGGCCTCGGCCGCGCCGAAGTGGGCGTGGTTGCGCATCGCGAGCACGCCCACGATGACGTGGCCGAGCCGCCACCCGATCGTCGTGACCGGGGCGGGATCGGGGGCGGGCATCGCGAAGTCGATGGTGTGGGAGCCGCTCCCCGCGGCGATCGGGGCGCGAGTGGTCCCGCGGGGGCGGACTCCCCAGGCGTCGGGCACCGGGTCCCAGAAGTACTCCGCATCGGTGAGGCCCTCGAGGCGTGGGCGGAGCTGGCCGTGCCAGTGCCGCTCGAGCTGGTCGAGGAGGTGGCTGCTCCAGGGGAGCGCGAGGGTGTCGGACGGGGTGGGCTGGTGAGCTGTCATGAGCACACGGTGACCCCTCAAGCGGACCGGATCGGTCCGCTATGTCTGCGATCATGAGGTCATGACGAGCCCGGACGCCCCCGGCACCACCGAACGGGTCCTGACCCTGCTCGGCCTCCTCCAGCAGCGCACGCTCTGGACCGGTCCGGAGCTCGCATCGCGGCTCGCCGTCACCACGCGGTGCGTGCGCCGCGACGTCGAGCGCCTGCGGGCGCTGGGCTACCCGGTCGAGGCGAGCCAGGGAGTGGGAGGTGGCTACCGGCTCGGTGCCGGTCGGGCGCTCCCGCCGCTGCTGCTCGACGACGAGGAGGCGGTCGCGACCGTGGTGTCGCTCCGGCTCGCTGCCGGGGGAACGGTCGCGGGCGCGAGCGAGGCCGCGGTGCGCACGCTCGCCAAGCTCGACCAGGTGCTGCCCGCGCGGCTGCGCGCCGAGGTGCGTGCGCTCCACGACGCGATCAGCGTGCTCGATGCCGGTCGCGCCGAGGTCGACGGCGACCTCCTGATGACGCTCGCCCGTGCCACCCGCGACCACGCGCGAGCGGAGATCGCCTACGTCGACCGCGACGGCGTCGCGACCGAGCGCCGGGTGGAGCCCTACGGGCTCGTGGCGACCGGTCGGCGGTGGTACCTCCTGTGCTTCGACCTCGACCGGACGGACTGGCGATCGCTCCGCCTGGACCGCATCCGGTCAGCCGCCGTGGGCACGTGGCGCTTCCGACCGCGCGAGCACCCGGACCCGGCGGCCTACGTGCACCGGTCGGTGACCACCACCGTCTACCGCCACCGGGCCGTCGTCCGCGTGCACGCCGCCGCTGACGACGCACGCCGTCGGGTGCCGCCGGGTGTCGGGGTGGTCGAGGACGTCGACGACGGGACCTGCCTGCTCCGGACCGGTGCCGACGACCTCTCCACCCTCGCCATGCACCTCGCCCTGCTCGGCCACGACTTCGACGTGCTCGAGCCACCCGAGCTGCGTGCCGAGGTCGCTCGGCTGGCGCAGCGGCTCGCGCGGGCGGGTCAGGAGCGCGGGTAGCCGCGGCGCACGGTGCGATCCAGGATGCCCAGGGTGGCGCGCAGCGCGTTCTCGTCGAGGACCGGGAAGATGCCCATCGCCTCCCAGTCGGGGTGGATGTCGGACCAGTCGTAGAACGACGTGACGACCGTGCCGCTCGTGGCGGAGAGTCCCTCGCCCTCGCTCGCCCTCGCCGTCGGACGCGGGCTCCAGGCGGTAGCCGTAGACGTGGCCGATCGGGGGACGGACCGTGCCCAGGATCGTCCAGGAGATGAGGCGGTCCTGCTCGTAGTCGCGGATCGTGACCGTGACGTCGTACCGACCCATGTCGGGGTAGTCGTTGAGCGACTCGCGATCCATGTGGATGACGAACGAGTCGCCGGCGGCTGTGACCGGGTCGCCGTCCGCGTCCTGGAGCATGCCGGAGGAGTCGATGGCCACGTGGCCCTGCGGGTCGCACAGCAGCTCGAAGATGTGAGCCATCGGCGCGACGATCGTGCGCGAGGTCTCGATCCGGGTGGGCCTGTCGTCGGTCATCGCACGATCCTGCCATCCGCCGGCCGCCGTCCGCAGCCCCGGGACGTCGGCCATCATGGAGGCATGAGTGCACCCGAGTCCGACCTCGACGGCCTCGTGGCCACCTGGGTGGCCGGCTTCGGGGTGTCGCGTCGGGTGCCGGTACGTCGTGCCGGCGCGGTCACCGAGGTGGAGGTGGGTGGCGAGTCGCGCCGCCTCGAGCTGGTCGTCGTCGAGCCGGACGAGGCGGTGCTGAGCGTCCTCTTCTCCAGGCTGCTCGTCGCTAACGACGTCTGGGCGACGATCTTCAGCACGGTCGACACGCGGCGCGACCTGCCGCCCGGCGTGACCGCTCGGCTGACCGGCGAGCGGCTGATGACCGTGGCCTTGGCGCCCGCAGCGCACCCGACGCCTGCCGTGGGCCAGGTGGTGCTCGACGCCGACGGCGATCGGGCCCTCGTCGAGGTCCGCGACGGCGACGTGGTCGCGGCCCAGGGGCAGGCGGCGCTGGTCGGGACGGACGCGATCTTCGACCGCATCGCGACGCACGACTCCTACCGGAGGCGTGGCCTCGGCACCGTGGTCATGTCGGCCCTCAGCGGGTGGGCCCTGCAGCGGGGCGCCGAACGAGGCATCCTCGCCGCGTCACTCGACGGACAGGCGCTCTACGCGCGACTCGGGTGGGAGCCCGCGGGAGCGATGCTGACCCTGGCCGCCGAGGCGGTGCCCGGTCGCCCCCACGGGTGATCTGGGAGACCTCGCACCAGGAGTAGGAACGCTCCATGAGCGCTGAGACCGGTCGGGTCACCACCGACATCCCTGCCCGCCTCGACCGCCTGCCGTGGGCCCGGTGGCACTGGCTGGTCGTCATCGGACTCGGCACGGTGTGGATCCTCGACGGCCTGGAGGTGACCATCGTCGGCTCGATGTCCGACGCCCTGAAGCCCGATGACACCGGTCTGGGGCTGAGCAACTTCGACATCGGGTTCGCCGGTGCCGCCTATGTCGCCGGTGCCTGCGTCGGCGCGCTCTTCTTCGGTCAGCTCACCGACCGCTTCGGACGCAAGAAGCTGTTCCTCCTCACCCTGGGCGTCTACACGGTCGCGACCGTGCTCACGGCGTTCGCGCCCAACCCGACGTGGTACTTCGCGGCGCGCTTCCTCACCGGCACCGGCATCGGTGGCGAGTACGCCGCCATCAACTCCGCGATCGACGAGCTGATCCCGGCCGCCTACCGGGGTCGCGTGGACGTGGCGATCAACGGGTCGTTCTGGGTCGGGGCGGCCGGTGGGTCGCTGCTGACCATCCCCCTGCTCGACCCCAACGTCATCGACCAGGGCGTCGGGTGGCGGTTGGCGTTCGGTCTCGGCGCCGTCCTCGCGGTCGGGGATCCTGCTCGTGCGTCGCAATGTCCCGGAGAGCCCGCGCTGGCTGTTCATCCATGGGCGCGAGGAGGAGGCCGAGCGGATCGTGCGCGACATCGAGGCCACGATCGTCGACGAGACCGGGACCCCCCTCGACGACGTCGACGACACCATCACCATCCGTCAGCGGCAGCACCATCGGGATCGGGATGATCGCGCGCACGGTCTTCACGCTGTATCCACGGCGAACCGTCCTGTGCTTCTCGCTCTTCGTCGGCCAGGCCTTCCTCTACAACGCGTTCTTCTTCACCTACGGCGACACGCTCACGACGTTCTTCGACGTCGGACAGACCGGCTACTACCTCGCGATCTTCGCCGCCAGCAACTTCGTCGGCGCGCTTGCGCTGAGTCCGCTCTTCGACTCGATCGGGCGGGTGCGGATGATCACCGCGACCTACGTCGGCTCCGGCGTGCTGCTCGCCGTGGCCGGCATGTCCCTCGGGAGCCTCGACGCCACCACGCTGACGCTCTTCGGTGCGGTCATCTTCTTCTTCGCCTCGGCCGGCGCCAGCGCGGCCTACCTCACGGCCAGCGAGGTCTTCCCCATGGAGACTCGCGCCCTGTGCATCGCGTTCTTCTACGCCATCGGCACGGCCGCGGGCGGGATCTCCGGGCCGCTGCTCTTCGGCTACCTCATCGAGAAGGCCTCCGACAGCGGCGACGTCACCGCGATCTCGCTGGGCTACTTCATCGGCGCCGCCCTGATGATCGGTGGCGGCATCGTCGAGGCCTTCCTCGGGGTCAAGGCGGAAGGGCGGTCGCTGGAGAGCATCGCCGAACCGTTGACCGTGGACGCCTGAGCGGCGACAGCCGCGTAGATTCACTCTCGTGACCCTCTCCGGATCCTCGTCGTGGCGATGATGGTGGCGCTTGTCCGCAGTCCTCGCCGTGCCCACGGCCACCGCGCTGGACCCGCTGCCCACCGGCACCGACGTCGACTACCAGCTGGGCGGAGCCGTCGACCGACCCGACCACGTCGGGATCATCGCCCGCGACCGCACCGAGGAGCCGGCGCAGGGTCGCTACAACATCTGCTACGTCAACGGCTTCCAGACCCAGCCCGACGCCAAGAAGTTCTGGCGCGCGCGCGAGGGCCTGCTGCTGCACAGGAAGGGACGCCTCGTCGTCGACGGTCAGTGGGGCGAGTGGCTGCTCGACGTCCGGACCAAGGCCAAGCGCAAGCGGCTGGCGAGGATCGTCGGGGCCGTGGATCGAGGGGTGCGCCGCCGACGGCTTCGACGCGGTCGAGCTCGACAACCTCGACTCCTTCACCCGCAGCCACCGCCTCATCGAGCGCCGGCAGGGACTGGCCTTCGCCCGCCTGCTCGTGCGACGTGCCCACCGGGCCGACCTGCCCGTGGGCCAGAAGAACCTGCCGGCTTCGACGGCACCCGGATCGGCTTCGACTTCGCGGTCTCCGAGGAGTGTGCCCGCTACGACGAGTGCGGCCGCTACGTCGAGCACTTCGGCGACCAGGTCGTGATGATCGAGTACCGCGACGGCGACTTCCGCGAGGCCTGTCGCGACTTCGGCGCGACCCACGCCATCGTGCGCCGCGACCTCGACCTGACGCCCGTCGTACGAGCCGGCCTACTGCTGACCTGCTGCTGACCGCTGCTGACCTGTGCCGGACTACTGCCGGCCCTGGCGCGCGCGGTAGGCCGCGACGGCGTTGCGGTTGCCGCAGGTGGTCGAGCAGAAGCGGCGCGAGCGGTTGCGCGACAGGTCGAGCACCACGCCGTCGCAGTCGTCGTCGGCGCAGACCCCCAGCCGGGAATGCTCGTCGGCGCGGATCACGTCGATCATCGCCATCGCGGTCTCGACCCGGATGCGCTTGGGGAGCGGGTCGTCGTCGGAGACGGCGTGCAGGTGCCAGTCGAACTGGTCGTGGCGCGGCGAGCTGGGGGAGGGCCTGCTCCTCGGCGAGCATCCGGTTGACGAGGTCGACGGCCTCGTCGCGCGGTGGCCAGGAGGAGGCTCGCGCAGCTCGTCGCGGATCGCCCGCACCGCCTCCAGCTCGCCGCGATCGGCGTCGTGGCGGCCGGTGTAGTCGAAGTCGTCGAAGAGCGTCGGACAGCTCGGCGACCGTGGTGAGGGTGTCCGGCTCCAGGGCGGAGTTGGCGAGGACGGTGGCCGCTTGCAGGGCCAGCTCGACGTCATGACTGAATACCACGTTGACAGATTACCAAACGGACTCTAGCGTCATGACCCATGAGCACGTTGACGAATGACGCACTCCGGCGCGCGCACCGGCGGCAACCGGGCCGCCTCGGGCCTGACCCTGGCGCTGGTCTCCGCCCTCTCCTTCGGTCTGTCCGGAGCCCTGGCGCGCCCGCTGCTGGACGACGGGGTGGAGCGCCGGATCGGTCGTCCTGGTGCGGATCGCCCTCGGTGCGCTCTTCGTCGTCCCGTTCGGGGTCCGCTCGCTGCGCGGCGACTGGTCGCTGGTCGCCCGCAACGCGCGCCTGATCGTGATGTACGGCGTCCTGGCCGTCGCCGGCGCGCAGTTCTGCTACTTCTCGGCCGTCTCCTACATGCAGGTCGGCCCGGCGCTGCTCATCGAGTACACCGCACCCGCCGCCGTGGTGGCGTGGCTGTGGCTGCGCCACGGCCAGCGGCCCGGGCTGGTCACGCTCGGCGGCGCCGCGGTGTGCGCGCTGGGCCTGGTGCTCGTGCTCGACCTGTTCTCCGGCGCCGACCTGAGCACGGCCGGGGTCCTGTGGGCGCTCGGCGCCATGGTCGGCTGCGCGGCCTACTTCCTCCTCAGCGCCGACGACACCACCGGCCTCCCGCCGCTCGCGCTGGCCGCCGGCGGGATGGTCGTCGGCGCCGTGTCGCTCGGTGTGCTCGGGCTGGTCGGGCTGCTGCCGCTCCGTGCTGCCGGCGGGACCCTCACCTACGCCGGCGTCGACGTCTCCTGGTGGGTGCCGCTCGCCCTGCTCGGGCTGATGACGGCGGCCGTCTCCTACGTCACCGGCATCGGCGCAGCCCGACTGCTCGGCTCGAGGCTGGCGTCGTTCGTGGCGCTCAGCGAGGTCGTCGCCGGCGTGGCGTGGGCCTGGGTCCTGCTGGGCGAGCTGCCCGCCGGCATCCAGCTCGTCGGCGGTGCGCTGATCCTCCTCGGCGTCGTCGGCGTCAAGCTCGGCGAGCCCGCCGTCGTACGCGCCGGAGCCGACGCCGGTCTGAGAAATTCGTCCGGCGGCTGCAACAAACACCGGGTCGGACGCGTGTGTCGTGCATGGATGGTGCCGTGACCGACGAGGTGAGCCGCAGGAGCGAGACCTCGGCGGAGTCCTTCGACTCCTGGGCCGAGGCTCGCGTCACCGACCTCCTCCGGTTCGCCTACCTCGTCACCGGCTCCCAGCACGCCGCCGAGGACGCCGTGCAGAGTGCGCTGACCCGTGCCTGTGAGAAGTGGTCGCGGGTCTCGCGCACCGACGACCCCGACACCTACGTGCGTCGCATGGTCGTCAACGCCCACGTCTCGTCGTGGCGACGCATCGGACGGCGCGAGGTCGCCGTCCCCGAGGTCCGCGACGCCACGCGCTCCGACCCCGCCGACGCCGTCGCTCGAGACGACGCGGTCTGGCGGGTCTGCGCCGCGCTGCCGGCCCAGCAGCGCGCCGCCGTGGTGCTGCGCTTCTACGAGGACCTCGACTACCCGGAGATCGCGCAGGTGCTCGGCGTCGCCGAGGCCACCGTGCGCTCCCACGTGCACCGCGGGCTGGCCGCGCTGCGCACCGAGCTGAGCGAGCAGGAGGACGACTGATGGAGGACGAGCAGCTCGAGCGGGTGATGCGCGACGGCCTCGAACGGCGTGCGCTGGACGCAGCCCGCGACGCCGGTCTGGTCGCTCGCGCGCGTGACGGTGCCCAGAGGCGTCGCCGGCTCCGCGCCGTTGCTGTCGGCGTGACGGCGATCGGTGCGGTCGCTGCCTGCGCGGCGCTGGCCGCGGTCCTCTCCGCGGGCACGTCCGGCCCGACGGCGATCGATGCGGCAGGAGGCGAGGATCCGACGGTCAGCGCACCGGAGGCCGGCGCCTGGCGTACGGAGACTTGGGGTGACATCCAGGTAGACGTGCCGGCCGACTGGGGTTACGGCGGCGCGCCTGGCGCGGACGGCGTGGCGTGCTACCCGGCTGCCGGTCTCGACGCTGCGGGCACACCGGTCCGCCCTCGGGCGACGCCTCCCGGCTACGTCGGACGCCCGATCGTGCTGACCGACGTCTGCCTCTCCGTCGACGCTGGAGCACCGGTGCAGGGACCCTACGTCTGGCTGGGCGCAGGGATCGAGCCTGGCGAGGTCGACCTGGGAGACGGCTATGTGCAGGAGACAGTGAGCGTCGCAGGCACCACCGTCACCGTGGCGAGCGACGATGTCGCCCTGCGGCGACAGATCCTCGAGTCGGTGGGCGGATCTGAGCGCTGCCTCTCCGAGCTGGACCGGTCGGGTCCGATCGAGCACGACCGCGCTGAGGACCGGGACGCCGAGCCGGTGACGCTGCGCGTCTGCGCCTACCGGCTGGGCGACACGGGCTCGACGGTCGGCGGTGGGAGCTGACCTACGCCGCGGACCTCGACACCGTGGCCCTCGACGCCTACCTCGACGCCGTCGCCGCCGGCAAACCCCCGATCGACCAGTGCCCCACGATCGACTACCAGCTGAGCGAGGCGGTCGTGCTCGAGGTCCTCGACGCCGACGGCGGGGTGCTCCGCCAGGACAGCGTGAACCCCTACGAGGCGTGCGCCGGCATCGCCGTCGGCGCCGAGCGGGTCTGGGAGCTCGAGACGACCGCCCTGACCCCGGGGATGACCCGACCCTGGGTCGTCGGGGGTGTCGGCGCGGTGATCCACGGCGACCCTGACCTCGGCTTCATCGGCGCCTTGGGCTGAGGTCGCCGCACCGCTCGTTCCTCGCGTCCCACCTGGGCCCTCAGCGCTGGTCCTGGCGCTTGACCACGACCTCGCGCAGGACGAGGAGGACCGCAGCGGCGGTGGGGATGGCGAGCAGGGCACCCACGACGCCGAGCAGCGCGGCACCGACGAGCGCGGCGATGACGGTGACCGCGCCCGGGATGTCGACCGAGCGCGCCATGACGCGCGGGTAGATCACGTAGTTCTCGATCTGCTGGTAGGCGACGTAGAAGATGATGCAGATGACGCCGGTCTGCACGTCGGTGGCGAAGGCGATCGCGGTCACGATCACCGCGCCGATGGTGGCGCCGATCATCGGGATGACGTCGAGCAGGGCGACGACGAAGGCCAGGGCGACGGCGTACTCGCCCAGGCCGACGGCGAACAGGAACACCAGCGACGACAGTCCGGCGCACAGACCCACGATGAAGGCGCCCGAGACGTAGCCGCCGATGTTCTTGATCACCCGGTCGCCGAGCTTGGTGACGCGGTCGCGGCGCGAGGCCGGGGCGAGGTTGTAGAAGGCGTTCTTGGTGATCTCGAGCGAGGCGAGGAAGTAGAGCGTCAGCACGATCACGATGAAGGCGTTGAAGAGGGCGTACAGGATCTTCAGCCCGAAGCCGAGCGCGCCGCCGAAGAGCCCGCTGACGAAGTCGCCGTTGGCGACGTAGTCCTTGATCTTGTCGATGATCTGGAACTCGTCGTCGAGGTCCTGGACCTTCTCGTTCCCCTGGAGCTCGTCGAGCCAGCCGGGGACGTTGTTGGTCAGCGCGGCGACCTGGTCGGTGATCACCGGGACGATGGCGAGGACGAACAGCGCCACCGCGCCCAGCGCGGCGATGATGACAGCCGTGACGGCGAGCGAGCGTCGGACGCCGCGCCGCTCGATGAACTCCACCGCCGGGTTGAGCCCGGCGGCGAGGAAGAGCGCCACGACGACCAGGAGCAGCACCGAGCCGATGCCGACGACGGCCTGGAAGAGGAACCACGCCAGGAGGACGCCGAGCCCGCCGATGAAGCCGATGTAGAACGGGTTGCGGCGTGAGAAGGGCTCTCCCGGCTCACCGAGGTCGTCGACGTCGACGAAGATCCCGACGTGGTCCTCGGCTGCGTCGGCGCCGTCGTCCACCTGCTCGTCGGCTGGCGCCACCCGGCCCGCCTCGTCGGCGGGGTCCGGGCCAGGGCTCAACTCTCGTCCTCGGCGAACCCGGCGACGACGTCGCGCAACGAGGCGAGCTGGGCGGTGATGGCGTCGCGACGCTTGACGAGCCGGTCGAGCTCGGCCTTGGTGGCGGCGATCTCGCGCTGGGCGGCGTCGTCGCCGGCGGTGGTGACCTGCTCGGCCTTGTGGTTGGCGGCGGCGACGATCTGCTCGGCCTCGCGGCGCGCGCGCTTGAGCAGGGCCTCGGACTCGGTGGCGGCGGCGCTGCGGTTGGTGCTCGCCTGCTGGCTGGCGGCCGTGGCGCGCTCCTCGGCGGCGGCCGCGCGCTGCTCGGCCTCCTCGACGAGGCGCTTGGTCTCGGCGACCGCGGTGTTGTGGTGGTCGGTGGCCTCGCGGGCCAGGCGCTCCTTCTCGACCGCGAGCGTGCGGCGGGCCTCCTGCACCTCGCGGTCGGCCGCGGCGCGGGCCTGCTCGACCTCGCGCTGGGCGCCGGTGCGCATCTCCGAGCTCTCCTGCTGGGCGGCGAGGCGGATCTGGTCGGCCTCGCGCTTGGCGCCGGCGACCAGGTCGGCGGCCTCGCCCTGGGCCAGGGAGCGCTCCTGCTCGGCGTCGGCCACCATCCGCGAGCGGGTCTCGTCGAGCTCGCGCAGCTGCACGACCTTCATGTCCTCGACCTCGCGGCTCGCGTCGGAGCGGATCGCCCGGGCGTCGCGCTCGGCCTGGGCGCGGATCTCGGCGGCGTCGCCTGGGCGACCTCGCGGATCTCGTCGGCCTCCTCCTCGGCGAGGCGCAGCATCGTGCTCGCGCGGCCGCCGAGGCCGGCGTAGGACGGTGACTTCATCTCGGTGAGGTCGCCCTTGGCCTGCTCGAGGGCCTGCTCGAGCTCGAGCACGCGGGGCTCGGACTGGCTGAGGCTGGCGCTGAGGCCGGCCTTCTCGCTGCTGAGCTGGTGGACGCGGGCATCGACCGTGGCGCGGTCGTAGCCGTTGCGCCGCACGACGGGGAAGGTGGCGGTCCCCGCGGCCGAGGCGGGCGGTGCGGCGGCAGCAGCAGGCTGACGCTGGGTCTCCGTCGGTGCCGACGCGGGCCGCTGCGGGGGGCGCTGGGCGGCGGTCGGCGGCGGGAGCACCGGCCGCTTCTGCGTCGAGGCGCCGGCGGGCGGGGCGCTTGCGGGAGCCTTCTCGGCGGAGGAGCCGGTGGCGGGCTCGACTGCTTCTCGATCACGGGGATCACCTGGGTGGACTCGGCGTCGGGGTTGGACTCGGTGCCCGAGGACGGTGTGCGGGCGTCGGCCTCGTCGGGATCCTGGTCGAAGATGGACAGGCCCTGGTCACTCATGAAGTGGTCCTCGCGTCGAGTCGGTGGTGGCGTTCGCCATGATCCCCGATCGCGCGCACGAAACCCACCCGGGGTGGCCTAAGAATTTCCCGGGTGGGCCTCGTGGACGGTCAGACGCCGCGGAAGCGGTTGATCTTGTCCAGGTGCTGGGACCGGAGGTCGTGGTCGGTGACGCCGAGGCCCTCCTCGGGGGCCAGGCACAGGACGCCGACCTTGCCCTGGTGCTTGTTGTGGTG
This sequence comes from uncultured Actinomycetota bacterium, assembly GCA_963822915.1. Lineage (GTDB taxonomy): Bacteria > Actinomycetota > Actinomycetes > Propionibacteriales > Nocardioidaceae > Nocardioides. The sequence continues at coordinate 32,543 of CAWGJR010000034.1, forward strand.
GACGTCGAGGGCGGCCTGGCCGACCTCGTCGAGGGTGTAGGTGCGCGACAGGGTCGGGTGGATCTTGGCCTGGGCGATGAGGCGGTTGGCCTCGAAGGCCTCGCGGTAGTTGGCGAAGTGGGAGGACACGATGCGCTTGAGGTTCATCCACAGGTAGCGGTTGTCGTACTCGTGCATGTAGCCGGTGGTGGAGGCGCAGGTGGTGATGGTGCCGCCCTTGCGGGTCACGTAGACCGAGGCGCCGAAGGTCTCGCGGCCGGGGTGCTCGAAGACGATGTCGATGTCCTCGCCGCCGGTGAGCTCGCGGATCTTCTTGCCGAGGCGCTGCCACTCCTTGGGGTTCTGCTGGGTGTTGTCCTCGTTCCAGAACTGCCACTTCTCCTCGGAGCGGTTGATGATCATCTCCGCGCCCATCGAGCGCGACGATCTTGGCCTTCTCCTCGTTGGAGACCACGCAGATCGGGTTGGCGCCGCCGTTGAGGGCGTACTGCGTCGCGAAGCCGCCGAGGCCGCCGGAGGCGCCCCAGATCAGGACGTTGTCGCCCTGCTTCATCTGCCGGCGTTCTTGGAGACCAGCTGGCGGTAGGCGGTGGCGTTGACCAGGCCGGGGGAGGCGGCCTCCTCCCAGGTGAGGTGGGCCGGCTTGGGCAGCAGCTGGTTGGACTTGACCAGCGCGATGTGGGCCAGGCCGCCGAAGTTGGTCTCGAAGCCCCAGATGCGCTGCTGGGGGTCCATCATCGTGTCGTCGTGGCCGGCGGGGTCCTCGAGCTCGACGGAGAGGCAGTGGGCCACGACCTCGGTGCCGGGCTTCCACCTCGTCACCCCGGGGCCGGTCTTCAGCACGACGCCGGACAGGTCGGAGCCGACCACGTGGTAGGGCAGGTCGTGGCGCTTGGTGAGCTCGGAGAGGCGTGCCGTAGCGCTCGAGGAACCCGAAGGTGGAGACGGGCTCGAAGATCGAGGTCCACACGGTGTTGTAGTTGATCGCCGAGGCCATCACCGCGACGTAGGCCTCGCCGGGTCCGAGCTCGGGCAGGGCGACGTCCTCGACGTGCAGGCTCTGGCGCGGGTCCTTGTCGCGCGTGGCGAGGCCCTCGAACATCCGGGCCTCGTCCTTGTGCACGGTCACGGCACGGTAGGACTCGGGCAGGGCGAGGTTGGCGAAGTCCTCCGTGGAGGCGTCACCGGACTGGCCGGCCATGATGGCGTCGAGGATGTGCTGCACGAGCGATCTCCTTGGCTGTTGCGTGTCGGGTGCGGGTCGCGGCGAAGATACCGGTGGGTAACTCCGCGCTGGTGGCGAGTGTGCCGGACGTCTCAGTGCGGCGGGTCGGTCAGCGGCGGCCGGCTCGACGAGCTCGACCAGGATGCCGCCGGCGTCCTTGGGGTGCACGAAGTTGATGCGCGAGTCGCTGGTGCCGCGCTTCGGGGCGTCGTAGAGCATCCGCAGGCCACGCTCGCGCAGGATGGCCGAGACCTGCTCGACGTCGGTGACGCGGTAGGCGATCTGCTGGCAGCCGGGGCCGTTGCGGTCGATGAACTTCGCGATCGTCGAGGTCTCGTCGATGCGGGGCGAGCAGCTGCACGCACGAGGTCGAGTCGCCGACGGCCATCATCGCCTCGCGGACGCCCTGCTCCTCGTTGACCTCCTGGTGCGCGAGCGTCATGCCGAAGGTGTCGCGGTAGAACGCGATCGCGACGTCGAGGTCGGGCACGGCCATGCCGACGTGGTCGATGGCGGTGAACAGGTGCTCGGGGATGTCCAGTGCGGTCATGGCGCCCATGGTCCCTGCCGCGTCCGGTCGCGGGCAACCCGTCTCACCGTGCGCGGATGTCGGGGATGCCGGGGTGTGACATGTGCCTCGTGGGCGCGCGCGGACACCGGTCGCGGCGACCGTCTGCCGGTGGGTAGCATCGACGGCGGATCACCCCAACTTCCTGTGGAGGCATCATGTCCGGAACCGTCATCGTCGCCGGGGCCCGTACCCCCATCGGCCGCCTGCTCGGCGGCTTCAAGGGCCTGTCGGCCGCCGACCTGGGTGGCGTCGCCATCAAGGGCGCCCTCGAGAAGGCCGGCGTCACCGGCGACCAGGTCGACTACCTGATCATGGGCCAGGTCATCCTGGCCGGCGCCGGGCAGAACCCGGCCCGCACGGCCGGCATCGCGGCGGGGCTGCCGCTGTCGCTGCCGTCGATCACCATCAACAAGGTGTGCCTCTCGGGCCTCAACGCGATCGCGACCGCCGACCAGATGATCCGCGCCGGCGAGGCCGACATCATCGTCGCCGGTGGCATGGAGTCGATGACCAACGCCCCGCACCTCCTTCCCAAGTCGCGCGAGGGCTTCAAGTACGGCGACGTCTCGCTCGTCGACTCGATGGCCTACGACGCGCTCTTCGACCAGTCCACCCAGCAGGCGATGGGCGCGCTGACCGAGCAGTGCAACGCCTCCGGCACCCAGCTGACCCGCGAGGAGCAGGACGAGTTCGCCGCGGCCTCGCACCAGAAGGCGGCTGCCGCCTGGAAGAACGGCGTCTTCGACGACGAGGTCGTCCCGGTCTCGATCCCGCAGCGCAAGGGCGACCCGGTCGTCGTCAGCGCCGACGAGGGCGTGCGCGGCGACACCACCGCCGAGTCGCTCTCCGCGCTGCGTCCCGCGTTCTCCAAGGACGGCACCATCACCGCCGCCTCGTCCTCGCAGATCTCCGACGGCGCGTGCGCCGTGGTCGTGATGAGCAAGGCCAAGGCCGAGGAGCTCGGCCTCGAGTGGCTGGCCGAGATCGGCGCCCACGGCATGGTCGCCGGCCCCGACTCCACGCTGCAGATGCAGCCGGCCAACGCGACCGCCAAGGCGTGCGCCAAGGAGGGCATCGACCCCAAGGACCTCGACCTCGTCGAGTTCAACGAGGCCTTCGCCGCCGTCGGCATCGAGTCGGCCCGCTCGCTGGGCCTCGACGAGTCCAAGGTCAACGTCAACGGCGGCGCGATCGCGCTGGGTCACCCGGTCGGGATGTCCGGTGCCCGCGTGGTGCTGCACCTCGCCCTCGAGCTCAAGCGCCGCGGTGGCGGCGTCGGCGCGGCCGCCCTGTGCGGTGGCGGCGGGCAGGGCGACGCGCTGATCGTCAAGGTCCCCACTGCCTGAGAACGCCGGGGGTGGACGTCGTACGGCGTCGGTCCCCGAGCTCGTCGCGTCCGCCCGTGCCGGAGAGGCGCGGGCGGTCGCGCGGCTCATCTCGCTCGTCGAGGACGAGTCGCCGCTCCTGCGCGAGGTGACCGCGGCGCTCGCGCCCCACACCGGCGGCGCCCACGTCATCGGGCTCACCGGGTCGCCGGGCGTCGGCAAGTCGACCTCGACGAACGCCCTGATCAGGGCCTACCGCGACGACGGACGTCGGGTCGGGGTCCTCGCGGTCGACCCGTCCTCGCCGTTCTCCGGCGGTGCGCTGCTCGGCGACCGGGTGCGGATGGGTGACCACGCCACCGACGAGGGCGTCTTCATCCGCTCGATGGCCGCGCGCGGTCACCTCGGCGGACTGTCGTGGTCGACGCCCCAGGCGATGCGGGTGCTCGACGCAGCCGGCTTCGACGTCGTGCTCGTCGAGACCGTCGGCGTCGGGCAGAGCGAGGTCGAGGTGGCCGGCCTGGCCGACACGACCGTCGTCCTGCTGGCTCCGGGGATGGGGGACGGCATCCAGGCCGCGAAGGCCGGGATCCTCGAGGTCGGCGACGTCTACGTCGTCAACAAGGCCGACCGTGACGGTGCCCCCCAGGTGGCCCGCCAGCTGCGCGCGATGCTCGACCTCGGTCAGCGCGCCGAGCACGACTGGCGTCCTCCCATCCTCAAGACCGTCGCGCAGACCGGGGAGGGCATGGGTGACGTGGTCGCCGCCCTCGACGAGCACCGCTCCTGGCTCGGCACCTCGGGCGGGCTCGCGCGCCGCCGAGCGCGTCGTGCGCGCGCCGAGATCGAGGCCATCGCCGTGGCCTCGCTGCGTCGCCGGTGGTCCGAGGTCGGGCGGCACGACCGGCTCGACGACTTGGCCGCTGCGGTGGTGTCCGGGCGCAGCGACCCGTACGCCGCCGCGGACGTCCTCGTCGAGGGCCTCGCAGACTGACATGCTGCCGCGATGACGATCACCTCCGGCCCGGTGCTCCAGCTGGCCTGGGTCAGCGACGACATCGGCGCGACCGAGCGGCTGCTCCACGACCAGTTCGGCTGCGGTGCGTGGACCCGGCTCGACGACATCACCTTCGAGGCGGCCACCACGACGCTGCGCGGCGAGCCGACCGAGTTCGTCGCCCACATCTCCCTGGCCTACGCCGGCGACCTCCAGCTGGAGATCATCCAGCCGGTCTCCGGGCGCACGATCCACGCGGAGTTCCTCGACGCCTCCGGCCCGGGCCTGCACCACCTCTGCTTCGGCGTCGGTCTCGACGACACGATGGACGCGGCGTGCGCCAGGGCGGAGGCGGCCGGTGTGCCGGTGCTGATGCGCGGCTCGATGATGGGGGGCGAGATCGAGTTCGCCTACCTCGACGGGTCGGCGTCCGGGGTGCCCTACGTCGAGCTGGCCAGGATCGGACCTGACATGCAGCGGTTCTACGACGCCGTGCGCGCCGGTGCCTGACAAGATGGCCTGATGCTGCCGTTCGACCCCATCGACGAAGCCGCCCGCCAGTGGTCCGAGCGGTGGGACGGCGTACCGGCGATGCACGCGGTGACGTCGCTGATGCGGGTCCAGCAGCTGGTCAGCGGTCGACTCGATGCCCTCCTCAAGCCCTACGACCTCACCTTCGCGCGCTACGAGGCGCTCGTGCTGCTCACCTTCTCCTCGCGCGGCTCGTTGCCGCTGGGCAAGATGGGCGAGCGGCTGCAGGTGCACCCGACGTCGGTCACGTCGATCATCAAGCGACTGGTGGAGCAGGGGCTCGTCGAGCGACGCGACCACCCCGACGACCGGCGCACCGTGCTGGCCGAGATCACCCCCGCCGGGCGCGACCTCGTCGAGCGTGCCACGAAGGACCTCGTGGCGGCCGACTTCGGGCTCGACGCCCTGGCGGAGACGTCGCGCGGCTCGCTCTCGGAGCTCCTGCGCCCGATCCGCACCGCTGCGGGCGACTTCTGACCCGCGGTCAGCCGACCTTGACGTCGACCCAGACCGAGCGGTGGTCGGAGGACGGGAACGGGAACTCGCCGGTGAGCCGCGACAGCGGGTTGCCCGGCCGGGGCCAGAAGATGCCCGAGCCACGGACCGGGAGCGAGCGGGAGGGCAGGACGTAGTCGGCGCGCAGGTTGCCCGGCGCCGGGTCGTCGCTGAAGTCGGCGGTGTCGTAGGCCGGGTCGGACTCGTGCGTCAGGTTGGCCCCGCCCTGGCGCGCGGAGGCCTCCGGGCCGCCGCCGGAGGTCGGGAGCGGGTCGCGCAGGCGGCGCGAGTCGAGGAGCTGCTGGATCGCACCGGGCACCGAGTCGCCGTCGGCGGGGTCGGAGTTCTGGTCGCCGGCGATGACGAAGCGAGCGCCGCGCCGCAGCCCGCCCTGCCGGCCACGGTCGTCGTACGGGTAGTCGCGACCGGCCACGTAGTCGGCCCAGAAGCGGATCTCGTCGTGGTTGCGCGTGCCGTTGCGGTCCTCGGGGCCGTCGAAGGTCGGCGGTGTCGGGTGCGAGACGAGGAAGTGGACGGTGCGCTTCCCGATCCGGATGGGCAGGTCCCAGTGGCGACTTGCTGGACAGCCGGACGTCGTCGAGCTCGTCGGGGGAGAACCAGTCGGCCGGCTCCGGGGTGCTCGGGTCGTCGGGCAGCAGGGCGCCGGGCATGTCCTTCCACAAGAAGTTCTGGAAGGTCCGCGCCTGCCGGGTGTCGATGGGGTAGCGGCTCAGCACGGCCATGCCGTACTGGCCCTCGAAGACACCGAAGCCGAAGGCGTCGTTGCCGCCGCCGACGGTGCCGTCGTTGTCCAGGTCGTGCCCGCTGGGGACGCCGGTGTTGGACGGTGCGACGAAGGCGTAGCGGTAGCGGATGCGTCGCGCGCCGCTGCTGGGGGACCTCGAGGTAGTTCTCACGGAACAGGTCGATCGCCTCGTGACCGGGCACGTAGTCGAACTCGTTGAGGAGCAGGACGTCCGGCCGGGTGCGCTGGATGATCTCCGCCACCGCGGCGGCCTGTGCGTCGTCACCGGTCGAGAGGTCCTCGACCAGCTCGCCGGCGGCGCCGCGGTTGAGGGAGGCGTTGAAGGTCTGGAAGCGGACCTGCTTCGCCTTCGGGCCCCCGTGGTGAGCGTGGTGACCGTGGCCGCCTGTGCCGTGGTGACCGTGGTGACCCGAGCCGGGTCGACCGGCGTCGGCGGCCGGGGTCGCAGCGGCGAGGGCGGTGCCGACGAGGAGGGCCGACAGCAGGCAGGGCAGGAGGGCGCGGCGCGCCCGAGAAAGCGTCGTCATGGGTCCCACTGTGCCACTGCCCAGACCCCGGCTGGACCAACGATCGGTGAACCCTAGGATTGGTGCCATGACTCAGCAGCCCTTCACCCGTCGTGGCGCGATCGACCTCTCGGCGCTCAAGCGCCCGGCCCCGCCGGCTCCCGGAGCTCCCGGAGCGCCCGGCGCTCCCGGTGCGCCCGGCCCCGCCGGACCAGGTGGGCCCGCCGCATCGGGCGGATCGTCGTACGCCGTCGACGTGACGACCGCGAACTTCCAGACCATCGTCGAGTCGTCGATGACCGCCCCGGTGCTGCTGGTGCTCTTCTCCCGCTCGCGGATGCCGGAGAGCGCCCAGCTCGCCGACGACCTCGCGACGGTGTCCGGGGAGTACGAAGGCCGGTTCCTGGCGGGTCTCGTCGACGTCGACGCGACCCCCGAGATCGCCCAGGCCATGCAGGTCGAGTCGATCCCGCTGGTCATCGCCGTCCTCGACGGACGCCCCGCCCCGTTGCTCCAGGACGTCGTGCCGATCGACGAGCTGCGCACGATCATCAACCAGGTGATGCAGCAGCTGACCGCGCAGGGCATGACCGGCCGTCACCAGCCGCTGGCCGGCGCCCCGGTGGCCGACGACGGTGACGCCGAGCCCCAGAGCGACCCGCGCTACGCGGCCGCCGAGGACGCGCTGGCCCGCAACGACATCGACGGCGCGGTCACCGAGTACCAGAAGCTGGTCACGGCCAACCCCGCCGACGCCGAGGCCGCCGCGGGTCTGGCGATGGCCAGCGTGCTGCAGCGCACCCAGGCCGCCGACCCCGCTGCTGCGCGTGCCGCGGCGGACGAGACCCCCGACGACGTCGACGCCCAGACGCTCGTGGCCGACCTCGACCTCGTCGGCGGCGACGTCGACGACGCCTTCGCCCGCCTCGTCGAGCTGGTGCGGCGCAGCGTCGGCAAGGACAAGGACCGCGCGCGCGAGCACCTGCTCGGACTGTTCGCAGCGGTCGGCAACGACGATCCCCGCGTGCTCAAGGGCCGTCAGGCTCTCGCCTCGGCGCTCTACTGACCGGCCGGGCGCAGGACCGGGTGGGAGAGCGGCCGATGAGCGACCTGGCCCGGGGCGCGGGCTACCTCGGTCAGGGGTGGCGGTTCCTGCGCTCCAGGCCTCGCCTGCTGCTGCTCGGGATGGTGCCGGCGCTGGTCGTCTTCCTGGTCCTCGCGGCCGGCTTCGTGCTGCTGGTGGCCCACCTGGGCGACCTCGTGGCCGCGGCGACGCCGTTCGCCGACGACTGGACCTCGGCGCTGCGCGCCCTGCTCCGGGTGCTGCTGGCGCTCGCGCTGCTCGTCGGAGCACTCCTGGTGGCCTCGGCCCTCTTCGTCGGGCTGACCCTCACCCTCGGTGACCCGTTCTACGAACGGATCTGGCGCGAGACCGAGGCGGCTCTCGGTGGCCCGGTGCCCGAGCACGGCCTCGGGTTCTGGCGCTCGGCGCGCGACGGCCTGCGCCTGGTCGTCGTCGGTCTCGGGTTCTCCGCACTGGTGCTGCTCAGCGGCTTCGTGCCGGTGGTCGGTCCTACCGTCGGCATCGTCCTGGGAGTCGTGTTCTCGGGTCGGCTGCTGGCCCGCGAGCTGCTCGGGCGACCGCTCGGCGCTCGGGGCCTGGACGACGCCGCGCAGCGGGCCCTGACCTCGTCGCACCGCCCGGTGGTGCTCGGTTTCGGCATCGCCACCCAGCTGTGCTTCCTCGTGCCGCTCGGGGGAGTGCTGGTCATGCCGGCTGCCGTGGCGGGAGCCACGATCCTGGCCCGCACCGAGCTCGAGCTGCCGTCGACCTAGGGGGCCGCGCGGGGCGTGCGCAGGGCGTCGACGAGCGCCCGGACGGCCGGTGACGCCGTCATCGTGCGCCGGTGGACGGCGATGACGTCGCGGGTCGGCACCGGCTCCCGCACGGGTACGGCGACGAGGTCGCTGCTGAGTGCGGCGCGCCCCAGACGGGGCACCAGGGCGATGCCGAGCCCGGCCCGGACGAGCGCGAGGTGCGACTCGAACTCCATCGAGACGTGGGCGATGCGCGGCCGCGAGCCGGTGCCGTCGTACATCCGGCTGAGCCACTGGCGGCAGATCGTGCCCTCCGGGGTCGCGATCCAGCCCTCGTCGACGAGGTCGCGCGGGGTGAGGACGGCGCGCCCGGCGAGCGGGTGGTCGACGTGCACGATGACGTCGGCGACGTCGGAGGCCACCGAGGTGGGCACGAGGTGGTCGGGAAGGTCGAGGGCCACGTCTCCCCACGTGTGGACCAGCCCGACCTCGAGCCGGCCGTCGGCGACGAGCGCGACGGTGTCCCACGGCTCGCGCTCGACGAGCGTGATCTCCAGGTCGGGATGGTCGCGCAGCAGGTCACGCACGACCGGCGCGACGAGGCCGCGCATCGCGGTGGAGAAGGCTGCCAGGCGCAGGTGGCCGACGACCTGGTCGGCGCGTCGGTGCAGGTCGGCCTCGACCTCCTCGAGGTCGCGCAGCACGCGGGACCCGGCGTCCACGAGGTGGCGGCCGTGCCCGGTGAGCATGACGCCACGGCCCACGCGCTCGAGCAGCGCCACGCCGGTCTGTCGTTCGAGCCGCTTGACCTGCTGGGACACCGCGCTGGGGGTGTAGCCGGTGGCCGCCGCTGCGGCGACGACCGAGCCGTGGGCGTCGACCGCGCGCAGCGCGGCGAGGGCTTCGAGGTCGATCATGCAGGAATGCTACCGAGTTCGTGGTGTGAAGCATTGCTGGTGCTTCATGATGCCGCGGTCGAGACTGGGCCCGTGAACCGCACCGACTCCCTGCTCGCCGCCCTCGTCGCCACCATCTGGGGGTTCAACTTCGTCGTCATCGACTGGGGCATGGACGGCGTCGACCCCCTGCTCTTCGTGGCGCTGCGCTTCACGGTGGTCCTGGTGCCGGCGGTGTTCCTCGTCCCGCGGCCGGACCTGCCGTGGCGCACGATCGCGGGGGTCGGGTGCCTTCATGTCGCTGGGCCAGTTCGGGTTCCTCTACGTCGCCATGGACGCCGGGATGCCGCCCGGCCTGGCGGCGCTGGTGCTCCAGGCACAGGTGATCTTCACGGTCGTGATCGCCGCCGGTGCGCTGCGGGAGCTGCCGACGGCCACCCAGACCGCGGGAGTGCTCGTCGGGACCGCCGGGCTCGTGATCGTCGGGCTCGGTCGCGGTGGTGACGTCTCGCTGGTGGCGATGTCGCTCTGCCTGCTGGGTGCGCTGTCGTGGGGCGTGGGCAACGTCGTGTCGCGCGCGTCGGGAGCCACCGGCGGCGGGCTCGCGCTGACGGTGTGGTCGGCGCTCGTCGTCCCGGTGCCGCTCGTCGGGCTCGCCCTGCTCCTCGACGGCCCGGCCGCGTTGGTCGACAGCGCCGCGGCCTTCGGCTGGGAGGCGGCGGTCTCGACGCTCTACACCGCCGGGCTCGCCTCGCTGGTCGGCTACGGCATCTTCAACACCCTGCTCTCACGCAACCCCTCGGCGGCGGTGGTGCCGTGGGTGCTGCTGGCCCCGGTCGTCGCGATGCTCTCGGCCTGGGTCCTGCTCGCCCAGGCACCGAGCGCCGGTGAGGCGGTGGGCGGGGCCGTGATGATCGCGGGCGTGCTGGTCACCCTCCGCCCCCGCCGAGTGGGGCGGCAGTTTCTCCGCCTAGGCGGAGAAACTCCCGCTTCTGTCACGAAGCTTCATGACAGAAGGCGCAGTTTCTCCGGTTGAGCGGAGAAACTGCCGCCGGACCGAGGATCAGCGGCCGGACTCGGTGTACGTCGCGCCGCGGGGCGGGTGCTCGCACCGGGCGAGGGCGGCCGCCACGCGACGGGCGGTGAAGTCGGCCGCACGCTCGACGACCTGGGCCGCGGTGCAGAACTCGGCCGAGCGGATCTCGCGCTCCTGGGCGACCACGCGCTCCACGATCGCCGGGTCGTGGACGCCGCCGTCGAAGACGAGGCACAGGGCGTCGTCCCAGCCGCCCCAGGGCGGCAGCCAGTCGGTGATCAGCAGCGGGCCGGCGGGGATGGTCAGCGCGAGCTCCTCGGTCACCTCGCGCGCGACCGCCTCCATCGGGGACTCGCCGACCTCGACGACGCCGCCGGGGAGGTCCCAGTCCTGCTTGTAGGTGAGCTGGCACAGCAGCACCCGCGGCTCGGGCTCGGTCGTGTCGCGGATGAGCATCTGGCTGATGGCGCGCTTGCGGGGGAGGAAGGAGTTGAGCAGCGCGCGGAACCCTCCCGGCTCGTGCACCGGGGTGTCGGTGGCCAGGCGGGCGTAGACGACGAGGTCGCCGCCCACGCCGCGCATGATGCCCTCGCGACGCATGCCCGACCAGGTCGCGGTGCGCTGGCCGGTCTCGTCGTCGATCCCGACGTGCGCCTCGACCCGCGCGTGGTCGACCAGCGCGGCCGCGACCTCACGCCGTACGACGTCGACGTTCTCGCCCGCGACCCAGCTGATCCGGGCCACGCCGTCGCTGACGGGGGTCACGGTGGTCGGCTGCTCGCTCACGCGACCACCCTATCCGCGCCACCCACCCACGATGAGGTCAGTCGGCGGCCACCGAGCCGTCCTTGCGCAGCCACACCGTGCCGAGCGGCGGTACGACGATGTCGGCGTGCGCGGGCATCGAGCCGTGCTCGCCCTCGACCGCCAGCACCGAGCCGAGGTTGCCGACACCGGAGCCGCCGTAGGGCGTCGCGTCGGTGTTGAGCACCTCGGTCCAGAGCCCGGCGGCGGGCAGGCCGAGCCGGTAGGAGTCGTGGGGCACGGAGGCGAAGTTGGTGATGCACACCAGGTCGGGCTCGCCCTCGCTGCGACGCAGGAACGAGTAGGTGTTGCGCTCGGAGTCGTCGGCGTCGATCCACTCGAAGCCGGCCGCCGAGACGTCGGTCGCCCAGGCCGCCGGGGTGGCGACGTAGGCGGCGTTGAGGTCGCGCACCAGGTCGTGGAGACCGCGGTGCTCGGGGTGCTCGAGCAGCCACCAGTCGAGCTCGCGCGACTCCGCCCACTCCGACTCCTGGCCGATCTCGCAGCCCATGAACAGCAGCTGCTTGCCGGGGTGGGCCCACATGAAGGCGTAGTAGGCGCGCAGGTTGGCGAGCTGCTGCCAGCGGTCGCCGGGCATCTTGCGCAGCAGCGAGCCCTTGCCGTGCACGACCTCGTCGTGCGAGAGCGGCAGGACGAAGTTCTCGGTCCAGGCGTAGGTGATCGCGAAGGTCAGGTCGTGGTGGTGCCACTGGCGGTGGACCGGCTCGCGGGCGAGGTAGTCGAGCGTGTCGTGCATCCAGCCCATGTTCCACTTGAAGCCGAAGCCGAGACCGCCGGCCGACGTCGGGCCGGACACGGCCGGCCACGAGGTCGACTCCTCGGCGATGGTGACCACGCCGGGCACGCGCCGGTAGACGGTCGCGTTCATCTCCTGGAGGAACTGCACCGCCTCGAGGTTCTCCCGCCCGCCGTGCTTGTTGGGCGACCACTCGCCCTCCTCGCGGGCGTAGTCGAGGTAGAGCATCGAGGCGACGCCGTCGACGCGCAGGCCGTCGGCGTGGAACTCCTCGAGCCAGTAGAGCGCGTTGGCGTAGAGGAAGTTGCGCACCTCGTGACGCCCGAAGTTGAAGATGTGGCTGCCCCACTCCTTGTGCCAGCCGCGCTGCGGGTTGGGGTCCTCGTAGAGCGGCGTGCCGTCGAAGTTGACCAGCGCCCACTCGTCGGTCGCGAAGTGGCCCGGCACCCAGTCGAGGATCACGCCGATCCCGGCCTGGTGGAAGCGGTCGACGAGGCGCCGGAAGCCGTCGGGGTCGCCGAAGCGGGAGTCGGGCGCGAAGTACGACGTCACGTGGTAGCCCCACGAGCCGCCGAAGGGGTGCTGCATGACCGGCATCAGCTCGACGTGGGTGAACCCGAGGTTCGACAGGTAGGGCACCAGGTCGTCGGCGATCTCGTCGTAGGACCAGAAGCCGCCACCGGGGTGACGCTTCCACGAGCCGAGGTGCAGCTCGTAGATCGACATCGGCTCGTCGACGGGCTTCTTCGTGGCCCGTGCGGCCATCCACTCCTCGTCGCCCCACACGTGGCTCGACTCGTAGACGCGCGAGGACGTCGCCGGCGCCACCTCGGCGTGGAAGGCCATCGGGTCGGCCTTCTCCCGCCAGACGTCGTCGGCGCCCAGCACCACGAACTTGTACGACGTGCCCGCGACCACGGCGGGCACGAAGAGCTCCCACACGCCGGAGTGGCCGAGCTGGCGCATCGGGTGCTCGCGTCCGTCCCAGGAGTTGAAGTCACCCTTGACCCGCACCGCGCGGGCCGACGGGGCCCACACGGCGAAGGACGTGCCGGTGATCGTCTCGGCGCCGAGCCGCACCGGGCACGTCGTAGTGGTGCACCCGCGCGCCGAGGACCTGCCAGAGGTTCTCGTGGCGGCCCTCGTTGACGAGGTGCAGGTCGATCTCGCCGAGCGTGGGCAGGAAGCGGTAGGGGTCGTCGAGGACGATCTCGCCCTGGCCGTAGTCGACCGCGACCCGGTAGTCGGGCACGTCGTCGGCCACGAGCGTGCCCGACCCAGATGCCGCCGTGCTCGTGCTCGAGCACGGTGTCCGTCGAGCCGTGCCGCACGAGCACCCGCTCGGCCAGCGGCTTGAGCACCCGGAAGGTGACGACTCCGTCCTGGGCGTGGGGCCCGAGGATCGCGTGCGGGTGTCCGTGGTCGCCGCGGACGATCTGGTCGAGCTCGCCCCGGTTGACCGGGAGCGGGGCGGCCGGGACCGGCGGGGTGGACGGGGTGGGCTTCTTGCTCATGATGTGGCTCCGATCCGCGCGAGCGCCGTGAGGGGGATCTCCACCCACGTCGGCCGGTTGCGGGTCTCGTAGACGGTCTCGTAGACGGCTTTGTCCGCGACGTAGGCATCGATCAGCAGGCGCTGCTCGGGGGTGGGGTCGCCACCGAGGTAGGCGGTGAGGAAGTAGCGCTGGTTGCGCTCGGACCACTCGGAGCCCCGGGTGTGGCGGTCCTCGGCGCCGTCCTCGTCGAGGTCGGTGTGCTGGGCCTCGACCACGTGGGGCGCGTAGTCGAAGGAGCGCAGCATCCCGGCCACGTCGCGCCACGGCGTGTCGGGCAGGACCCGCTCGGCCAGCGCCTTGGCCGGCTCGCCCTCGAAGTCGACGATCTTCCAGCCCAGGGCGGTGCGCAGGGTCTGGCCGAGGTGCAGGTCGCCGTGCACCCGCTGCACCGGGAGGTCGCCGAGGCTGCCGAGGCGCGCGTAGACGGCCCGGATCGCGGGCTCGTGCTCGGCGAGGAGCGGAGCGGCACGCACCGCGGCGGTGAGTCGAGAGCCCATCTGGTCGGCGACGAAGGACGCGGTGACGGATCCGGTGTCGAAGTGCTCGGCGAGGAGGCGGTGCACCTCGGCGAGGGTCTCGCCGAGGCGCCCGGACTCGCCGGCGAAGTCGCCTCCGGCCTCGCGGGCGGCGAGGTCGGGGTCGGCGTACAGGTTGCGGACGCTGGTCAGGGCGAGGTCCCACCCGTCGCTGGCGGTGCGCAGGAACTGCTGGAGCATCCCGAGGTGCAGCGTCTCCTCGCCGTCGCCGTGGGAGAGCCAGCCGTAGAGGTGGGCCACGTCGGTCGAGTCGGCGAGGGTGAGCGCCTCGTGGGTGGTGATGTCGGGGTTGGCGCCCGGTGTGATCTTGCGGAAGATCTTCAGCACGGCGTCCTCGCCGAAGGCGACCGAGGAGTTCGACTGCTCGCCGGTGAACAGCGTCGAGGTCGCCTCCGGGTCGAGGTCGTGACCGGGGAGGCGGTGGAACGTCGAGCCCGCCCAGGGCCAGCGGGGACTCCTCGGCGGCCTCGCGGAAGGCCTGCCACCAGCGGTCCATCGCCTGGCGGTCGTGCAGGGCGTCGTAGGCGTGCACCCAGCCCATCCCGGGCTCGTCCCACCAGCCGATGAAGGCGTGGTCGAGGCGGTGCTCGGGGTCGGTGTAGAGGCCCAGCGGCACCTGGTAGAGCTCGACGGCGTCGTCGGCGCCGGGGTCGACGTCGCTGTAGGTCAGCTCGACGAGCAGCACGACGACGCGCGGGTAGGGACCGGTGTCGCTGAGGGTGCCGATGCGGCGTACGCCGGTGACCTCGTAGGGACGTCCCTTGCCGCCGAACCAGCGGGTCTTGCTGAGGTAGGTCACCAGCACCTGCGGGTCGATGTGGTCGCTGGACCCGGGCAGATCGACCGGCGGGTCCGCCGGGGAGGTCGGGTGGGTCGGGGACGTCGGGGACGTCGGGGGAGTCGAAGGACGTCGTGGGGTGCTCACAGGAGCTGACCTTCGTCGGGGTGCTCACTGGGCACCAGGCGGAACCAGTAGAAGCCGTAGCCGCTGAGGGTCAGCAGGTAGGGCAGCTCGCCGATGCGCGGGAACTGCACGCCGCCGAGCATCTCGACCGGCACCATCCCCTCGAAGCGGCGCAGGTCGAGCTCGACCGGCTGCGGGAAGCGCGACAGGTTGTTGACGCAGACGATCACGTCGCCGGGGTCGCCCTCCGCGGCGCCGTCGGCGACGTACTCGCGGGCGTAGGACAGCACGGTGGAGTTGGAGCCGCCGAGGTCGTGGAACTCCCCGAGCCCGAACGCCGGGTGCTGGCGACGCGCGTGGATCATCCGCCGCATCCAGTGCAGCAGCGACGACGGGTTCTCCAGCTCGGCCTCGACGTTGACGCTCTGGTAGCCGTAGACGGGGTCCTGGATCGCCGGCAGGAAGAGCTTGCCCGGCGTGGCCGAGGAGAAGCCGGCGTTGCGGTCGGGGGTCCACTGCATCGGGCGTGCGTACGCCGTCGCGGTCACCGAGCCAGATGTTGTCGCCCATGCCGATCTCGTCGCCGTAGTAGAGCACCGGCGAGCCGGGCAGCGACAGGAGCAGGGCGTTGAACAGCTCGATCTGGTTGACGTCGTTGTCGAGCAGGGGCGCGAGCCGGCGGCGGATGCCGATGTTGGCCTTCATGCGGGGGTCCTTGGCGTACTCGCCCCACATGTAGTCGCGGTCCTCGTCGCTGACCATCTCGAGGGTGAGCTCGTCGTGGTTGCGCAGGAAGATGCCCCACTGGCTGCCCGCCGGGGATCGGCGGGGTCTGCTCGAGGATCTCCGAGATCGGGAAGCGCGACTCGCGCCGCACGGCCATGAAGATGCGCGGCATCACCGGGAAGTGGAAGCACATGTGGCACTCGTCGCCGACCCACTCGCCGGCCTCGTTGGTCGTGCCGCCGAAGTAGTCGACGACGTCGGAGGGCCACTGGTTGGCCTCGGCCAGCAGGATCTTGCCGGGGTACTTCTCGTCGACGAAGCGACGGACCTTGCGCAGGAACTCGTGGGTCTCGGGGAGGTTCTCGCCGTTGGTGCCGGGGCGCTCGTAGAGGTAGGGCACGGCGTCGAGCCGGAACCCGTCGAGGCCCATGTCGAACCAGAACGAGATCGCCTCGAGGATCGCGTCGTGGACGGCGGGGTTGTCGTAGTTGAGGTCGGGCTGGTGGGAGAAGAAGCGGTGCCAGAAGTACTGCTGGCGCACCGGGTCCCACGTCCAGTTCGACGGCTCGGTGTCGACGAAGATGACCCGCGCCTCCTGGTAGAGCTCGTCGGTGTCGGACCAGACGTAGAAGTCGCCGTAGGGGCCCTCGGGGTCCTCGCGGCTGGCCTGGAACCACGGGTGCGGCGTCGCTGGTGTGGTTCATGACGAAGTCGATGATCACCCGGATGCCGCGGGCGTGGGCCTCGTCGAGGAAGTGGTGGAAGTCCTCGACGGTGCCGGCCTCGGGGAGGATGTCGGTGAAGTCGGCGACGTCGTAGCCGCCGTCGCGCAGCGGCGAGGTGAAGAACGGCGGGATCCACAGGCAGTCGACGCCGAGCCACTGGAGGTAGTCGAGCTTCTCGGTGAGGCCCTTGAAGTCGCCGGTGCCGTCGCCGTTGGAGTCGCGGAAGCTGCGGACCATCACCTCGTAGAAGACGGCCGTCTTGAACCAGTCGGGCCGGGATCGTCTGGTCGGTCGCGGCGTCGGGGTCGGGTCGATCACGATCTCGCCGGTGTCGGGGCGGGTCGCTCATCCGGTCCTCCTCACGGTCAGGACGTGGGCCGGCTCGTGGCCGGGGTCGAGGCGCACGTAGTCGTGCTCGCCCCAGGTGCAGTCGGCGCCGGTGATCTCGTCGTGCACGACGAAGGTGTCCGACCAGTCCAGGCCGAGGGCCGGCATGTCGAGGTGGACCGTCGTCTCGCGGGCGGCGTGCGGGTCGAGGTTGATCACCACGATGACGATGTCGTCGCCGGACTCGAGCTCGGCACGCTTGGAGAACACCAGGACGTTCTCGTCGTCGGCGCCGTGGATGGTGATGTTGCGCAGCCGCTGCAGCGCGACGTGCGTCGCGGCGGATCTCGTTGAGCCGGGTGAGGTACGGCGCCAGCGAGCGGCCCTCGGCCTCGGCGGCCGGCCCAGTCGCGGATCGCGGATCTGGAACTTCTCGGTGTCGAGGTACTCCTCGCTGCCCGGGCTTGAGCGCGACGTGCTCGAACAGCTCGTAGCCGGCGTAGACGCCCCAGCTCGGGACGCTCATCGCCGCCAGCGCGGCGCGGATCTTGAACGCCGCCGGGCCGCCGTACTGCAGGGACTCGTGGAGGATGTCGGGGGTGTTGACGAAGAAGTTGGGCCGCATCACGTGGTCGGACTCCGAGCTGACCTCGCGCAGGTAGTCCTCGATCTCCCAGCGGGCCGTGCGCCACGTGAAGTAGGTGTAGCTCTGGTGGAAGCCGACCGAGCCGAGCCCGTGCATCATCGGCGGGCGGGTGAACGCCTCGGAGAGGAAGAGCACGTCGGGGTCGGTGCGGCGCACCTCGGCGAGCAGCCACTCCCAGAACTGCAGCGGCTTGGTGTGCGGGTTGTCGACGCGGAAGATCCGCACGCCGTGGCTCATCCAGAGCCGGACGATGCGCAGCACCTCGCGGCAGATGCCCGTTGGGGTCGTTGTCGAAGTTGACCGGGTAGATGTCCTGGTACTTCTTCGGCGGGTTCTCGGCGTAGGCGATGGTGCCGTCGGCGCGCGTCGTGAACCACTCGGGGTTGCTGGTCACCCAGGGGTGGTCGGGGGCGGCCTGCAGCGCGAGGTCGAGGGCGACCTCGAGCCCGAGCTCGCCGGCACGCGCCACGAAGGCGTCGAAGTCGGCGAACGTGCCGAGCTCGGGGTGGATGGCGTCGTGGCCGCCGTCCTTGCTGCCGATCGCCCAGGGCGACCCGGGGTCGGTGGGCCCCGGGGTGAGCGTGTTGTTGGGCCCCTTGCGGTTGACCTCGCCGATGGGGTGGATCGGCGGGAGGTAGACGACGTCGAAGCCCATCGCGGCCACGCCGCTCGAGCCCGACCACGGCCGTCTCGAAGGTGCCGCTGGTGATCTCGCCGGTGGCGGGGTCGACGGTGGCGCCCTCGGAGCGGGGGAAGAACTCGTACCAGCTGCCGTACCAGCGCGCGCTCGCGGTCGGCGTACGCCGCGAACGGGCCCGCCACCGTGACGCAGCTCGCGCAGCGGGTGGGCGAGCGAGCACCGAGGCGACGTCGTCGGCCAGGAGCTGGGCCAGCCGCGCCTCGTCGGGGCGCGAGGTGTCCTGCGCGGCCTCCAGCGCACCGGCGAGGACCTTGGCCTCGGCCTTCGCCTTCTTGGGCAGCAGGTCGCGGACCTGCTCGAGCAGCAGGGTGGCCTCGGTGAACATCAGCTCGACGTCGATCCCGGCCGGCACCTTGATGCCGGCCGCGTGCGCCCAGGTGGCGACGGGGTCCGACCAGGCGCGCACCTCGAAGGTCCAGGCACCCACGCTCGTCGGGCGTCACCCAGGCCTGGTGCCGGTCGACCGGGTCGGTGAGCTTGACCATCCGCACCGGGGGCTGCTGCGCGCCGTGGGGGTCGATCAGGACCACCTCGGCGGCGAGCTTGTCGTGACCCTCTCGGAAGATCGTTGCCGATACCGGGAACGGTTCTCCGACGGTCGCCTTCGCAGGCTGTCGTCCGAGGTCCACCACCGGTTGTACGTCCACTACTGGAATGCGTCCAACCATGAGTCCACCCTTGCGGGTCGCTCCCAGCGCTGCAACCTTCTCACCCGGGTAGGTGGGTGCCCGGTGCACCGGGTCGGCGGAAAAGCCCGGTGGGGCAAGCGCATGGCGCTTGCCCCACCTGGTGCGACGGTGTCGGTCGTCAGGTCAGCGGAAGGACCGCTGCGGGTTGTCGATGCCGTAGCGCGACTTCCAGCTCGGGAACTTCGTGGTGAAGGCCTGGAACTCCGCGACGTGGGAGATCGTGCCCCGGTCGGAGCCCGACTTGCAGTCGGTGTCGTTGATCGGGTCGTTGTCGAGCTCACCGGCGTAGCCGGCGAACCCGGTGCACTGGTTCTCCAGGACGACGAGCCGCAGCGCGGCCGCCTTCGTCGGCTTGATGCGGAACGCACGCATGTTGAGCGTGGGCGCGACCGGACGCGGCCGGGCCGACGGGAACGCGTTGCCCGGCGAGGTGTAGACGCGCTTCCACTTCGCCTTCTTCGAGGAGCAGCTCTTCACGCAGGCGTCGACGCCGAACTTGCGCAGCGCGGTGAAGCGTGAACCGGCGTCGCGGTCGCCCTGGTTGCGCTTGAGGTAGGCGCTGACGGCCACGGTGCGGATCTTGCGCGCCTTCTTGCCGGCCAGGTCGACGGCGATCTTCGGGTTCGTGGCGTCGACGTTGGCGTCCTGGTAGACCCCCCACGACAGCGCCTCGGTGCCGTCGATGAGGAAGTCCTGGTGGACGCTGCCGGCGGCCGCGCTGATGATCTTGGCGCCCGACTTCTTGGCCGCGAGGTTCTTGGTCGTCCTGACCTTGACGACCTGCTTCTTCTTGCCGGTGACCTTCATCTTGAAGCGCATGAAGCCGTGCTTCGGCCCGACGTAGAGCATGTCGTAGCGTGCCGGGCGTGAAGGAGGCGCTCTTGCCGAGCTTCTTGGTGTTCTTCAGGGTGTCGGCGATCGGGGTGACGCGGGCCTCGTAGTCACCCACGTAGATGCGTCCACCCGACTTGGTCTTGAACGTCACCTTGGTGTTCTTGCCCTTGGCGCTGGCGAAGCTCGGCTTGGGGTCGGTGTCCTCGCCGTCCTTGACGCTGGCGCCCTTGCCCATGCCGCGGCGGGCGAAGGCGGCGGTGAGGACCTTGTTGTTCTCACCCTGGAAGCGCATCTGGTCGGCGGCGAGGAAGGCGTCGCGCGCGTCGAGCATCGAGGTGGCGCCCTGCTGGAGCAGGAAGGCGTCGAACATCAGCTGCATCCAGCGCCGGTTGCCCGGGCACAGGTCGGGGCGCTGCGGGCCCTTGTTCTGGCTGCCCTCGACGCACCGCTCCTGGAGCACCTTGTTGCTGTAGGGGAACTTCTTGTTCCACTTCTTCACCAGCGCACCGCGGATCTCCCAGGCGACGCCGTTCCAGATCTCGCCGTCGGCGTGGACCTCGGGGCCGGTGGTGTCGAAGCCGTAGTCGGAGTAGTTGAGCGGGTTGTGGTCGATCGAGTAGTCGCGGATGGCCACCGTCTTGTTGCCGGTGGCGTAGGCGCCGACGGCCCAGACGTTGCCGCCGTTGGAGTAGCCGTGGGCGAACTGGAACTCGGCTGCGACCTGGTCGCTCCAGGACTCGCCCATCGCGCCGCCCTGCTCGGAGGTCAGGCCGTCGTCGGGGCCGCCGACCATCCGGTTGCTGATGGCGTGGGTGTACTCGTGGCCGACGATGCCCATGTCGAGCCCACCGTCGGTGCACGGGGCGTAGAACGCGCCGGCGATCGGCTGGAAGAGGTACTGGTTGGTGATGCCGGGGACGCCGTCCTGCAGGGCGATCTGGTTGGCGTTGTCGCGGCCGAGGAAGCTCGGCTGACCGCCGCTCAGGGCACCGGCCTGCACGTTGCCGATCTCCTGGTCGTCTCCATGCCGCCGCGACCGAGGTTGTCGAGCTGCAGGTTGTAGTTGCCCTCGTTGAAGCCGAGGTAGTAGGAGAAGTCGTGCATCCGGTTGTGGGTCACGAAGAGGTTGGTGACCGAGAACTCGATGTCGTTGCCGCCCGGGATCAGCTCGGTGGGGCTGCACTTGGAGTTGTTCCACGCGTCGGTGAAGGGCTGGGTGTACTGCTGGGTCGACGCGAGTACGGCGCCTGGAAGAGGCCTCCGGGAGTCAGCGGCGAGGCCCAGGCCTCGTGGGTGTTGGCGTTGTTGCCGATCGTGGTGAACGTCGGCAGGCCGGTGGCGACCAGGTTGTCCCACGGGCCCGGGGCCGCGACGTTGCGCACCGAGCCGGTGGGCAGCGTGCACTTCTTGGACGCGGAGTTGAACCAGCACGCCACGACGCTGTTCTTCGGCGTCTGGGTGGGGCTGTCGAGCGTGGGGTTGGCGGGAAGAAGCGCCAGCGCGGGTTGCCGGCGGTGCCGGTCACGCCGCCGCCGGGGACTCCACCGCCGCCGCCGCCCGGCGCTGGCGTCGCTGGTCGCGATGGTGAGCTGGTAGTTGGCCGGCGGGAGCACCGCGGCGCCGTCGAACGGGCAGACCTGGCCGGAGTAGGTGCCCTGCGGGATGGTGCCGGGGGAGTAGGTGAGCGTCTCCGGGCTGGTCGCGCAGGTCGGCGGTGGCGATGGCGGTGCCGTCGGGACCGTTGAGCTGCAGGGTGATGTCGTTGGCCGGGTTGAGGGCGGCGCCGATCAGGATGATCGTCTTGGTGCTGTCGTCGGTGATCTCGAACTCGTGCTCGGGCCCGCAGGCGGTCGCGGTGTAGGTGCCGGTGAACGGGGTGAGGGTGTTCGACGCGGCCAGGCCGCCGCCCATCGCCTGGGTGATGGTGCTCGGGACCCTGGGCGAGCTCGCCGGCGGCGTTCTCGACCTGGTTCTCGCGGTGCAGGATCGAGCCGTCCACGGCGTCGACCATGACGGTGTAGGCCGAGGCGGAGCCGCCCTGGACGTCGACGACGTTGGCCTCGAGGACCGGGCGCACCGAGCCGTCGGCCATGGCCAGCGCGCGCAGGCGCACCTGCTGCTCCTGCACGAGTCCGGGCACCGACAGGCGGGTCCAGCCGTCACTGATGGTGCGGACGATCTTCGAGACGGCGTTGTCGTCGAACTCGAGTCCGACGTTGGCCGCGGCGAGCAGCCAGCCCTGCGCCGCGGAGAGCTTGGCGGCGGGCGGCTGCTGGGTGGTCTTGGTCAGCGAGGAGGAGACGTAGGCGATCTCGCCGTTGGCGACACCGACGGTGACCATGCTGCCCAGCGCGGGGGTGAGGCCACCGAACTTCTGGCGGAAGAGCACCGCGTGGCCGCCGTTGTAGGCGAGCTCCTGGTCGTTGACGAGCTCGAGGCCGCGCATCGTGCTCGCGCGACGAGCCGAAGACAGCGGCGTTGCTCACGAGGTAGTTGCGGGCAGCGGTCACCGGGTCGGACGAGGTGGCCTTCGCCAGGACCCCGTCGACCGGCAGGATCGAGGCCGGGGTGCCGAAGGCGTTCCAGCGCAGGTCCTGGGCGCCGAGGCGGGTGGCCGCGGTGCGCTGCAGGGCGGAGGCGACGGTGCGCCCACGCACGTCGATGTCCACCAGGCCTGCGACCGCGTCGCCGATGGTGCCGAGCGGGACACGTTCACCGACCCCGGCGGTGCGGGTCAGTCCGGGGACAGCGGGGAGCTGGTTCCCCTCGGCGGAGGCCGGCAGCGTGAGGAGGCCGGGGACCAGGGTGGCGGTCGCGAGGGCGGCGATCGCGGCGCTGTAGCGGCCACGTCGTGAGGTCAGCGAGATCATGATGGGTCCAACGTCGGAGGGAGGCCCGCGTTATGGGCCCGGGACGCCGATTGTCGGACGAAACATGATCTTCATCTGGTGAACCGCGAATTCGAGACGCTCCCGGGATCCTCTTGGATCGATCCAAGACTCGCAGTACGGTCAGCGGATGCGTGCGATCCGACGGTTCACCGTCCGCCCCGTCCTGCCGGCCCCGCTGACCGCGCTGAGCGACCTCGCCGGCAACCTGCGG
This sequence comes from uncultured Actinomycetota bacterium, assembly GCA_963822915.1. Taxonomy (GTDB): domain Bacteria; phylum Actinomycetota; class Actinomycetes; order Propionibacteriales; family Nocardioidaceae; genus Nocardioides. The sequence goes on from CAWGJR010000034.1 coordinate 55,015, forward strand.
TGGTCCTGGCACCCCGAGACCCAGGACGTCTTCCACGAGGTCGATGCCGACCTGTGGGAGTCCCTCGGGCCACGACCCGGTCAAGCTCCTCGGCGCGGTGGGGCGCGACCGGCTCGACGAGCTCGCCGACGATCCGGGCTTCCTGGAGCGGCTCGGCGCCGCCCACGCCGACCTGACGGCGTACCTGACGGGGGACCGGTGGTGGCAGCGCACGCTCAGCCCGCACGGACCCGCCCCCCGGGCGATCGGCGTACTTCTCGCCGGAGTTCGGCATCACCGCGGTGCTGCCGCAGTACTCCGGCGGCCTCGGGATCCTGGCCGGCGACCACCTCAAGGCCGCCAGCGACCTCGGCGTGCCGATCGTGGGCGTCGGCCTGCTCTACCGCCACGGCTACTTCAAGCAGTCGCTCTCGCGCGAGGGGTGGCAGCAGGAGACCTACCCCGTCCTGGACCCCGACGAGCTGCCGATCTCGCTGCTGCGCGAGGCCGACGGCACCCGGGCCACGATCTCGATCCAGCTCCCGGACGGACCGGACCTGGTGGCGCGGATCTGGGTGGCCAGCGTCGGGCGGGTTCCGCTGCTGATGCTCGACACCGACGTCGAGGGCAACCCCGAGCACTACGTCGACGTCACCGACCGGTTGTACGGCGGCACCTCCGAGCACCGCCTGCGCCAGGAGCTGCTCCTCGGCGTCGGCGGGGTCCGGGCGCTGCGCGCCTACTCCCGCATCACCGGGGCTCCGGCGCCGGAGGTGTTCCACACCAACGAGGGTCACGCCGGGTTCCTCGGCATCGAGCGGATCCGCGAGCTCACCGTGGCCGAGGACGGACCCGGGCTCGACTTCGACACCGCCCTGGAGGTCGGCCGCGCCTCGACGGTGTTCACCACCCACACCCCGGTGCCGGCCGGGATCGACCGGTTCTCGCGCACCCTCATCGAGCAGTACCTCGGTGAGAACGGCGCCACGCCGGGAGTGCCCGACCGCGCGGGTCCTCGCCCTCGGCAGCGAGGACTACGTCGGCGGGGACTCCGGCGTCTTCAACATGGCCGTGATGGGTTTCCGGCTGGCGCAGCGCGCCAACGGCGTCTCGCTGCTGCACGGCGAGGTGAGCCGGGGCATGTTCAGCGGGCTGTGGCCGGCCTTCGACGAGGCCGAGGTGCCGATCGGCTCGATCACCAACGGCGTGCACGCTCCCACCTGGGTGGCTCGCGAGGTCATCGAGCTGGCGACCTCGCGCGGCGCCGACATCGACTCCGACGACACCGACGGCTTCTGGCAGGCCGTCGACCAGGTCTCGGGACGCGACATCTGGTCGGTCAAGCGCCTGCTGCGCGAGCGACTGGTCCACGATGCCCGCAAGCGGCTGGCGAAGTCGTGGGAGAAGCGCGGCGCGGCCCCGGCCGAGCTGGGCTGGATCGCCGAGGCCCTCGACCCCGACGTGCTGACGATCGGCTTCGCGCGTCGGGTGCCGTCGTACAAGCGGCTGACGCTGATGCTGCGCGACCCCGAGCGGCTGCGCCGGCTGCTGCTCGACCCGGAGCGACCGATCCAGCTGATCATCGCCGGCAAGTCGCACCCCGCCGACGACGGCGGCAAGAAGCTCATCCAGGAGATGGTGCGCTTCGCCGACGACGCCGACGTGCGGCACCGCATCGTGTTCCTGCCCAACTACGACATCGCGATGGCCCAGCCGCTCTACCCCGGCTGCGACGTGTGGCTCAACAACCCGCTGCGTCCCTACGAGGCCTGTGGCACCTCGGGCATGAAGGCCGCCCTCAACGGCGGGCTCAACCTGTCGATCCTCGACGGCTGGTGGGACGAGTGGTTCGACGGCGAGAACGGCTGGGCGATCCCCTCGGCCGACGGGGTCGACGAGACGCAGGGACCCGACAAGCGCGACGACCTCGAGGCGGCAGCGCTCTACGACCTCCTCGAGCGCGAGGTGGCGCCCCGCTTCTACGACGTCGACGCCGACGGCGTGCCGACGCGCTGGGTCGAGATGCTGCGCCACACGCTGAAGTCCCTCGGGCCCAAGGTGCTCGCGACCCGCATGGTCCGCGACTACACCAAGCAGCTCTACGTGCCGGCGACGGTGACCGCGCGCGCCCTCAACGCCGACTACGCCGGGGCCCGCGAGCTCGCGGCCTGGAAGAAGAAGGTGCGCGCTGCCTGGGGCGACGTCAAGGTCGAGCACGTCGAGTCCAGCGGGGTGGGCGACGCCCCCGAGGTCGGGGCCGAGCTCACGGTGCGGGCGTTCGTCTGTCTCGGCGACCTGACGCCGGACGACGTACGGGTCCAGCTGGTGCACGGTCGCGTGCGGGCCGACGACACCCTGGCCGACAGCGTCGCCTTCGACCTCGCCGTCGGCGAGGTCTACGAGGGTGGTCGGCACCGCTTCGACGGTCACATCTCCCTGGACGCGCAGCGGGCCGTTCGGCTACACGGTCCGGGTCCTGCCCGCCAACGGGTTGCTGGCCTCGCCGGCCGAGCTCGGCGTGGTCGCCTTCGCCTAGACCGAGGCCTAACCGGCGGGCGCGACCCGGTAGAGCCCGTCCTGGCCGTCACCGTTGTCGGTGGTGACGAGCAGGTCGCCCTCGTGCCCGGGTGAGGTGTCGGTGACGACGGTGCGGATGCGGCCCAGCTCGCCGAGCTCGTCGGGACGTCGTACCTGCTCGAGGGCGCCGTCGGCGTCGAAGGAGAGGAAGAGCACCTCCTGGTCCTTCAGCACCGCCATGGCGAGTGCTCCCTCCAGGTCCCCCCACTGGGCCCCGGAGACGAAGGTGGCCCCGCCGGGGGCGATGGTCGGGCTCCCGGAGGACCAGGCCGCCTCGACCTGGTCGCCGGGCAGGTCCTGGTCGGTCATCGGGACCGACTCGTTGTAGTCGGGGACCGGGTTCCACCCGTAGTCGCCACCCGCCTCGAGGAGGTTGACCTCGTCGTCGCGGTCGGGCCCGTGCTCGACCGACCAGAGCGTGCCGTCGGCGCGCTGGGCGAGACCCTGCACGTTGCGGTGGCCGTAGCTCTGGACATAGCGCTGGTCGGTGTCGGCGGCGTCGATGAACGGGTTGTCGGGCCACGGCTCACCGGTGGTCCGGTCCAGGCGCAGCACCTTCCCGCCGAGCGAGGACAGGTCCTCGGGGTTCGTGCCGATCGCAGCGTCGCCGGTGCCGACGTAGAGCGACCCGTCCTCGGCGATCAGCAGCCGGCACCCTCCGTGGCGGCCGCTGCTGGTCGGGAAGCCGCTCACCAGCACCTGCTCCTCGGTCGCGGCCAGGGTGTCGAGGTCGAGCGTCCAGGCGATGACCCGTACGTCGTGGCCACCCGGCCACCGTCGCGCCCTGGCAGGTGTAGATGCGCTGGTTGGTCGTGAAGTCCGGGTCGACCTCGAGCCCGAGAAGTCCGGTCTCGCCGGAGACCCAGACGTCCTCGGAGGGGAAGTCGACGTCACGCACGCCGGAGTCGTCGACGACCGACAGCGCGGCGCGCTCGCGCTGGGTGACCAGCAGCTGCCCCTCGCCCAGCGGGCGGACGTCCCACGGGTGGTCGAGGCCGTCGGCCAGCCGGGTCACCTCGAGGGCGGGCAGCCCCTCGGCGGAGAACTCCTGCCCGCGCCCCGACGTACGCCAGACGACCACGGCGGCGACCACGACGACGAGGGCGAGCAGACCGATGACGAGGGGGAGTCGCTTCACCTCGTCACCGTAGCGACGTGATCCAGACCCCCGTCCGGGCCGAGTCGGCGCCTACAGGCGCCGACTCACCGAGAAATCGACGCCGAGTCGGCGCCTACAGGCGCCGACTCGGCGGAAGTCCGGGCTCAGGCGAGGGTCTCGCGCAGGACGACGACGCAGGGACCGCCCAGGACCATGCTCTCCCCGGCGTGCACGAGCGTGCCGACCGGGAGGTCGGGGTCGGTCGACAGGGCCACCTCGCCGGACTGCACCCAGCGGTTGGGCGGCAGCAGCACGTCGACCGCGTCGTCGCCGGCGTGCAGCCACAGGACGAAGGAGGCATCGGTCTGCTGCTCGCCGCGGGGGCCGGGGGAGCGCAGCGGTCGGCCGAGCACGAACATGGCCAGCGTGCGCAGCGCACCGTCGTGCCAGTCGTCCCCGGTCATCTCGCGCCCGCTGGGATGCAGCCACACGAGGTCCTTGGGGCCGCCGACCATCGTGGGACGCCCCTCGAACCAGTGACGCTGACGCAGGGCCGGGTGCTCGCGGCGGAGCCGGAGGGCCGCCCTGGTCACCTCGTAGACGTCGAGCCAGGCGTCGTCGGCGCTCCAGTCGAGCCACGAGGTCGCGTTGTCCTGGCAGTAGGCGTTGTTGTTGCCGCCCTGGGTGCGCCCGCGCTCGTCGCCCGCGGTGAGCATCGGGACGCCGTTGGACAGGCACAGCGAGACCATCAGGTTGGCCGCGGCGCGGCGGCGGGCGGCGAGGATCGCCGGGTCCGCGGACTCGCCCTCGACCCCGTGGTTGCTGGAGCGGTTGTTGTCGGAGCCGTCGCGGTCGTCCTCGCCGTTGGCCTCGTTGTGCTTGCGCTCGTAGCTGACCGCGTCGCGCAGGGTGAACCCGTCGTGGGCGGTGACGAAGTTGACCGAGGCGTACGGCGAGCGTCCGTCGTCGGCGTACAGGTCCGAGGAGCCGGCGACCCGCGTCGCGACCGTGCGGATCCCGTCGGAGTGCCCGCGCCAGAAGTCGCGCAGGGTGTCGCGGTACTGGTCGTTCCACTCGACCCAGGGCGGCGGGCAGTTGCCGACGGCGTAGCCGTCCGCGGAGGCGTCCCAGGGCTCGGCGATCAGCTTCGACCTGCCGCAGCACGGGGTCCTGGCCGATGGCGGTCAGCAGCGGGTGGGAGCGCATGTCGACGGCGTGGTTGACGCGGGTCAGCGCCGACAGCAGGTCGAAGCGGAACCCGTCGACGTGGAACTCGGTGACCCAGTGGCGCAGCGAGTCGAGGATCAGGCGCAGCGCGAACGGGTCGGCGGCATCGACGGTGTTGCCGCAGCCGGTGACGTCCCAGTAGGCGTCGACCGTCGAGCCGTCGACGGCCGCCGCCGGCCGCTTGTCGAGCGTCACCCGCGAGTAGAAGCCCAGGTCGTCGAGGCCGCGGAAGGAGAGCGTCGGACCGAGCGGGCCCGCCTCGGCGGTGTGGTTGTAGACGACGTCGAGGTAGACCTCGATCCGTGCGTCGTGGAAGGCCTTGACCATCGCCTTGAACTCGGTGACCTGCTGGCCGCGGTCCCCGGTGGCGGCGTAGGCGTGGTGGGGGGCGAAGAAGCCGATGGTGTTGTAGCCCCAGTAGTTGGTCAGCCCCCGCTCGAGCACGGAGGTCTCGGTCACCGACTGCTGCACGGGCAGCAGCTCGACGGCGCTCACGCCGAGGTCGCACAGGTAGTCGACGACCGCGGGGCTGCCCAGCCCGGCGTAGGTCCCGCGCAGGTGCTCGGGGACCCGGTCGTGCAGGGCGGTCATGCCCTTGACGTGCAGCTCGTAGATGACGGTGTCGCGCCAGCGCTGCTTGGTGGGCACCTCGCCGCCCCAGTCGAAGTCGTCGGGGGCAGTGACCACACCGCGCGGCACGAACGGCGCGGAGTCCGACGTGCTGCGGGTCAGGGGGCTGCCGAGCTCGTAGCCGTAGATCGCCGGGTCGGGCACCAGGTCGCCGCAGACCGCTCGGGCGAAGGGGTCGAGCAGCAGCTTGTCGGGGTTGAAGCGCAGACCCAGCTCCGGGTCCCAGGGGCCGTCGACGCGGAAGCCGTAGCGGGTCCCGGGCGCGACGCCCGGGATCGCCCCGTGCCAGACGCTCAGCGTGTGCTCGCTCAGGCGGTGGCGGGTCTCGACGCCGTCGTCGTCGAAGAGGCAGACCCACGCGGCGGTCCCGCGAGGTGCGTGCAGGGCGAAGTTGGTCGACTCCGCCGACCACGTCGCGCCGAGCGGATCCTGGCGACCCGGCCAGACCGGTGCTCGCTCGCCGAGCTGACTCCATCTCCGGGGGCTCATCTGCGAGATGATAGGGAAAGAGGTAGGTGGCCAGGAGTCAGTCCGGCCACGCCGAGATTGCGAGGAGACGCCCATGTCGTCCATGCCCGAGTTCGTCCGGCTCGACGTCACCGACGGGGTCGGCACCATCCGGCTCGACCGGCCCAAGATGAACGCGATCAGCCTCCAGGTTCAGGCCGAGCTGCGCGCGGCCGCCGCCGAGGCCACCGAGCGCGACGACGTCAAGGCCGTCGTCGTCTACGGCGGCGAGCGGGTCTTCGCCGCCGGCAACGACGTCAAGGAGATGGCCGAGCTGTCCTACACCGACATGGTCACGGTGTCGGCCTCGGTGCAGTCGGCGGTCACGGCGATCGCCCGGATCCCGAAGCCGGTCGTCGCCGCGGTCACCGGCTACGCCCTCGGCGGAGGGTGCGAGCTCGCGCTGGCCGCCGACGTGCGGATCGCGGCGGACGACGCCACGTTCGGGCAGCCCGAGGTCCTGCTCGGCATCATCCCCGGCGCCGGCGGCACCCAGCGGCTGAGTCGTCTCGTGGGGCCGAGCAGGGCCAAGGACATCATCTTCACCGGCCGCTTCGTCAAGGCCGACGAGGCGCTGGCGATCGGGCTGGCCGACAAGCTCGTGCCCGCCGCCGAGGTCTACGCCGAGGCGTGCGCGTGGGCGGGTCAGTTCACCACCGCCGCGTCGTACGCCGTGCGCGCGGCGAAGGAGGCCATCGACCGCGGCCTCGAGGTCGACCTCGAGAGCGGACTGGAGATCGAGCGCCTCCAGTTCGCCGGCGTCTTCGCCACCGAGGACCGCACGATCGGCATGACGTCCTTCATCGAGACGGGACCGGGCAAGGCCACCTTCGTGGGGCGATGAGAGGCGAGTCGGTGTCACGAACGCACGACTTGTGCAAGGCTCCCACCCGACGGGCCGCATGGGGCTGATCCGAAAGGGCAGGAAATGACTGACGAGACTGACAAGACCGCCGTGACCGGCGCGAGCGACACGGGGGCTGCTCCGGCTGCCCCACCGGCGGCTCCGCTCCGCCCCGGCTCCCGCAGCCGGATCGGGTGAGACCACCAAGGTGGGCAAGCGCCAGCTGCCGCAGGTGAACATCGACAGCAAGAAGGTACGCACGACCATCGCCCAGATCGTCTGGTACGTCTGCGTCTTCTTCGCCCTCATCCTGGCCGCCGAGGTGCTGCTGATCGCGATCGAGGCCAACGAGAGCAACGACCTGGTGATGTTCGTGCGCGAGACCGCCGAGAAGGTCGACCTCGGCCTCTTCAGCCTCAGCGACCCGATCAAGGACTTCAACGAGAAGGTGCCGAACTTCTCCGACACCGGCACCGCGCTGTTCAACTACGGCCTCGCCGCGGTCGCCTGGCTGGTCATCGGCCGGATCGCCGACGCCGTGATCCGCCCCTGATCCACCACTGAGCGCATCCCGACCACGTCCCGCCCGCCCGCCAGGGCGCGGCGGGACGTGATCTGTCCCACGTGTGACCGTTCCCTCTACGGACGTGTGTACCGCTCGGGTTGACGCGGCGGTAACCTCACCGTTGTCGCATCGTCTCCGGCCGCACCCCCACGACCAGCTCGTGGGTCCGGTCACCGAGTGCATCAGGAGGGGCCGTCCAGGCCACACCACCATGAACATTGTCGTCTGTGTGAAGTACGTCCCCGACGCCACCGCCGATCGGCGGTTCGAGTCGGACAACACCGTGGATCGCGTCGGCGTCGACGGACTCCTGTCCGAGCTCGACGAGTACGCCGTCGAGCAGGCCCTCCAGCTCAAGGAGAAGGCCGAGGACCCGGCCGGCGTCACGGTCACCGCCCTGTGCGTCGGGCCCGAGAAGGCACTCGACGCCGTGCGCAAGGCGCTGCAGATGGGTGCCGACGAGGGTGTCCACGTCTCCGACGACGCCATCGCCGGCTCCGACTACATCGCCACGTCGCTCGTCCTCGCGAAGGCGGTCGAGAAGATCGGCGCCGAGAAGGGGCAGATCGACCTCGTCATGTGCGGCATGGCGTCGACCGACGCCTCGGGCAGCGTGGTGCCGGCGATGCTCGCCGAGCGCCTCGGGCTCCCGCAGATCACCTTCGCCTCGGTCGTCGAGAGCCAGGGCGACCAGGTGCGCATCAAGCGTGACGGCGACACCGCCACCGAGGTGATCGGCGGCACCATGCCGCTGGTGCTCTCGGTCACCGACCAGACCGGCGAGGCCCGCTACCCGTCCTTCAAGGGCATCATGGCGGCCAAGAAGAAGCCGATGGAGACCTACGCCCTCTCCGACATCGGCGTCGACGCCGCCGAGGTGGGACTCTCGGTGGCGTGGAGCGAGGTCTCCGACACCACCGAGCGTCCCCCGCGCACCGCGGGCGAGATCGTCAAGGACGAGGACGGCTCGGGTGCCTCGGCGCTGACCGGCTTCCTCGCGTCCAAGAAGTTCATCTGAGTTCGGCTGATCCGGAAAGTAGGAGAGAGACATGTCTGAAGTCCTGGTTCTGGTCGATCACGTCGACGGGGCGGTGCGCAAGCCCACCCTCGAGCTGCTCGCGCTCGCCAAGAAGCTCGGCGAGCCGTCCGCGGTCTTCATCGGAGGGTCCGACCAGGCGTCGGGTGCCGCCGAGAAGCTCAAGGCGTTCGGTGCCGAGAAGGTCTACGTCGTCGACGACAGCGAGATCAAGGGCTACCTCGTGGCCCCCAAGGCCGAGGCGCTGCAGCAGCTGGCCGCGAAGTGCGAGCCGGTCGCGATCCTGGTCGTCTCGAGCTACGAGGGCAAGGAGATCGCCGCTCGCCTCGCGATCAAGCTCGAGTCGGGCCTGATCACCGACGCGGTCGACATCGCCGACGACGGCACCACCACCCAGAGCGTCTTCGCGGGCAACTACACCGTGCAGGCCAAGGTCACCAAGGGCACGCCGATCATCACGGTCAAGCCCAACTCGGCCACCCCCGACGAGACCGCCGGCGCGGGCACCGTCGAGGAGTTCGCGGTGACCGTGTCGGATGCTGCCAAGACCGCGAAGATCGTGGCCTCGCAGCCGCGCAAGGCCTCGGGTCGCCCCGAGCTCACCGAGGCCGCCATCGTGGTCTCCGGTGGTCGTGGCACGGGTGGCAACTTCGAGCCGATCGAGGGCCTGGCCGATGCGCTCGGCGCCGCCGTCGGCGCCTCGCGCGCTGCGGTGGACTCCGGCTGGATGCCGCACTCCTTCCAGGTGGGACAGACCGGCAAGACCGTCTCGCCCCAGCTCTACGTCGCCAACGGCATCTCCGGTGCGATCCAGCACCGCGCCGGCATGCAGACCTCCAAGACGATCATCGCGGTCAACAAGGACGAGGAGGCGCCGATCTTCGAGCTCGTCGACTTCGGCGTCGTCGGCGACCTGCACGCGGTGCTCCCGGCCGCGACCGAGCAGATCGAGGCCAAGAAGGGCTGAGCCCAGCGTCAACCACCCTCACCCCGTCGTCCGCCTGGACGGCGGGGTGAGGTGCGCCGGGCTCAGCCCTAGGCTCGCCCCGTGACCACCACCGACCCCGCAGACAAGGTGCGCGCACTCGCCGTCCGCGCCCGCGAGGCGAGCCACGACCTGGCCCTGGCCACCCGCGCCACCAAGGACGCCGCCCTGCACGCGATGGCCGATGCGCTCGCGGAGCACGCCGAGGCGATCCTGCGCGGCCAACGCCGAGGACGTCGCCCGCGCCGAGGCCGCCGGCACCGCGACCAACGTCGTCGACCGGCTGCGGCTCACCGACGCGCGGCTGGAGGCGATGGCCGCCGGGTTGCGTGAGGTCGCCGGGCTGCCGGACCCGGTGGGGGAGGTGGTGCGGGGGAGCACCCTCGCCAACGGCCTCGAGCTGCGGCAGGTGCGGGTGCCGTTCGGGGTGGTCGGGATGATCTACGAGGCGCGCCCCAACGTCACCGCCGACGCCGCCGGGATCTGCCTCAAGTCGGGCAACGCGGTGCTGCTGCGCGGTTCCTCGAGCGCCGCCTCCTCCAACGCCGCGATCGTCGCTGCGCTGCGGGCCGCGGTGGGGTCCAGCGGCCTCCCCGCCGACTCCGTCCAGCTCGTGCCGGCGACCTCCCGCGACACCGTGACGGCGCTGATGCGGGCCCGCGGTCTCGTCGACGTCCTGATCCCGCGCGGGGGTGCGGGCCTGATCCAGGCGGTCGTCGAGGGCTCGACCGTGCCGGTGATCGAGACCGGGGTGGGCAACTGCCACGTCTACGTCGACGCCGCCGCCGACCTCGACCAGGCCCTGGCGATCGTGCTCAACGCCAAGACCCAGCGCACCAGCGTGTGCAACGCCGCCGAGTCGCTGCTCGTGCACGCCGACCTCGCCGACGACTTCCTGCCGCGGGTGGTCGCTGCGCTCCAGGGGGCCGGGGTGACGGTCCACGGCGACCCGACCGCGGCGCGGCTCGACGGCGTCGTACCGGCGAGCGAGGAGGACTTCGCGGCCGAGTACCTGTCGCTCGACATCTCGGTCGCGGTGGTGGACGACGTGGACGCCGCGATCGCCCACATCCGGCGCTTCTCCAGCGGCCACAGCGAGGCGATCCTGACTCGTGACCACGGCACCGCCCGACGCTTCGTCGCCGCTGTCGACGCGGCCGTGGTGCTCGTCAACGCCTCGACGAGATTCACCGACGGCGCGGAGTTCGGCTTCGGGGCCGAGATCGGGATCAGCACCCAGAAGCTGCACGCCCGCGGGCCGATGGGCCTGCCCGAGATGACCTCGACGAAGTACGTCGTCACCGGGGACGGCCACGTGCGCTGAGCGGCCACCCGTGCCGGGTAGGGTCGCGGCGTGGCTGAGCACCCCCAGGCGTCCGTGTACGCCGATCCCGACGCCGAACGGCTGTGGACCGGGGCGACGATCATCACCTTCGCCCGCACGATCGCCTCCTTCGCCCTCTGCCTCGTCGGGGTCTGGCAGCAGGAGCTGGTCTGGCTCGTCGTCGGGCTCGGCGTCTACTGGGTCGGCGACATGGCCGACGGTGCCTACGCGCGCCGCTTCGACTGCGAGACGCGCATCGGCGGGGTGATGGACATGCTCTGCGACCGGCTCAACTGTGCGGCGTTCTACCTCGGCTTCGCCTCGCTCCAGCACGAGATGATCCTGCCGGTCGCGGTCTACCTGTTCGAGTTCATGGTCATCGACTTCTTCTTGTCGCTGGCCTTCCTCGCCTGGCCGATCCGCAGTCCCAACTACTTCTACGTCGTCGACCGGCGGATCTACACCTGGAACTGGTCGAAGCCCGCCAAGGCGGTCAACTCCTCGCTCTTCGCGGTGCTGCTGCTGGTCACCGGCTGGTGGTGGCTCGGGCTGATCATCGCCATCGGCCTCGTCGTGCTCAAGTGCGTCACCCTCAAGTGGCTCCTCGACCTGGGGCTGCCGGTGCCGGAGCGGGTCGCAGCCTGATGCTGCTCTGGCTCTCGACGTTCCTGATCGGGATCGTCACCGCGATCGTGCCGATCCCGATCGAGGTCTACATCGCCGGAGCAGCCACCCAGAACTCCGGCCTGGTCAAGGCGATCACCCTCGGGATCGCCGCCGGAGGAGGAGCCACGATCGGCAAGGTCGTCTGGTACGGGGTCGCCCGTCGCGGCTCGCAGACGGCCTGGATGCAGAAGAAGCTCGCCGCCCCGAAGGTCCGGGCCGGCTACGAGCGCTGGGTGGGGCGGATGGAGGGCCGACCGTGGTTCGCCGGATCGATCATCTTCCTCGCCGCCTCGGTGGGTCTCCCCCCGCTCCTGGCGATGGCAGCGGTCGCGGGCTTCCTGAAGATGCCGCTGTGGGTCTTCGTCCCCACCGTGTTCGTCGGCAGGTCGCTGCGCTTCGCCCTGATCTTCCTCGGCGTCGAGAGCCTCGAGGTGGGTTTCCTGTGACGGGTCGGTGGGTCGGGCCGGCCGGGGAATGGCCTAGCATGAGGGCATGTCGCTGAGCCTGGTCACCACCGCCGTACTCCGAGCCTCCGAGGAGGCCGGCGACCCCGCCGTCCCCGCCTGGGTCATCGGCGCGATCGCCCTCGGCATCCTGCTGAGCCTGCTCATCGGTCTGGTGTCCTTCGGCGGAGGACGCGAGCACTCCTGATGCCGCGCCGCGTATGACTCACCGCGCCCTCGCGCGACGCCGTGTCGGCGTCATGGGCGGCACCTTCGATCCCATCCACCACGGTCACCTGGTCGCCGCCTCGGAGGCGCAGGCGTACTTCGACCTCGACGAGGTCGTCTTCGTGCCGACGGGTCGGCCCTGGCAGAAGTCCGACCGGCTGGTCTCGCCGGCCGAGGACCGCTACCTGATGACCGTCGTCGCGACCGCCGCCAACCCCCGCTTCCGGGTCTCCCGGGTCGACATCGACCGCGACGGGCCGACCTACACCGTCGACACGCTGCGCGACCTGGCCGCCGAGCTGCCCGACGCCGACCTCTACTTCATCACCGGGATCGACGCGCTGGGCGACATCTTCAGCTGGCACGACGCCGAACAGGTCTTCGACCTCGCCCACTTCGTCGGCTGCACCCGACCGGGGGTCGAGCTCGATCCCTCGACCGTCTCCTCGATGCCCAGCGACCGGGTCACCCTCCTGGAGATCCCGGCCCTGGCCATCAGCTCCACCGACTGCCGCGAGCGCCAGCGCCTCGGGCGCCCGGTCTGGTACCTCGTGCCCGACGGTGTCGTGCAGTACATCACCAAGCACCGCCTCTACTCGACGACCACGGAAGACTCATCATGAGGCACCCCACGTCGTTCTTCACCTCCCCCGCTTCGCTCCTCCGCCGAACAACAACGTAGGGACCCCGCATGAGCACCCCACGTCGTTCTTCACCTCCCCCGCTTCGCTCCTCCGCCGAACAACAACGTAGGGACCCCGCAACATGACCGCCACCGACCACGCCGTCGAGCTCGTCGCACGCAGCGGCTCGCGCCGCCAGCGACAAGCTCGCCCAGCAGATCATCGCCTTCGACGTCAGCGAGCAGCTCGCGATCACCGACGCCTTCGTCCTGGCCTCGGCGACCAACGACCGCCAGGTCAAGGCGATCGTCGACGAGGTCGAGGACAAGCTGCGCGAGATCGGCTCGAAGCCGATCCGGCGCGAGGGCGAGCGCGACGGACGGTGGGTGCTCATCGACTACGGCGAGATCGTGGTGCACGTCCAGCACGAGGAGGAGCGGCAGTTCTACGCCCTCGAGCGGCTGTGGCGCGACTGCCCGGTGATCGAGCTGCCCGCCGACGTGACGGGACCTGCCGGGGCCGGCACCGCCGCCACTCCTCCCACCGGTGACTGAGGCACGCACCCTCGTCCTGCTCCGCCACGGCCGCACGGCGTGGAACCACGCCGGCCGGGTGCAGGGCCAGCTCGAGGTCGACCTCGACGACGTCGGCCGCGCGCAGGCCGAACGTGTCGCGGAGGTGGTCGCGGCGATGCGGCCGACCCGACTGTGGTGCTCCGACCTCGCTCGCACGCGCCAGACCTGTGCGCCCCGTCGCCGAGGCGACCGGACTGGCACCGACGTTCGACCGACGGTTGCGCGAGTTCTACTTCGGCGAGCGCGAGGGCCTGACCCACACCGAGTACGCCGCCGCGGACCCCGCGGAGTTCGAGCAGTTCCGGCGCGGCCAGTACGACGCCTGCCCGACCGCCGAGCGCACCTCCGCGGTCGAGGTGCGGATGACCACGGCGCTGCGCGAGCTGCTCGACCGGACCGAGCCGGGGGAGACCGCGGTCGCCGTCTCCCACGGGGCAGCGATCCGGGTGGCCACCGGCGCGCTGCTCGGCTGGCCCGACGAGCAGTTCCACACCTTGCGCGGGCTGGAGAACTGCGGCTGGGTGGTGCTCCACGAGCACCTCGACTCCCACGACCTCCGCCTGGTCGCCTACAACCGCACGGCGTGACGGCGTCCACACCGCACTCGCCGGGGGGCGGATTTCGCATCGTCGCGGGGGTTGGCTAAAGTACTCCGAGTTGCCCCACGGGGCAGCGGTTCGGGGCTGTGGCGCAGCTGGTAGCGCACCTGCATGGCATGCAGGGGGTCAGGGGTTCGAATCCCCTCAGCTCCACCGAATCACCAGGTTGTCGGCTACGTCGGAGCCCACGCAGGAGCGCGAGTCGAGTCGTCTCCCTGTCGTTGTGCTGCAGCCGTCGCTGATCGCATGCTTCCTCGGAAAGGTGTGCTCATGGTGGATCCGTCGGGTTTCGGGGAGATGCCCGGCCCGGCAGGGATCGGTCCGAGCGAGTGCGCGCCTCGATGAACGGTCTCTTCACGGACGACGAGATCGAGGTCGAGCGCCGCTATCGACGGCTCGACACGTGCGACTTCGAGTTCCGCGGTCGCGGCGGCCTCGTCGTGGCAGCTGCTCGCCAACGCGCCGTCCCGCCGCTGCACTCACTGCGTCATCTCCTGACCACCCGGAGGACCGTGCCGCGAGCGGAGTACGACGTCGAGGACCCGGGCGGCAACAGCCGACTGGTCATCGTCAAGAGCCCAGGAGTCCAGCCGGGTTTCGAGGTGAGCGTGTCTCGCGCTGACGGCACGGCACTGGGACGAGCCTCGAGCACCAACAGACTGCTCTCGCCCTTCCCCGACATCGACCTGACCGACGCCTCAGGCTCCTCGCTCGGCAGCGGGAGAGGAAAGGCCGAGATCACCTACGTCGACCAGACCGGAACCCCGTGCGCCACCACGGTCGCACAGTGGCCGGGTGAAGCCGTCTCGACGAGGTTCTTGTATCAGCTGACCTTCGAGCCGGATGCGACAGAGCTGATGCGTGCTCTCGTCGTGGGGGCATTCATCGGGGCCAACCTCAGCCGCTACGCGTGAACGTGCGCTGGGTTCGCGTGGCCGGCCCGGGACCAAGTGTGCAGATCCGAACCAGATGGCTGTCCACGATGGGCGGCTTGTCAACAGCCTCCTAGCGCTGGCGGCAGCCATGGTGGCCTCAGCGACGGCCTTCGCCTGGTCGAGCCCCGAGGTCGGAGGAGGGGCGGTGCTGGCTCTGCGGGGCCGTGGTGGCACGATCCGTCCCTGGATCGCCGCGATCGTGGGGGCTGGTGCACGGTCTGGGTTTCGCGTCGAGCCAGAGCGGTCTCGGTCTGGCGACGACGAGCGACGTGAGAGCGTTGGCCGCCTTCAACATCGGCATCGACGTGGCCCAGACCGCCGTGGTGCTGCTGACGGTCCTCACGATCTGGACCGCCGGGCGAGTGCTCGCCGAACGCCGCCACTGGCTGCGCCTCGCCGTGTGCTGCGGTGCTGGTGTGATGGGACTCGGCTGGACGGCCTCGCTCCTCGTGTCCTGACCCTGGCGCGCCTGCGTCCAGCCGTGCCAGGGTGCTGGGATCGTTCGTGGTGCCGACAGAAGAGCGCGGCGCCTGCTCGACAACCAGGGGGCACCCATGGCACTCATCACCCAGATCCAGGTCCGCCAACCTGCCGCCGACGACCTCGTCGGCGACAGCTTCGTCGTCGCCGGCCTGGGAGCCGGCTTCGAGGGCACGATCGGCCTACGGGTCTGCAACCCGCGAGGGGTCGTCATCGGCACCGGGTCAGCCCAGGCATCGGCCGGTGGCGTCGGTGTGGGGGAGTTCTCCGCGACGCTGAGCCTCGACCGTGCACCCCAGGCAGGCACTCGGCTCTCCCTCCAGGTCTTCGGCGACAACCCGGGTCTGCCCGACGAGGGACCTGACCCCGGCTTCGACCTGCGCGAGGTCGAGGTCGTCTACTTCCCCGGCCTGCGCGGCTACCTGCTCTACCGCGTCGAGTCCGGTGACACCCTCACCGCGGTCGTCCGCAAGACACGTGACTTCGGCCGCACGACGGTGGCGAAGATCGTGGCCGCCAACCCGCGCATCACCGACCCCGACGTGATCCGGGTCGGCCAGCGGCTGCGGATCCCGCTGCAGGACTGAGCCGGACGGGGTGCGCTCGGACGGCTCCGGTCAGCCCGTGCGGTCGAGGATCAGGCGGACCGCCTCGCGCGGAGCGTCCCACTGGGGGAAGTGACCGCACTTCTCGAACCAGTGGAGCTCGGCGTCGGGGAACAGCTCGACGGCCCGGGCAGCCTGGCGCGGCAGGGTCACCAGGTCGCGTCGGCCCCAACCGATCGTGACCCGGCCCGGTGTGGTGCCTGCCGGCGCCCCCTGCTGCTTGGGCCCCTTCGTCAGCGCGACCAGGGCCGCGTCGACCGAGGGCGAGTCGGCCAGCCCCTGCACGTCCGGCAGCACCGTCTCCCGCGCCAGTGCCCAGGGTCGCGGCGACAGCTGGGCCAGCAGCAGGCTCCTGCCCACGGGGTTGCCCAGCAGCGTCGGCAACCGGTTGCGCAGCAGCTTGACGAGCGCGACCGACGGCCTGAGCGTGGCACCGAAGACGGTGCGCTCCCGGTCGCTCCAGAAACCACCCGGGTCCAGCGCCACGGTGTCGCCACCGACGCCGCGCCGCGCGAGCTCGAGCACCATGCGGCCACCCATGGACTGACCTGCTGTGGAGACGCCGTCCAGCCCCTGCTCGCGGATGAAGTCTGCGAGTGCGTCCGTGAGGGTGGCGATCGAGACCTCACCCGACAGGGGAGGGGTCTGGCCGAAGCCGGGGAGATCCACGGCGATCACCTCGCGTGTCGGCGCGAGCTGGTCGATGATCGGGTCCCAGGACCGCAGGCCGGCCCCGAGACCGTGCACGAGGAGGAGAGGACGTCCAGTACCGCGTCTGACGTGGTGAAGGGTCATCCCTCGACGCTAGCGGCTGGACCAAACCGAGCGCGAGAGCCAGCTGGTGCATGTGATCGCCCGACCCACTCCCCCGCGGGTCCGTCCTCGGTAGCGGCAGACTGGGCCGCGTGGACCAGGACCCGCTCGCCCGACTGCTGAGAAATCCGCCGTCGCTCCCGGTGGCGGCCGGGCTCGCCGAGGTCGGCTCGGCCCTCGTCGAGCACGGCGTGGTCGTCGTGCAGGCACCGCCGGGCAGCGGCAAGACCACCCTCGTGCCGCCCGCGGTCGCGGTGTCGGCCGCCGTGGGCGTGGGGCGGGTCGTGGTGACCCAGCCGCGCCGGATCGCCGTCCGTGCCGCCGCGCGTCGACTGGCGCAGCTGCTGGGGGAGCCGGTCGGCGAGACCGTGGGGTACGCCGTGCGCGGCGAGCGCCGCGGGGGAGCGGCGACCCGAGTCGAGTTCGTGACGACCGGCATCCTGCTGCGCCGGCTCCAGGGCGACCCGGGCCTCGCCGGGACCGCCGCGGTGGTGCTCGACGAGGTGCACGAGCGCCAGCTCGACGCCGACCTCACCCTGGCGCTGCTCGTCGACGTGCGAGCCCACCTGCGTGACGACCTGCCGCTCGTGGCGATGTCGGCCACCATCGAGGCCGACCGCACGGCGGCGCTGATCGGGGGCGAGCGGCCGGCGCCGGTCGTCACGGTGCCGGGCGCGCTGCACCCGGTCGACGTCCGCTGGAGCCCGCCGCCACCCGGTGTGCGGCACTCCGACCACCGCGGCATCCCACCGGCCTACCTCGACCACGTCGCCACCACCACCCGCGCGGCGCTGAACGCCACGACGGGCGACGTGCTCGTCTTCGTGCCGGGGGTGCGCGAGGTGGAGCAGGTGGCTCGCCGCCTCGGGAGCCTCGGGGACGTCGACGTACGCCCGCTGCACGGCCGGCTCACCACCGAGGAGCAGGACCTCGCCCTGAGTGAGGGCCCGCGCCGCCGGGTCGTGGTGTCGACCGCGGTGGCCGAGTCGAGCCTGACCGTGCCGGGGGTGCGGACCGTCGTCGACGCGGGGCTGTCGCGCGAGCCGCGCACCGACCATGCGCGCGCCTGGCGGGACTCGTCACCGTGCGCGTCAGTCGGGCTGCGGCCGACCAGCGGGCCGGTCGCGCCGGCCGCGAGGCTCCCGGGGCGGTGTACCGCTGCTGGTCCCAGGCCGAGCACGCCCACCTCGCCGCCCACCCGCTGCCCGAGATCATGACCGCCGACCTGACGTCCTTCGCGCTCGAGGCCGCGGTGTGGGGAGCTCCCGGTGGAGCGGGGCTCTCGCTGCTCGACCCGCCCCCGGGCTCAGCCCTGGAGGCGGCACTGAGCACCCTGGCCGACCTCGGGGCGCTCGACCCTTGCGGTGCCGTGACCGACGCAGGTCGGCGGATCGCCGCTCTCGCCACCGATCCCCGGCTGGCCCGGGCCCTGCTCTCCGGAGCGCCGCTCGTCGGTGGCCGCCGCGCCGCCGAGGTGGTCGCGCTGCTCACCGAGGACGTGCGGGCCCCCGACACCGACCTCGTGGCCGCCCTGCGGCAGCTGCGGCGTGGCGGGCGAGGTGGGGCTGCGGGCGCCTGGTCCGTCGCCGTACGACGGCTGCTGGGCTCGCTCCCCGACGACCTGCGCGACCACCGCGGCGAGCCGGGTCTCGGTGACGACCTGGCCGTCGGGACGGTCGTCGCCCTCGCCCACCCGGACCGGATCGCGCGCCGCCGCACCGGCTCGCAGGCCTATCTCATGGTCTCGGGCACCGGGGCCGTGCTGCCGCGCGGCGTCGACCCCGCCGGGTTGACCGAGTGGATGGCGATCGGCGACGTCGAGCGGACGCCCGGCGCCCGCGACGCGCTCGTGCGCTCGGCAGCGCCCCTCGAGGAGTCGCTGGCACTCGACGCCGCGACGAGCCGGTGGCAGGAGAGCGACGACGTGCGCTGGGCCGACGGGCGGATCGTCGCGCGCCGCGTGACCCGACTCGGCGCGATCGAGCTGGGCAGCGTGGCGCTGGGCACCCCCGACCCGCTCCTCGTCGGCGCGGCCCTGCGCGACGGCCTGACCCGCGACGGCCTGGACGTCCTGCGCTGGACCGAAGTGCCACGCTGCTGCGCCACCGGCTGGCGTTCCTCCACCGCAGCCTGGGCGAGCCCTGGCCCGACGTGAGCGACACGGGGTTGCTCGCCGGCATCGACACGTGGCTCGGCAACGAGCTCGCCCGCGTGCGCAGCACCCGCGACCTCGCGCGGATCGACGTGCTCGCGGCTCTGCGGCGTCTGCTGCCGTGGCCCGAGGCCGGTCGGCTCGACGAGCTCGCGCCGGAGCGGCTGACGGTGCCGAGCGGCAGCACGGTGCGCATCGACTACGCACCCGACCAGCCGGTGCTCGCCGTACGCGTGCAGGAGCTGTACGGCGCCACCGACACGCCGCGGCTGGCCGACGGGAGGGTGCCGGTGCTGCTGCACCTGCTCTCGCCCGCCGGGCGACCGGCCGCGGTCACGGCCGACCTGGCGTCGTTCTGGACCACGGGCTACCCGGGCATGCGCGCGGACCTGCGGGGGCGCTACCCGAAGCACGCCTGGCCCGAGGACCCGGCCGCTGCGGCGCCGTTGCGAGGCACCAAGAAGCGCGGCTGACCGACTAGGCTGAGGCGGTGCCCGAGTTCACCTGGAGACCGGCCAACGAGGCGTCGGCCGAGGACGTCGAGGCGGTGTTCGACGCCGGCGGCGCCCGCAAGTGCCGCTGCCAGGCGTTGAAGGCGCCGGGCTGGATCTGGCGTGACACCACCCAGGAGCAGCGTGACGCCGCCCTGCTGGAGCAGACCGGGTGCGGCACCGACGGACCGACGTCCGGCCTCATCGGGTACGTCGACGGCGAGCCGGCCGGCTGGGTCGCGGTCGAGCCGCGGGCCGACTACCCACGGATCTGGAGTCGCAAGAAGTCGTGGATGCGCCAGGACCCCGACCTCGAGGGCGTCTGGTCGGTCACGTGCTTCGTCGTCCGCAAGGGCTTTCGCCAGCAGGGGCTGATGTACGAGCTGGGCGCAGCCACCGTCGAGTACGGACGCCAGGTCGGCGCCCAGGTCCTGGAGGGCTATCCCACCGAGCCCGCCGAGGGCAAGACCGTGATCTGGGACGAGGCGTCGGTCGGTCTGCTCCAGGTCTTCCTCGACGCGGGCTACGAGGTCGAGGACTCACCGACCCTGCGCCGCCGGGTGGTGCGCCACCGTCTCAGGTGAGCGTCAGCTCGGACCAGTCGACCGAGGCCGTGCGCTCCTGGTACTCGCTGACCCTGCCCGGCCAGTTGGTCGTGATGCGCGGGCCGTCGACGTACCAGCTCTCGCACCCGGTCCACGACGTGTCGGCCAGGCGGGTCTGCATCTCGACGTCGTAGGCCTCGTAGACCTCCTCGCGCACCTCGACCCGTCGTACGTCGGCAGCGGCGAGGCGGCGCGCGACCTGGGCGACGTAGCCGGCCTGGGCCTCCATCATGTTGATGATCGAGCTGCCGCCGAGGTTGGTGTTGGGGCCGTAGATCGCGAAGAAGTTCGGGAATCCGGGCACGGCCAGGCCCAGGTGTGCGCGCGCACCGTCGGCCCAGGCCTCGTGGAGGTCGGCACCGCCCTCGCCGGTCACGGCGATGTCGGCGAGGAACGCGGTCGCGGCGAAGCCCGTGCCCCAGATGATGACGTCGGCCTCGTGCAGCACGCCGGCGTCGTCGCGCACGCCGTGCGGCTCGATCGCCGCGACGCCCGTCGGTGACCAGGTCGACGTGGTCGCGAGCGATCGCGGGGTACCAGTCGTTGGAGAACAGGATGCGCTTGCAACCGATCTCGTAGTCGGGCTGGAGCTTCGCCCGCAGCGCGGCGTCCTTGACCTGGCGCCGCAGGTGCAGCCTCCACGCGACGCCGATCGTGCCGAGCAGGGCCTTCGACCACCGCACCTGGCCGCCGAGGGCGGCGTTGAGCAGCTCGGTCAGGCGGAAGGTCGTGCCGCGCTCGACGCGCAGCAGCCTGGGCCAGCGCGCGAAGGCGCGGTGGTGGCGCTCGGCGTAGGCCTGGTCCGGCTTCGGGACGACGTACGGCGCCGAGCGCTGGAAGACCGTCATCGCCGCGACCCGGTCGACGATGCCGGGCACGAACTGGATCGCACTCGCGCCGGTGCCGATGACCGCGACCTTCTTGCCGCTCAGGTCGACGTCGTGGCGCCACTGGGCGGAGTGGAACGTCGGGCCGTCGAACGTGTCCGCACCCGGCAGGGAGGGGATGACGGGGTTCGACAGCTGACCCACCGCGGAGACGACCAGGTCGGCGTCGTACGTCGTGCCGTCGGCCGTCGCGACGGTCCAGGTGGCGCCGTCGGCACCCAGCGTGCAGGAGGTGACCGCCGCACCGGTGACGACCAGGTCGGTCAGCCCCTCGCGCTCGGCGGCCTCGCGCAGGTAGGCGAGGATCTCGGGCTGCTTGGAGTAGCGCCGGCCCCACGCCGGGTTGATCGCCCACGACCAGGAGTAGAGCGGGGACGGCACGTCGCAGGCCGCGTCGGGATAGGTGTTGTCGCGCCACACACCACCGACGCCCTCGGCCCGCTCGAGGACGGTGATGTCGGTGATGCCCTGCTGCTTGAGGGCGCGGGCCGCGCCGAGTCCGCCGAAGCCGGCTCCGATGACGACGACGCGGGGGCTGCTCGTGCTGCTGTCTGGGCTGCTCATGGTTCGAACCTAGGACCAGACGGAGGGCCGCGGGAGTGCCCGGAGCGAGGCGGGTTGATAATTCCGGACATGCCGTCATCGCTGCGACTCGAGCCAGCAGCCGAGGGGTGGGACTTCCCGAGGGCCTCCACCGGCTTGATGGTGCTGGTGGGCTTCGCCCGCTCAGCGGGACTCTCCTCGGGGCGCACCCTCAGGGCACCGGGCTCGGCGCCGCCGACCTGCTCGATCGGTCCCTCGAGGTGACTGCTGCTCAGGAGCTGCGCGTCGTGCGCACCCTCCACCGGAGCCTCGGCGAGGTGGGCGCTGCCGTGGGGGAGCGCTACGAGGCCGCGACCTTCGGCGCGTTCGGCTACGCGATGCTGGCCAGCCGCACCGTGCTCGACGCGATGGCGTTCGCGGTGCGCTTCATCGATCTCAGCCATGCCTTCTCGCTGCCCCGCGCCGAGGTGGTCGGCGAGCAGGTCGTCGTCTCGCTGTCCGGTGAGGCGCTCCCGGCCGACGTACGGCGCTTCCTCGTCGAGCGCGACGCCGTCGCGGTGCACCGGATCCTGGAGAGCCTGGTGCCCGGAGGGGTCGGCGCCCGGCTCACGTGGCCCGGACCCGGAGCGCGGATCGACTTCGGGGCCGACCAGCTGGACCGGCCGCTGCCCGAGCGCAGCCCGCAACGGCTGGCGTTGGCTGCCGAGGTCTGCTCCGAGATCGTGGGCGCCCGTCGTACCCGCTCGGGCCTCGCCCAGGACGTGCGCGTCCTCATCACCCAGCGGCTCGAGCGAGGAGCCCCGATGGGCGAGGTGGCGGCGGCCCTGGCGATGGGCGAGCGCACCCTGCGGCGCCGGTTGCGCGCCGAGGGGGTCGGCTACCAGGAGCTGCTCGACGAGGTGCGCTCCTCGCTGGCCGCTGCCCTGCTGGGGGGACGCGCCACGATGCCGGTGGCCGCCGTCGCCGCCCGACTCGGGTACGCCGACGCCGCGGCGCTGGCCCACGCGCGGGCGCGATGGCGGCGCTCGGAACCGGGGACGGTCACCTGAGGGACCGACGACGGTCACGGTGACGACACGTCGAAGGGGGGAGGCGTTCACCCGCCGCTGCTCGGCTGGAGGCAGCGCTCCGGTCTGGAGCGCTCATCTCCTCGGAAGGACCCCGATGTACCCCTCCTCTCGGCAGCGCCGTCGCGCTCTCGTCGCCTCCGCCGCTGTGATGGCGCTCGGCGCCACGGTCGGCGTCACGTCGTACGCCACCGCCAACCTCACCGACGCCCCGACCGTGGACCTCGGCGCCCTCGCCGACCACGGCGGCGCCCAGCGGCTCGACGGCGACCAGACCTCCGCCGTCGACGCTGCCATCGACGGTGGCCGCGCCAAGAACGTCATCCTGCTCATCGGTGACGGCATGGGCGACTCGGAGATCACCGTCGCCCGCAACTACGCCGAGGGAGCCGCCGGCCGGTTCGACGGCATCGACGCGCTCCCGCTCACCGGCCAGTACACGACGTACTCGCTGAACCGCCAGACCGGGCTCCCCGACTACGTGCCCGACTCGGCCGCCACCGGCAGCGCCTGGGCCACCGGCACGAAGACCTACGACAACGCCGTCTCGGTCGACATCGAGGGAAAGCCGCAGCAGACCCTGCTCGAGCTCGCGAAGCTCAACGGTCTGAAGACCGGCGACGTCACCACGTCGGAGATCCAGGACGCCACGCCAGCCGTCCAGGTCTCCCACATCTCGGCGCGCTCCTGCTACGGCCCCGACCAGGCGACGACCACGTGCCCGGAGGCGGCTCTCGAGAACGGGGGTCTGGGCTCGATCACCGAGCAGCTCCTCGAGACCCGACCCGACGTCACCCTGGGGGGCGGCGCCGCGACCTTCTCCCAGACGGCCAAGGCCGGCGACTACGAGGGGATGACACTCTCCGAGCAGGCCGAGGCGCGTGGCTACCAGATGGTCTCGGACAAGGCCGGGCTCGCGGGAGTGACCGAGGCCGACCAGGACGCCCCGCTGCTGGGGCTCTTCGGCCAGGGCAACCTCCCGGTGCGCTACGCCGGTCCGGCCTCCACCGTCGGCGGCTCCAAGCTGCCTGCCGAGGAGTGCGTGCCCAACCCCGACCTGCCGGCGACCCAGCCGAGCCTGGCCGACATGACCGACAAGGCCATCGAGCTGCTCGACAACCCCGACGGCTTCTTCCTCCAGGTCGAGGGCGCGAGCATCGACAAGCAGGACCACGCGGCCAACGCGTGCGGTCAGATCGGCGAGACCGTCGACCTCGACGAGGCCGTGCAGGTCGCACTCGAGTTCGCCGAGGCCGACGGCAACACGTCGGTGTTCGTCACCGCCGACCACGCGCACTCCAGCCAGATCATCGAGGTCGGCAGCACCAGCCCCGGCCTGAGCGTCACGCTCACCACGGTCGACGGCGCGCCGATGACGGTCAACTACGGCACCTCCCCGGCCGGCGGCTCACAGCAGCACACCGGCTCCCAGCTCCGGGTGTCCGGCTACGGACCGCAGGCTGCCAACGTCGTCGGGCTGACCGACCAGACCGACCTGTTCTTCACCATGGCCCGTGCGTTGAACCTCGTCGACCCGCTTCCTCCGGTCGAGACCGCGGACTCCGCCGACGCCCTCATCAAGGTGAAGCCGGGCAAGCCGAAGGCGGGCAAGCAGGTCGTGGTGCGCGTGGCGAAGTACTTCGGTGACACCAGCGTGTCCCTCAAGGTCATCGGCAAGGGCAAGACGCCCTCGAAGACCCTGGCCGTCTCGAAGGGCAGGGCCTCGCTCTCCTTCAAGGCGAAGAAGCCCGGCGTCTACAAGGCCGTCGCGGTCGGCAAGCAGACCGGCGTGAAGGTGAAGCAGTCCTTCACGGTCAAGAAGAAGTAGCACCGCCCCCGCACGATCCGCCGGCGCCGGCGTCCTCCGCGGAGGGCGCCGGCGTCCGGTGCTCGCAGGTCAGGTGATGGTGAGGCCGCCGTCGACCGCGAGGGTCTGGCCGGTGACGTAGCCGGCCGCGTCCGAGGCCAGCCAGACGATCGTGGCGGCCAGCTCGGCCGGATCGCCGGTGCGGCCCATCGGGATCCGGGGGGTCATCGACTCCAGGTAGCCCGGCATGTAGGAGTCGGTCATCTCGGTGGCGAAGAAACCCGGCGCGATCGCGTTGACCCGGATGCCCTTGCGCCCGCTCCACTGCTGGGCCAGGTCGCGGGTGAGACCGATCAGCCCCGCCTTCGAGGCGGCGTACGCAGCCTGGGGGAGCCCTGCGGTGGTGATGCCCAGGACCGAGGAGATGTTGATGATGCTCGAGCCGGGCTGCATCACCCGCCCGCACGCCTGGGCCATCCAGTAGCAGCCGTTGAGGTTGACGTCGATCACCGAGCGGAACTCCTCGGGAGTCTCGCGAGTCGCCGGGACGGCCGTGCCGATGCCGGCGTTGTTGACGAGGATGTCGACCCGGCCGAACTCCTCCATCGCCAGCGCGACGAGGTTGGTGCACGAGTCGGGATCGGCGACGTCGGTGGCCACGCCCAGGGCTCGGCGCCCGGTGGCCTCGACGAGCGCCGCGGTGTCGGCCAGCTTGTCGACGCGCCGAGCGCCGAGGGCCAGGTCGGCGCCGGCCTCCGCGAGGCTCCGGGCGAAGGCGACCCCGAGGCCGCTCGAGGCGCCGGTGACGACGGCGACCTTGCCGTCCAGGCGGAACAGGTCCGAGACGCTCGTGACACTCATGCCGGGAAGGCTACGCGTCGGCTTCGCCGACCCGGACGGCTCCGTGTCGGCTGCGCCGACCGGCTTGTCTGTTCCGCCCGACCAAGCTCGCTGCGCTCGCGGTCGGACGGGCTGCTGACGCAGCTGTGCCGGGCTAGAGTCGCGGTGTGCGCTCCGACCTCTCCCTGACCAGCCACGGCGACACCATCGCCGCGTGGCACTACCGCGCCGAGACCGACGCCTGGACGACGGCGGGCGGGCGGCCGTGCGTGGTGATGGCGCACGGGTTCGGTGCCACCAAGGACGCCGGGCTGACGCCGTTCGCCGAGCGGTTCGCCGCTGCAGGTGCCGACGTGGTCGTCTTCGACTACCGCGGCTTCGGCACGTCGGGCGGCAGCCCGCGGCAGGACGTCGACCACCGCCGCCACCGTGAGGACTACCGCGCCGTGGTGTCGCAGGTGCGCGGCCTCGACGGGATCGACCCCGACCGGGTCGTGCTGTGGGGCAGCTCCTACTCCGGCGGACACGTCGTCGCCGTCGCCGGGGGAGATCCGCGGGTGGCCGCCGTCATCTCCCAGGGTGCCGCGATGGACGGTCTCGCCGCCGTCGTGGAGATCGTCAAGTACGCCGGGGTCGTGCAGCTGCTGCGCCTCACCGGCCACGCCGTACGAGGTGTCGTGCAGCGCGGCTACTCGATCCCGATCGTGGCTGCCCCCGGCGAGCTGGCCGCGATCACCTCGCACGACGGGCTGTCGGGCTACGAGATCATCATGGGACCGACCTTCGAGAACCGGATGCTCGCGCGTGGCATCCTGCCGATCCTCGTCAACCGTCCGGTCACGTCGGCCTCGAAGCTGCGGATGCCGCTGATGCTCGTCGTCGCGGCCTCCGACACCATCGCCCCGCCCTCGGCGGTCGAGCGCGTGGCCGAGAAGGCGCGCGGGCGCGTGGAGGTCGAGCGCTTCGACGTCGGACACTTCGAGATCTACCGCGGCGAGGTCTTCGAGAAGTCCGTGGCTGCCCAGGTGTCCTTCCTCGACTCGGTGGTGGGCCCGGCCGGGGGCTAGCCACCAGCAGCTGTGACGTCCAGCCGACGGCTGTAGGGGTCAGGTAGTGGTGACATCTGCTGGTGAGTGCCCGCGCGCCACGAACGCGCTGCGCGGTCGCGGCCAGGATGCTCTAGCATGGACGCATGAGCACCCGCACCCTGCTTCTTGGACAGCCGCGCTGATCGTCTCCTGATCGCGCGGCCACCCCTCCATGCGAGGGGTTTTTTCATGTCCAGACCACCCCGAGCCCGACCCAGCAGGAGAAGCACGATGACCACACAGCCCGAGCAGACGCCCCAGGCCGACCAGGCCGAGACCCCCACGTCGTACGACGTGCGTGCGGTCGAGCAGAAGTGGCAGCCGGTCTGGGAGGAGCTCGACCCGTTCCGGGCCGACGACGACTCGCCCAAGGAGCGCAAGTACGCGCTGACGATGTTCCCCTACCCCAGCGGCGACCTGCACATGGGTCACGCCGAGGTCTTCGCGCTGCACGACGTCGTCGCGCGCTACTGGCGCTTCCGCGGCTTCGAGGTCCTGAACCCGATGGGCTGGGACTCCTTCGGGCTGCCGGCCGAGAACGCCGCCATCCGCAACGACGAGCACCCGGCCACCTACACCTACGCCAACATCGAGACCCAGGCCGCGTCGATGAAGAAGTACGGCCTGGCCTTCGACTGGTCGCGGCGGCTGCACACCTCGGACCCCGAGTACTACCGCTGGACCCAGTGGCTGTTCCTGAAGTTCCGCGAGCAGGGGCTGGCCTACCGCAAGAACAGCCCGGTCAACTGGTGCCCGCAGGACCAGACCGTGCTGGCCAACGAGCAGGTGCTGGCCGACGGCACCTGCGAGCGCTGCGGCGCCGAGGTCACCAAGCGCGAGCTGACCCAGTGGTACTTCCGCACGACGGCCTACGCCCAGGAGTTCTACGACTGCCTGGACGACCTGCAGGACACCTGGATCGGGAAGGTCGTCAACGCGCAGCGCAACTGGATCGGTCGCTCCGAGGGCGCGCACGTGCGCTTCGCTGTCGAGGGTCGCGCGGAGCCGGTCACCGTCTACACGACCCGGCCCGACACGCTGTACGGCGCGACGTTCATGGTGGTGGCCGCCGATGCGCCGCTGGCCGCCGAGATCGCTGCACTGGGAGGGCCTGAGCGCGTCAAACACTTGACGGCGTACGTCGAGGAGATCCGCAAGGCCTCCGACATCGACCGGCTGGCCACCGACCGCGCCAAGACCGGCGTCGACCTGGGCGTCACCGCGACCAACCCGGTCAGCGGCGAGCAGGTGCCGGTGTGGGCCTCGGACTACGTCCTGGCCGACTACGGCACCGGCGCGATCATGGCGGTGCCGGCCCACGACCAGCGCGACCTGGACTTCGCGAGGAAGTTCGACCTGCCCGTACGTCGTGTGGTCGACACCGGCGAGGCGAACCCCGAGGAGACCTACGAGGCCACCACCGGCAACGGTGCCTACGTCAACTCCGGACCCCTGGACGGTCTGACCGACAAGGTCCGGGGCATCTCGACCATCATCGAGCGACTGGAGGCCGACGGCACCGGCGAGCGCACGGTCAACTTCCGGCTGCGCGACTGGCTGCTGTCGAGGCAGCGCTACTGGGGCGCCCCGATCCCGATCATCCACTGCCCGGTCGACGGGGAGGTGCCGGTCCCCGAGGACCAGCTGCCCGTCGAGCTGCCCGAGCTGCGCGGCGCCGACCTGAAGCCCAAGGGCACCTCACCGCTGGGGGCTGCCACCGAGTGGGTCGAGGTCGCCTGTCCCACGTGCGGCGGCCCCGCGCGGCGCGACAGCGACACGATGGACACCTTCGTGGACTCCTCGTGGTACTTCCTGCGCTTCCTGTCCCCGCACGACGACACCCAGGCCTTCAGCAGCGAGCAGGCGGCGGCGTGGGGTCCCATCGACCTCTACATCGGCGGTGACGAGCACGCCGTGCTGCACCTGCTGTACGCACGCTTCTTCACCAAGGTGCTGCGCGACATCGGCCTGCTGACGTGGGACGAGCCGTTCTCGGCGTACCTGTCGCAGGGCAAGGTGATCAACGCCGGGCGCAAGATGAGCAAGTCGCTGGGCAACGGGGTCGACCTGGGGGCGCAGCTGGACGAGTTCGGCGTCGACGCCATCCGGCTGACGCTGGTCTTCGCGAGCCCGCCCGAGGACAACATCGACTGGGCCGACATGAGCCCGGCCGGGTCGCTGAGGTTCCTGCAGCGCGCCTGGCGCCTGAGCGGCGACGTGACCTCGCCGGTCGGTGCCGACGTCGACGACCGGCGACCGTGCCCTGCGCTCGGTCACCCACCGCACGGTCCGGGAGGCCGAGGAGCTGGTCGAGAGCCACCGGTTCAACGTGGTGATCGCGCGCACCATGGAGCTGGTCAACGCCACCCGCAAGGCCATCGACGGTGTCGACAAGGGGAGCTGCGGTCCGGCCGACCCGGCCGTGCGGGAGGCCGCGGAGGCCGTCGCCATCCTGCTGTCACTGGTCACGCCGTACGTCGCCGAGGAGATGTGGGAGCGCCTGGGTCACGCCCCGTCGGTCGCGCAGGCGACCTGGCCGGTCGTCGACCCCGAGCTGCTGGTCGAGGACTCGGTGACCGCAGTGGTCCAGATCCAGGGCAAGGTCAGGGCTCGCCTGGAGGTCTCGCCGACGATCTCGGCGGCCGACCTGGAGGCGCTGGCGCTGGCCGACGACACCGTGGTCGCCGCGATCGCCGGGCGCGAGGTCCGCAAGGTGATCGTGCGCGAGCCCAAGCTGGTCAACGTGGTCGTCTGAGGCGCGCGACCCAGCCCGAGCCGTGCCAGCAACGGCCGGCCGCTCGGTCTCGTGATCACTCGGTGCTGCGGCGTTGGAGGCGCTCGCGACGTCTGCGGCGCTCGCGGCCCCTGGGGCCGACGTACGGGTCGGCAACGGCCGCGGCGCAGCCGATGGCCAGGACGACCCCAGCCGGGATCAGGGCGTAGCGGTGGGAGCGCAGGGGGCTCCGCAGTGACACGACCTCGTCGCTGCTCGTGACCCAGGCGTCGAGCCGCGTGCCCCTCGTCGTATCGATGTCGTCGCAGGTCGTGTAGGCGCCCGTGCGCTCCTCGGCCTCGGTCCAGGTCAGGGTGAGCCGGTACTCCGGTCGATCGTCCTCGGGAGGGTCGCGCTCGCACTCACCCACCAGTGAGAAGTCGACGAGGGTCGCCTCGACCCGGGTGGTCTGGAAGGCGAGGTGTCGGACCCCCGGACCGAGGAGCACCAGGAGCCCGTAGGCGACGAGCAGGGTGGCGAGCGTGAACTTGATGGTGAGGACCCAGACCGACTGCGACGTCAGCCACGCCGCGAGCCCCGTCCGGATGCCGGGCCCCGCCGGCGTGTCGGAGGCGGATTCCCGAGCCACCACGGGCAGCCCGCCCACGATCTCGGCCGTGGCGAGGAGCTCCGCTGCGCGGTGGGTGCTCGCCGTCAGGTTCCGCTCCGGGTGCTGCAACGTCGCGGTGAGCGTGCGCCACCCCTGGTCCTGCAGCCGCGCCCAGGAGTGGTCGCTGACGACGAGCTCGACCGTCTCGACCGAGGCCAGCTGGTCACGCGCCAGCGCGGCGCCCGCCCGGCCCACGGCGTACTCGCCGGGAGCGAGCCCGAGGTCACGGACCGTCTGGGCCAGGTCGCCCCACGTCCAGGTCATCGGGGCACGCCGTCATGTCGTCGCGGCGTCGGTCGTCCAGCACGGTCACGCCGACGAAGCCGAGCGCGACGATGCATCCGATGGCGGTGACGCCCGCGGGAAAGACCAGGGCGAGGAGATGGGTGCGCAGCGGGCTGTCGAGGGCGGCGACGTCGCCGCCGCCGGTGACCCAGGCTTCGACGGGATCGCCGATGCGACCCGTGGGGTCGTCGCACGTGGTGTAGTCGCCCAGGCGTTCCTCGCCGTCGTCCACCCAGGCGAGCGTGAGCCGGTACTTCGTGCGGTCCTGGGTGCTGTCGTCGCCCTTGCACTCACCGTCCACGGTGTAGGTGACGATGCTCGCCTGGACCGCTGTGGTCTGGAACGCGAGATGACGGAGCCCCGGGCCGAAGATCGCCAGTGCCACGTAGGCGATGACCAGGAAGAGCAGGCCCGCCATCCAGGCCGCGTGCCACGTCGACTCCGACTCGCCCAGGGCCTTCAGGCGAGCGGTGGCCTTGGTGAGGAGTGTCCGGTCCTCACCACCACGTGAGCGTCGGGGAGGGACAGCGGCCTCCGCCACGACGGCGACACCGCGCAGGATCACTGCTCCGGTGATCACGTCCGGTGTCGAGCTGGTGCGCGCCGTCAGGCCGTCGACCTGAGGGTGGAGGAGCACGCCGCCCCGCGCCAGCCAGCCCTGGTCCGCGAGCAGGGCCCACGAGATCTCGGTGACGAACAGCACGACGTCGTCAGCGGTGGCCCTCCGATCGTGGGCCAGGTCGGCTCCCACCTGGCCCACGGCGTAGCTGCCAGTGGGCAGTTCGAGGCGCCAGACGAAGTCGGCCAGACGCCCCCAGGTCCAGGTCATGGCAGGAGTCTTCCGTGTGCGAAGGGTTCTACACCTTTCCCAGGTGCTCCCGCCTGCGGCGGTGCGACCACCTGGCTAACCTGTCGCCATGCCCAACCGCTCGATCGTCGTCGTCACCGACTCGACGGCGAGCCTGCCCGGGGACTGGCCGAGGACCGCGGGATCGTGGTGCTGCCGCTCCAGGTGGTGATCGGCGCCGACTCCTTCGACGAGGGGTCGCCCGCGGCGACGCCCGAGCGGGTCGCCGAGGCGCTGCGCGACTACCGAGCCGGTGAGCACGTCGCGACCCTCGCCGGCGGCGTTCGCTCGACCTCTACGAGCGGCTGGCCAGGGTGGGGCCAAGCAGATCCTGTCGGTGCACCTCTCCGGCGACATGAGCGGCACGTTCGAGTCCGCCCAGCTCGCCGGACGCGACGCCGGGGTGCGGGTGGTGTGCGTCGACTCGCGCCAGGTCGGCGTGGCGACGGGGTACGCCGCGCTGGCCGCGGCCGACGCCGTCGGGTCGCGGTGCCTCGGTCGAGGAGGCCGCCGACGCCGCGCAGGCGCGCGCCGACGCGTCGTCGTCGTACTTCTACGTCGACACGCTGGAGTACCTCCGGCGGGGCGGGCGCATCGGCGCCGCTGCCGCGCTGCTCGGCGGTGCCCTCGCGGTCAAGCCGATCCTCACGATCGAGGACGGCGTCGTGTCGTCGCTGGAGAAGGTGCGCACCTCCAGCAAGGCCCTGGCGCGGCTGGCCGAGCTCGCGGTCGAGGCCGCCGGGGGCGGGCCGGTCGACGTGTCCGTCGCCCACCTCGCCAACCCCGAGCGTGCAGCGACCCTCGCCGACACCCTCGCCACGCGGCTCGCCGACCAGCTCGAGGGTCGCGAGGTGTGGTGCGCCGAGGTCGGTGCGGTCCTGGGCGCGCACGTCGGTCCGGGCACGATCGCGGTGTGCGTGTCTCCGCGCGTCTGACCCCGCGCAGCGGTCCACAGAGTGTCGACGGTTCCCGGCGCGGTCCTCCACAGCCGCTGTCGGGACCCGGCGAACAGGTGGCGCGCGGCTCCTAGCGTGCCGTCATGCGATCTCGACGCCCTTCACAGGAGCATGCCGACGCCGTCGCGCGGCGCCTCGCCGAGTTCTCGGCCCAGCTCGCGGCCTCACGCGAGGCGACGGTGCCGACCTCGCGACGTGCTGTGGGGGAGGGGATCCCCGACGACATGGACGACACCGTCGAGCGCGACCTCGGCCTCGCCCCGGCCGTGGGCGACGACTGGTGGTCCGACCACACCCGGGTGGTGCCACGGCCCGCGCTGAGCGTCGTGCCGTCCGTCGCCCCGGAGGCGCCGGCGGAGCCCGCGCGGCGCCTCGTGCGACCCGAGCCGCCTGAGCCACCTGAGCCGCCGCGGATGGTCGAGCGACCGGTCGAGCTGCCGGTGCCCGGACGCCACGCCTCCCGGCGTCCGCTCGACCGGTCGCCGACCCTGGTCCCCGACGCGCTTCGCGGGCGGGTGGGCCTGGGCAGCTCCCAGGTGACCGCGATCGCGGTGCTCGGTGGCCCTTGGGCTGGCCGTCACCTGCTGGTGGGTCGTCCGCGGTGACCCGGAGCCGGCCGTGCCGGTGGGGATCGAGCCGGTGGGGATCGAGCCGGCTGCCGGAGCATCGGCGGGCGCCGCCATCGTGGCTCCGGGCGAGTCGGGCGACCAGGCGCCCGGCCAGGCACCCGCGGTGCCGCAGGACGGTGCCGGGGGAGCGGAGTCCGGGACCGTCACGGTCGACGTGGCCGGGAAGGTGCGCCATCCCGGCATCGCCGTCCTCGACCCGGGCTCGCGCGTGGTCGACGCCCTCGAGCAGGCCGGTGGTGCACGACCAGGGGTCGACCTGACCTCGCTCAACCTCGCGCGCCTGCTCGTCGACGGGGAGCAGATCGTGGTGGGCGGTCAGGGGGTGCCCCGGCTGTCCCCGTCGCCGCCGGCGCCGGTGGGCGGCGCCGAGGAAGCGCCGGCAGCCCTGGTCGACCTCAACCTGGCCGACCAGCCGCTGCTGGAGACGCTGCCGCAGGTGGGCCCGGTCACGGCCGCCGCCATCATCGCGTGGCGCACCGAGCACGGTGCCTTCACCTCGGTCACCGAGCTCCTCGAGGTCGACGGCATCGGAGACGCGACCCTCGCGCAGCTCACGCCGTTGGTCACGGTCTGAGTCGACCGCGTCCCCGTGCCGGTCCTGGACCCTCCCGAGCCGGACGCAGCAGAGCCGGCACCGGGACCGACACGAGGCAGGCCCCGGGTCCGGCACCGAGACCGACCTGCGACTGCCGCTGCTCGCGCTCGTCGCCTGGTCGGCCGCGCTGCTCGCCCAGCTGCCGGTCGGGCGGCTCGCCTGCGTCCTCGGGGCGCTGCTGTCCGGCCTCGCGTGGTGGGGATGGCGCTCGCCGCGGGCGCGCGGCCACGCTCGCCGCCGGCGTGCTCGTCGCCCTCGCAGTGCTGACCTCAGCACTGGTCCGTGCCGAAGCGGTCACCTCCGGCCCGGTCGCGCAGCTCGCGGCCGAGCGCGTCCGCGGTGCAGGTGGTGGGGGTGGTGACCCAGGACCCTCGACGCATCGTCGGCCCGTTCGGCGACCAGGTGGTCGTGCACCTCGACGTCGAGGAGGTGATCGGGCGCGGCCTGTCGCTACCGCCTGTCCTCCCCGGTGCTCGTGCTCGGGGACCTCGGCTGGGAGTCGGTGCCCCTGGGGGCGCGGGTGGCGACCTCCGGGCGGCTCGCGCCGGCCGACGACGACGAGGTCGCCGCGCTGCTCCCCGGAGCACCGGTGCCGGAGATCCTCGCGGCCCCGGACGTCTGGTGGCGCGGCGCCGCGGCTGTCCGCGCCTCGATCCGTGACGTCGGTCGCCCACCGGCCGGCGGCGCAGCAGGCGCTGGTCCCGGCCCTGGTCGACGGTGACGACCGCGGACTCGACCCGGGCCTCGAGGAGGACTTCCGCACGACCGGGCTCACCCACCTCACCGCGGTGTCCGGCACCAACCTCACGCTGATCGTCGGGTTCCTGCTCGTCGTCGCCCGGTGGTGCGGTGTCCGCGGCCGGTGGCTGACGCTGGTCGCGGCGCGGCGGCATCGTGGGGTTCCTGCTCCTGGCGCGCACCGAGCCGAGCGTCGTACGAGCCGCTGCGATGGGGACCGTCGGGCTCCTCGCTCTCGGCAGCCAACGGTCGTCGGCGGGCTCTGCGGGGCCTGGCCCTGGCGGTGGTGGCGCTGCTGCTGGTCGACCCCGGCCTGGCCCTCTCGGCCGGCTTCGCCCTGTCGGCGATGGCGACGGGCGGCATCGTCCTGTTCGCCCCCGGGTGGCGCGACGCGTTGTGCCGGTGGATGCCGCGCTGGCTGGCCGAGGCGGTGGCGGTTCCGGCGGCGGCGCAGCTGGCCTGTACGCCGGTGGTGGCGGCGTTGTCGGGGCAGGTCAGCCTGGTCGCGGTGCCGGCCAACCTGCTGGTCGCCCCGGTCGTCGGGCCCGCCACGGTCCTCGGTCTCGCGGGTGGGCTGGTCGGGCTGGTCGGCGTCGTCGGCGGCCCGGTCGGTCGACTGCTCGGCACCGGCGCCGCGTGGTGCGTCGGGTGGATCGTCGTGGTGGCTCAGGTCGGCGGCGCCGGTGCCCCTCGCCGCGCTCGACTGGGGCACCGGCCCGTGGGCGCTGGCCCTCCTGGTCGCCCTGTGCGTCGCCGTCGTGGTCGCGGTGCCCGTGGCGCTGCGCCATCCGGTGGCCACCCGAGACTGCGGTCGCGCTGGTCGCGCTGGTCGTCGGGGCCGTCGCGGTCCTGCGCCTGCCGGCGGTGCGGGGCTGCCCGGCCTTCCCGGCCGGGTGGCGGACCAGGACTGGGTGGTGGCGATGTGCGACGTCGGGCAGGGCGACGGGCTCGTCCTGCGCGCCGGGCCGGGCTCGGCGGTGGTGGTCGACGCCGGTCCCGACCCGGCGCCCGATGGACGACTGCCTCGACCGACTCGGCGTCGAGCAGGTGCCGCTGGTGGTGCTGACCCACTTCCACGCCGACCACGTCGACGGGCTGCCGGGAGTCTTCGACGGGCGCCGCGTGGGCGCGATCTGGACCACGACCCTGCTCGACCCGCCCGCGGCGGTGCAGGCCGTGACCGCCCTGGCTGCGCGCCACGGCGTGCCGGTCAGCGGCCCCCCGACGGGCGGGGTGCGGATCGGTGACGTCACGCTCCAGCCGCTGTGGCCGCTGGGTCGCGTGCCTCGCGTCCGGACCGGGTGACGGCAGCACGGCCAACGACGCCAGCGTCGTGCTGGTCGCCGACGTGCGTGGCGTACGGATCCTGCTGACCGGTGACCTCGAGCCGCCGGGCCAGGACGCGCTCGCCGAGACCCTGGCCGGCCTGGACGTCGACGTGCTCAAGGTCCCGCACCACGGCAGCCGCTACCAGGACCTCGAGGTGCTGGAGTCGGTCGACGCCGAGTACGCCCTGGTCTCCGTGGGGGCCGACAACGACTACGGTCACCCGGCGCCCGACGTCATCGCCGCCCTCGAGACGTCGGGCGCCGAGGTCGCCCGCACCGACGAGGACGGCGACGTGCTGGTGGTGCTCGATGACGACGGCGCGATCCGGCTCGCGACCTCGCGATGACCTCGAGGCGACCGCGACGAGGTCGCCCGGCGCCACCCGCTTCAACGTTTCGGCCACTGCCCGCGTTGAGCGTAGTGATCGACCCCCACCCCGAGGAGACCCCGTGCGCCACACCACTCGCCCGTCACTGGTCGCCGCCTCGCTCAGCCTGCTCCTCGGGCTCGTCGCGAGCGGCTCCGCCCCCGCCATCGGTGCCGACGGACCCGCGTGGGGGCCGGTGCAGCAGGTGCCGCCGGTCGGCGGCTCGCACGACCTGCCGCTGACAGGCGTCTTCCCCGACGGCACGCTCGTGGCCGTCTGGGAGTACGACGACACCGGGAGCGGCGACGACCTCACCCGCATCTTCCGATCCACGAGGCCTCCGGGTGGCGCATGGGGGGAGCCGGTCGCCCTCCCGGTCGAGGACGTGTGGAACCTCCAGGCCATCGCACCCCTGCCCGACGGCGGCCTCCAGGTCGCCTACGGCTGGGAGCCGAGGTTCCCCGACATCGAGCACCGCGTGCGCGTCTGGAACGCCGACGGGTCCGTCGGCCCGATCGGCCAGGGCAACACCAATGACGACTACACGTTGCAGCGGCGACGCCGAGGGTGACGTGGTCTCCGAGCGTCTCGGCGGCTACGACGAGAAGGAGGGCTTCGACCACCTGCTGAGCTACTTCGACGGGCAGCGCGTGGAAGCGGATGCCTCGGCTGCCCGCCGACCCGCGCGACGTCTTCGTGGCCGGTCCGGGCGAGTCGGTGTGGATGGCCGGCTACGACCAGTCCCGCGGCGTCTTGCGCGTACGACGCTGGGCCCCCGGCAGGACGTCGTGGAAGCTCGCAGTGGTCCCGTGACTACCCGCCCGGCCACCTGCGCAAGCCGTTGGTCGAGGGCCTCGACCTCGCCGTCGGCGGTCAGGGTCGCGCGACGCTGGCGTTCCTGGAGCGCGCGGCCGGGGACACAGGGGGCGCGGATGCGGGTCGTCTCGCGGCACGCGAAGAAGGGCTGGTCACGGCCGGCGCTCCTGCAGCGGGTGCCCGCCGGCGACCGGACGATCCTGACGGCCCCCGAGGTCGCGGCGTCCGGGCAGCGCGGCGAGGTGGCGTGGACGTCGTCCTCGCCCGACAGGGCAGCGCAAGCGTGACGTCTGGGTCGCCCGTGACCACGCGCACCGCGCCCGAGGTCGTCCGCTCGCGCCGTCGCCGACTCGTTCGAGGGCTTCCGCGACCTGTCCCTCGACGTCGACGCTGCGACGCCGACGGCGACGTCCTGGTGACCTACCTGCAGCGCGCGAGGACGTGCGCCAGGTGATGGCGTGGATCGGCCCGCACGACGCGCTGCGAGGGGACGGCGCTGATCGAGGACGTCGGCAACAAGCGTGGCGACACCGCGTTCCTCGTGCCCGGGCCTCGCCGCGGTGCTGGTCGCCGAGTCCGCGGCGGTGACCTCGTCAGCAGGGTGCTGGAGGACTGACGACTCCGTGGCGCCTGTCGGCGGTGTGTGTCAGGGTGCTGCCATGCGGGCCGACGACGTGCTGGGTCGAGTCATCCTGGTGACCGGCAAGGAGGAGTTCCTCGGCGAGCGCACCGTGCAGGAGGTCCGCGCGACGGTGCGTGCCCACGATCCCGAGTCGGAGTTCTCCGAGGCCGGGGCGAGCGACCTGACGCTGGCGACGCTGGGCGAGCTGTCCGCGCCGTCGTTGTTCTCCGCGGTGCGCTGCATCGTCGTACGCGCCCTGGAGAACCTGCCCGAGGAGTCGGTCGACGGACTGCTCGGCTACGCCGCAGACCCCTCGCCCGACGTGGCCCTCGTGCTGGTCCACGGCGGCGGGCCAGAAGGGGTCGGGCACCCTCACCAAGCTCCGCAAGGTCAAGGCCGTCACGGAGGTCGAAGTCCGAGGCGCTCAAGGCCTCGGAGTACCCGGGGTTCGTGGCCGCCGAGTGTCGTCGCTACGGCGCGACGATCGACGGCGAGGCGAGCCGGGCGCTGGTCGACGCCGTGGGCCAGGACCTGCGCTCCCTGAGCGCTGCGGCCCACCAGCTGACCAACGACTTCCCCGGTGAGCGGCTCGAGCGCCGACAAGGTGGCCCGCTACTTCGGCGGCCGGGCGGAGGCCAAGTCGTTCGCCGTGGCCGACCACGCCTTCTCCGGTCACCGCGAGAAGGCGCTCGAGGAGCTGCGCTGGGCCCTCGACAACGGCACCGCCGCGGTCCTGGTCACCTCCGCCTTCGCCGGCAGCGCGCGCGGCCTGGCCCGCTACAAGGGCGCGCCACGCGGGCATGCGCGAGGCCGACCTCGCGCGCGAGGTCGGCGTCCCCCCGTGGAAGCTGCGCACGCTGCGCGACCAGTCGCGCGGCTGGTCCGACCAGGGGCTCGCCGGGGCGATCCGGGCGGTCGCCAAGGCCGATGCCGACGTCAAGGGGGCCTCCAGCGACGCGGCGTACGCCCTGGAGCGGCTCGTGCTGACGATCGCCGGGCTGCGCGACGCCCGCTGAGCCCTGGTCCGGCGACGGTTGGTCGCCTCCGTAGCGTGGGCGGAGTCTGTCCCCGACGATCCCGAGGTCACCCATGCGCCAGCCGCCGTCAGCGGCTCGCGGTGCTCGCCGCGGCCCTGCTCGTGCTGACCGGTGCAGCACCGACGACACCGACACGGCCGACCCTGGCGGACCTGGCGTCCCCGGCGCAGCGACCACCCTCCGAGACGAGCAGCCCGTCGGAGGGTGCCTCCGCCGCGCCCGAACCGGCTCCCGAGCCGACCCCGAGCGAGACCGCGGAGCCCGAGGCGAAGCCGGCGCCCGAGGTGTCGGTGCTCGGGCTCGGCGAGCAGCGGCACCGCGGTGACCGGCTGAGCCTGGGGGCGGTGCGCGAGGAGACCGCGAGCTACACGTCGTACGACGTCACCTACCGCAGCCGCAGCTCGACGCGCTCCGGTCCGGAGACCTACACGATCTCGGGCGTGCTCAACGTCCCGAAGGGCCGCGGACCGTTCCCGGCCGTCGTGCTCGCCCACGGCTACATCGACCCGGCGGTCTACGTGCGCGGGCAGGGGATGACCCGCGAGCGCGGCTACCTCGCCGTCGCGCGGCTACGTCGCGCTGCACGTCGACTACCGCAACCACGCCGAGTCCGACCGACGATCCCGACTACCAGCTGCGGATGCGGCTCGGCTACTCCGCCGACGTCATCAACGCGGTCAAGGCGCTGCGCGCACTCGCGACGTGCCGGTCGCCGACGACCGGATCGCGCTGTTCGGCCGCTCGATGGGCGGGGGCGTCGTGCTCAAGGCGCTCGTGGCCGAGCCCGGGCTGGTGCAGGCCGCCGCACCCTGGGCCTCGGTCTCGTCGCTGGAGGCGCAGAACTTCGACCAGTTCCAGCGCGACGACCCGGCCGACGACGCCCAGACCAGCGCCCTCGCGCAGCGCTGGGGACTGCCCGAGGACAACCCGAGCGTTCTGGCGCCGCAACTCCTCGCGTCCCTACTTCGACCGGATCACCGAGCCGGTGCTGATGGTCCACGGCCGCTTCGACGACACCTGCCCGCCGGCATGGGCCGACGCCACGCAGCAGGCGCTGGTCGACGCCGGGGTCGACTCCCGGCTGGAGACCTACGACGACGGCCACGCCTTCGGTCCGGCGTTCATCGCCGCCATGGACCGCACCATCGCCTTCTTCCAGCGCCAGGGCGTCTGAGCACCTCGACCCTGCAACCACACGCGCCGACTCGAGCTCTCCTCCGGGCCGAGTCGGCGCCTACAGGCGCCGACTCGGCGAGGATCCGGGCCGAGTCGGCGCCTAGACGCGCCGACTCGGCCCCCGGGGAACAGAAGGGCGCCTGCTCTCCGTGGGGAGAGCGGCGCCCGATCAGGTGCGGCGAGGCCTCAGAGAGAGGCGGCCGTCTTGGAGATCGCCGACTTGCGGTTGGCGGCCTGGTTCTTGTGGATGACGCCCTTGGAGGCGGCCTTGTCGAGCATCTTGTTGGCCTCGCGGCCCAGCGCGACGGCCTCGTCCTTGTTGCCGGCCTCGGCGGCGGCGCGGAACTTGTTGACGGCGGTCTTCACGGCGCTCTTGACGGCCTTGTTGCGCTCGTGCGCCTTCTCGTTCTGCTTGTTGCGCTTGATCTGGCTCTTGATGTTGGCCACGGGGTGGTTCGCCTCACTGCTGGATGGACTGCTGGTCGGTCGTACGAAGTCGGTACGCGGTCGGCGCTGGCCGATGGGCTGCACGGGCTGGGCCGGACACGCGACGGGCAAATCTAGCAGCGGGCCTGCGTCAGCGCCCAAATCCCAGTCGGCGCCCGGCGCCGTCGAGGAATCGCGCCGACTCGCGGCGCCGGAACTCGTCGAGCGTCGGGAGCCCGACCACCGGGGCGGTGTGGGCACGGTAGGCCAGGTAGGCCCCCATCCCCACCAGCCACGACGTCACCGTCGCGTCGCCGACGCGGGTCAGTGCGGCCGAGCCGGCCAGGGAGGCGTCGAACCACGGTGAGTCGACGCGCTCGAGGCGGGCGAGCAGCGGGTCCAGCCAGTCCGGCCCCCAGCCGGCCGCCCCCCAGTCGACGAACACGATGCTCCCGTCGGGGCGCTGGAGCAGGTTGTCGTTGCGGATGTCGTAGTGCACGAGCTGGGTCGCCGGTACGTCGACGAGCCGGCGGACGCCCTCGGCGAGCGACTCGTGGTGCTCGAGCAGCCACTGCGGCACCGCGCCGCCGGGCAGCTCGTCGACGAGGTCGAACGTCGAGGCGAGCGAGGTCCAGACCCCGCCGAGGTCCACGAGCCCGGCCCGGTAGATCGGCGCGGTCGCATCGTCGCCCGACGACGACGCACCCGGCCGCTCGGGCACCCGGTGCCCGACGCGGGCGACCAGCTCGTCGGTCGCCTCCAGCAGCGCCGCCATCGTCGCGTCGTCAGCCAGGTCGGGGTGGGCGCCGTCGACGTCCTCGAGCAGCAGGGCCACCCAGTCGCCGCCCTCGGGACCCCCGTCCACGGCGCTGTCGTACGACGCCAGCAGGTCCGCCCACAGCGGGTCGGAGCCCAGCAGGGTCAGGGCCAGCACCTCGCGGCGGAAGAGGGTCGGGGTGTCGGGGTTGAGCTCGGCACCGACCGCCTTGACGAAGGCGCGCGTCCCGTCGGCGCAGACCAGCCGCGCGGCGCACCCCGGTGAGAAGCCGCCCACCTGGTCGCGGTGCTCCACGACCGGGGAGCCCAGGGTGCTCTCGACCCACGCGGTCACCCGCGCCGGCATGGCGGCGTACGACGCCCGTCGCCCGACCGCCCGCGGCGCCGTCACCTCGACGTCCCCGTCCTCTGCGTCGTCCCCGTCATCCCGCAGGCTCCGCCGGCCACCCACGCCGCTCGCACAGCCACTCCCAGCACACCTCGCCCTGCCACAGCTGGTGGTCGCGGAGGTGGGGCGAGGACGACGGCACCGGCTCGTCGGAGTGGGTGAGGAAGTAGCCGGTCAGCAGTGCCAGCACGATGTCGATCGCCTCCGGCTCGACGCCGGCGAAGGTCGGGTGGTCGCGCAGCACGTCCTCCACGTCCAGGCCGTCACCGCGCGGCCCGACCAGCAGGACGAGGGAGTCCAGCCACGCCGGCCCGCGGACCGGCCAGTTCCAGTCGCAGAGGAGCACCCGGCCGTCGTCGGTGAGCAGGAGGTTGTCGTCGCGCACGTCGCAGTGCGCGACGGTGTCGCCCCCGACGACCTCGGCGAACCGCGCGGCCAGCGCGGCGGCCTCCTCCCCGTCGGGGAAGCGCGAAGGTGGCCAGGGTGTGCTTCCACGTCGCCGGCCAGTCGGCGAACTCGACGACCGCGTCCTCGACGTCCATCCCCGACGGCACCGGCGTCAGCGTCGCGGCGGTCGCGGCGAGCATGTCCAGGCAGCGGCCCAGGTCGGACTCGGTCCACGGCCGGTGCGGCGCGCGGGCGCTGACGTGCTCGAAGCCCAGCACCACCCAGTCGTCGGCGTCGTGGGTCCACAGCAGTCGGGTCGCGGCGACACCCGTCGGGCAGCGAGCGCACCTTGCGCGCCTCCTCGCGGTAGGCCTCCGCGAAGGGCCGCTGCGCGACGAGGGATGCGGCCTTGACGAAGTGGCGCGTGCCGTCCTCGCAGGTCAGGACCGAGGCGAAGCCGGGGGTGAAGCCGGAGCGCTGGGAGACGGCGTGCACGACCGGCGACCCGCACCGGCGCTCGACGACGCCCCGGAGGGCCGGCGGGAGGTGGGCCCACTCGAGGCGGCGCGCCGTACGACCGGTCGGGACCGGAGGCAGCGATGGGGGAGGCACGGGGCCATCGTGGACGACGGCGGCGCAGGCGCGCCACCCGGTTGACGCTGACGCTGGTAGACACGGGGCATGCTGCGCTTCTACGTCCTCGTGTCGTTCCTGTTCCTCGGGCTGATCGCCACCCTGGCCGCCACGATCGGCGGACCCGGGCTCTACCTGCTGCTGGCGGTGGCGGTGCTGATGGTGGGCATCGGCGCCTACGACCTGCTGCAGAAGCAGCACGCGATCCTGCGCAACTACCCGGTGATCGGGCACATGCGGTTCCTGATGGAGGGGATCCGCCCCGAGCTGCAGCAGTACTTCATCGAGCGCAACTTCGACGGCCGGCCCTACGACCGCAACACCCGCTCGTCGATCTACCAGCGCGCCAAGGGCGTGAAGGAGGAGCACCCGTTCGGCACCGAGCGCGACCTGTACGACGTGGGCTACGAGTACCTCGTCCACTCGATCGCCCCGAAGCCGACGATGGAGGAGCCGCCGCGGGTGCGCGTCGGCGGGCCGGGCTGCACCCAGCCCTACGACATGGCGCTGCTCAACGTCAGCGCGATGAGCTTCGGCAGCCTGCTCGTCCAACGCGATCGAGGCGCTCAACCGCGGCGCGGCCGCCGGCGGCTTCGCCCACGACACGGGCGAGGGCGCGATCAGCCCGCTACCACCGCCACGGCGGCGACCTGGTCTGGGAGATCGGCTCGGGCTACTTCGGCTGCCGCACCGACGACGGCGGCTTCGACGAGCAGGAGTTCGCCGAGAAGGCCGGCCGACCCCCAGGTCAAGATGGTGCACCTCAAGCTCAGCCAGGGCGCCAAGCCCGGCATCGGCGGGGTGCTCCCGGGCGCCAAGGTGACCCAGGAGATCGCCGAGACCCGCGACGTCAGGTCGGGCAGACGGTGATCTCGCCGGCCTACCACCGGGTGTTCTCGACCCCGCGCGAGCTGGTGCGCTTCATCGGCCGCATGCGCGAGCTCGCCGGCGGCAAGCCCACCGGGTTCAAGCTCTGCCTCGGGCTCGCGCGTCGACTTCCTCGCGATCTGCAAGGCGATGCTCGAGGAGGAGATCTACCCCGACTTCATCACCGTCGACGGCGCCGAGGGCGGCACCGGCGCGGCGCCGGTGGAGTACTCCGACCACGTCGGCATGCCGCTGACCGAGGGCCTCGTCACGGTGCACAACGCGCTGCTCGGCGTCGGGCCTGCGCGACCACGATCAAGCTCGGCGCCTCCGGCAAGGTCTCCACCGGCGTCGACATCGTCAAGCGGATCATCCAGGGCGCCGACTACACCAACGCCGCCCGCGCGATGATGATGGCGGTCGGCTGCATCCAGGCCCAGACCTGCCACACCAACACCTGCCCGGTCGGCGTGGCGACCCAGGACCCGAAGCGGATGCGCGCCCTCGACGTGCCCGACAAGGCCGCAGCGGGTCACCGGCTACCAGCACGGCGACGGTCGCAGCAGGCGATGCAGATCGTGGCCTCGATGGGCCTGCACTCCTTCGACGAGCTCCGCCCGCACATGCTGCGCCGGCGGATCACCCACGGGCGAGATCGCGTCGTACGCCGACCTCGTCGAGCGCCTCGAGCCCGGCGCAGCTGCTCGGCGCGCCCCGCCCGGCTCGTGGGCCGCCGACTGGGAGCTGGCCGACCCGGACACGTTCACGCCCTGAGCCGGCCGTCCGAGGCCACCGTAGCGGTCGTAACCCTGCGGGTGACGCCGCGCCGTGGACACGGTGGGAGCGTGACGGCATGACCACCGTCGCCGAGCTGTTGATCGAGTCCCTCGCCGAGCACGGCGTCCGCCAGGTGTGGGGCGTCGTCGGCGACGCGCTCAACCCGGTCACCGACGCGATCCGGCGCGAGGACCGCATCGAGTGGATCGGGGTGCGCCACGAGGAGGCCGCGGCCTTCGCCGCCTCGGCGCAGGCGCAGCTGACCGACGACCTCGCCGTCTGCATGGGCACCGTCGGCCCGGGCGCGATCCACCTGCTCAACGGGCTCTACGACGCCAAGAAGTCCCACGCGCCCGTGCTGGCGATCTGCGGGCAGGTGCCGCGCGAGGAGATGGGCTCGGACTTCTTCCAGGAGGTCGACAACGACGTGCTGTTCGCCGACGTCGCGGTCTTCTGCGAGACGGTCACCAGACGTCGACCAGCTGCCGCAGCTCATCGAGCAGGCCGCCAACGCGGCGCTCGCCGAGCGCGGCGTCGCGGTGCTGACCCTGCCCGGGCGACGTCGGCGGCCTCGACCTGCCGCAGCGAGACCCCGGTGCCGACGCTTCGTCCGCGCCGCAGCCGATCCTCGCGCCCGGACCCCGACGCGGTGCGGGCCGCGGCCGACGCGATCAACGCCGCCGGCTCGCGTGACGCTGCTGGTCGGCCAGGGCGCGCGGCACGCCCGCGACGAGGTGCTGCAGCTCGCCGAGCGCCTCGCGGCGCCGATGGTGCTGTCGCTCAAGGCCAAGGACGGCTTCGACGACGACAACCCCTACGAGATCGGCCAGTCCGGGCTGATCGGCAACCCGGCGACCGCGCTGGCCTTCGCCTCCTGCGACGTCGCTGGTGCTGCTCGGCACCGACTTCCCCTACCCGGAGTTCCTGCCGACCGGGAAGACCGTCGTGCAGCTCGACGTCCGCGGCGCGCACATCGGACGTCGTACGCCGGTCGACCACGCGGTCGTCGGCGACGCCCGGCTCGGCGCTCGGCGCGCTGCTGCCGCTGCTGGAGCGAGAAGACCGACCGCAGGCACCTCGACCACGCCCGCAAGGCCTACGAGCTGTGGGGCAGGGGCCAGGCGCACTTCACCGACCCCGACTACGACCACAAGCGGGTCGGGCTGCTGCGCCGCAAGGTCGACAACCCCGACGCCCTGATCCGCCCCGAGCTGCTCGCCGCCGCCGTCGAGCGGCACGCCGCCGCCGACGCGATCTTCACCACCGACACCGGGATGTCGACGGTGTGGCTGAGCCGCTTCGTGCGGATGAGCGGGCAGCGACGGCTG
Organism: uncultured Actinomycetota bacterium; assembly: GCA_963822915.1. Lineage (GTDB taxonomy): Bacteria > Actinomycetota > Actinomycetes > Propionibacteriales > Nocardioidaceae > Nocardioides. The sequence goes on from CAWGJR010000034.1 coordinate 99,598, forward strand.
CTCGGGCTCCTACAACCTCGGCTCGATGGCCAACGCGATGCCGATGGCGCTCGGCGCCCAGGCGCTCGACCGCGACCGCCAGGTCGTCGCCTTCTGCGGCGACGGCGGGCTGTCGATGCTGATGGGCGACCTGATCACCGCGGTGTCCGACGACCTGCCGGTCAAGCTCGTCGTCTTCGACAACGGCCGGCTCGGCATGGTCAAGCTCGAGATGGAGCAGGTCGGGCCTGCCGGAGTTCGGCACCGTGCTGCACAACCCCGACTTCGCCAGGGTCGCCGAGGCGATCGGGATGCGCGGCATCCGGGTCACCGACCCGCACGACGTCGACGCCGCCGTCGCCGAGGCGCTGGCCCACCCGGGCCCGGTGCTGCTCGACGTGCTCACCAACCCCGACGAGATCGCGCTGCCGCCCAAGCCGACGCTCGAGCAGGGCTGGGGCTTCGCGATCGCGAAGATGAAGGAGTTCGCTCGTCTCGCCCGAGTGAGCGCGCCTGGCGGCCGGTGTTCGGCGGGTCGCGGCCACGCGTGGAAGAATCGATCGGATCATGTCTGTCTCCCGCGCCGAGGCCCGGCTACACCGATCCCGCGATCATCCGGAACTTCTGCATCATCGCCCACATCGACCACGGCAAGTCGACGCTGGCCGACCGGATGCTGCAGCTGACCGGCGTCGTCGACGCGCGCGCCGCCCGCGCGCAGTACCTCGACCGGATGGACATCGAGCGCGAGCGCGGCATCACGATCAAGAGCCAGGCCGTGCGGATGCCGTGGACCGTCCCGGACGACAACGAGCGAGGGCGCCGAGCCCGGCACCTACGTGCTCAACATGATCGACACCCCCGGCCACGTCGACTTCACCTACGAGGTCTCGCGGTCGCTGGAGGCGTGCGAGGCCGCCGTGCTGCTGGTCGACGCGGCCCAGGGCATCGAGGCCCAGACGCTGGCCAACCTCTACCTCGCGATGGGCGCCGACCTCCACATCATCCCGGTGCTCAACAAGATCGACCTGCCGAGCGCCAACCCGGAGAAGTACGCCGCCGAGCTGGCCGGCCTGGTCGGGTGCGAGCCCGAGGACGTGCTGCGCGTCAGCGCCAAGACCGGCATGGGCGTCGACGCGCTGCTCAACCACATCGTCAAGCGAGACCCCGGCGCCGGTCGGCGACGCCGACAAGCCGGCCCGCGCGCTGATCTTCGACTCCGTCTACGACACCTACCGCGGCGTCATCACCTACGTCCGCGTCATCGACGGGCGTGCTCAACCACCGCGACCGCATCAAGATGATGTCGACCAACGCCGTCCACGAGATGCTCGAGGTCGGCGTGATCAGCCCCGAGCAGGTCAAGGCCGGCGAGCTCGGGGTCGGCGAGGTCGGCTACCTCATCACCGGGGTGAAGGACGTGCGCCAGTCGCGCGTCGGCGACACCGTCACGACCCAGCACCACGGCGCCACCGAGGCGCTCGGCGGCTACAAGCACCCCAACCCGATGGTCTACGCCGGGCTCTACCCGATCGACGGCGACCAGTTCGGCGACCTGCGCGAGGCGCTGGAGAAGCTCCAGCTCAACGACGCCGCGCTCGACCTACGAGCCGGAGACCTCCGGCGCGCTCGGGCTTCGGCTTCCGCATCGGCTTCCTCGGCCTGCTGCACATGGAGATCACCCGCGACCGCCTCGAGCGCGAGTTCAACCTCGACCTGATCTCCACCGCCCCCAACGTCGTCTACGAGGTGCTGATGGAGGACGGCTCGGAGATCGAGGTGACCAACCCCAGCGAGTTCCCCGAGGGCAAGATCGCCGAGGTCCGCGAGCCGGTCGTCAAGGCGACGATCCTCAGCCCCAGCGACTACATCGGCACGATCATGGAGCTGTGCCAGACCAAGCGCGGCACGCTGCAGGGCATGGACTACCTCTCCGAGGACCGCGTCGAGATGCGCTACGTCCTGCCGATGGGCGAGATCGTCTTCGACTTCTTCGACCAGCTCAAGTCGCGCACCAAGGGCTACGCCTCCCTCGACTACGAGCGCTCGGGCGAGCAGGCCGCCGACCTGGTCAAGGTCGACATCCTGCTGCAGGGCGAGCCGGTCGACGCCTTCAGCGCGATCGTGCACAAGGACTCCGCCTACGCCTACGGCGTGATGATGGCCGGCAAGCTCAAGGAGCTCATCCCGCGCCAGCAGTTCGAGGTGCCGATCCAGGCCGCCATCGGCGCGCGCGTGATCGCCCGCGAGAACATCCGCGCGATCCGCAAGGACGTGCTCGCCAAGTGCTACGGCGGCGACATCACCCGCAAGCGCAAGCTGCTGGAGAAGCAGAAGGAGGGCAAGAAGCGGATGAAGATGGTCGGCCGCGTCGAGGTCCCCCAGGAGGCGTTCGTCGCCGCGCTCGCCACCAGCGGACCGGCCGGCGACAAGCCCAAGAAGTAGCCTCCGGTGGCCGAGGTCGAGATCCGCGCGGTCGCCGACGACGAGTGGGACGTCGTCGCCTGGCTGTGGCAGCTCTTCCGCCACGACCTCGCCACCGTCGTGGGCGGGCTGCCCGTACGCCGACGGCCGCTACCAGCACAGCTGGCTGGACCCGCTGCCGAACGCCGACACGACGGCGTACCTCGCGTGGTCGGCGCACCCCAACGGCGGCGAGGCACCGGTGGGGCTCGCGATCGTGCGCGGGCTCACCGGGTCACGTCGCTCCGTGATGGCGTTCTGGACGAGCCCGGTCCTGCGCCGCACCGGGCTCGGCTCGCGTCTGGCCCTCGACGTCCTCTCGCGCCACGACGGCCCGTGGTCGATCGCCTTCCAGCACGACAACGAGGCCGCCGGAGCCTTCTGGCGTGGTATCGCCACGCGGGCGTGGGGCCCCGAGAACGAGGCCTGGCGTGAGGAGGAGCGAGCCGTGCCGGACCGGCCCCAGGTCCCGCCGGACCACTGGATCGAGACGCTGGTCGCGTCCGGCCCCTACATCAGGTAGCGCAGGTACAGGTACGGCGCCGCGCAGATGCCGGAGGCGACCGTGACGACCAGCCCGTACTTCGTGAACTCCCAGAACGAGATCGGCGAGCCGTAGCGCTTGGCCAGACCCAGCACGACGACGTTGGCGCTCGCGCCGACGGCGGTCGCGTTGCCGCCGAGGTCGGCGCCGAGCGCCAGGGCCCACCAGAGCACGTTGCCCTCGCCGGCGGGCTGCGCGGCGACCAGGGTGGCGACGACGGGCGCGAGGGTGGCGACGTACGGGATGTTGTCGACGATGCCGGAGAGCAGCAGCGAGACGAGGAGCAGCACGAAGACCGTGAGCGTCAGGCGGCCGTCGGTGTTCTCGACGAGGTAGTCGGCGAGCTCCCCGATCACGCCGGTCTCGACCAGGGCGCCGACCATGACGAAGAGGCCCATGAAGAAGACGAGGGTCTCCCACTCGACGTCGGCGATGGCGTCCTCGACGGTGACCGAGGAGATCATCACCAGCACGCCGGCGCCGAGCAGGGCGACCACCGACGGCGAGTAGCCCAGCACGGGGCTGAGCACGAACCCGGCCAGGACCAGCGCCAGGACGCCCAGGCTCTGGGCCAGCAGCTTGCGGTCGCGGATCGCCTCGCCCTCGGAGAGCGACATCACCTCCGCGACCCGCTCGGGGTCGTAGGTGAAGGCCTTGCGGAACAGCACCCGGCAGATCCCGATCAGGATGACCGTCATGACGAGCGCGAACGGGCCGAGGTTGAGCAGCAAGTCGTTGAACGACAGGTCGCCGCGGCTGGCGATGATGATGTTGGGCGGGTCGCCGATCAGGGTGCCGGCGCCGCCGATGTTGGAGGCCAGCACCTCGGCGATGAGGAACGGGACCACCGGCAGCGCGAGTCGCTCGCAGACCAGGAACGTCACCGGCGCGATGAGCAGCACGGTGGTGACGTTGTCGAGCGCGGCCGAGGCGACGGCGGTGATCACGACGAGCAGCACCATCACCTTGAACGGGCGCCCCTTGGCCCGTTTGACGGCGTAGATCGCCAGCGCCTCGAAGAGCCCGGTGTTCTTGAGCACGCCGACGATCACCATCATCCCGAACAGCAGGAAGATGACGTTCCAGTCGATGCCGGAGTCCTCGGAGTAGAACGCCGCGTCGCCGTCGGTGAGCCCGAGCGCCAGCATCAGCGCGGCGCCGCCGAGGGCGGCGGCGACGCGGTTGATCCTCTCGGTCGCGATGAGGACGTAGGCCGCGAGGAAGACGACCAGGGCGAGGCTCTGCGTCACGCTCACGGCAGCAGGGCCTCGATGACCCGCGACGACGGTGATGGCGCCCAGCAGGTTGCCGTTCTTGTCGATGCACCACGCACAGCGGGCTGTGGGCCTTGGCCATCACCGCTGCGCACTCCAGCACCGTGTCGTCGGGGTGCGACGGCGGGGAGCTTGGTGAGCTTCTCGCCCAGCAGGTCGCGGACCGAGCGCCCGGCCAGGCGCTGGGCGCAGGTGTCGGAGCCGCTGCTCGTCGATGACGCCGGCCAGGCTCGGGTCGTCGCGGATGTAGGGCGGGATGATGTAGCCCAGCACCTCCGAGGACGGCAGCACCGTCTTGGGCTTGCCCGTCGTCGAAGACCAGCAGCGCGGGGCGCCCCTCGGCGACCATCATCTGCGCGGCGTCGGCCGGCGTCGGTGGAGATGTCGACGGCGGGGTAGTCCTCCATGAGGTCGCTGGCGTGCACTCACGACAGACCTTAGGCCGCACCGAGGCATCATGGCGGTGCTCCCACCCGCTGTGCTCGCCTTCGCCGACCGCGGCCCCGACTGGGCCGCCTTCGTCGACCGGCTGCCCGCGCCTGGTGCGGGAGCTGTCGCAGGAGTGGGAGCTCGTGCCCGACGGCGCGGCGCTGTCCGGCTTCACCGCCCTGGTGCTGCCCGTGGTCGCCCCGAGCGGGCCGGCGATGCTCAAGGTCGGGCTTCCCCGACGACGAGTCCGAGCACGAGCACCTGGCGCTGCAGCACTGGCACGGCCGCGGCGCGGTGCGGCTGCTGCGCGCCGACCCCGGCCGCCGCGCGATGCTGCTCGAGCGGCTCGACCCGACCGACCTCGCCGACATCTGGGACGTCGAGGCCTGCGAGGTCGTCGGCGGGCTCTACGCCGACCTCCACGTGCCCGCACCGCCGCAGCTGCGCACGCTGACGTCGTACGTCGGGAGATGGACCGAGCGGCTCGCCGCGCTGCCGCGCGACGCGCCGCTGCCGCGCCGCCTGGTCGAGCAGGCGGTGTCGCTGGGCCGCGAGCTCGTCGCCGACCCGGCCAGCGTGGGCACGATGATCCACGGCGACCTCCACTACGAGAACGTGCTGGGCTCGACGCGCCCGGAGGGCCCCGCTGGTTGGCGATCGACCCCAAGCCGATGAGCGGCGACCCGCACTACGAGGTCGCGCCGCTGCTGTGGAACCGGTGGGACGAGCTGGCCGGCCCGGGCAGCGGGCAGAGCGTGCGCGACGGCGTACGCCGCCGGTTCCACGCCACCGTCGACGCCGCCGGCCTCGACGAGGACCGGGCCCGCGACTGGGTCGTCGTCCGGATGCTGCACAACGCGCTGTGGGAGCTGGAGGACCACCCGGTCCGGCCCGGACACCGGCTACCTCACGTGTGCGTCACCTGGCCAAGGCGGTCCAGGAGTAGGAGCAGTCGGCGCCATGGCAGTCAGGTGCGCTCGGTCAACGTCGGTCGTCCCCGCGAGGCGACGTGGGCCACCATCGGGCGGACCTCGATGCTCAAGGAGCAGGTCGTCGGTCCGGTGGCGGTCCACGAGCTCGGCCTCGAGGGCGACGAGGTCTCCAACCTCAAGTACCACGGCGGCCCCGACAAGGCGGTCTACGCCTTCGCCCGCGAGGACCTCGACCTGTGGGCCGAGCGTCTCGGTGCCGAGATCGCCGACGGTCAGTTCGCCGAGAACCTCACCACCGAGGGCATCGACGTCAACGAGGCCGAGATCGGCGAGCGCTGGCGGATCGGCGGTCCCGCGGGCCCGGTGCTGGAGATCACCGGCTTCCGCACGCCGTGCAACGTCTTCAAGGCCTGGATGGGCCGCTCGGGCTACGACGACAGGGCCTGGGTGAAGCGATTCGCCCTCGAGGCGCGGCCGGGTCCCTACCTGCGGGTCGTCGTCGAGGGCACCTCCAGGCCGGCGACGCGATCACGGTGGTCGCCGCCCGGAAACGGTACGACGGTCACGCAGGCGTTCCGCGCCGCCCACGGACTCTGAGGGGCCGACGGCGACGCCCTGGCTGTGAAGAACTGGCTAGGATCGCGTCCAGCATGGGGATGCCTACCAACGAGTAGGTGACGTGATCTAGGTTACGTCGCAGTCATCAGTTCTCGGCACCAGCCCGCCTCAGAGCCAGGAGCACCATGCCCGTCAATCACGACACGTCCTTCGTCGACAACCTCCCGCAGAACGTCGCGGTCCTGTTCCTCGACCGCGTCGCGACCTCCCCGAGAGCGCGAGGCCTTCCGCTTCCCCCGAGGCGAGTCGTGGGAGTCGGTGACGTGGAAGCGAGGCCGGCGACGAGGTCTCCCGGCTCGCGGCCGGTCTGCTGTCGCTCGGTCTCGAGACCGAGCAGCGGGTCGGCATCGCCTCCAGCACGCGCTACGAGTGGATCATCGCCGACCTGGCGGTGATGTGTGCCGGTGGCGCCACCACGACGGTCTACCCGAGCACCAACGCCGAGGACACCGCCTACATCCTCAGTGACTCCGACTGCCAGTTCGTCTTCGCCGAGGACGACGAGCAGCTCGCCAAGCTCGCCGAGCGCGAGTCCGAGCTCGGCTCGCTGCGCACGATCATCACCTTCGACGGTACCGCCGACGGCGAGCGCGTCATCTCGCTGGCCCAGCTGGGCGAGCTCGGCGACGCCTACCTCGCCGAGCACCCCGACGTCATCCGCACCATCGCGGACGCGATCGCCCCCGACCAGCTCTCGACCCTGATCTACACCTCGGGCACGACCGGGCGCCCCAAGGGCGTGCGCACGCTGCACAAGGCGTGGGTCTACGAGGGCGAGGCGATCAAGGTGCAGGGGATCCTCGACGAGGACGACCTGCAGTTCCTGTGGCTGCCGATGGCCCACTCCTTCGGCAAGGTGCTGCTGTCGACGCAGCTGGCCTGCGGCTTCGCCACGGCCATCGACGGCCGCGTCGACAAGATCGTCGAGAACCTCGGCATCGTGAAGCCGACGTTCATGGGCGCCGCGCCTCGCATCTTCGAGAAGGCCCACGCCCGCATCGTCACGATGCAGGCCAGTCGAGGGCGGCCTCAAGGAGAAGATCTTCAAGCAGGCCTTCGCGGTCGGCAAGGCCGTCGACGAGCGCAAGCTCGCCGGCAAGTCCGTCCCGCTCCCGCTCAAGCTGCAGCACGGGCTGTTCGACAAGCTCGTCTTCAGCAAGGTGCGCGACCGCTTCGGGGGCCGGGTGAAGTTCTTCATCTCCGGCTCGGCTGCGCTCAACCCCGAGATCGCGGCGTTCTTCCACTCCGCCGGCGTCCTCATCCTCGAGGGCTACGGCATGACCGAGAACGCCGCCGGTGCGACGGTCAACCACCCCGACGCCTACAAGATGGGCACCGTCGGGCGGGCGCTCCCGGGCAGCGAGGTCATGATCGGCGAGGGCGACGAGGTGCTGCTGCGCGGACCGCACATCATGGCCGGCTACCACAACAAGGCCGAGGAGACCGCCAAGACCATCACCGAGGACGGCTGGCTGCGCACCGGTGACAAGGGAAGCCTCGACGAGGACGGCTTCCTGACGATCACCGGCCGGATCAAGGACCTCTTCAAGACCTCCGGCGGCAAGTACATCGCCCCCTCGGCCATCGAGGCGAAGTTCAAGGCGGTCTGTCCCTACGCCAGCCAGTTCATGGTCTTCGGCAACGACCGCAACTTCGTGGTCGCGCTGATCACGCTCGACCCCGACGCGATGGCCGACTGGGCCAAGGAGAACGACATGGCGGGCTCGTCGTACGCCGACATCGTCGCCTCGGACAAGGTCGCGACCCTGGTCGGTGGCTACGTCGACGAGCTCAACGCCAAGCTCAACCGCTGGGAGACGATCAAGAAGTGGGAGATCCTGCCCGAGGACCTCACGATCGAGTCCGGTGAGCTGACGCCCTCGATGAAGGTCAAGCGCAACGTGGTCGAGGCCAACAACACCGATCGCATCGCCGCCTTCTACGGCTGATCCCTGCCCCGCGCACAGGGAGCGCACAGCGAGCGTCACTTCACTGGCCTCATGACGACTCCGGATCAGCACCGCCACGACCACGAGGGACCCGAGGAGCACGACCTCGGCCTGTCGCACGACCTCCCGACGATCATCGAGCGCGAGCGCTCGCGTCTCGGACGGCGTGGGCTGCTCGGGATCCTCGGCGGCCTGGGCGCGGTGGCCGTCGTCGGGTGCGGCACCGAGACCACCGAGACCACCGGCAGACCGCCGACGCCACCGCCACGTCGAGCACCACGGGTCGCGGCGGGGGACCGGGTGCCGCCGCGGGCGCCAGCGGCTCGAGCGTCGAGGTGGCCGACGGCGAGATCCCGGAGGAGACCGCGGGTCCCTATCCCGGGGACGGCTCCAACGGCGTCAACGTGCTCGCCGAGAGCGGCATCGTCCGCAGCGACCTCGCGCGCGAGCTTCGGCTCGTCGTCGGGCGTCGCCGAGGGCGTCCCGACGACGGTGCGAGCTCCAGGTCTACGACCTCAACGGCACCGACGTCGCCCCGCTCGCCGGCGCGGCCGTCTACCTCTGGCACTGCAACCGGGAGGGGGCCTACTCGCTCTACGACTCGTCGGTGGTCGACGAGAACTACCTGCGCGGCGTGCAGGAGGCCGACGACGACGGTGCCGTCGAGTTCACCACGATCTTCCCGGCCGCCTACTCCGGGCGCTGGCCCCACATGCACTTCGAGATCTATCCGAGCCTGGCCGAGGCGACCGGCGCCGAGAACAAGCTGCGCACCTCCCAGCTGGCACTGCCCGAGGACGTCTGCAACGACGTCTACGCCAACGCCGAGGGCTACGAGGCCAGCGTCGCCAACATGCAGCAGACCAGCCTGGCGAGCGACAACGTCTTCAGTGACGGCTACTCCCTGCAGATGGCCGCGGTCAGCGGCTCGGTCGACGAGGGCTACACCGTCACCCTCAACGTCCCCGTCTGAGCCGACCCCGATGCCGAGTCGGCGCCTACAGGCGCCGACTCGGCCAGATCGTGAGTCGGCGCCTACAGGCGCCGACTCGGCCCGGGTGGGCGGGAGGCTGGGACGATGCCGTCGTCCCTGCCTCCCGGTGAGCCCGTCCCGGCCGACGGGTCGCTCCCGGGCTCGGCGACGGCGGGTCTGGGCGCACGGCCCTTCTCGTTCTACGTCCACGTCCCGTTCTGCACGGTGCGCTGCGGCTACTGCGACTTCAACACCTACGTGCCCGCCGAGCTGGGGGCCGAGGAGGTAGCGACCGGGTCGTCGCGAGCGTCGTACGCCGCCGCGGCCGTGAGCGAGGTACGCCGTGCCCGCGGCGTCCTCGGCGACGTGGACCTCCCGGTCTCGACGGTGTTCTTCGGCGGCGGCACGCCCACGCTGCTGAGCCCCGACGACCTCGGCTCCGTGCTCGTGGCGATCGACGTCGAGTTCGGGCTGGCCGGCGGCGCGGAGGTGACGACGGAGTCCAACCCCGACTCGGTGAGCCTGGCGGACCTCGAGGCCCTGCGCGCCGGGGGCTTCACGCGGGTCTCCTTCGGGATGCAGTCGGCGGTGCCGCGGGTGCTCGGTGTCCTGGAGCGCACCCACGACCCGGAGCGCGTCCCCCAGGTCGTCGAGTGGGCTCGACAGGCCGGCTTCGACCAGGTCAGCCTCGACCTCATCTACGGAGCGCCGGGGGAGTCGCTGGCGGAGTGGGAGACCTCGCTGGACGCCGCGCTGGCCTGCGGCCCGGACCACGTGTCGGCCTACGCGCTGATCGTCGAGGACGGCACCGCCCTGGCCCGCAGGGTGCGGCGCGGTGAGGTCGCGATGCCCGACGACGACGACCTCGCCGACAAGTACCTCCTCGCCGACGAGCGGCTCACGGCGGCGGGACTCGGGTGGTACGAGGTGTCCAACTGGGCCCGTGACGACGCCGCCCGGTGTCACCACAACCTGGCCTACTGGCGCGGTCACGACTGGTGGGGCGTCGGTCCCGGCGCCCACTCGCACGTCGGCGGCACCCGCTGGTGGAACGTCAAGCACCCCGCCGCGTACGCCGAGCGGTTGTCACGCGGCGTGAGTCCCGGGCACGGTCGCGAGGTCCTCGACGCCGAGTCGCGCCGGGTCGAGCGGTTGCTGCTCGAGATCCGGCTGCGCGAGGGGCTCGACCTCGCTGTGCTCGACGAGGCCGGCCGAGGCCTCGTCCCCGACCTCGCGGAGCGCGGACTCGCCGACGTGGTCGACCAGCGGCTCGTGCTCACCCTGCGCGGTCGGCTGCTCGCCGACGCCGTGGTGCGCGACCTGATGCCCTGAGTCCGGGTGCCGATCGGTGCGTAGGGTGGTGCCGTGAACCACACGCCCCCGAACCCGTACGGCTCCTTCGGGGAGCCGGAGGAGCCCGAGGCGTCGGGCGAGGAGACCGGGCCGATCTGGGGTTCGGCGGCGCCGAACCCACCGTCGGGGCCGTCGTACCCGCCCTACACCCCGCCGTCCGGCCACCCGCCGGTGCCCGAGAACCACCCGCAGCCCCCGGCGCAGCAGTATCCGCCGCCCTACCCGCCCGCGCCCGGTCACCCGTCGCCGTACGGCGTGCCACCCCAGGGCGGCTACCCCTACAGCCATCAGCAGGGCTATACGCCGAGTCCGTCCTACGGCTACGGCGCGCCGCAGCCCGGCTACGGGGTCGGCGGCTTCGGCGGGCAGTACTCCGACAAGAGCAAGACCACCGCAGGACTGCTCCAGCTGCTGCTGTCCCTGATCGGTGTCTGCGGCATCGGGGAGCTCTACATCGGCAACACCGCGATCGGGGTGACCCAGCTGGTCGGCTTCATCGTCGCCTTCTGCGCCTCGTCGATCTTCATCGGCATCCCGTTCGTCATCGGGATCTGGCTGTGGAGCGTGATCGACGGGATCATCATGCTGGCGAGGTCGGACTTCCGCGACGGCCAGGGGCGCCTGCTGCGGCCTTGAGCCTCGACGGGCGGTGGCCCCCGCTCAGTCGACGGTGACGAAGTCGATGAGCTCCTCGACGCGTCCCAGGAGCGCGGGATCGCAGTCGGCGAAGGAGTCGACGCGCGACAGGATCTGCTTCCAGGCCCGGGCGATGTCGGCCTGCTCGGCGTGCGGCCAGCCGAGGTGGGCGCAGACGCCCTTCTTCCACTCGACGTCGCGGGGGATGTCGGGCCAGCGGTCGAGACCGATCCGGTCGGGCTTGACGGCCGCCCAGATGTCGATGAACGGGTGTCCCACGACCAGCACGTGCGGGCTGGTCACGGTGTCGGCGATGCGCTGCTCCTTCGAGCCGCGGCACCAGGTGGTCGAGCAGGACGCCGACCTTGCGGGTGGGTCCCGGTGCGAAGCCGGCGAGCACCTCCTCGAGGCGGTCGGCGCCGTCGAGCAGCTCGACGACGACGCCCTCGACGCGCAGGTCGTCGCCCCAGACCTTCTCGACGAGCTCGGCGTCGTGGCGACCCTCGACGAAGATCCGGCTGGCGCGGGCCACGCGCGCCCGGGCGCCGGACACCGCCACCGATCCGGACGCCGTGCGGGTCGGGGCCGCGGGCGCCGCGACCCGACGCGGGGCGACGAGGATCACCGGCTTGCCCTCGAGCAGGAAGCCGGGGCCGAGGGGGAAGGTACGGCGTCGGCTGCGACGGTCCTCGAGCGTGAGCGTGTGCAGGTCGCGATCGACGGCGACGATCTCGCCACCCAGTCGGTGGTGACCTCCTCGACGACCGCACCGAGCTCGGCGGGCGCCTCGACGGCGCGCCCCCGCGCGGGAGCACGCCAGTCTCCGGACAGGACGTCGGTGCCGTAGCGCCCCTGCATGTCAGTCACCCCGCAACGCTAGGCGCGCGGAGGCGAGGAACGGCGGTGACGCGCCGGGGTCAGGCGTCGGGTGCGGCCTGCGTCTCGTCGGACTCGTCGGGCTCGGCGGACTCGTCCGCGCTCTTGCCCTCCTCGAGGAGGTCCCCGACGCTCTCGCCGTCGGGCAGCGGCTCGGCCAGCGGGTTGTCGTCGTCGGCCACGAGGTCGTCGGGCAGCTGCTCGTCGGCGATGCCGCCCTCGACCTCGCTCTCGGTGTCCTGGGATTCGCTCATGACCGCGAACCTACGCCGCCGCTCCTGAGCGACGACTCACCCGGCGAGATGTACGTCAGATGAGGGGCAGGCGCTTCTGGCTGCGGGGGAGCTGGTCGTAGGCGCGCCGGACGGCCTGGTCGAGCAGGCGTGCGGGGAACGGCCACGTGTCGGCACTCGCCAGCGCGTCGGCGGCCTTGACCCCGCGGGTGGCGAGGTCGCGGATCATCTCGGCGAGGATGCCGATGTCGTTGCGCTGGTCCTCGAGGAACTCGCGGTCCACCACGGCCCCGTGCCCCGGCACCACGACGGAGGACGACGACGTCAGGCCGAGCAGGATGTCGAGGGTGAGGGGCCACTCCATCGGGTAGCAGTCGCCGCCGAAGCCGGGGGTGTTCTCCCGGGGGCCGGACTCCTCGATGAGGTCACCGGCGAGCAGGACGTCGACGTCGGGCACGCGCACGACCAGGTCACCGGAGGTGTGGCCGCGGCCGGGGTGCACGAGCTCGACGAAGCGGTCGCCGAGGTCGATCGAGACGGCGGAGGAGAAGGTGGTGCCGGCCGGCACGATCGGGGTCGCGATGACCTCCGCGCCGCGCTCCTCGTCGGGGGCGGCGGCGTACTCGCCCTTGATCCGCTCGCCGGCCGCGACCGTGCGCTCGGCGGCGGTCTCGTGGGCGTGGATCGGCAGGTCGGCGCCGTACGCCGCCCGGAACTCGGCGTTGCCGAACGTGTGGTCGAAGTGCTCGTGGGTGTTGACCACCTCGACGACGTCGACGCCCGCTCCCAGGCCGAGCGCACGGATGTCGTCGATGACCTCGCGAGCAGCGACCGCGGAGGCGTGGGTGTCGACCGCGAGCAGGCCGCGCTCGCCCTGCACGAGGGTGATGTTGACGTCGAACCACGCGTAGCGCGCGACCCAGACCCGGTCGGCGATCTCGGTGAACGGCATGGGCCGAGCCTAGGCGCGCCGACCTCACCCCCGAGCGCGGGTGAGCCTCGACCCAGGGTCAGACCAGTCCTGCGCTCAGCTCCCGCCGCAGCAGCTCGCCCAGGTCGGCCGGGGTCGTGGCGACCGAGGGGAACGCGATCCGGCGGCAGTGGGCGCCGTCGAGGTCGACCCACTCCAGTCGGACACCGGACGGATCGAGGTCGCCGAGCACCACCCCGGCGATCTCCCCGAGGGGACGATCCACCAGGGCGGCCAGCGCGTGACGCAGCTCGTCCTGGTGGGAGAGGCTGGCGTGCTCGACGCAGCGCTGGAGGAAACCACGGTTGAGCCGGTGGCTGGGAGCGGAGAACTCCTCGACCGGCACGTGGCAACGGTGCGCTCGAGGGGGTCGTCAGGACGACGAGGTCGACCACCAGGGCCAGGACGACCCGGGTCTCGGCGCAGCACGCGCAGGTGTCACGGCCTCTCCCCACCAGACGCCCCCCGAGGGTGAGCGCGACCGACCGCTCGCTGGTGCCTGGCGAGCCGACGCCGCTCTCGAGGGACAGCAGCGCACGTCGGCCGCGGCCGACGGCACGCGCGAACGGGTGGTCCGCCGGGCAGGAGAGCATCGGTACGCCGTCGAGGTCCTGGAGCGTGACGTCCTCGAGGTCGCCGAGGGCGTCGTCGTACCCGTCCAGGACCAGCGCGAGCGAAGCGGGACACGACAAGATGCTGCGTGCGACGGCGGCGGGCGTGGAGCGAGTACGGGGCATGCGTCCTCCTGATTAGGTAAGGCAATCCTAAGTCATTGCGCCAGGGTGCGCCACCAGGGTGTTCACCGACGGGCTAGACTTGGCACTCGCTTCGGCGGAGTGCCAAGTGCGTGTCCGACGCGATCAGCGACAGGAGGAGGCCGGGATGCAGGAAGAGCGTCGTTTGGCCGTCCTGCGCGCGATCGTGGAGGACTACGTGGCGACCGAGGAGCCCGTGGGGTCGAAGGCCCTCGTCGAGCGCCACGGCCTCAACGTGTCGCCGGCGACGGTGCGCAACGACATGGCCGCCCTCGAGGACGAGGGCTACCTCGCCCAGCCGCACACCAGCGCCGGTCGGGTCCCCACCGACAAGGGCTATCGCCTGTTCGTGGACCGCCTCACCACCGTCAAGCCGATGAGCGGCGCGGAGAAGCGGGCGATCTCGACGTTCCTCGACGGTGCCGTCGACCTCGACGACGTCGTCTCCCGGTCCGTGCGGCTGCTCTCCCAGCTCACCCGCCAGGTCGCCGTGGTCCAGTACCCCACCCTGTCGCGCTCCACGGTGCGCCACATCGAGGTCGTCGCCCTCGCGCCCGAGCGGCTCCTGATCGTGCTCATCCTGAGCACCGGCCGGGTCGAGCAGCGCGTGCTCGAGCTCGACACCGAGCTCGACGAGGCCGCGCTCGCGGACCTGCGCTCGGTCGTCAACCGGGCCGCCACCGGCCAGGTCATCAGCGAGGCCGTCGTCGCCCTCGGTGCCCTCCAGGACGCCCCCGCGGGTCCCGCGGGGGCCGTGGCGGCCCTGCTCGTCGAGGCGATGATCGACCACCGGTCCCACGAACGACTCGTCGTCGGCGGCGCGGCCAACCTCGCGCGGTTCGGTGACAGCTTCGACTCCGCGGTGCGCCCGCTGCTGGAGGCGCTGGAGGAGCACGTCGTCCTGCTCCGACTGATGGGGGAGGCCTCGCCGTCCGGCATGGTCACCGTGCGCATCGGGGCCGAGGGCCCGGTCGAGGAGCTGTCCTCGACCAGCGTCGTCACCACCGGCTACGGCCCGCACGACAACGCGCTGGCCACGCTCGGCATCGTCGGCCCCACCCGCATGGACTACCCCGGAAGCATGGCCGCGGTCCGCGCCGTGGCCCGCTACCTCTCGCGCATCCTCGACGAGGGATGAGTCCACCGCTCCACCGCACCACGACCAGACCTCTCATGAGCCAGACCACGAACCAGAAGGAAATGCGTTGAGCCAGGACCCGTACGACCTCCTCGGTGTCGCCCGCGACGCGGACGCCGACGCCATCAAGAAGGCCTACCGGAAGCTGGCGCGCCAGCTGCACCCCGACGTCAACCCCGACCCCGCGACGCAGGAGAAGTTCAAGGAGGTCTCCCAGGCCTACGAGGTGCTGTCGGACCCCCAGAAGCGCCAGGCCTACGACCGCGGCGGCGACCCGTTCGGTGGCGGCTTCGGTGCCGGCGGCGGACAGGGCGCGGGCTTCTCCTTCACCGACATCATGGATGCGTTCTTCGGGGGTCAGGGCGGTCCGGGCGCGGGTGGCGGTCGCGGTCCTCGCTCGCGGGTCCGCCGTGGCCAGGACGCGCTGATCCGGATCGAGATCGAGCTGGCCGAGGCGGCCTTCGGCGTCTCCCGTGAGCTCAAGGTCGACACCGCGGTCGTCTGCACCACCTGCCACGGCGACGGAGCGGCCCCCGGCAGCACGCCGGTCCCGTGCGAGACGTGTCGCGGGGTGGGCGAGGTCGCCCACGTCCAGCGGTCGTTCCTCGGCGAGGTCCGCACCCTGCGCCCCTGCGCCGCCTGCCGCGGCTTCGGCTCGATCATCCCCGAGCCGTGCCGGGAGTGCTCCGGCGACGGGCGGGTGCGCTCGCGGCGCACCCTCACGGTCAAGATCCCGGCCGGGGTCGACACCGGCACCCGCGTCCAGCTCAGCGAGCAGGGGGAGGTCGGTCCCGGCGGCGGTCCCGCGGGCGACCTCTACGTCGAGATCCACGTCGCCGAGCACGAGGTGTTCGTGCGTCAGGGCAACGACCTGCACTGTGCGGTCTCGGTGCCGATGACCGCGGCCGCGCTCGGCACCACCCTCACCCTGCCCACCCTGGAGGCCGACGTCGAGAACGGCGCCGGCTCCGGGGTGGAGACCGAGTTCGAGCTCGACATCGCCCCCGGCACGCAGTCCGGCACCGAGCAGGTCCTGCGTGGTCGTGGGGTGCCCGGCCTGCGCGGTGGTCGGGGCGACCTGATCGTCTCCATCGCCGTGGAGACCCCGATCAAGCTCGATCCCCGCCAGGAGGAGCTGCTGCGCGAGCTCGCTGCCATCCGCGGCGAGGAGAAGCCCGACGGTCAGGTGCGTGGCACCCAGCAGAAGTCCGTCTTCGGTCGGCTCTTCGGCCACTGAGCGGTCGCCGAGCCGTGTCGCTGCCGTTCCACCTCGTGCCCGACCTGGGGTCGTCCGGCGCGCGCGTCGGCGCGACCGTCACGGTCGAGGGCGACGAGGCGCACCACGCGGTGGCCGTGCGCCGGTTGCGGGTGGGGGAGCAGGTCGCCCTGACCGACGGCGCCGGCACGCTCGTCGTCGGCGAGGTCACCTCCACCGGCAAGCGGGTCTTCGCGGTGACGGTGACCACCGTCGACCGTCACGACCGTCCCCGGCCCGACGTCGTCGTCGTACAGGCGCTGCCGAAGGGCGACCGGGGTGAGCTGGCCGTCGAGGTGCTCACCGAGATCGGTGTGGGCCGCATCGTGCCGTGGGCCGCGTCCCGATCCGTCGCAGTGTGGAAGGGCGAGCGCGCCGAGAAGTCGCTGGCCAGGTGGCGCTCGACGGCCCGCGAGGCCGCCAAGCAGGCCCGCCGTACGTGGCACCCGCAGGTCGACCCGCTGGCCTCGACCGCCGACGTGGTCGCCCTCGTCTCCTCGGCGGACCTGGCGGTGGTCCTGCACGAGGCTGCCGCCGCTCCGCTCGCCGATCTCGAGGTGCCGCAGGACGGGACGATCGTGGTCGTCGTGGGCCCGGAGGGCGGGCTCGCCGACGACGAGCTGGTCGCCTTCGAGGCCGCCGGCGCGCACGGCGTCCGGCTCGGGGGCGAGGTGCTGCGCACCTCCACGGCCGGAGTGGCGGCCGTCGCCGCGCTCCTGGCGCAGACCCCCCGCTGGTCCTGAGCGGGTGCTCAGCCCGCGGTCATCGGGTTGCCGTCGCGGTCGGTCGCGCGAGCACCTGGCCGCTGCGCGGGCCTCGAGGACGTCAGCGATCCTGCCGCCACGGTCTCGGCGGTCAAGGAGGCGGTGTACATCGAGCCCGCCGTGCTGACTGCGGTGCACAGTCGGAAGACGTGCTCGCCCGGTGTCGTCGGCACGACGAGGTCCGCGGTCACCGAGTCCTGTGGGGTGGCGTCGCCGTACTGGCCGCCGTAGACGTAGCTGTTCCCGAGGAAGTTGCACGTCTCGTCGGCGGTGACCCACAGCACGAACTCATTCGTGCTGACCGCCGTCGCGGTCCCGC
This sequence comes from uncultured Actinomycetota bacterium, assembly GCA_963822915.1. GTDB lineage: Bacteria > Actinomycetota > Actinomycetes > Propionibacteriales > Nocardioidaceae > Nocardioides. The sequence continues at coordinate 117,058 of CAWGJR010000034.1, forward strand.
TCACGTGCACGAAGTCGACCCCCGGGGGGACCGTGAGCGAGACCGGGGCCAGGACCTGGGTCGCCGGTCCTGATGGGACCACCAGAGCCTGGTTGAGCTGGGAGAAGGCGACGCGGTTGAGGTAGGTCTCCGGCATGGCCCCGCCCAGCGCATCCGCGTCGCCGGCCCTCGTGGCTGTCTTGGCCGCCTTGACCGAGAGGCCGGGCGCCTTCTGCTTCACCACCTGGGCGGCGATCTTCGCGATCTTCTTGGTGGAGGTCTTGGCCGACGGGTCGTCGGCGAAGCCGGGACCGAGGCCGAAGCACAGGACGACGGCGACGGCGAGGATCGCCGTCCACAGCACGCGGGGACGCATCACGATGACTCCTCGAGGACGGGGGTGGTGCCCTGAGCAGGGCGAGCAGACCGTACGTCGCTGGACACCCCCGGCGCATGCGTGATCCGGCCTATTCCGGACTGGCGGACCAGGCTCAGCCCGAGACCCAGGCCAGCTCCAGGGCCTGGACGAGGGAGCGGGGTCCGGAGAGCACCCCGGACACCGTGCCGTCGGCGGTCGCATCCCCCGGGGGCGTCTCGAAGGGCTCGTCGGTGAGGCGGACCGCGCGACAGCCGAAGTCGTCGACGACGACGCCGGACAGGTCGCCGCCGGCCGCGGTGACCAGCAGCCACCGCGGTCCGAGGTCCCCGCTGCAGCCGTCGAGGGACTCGGGGAGCGCCAGGTCGCCCAGCTGCTTGCCCAGCCGGGCGAGGTCGCGGGTCGAGGCCTTGTCGGCCGAGCCGGTCAGGGTCCACCCCGGAGACGCCGGCTCGTAGCGGCAGACCCAGGCTGCGTCGACCGCCGACCCCACGATCGCCACGGACGGCAGCTCGGTCGCCGGGTCGTCGTTCTCGGCGGCCCCGTCGGTCTCCTCACGCTGAGGGAGGGCTGCGGGGCAGGGCTCGCCGCCGTGCGACTCCAGCTCGCTCACGTCGCCGGCCGGGGCCGACGGTGGCGCGGCCCCGTCGTCGTCGCCGCTGCAAGCGGAGAGCGCGCCCACAGCCAGGGCGAGCGCGACGAGGGAGGGGCGAAGACGCATGGCGCGAGCCTGCCACGGTGTCCGCCCGATCACGAGATCGTGAAGGCCTTGGTGTCCTCGTAGGGGCCCGGGCCCTCGCCGGACGACGGGTCGTCGGTGAGGGCGGCGAAGGTGTAGGAGCCCGGGGACAGTGCGGAGACGTCGATGTCGGTCTCCCACGGGTAGAGCTTGTCGACGAATCCCTCGGCGGTGGCGAACCCGTCGAGCACCACGGCGTCGGCACCGTCGCGGACCTCCCACAGCACGGTCGCCTCGAAGGAGCTCGCGACGCCCGAGGCGGTGAGGGTGCCGCTGACCTCGGCCCCCGACTCGGGGGACGTCACGTTGACGAGCGAGAGGACGTCCAGCTGGGGAGCGGCCTTGACCCCACGATCGGTCGGCTGTCCGAGGAGCTGGATCGGTTGGCCGCCGGAGACCACCTGCACGGGCAGGCGCGTCTGGGTGATGCCCTGGAGCGTGTAGACCAGCGACTGCACGGCGATCTTGGCGTCGGACGGGCTGGTCGCCTTGTCGACCGTGGGGGAGTCGCCGCCCAGATCGATCACGATCGCCTCGTCGCTCTGCTCGATGGAGGCGATGTCCAGGGCCGGCAGCAGGGTGGAGTAGTCGGGGTCGAGGGCGTCGCCGGCGACGAGCAGGGCGACGGCCTCCTCCAGGGGGTTGTCGGCCTCGACCTGGCGGAACTCGCGGTAGAGCCGTGGGCCGCGGGGGGAGTCGCCCACGAAGTAGATCGGGGCGACGACGGTGTCGGCGGTGCCGCCGGTGCTGCTGTCGTCGGTCGTCGGGGTCTCGCTCGGCTCCGGGTCGACCTCCGTGCTGGACGAGCCGCCGGCGTCACTGGTCGGGGTCTCGCTCGGCTGGGGGTCGGCGGCGACCGGGTCGGTGTCGTCGCCGCCGCCGCAGCCGGCGAGCAGGCCGACGCCGAGGGCGAGCGCCGCCGTGCGGAGGACCATCGGGCGCAACGTGGAGAACATGTCGTCCATCCTCGTCGGTGTCGCGCGACGAATCGGCGTCTATTCGACGATCACCGTGCGCGTGTCGGTGTCCGTGCCGCGACCCTCGCCGCCGGTGGGGTCGTCGGTGATGCACACCACGGTGTAGGTGCCCGGCGCCACGTCGGCCAGGTCGATCGTGAGCTCCCAGGGGTAGAGCCGCGGCTTGATCCAGCCGTCCATCTGGGCGAGGTACGCGTCGACCTCGGTGCCGTCCTCGCGCTCGAGGGAGCACTGCCCCGATGCCTCGAAGCTGTTGCCGAGGCCCGTCACCACGAGCTCACCGGTCCTCGGGTAGATCGACTCCTCGGACGGGTCGAGGATGTTCATGTGGCTCAGCACGTCCAGCTCGGGGGCCCGCTCGACCACACCACCGCCGGTCGGGATCCCCAGGACCGATTCGGCGGCGGCTCCGCCCGGCAGCTCGAAGAGCAGGCCGGCATCGGTGTCGAGAGCGGCCGCGACCGTGTAGGCGACCTGCTGCAGCGCCAGCTGCGCCTCCTCGGTGCTCATGCCGGCTGGTCGCTCGGCGAGCGACGCATCGCCCAGGTCGACGACGACGACGTCGCCGGCGTCCGTGGCGGCGAGCAACGACCCCTGCGGCCACAGGGTCCGGTAGTCGGGGTCGTAGGGCTCTTTCATGAGCGCGTCCAGCACGCCGTCACCGAAGCCGAGCGTCTGGTAGAGCACGTCGTCGGGGGCGTCCGGCCCGTCGGGACCTGCGCCGACGTAGTAGACGGGCTGCGCGTTGACGGAGTCGGGTGCGGACGGCGCGAGCGGCGTCGTGGACGGCGCGGGCGTCGGCGTCGCTGCCGCGGAGGTCGCAGCTGGTGCAGCCGGGTCGGCCGCACGCTGGGGCGACGACGAGCCGGCCACGAGGGCAACGGTCACCACCGAAGCCACGGCGAGTCCGGTGCCGCCGGCGACGAACCACGAGCGCCGACGGCGGCTCGTGCGCCGGGTGCGGCGGCGGATGTCGGCGAGCCGGTCGGTCGGCTCCACGTCGTCGGCGGCGCGCTCCATGGCGGCGCGCAGGTCCTGGTCGTCAGTCATCAGATCGATCCGTTCAGGTCGGTGAGGAGCTCTCGGAGGGCGGCAGCGCCCCGGGAGGCGTGGCTCTTGACGGCGCCGCGGCTGATGCCGAGGGCGTCTGCGATCTCGGCCTCGGAGAGGTCGAGGTAGTAGCGCAGGGCCAGCACCTCACGCTGGCGGGTCGGGAGGGCACGGAGCGCGTCGAGGACCGCCGTACGACGGGCGCGGGCCACGGAGGTCTCGTCGGCGCCGGGCAGCGGCTCGACCGGACGCTGGGCAGCGGCGTGCCGCTGCACCACCCCGCGGTGCCGCAGCGCCGAGCGGGACCGGTTGACGATGCTCTGGCGCAGGTAGGCGAGCGCCTTGTCCGGATCGCGCAGGCGGCGCCAACGCCCGTGCATCGCCACGAAGGCGTCCTGCACGATCTCCTCTGCCGTCCCCTGGTCGTGCACGAGCAGCACCGAGAGCCGCACGAGACGGCGCCAGTGTGCGGCGTAGAGCTGCTCGACGGCGCTGTCGGCGTCGTCGGCCCGCCAACCTCCGGTCGGGTCCGGGGTCACGGTGGCGTCGGTGTCGGGGGCATCGGTCCTCACGCTAGTTCGACGCCTCGGCAGCCCATTCGGTTTACCCGCCGGGTGGGGGAAACTACGGTGGGGTCCATGCCCGACCCCACCGACTGCCTGTTCTGCAAGATCGTGGCGGGCGACGTCCCCGGCGAGATCGTGCACACCACCGCGAGCACCGTCGCGTTCCGCGACCTCAACGCCCAGGCGCCGCTGCACGTGCTCGTCGTCCCGCGCGAGCACTACGCGAACGCCGCCGAGCTGGCCATGGGCGACCCGGACGCGTCGGCCGAGCTGGTCCGCAGCGCGCACGCCGTCGCCGTCGCGGCCGGGCTACGACGACTACCGGTTGGTCTTCAACACCGGCGCGGGCGCCGGGCAGACGGTGTTCCACACGCACCTGCACGTGATCGCCGGGCGGGAGCTGGGGTGGCCTCCGGGATAGGTCGAGGCTGCTTCTCCACTCACCGCGTCTCGACACGCGGGTCGCGACTTCGTTCCTCAGTCGCGCCGCTTGCTCGACGACCATCGAGGGCCCCCGCGCTCGCTTCGCTCGGGCGGGTGCCCTCAGACGAACATGTAGCCGAGGCGCAGCACCGCGAAGAGCACCGGCAGCCCGAAGACCACGAGCAGGACCCAGGCGGTGATCCGGTGCAGCGGCTTGGCGCCGTCGAGGTTGCCGGCGAAGTCGAGGAGGGCTCCCTCGGCGACGTGGTGGGTGAGTCCCATCTGCTTGGCGTACTCCGGCAGGTGCTCGCCGGGGAACCAGTCGGGCGGCGATTCGTCGTCGGGGGCGTAGTCCTCGTCGAACTCGTCCGCCCGGCCGTCAGCCCTCATGGCACCAGCCTACGGGAGTTATCGGCTGGGCGGTCTCCGAACGCTCCCGTAGCATGAGGACTGTTGCCGTGCACCCGAACGAAAGGCCGCCCGCCCGGGCACCCATGACCGACTCAACCGCTGGAGAGCTCCAGACGCGTCACACCATCGTGGTCCCCACCAGCATCAACATGGTCAGCCTGCTCGGCCCGGGGGACGAGTTCCTCGGCATCATGGAGGGCGCCTTCTCGATCGAGCTGCACGTGCGCGGCAACCGGATCACCCTGCGCGGCGACGCCGGGGAGGTGGCGCTGGCCGAGCGGCTGCTCGACGAGCTCATCGCGATGATCCGGACCGGTCAGGGCATGACCAACGAGACCGTCGAGCGCGTCATCGACATGCTCCGCGCCGAGACGACCGAGAAGCCCGCTGACGTGCTGTCGCTCAACATCCTGAGCAACCGCGGCCGGTCGATCCGGCCCAAGACGCTCAACCAGAAGAAGTACGTCGACGCGATCGACAAGCACACGATCACGTTCGGGATCGGCCCCGCCGGCACCGGCAAGACCTACCTGGCGATGGCCAAGGCCGTCCAGGCGCTCCAGGCCAAGAACGTCAACCGGATCATCCTCACCCGCCCGGCCGTCGAGGCCGGCGAGAGCCTGGGCTACCTCCCCGGCACGCTGAGCGAGAAGATCGACCCCTACCTGCGGCCGCTCTACGACGCCCTGCACGACATGATCGACCCCGAGTCGATTCCCAAGCTGATCGCGGCCGGCACGATCGAGGTCGCCCCGCTGGCCTTCATGCGAGGACGCTCGCTCAACGACTCCTTCATCATCCTCGACGAGGCGCAGAACACCACGCCGGAGCAGATGAAGATGTTCCTGACCCGGCTCGGGTTCGGCTCCAAGATCGTCGTCACCGGCGACGTCACCCAGGTCGACCTGCCCACCGGCGCCAAGTCCGGGCTGCGGATCGTCGAGGGGATCCTCGACGAGGTCGAGGACATCTCCTTCAACCGCCTCACCAGCTCCGACGTCGTCCGCCACCGCCTGGTGGGCAAGATCGTGGCCGCCTACGACGAGTTCGACGCCGAGGCCCAGGCCCGCCTCGAGACCCGCACCGGTCCGACGCGGAGTGCTGAACCCCGGTGACGATCGAGATCATCGACGAGTCCGGCCAGAGCCTGGACGTGAAGCACCTGGCGACGCTGAGCCGGTTCGTGATGGACCAGATGCGGGTGCACCCGCAGGCCGAGCTGTGCATCAAGGCCGTCGACGAGGCCACCATCGCCCAGCTCAACGAGCAGTGGATGGAGAAGGAGGGCCCGACCGACGTGCTGGCCTTCCCGATGGACGAGCTGCGCCCTGGGCTGGTCAACGAGGAGCCCGAGGAGGGGGTCCTGGGTGACCTGGTGCTGTGTCCGACCATCGCCGCGGCCCAAGGTGAGACGGCCGGCCACGGCGCGCTCGCCGAGCTCGAGCTGCTCACGACCCACGGCATCCTGCACCTGCTCGGCTACGACCACGCCGAGCCGGAGGAGCACCGCGAGATGTTCTCGCTCCAGGACACGCTGCTCGAGCAGTGGCGAGACTCCCGGCGGACCGGATGACCGCGGGCCAGGTCCTGCTCTTCGTGCTGGCCGGGGTGCTGGTCGTCGTGGCCGGCGTCTTCACCGCCGCCGACGCCGCCCTGGCGTCGTTCTCCCGCGCCCGCGCCGGTGAGCTCGTCTCGGAGGGGCGCACCGGTTCGAAGCGACTGCTGGCGCTGCTCGACGACGCTCCCCGCCACCTCAACACCGCGCTGCTGATCGAGCTGCTCGCCGAGATCTCGGCCATCGTGATCGTCACCCTCCAGGTCTCGGCGATCGTCGACGGGCGCGGCTGGGTCTCGGCCCTGCTCGCCATCGCGATCATGCTGGTCGTCTCGTTCGTCGCGATCGGCGTCGCGCCTCGCACCCTGGGCCGCCAGCACGCCGAGACGTTCGCGCTGATCGCCGCCGGCCCGCTCACCCTCTTCACCCGCGTGCTGGGCCCGCTGCCGCGGGTGCTGATCATCGTCGGCAACGCGATCACGCCCGGGCGCGGCTTCCGCGAGGGACCGTTCTCCTCCGAGACCGAGCTGCGCGAGATGGTCGACATCGCCGAGGCCTCGGCGCTCATCGAGTCCGGCGAGCGCAGGATGATCCACTCGGTCTTCGAGCTCGGCGACACCACCGTGCGCGAGGTGATGGTGCCGCGCAACGACGTCGTCTACATCGAGCACTACAAGAACCTGCGCCAGACGATGTCGCTGTTCCTGCGCAGCGGCTACTCGCGCGTCCCCGTGATCGGGGAGAACCTCGACGAGATCCGCGGCATCGCCTACCTCAAGGACATCGTCCGCCGCGACTTCGAGGCGCCCGACGTCGAGCTGACCCAGCACGTCGACGAGATCATGCGGCCGGTCTCGTGGGTGCCGGAGTCGAAGCCGGTCGACGCCCAGCTGTCGGAGATGCAGGCCAACCGCGCCCACATCGCCGTCGTCGTCGACGAGTACGGCGGCACCGCGGGGCTCATCACGATCGAGGACCTCCTGGAGGAGATCGTCGGCGAGATCACCGACGAGTACGACGACGACGAGATCGAGGTGGAGAGCGTCACGGACGGCTCGCTCACCTGCTGGCGGGTGTCCTCGCGCTACCCCATCGACGACCTCGAGGAGCTCTTCGGCTTCGACGTCGAGGAGGAGGACGTCGACTCGGTCGGCGGCCTGATGGCCAAGCACCTCGGCCGCGTCCCGATCCCGGGCTCGCACGTCGAGGCCCACGGCCTGCGCTTCGAGGCCGAGGACGCCGCGGGTCGGCGCAACAAGATCGGCACCGTCCTGATCCGCGTGATCGACACCCGTCCCGAGACCGCGTCGGCTCCCGACGAGGCCGCCGCCGTCGAGGCCTGACCCGCAGCCGCGGCCCCGCGGTCGAGATGGCAGACCCTCGTAGGCTCTCGCCATGGATCTCCGATCACTGCCGCTTCCCGGGCTCCGGTCTCTCCCAGGGCTGCGACCCGACCGCACGAGGACCGTGCTCGAGCTCGACCTGAGCCACGGCGTGCAGGTGGGCCCCCCGAGCAACCCGCTGGAGGCGCTGCGCCAGCGACAGGCGCCGGGACTGCACGCGATCGACGAGGGCCTGCGCCTGGCCGCAGCCGACGACGACGTCCTGGGTCTCGTGATCCATCTCGGCACCTGCCCGCTGGGACTGTCGGTCGCCGACGAGGTCGGTGAGCTGGTCGCCGACTTCTCGCGGGAGCAAGCCCTCGATCGCGTGGACCGCGACCTTCGGCGAGCTCAGCAGCGGTCTCGCCGCCTACCGCATCGCGCTCAACGCCGACGAGATCTGGGTGCAGCCGACCGGCGCGCTCGGCCTGACCGGTGTCCACCTCGGCATCACCCTGCTCCGCGGTGCCCTCGACAAGGTGGGCGTCGACCCGCAGTTCGGCCAGCGCCACGAGTTCAAGTCGGCTGCCGACCAGCTCGCCGCGACCGAGGTGAGCGCGGCCAACCGGGAGATGACCCAACGCCTCGCCGACGCGATCGTGGACGACACCGTCACCCGCGTCGCCGCCCGACGGTCCTTGTCACCGGACGACGTCCGCTCCGCCATGGCGCGGGCTCCCCTCGGGGCCGCGGCGGCGCGGGAAGCGGGGCTCGTCGACCGCCTCGGCTACCGCGACGAGGTCTACGCGCACGCCCGCGAGGCCTGGACGCCCGCATGGGAGCCGAGGTACGTCCACCGCTGGCGCGAGGCCAAGCAGGGTGGCGGCGCCCGGATCGGCGCCCTGGCGCAGCGCACGCGCTCCGCAGTCGCGGTCGTCGACGTCACCGGCCCGATCGTGCTCGGGCCGGGCACCGGCGCACAGGCGGGCGCCGACCGGATCGGTGCCCGGCTGCGGCAGGTCGGTCGAGACGACCGCGTGCAGGCCGTGGTGCTGAGGGTGGACAGTCCCGGCGGTTCCTACGTCGCCAGCGACGCCATCCGCCACGAGGTGCTGCGACTGCGCGAGAGCGGTCGCCCGGTCGTCGCGACCATGGGCAGGGCGGCCGCGTCAGGTGGCTACTTCGTGGCGATGCCCTGCGACGAGATCGTCGCCCAGCCGACCACGCTGACCGGCTCGATCGGGGTGCTCGCCGGCAAGATGGTCGTCGAACGGCTCCTCGAGCGGGTCGGCGTCGTCCACGAGTCCGTCGACGCAGGACCGCGAGCCGGCTTCCTGGCGCCGGGGCGGCCCTTCACCGACGACGAGTGGCAGGTGCTCGACGCCTGGCTCGACGAGGTGTACGCCGACTTCACCACCAAGGCGGCGGCCGATCGGGGCCTCGACCTGGACGTGCTCGAACCCCTGGCGCGTGGTCGCGTGTGGCTCGGCACCGACGCTCGCTCCCGCGGGTTGGTGGACCACCTCGGGGGCACCCGCCTGGCGCTCGAACGGGCCTGCGCGCTGGCCGGGCTCGACCCGGCTTCCGTGCGGCTGCCGAGCCCATCGCCCCTGGAGTGGCTGCAGCGACTGCGCCCCGCCGAGTCGAGCGAGTCACCCGCGGCGTCCGCTGCGGTCGCGCCGACCGGACCCGAGGCGCTGCTCGAGCGGTTGGGGGCCGCCGTCGGGATCGTCGTACCGCACGGGGTGCTGTCGATGCCGTGGAGTCTGGGCAGCCGCGACCTCCTAGGCTGACGTCCGTGGATCTCTCGACCGAAGACGCCAAGCTGGTCACCCTCGCCCGCGCCACCCGTGCCCGGGTCGGCGCCGCCGAGGGGGCGGCCGTGCGCGACGCCGACGGCCGCACCTACGCGGCCGCCTCGGTCGACCTGCCGTCGCTGCAGCTCTCCGCCCTCCAGGTGTGCGTCGCGATGGCCGTGGCGTCGGGTTCGAAGGGGCTGGGCGCCGCCGTGCTCCTGGGTGAGGGCGGCGAGCTCACCGAGCCGGACCGCGCGGTGCTGGCCGACTTCGGCGGCGCGGGTGTGCCGGTGCACCTGGGTGACCCGCGAGGCACGATCGCGACCACCTCCAGCAGCTGAGGTCGCCCCTAGGGGTGGGGTGATGCGCTCTCGATCGGCGTTATTAGTTGTCGGTGGCAACTGATACCTCTGGGAATGTCAGCACCGATGCGCAGCGCACCGGCCTCAAGCGACACATCGGCGTCGTGGGGCTCCTGTTCGCGAGCATCGGCTCGATCATCGGCTCCGGATGGCTCTTCGGGGCGTTCAACGCCTCGTCCGAGGCCGGCCCGGCGGCGGTGATCTCGTGGGCCCTCGGCGCGATCCTGATCATGTTCATCGCGCTGTGCTACGCCGAGCTCGGCACGATGTACCCGCTCTCGGGCGGGGTGGTGCGCTTCCCGCACATGTCGTTCGGCAACTTCGCCAGCTTCACCAGCGGCTGGATCACCTACGTCGCGGTGGCGACGACGGCGCCCATCGAGGTGGTCGCCGCCCTGCAGTACGGCACGAAGTACGCCGACTTCACCACCGCCAACACCGTCGGCGAGGAGACGGTCTACACGCTGACCACCCTCGGGTACGTCGCTGCCGTCGCCCTGATGGCGGTGTTCGTGGTGGTCAACTACTTCGGCGTGCGGTGGTTCGCGCGGATCAACAACGCGCTGGTGGCGTGGAAGATCTTCATCATCCTGCTCGCGATCGCGGCCTTCGCCGTGACCGCGTTCCACGGCAGCAACTTCAGCTCGGAGGGCTTCGCGCCCAACGGTGCGCACGGTGTCTTCACCGCCATCGCCACCAGCGGGATCGTCTTCTCCTACCTCGGTTTCCGCCAGGGCATCGAGCTGGCCGGGGAGACCGACAACCCCCGGCGCAACGTGCCGATCGCCGTGATCGGCTCGGTCCTCATCACGGCGGTGATCTACATCGCCCTGCAGATCGCCTTCATCGGTTCGCTCGACCACAGCTTCATCGCCGACGGCTGGAGCAACCTGTCGCTGGGCAACAACGGCGACAGCGACTTCGGACCGCTGGCCCAGCTGGCGAGCTTCCTGGGCATCAGCTGGCTGGCCGTCCTCCTCTACATCGACGCGATCGTCTCGCCCGGCGACACCGGGCTGATCTACACCACCGTGACCGCCCGGATCTCGTTCGCGATGTCGCGCAACGGCAATGCGCCGCGCGCCCTGTCGACCACGACCGACAAGGGCGTACCGCTGGTCGGGCTGCTGCTGTCGTTCGTCATCGGCCTGATCGCCTTCCTGCCCTTCCCGAGCTGGCAGCAGCTGGTCGGCTTCGTCAGCTCGGCCACGGTGCTGTCCTTCGCCTCCGGTCCGCTCGTGCACGCGGCGCTGCGCGAGCAGGTGCCCGACAAGGAGCGACCCTTCCGGCTCCCCGGTGGGCACGTCGTGCCCTTCCTGGCCTTCTGGGGCTCCAACATGATCGTCTACTGGTCCGGCTGGACGGTGGTGTGGAAGCTGATGCTCGCCGTGCTCATCGGGTTCGTGCTCCTGGCCATCTTCTCGGCCAGAGGAGTCCTCAAGGGCCAGAGCCTCGACTTCCGCTCCGGGTTCTGGGTGCTGCCCTGGCTGGGTGGGCTGACCGTGTTGTCGTACCTCGGCAACTATCCCGAGCCTGCCGCCGGCAACCTCGACAAGCTGACCTTCACGACCTCGGTCCCGCTGGTGCTGCTGCTGTCGGCGATCGTCTACGTCCTGGCGCAGGTCAACCGGCTGCCTGACGAGCAGGCGCGCGCCTACATCGACGACACCCTCGAGGAGTCGGCGGTCGAGGAGGCCGAGCTCCAGGGCGGCTCCTGACCGTGCTGACCACCCTACCTGCGTCCTGACCCTCCGCGCAGCTGCGGCCCGCGGGGAGTAAGTTGCGGTTCCGTGGTGTTGAGGACTCTCGTGGCAACCGATCCCTGGCAGCAGCACGCGCGTGCAGTGGACCGGCTGGCGGCGTCGTACGCCGCGATCCCGGCCGACGCGCCCGTCCGGCTGGCGAAGACGACCACCAACCTCTTCCGCGTGCGGAGCACGACCACCGCCCCCGGTCTCGACGTCTCCGGGCTCACGCGGGGTCATCGAGATCGACCCGGTCGCCCGCACCGCCGAGGTGCAGGGCATGTGCACCTACGAGGACCTCGTCGACGCGACGCTTCCCCACGGCCTGATCCCGCTCGTCGTGCCGCAGCTGCGCACGATCACCCTCGGCGGCGCCGTCACCGGGCTCGGCATCGAGTCGACGAGCTTCCGCAACGGGCTCCCGCACGAGTCGGTGCTGGAGATGGACGTCTTCACCGGTGCCGGCGACGTCGTCACGACGCGCCCCGGCGACGACCTGTTCGACGCCTTCCCCAACTCCTACGGCTCGCTCGGCTACGCCACCCGGCTGCGGATCACCCTCGAGCCGGTGCAGCCGTACGTCGCCCTGCGCCACGTGCGCTTCGACGACGCCGGCCTGCTGGCCAAGACGATCGCCGAGATCACCGAGACCGGCGAGCACGCGGGCGAGCGCGTCGACGGCCTCGACGGCGTGGCCTTCGAGCCGGGCGAGCTCTACCTGACGCTCGCGCGGTGGACCGACGACCCGACCTCGGTGCCCGGCAGTGACTCGACACCCAGCGACTACGGCGGTCAGCAGATCTTCTTCCGCTCGCTGCAGGAGCGCGAGCACGACCTGCTCACCATCTACGACTACCTCTGGCGCTGGGACACCGACTGGTTCTGGTGCTCGGGTGCGTTCGGTGCCCAGAACCCGCGCATCCGGCGGCTGTGGCCGCGCAGCCTGCGCCGCTCCGACGTCTACATGAAGCTGCTCGCCCTCGACCGACGCTTCGACATCGCCGACCGGCTCGACCGGCGGGCCGGGCGGCCGATGCGCGAGCGCGTCGTGCAGGACATCGAGGTGCCGGTCGAGCGGCTCGCGGAGTTCCTCGCGTGGTTCGACGCCGAGATCGGGATGCGCCCGGTGTGGGTCTGCCCGCTGGTCTCCTCCGGCTCCGCTCGGCGGCCGCGGCTGGACGACGTACCCGCTGGCTCCCGGTGAGGTCTACGTCAACGTCGGCTTCTGGGGCACCGTCCACGTCGGGCCCGAGGCCGTCGACGGCCCGCGCAACCGCGCCATCGAGGAGAAGGTCCACGAGCTCGGCGGCCACAAGTCGCTCTACTCCGAGGCCTTCTACGACCGGGCGACCTTCGACGGCTCTACCACGGCGACGACCTCGCCCTGGTCAAGCAGCGCTACGACCCCGATGACCGGCTGACCAGCCTCTACGACAAGACCGTTCGCAAGAAGTGACGATCAGGCACCAGCGCAGGAAGCGAGAAACGGCATGACGACCACACCCCTTCGCAAGATCCCCACGAAGATCTCCACCCGTCCCGAGCTCAAGATCGGCGACGTCGTCGGCGACCTGATGCGCGGCGGCATGCCCGTCCGGTTCACGGCGTACGACGGCAGCGCCGCCGGGCCCGAGGACGCCGAGATCCACCTCGAGCTGACCAACCAGCGCGGCCTGCAGTACCTCGTCACCGCGCCCGGCGACCTCGGGCTGGCCCGCGCCTACGTCGCCGGCGACCTCGTCGTGCACGGCGCCCACCCGGGCAACCCCTACGAGGTGATGCAGAAGATCAAGGACCACACGAAGTTCCGCGCCCCCTCGGCCACCGAGCTGATCACGATCCTGCGCGGTCTGGGCCTGTCCAACCTCAAGCCGCCGCCGCCGCCGCCGCAGGAGCACCTGCCCCGCTGGCGCCGGGTGATGGAGGGCCTGCGGCACTCGATGGTGCGCGACGCCGAGGCGATCCACCACCACTACGACGTCTCCAACGCGTTCTACGAGATGGTCCTCGGCCCGTCGATGGCCTACACGTGCGCTGTCTACCCCCACGACGACCGCGACGCTCGAGGAGGCGCAGTTCGAGAAGTTCGACCTCGTCGCCCGCAAGCTCGACCTGAAGCCCGGCGATGCGGCTGCTCGACGTGGGCTGCGGCTGGGGCGGCATGGTGCGCCACGCCGCCAAGGAGTACGGCGTCCAGGCGCTCGGCGTCACGCTGAGCCAGGAGCAGGCGTCGTACGCCAAGGAGATGCTCGACCGGGAGGGACTCTCGCGACCTCGCCGAGGTGCGTCACCTCGACTACCGCGACGTGCTCGAGGGCGACTTCGACGCGGTCAGCTCGATCGGGCTCACCGAGCACATCGGGATCAAGAACTACCCGGCCTACTTCGACTTCCTGCACGGCAAGCTCAAGCCCGGTGGGCGGCTGCTCAACCACTGCATCACCCGCCACCACAACAAGCAGATCCCGACCGGCGCCTTCATCGACCGCTACGTCTTCCCCGACGGTGAGCTCGCCGGCAGCGGCACGATCATCACGGCGGCGGAGAACTCCGGCTTCGAGGTGATGCACTCCGAGAACCTGCGCGTGCACTACGCCCGCACGCTGGCGCACTGGAACGACAACCTCGTGGCCAACTGGGACGCGTGCGTCGAGGAGGTCGGCATCGGCACCGCACGGGTGTGGGGTCTCTACATGGCCGCTTGCCGGGTCGGGTTCGAGCGCAACGAGGTGCAGCTGGTGCAGGTGCTGGGCGCCAAGGTCGACGCCGACGGCAACGACGGGTTCGCGCTGCGCCCGACCTGGTGAGGCGGGCCGGACCACGAGGCGGAGGGGATCGTTACTCGCCGGTAGCCGGATGAGACCATGCAGCATGAGCGAGCACGCGTTCGACTGGACGGTCCCGCACACCGACGAGCGCACCGTCCGTCGGCCGCTGCGGCCGGCCGACGACCCGTTCTACGACGCGCCGGAGGACCTCCAGGCCCTGGCGCCCGGCACCATCGTGCGCAGCAGGCAGGTCCGTGTCGCGTTCCTGGGGGTCGTCACCCAGCGCGGGCTGACCGCGTGGCAGCTCGCCTACCGCAGCACCGACCTGCACGGACGGGCGGAGGTCGCGGTGACGACGGTCCTCGTGCCGCGCGGGCACGACCCGAAGCGCCCCCAGCGGCTCGTCGCCTACCAGTGTGCGATCGACGCCGTGTCCGACCGCTGCTTCCCGTCGTACGCCCTGCGCCCGGGCGCTCGCGCGTGGGGTGCCCTGCCGCAGTTCGAGCTGACGATCGTCGCCGGCCTGCTCGACAAGGGGTACGTCGTCAGCCTCAGCGACCACGAGGGACGGCACGGCCACTTCGCCGCCCCGCGCGAGCCGGGCTACCGCGTGCTCGACGGCGTCCGCGCCGCGACGGCGTACCCGCCCGTGGGGATGACGCCGGAGACGCCCGTCGGGCTGTTCGGCTACTCCGGCGGCGGCATGGCCTCGGCCTGGGCGGCGGAGATGGCACCGCGCTACGCACCCGAGGTCCGGCTCGTCGGTGCGGTCCTGGGCTCACCGGTCGGCGACCCCGGCGAGGCGTTCATCAAGCTCAACGGCGGGCTCAACGCAGGCCTCCCGGCCCTGGTCGTGTCCGGCCTGCGTCACGCCTACCCGGGTCTCGCCAGGATCGTGCGCCGGCACACGCACGCCGACGGCATCAGGCGCCTCGACCAGCTCCAGGAGATGACGACGGTGGAGGCCGTGGTGCGCTACGCGTTCGACGACTTCGACGACTTCGTCGACCCGCCGCTGGCCGACGTCCTCGCCGAGCCCGAGGTGGTCGAGGTGTTCAACGACCTGCGCCTCGGCCTCGCCGCCCCGCAGTGCCCCGTCCTGGTCGTGCAGTCGGTCCACGACCAGATCATCGACGTCGCCGACGTCGACGGGCAGGTCGCTCGCTACGTCGAGGCCGGCGTTGAGGTGAGCTACGTGCGCGACCGGCTCAGCGAGCACATCTCCCTGATGGTCCTCGGCCTGCCGGCGATGCTGACCTGGCTCGAGAAGCGGTTCGAGGACGACTCGGCGCCGGTCATGACGCGCACCCGCACCGTCACCTCGCTCGCCCTCTCGCCGCGGGCGTGGCCGGGCTTCGTGCGCCTGTTCGCGGCCGCCGCGAAGACCGCCACCGGCGGAGCCGGCTGAAGCACCAGGCGGCGAGTCGGGGCGCGGGCTACCCCGTCACCTCGATCACCCATCGCGCTTGCTTCTCGGTCGAGCCGGGCGGGTTGCGGTGCCAGCCGCCGTTGCCGGGTAGCAGCTTGGCCAGCCAGAAGCAGGCGAACATCCGGCGGTGATGCTCCACCCGCTCTCGCTGGGCCGTGGTCAGGGCGAACCCGGCGAGGACCGCTTCGACATCGAGTCGGCCCTCGAGCCGCGACGAAGCATGCTCGACCAGATCGGCGATCTCGTAGCAGAGGTCCGAGACGCCGTACTCCTCCCAGTCGATGAGCCGACACTCCTCGCCGTCCCACAGGGCGTTGTCCAGGTTGCCGTCACCCACGGCGATCACGGGGTCGATCAGCCAGTCCTGGTCCGGGGCGTGACCGTCGAGCCATGACCGTGCACTCGAGACGGCGCTGCGGACGAGCGACGGGTCCAGGCACCGGCTCCAGTCGTAGTCCTGCTCCAGCCAGGAGCGAAACTCCTGCTGGAAGCCGGCGGGGTCGTTGGCACGGACCGGCAGCCCGGGTGGGACGGGGACGGCGAACAGCTGCCGCAACGCCCTTCCCAGCGCCGCGACCTGCCGGGGCGACAGTGTCCCGGACAGCGTCTGCCCGGGCACACAGGTCATCACCACTGTCGGGCGACCGTCCATCTCGAGTCGAGCGACCGGCTCAGGCGCCAGCCCGGGCGCGTGCTCGTGCAGATGCAGCAGCGCCTGCCACTCGCGTTCGGGCTCGCCCTGGGACCAGGACACGAAGGTCTTGCGCACCACGCCGTCGCTGATCTCGATGTCGTGGGTGTGCGGCACGAGCCGGACGCTACCCAAGATCCCGGCTGGTCGGCTCGGGTCGAGGTCGATGACGGGCACGCCGTGCGTGGCGACCTCGTACGCCGTCGGCCCGTGCGGCGCGCTGGTGGCGACCGCTCAGGCCTGCACCAACGTGATCGCGTTGCCGTCGGGGTCGAGCACCCGGGCGACGGACGCAACCACCTCGCCTTCGGCGACGTCCAGGTCGACGCCGCGGGCCCGGGCCCCCTCGGCTGCGCTCGCGAGGTCCTCGAACATGAGGGTCACCAAGCCACCGCCGGCACGGTCGGTGTCGGCGACGACCTGCAGCACGCCGGTGCCGAGGTTCCACTGGGTCAGCCCCGGCATCGGGGCGTCGTCCGGCGGCGTGCCGAGGAGCCGCTCGTAGAACGCCGTCGCTGCGTCGGAGTCGCTCACCGGCACAGCAGCCAGCACCGTAGCGACCGGCAGCCTGGCGTCGTCTGCTGACGTGTCCTGGTCCTGCATCACGATCACGGTGTTGCCGTCGGGGTCGTCGAAGGTGAACATCGGCGGAGCACCGTCGAGGCGGAGGACGTCGCTGTGCGGCTGGACGCCGGCCGCCACCAGCGACCGGTGGGCGGCGTCGGCATCGGCCGTGTGCCAGCGCACCCCCAGGGGCAGCTTGCTGTCGGTCGTCAGCAGGGCCACGGCGACGTCGGAGCCCGTGGGCACCATCTCGACGACGCGAGCCCCGGGCCAGGCCTCGAAGTCCGACTTCACGTCGCACCCCAGCACGTCGCGATAGAACGCGACCGCCCGGTCCTGGTCGGACACGACCACGGTTGCGGAGTACAACGCCGTCACCACGCGGCTCGCCTTGCCAGATTTCTCGCTCATACCAAGACAGACCCGACTCGCACGCCGTACTCATCGCGCCGTGCGGAACGTGATTCGACCGAGGCTCTCGCCGTCCGGCGCGCCCCACGGGCCGGATCCCGCCACCTCCTCCCGGCGGTCGTCGAGGTCGCCGCGAACGGGTCAGGTCAGGCGTCGCGCCCGCAGCACGACGTCGTCGACGTGGTGGGTGCTGGCCGCGCCGGGAGGTCGCGGTCGTACGTCGTGCGTCTCGACGTCCCAGGTGGCGGGGTCTGCACGCAGCGCAGCGGCGATCTCGTCGACCCCGACGAACGACAGTGGGTCGAACATCCGGGTCTGGGTCGCCACGTCCACGGGCTCGCCCGACGGGGTCAGGTCGTGGTGGACCACCAGGAGGGTGCCGCCGGGGGCGACGGCGTCGAGCAGGTTGCGCAGGCCGCGCTGCTCGGGGGTGCGCTTGAAGGAGCCGTACTGCAGGGAGACGAGGTCGAACCGGTCCTCGCCGAAGGGTGCGCGGTCGTTGGCGTCGCTGTGCACGAGCTCGACGACGAGACCGCGTTTGCCGGCCTCGTCGCGGACCCGCTCCAGCGCCCGGCCCGAGATGTCGGTGGCGCTGACCTGCCACCCCTGCTCGGCCAGCCACAGCGCGTCGGCGCCCTCACCGGCTCCGACGTCGAGGGCGCGGGTGGGGGACAGCCCGCTCACTTCGTGGACCAGGGTGCCGTTGGGGTTGCCGCTCCACGCCTGCTCGGGGCGGCCGTAGCGATGGTCCCAGTCGGTCTCCTCGCCGGAGGGTCGGGCAGCGGCGCGCATGTCGTCGTCGGCGAGATCGAAGGCGATCATGGCGCCGACCCGGCTGCCGTGAGCGGCGGCGGGTAGGACCTGCAGGCTCGGGTCGGTGACGTTGCCGGCGGCGTAGATCCCGGGGACCGCGGTCTCTCCTCTGGCATCGACCTCGAGCACGTCGCCGGCGCCGGTGGGGTGCTCGGTGGTGGTGAGTCCGACCCCGGCCAGGACGCCGGCGCGGGCGTGGAACCGCGCGCCGATCACGACGGCGTCGGCCTCGATGGTGCGGCCCCCGACGAGCTCGACGCCGGAGACCTCGCCGTCCGGCCCGGTGACGACACGACTGACCTCGCTGCGCTCGATGCTCACCCCGGAGGCAGCCAGGGTGGCGAGGGCAGCCTCGTCGAGGCCGGAGGGGTCGTGCAGCACGACGGTCAGTCGGTCGGACAGGTGCCTGAACACGGGGGTCGGGTGGAGGCCGAGGGGGTGCGTGATGATCTGCACGAGGCGCTGGTCGCGCACCTCGAAGCCGTGGCAGAAGGGGCAGTGGATCACACCGCGACCCCACTGCTCGGCGAGCCCGTCGATGATCGGCAGCTCATCGACCAGCCCGGTCGCGGTGAGGACGCGTCGGGCCACCAGCGTGTGGCCGCCGGAGAGGTCGAGTGCGAATCGGCCGTCGTCGCGGCGACTCACCCCCAGCACACGACCGGTGAGCACCTCGCCGCCGTACGAGCGCACCTCCTCGCGACCGAGAGCGACCAGGTGGCTCGGTGCGACCCCCTCGTGCCCGAGGTAGCCGTGCATGTGCGCGGCCGGGGCGTTGCGCGGGGTGTCGTCGTCGACCACGATCACGCTGCGTCGCTGGCGAGCCAGCTGGAGCGCGGCGGCGAGGCCGGCGGCAGAGCCGCCGATCACGGCGACGTCGCAATGACGCTCCAGGGTGCGGTGTGGTGTCGGGTCGTCGGACTGCTCGTGGGTGTGCTGGTGGCTGTGCTCGCCGGTCATGTCGGTCATGGAGTCCACGCTACGGCGCGCTGCGATCGCAGCAAACCACTTTGCAGGAACAGCAAAGCCTGGCAGGATCGGCGTCATGCAGACGACCGCCGACGTCGAGGCCCTCGCCCGAGCCCGTCTGCGCAGCCTGCGCACGACCCTCGGCTACTCCCTCGGCGAGCTCGCCGAGCGCACGCACCTGAGCGCGTCGACCATCAGTCGGGTCGAGACGGGCAAGCGGACCTTGAGTGTCGACGTGCTCGTGCCGCTGGCCAACGCCCTCCAGGTGAGTCTCGACGTGCTGTTCGAGGTGCCGACGGATGACGACGTCGTCATCCGTCCGGTGGCGCACAGCAACGGTGCGCTGACGACGTGGCCGCTGAGCCGTCCCGACGGCCGCACGGTCGCGATGAAGATGCGCCTGGAGCCGAGCGACCCCGACGACCCGCCGCCCAGCCAACGTGTGCACCCGGGCCACGACTGGTTCCTCGTGCTCGAGGGGCGCGTCCAGCTGTGGTTGGGCGAGAGGCAGATCGATGTCGAAGCAGGGGAGGCGGCCGAGTTCGCGACGATGATTCCCCACTCGATGACAGCCCCAGACGGCCCGGCTGAGCTGCTCATGGTGTTCGATCGCGACGGACAGCGCGCCCACGTGCACCAATGACCCCGCGCGGGACCCGCGGGCCTCAAAGCTCGCCACCTTGCCTTGCCACGACGCATCGCAGCCGTTCATGGCTATCGAAGCTCGTTCCCCACTGACAGCTCCTGCCCACCACCACGGCTTCCGTAAGACACCAAGCGTCGGCTCGGCTTGTTCGGCCGGATCGGCTGACCAGAGGCGGAAAGAAGACGCAAGTCGCCAGCCACCAGTGGTGCCGCAGATTGCCTGTCTTGACGACGCTGAAGCTGCGCCAGCGTCCGACATGTGGGTAGCCGGTCACGGGCTTTGTCCGGTGGGGCCTCACATGCGTTCGGGTGCCTCGATGCCGAGCAGGTCGAGGCCGGTGGCGAGGGCGCGCAGGGTCGCCGCGCACAGCGCGAGCCGCGAGGCGCGTAGGGCGTCGTCGTCGGCGTTGACGACGGGGCATTGCTCGTAGAAGACCGAGAACGCCTGGGCCAGCGAGAAGAGGTAGTCGCACAGCCGGTGGGGTTCGAGGTGCCGGCCGACGGCCACGGTCGTGGGACCGAGCTCGAGTACCAGTAGGGCCAGGGCTCGCTCTTCCGGCGTTCCGACGTGATTCTTGCGTTGCGCGGCGGCGTCGGGGGACAGGCCGGCGGTGCGGAAGATCGAGCGGAGCCGGGCGGCGGCGTACTGGATGTAGGGGCCGGTGTTGCCGACCGGGGCGACCATCCGTTGCAGGTCGAAGACGTAGTCGCTGTCGTGGGCGACCGATAGGTCGGCGTACTTCACTGCGGCCATGGCCGACCTGCGGCGCGACGGCCGCGCGGGTGGCCTCGTCGAGCGGCGGCGCGGCTGCTCGTCGAGGACCGCGCGGGCGGCGTCGACGGCCTCGTCGAGCAGCGAGACAGCCGCAGCGGAGCACCCTGCCGGGTCTTCATGATCTTGCGGTCCTCGCCCAGGACGCTGCCGATCTTGACGTGCACCGGCGTCGAGGCCGTCGGCAGCCACCCGGCCTTGCGGGCGGTCGCCCACACCATCTCGAGGTGCAGGCTCTGGGTGACGCCGATGACGTAGAGCATCCGGTCGGCGTGCAGGTCGCGGACTCGGTGGCGCACGGTGGCGAGGTCGGTGGTGCCGTAGCCGTAGCCGCCGTCGGACTTGCGAATGATGAGCGGCACCGGCTTGCCCTCGCGGCCGGTGTAGCCGTCGAGGAAGACGCACAGCGCGCCGTCGCTGACGGTGGCGATCCCGGCCTCGGCGAGCTCGTCGCACACGGTGGCCAGGTCGTCGTTGTAGGTCGACTCGCCGGCCAGGTCGGCGTCGGTCAGGGTGACGCCGAGGGCGCCGTAGACGGAGTTGAAGTAGAGACGTGAGAGCCGACGCAGCCGCCGCCAGGTCGCTGAGCGTGTCGGGGTCACCGGCCTGCAGGGCCACGACCGCGGCGCGGGCCCGGGTCGCGAAGGCCTCGTCGCCGTCGAACTTCTCCCGCGCTGCCTGGTAGAAGGCGTTGGGGTCGGTCTCGACCAGTCGTGCAGCCTGCGGAGTCCTCACCGACCTCGCGCAGGTGCTCGACAAGCATCCCGAACGGCGTGCCCCAGTCGCCGATGTGGTTCTGGCGGACCACGTCGTGACCGAGGTGCTCCAGGGTGCGCGCGAGCGCGTCGCCGACGATCGTCGTGCGCAGGTGACCGACGTGCATCTCCTTGGCGACGTTGGGTGCGGAGTAGTCCAGGACGACGCGCTCGGTCTGCTCGACGGGTACGCCGAGCCGAGGGTCGCCGGCCGCGGTCGTGACCTGTGCGCCGACCCAGTCGTCGCTCAGGGTCAGGTTGAGGAATCCGGGCCCGCTGATCTCGACCTGGTCGCACACGTCGGCGAGATCGAGGTGCTCGAGGATCGCGGCGGCGACGTCGCGAGGATTTCGGCCCAGCCGCTTGGCCAGCGGCAGTGCGGCGTTGGCCTGGATATCGGCGTACTGGCTTGGCCGCAGCACCGGGTCGGCCCCGCGGAAGTCGGGTCCGAAGGCACGCTCGATGGCGGCAGAGACCAACGGATGAAGGACAGCCTCGGGCGACAGCATGACCTCAGCGTAGAGAGCCCAGGCCCGCGGCCGTTGCGGGCCTCGAGTGTCGAAGACGCATGCCGCCACGGTCCCGCGAGCGAAACCAGGGGCCCGGGCAAGTCACGGCTCGTCCCTCAGGCGGCGGTGTGCAGCGCCTGGACCGGACCGTTCGTGGCAGTCCGTCTAGGTGCGGATGGGGTAGTCGATGCCGTGGGTGTGGGCTTGGTGGTGGTGGAAGGGGCAGAGCAGGACGGCGTCTCGGGTGTTCGTGCCGCCGCCTGTGGACCAGGACCTGGTGTGGTGGACGTGGCAGAACGCGCCGGGGACGTCGCAGGAGGGGTGCTGGCACTGCTTCTGTTCGATGATGAGCGCGATCCGCTGGGGTTCGGTGTGGAAGCGGTGGGAGCTGCCGAGGTCGAGGACGTGGCCGGCCTTGTCCAGGACGGCGGGCATGACCTTTGCCTCGCAGGCCAGTCGGAGGAGCTGTCCGGGTGAGACACCGGTGCCGTCCTGGGTGCGACCGGGCTTCTGCGCTGCGCCTGTGGTGGTCGGTGAAGACGTCGGCGTCGGCGGTGACGATGATCGTGGCTGCCATCCCGGCCATCTTCGGCAGGCTGGAGAGTGGGTAGCGCTCGAGTACTCGATGAACGCGAGGCACGAGCTGTGTCGGCGTGGGCGAGTCGTAGGTTGAGCAGGCGGCGCGACTGAGCCCTCGGTCGCGGCGACGTGTTCGGGCGCGGGCGAGTGCGCGTGGAGGGCTTTGCGGAACATCTCGGCCTGCAGCTCGGGCAGGATGAACGACCCGCGGACGGTGCCGTCGCCGTTGTTGGCCATCCGCAGCTCGGCCCTCTTCTTCGCCCGCTCCTCCTGGGCTGCCAACGCTTTGGCTTCGCGCGCTTCAGCGCCGTCGGGGTCGATGGTCTCGAACAGCTTGTGCCCCATCTCCCGCAGGCGTAGGCGTCGTGGTCGGCTGCCTCGCCGATCAGGTAGGCCTCAGCCCGCACGGCCTCGGTGGCGAACTCGTCGTCGAGGTTGTCGATCGCGACCCCGATCGCGGCCGCCTGCTCGGCCAATACCTCACCGCGGACCATCGCCTCGCGGGTCTGGTCGTGGGCGGTCAGGGTCTTGGCGAGCTTGGTGTGGCGTCCGGCTTCACCCGAGGTCATCACGGTGATTCGCGTGCAGCCACTGCGTCAGACCCTTCGCGCCGATCGCCCCGGGGAGGTCGAGGGTCTGGGCTTGGAGCAGGGCGCGGCGACTCGACCTCGGCCAACCTCGAGAGGTCTGTGGTGAGCCGGGTGACGACCTCGGTGGTCTCCTGCGCGTTCAGCGACCATGCCGGGGTGTCCTTGATGTCGTCCAGACCCGTCCTCGAGCAGGTCGAGGAAACGCAGGATCGGGTGTCCGGTCCTGGTGTCGTCGAGGTGCCTGCTCATGGGTCTACTCAAGCACCCACCACCGACACTCCAGGACGGAGTTTCCCGCTCAACCATGGGGTTGTGGAGAACTTTTCGGTGCTGGTGGATCTGTGGATAGTCGGTGGTTGCGTTGGGTGCTCGACTCACTGGGTTTCGTCG
Organism: uncultured Actinomycetota bacterium; assembly: GCA_963822915.1. Lineage (GTDB taxonomy): Bacteria > Actinomycetota > Actinomycetes > Propionibacteriales > Nocardioidaceae > Nocardioides. Next base: position 140,244 of record CAWGJR010000034.1, read on the forward strand.
ACGCTCGCTGGCGCTCGCTGCTCAACCTCCGGTGCGTCTGCCGTGGGCGCGGGAGGGCGGTTGGCTCACCGGGTTTCGTCGACGCTCGCTGGCGCTCGCTGCTCAACCTCCGGCTGTTCAACCTCCGGATTGGCTGGTGCTCGCTGCTCGACCACCGGTGGGGCAGCGGTAACCTCGGCCCGATGAGCACCCGGGCCAGCACGTACGACGCGCAGGTGCTTCGCCGCGCTCCGATCTCCGACCACCTGGTCCGCCTGGTGCTCGGGGGAGGCGGGCTCAGTGGGTTCGCCTCGACCGGTGTGCTCGACGAGTGGGTCGGCCTCGTGGTGCCCGAGCAGTTCCAGAGCCGCTACTACACCGTGCGCTCCTGGGATCCCGCCGCAGGCGTCGGCGGCGAGCTCACCCTCGACGTCGTGCGGCACGACACCGGGCTCGTCACCGAGTGGGCGAACACCGACTGCGTGGGACAGACCTGCACGGTCACCGAGCCCAAGGGCTCCTTCGACATGCCCGCGGGCGCGGCCTGGCTGATGCTCGTCGGCGACCTGACCGCGCTTCCCGCGATGGCGCGGATCGTCAGCGAGGTGTCGGTGCCGACCCGGGTGTGGGCCGAGGTGCCCGCCGACGACACCGACTACGCCGACTACCTGGGCACGGGCGACGTGACCTGGCTGACCCAGCCCGGCGACGGCCAGAGCGCGCTGGGCTCCGTCGTGCCCGACCTGTCGTGGCCCGAGGGCGACGGCTACTTCTGGATGGCGGGGGAGTCCTCGCAGATGCGGGCGATCCGCAAGCACCTGATGCGCGAGCGCAAGCTCCCGAGCACGGCGTACGACGTGATGGGCTACTGGCGTGGGGGAGCGGTGCGACAACCCCGAGCCGTCGACCCGGGCCCGATCTACCGGGCCGGGAAGGCCGCAGGCAAGAGTGACGAAGAGATCTGGTCCGACTACGACGACGCGAGGGACAGCAGCTGATGAGCGAGACGACACCGGATCAGGCCGGGCACCGGAGCGGGTTCGCCTCCTTCGTGGGCCGCCCCAACGCGGGCAAGTCGACGCTGACCAACGCCCTGGTGGGGCAGAAGGTCGTGATCACCTCGTCCAAGCCCCAGACCACCCGCACGGTCGTCCGCGGCATCGTGCATCGCGACGACGCCCAGCTCATCCTCGTCGACACCCCCGGCCTCCACCGCCCGCGCACGCTGCTCGGCGAGCGCCTCAACGACCTGGTCAAGACCACGCTGGCCGAGGTCGACGTCGTCGCCGTGTGCTTCCCCGCCAACGAGAAGATCGGGCCCGGCGACCGGTTCATCGTCAACGAGATGGGCAAGGTCAAGCGCACCATCAAGGTCGCGATCGCCACCAAGACCGACCTGGCCACGCCCGAGCAGCTCGGTGAGCACCTGCTCTCGATCGACCGCCTCGGTCAGGAGACCGGCACCGACTGGGCCGAGATCGTGCCCGTCTCGGCGCAGGAGGGGCACCAGGTGCAGCTGCTCGCCGACCTGCTGGTCGGCCTGCTCCCCGAGGGCCCGCAGCTCTACCCCGACGGCGACCTCAGCGACGCCCCCGAGGAGATCATCGTCGCCGAGCTGATCCGCGAGGCCGCCCTCGAGGGCGCGCGCGAGGAGCTGCCGCACTCGATCGCCGTCGTCGTGCAGGAGATGAACCTGCGCGAGGACCGCCCCGCCGACAAGCCGCTGCTCGACGTCCACGTCAACCTCTACGTCGAGCGCGAGTCGCAGAAGGGCATCATGATCGGCCACAAGGGTGCGCGCCTGCGCGAGATCGGTACGGCGGCGCGGGTGCAGATCGAGGCGCTGCTCGGCACGCCGATCTACCTCGACCTCCAGGTCAAGATCGCCAAGGACTGGCAGCGCGACCCGCGCCAGCTCCGCAAGCTCGGGTTCTGAGCCTCGGCGAGCTCACTCGTAGGCCGCGATGACGGCGGCCAGGTCGTCGTCGCCGTGACCTCGCTCGCTGGCCGAGTCGAAGAGGCCCTTGACGGCGATCAGGAGGTCGTCGCGCACGCCGACGCCGCGAGCGGCCTCCTGCATGAGCCCGAGGTCCTTGCGCACCCCGTCGAGCGCGAACGAGAGCGGGCGGTCGCCGCTCAGCATCGCGGCACCCTTCACGTGCGCGTACGGCGAGTCGGCGGCGCCGCCGTCGATGGCGTCGAGGAACAGCTGCGGATCGACGCCGAGCCCCCTGGCGAGGGCGAGCGACTGCGCCGTACCGGCGGTGATCAGGCCGACCCAGGCGTTGCAGGCGAGCTTGAGCGCGGAACCCTGTCCGATCTCCTCGCCGGCCACGACGATGCGGCTGCCCATGGCGTCGAGGGCGGGCCGAGCCGCCTCGAGCAGGTCGGCCGGACCAGACGCGAGGAACACCAGGGTGCCGTCCTCGGCCGGCTTGCGGGTGCCGAGGACCGGCGCGTCGAGGATGCGGCCCGAGGCCCGCTCGGCGATCCGGCGTGCGCCGTCGGGTCCGACCGTCGCGGACTGCACCCAGACGGCGTCCTCCGCCAGGTGGGCGACGAGCTCGTCGGCGACCGCGAGCGTGGCCTCGGCGTCGAAGAGGACGCTCACCACCACCGCGCAGCCGTCGACGGCCTCGGCCACCGTCGTCGCGCGGAGAGATGCGGTCGGACCGCAGTGCCTCCGCCTTCTCCGGCGAGCGGTTCCACACGACGACGTCGTGACCCTCGCGCGCGAGCGAGCCGGCCATGCCGGCTCCCATGATCCCGGTTCCGATGACAGCGATGCGCATGTCGCCCAGCCTGCCAGGGTCGGAGTCACCCGGCCAACGCCCACCGGGGTGGGCGCCGGGTGGGCTCAGTCGGGTGCCCAGCAGCGCACGAAGGTCTGCCCCGCGTCCCACTGGGCGCGGTCGGGACCCTCGAAGCCCCACTCGTAGTCGAGGGCGTCCTCGGCGATGGCAGCGGCGGCGTCCTGGCACGGCGCACCGGCGGTCGACACCGCGTCGCGACCGGGGTAGTCGCCTTCGGGCAGCTCGATCACCGAGAACGCTCGCCACGAGTGCTGCTCACCGCAGGGCACCCGCTCGAAGGCCTTGTCGTCCGGCCCCGCGGTGCCGCACATGCCGTACGTCGCGCGACCCTCCGGTGTGGCGAGCACCTTCCCGAGCGAGCCGCGCACCTGGGTGAGGGACTCCGCACCAGCCAGGGCGACCACGTCGCAGCGATACCAGTCGGCGCCCGCGTCGGACTCCTCGACGGTCGGGGTGAACCAGACGGCGCGAAGCATGCTCAGCCGTACGTCGTCCCGGGAGCCGCCCACGGCCTCGGAGAGGGCGTCGGGGCACGTGGTCGCGACCTGGTCCTGGACCCGGTCGGAGTCGATGGCGAGCAGGTGGCCGTCGACGAGGTTGACGACCCGCCCCACGGCGTACGTCTCGGCTGTGTGGGCCTTCGTGCACTTCACCGCGCCGGTGCCGGACGTGGGGGCCAGCGCCTCGTCGAAGCTGAGCCGGTGGCACCCGCCGCTCTCGGGGGCGGCCGCCTCGTCGGCGGTCGGTGGTGCGGGCGGCGCGGGTGTGGGGCTGGGGGTCGGGGAGAGCGTCTCCGGCGTGCTGGGGGTGGCGTCGTCGCCGCTGCAGCCGCCTGCGAGCAGCAGCACCGCGGCGATCGCACTCGCACCCGCCACGCGCGAGCTCGTGCGCCGGTCAGTCACTGGTCTTGGCCCAGCAGATCGAGCGACGGTTGCCGGCGTCCCACTCGGCCTGGTGGAACCACGTGTAGCCGTAGTCGAAGTCGACGGGGTAGTTGAGCCACGCACCCACGGAGTCGGAGCAGAAGTCACGGGTCGTGACCTCGACGACGCGGTCCCCGGGATAGGCGTCGGGCGGCTCGCCGAGCTTGATGGTCGTCACGGCGCGCCAGTCATGGGGCTGGTTGCACGAGATCTTGGGCCCGGCGTCGACCGAGGGACCCTCCACGCACGCCAGCCACTTGTCGTCGGGCCGTCCCATGAGCAGCCCGCGCGCCGACTCGGGGAGTGTCGCCAGGGTGGCGCTCTGCTCGCCGCCGCCGACGGCGTCGCAGCGATACCAGCGAGCGCCGGCGTCCCAGGCCTTCACCGACGGGCGGAACCACGCCCACGTGATGATCGACCGCATCGCGATGCTCTCGTCGCCGCCGAGGAACTTCTCCAGCTGCGTCGTGCAGGTCTCGAAGGCGAACGCGCCGACCTCCGAGGAGTCGTACGCCGCGGTCGCGAGCTCGTCGGGCAGGTCGCCGACGGCGTAGGTCTGGGCGGTGTGCTCCTTGCTGCACGGCACGGTGGCGGTCGCGTCGGAGGCCTGGGCGATCGACTGGAGGGTCAGCAGGCGGCAGGCTCCGAGGACCGGCGCCTCGACGGAGTCGACCGAGTCGGGGTCGAGCTCCGCACCCGGTGCCGACGGCTCCCCGCAGGCCACGAGGGAGAGCGCCAGCAGCCCCATCGCCGCCCACCTCCACCTCGTCCCCCACATGGGAGCCGATGCTACCGGGGGCTGCTCGTCAGGCGGTTGTCAGCAGCGCCGCGACGGTCCCGCCGAGCTCGTAGGCCGACGACAGCTCCGGCTCCCGACGTCGCCGAGGACCTCGAGGGTCTGCGCGACCTGGCGCCACGGCAGCGCGCCGGTGATCGAGGGACCGACCGCACGGCGCCGGTGGTGTCGTAGCGGCCGTGCACGTAGAGCCCGAACGGCTTCCTCCGGTACCGTCCCGCCCCGGCGCCGAGCCGTCGTCGGACAGCGACCCGCCGACGTCGAGGAAGAAGCAGTCGAAGAAGTGCTTGAGGGCCCCGACATGTAGCCGAAGTTCGCGGGGGTGCCGAGGAGCAGCCGTCGGCGGCCAGCACGTCCTCGGTGGTGGCCTCCAGCGCCTGCCGCACCACGACCTCGACGCCGTCGATCGCGTCGTCGTGGGCGCCGGCGACGACCGCGGCGGTCAGCGACTGACGTCGGGGTGGGGGAGTGGTGGACGATCAGCAGGCGCGGCACGCAGCGACGGTACCCGGCTGACGTCGCCGGACCGACCTGCAGGTGCCTACCCCGAGGGGTGCGCGTGCCGACAATGTGACCCGCGTCTCCAATCCGGCACGGCGGAGCGCCGAATGACTGGCGTACACAGACTCTAGAGATGGGGAGAAATCCCATGAAGTTCCGTAGCCCCCGCACCAAGACCACCGCCGGCATCGCCGGCCTGATGCTCCTCGCCTTCCCGCTCGCCGCGTGTGGCGACGACGATGGCAGCGAGCCGCCTCCCGCTCGCGGACCGCGTCCAGGCCGTCGCCACGATCGACAACCTCACCGGCGACATGACCGCAGATCACCGTCGACGAGAGCTTCTTCCCCACGCTCGACGGCCTCGGGGTCACGCCCGCGCATGATCGGCGACGCCAGCCTCGACGGCAACGTGCTCTCGTTCCCGATCACCGGCGGCAACGTGCAGATCCTCGCCCAAGGGCAGCGTGCCGAACTACGTCGTCGGCCAGATCCAGCACGAGAACTCGGGCCTGAGCCTGACGGCCGGCGGCATCACCGTCGAGCTGCGCAACTTCAACGTCGACCCGACCGTGTCGCGTGTCTACGGTGACGTCGTCGTCAACGGTGAGGTCGCCGCGACCAGCGCCTACCTCTTCCGCCTCAACGGCTCGACCCTGATGCAGCTGAAGACCGAGGGCGACACCGCCATCCTCGAGGGCACCAAGGTCTACATCTCCGACGTGGCCGCCGGCCTGCTCAACGACACGTACGGCACCACCGACGTCACCGACCAGGTCCTGGTCGGCGTCGCCAAGATCACCGTCAACACCAAGTAGTTCCCCTCGCGCACACACGAGCTGTGAGACGAGACCCGCGTCACCCCGGTGCCGCGGGCCTCGTCATGCCCGGACCGTCGCGGCCCGGCGTCGACCGCGCGGTCGCCTCGCCCTGGCCGCGGTGGGTTGGCCACTGGTGGTCACGACCTGGATCGCCTACCGCTCGTGGCGACGCCCGCTGGAGGCGCTGAGCCGGCCGCTCGCCCGCCGACCCAGACCGAGGCCCTCTGGACCGGGCTGGTCGCTGCCAACCTGATGCTGCTCCAGGTCGTGCTGTTCGCCCGGCTGCCGTGGATCGAGCGGGCGTGGGGTCGCGGCGTCATCACGACCTGGTGCCACGCCGTGCTCGGGTTCGCGTCGTTCTGGTTGATGCTCGCCCACGTCGTGCTCTTCCCCCAGCAGCGCGCCACCCGCCGTCGGAGCGACGTCGGCGGCGCCCTGCGTCGACCTCTTCGTGCGCGACCGGCACATGCTCATCGCCAGGATCGGCACCGCTGCTGTCGTCGTGGTCACCGTCACGTCGATCGCCGGCGCTGCGCCGTCGGATCCGCTACGAGCTCTGGCACCTGATCCACCTGTGGTCCTACGTCGGCATCGGGCTGGTGCTGCCGCACGAGCTGGTCTCGGCCGACTTCGTACGGGGCCTGGACCACGACGTACTGGTGGTGCCCTGCACCTGGTGCCCGTGGTCCTGGTGCTGGTCTTCCGCGTCGCCCGCCCGCTCGCAGCTCAGCGCGCGGCACCGGCTGCGCGTCGCAGGAGCGCGTCGACGAGACGCCCGGCGTGGTGTCGCTGGTCGTCGGCGGCCGCGACCTCGACCGGCTGCGGGTCCGCTCCGGCCAGTTCCTGCTCTGGCGCTTCGGCGGACCGCGGACGCACCCGCGGCCCACCCCTACTCGATCTCGCGCGCGCCCGACGCCGCCACCCTGCGCGTGACCATCGGCGGCCCCGGCGACGGCGCCGCGGCAGGCCGCAGCGTCGCGGTCGGTGCCCGCGTCGCCGTCGAGGGCCCGTACGGCGCCCTCGCGCCGTTGCGTCGCCGCCACCCGCACCTGCTGCTGATCGCCGCGGGCATGGGGATCACGCCGTTCCGGGCGCTCCTCGAGGACTCGCCGCTACGAGCCGGGCGAGGTCATCCTGGTCCACCGGGCGCGCTCGGCGGAGGAGCGGCTCTTCGCCGACGAGCTCGACGACCTCGCCGCCGATCGTGGCGTCGAGGTCGTCGCGCTCCTGGGGCCCCGCGGGAGTCCTGGTCGTTCCTCCCGGCAGTCACCGGGGACCTGGCGCCGAGGCCGCGGACCAGGCGCTGCTGCGCCTGGCGCCCGCACCTGCTCGACCAGCGACGTCTACGTGTGCGGCCCCCCGCAGTGGACCTGGGGCGTGCTCCAGGCCGCCCGCGCGGCCGGCGTACGACGCCGAGACCTGCACCGCGAGGAGTTCGGCTGGTGATCGGTGCGCCCGCCGTCCGGCTATGGTGGGGCCATCATGATGCGCCTCGACCTCCTCCTTCGCTGCCGCAGCGAGGTCCCCGCCCGCTAGGGCCAGCCGACCTCCTCGCTGCGGAGTCCGCACGCGCGCCGGCATCGCCCACAGCCAGCCACAGCACGCAGGAGAGATCATGATCAGCACCAACCCGCAGCAGCCCAGCGGCATGCCGCACCAGCGCTACGAGCCGTTCGTCCCGGTCGTCCTCGACGACCGCACCTGGCCGACCAAGCGCATCGAGAAGGCGCCGCGCTGGTGCGCGGTCGACCTGCGCGACGGCAACCAGGCCCTCATCGACCCGATGTCGCCGGCCCGCAAGCTGGAGATGTTCAAGCTGCTGGTCCGGATGGGCTACAAGGAGATCGAGGTCGGCTTCCCCAGCGCCAGCCAGACCGACTTCGACTTCGTGCGCCAGCTCATCGAGGAGGCGCTGATCCCCGACGACGTCGTGATCCAGGTGCTGACCCAGGCGCGCGAGGAGCTCATCGAGCGCACCTACGAGGCGATCCGCGGCGCCAAGCAGGCGATCGTGCACCTCTACAACTCGACCTCGACCCTGCAGCGCCGCGTGGTGTTCGGCCTCGACGAGGACGGCATCGCCGACATCGCCGTCACCGGTGCGCGGCTGTGCAAGAAGTTCGAGGAGGGCGTGCCGGAGACCGAGGTCTTCTACGAGTACAGCCCCGAGAGCTACACCGGCACCGAGCTCGAGTTCGCCGTGCGCGTCTGCAACGAGGTGCTCGAGGTCTTCGAGCCCACCGCCGAGAAGCCGGTCATCATCAACCTGCCGGCCACGGTCGAGATGGCGACGCCCAACGTCTACGCCGACTCCATCGAGTGGATGCACCGCCACCTCGCCCACCGCGAGCACGTCGTGCTGTCCCTGCACCCCCACAACGACCGCGGCACCGCGGTCGCCGCGGCCGAGCTGGGCTACCTGGCCGGCGCCGACCGCATCGAGGGCTGCCTGTTCGGCAACGGCGAGCGCACCGGCAACGTCTGCCTGGTCACGCTGGGGCTCAACCTCTTCACCCAGGGCATCGACCCCGAGATCGACTTCGCGAGCAACGGCGGCATCGACGAGATCCGCCGCACGGTCGAGTACTGCAACCAGCTCGGCGTCGCCGAGCGCCACCCCTACGGCGGCGACCTCGTCTACACCGCCTTCTCCGGCTCCCACCAGGACGCGATCAAGAAGGGCTTCGAGCACCTCGAGCGCGACGCCGCGCGCGGCGGCGTGCCGGTGGGCGAGCAGGCGTGGGCAGGTGCCCTACCTGCCGATCGACCCCAAGGACGTCGGGCGCACCTACGAGGCGGTCATCCGCGTCAACAGCCAGTCCGGCAAGGGCGGCGTGGCCTACATCCTCAAGACCGAGCACAAGCTCGACCTGCCGCGTCGCGCGCAGATCGAGTTCAGCCGGGTCATCCAGCAGCGCACCGACGCCGAGGGCGGCGAGGTGACGCCCGGCCGAGATCTGGGCTGCGTTCCGCGCCGAGTACCTCGACCGCACGACGCCGCTGTCGCTCGACTCGGTCCACACCAGCTCGGCCGCCGGCGAGAAGGACGCGCTCACGGTCAGTGTCGCGGTCGAGGGCGAGCCCCGCACCCTCGAGGGCACCGGCAACGGTCCGATCGCCGCGTTCGTGACCGCGATCAACGCGCTGCCGCAGGACTTCGACGTCCGCGTGCTCGACTACCACGAGCACGCCCTCAGCTCCGGTGGCGACGCGATCGCGGCGGCGTACGTCGAGTGCGCCGTGCGTGACGAGCTCTACTGGGGCGTCGGGCTCGACGCCAACATCGTCACCGCCTCGCTGCGGGCCGTGATCAGCGCGGTCAACCGGGCCGTCACCCCGACCTGACGGGGTCGTCGGCTCGGCGACGACCGGGCTCAGGCGACGACCGGGATCTGCACGGTGAACGTCGTGCCCGACCCCGGGGGCGGAGTCGAGGGCGATGGTGCCGCCGTGGGCATCGACGATGCCGGCGACGATCGACAGGCCGAGGCCGGTGCCGGGGATGGCCAGCGTCTGGGCGCGGTCGGTGCGGTAGAAGCGCTGGAAGACCAGCTCGTGGTCGTCCTGGTGGATGCCCATGCCGTTGTCGCCGACGCGAGATGGTCGCGCCGAGCTCGTCGTCGTGGGAGAGCCGGATGTCGACCGTGCCGTCGTCGTCGGTGAACTTGATGGCGTTGCTGACCAGGTTGATCAGCACCCGGTCGAGCTGGCTGCGGTCGCCGGAGACCATCACCGGCTCGTCGGGCACGCGTGAAGGTGATGGTCAACGGGCCGGTGGGCGCTGGCTGCCGGGCGAAGTCCTCGGCGACACCGACCGCCTCGCGCAGGTCGTAGGTCTCCCGGTTCGCCAGGACCTCGCGCGACTCGAAGCCGCTGAGCAGCAGGAGGTCGTTGCAGATCGCGATGAGCCGGTGGCTGTTGCGCGCGATGGTCTCGAGCATGCCGGCCTGCTGCGGGTGGGGCGCGACCACCTCACCGTCGAGCAGCAGCTCGGTGTAGCCGAGGATGCTCGTCACCGGCGTGCGCAGCTCGTGGGAGACCGTGGAGACGAACTCGTCCTTGGCCCGGTCGAGCGCCCGCAGCCGCTCGACGGCCGTGCGCTCCTTGTCCAGGGCTGCCACCAGGGTCTCCTGGCCCTCGCGCTGCTCGGTGACGTCGCGGCCCACGCACAGGAAGCCGACCCGGTCCTCGACGTCGTCGTCGGTCACGCTGAACGTCATCGAGACGATGAGGTCGCTGCCGCTGCGGGTGCGCCACGTCCAGTCGCGGGCCATGGACTCCTCGCCGTGCCCGATCATGCCGACCAGGCACAGGAAGGCCTCGCGGTCGCCCACGGCGCCGGTGCGGACCAGCAGCTGGGAGGGGTCGAGGATCGACACGAACGGCGTGCCGATCATCTCCTCGGCCGTGGTGCCGAGCATGTGCGCGGCCCCGGCGCTGAAGACCGTGATCCGGCCCGACACGTCGACGCCGATCAGCGCGGTCGCGATCGAGGCCTGCAACAGGTGCGCCATCAGCCCGGTGCTGCTGCGCTCGGACGTCACGTCGACGCCGGTCAGGACGGCGTACGACGGTGCGCCGGTCTCGTCGCGCACGACGTTGTTGTTCCACACCAGCCGGATCGGTTCGCCGTCGGCGCTGTAGGCGAGCCGTTCGCGGAGCATCGGGAAGCCCGAGCGGTTGGGCCACACGAACATCGCCTCGGTCTCCGCGCGGGTCAGCGCCGCCAGCGGCGACTCCCACAGCCGCGACCCGAGCAGGGTGTTCTCGCCGTAGCCGGTGATCTCCTTCGTCGCGGCGTTGATGCGCACGATCGTGCCGGCGTCGTCGATCACGACGATGATGCAGGCAGCGGTGTCGAGCGTCGCGTCGGTGAGCTTGTGCGCGACCTCGAGGCGGCGTCGGCTGTCGTGCTCCTGGGTCTGGTCGAGCAGCTGGGCGGAGAAGACCAGTCCCGAGTCGGCGCTGGCGATGGAGGCGATGGCGAGGTCGATGCGGCTGCCCGGGCGCCCCAGGATCGCGGCCTGACCGTGCCACACGTCGACCTCCCGCGCCAGCGAGCGCGTCGAAGACGTGCTCACGGTTGTCCAGCGTGCCGACGAGGTCGGAGAAGCGTCGCCCGACGAGCTCGTCGGCCGTGGCCCCCAGGATGCGCTCGGCCGGGGCGTTGAGCTCCACGACCTCGAGGGCGCCGTCGCCGGCGCGCATCAGCAGCATGCCGAGGGGGGACTCGGTGAAGGTGCGTCGGAAGAGGAGCCCGTCGGAGGCCACCCGTTCGGTGAGCAGACGACGTTGCCCGACGATCACGGCCAGTGGCAGCGTGATCAGCGCGACGGCTGCGACGTAGCCCATCGTGATCCCGCCGACCAGGTCGGTATCGACGCGGGCGCTGGCGAAGGGACCCCGGCCGTCCGCGGTGGCGAGCGTGACCACGGCCATGGTGGCCACGAGCTGCCCCGCGGCGAGCCGCACCTCGAAGGCGATGGCTCCCCAGACCAGGACGGGGATCGGGGCGAAGGTGATGGGCGGGGCGTCGGTCGGCGAGAAGACGGCGAAGAGGGCGACCGCCAAGGTGGCGGTCTGGGCCCACAGGATCCAGGGAGCGCTGCGCAGCCGGCCCGGACGTCGTTGGGCGAAGGTGGGAGCGGCGCTGAGCAGCAGGGCGCCGAACAGCAGGACCGAGAGACAGTGCTGGGCGCCGATCTGGACCGCCAGGTCACCGGAGGCGACCATGCCGTCGCCGGGTCGGATGCGTGTCTCGACTGCGGTGGCGATGACGCCGGCGGCCACGGCGGCCAGGGTGAGGTGGGCGAGGTCGGGCAGCGTGACGAGCCTCGGACGCAGCCGACCGAGTCGCGTGACGACGGCGGCGGCCACGACGGCCTGGAGCACGTGGGACCCGGCGATGGCGGTCGACTCCGCGACCGGGATGGAGCTGACCAGGCACACCACGGTGGTCAGCACGAAGACGACGGGCACGAGGATCGGCCACCGCCGCGCCGGGGAGAGGGCGAGCAGCGCCGCGCTCAGCCCGACACTCGACCACCAGGTCGTGAGCACGACGCTATTTCCCCGCAGACCCAGCAGCCCGGCGTCGATGAAGGTCACCATCGCCAGGATCAGCAGGGTCAGTCCGATACCCGGATCCCGGGGCGGAGCGGGGGCGCTCACGGTGCCATTGTGGTTCACATCCACCCTGCCGGTGGGTAGGTGGGCCATCCCAGGCGACGACGGTCTAGACAGATCGGGAGAATTCCGACTTTCTCGGTGGCCGGGCCGATAAAGACCCCTCCGACCGGGTACGGAGAGCGACCTCCGACGGATTCGCCCGCCGACAGGGCAGAATCGTCTCGTGCCTCTCTACCGCGACGAGGCGATCGTGCTGCGCACCCACAAGCTGGGGGAGGCCGACCGCATCATCACCCTGCTGACCCGTCACCACGGGCGGGTCCGCGCCGTCGCCAAGGGCGTGCGTCGTACGACGTCGAAGTTCGGCTCGCGGCTCGAGCCCTTCACCTACGTCGACCTCCAGCTGGCCGAGGGTCGCTCCCTCGACATCATCACCCAGGCCGAGACGCGGTTCCCGTTCTCGGCCGGGCTCGGCAACGACTACGAGCGCTACACCGCCGGCACCGCGATGCTCGAGACCGCCGACCGGTTGGTGCCGGAGGAGAAGCAGCCGTCGGTGCAGCAGTTCCTGCTGCTGGTCGGGGGGCTGCGCGCGATGGTGGAGGGCACCCGGCAACCCGGCCAGGTGCTCGACTCCTACCTGCTGCGCTCGCTCGCCGTGGCCGGCTACGCGCCGTCGTTCGACCTGTGCGCCCACTGCGGTCGGGAGGGGCCGCACCGCTGGTTCAACCCGTCGATGGGTGGGCTGCTGTGCAGCACCTGCCGCCTGCCGGGCTCGGCGGCGCCGGCGGCCGAGACCGATCGTCGTGCTCGGCGCCCTGCTGTCGGGCGACTGGCCGGTGGTCGAGGCCGCGCAGCCACGCCACCTCGGCGAGGCCAGCAGCCTGGTCGCCGCCTTCCTGACGTGGCACCTCGAGCGGTCCCTGCGCTCGCTGGAGCACGTCGAGCGGTAGCGTCCTCCGGGTGAAGCGCGCCCCCCGTCAGCACCGACCACCGAAGCCCCACGCGTCCGGCGCGCGACCTCCGGCGATCCCGCGCCAGTTCGTCCCCGAGCACGTCGCGATCGTGATGGACGGCAACGGCCGGTGGGCCAAGGAGCGCGGGCTGCCGCGCACCCAGGGCCACGAGATGGGGGAGGCCTCGCTCTTCGACGTCGTGGAGGGAGCCATCGAGATCGGGGTGAAGGCGATCTCGGCCTACGCCTTCTCGACCGAGAACTGGACGCGCTCGCCGGACGAGGTGAAGTTCCTCATGGGCTTCAACCGCGACGTCATCCGCCGGCGCCGCGACGAGATGCACGAGCTCGGGGTCCGGGTGCGCTGGGCCGGTCGCGCGCCCAGGCTGTGGAAGTCGGTGATCCGCGAGCTCCAGGTCGCCGAGGAGCTCACCCGCGACAACGACGTCCTGACGCTCACCATGTGCGTCAACTACGGCGGTCGCGCCGAGCTCGCCGACACGGCCCGCTCGATCGCGCGCGAGGTGGCGGCGGGGCGGCTCGACCCCGACAAGATCACCGAGAAGACCTTCGCCCAGCACCTCTACGTGCCCGAGCTCGGCGACGCCGACCTCATCTGGCGCACCTCGGGCGAGCAGCGCCTGTCGAACTTCATGCTCTGGCAGGCCGCCTACGCCGAGATGGTCTTCACCGACATCCTCTGGCCCGACGTCGACCGGCTCGCGCTGTGGCGCGCGATCGAGATCTACGCCGAGCGCGACCGGCGCTACGGCCGGGCGTGAGGGTCAGCCGGCAGCGTTCTTGAGCAGCCAGCGCGACCTCGTTCTGGTCGTTGTCGGACTCGTGGACCACGACGACGTCCTCGGACGTGATCGGTGTCCTCGAGGGCGATCGGCTCGGGAAGCCTCGTGAAACGTCCGTCGGTCATGCCTCGATCGTACGCCGTCACCCGGCGCGGCGGCAGGGACCGCACGTGCCGAACACCTCGAGGGTGTGGCTGACGTCGACGAACCCGTGCTCCTCGGCGACCCTGGTCGTCCAGCGCTCCACGGCGGGACCCTCGACCTCGACGGTCGCCCCGCAGGCGCGGCACACGAGGTGGTGGTGGTGGTGGCTCGAGCACCGGCGGTAGGTGAGCTCGCCGTCCTCGGAGCGCAGGCTGTCGACGACGCCGGCCTCCGCGAGCAGCTGCAACGTGCGGTAGACGGTGGCGAGCCCCACCTGGGCGCCGGTCGACTCCAGCAGCGAGTGGATGTCCTGGGCGCGAGCGGAAGTCGTCGACGGTCGCCATCGCCTCGACGACCGCCGTGCGCTGCCGGGTCGGACGCAGGGAGCCGGTGCCGGGCCCGGCGCCGGAGTCAGTGCTCGTCATAGTGCTCACCGTGGGGCGCGTGCCGATGACCGTCGTGGACGTAGTCGAGGTGGTCGTCGTGCTCCACGGCCAGGTGGCCGCAGCCGGGACCGTGCTCGTGGTCGTGGTCGCTCACCTGGTGCTCCTCCGGGGCCTCGTCGGCGAAGGGTGTCTCGAGGCGCGCGCGCCGTCGCAGCCACACACCCACCGGCCAGGTCACGACGAAGCCGGCCAGCGCGAGGAGCACGATCGTCGGCCCGGGCGCGACGTTGGCACCGCTCGGTGCGAGGGCGGCGAGCACCAGCCCTCCGACCGACGCGACGGCGCCGAGCACCATGGCGGCGAGCAGCGTCGTGCGAAAGGAGCGGGTCAGCTGTTGCGACGTCGCTACCGGCACCACCATCAGCGCCGAGACGAGCAGCAGACCGACGGTGCGCATCGCCACGGTGACGGTGACGGCGGCCAGCACAGCGACCAGGAGGTTGTAGGAGCGCACCCGCAGGCCGGCGACCCGGGCGAAGTCCGGGTCCTGCGCGACGGCGAACAGCTGCGGGGCCAGGCCCACACCGACGACGATGATCAGGGCCGCCAGGACCATGGTGATGACGACGTCGCCGGCCGAGATGGTGGTGATCGAGCCGAAGAGGTACTGGTTGAGTCGCGCCGCGCTCTGCCCGCCGATGCCGGTCAGCAGCACGCCGCCGGCCAGGCCGCCGTAGAACAGCAGCGCGAGGGCGACGTCGCCGTTGGTGTTGCCACGCTCGCGGACGACCTCGATCGTGACGGCGCCGAGCGATCGCGACGAGCACCGCGGTCCAGGTGGGCGAGAACCCGGTGAGCAGCCCGAGGGCGACTCCGGTGACGGCGACGTGCCCGATGCCGTCGCCCATCAGCGCCAGGCGCCGCTGCACGAGGTAGGTGCCGATCGCCGGCGCGGCCAGGCCCGTGAACAGGGCCGCCAGCAGCGCCCGCTGCATGAACGGGAGGCTGAACAGCTCGGCGGTGCTCATCGGGGCTCCAGGGGTGACCGGACGTGCGGTGCGTGGTCGCGGCGACGACGTGCGTCGGCGTCGTGCGTGTGGTGGTGGTGGGCGTGGGTCTCGCCCAGCCACGGCTCGTGGACGGCGTGGTCGGGGATCGGGTCGCCGTCGTAGACGATGCGTCCGTCCCGCATGACGACGGCCCGCTCGACCAGCGCGCGCGAGCGGACCGAGCTCGTGGGCGACCAGGACGATGGTCGCGCCGCGGTGCTTCAGGGCGGCAAGGGCCTCGGTGAGCACCTGCTGGTTGGGGAGGTCGACCCCCGCCGTCGGCTCGTCGAGGAAGAACAGCTCGGGGTCGCCGGCCAGGGCGCGCGCGATGAGCACGCGCTGCTGCTGGCCCCCGGAGAGGGTGCTGACGCCGTCGCGGGCCCGGTCGCTGAGTCCGACGAGCTCGATGGCGTCGTCGATCGCGCGTCGGTCGGCGCGCGACAGGGGGCGCAGGAGGCGACGCCGGGTCAGCCGGCCCGACGACACGATCTCGCGCACCGAGGCAGGTACGCCGGAGCCGGCCCCGCTGCGCTGGGGCACGAAGCCGATCCGGTGCCAGTCGCCGAAGTCGTCGAACGGGATGCCGAAGAGCGTCAGGTCTCCGCGGCTGAGCGGACGCAGCCCGGTCAGCGCACGCACGAGCGTGGACTTGCCCGAGCCGTTGGCGCCCATCAGGGCGACGAACTCGCCGGACTGCACGGTCAGGTCGATGCCGCGCAGCACCGGGCGGCCACCGATGGCGACGGCGCCGTCGACGAGCACGACGGGGTGCGCTGCGCGGATTCAGCGTGCATGCGTTCGCCTCCTCGAGAGCGGTCAGGTTCTCGTCCATGAGGCTGAGGTAGTCCTCGCCGGAGGTCTCGTCGGACAGCCCCTCGATCGGGTCGAGGACGGCGGTGTCCACGCCCATGTCGTCGGCGAGCGTCTGCGTGAGCCGCGGGCTGGCGAGCCGCTCGCTGAAGACGGTGGTGATGCCGTCGTCGGCGATCAGCTGCTGCAGGTCGGCGAGGCCGGCGGAGAGGGCTCCGCCTCGGGGGAGAGACCCGCCACCGGAGCGACCTCGAGGCCGTAGCCTCCGAGGTAGCCGAAGGCGTCGTGCGACACGACGATGGTCGATCGCTCGCAGTCGGCCAGACCGGTCGGTGAAGCGACGGTCGAGGTCCTCGAGGTCGGCGCGCAGGGCTGCGGCGTTGCTGGCGTAGTCGTCGGCATGCTCGGGGTCGATCTCGGTGAGCGAGGAGGCCACGGCGTCGCCGAGGGTCGGCCATGCGCAGGGGGTCGAGCCAGAAGTGCGGGTCGAGCCCACTCTCGTGGTCGTGGTCGGAGTGGTCCTCGTCGGACTGCCGTCGTCCTCGTGGTCGTCCTCGGCGAAGGGCTGGAGCCCGACGACCGCGGCCGCGTCGAGGGACGTCGCCGGCGGCGTTCTGCTCGACGGCGTCGTCGACGGCGGCCTGGAAGTCCGCCTCGTAGATCACCAGGTCGGCTCGGGCGATGTCGGCGGTCTCCTTGATCGTCAGCTCGAGGTCGTGCGGCTCCTTGCCGGGCGTGGTCAGGCCGTGACGTCGGCGTGGTCGCCGGCCACCCGCTCGGCGACGTACTCCAGCGGGTAGAACGCCGCCGCGACCTGCACGCCGCTCACCGCTCGCGTCGCTGAACGCCGAGCAGCCGGTGGTGAGGAGCAGCAGCGCCCCGAGGCCGAGCAGTCGACGTCTGCGCATGAGAATCATTCTCAACTAAGATGAGAACGATTGTCAAGAACAGCGTCGCCCGCCCACGTCGGGGCGGGCGACGCGTGGGCTACGACAGCGGCAGCTGCTCCGACGACCATCGTGAGCGCCTGGTCGACGGCCTCGTTGCTCGGCGACCTGGTCGACGACGCCCTGCACCGAGCCGTCGACCATCGATCAGCAGCTGCGCGGCCGGGCCGGTCAGGGGCGCGGTCACCGGGTCGAGCAGGACGCCGAGGTCCGACCGGCAGCGGGCTGTTGTAGACGGCCACCCCGGTGCCCAGCATGAAGTCGACGGTCAGGCAGCCCAGCGTCGCGGTCGCGGGGTCTCACTCGCGCTCCAGGTGGCCGTGCCCAGGAAGTCCATCGTCCGGGGTGCGGCGACGTGCGTGCCGCTGACGAAGGGTGAGACCCACACGGGGTAGCCGTTCGGCTCGTCGCCGGCGGTGTCGACGCCGATGACCGCCGTGGCGGCGTTGACCAGCGGGGTGCCGGAGCCCCCGAAGGCGCCTTGATGTGGAACAGGGGGCCGCCGGCGATCGCCCCCAGCGGGCCGACGGCCGGGACGGCCGGCAGCAGGTCGAGTCGCTCGACGACGTAGCCGGTCGGCTCCGCGGCCCGGTAGCGCCGTGAGGCGGTCGCCGAGCTCGCCGTGTTGGCCACGCACGGGGGACCGGACAGGCGCAGCGTGCTGTAGATGTCGAGGATGACGCCGGACTGCACGGTAGCGTCGGTGGTGAGGTGGACGCCGCTCGGCGTCGATGCCGGGTTGATCTGGAGCCCGTTGAGCAGGCTCAGCGACGCACCACCCTGCTCGCTCGCGACGTTGACCTCGCTGGCGAGGAGCCTGGCCAGGTCGAGACCCCTGTCGGCGGCGGTCGCGTTGAGCTTGGCCAGGAAGGCGCCGTAGGCGCTGTCATTGGCCGTTCCGAGCGACATCAGCACCCGCTGGTTCCCGCGTACGTTGGCGAAGGCGATGAACGCCTTCGTCTTCAGGTCGAACACGCCCTGGAGCTGGCGCGAGTCGCCGGCGTCGGGCCGATCGATGACCATCAGGCGTGGCGTGCACCCGGCCGCGGGGTCGCACGGGCTCGCTGCGGTCGGCAGGCAGGTCGACGGGTCGGCCGCGCAGCCGGCCGGGTCGGTCGGGCAGGAGGAAGGGCGCTCCCTCGGGAAGGCGGAGAACGACTGCGACGTGGCGCCCGGGTCCACCGGGGAGGCGGCGCTGCCGACCTGCCAGGCGAACTCGCGCGGCGTCAGGTTGGCGTCGACGCGGCCGCCTGCCGAAGACGTCGACGAAGCTGGTCTGCCACGGGCGGTACTCGAACTCGTGGGTCGCAACGACGGGTCCGGGCACCAGCGACCGTGCCGTCGGCAGCGGGGGTCGCCACGGTGCAGGCGCCGAGGACGCCCGTCTTGGCCATGTTGGTCGTCGTGGTGGTGACGGTGTAGGTCCCGGCTCGGCTTCCCGGTCAGGTCGAGGCGTCAGCGTCGCAGCCGTGGGAGCTGGTGGCCGACGCGGGGAAGTCGCCGCGGTAGTTGGTGTTGGCCGGCGCCGGCTGCGGCGACAGCGCCTGGTTGGGCGGGCTGGTCAGGAAGCCGGGGTCGTGAGGTCGCGCACCGGGCTGGTCGCGGTCGAGCACGATGCCGCCGGGTCCGGTGACGGTCGACCTGGTCGCGCGGTGAGGCGTTGGTGCCGGACGGGTTGTCGCCGCGGCAGCCTTGCAGGAGCGCGGCGATCCCGAGAGCGGTCGCGGGCGCATAGCTCGCCAGGGCGCTGGAGCGGTAGAACGACTGGGCGCCGAGGTCGATGCTGATGTCGACGCTGCTGGCTCGGACCAGCGGTGGGGTGCCCGGTTCGATCGGCCCGACGGTCGTGGCCGCCGTGGCGGCTGGGTTCGCCCCGACCGCGAGACCGGCGGCGAGGACCGTGAGGGCGAGGCGGCCGGACGAGTCGGTGCACGAGGGGTCGGCGACGTGGTGGGCGCAGAGGGGTCATCGGAACTACTCCTGGAGCAAGGAGGAGGGAGTGGGGAGCACTCGGCGGAGGGAGACCGCTGGTCGTACTATCAGCGACGGCGGGGGGCCCGATGGGACTACACCCACCCTAGTATTTTCCGGAAGTCCCTCGTGCGCCTGGAATGGCGCCCGGGGGCCCGAAAATCGACTCCCGAGTGGTTCGCATCGTGAGACGGTCGTCACGCCGCAGCAGCCGCAGAGCCCTGATCGGCGGCATGATCGGGACCATGGGACCCCTGATCGGCGCCGCCGACCTGATCGAGCTGACCTCCGCGCGGCGCAGACGTCACGCTGCTCGACGTGCGCTACCGACTCGGAGGGCCCGACGGCGCCGCCGAGCACGCGCGCCGGGCACGTCGCCGAGCGCCGCCTACGTCGACCTCGACACCGACCTCGCCGGCCCCCCGGCGGCGCCACAGGTGGGCGGCACCCCTTGCCCGACGCGCGAGGACTTCGCGGCGGCGATGCGCCGCTGCGGCGTGCGCGCGGACCGTCCGGTCGTGGTCTACGACGACTGGCAGGGCCTCGCCGCGGGGCGGTGCTGGTGGCTGCTGCGCCACCACGGCCACCGCGACGTCCGGCTCCTCGACGGCGGGTGGGGTGCCTGGATCGCCGCAGGCGGAGCGGTGGAGGCCGGGTCGCCCGCGGTCGCGCCCGGCGACTTCGCTGCCGCGCCGGGTGCCGACGGCGTCGTCGCGACCGACGACGTGCTCGCGGTCGAGGTGCTCATCGACGCGCGCGCACCGGAGCGCTACCGGGGCGAGGTCGAGCCGATGGATCCGGTCGCCGGTCACGTGCCGGGCGCGGTCAACGTGCCGACGACTCGCAACCTCACCGCCGACGGGCTCTTCCGGCCGGCCGAGGAGCTGCGCGAGGTGTACGCCGGTGTGGGCGCGGTCCCGGGCGCCGACGTGGCGGTCTACTGCGGGTCGGGGGTCACCGCGGTGCACGACCTCATCGCGATGGAGCTGGTCGGGGTGCGGGCGGCGCTGTACCCGGGCAGCTGGAGCGAGTGGTCGGCCGATCCGGAGCGTCCGGTCGAGACTCGCTACCAGTGGATGCCCTTGAAGACCTTGGCGAGCATGATCTGCTCGGTCTCGCGGGTGCCGCCCTGCGGCACCTGACCCTTGGCCGCGGCCGAGTCGGGGAAGACGTGGTAGGCCATGTTGAGGACCCGGAAGGCCAGCTTGGGGGCGACGGTGTGCGCCACCGCGCCGACGTTGCCGAGGGCGGTGTTGATCTCGTGGGGCCTGCTCACCAGGGCGGTGATCACCGTGTCGGCCGCCTGGGCGGGCGAGATCGTGGGGAACTTGTCGTAGATCTTGGTCGGGGCGATCATCGGCGTGCGCACCAGCGGCATGTGGATGTTGGTGAAGGTGATGCCGTTGCCGACCACCTCGGAGGCCACCACGTTGCTCCAGGAGTCCAGCGCCGCCTTCGAGGCGACGTAGGCCGAGAAGCGCGGCGGGATTGGTCTGCACGCCGATCGAGGAGATGTTGACGATGTGGCCGGACTTCTGGCGCTGCATCGCCGGCATCAGCCCCATGATGAGCCGGATGGCGCCGAAGTAGTTGAGCTGCATCGTGCGCTCGAAGTCGTGGAAGCGCTCGGTCGAGAGCCGGAGCGAGCGGCGGATCGAGCGGCCGGCGTTGTTGACGACGAAGTCGACGCACGGCAGGTCGGTCGAGATCTGCTCGCACAGCCGGTCGATCGCCTCGAGGTCGGAGAGGTCGCAGGGGTAGACGTGGGCGGTGCCGCCGCGCATCTCGATCGTCGACCTGGTCTCCTCGAGCTTGTCCTTGCCGCGGGCGACCAGGACCGGGATCCCGCCGGCCTGGGCGACCTTGAGCGCGGTCACCTGCCCGATGCCGGACGACGCCCCGGTGATGACGACGTGCTTGCCCGGCAGAGCGCCGCGCGGATCTTGCGGGTCGCGACCGGTCGACTGGTCGAGGTTCTCCTCCCAGTAGCCCCACAGCGTGCGCACGTAGCTCTCCAGGTCGGGCACGGCGATGCCCGAGCCGGCCAGCGCCTGCTCGGTGCGGGTGGAGTCGAAGACGGCGGTGAAGCCGGTGTGGGCCAGGACCTCGGCCGGGATGCCGACGCGGCCGAGCGGTCTGGTCGAGCACCACCTGGACCGCCTTGTTGCGCACCAGGGTGTTGACCACCGCGCCGGGGCGCAGCCGCTTGGGCACGAACGCGGTGGCTCGGGCCAGGGTGCGGTCGATCGGCGTGGCGAACTGCGGGGCGCCGGCGGCCTTGCAGAAGGCGTTGACCATCTCGACGGTCGGCTGCGGCTCGGGGTTGACCAGGTGGAAGGCCTCGCCGTCGTGGCCGGGGAGGTGGGCGAGGTGGTCCATGGCCTTGGCGACGTAGTCGACCGGGCACGACGTTGGTGTCGCCGAGGTCGATGCCGGCCAGCGGCAGCCAGGCCGGCAGCCGGTCGCGCATCGCCTTCATCAGCGGGAAGAAGTAGTAGGGGCCGTCGATCTTGTCCATCGCGCCGGTCTGGGAGTGCCCCACCACGATCGCGGGCCGGTAGACGCGCCAGGCCACGCCGAGCCGGGTCGCCTCGTCGCGCACGATCCGCTCGGACTCGTACTTCGTGCGGTGGTAGGGCGAGGGCAGGTGCTGGCCCTCGGCGAACATCGTCTCGTCGAAGCGGCCCTGGTACTCACCGGCGGCCGCGACCGAGGACGTCTGGTGGAAGCAGCCGGCGCCCAGGGCGCCGGCGAGCTCGACGGCGTGGCGGGTGCCGCCGACGTTCATCGTCTCGTTGGTGGCGTCGTCGGCGGTCATGTCGTAGATCGCGGCGAGGTGGAAGAAGTGGTCGATCGACACCGGCGTGCTCGGCGACCCAGGCCTCGTCGACGCCGAGGCCGGGCGCGGACAGGTCACCCACGACGGGCACGACCCGGCTCGAGCCCCACCGCCGCATGAGCGTCTCGAGCCGACCCATCGAGCCGGACCGGCACAGGACGAAGATGTCGCCCTCGCGGTGGTCGACGAGCTCCTGGACGAGATGACGGCCGATGAACCCTGTGGCGCCGGTCACGAAGTACGACATGGGCGGAGACTACTTGCCCGGCGCCCCTCGTGGGAGCCGGGCCGCGGCCCGATCAGGTGCCTGGGTCCCGCGCCGAACATGATCTCGTCCCAGCTCGGCACCGAGGCCCGGCCCTTCTTCTTCTGCACCGGGCGGCGAGCGGCCGGAGCCTCGTGGTCGGCCTCGTGGCCTCCTTCGCGGCGCGGCTCGGGCGCCTCGGGGGGCTCCGGAGCCGGGGAGTCCTCGAAGAAGGCCTCAGGGGCAGGGTCTCCTCCACGACGGACTCGTCGGCCGGGGCGGCGTCCTCGGCGCCGACGGCGGCATCGGGCACACCGGGCTCGCCCGGTTCGTCGGGCTCGCCCGAGACCAGCTCGATCGCGTCGTCGCCGAGCGGGAGCTCCTCGGGGGGCACCGCTGACAGCCGCCGCTCGCGGGCCCGCTGGAGGTCGTCGCGGGCCGGCGCCGGGCTCGCTACCGGCTCGCCGACCAGCCAGCGCGCGTCCTCGTTGTCGAGGACGACGTAGTTGCCCGGGGTGTCGAAGGTGAACTGCGCCGAGCCCGAGCGCAGGGAGAGCTCGTAGTCGCCGACCAGGGTCCAGCGGCCGTCCTCGCGGCGCCAGGCGTCCCAGGTGACGAGGTCGGGGTCGACGTTGCACGAGCGCAGGTGGGCCTCGACCGCGTCGCCCAGCGTGCGGGTGGCGCCGGCGGACTCACCGGTGGATCGGCGCAGGTTGGACCGCTGGGCGCGCTCGGCGACGTGCTCACGCTCGGCGAGCACCGGCCCGGCGAACGCCATGATCTTGTCGACGCTGGTCTGCGCGGCCTCGGCGACGGCCTCGGCGCTCTCACCCGCCCGGATGCGGGCCTGGATGTCGCGGGGACGAAGGGTGCTGTCCATCGTGGTCTCCAACCTGCCGGAACCGGTGGCGCCGCCGCGGAGGGCGGCACGCAGGCCGGGGGTGATGTCGAGGAGGAACGGGGTGCCGTCGGCGTCCGCGAGGAGCAGGGTCGCTCCGTCGCGGCTGAGGCCGGTGAGCGAGAGCGGCCTCGGCGCGTCGGTGACCGAGCGCGAGCCGACCCCGCCGACGTCGGCGCCGTCAGCGGAGGTGCTGATCGCGCCGGTCGTCCTGGCTGCCTCGTGCCCTGTCATGGGAGTGCTCTGCCTTCTCGCTCTGTGCCGGGACGAGCCCGGCGTGTGTTCCGACCGACCCTACGCCAGCAGGACGGTCAGGCACGTGCACCGCGCCCAACGGATGCGAGGCGACACGAGTGAGGAGTGCGGCGAGGAGAGCGACACTGCCGCCGGCGGCCGAGACGAGGTAGGCGGCCGAGGCGCCACGACCGTCGACGACCAGCCCGGCCAGCGCCGCGCCCGGCGCGACACCGAGCACCAGGCCGGTCTGGAGGAAGGCCAACCCCTCGGTGAGGCGGGAGGGCGGCACCGAGGCCTCGGCCAGGGAGATGGCGGCGATCAGGGTCGGGGCGATCGCGAAGCCGGCGACGAACAGCACCGCACCCATCACCCACATCGACTCGATGAGGGCGAGCGGGAGCATCGCGACGGCCATGCCGCACGCGCCCAGGCGCAGACGCTGGAGGATCGTGCGCCGCCACACGACCGCGCCGGTGACGGCCCCGGCGATCAGGCTCCCGGCTGCCCACAGGGCGAGCAGCACGCCGGCGTACGCCGTGGCCCCCTGCTCGTCGCTGAAGGCGACGGTGGTGACCTCCGCGGCTCCGAAGAGCGAGCCGAGGGCGAAGCAGAGGACACTCAGGGGCGCGATCGTCGCCCACGGCAGCCGCGGACGGTCACGGCGGTCGGTCACGGGCGGGTGGGGCGGCGGCTCGGTGGCGCGCTGACCGCTCAGCAGGTAGGTGCCCACGACGCCGGCCACCAGGGCCGCTCCCAGGCCGGCGACGGGGTGCACGGCGGTGGCGAGGAGCGTCACCACGATCGGGCCCGCCATGAAGACCGTCTCGTCGGCCACGGCCTCGAGGGCGAACGCGGTCTGTCGCTCGCCGGGATCCGTCAGCACGTGGGCCCACCGCGCACGCACACAGCTGCCGACCGCGGGCAGCGAGGCGCCGGCGACCGCGGCGAGTCCGAAGGTGACCGCCAGGGGCCAGTCCTGCTCGACCGACACCATCAGCGCGGCGAGCGCGACCCCCCAGGCGGTGATCACCACCGGCAGGACCCGCGACTGCCCGAGACGGTCGGTCCATCTCGCCTGCAGGATCGCGAAGGCGGCGTTGGCCAGCAGGGCGACCGCCGACACCGCGCCGGCGAGCCCGTAGGAGTCCGACTGCGCCTCGACCAGGAAGACGATCCCGAGACCCACCATGGAGATGGGAAGCCGCGCCACCAGCCCGGTCGCGCTGAACAGCGCGGTCCCTGGGTGTCGGAGGATCCGACCGTACGACGCGAGCACGCTCGTGATCCTAGGGTCGGGGCGGCGGCGGACCGAAACCCTGGCGCGACGAGCTCCGGGGCCAGTAGAATCCCGAGTTCGTTGCCGATCGGGTGGCCGGATGCTCCCTCCACGTCCGGCCTGTGCTCGTCGGCTCGGACGAGAGACCACCACGCGTGCGTGACGCCATGGGTTCGTTCACTGCGCCGACCGACCCGGACGACCCCACCGGGCGCCGGCCCCGTTCGGTGGGTCGCGCCTGGCGCAGGGCGGTGGCCGTGCTGGTGCTGCTGCTCGTCAGCGCGGTCGCAGCGGTGGCCGCGGGCTCGATGGTGGACCAGCGCGAGCGGAGCCGCTTCGAGAACCAGACCGAGCGCCTCGACGTCGCGCTGGAGGAGCGGGTCCGCGCCTACGTGCAGGTGCTTCGCGGCGGCGTGGGGCTCTTCGCGGCCTCCGACGAGGTCACCCGGACGGACTGGAACTCCTACGTCGAGTCGCTGCGTCTCGAGGACCGCTACCCGGGGTTCAAGTCACTCACCTACGCTCCCGCGGTCGAGGCCGGAGCCCTCGACGACCTTCGTGCGGTCGGTGCGCGCCGAGAGGATCCCACCGGAGCTGGGGCCGGCGGACCTGCTCGCCGACTACACGCTGCGCGCTCCCGCCGGGTCATCCGGCGTGCCACCCGTCCACAGCCCGATCCTCTACGTCGCGCCGTTCGACGAGCGCAACCGGCGCGTGCTCGGCGTCGACATGATGCTCGAGCCCCAGCGCCGCGAGGTGATGAGCCGGGCCATGGCCACCGGCGAGGCTGCGGTGAGTCCGCGGCTGCAGCTGTCGGGCAGCCTCGACGACGAGCCCGGCTTCATCGTCTACGTCCCGATCCAGCGCGAGGGATCGTTCCTCGGGTGGCTCACCGCTGCGTTCCTCGCCGAGACCTTCACCGCCGGGGTCGACGAGGCCCGCGGCACCGAGGTCGACTTCGAGATCTTCGACGGCGTCACCTCGGGCGCCGAGGGACTGCTCTACTCCTCGGCCGGCACCGCGGTCGACGGCTCGCCGCTGCGGGTCGAGTCCCGCGACGCGCCCTTCACCTCGACCAGCCTGGTCGACGTCCCCAGCGCCACGTGGCGGGTGCAGTACGTCGCTCCCGACGACTTCGTCTCCTGGCCGTCGCGTGCGGTCCCGTGGGCCGTGCTGCTCCTGGGACTGCTCACGACCGCTGCCTTCGTCACCGTCTCGCAGGCGGGCGAGCGCTGGCGTGGCCAGGCGCTCACGCTGGAGGAGCAGACCGAGGTGCTGTCCCGCGCTCGTCAGGAGGCCGAGGTCGCCACCCGCGCCAAGTCGGCGTTCCTGGCGACCATGTCGCACGAGATCCGGACGCCCCTCAACGCGGTCCTCGGACTCAACCGGGTGCTCCTCGAGACCCCGCTCGACGCCGATCAGCGTGGCTACGTCGAGCTGGTCGACGAGAGCGGTCGCCACCTGCTCCACGTGATCAACGAGATCCTCGACTTCTCCAAGATCGAGGCCGGGCGGGTCGACCTGGAGCGCGAGCGCTTCGACCTGCCCGACTGCGTGCGCTCGGTCGTGTCCCTGATGGCCCCCGGCGCTCGGACCGCAGCGGTGTCGCTGGAGGCACGGGTCGACACCGACCAGTGGGTCTGGGGAGACGTCAGCAGGCTGCGCCAGGTGCTGCTGAACCTCGTCGCCAACGCGCTCACGTTCACTCCTGCCGGTGGGCGGGTGGTCGTGCGGGCGCAGCGCGTCGGCGAGGGAACGGTCGCCTTCGCCGTGGAGGACTCCGGGATCGGGATGTCCGCCGAGCAGACCGAGCGCATCTTCGAGGCCTTCGTCCAGGCCGAGACCTCTACCTCCCGGGAGTACGGCGGCACCGGGCTCGGGCTGTCGATCGCCCAGCGGATCGTGACCGCGATGGGCGGGACCCTCGCGGTCTCCAGCGTGCCCGGTCGCGGGTCGACCTTCTCGTTCACAGTGCCCGCCGAGCCGGCCGAGCCGGCCGAGCCGCCCGCGCGAGCCGCCACGGCCACCGCGGCGAACGGCGCCGGGCCGGCCCTCACCCCGTTGGGTCGGCGGCACCCGCTCCGGGTGCTGGTGGCCGAGGACGACGACGTCAACCAGGTGGTCGTCGAGCGGATGCTGTTGTCGCTGGGCTACCGCGCCGACCTCGTCGGGGACGGAGCCGAGGCGCTCGACGCGGTCAGGTCGCAGGACTACGACGTCGTGCTGCTCGACCTGCAGATGCCGGTGATGGACGGCCGCGCAGCCGCCGCGGAGATCGTCCGGCTGCGCGGCGCCGCCGAGCACCCGCGACTCGTCGCGATGACCGGGAGGGGCAGCGACCACGACCGGGAGCAGGCGGTGCTCGCCGGGTTCGAGGACCTCGTGCTGAAGCCGTTCGACCCCGACGACCTCGCGCGAGCCCTGGGTCGGGCCACGCCGCGGCCCGGCCCGCTGCCCGACGCCCTCCCAGGGGGTGGGTGACGCGTCCCTACGATGACGGGGTGACGCATCCTTACGACGCCCTGCTGCTCGTCTCGTTCGGTGGACCGGAGAAGCCCGAGGACGTGGTGCCGTTCCTCGAGAACGTCACGCGGGGTCGAGGGATCCCGCGCGAGCGCCTGGAGCAGGTGGGGGAGCACTACTTCCTCTTCGGGGGTCGGTCGCCGATCAACGACCAGAACCGCGCGTTCGTCGCCGCCATCGAGGCCGACTTCGCCGAGCACGGGATCGACGTGCCGGTCTACTGGGGCAACCGCAACTGGGATCCCTACCTCCGCGACACCCTGGAGCAGATGGCAGCCGACGGCATCACCCGTGCCGCCTGCTTCGTGACCAGTGCCTACTCGTCGTGGTCGAGCTGCCGGCAGTACCGCGAGAACCTCTTCGACGCCGTCGACGGGCTGGACGCGGCACCGCGACTCGACAAGCTGCGCCACTACTTCAACCATCCCGGCTTCCTCGAGCCGGTGGTCGACGCGACCCTGGCCTCGCTCGCCGACCTTCCCGACGACCTGGGCGAGGGGGCCCGGATCGTCTTCGTGACGCACTCCATCCCGACGGCGATGAACGACGGCAGCGGCCCGCCCGAGGCCGGCGGCGGCGCGTACGTCGCCCAGCACCTCAGTGCGGCGCAGGTCGTCGTCGACCGGATCGCCGAGCAGACCGGGCGTCGTCACGAGCACGACCTCGTCTTCTGCTCCCGCTCCGGCTCGCCGCAGACCCCCTGGCTGGAGCCGGACGTCAACGACCACCTCGAGAGCCTCGCCGCGCACGCGAGCGCCGACGCCGTCGTCCTCGTGCCGATCGGGTTCGTCTCCGACCACATGGAGGTCATCTACGACCTCGACACCGAGGCAGTGGCGACCGCCGAGCGCCTCGGGCTGCCCCTGCGCCGTGCTGCCACCGCCGGCCTCGACCCGCGGTTCGTGGCGGTCGTGCGCGACCTGCTCACCGAGCGGGCAGCCCTGGAGGCGGGAGGGCCGGACCGCGACGTCTCACCGGCTGCGGTCGGCAGCATCGGCGCCATGTGGAACCGGTGCCCGGTCGGGTGCTGCGCCAATCCGCGGGCGGAGCGGCCCGCCCTGTGCGGTGACGGCGCGTGAGCGCACCGTCCCCGGCCGAGCTCGCCGACCTGGCGCTCGAGGTCGCCCGCGAGGCGGCCGCGCTGGTGCGCGACCGAGCCACGCGTCGGGTCGAGGTCGCGGCGACCAAGTCCAGCGCGATCGACGTCGTCACCGAGGCCGACCGTGCCTCCGAGGCGCTGATCCGCGACCGGATCCTGGCCCGACGCCCCGACGACGCGTTCCTGGGGGAGGAGGGCGACGACGTGGCCGGCACCAGCGGCGTGCGCTGGATCGTCGACCCGATCGACGGCACGGTCAACTTCCTCTACGGCATCCCGCAGTACGCCGTCTCGATCGCCGCCGAGGTCGACGGCGAGGTGGTCGTCGGCGTCGTGCTCGACGTCGCCAAGCAGGTCGAGTACGTCGCCCGGCCGGACCCCGACGGGCGGCTCGCCGCCACCCGCGACGGTGAGCCGATCGCCGTACGCGGCCCGAGACGCCGCTGGCGCAGCGCCTGGTCGCGACCGGCTTCTCCTACCTCGCCGAGGTCAAGGTGCACCAGGGCGTCGCCGTGGGCCGCCTGCTGCCGCGCGTGCGCGACGTACGCCGCCTCGGGTCCTGCGCGCTCGACCTGTGCCACGTCGCCGAGGGACTCCTGGACGGCTACGTCGAGGAGGGCGTCAACCTGTGGGACCACGCCGCCGGCGGACTGATCGCCCGTGCCGCCGGCGCGCGACCGAGATCGGCGTCGGGGCGGGTGGCCAGACCCTGCTGCTGTGTGCGCCGTCACACGGTTTCGACGAGTCCTGCGCGCGGCTACCCTCGAGGCGGGATTCTGGGGGGAATAGCGCGCGCTCGCAGCGCGTTCGACAAGTCCTGCAGGTACCGGTGTTCCTGCCGCGAGGGAGATGGTGCACAATCTGGCGCGCCGGACCACCGAGAGCGCAGGGTCCGCATAGGTGAGAGGGGAGTGAGCGACGCATGGCGACCGACTACGACGCACCGCGCAAGAACGAGGAAGACCAGTCCGAGGAGAGCATCGAGGAGCTCAAGGCGCGTCGTCACGACAAGAACTCGGGCAAGGTCGACGAGGACGAGACCGAGGCTGCCGAGAGCTTCGAGCTGCCCGGGGCCGACCTGTCCCACGAGGAGCTCGCCGTCGAGGTGAAGCCCAAGCAGGAGGACGAGTTCACCTGCATGAGCTGTTTCCTGGTGCACCACCGCAGCCAGCTGGCCGACGAGAAGAAGATCATCTGCCGCGACTGCGTGTGAGTCCCGGCTCGAGCAGCGCCTGCTGAGGCGTGGGGGAGACCCCCGCCGGAGCGGGCCTGCTCAGCCCGGGTCCAGGCTCGGCCCGGATCCAGGCGCAGACCGGTCAGACGTCCTTCTCGAGGCCGGGTGGGAGCTTGCCGGTCGACTTGAGGTAGTAGCCGGCAGCCCTGCGCTGGGCGAACATCCGGGCGAGCGCGACCAACGTGCCGCTCGCGGCCGCCCACATCACGGCCTCGCGCATCTCGACGTCGGGGTCGGCCGGGTTGGCCGGCGGGTTCTTGCCCGTCGCCGCCTTCCACGAGGCGTTGAGACCCTTCTTGGCCACCGCCGCGGCGCCCAGCGCCGAGATCAACGAGAAGATCGACCAGATCTTCGAGCTGTCGGCGACATCGCGCGTGTCGAGGACCTTCTCCGAGGACTTCTTAGCCATGGCCACGACCCTAGCCCGTCACGACCGCGCGCGGGTGAGGGCCCCGATGGCGGCGGCGAGCTCGTCGGGGCGGCGCGTGCAGATCAACCAGTACGGCGCCGGGTCGTCCGGGTCGTCGATGGTCACGCGGACCGCACGGTCGAGGTAGGGCCGCAGGACGAGGTAGGCGCGCGCGTCGGCCTCGACGCCCGCCGTACGTCGTGTCTGGTCGGCGTCGAGGGAGGCGACGGCGCCGAGGTGGCGCGCGGCGATGTGGGCCCGGCCGACGCGCAGCTCGCCGTCGAGCACGGCCACCTCGACGCCGCCGTAGGAGTACAGGAGGACCGCGAGCAGGGCCAGGAACGCCGCTGTCACACCCCAGGCGACCAGCTCCGGGATGGCGACGACCAGGGCGAGCCACAGGGTCGCGATCAGCATGGTGCCCTGCACCCACCAGCGCAACGGCACGTGCAGCCGCTCGCGGTAGGGCGATGGGGTGCTCACCGCACGATTCTCCCACCACCGCCCAGCCCGTGCACCTGCCGGTCGGGCGATAGGGTCCGCGCGTGACCGAGCCCGTGCCCCCCACCACCGTGCCGGTCGAGGTCGTCCGCCTCGACCCCGACCTGCCGTTGCCCGCCTACGCCCGCCCCAGCGACGCGGGAGCGGACCTGATGACCACCGTCGACGTCACGCTGGCCCCGGGGGAGCGGGTCCTCGTGCCGACCGGCATCGCGCTGGCCCTGCCCGAGGGCTACGTCGCCCTGGTGCACCCGCGTTCGGGCCTGGCACTGCGCCACGGGCTCTCGATCGTCAACACGCCCGGGACCGTCGATGCCGGCTACCGGGGCGAGGTCTGCGTGCTGCTGGTCAACACCGACCGGTCTGCGAGCATCGAGCTGCGCCGTGGGGACCGGATCGCCCAGCTGGTCGTCCAGCGGGTCGAGCGGGCGATCTTCACCGAGGTCGATCGACTCCCCGCCTCGGAGCGAGGCGACGGGGGCTACGGTTCTACCGGGGGCTTCGCACCCGGGTCCCCCGCACCGCAGCTGTCCCCGTCCGTCGAGGAGTGAAGTTCGTGAAGTTCCGTCGCAAGTCCACCACCGAGGTCCCCGAGAACGAAGGGGCCGCGGCGGGCGACGCCGGCGAGGAGCTCGTGGTGGGCCCCTACGACGCCGACGAGATCCCCGAGGACGGGCTCGAGCGGGTCGACCTCGGGTCGTTGCTCATCGCTCCCGAGGAGGGTCGCGAGCTGCGCCTGCAGGTCGACGAGTCGACCGGCAACGTCCAGTCGGTGATGCTGGCCGGCGCCGACGGGGCGATCGAGCTGCGCGCCTTCGCCGCGCCGCGCAACGGCGACCTGTGGACCGAGGTCCGCCCCCAGATCGCGGCCGACACCGCCCAGCGCGGTGGGACGGCCACCGAGCGCGAGGGGCGCTTCGGCACCGAGCTGCTCTGCGAGATGCAGGTGCAGCGTGCCGAGGGCACCGCCACCCAGCCGTCGCGCATCGTCGGCATCAACGGTCCGCGGTGGCTGCTGCGCGCGACCCTGCTGGGCCGTCCCGCCATCGACCCCGACAGCTCGGCCGACTGGGAGGAGCTGCTCACCCGGGTCGCCGTGCGCCGCGGCAACCACGCCCTGCCCGTCGGTGAGCCGCTGCCGCTGATCCTTCCCGACTCGGCGCGCCGCGTCAGCCCCCCGGTCTCCTGACCGGTCGGTTCCGAGACGGACAGGCACGAGACGGAGGTCGCGATGGTCGAGAAGAGTCGGTTGCGCCGCACCATCAGCAAGTGGGCCAACAACACCGACCAGCATGCCCGCGACCTCCGCGCGCAGTACGTCGGTGAGGGTGACATCTGCATCGGCGACGCGGTCGATCGCACCCTGGTCACCCTCCAGGGCACGATCCGGTCCCTGACCGTCCGACCCCGAGGTGGCGTGCCCGCGCTCGAGGCCGAGCTCTACGACGGCACCGGCGTGATCACCCTCGTCTGGCTGGGCCGTCGCCGGATCGCCGGGATCGACCCGGGACGGTCGATGCGCGTGCGTGGACGCATCGGCATGCACGACGGCGTGCGCATCCTCTACAACCCCCGCTACGAGCTGATGTCGTGAGCGAGGAGACCACGCCCTACCCACGCCCGCACCCACGATCGCGACCGTCGAGGCGCTGGTGCGCAGCCAGATGGCGACCGCGCTGGGCGGGCGTCGCGGCATGATCGAGGCCGGCGTGCCCGGCATCCTGTTCACGGCGGTGTGGTTGCCGACCAAGGACATCCAGCTCGCCCTCATCCTCAGCCTGGTCGCCGCCGGTATCGCCGCGGTCCTCCGCCTGGCGCAGCGCGGCCCGCTCCAGTACGTCTTCAACGCGCTGTTCTCCATCGGGATCGGCTTCGTCTTCATCCGGATCTCGGCGAGCTCGGGCGGGTCGGAGTCCGAGCAGGCACTGGCGTTCTTCCTGCCGGGCATCATCTACAGCCTCGTCTACACGATCCTGCTCTTCGGCTCGGCCTTCGCCGGATGGCCGGTCGTGGGTTTCATGGTCGGCAGCGTCACCGGTGACCCCACCGCCTGGCACGAGGACAAGCAGATCGTGAAGCTGTGCTCACGGCTGACGCTGCTCCTGGCCGCTCCGGGCGCGGTCGGCGTGCTGCTGCAGGGCCCCGTGTGGCTGCTGGGCTGGCGTGACGTGATCGAGGTCGACACGGCCGTGGCCGTCATCGCGGTCCTGCGCTACGGCTTCGGCTGGCCGCTGCGGATCGCGTCGTGGTCGGCCATGGTCTGGCTGCTCGCCCGCAACGCCACGCCGTTGCAGGCGGCCACCGCCGAGGGAGGCTGAGCAGCGAGCGCGCAGTGGCCGACGGAGGCTGAGCAGCGAGCGCCAGCGAGCGTCGACGAAGCCCGGTGAGGTGCACGCCGACGGCGACCCGGTGGGTCGACCCGGTGGGTCGCGGTCGCTTGCACCTCACCGGATTTCGTCTCACCCGTTGCGGGCTCGCGAGCTCGCCCGCAGGATTCGCTCAATCTTCGCTGACCACGGCCCCTCGCTCGTTCCTCGCGAGGCGCCTGTCAGCTCGGGTGGTTGGTGGGGGCGAGCAGGCGCTCGAGCTCGTCCTCGCCCTCGGCCGGCACGACGAAGAGCAGCTCGTCACCGGCCTCGACCGGCTGCTCGGCGTCGGGCACGTAGACCTGTCCGTCGCGCAGGATGGTGACCAGGGCGCAGTTGTCGGGGAAGGGGATCAGCCCCATCGGCTTCCCGACGTACGGCGAGTCCGCGGGCAGGGTCATCTCGACGAGGTTGGCGTTGCCCTGGCGGAAGGTGAACAGCCGCACGAGGTCGCCCACGGTGACCGCCTCCTCGACCAGCGCCGACATGATGCGCGGGGTCGAGACGTTGACGTCGACCCCCCAGGCCTCGGTGAAGAGCCACTCGTTGTTGGGGTGGTTGACCCGCCCGACGGTGCGCGGCACGCCGAACTCCGTCTTGGCGAGCAGCGCGGTGACGAGGTTGGCCTTGTCGTCGCCGGTGGCCGCGATCACCACGTCGCAGGTGTCGAGGCGTGCCTCCTCCAGCGAGGAGAGCTCGCAGGAGTCGGCCAGCAGCCACTCGGCGTCGGGCACCCGCTCGGGCATGACCGAGCGGGGGTTCTTGTCGATGAGCAGGACCTCGTGGCCGTTCTGGATCAGCTCGCGGGCGATCGAGCGCCCGACCGCGCCGGCACCGGCGATGGCGACTCTCATCAGGCCTCCTCGGGACCGTGCTGGATCACCTTGAACGCGACCGCGGCGTTCTCCTCGCGCATGACGAGGTGGATGAGGTCTCCCTCCTGGATGACCGACTCGCGGTCGGGCAGCATGCCCTCACCGAGTCGGTCGATCCAGGCGATGCGGCACTTGGTCTGCAGCTGGAAGTCGATCGTGCGATGACCCACCCACACCTCGGGCACCGGCACCTGGTCGACCCGGATGGTGCCGCTGGGGTCGCGGAAGTCCGGCTCGGCGCCGGCCGGCAGGATGCGGCGCAGCACCTGGTCGGCGGTCCACTTGACCGTCGCGACGGTCGTGATGCCGAGCCGCTGGTAGACCTCGGCGCGACCGGGGTCGTAGATCCGCGCCACGACCTGCTGGATGCCGAAGGTCTCCCGGGCCACGCGAGCCGCGATGATGTTGGAGTTGTCACCGCTCGAGACCGCGGCGAAGGCGTCGGCCCGGCCGATGCCGGCCTTCTCGAGCACCTGTTGGTCGAAGCCGTAGCCGGTGACCTTGTCGCCGTTGAACGCGGGCCCGAGCCGCCGGAAGGCGTCGGGGTCGCTGTCGATGATGGCGACGGTGTGGTTGCGGTCCTCGAGGCTTCGGGCAAGCGTCGAGCCGACGCGTCCACAACCCATGATCACGACATGCACGGGTTTACCGTAGCGCCAGGCGGCTCCGGGTCGACGGTCCCGTAGGGTTCGGCCCGTGGGTGTCGGTGACGTCTCCAAGCGCATTCTGCTGGGACGCAAGCTTCGGAGTGCGCAGCTGGGCGAGACCCTGCTGCCCAAACGCATCGCCCTGCCCGTCTTCGCCAGCGATGCGCTGTCGTCGGTGGCCTACGCCCCCGACGAGGTCTTCATCATGCTGTCGCTTGCCGGGGCGTCCTACTACGTGTGGTCGTGGAAGATCGCGATCGCCGTCGCACTCGTCATGGCGGCGGTCATCGCGTCCTACCGCCAGACCGTGCACGCCTACCCGAGCGGCGGCGGCGACTACGAGGTCGCCCAGGTCAACCTCGGCCAGACCGCGGGCACCACGGTCGCCAGCGCGCTGCTCGTCGACTACATCCTGACGGTGGCGGTCTCGATCTCGTCGGCGTCGCAGTACGCCGCGTCGGCGATCTCGGCACTCCAGGGCCACGAGGCGCTGTTCGCGTCGGTCATGGTCGTCCTGCTGGCGGCGATCAACCTGCGCGGCATCCGGGAGTCCGGAGCGATCTTCGCGGTCCCGACGTACGCCTTCATGGTCGCGATCCTCGGGATGTGCGTCTTCGGGGTGCTCCAGCTCGTCGCCGGCACGCTGCCGAACGTCGAGAGCGCCGACCTGATCATCTCGCCGGCACCGGAGTACGAAGGCGCGGTGACGACCCTGGGCCTGCTCTTCCTGCTGGCCAGGGCGTTCTCGTCGGGCTGTGCGGCCCTGACCGGGGTGGAGGCGATCTCCAACGGCGTGCCCGCCTTCCAACGGCCCAAGAGCCGCAACGCCGCGACCACGCTGCTGCTCCTCGGGCTGATCGCCATCACGATGATGGTGAGCATCATCGTGCTCGCCAAGAAGATGGGGATCCGCTACGTCGACCCGCGCGAGTTCGACCGGATGACCCTGGCCGACGGGTCCCCGCTGCCGGCCGACTACGACCAGCACGCGGTGATCGCCCAGATCGCCCGGGCGGTGTTCCTCGACTTCAGCCCCGGTTTCTACTTCGTGGTCACCGTGACCGGCGTGATCCTCGTGCTGGCCGCCAACACGGCGTTCAACGGGTTCCCCGTCCTGGGCTCGATCCTCGCCAAGGACGGCTACGCGCCGCGTGCGCTGGGCTCGCGGGGCGACCGGCTGGCCTACTCCAACGGCATCCTGTTCCTCGCCGCGATGGCGGTGCTGCTCATCGTCGCGTTCGACGCCGAGGTGACCAAGCTGATCCAGCTCTACATCGTCGGGGTGTTCATCTCCTTCAACCTCAGCCAGCTGGGGATGATCAAGCACTGGACGCGCGAGCTGACGATCGAGCGCGAGCCCGAGAAGCGGCGGCGCATCTACCGCTCGCGCATCATCAACGCCGTCGGGCTGAGCTTCACCGCCGTCGTCCTGGTCGTCGTGCTGATCACCAAGTTCCTCGCCGGTGCCTGGATCACCATCTTGGCGATGATCTTCTTCTTCGCGGTGATGCGCGGCATCAAGGGCCACTACGACAAGGTCCAGCTCGAGCTGTCGGCCGACGAGGACGACAAGCTGATGCCCACGCGGGTGCACGCCATCGTCCTGGTCTCCAAGGTCCACAAGCCGACCTTGCGGGCGCTCGCCTTCGCCAAGGCCTCGCGCCCCAACCTGCTCGAGGGCATCTACGTCGCCACCGACCCCGCCGAGACCAACCGCCTGATCGACGAGTGGGACCAGCGCAACCTCGGCGTACCGCTCAAGGTGCTGCACTCGCCCTACCGCGAGCTGGTCCGTCCGATCCTCCAGTACGTCTCCGAGATCCGCCGCAGCAACCCGCGCGGGCGTGGTCGCGGTCTACATCCCCGAGTACGTCGTCGGGCGCTGGTGGGAGCAGCTGCTCCACAACCAGACGGCCCTGCGGCTCAAGGGCCGTCTGCTCTTCACGCCCGGCGTCATGGTGACCTCGGTGCCCTACCAGCTGCGGTCCTCCGAGATCGCCCGCGAGCGCGAGGAGCGCGACGACTTCCGCGTGCGCCCCGGCGACCTCGGCGTGGTCAGGTCGACGAGCGGCGGCGCACGCGGAGGCGTCCGTGACCGGGCCCGGACCCCGCGGTCGTCGTCCTCGCCGGGCCAGGGGCAACTCGATGGTCGGCACCCGTGCCGAGGTCGAGGTCGGTCCGGTGGCGCACGGCGGCTTCTGCGTGGCCAGGCTCGACGGCCGCGCCGTCTTCGTGCGCCACGCTCTCCCGGGGGAGCGGGTCGTCGTCCAGGTCACCGAGGGCGCCACCGGCGACCGCTTCTGGCGCGCCGACGCGGTCGAGGTGCTGACGGCGTCGCCCGACCGGGTCGAGGCGCCCTGCGCCTACGCCGGCCCGGACGCCTGTGGCGGGTGCGACTTCCAGCACGTCGCGCTCGGGCGCCAGCGTGCGCTCAAGGCCGACGTCGTCGCCGAGCAGCTGCGCCGCATCGCCGGCCTGGA
Source organism: uncultured Actinomycetota bacterium (assembly GCA_963822915.1). Taxonomy (GTDB): domain Bacteria; phylum Actinomycetota; class Actinomycetes; order Propionibacteriales; family Nocardioidaceae; genus Nocardioides. Next base: position 176,896 of record CAWGJR010000034.1, read on the forward strand.
CGTCGAGGTGGTCGTCGAGCAGGTCGACGGCGACGACGACGGTCTGCACTGGCGCACCCGGCAGCGCTACGTCGAGCGACCCGACGGCGGCAAGGCCATGCGCAAGCACCGCTCCCACGAGCTGGTGCCGATCGACGAGTGCCTGCTGGAGTCGGCCGACGGTCCCCGGCACCGGGTGCACGGCATCGACTTCGAGGTGGTCGAGGGAGGCTTCTGGCAGGTGCACCCCGGTGCCCCGGAGGCCCTCGTCGGTGCCGTCCTGGCCGCGCTGGACCCGCAGCCCGGTGAGTCGGCCCTCGACCTGTACGCCGGTGTGGGGCTCTTCGCGCGCTTCCTGCTCGACCGCGTGGGGGAGTCGGGCCGGGTCGTCGCGGTCGAGGGCGACCGACGCGCGTCACGGCTGACCGCGACCAACGCCCCGGGCGCCGAGGCGGCCGCCGGCGACGTCGCGGAGGTCCTGGCGTCGGCGCACCCCGGCCCCGTCGACCTGGTCGTGCTCGACCCACCCCGCGAGGGTGCCAAGCGAGCCGTCGTGGAGCAGGTCGCGGCCCGGACCCCGCGAGCGGTCGCCTACGTCGCGTGCGACCCCGCCGCCCTGGCCCGCGACCTCGCCATCTTCGCCGAGTCCGGCTACCGGCTCGCGTCGCTGCGTGCCTTCGACCTCTTCCCGATGACGCACCACGTCGAGTGCGTCGCACTCCTCACCAGGACCGTCTGAGAGACCGCGTCGATCGCTGCCTGGTCGCCTCCGTGTCGCGAGGACTAACGTCACCCTCACGCACCGAGAGAGGAATCGCCATGTCGTCACACGCAGAGATCGCCGGGGGTCCGGAGCTCGCCCAGGAGCGCAGGATCGTCACCGCGATCCCGGGCCCCGAGTCGCAGGCTCTGCAGGCGCGCAAGGTCGCCAGCGTCGCCCACGGCGTCGGCACGACGCTCCCGGTCTACGTCGTCGCGGCCGGCGGCGGTGTCGTCGTCGACGTCGACGGCAACTCGCTCATCGACTTCGGCTCGGGCATCGCGGTCACGACCGTCGGCAACAGCGCTCCGCGCGTCGCCGCTGCGGTCGCCGAGCAGGTCGCCGCCTTCACCCACACCTGCTTCATGATCACTCCGTACGACGGCTACGTGCGGGTCGCCGAGGCGCTCAACCGCATCACCCCCGGCGACTTCGAGAAGAAGTCGGTGCTGTTCAACTCCGGTGCCGAGGCGGTCGAGAACGCCGTCAAGATCGCTCGGCAGTTCACGAAGCGCCAGGCGGTGGTGGTCGTCGACCACGCCTACCACGGGCGTACCAACCTGACGATGGCGATGACCGCCAAGTCGATGCCCTACAAGAGCGGCTTCGGGCCCTTCGCGGGCGAGGTCTACCGCGCGTCCGCGTCCTACCCGTTCCGCGACGGCGAGACCGACGGCGTCGCCGCGGCGAGGCGCACGATCGACGAGATCGAGAAGCAGGTCGGCGCCGACAACCTCGCGGCGTTCGTGATCGAGCCGATCCTGGGCGAGGGCGGCTTCGTCGTACCCGCCCCCGGCTTCCTGCCCACCATCGTCGAGTGGTGCCGCGCCAACGGCGTCGTCTTCGTCGCCGACGAGGTGCAGTCCGGCTTCGCCCGCACCGGCGCGATGTTCGCGATGGAGCACGAGGGCGTCGCGCCCGACCTGATCACCACCGCCAAGGGCATCGCCGGCGGTCTGCCGCTGAGCGCCGTGACCGGTCGCGCCGAGATCATGGACGCGCCGCACGTCGGCGGACTCGGAGGGACGTACGGCGGCAACCCGATCGCCTGCGCCGCGGCCCTCGCCGTCATCGAGACCATCGAGGCGGACGGCCTCGTCGAGCGGGCGAAGGTGATCGAGCAGGTCATGGTCGAGCGCCTCACCGCGATCCAGGCCAAGGACCCGCGCATCGGCGACATCCGCGGCCGCGGTGCGATGCTCGCCGTCGAGCTCGTCACCGAGGGCACCACGCCCGACCCCGACCTCACCAAGGCGATCGCGGCGGCGGCGCACCAGCAGGGCCTGATCGTGCTGACCTGCGGCACCTACGGCAACGTGCTGCGCTTCCTGCCGCCGCTGTCGATGCCCGACCACCTGCTCGCCGAGGGCCTCGACATCCTGGAGTCGGTGTTCGCCTCGCTCTAGCTGCGATGACCAGGCACCACCAAGGCTAGTGACAGGTGCACTCCCCGTCGGCGCAGCAGGAGCCGCCGCTCCTCGGTGAGGGTGGCACGTCGAGCGAGGGGTTCTCGTCGAAGAAGCCGAAGGGCTTGAGCCACCACGCGACCGTGTCGGCCGGCATCACCGGCCAGTCCTCGGGTCGTGGGACGTGGTGGATGCCGAAGACGTACCAGAGCACGACGTCGGTGTCCTCGAGCGGCTCGTCGTCGGCGACCCAGTCGCTCATGCCGCGCACGTCGGTCGTCGACTGCGTCGGGTAGGCGCCCGCCGGCCAGCGTTCCTCGGGATGGTTGGCGGTGACCCAGACCGTGTGGCCGATCACCGGGGCGCGCTCGAACTGCGGCGTGCCCGGCTCCATGAGTGCCGGGATCGACGCGCTCGGGACGAGCTTGTACGCCGGGATGGTCGCCGTGCGCGTTCGTCGCGTTCGGGTTGGTCACCTTCCACCCGCGCTGCTTCTCCCAGCTGAAGTCGCGCCCCGCCTCGGACTCCGAGCGCACCGGCGTCGCGACGGTGCGCACCGCCAACCCGTAGGGGTTGTCCGGCCCGACCGGCACCACCTCGGAGTCGACCTCCACCACCGTCTGCGTCGGCCCGTCGACGTCGAGGTCGAGGCGCGCGACGATGAAGTGCTGGTGGATCGGGGCGTAGGTCGCGTTGTCGACGCTCGTCCCCGTGCGGGGCGCGCCGGCCTCGAGGTCGTACGGCGTCGTCACCATGATCCCCGTGGCGCGCACCTCGCACTCGATGTTGCCGTCCTGGTAGAAGCGCCAGTAGACGATGTACTCGTAGTTGGCGACCGTCGCGTGGAACGAGACCACGAAGCGGCGCATCCGCCGGACCTCGGCGCCCGCGTGCTCGTCGACGTGCTTCCAGAGGATCGCGTTGTCCTCCTCGTGGATGCAGATCGCGTTGCCGATGGTGAAGGGCTCGCCCTGCGAGTCGTGCAAGGTCGCGTCGAGGTAGGTGATCTCGCCGAGGCAGTCGCAGCCGAGCTCGAGCGAGGTGGTCATGAAGCCGAGGCCCCACTCGCCGATGTCGTAGGCCGTGCGGCGCACGTGCTCGAAGGACGGGTCGCGGTAGGGCACGATCATCTCGGCGAACGACATCCGGTGCGCGACGTCGCGGCCGTCGTAGGACACCGCGTGCAGGGTCAGTCCCTCGCGGTAGTTGAAGCCGACGCGCATCGACCACTTCTGCCAGCGCAGCTCCTCGCCCTCGAGGGTGAAGGAGACGCCCTCGGGCTGGACGATCTGCAGCGGCGCCACGTCGGTGCGCTGCTCGCCGCCCCACTCGTCGGGGACGTACTCGCCCTTGACCTCCGGCATCCCCGGGTCCGGGCCGCGCTCGATGTCGAGGAGCTCGCAGGTGTTCATGTCGACGATCAGCTTCATCCCGGGGACCGGGTGCGGCGTAGGGGTTGCCGTGGGGCGTGCTCCGGACCCAGATGTCGCACCACCCCAGGCGCCGGTCCGCGTACTGCTCGGGCATCATCGCCCTGGCGTAGGTCCAGGCGTCGAAGAGCACGAGGTCCAGGTCGGTGATGCCGCGCTCGGCCAGGGCGGCGAGGACGTCGGGGTGCGACTTCATCGCGACGTCGATCTCGTGCCACTCGTCGACGGTGAAGTTGGGGGTCGCGCCGGGCACGATCGCCCACGACGTCACCCGGTCACCGCTCAGGTCGACCACGGCCTCGGCCGCCTCGTTGCTGGCGCGGTTCCACAGGACGGCGAACGCCGACCGCTCGACCGGGTCGCCCGCGCGCCACTCCTTCACCAGTGCCTTGGCAGGCTCCGCGAGCTCGATGCCGGCGAACCGCCAGGAGACGTCGAGCGCCTGGTCGCGACGCAGGATCGCGGCGGTGGCGCGGAACTCGTCCGCCGTCAGCGGCGTGAGTGGATGTGTCGGAGCCTGCGCCTGCGTGCCCATGTGTTCCCTCTCCCAATGATTCGGCCTAGCCTGAGCGCTACCTGCGCGGGTGCGCGAGGGACGCTGACCAGGGAGCTGACATGTCGGAGAAGCAGACTTTCCACAACATCATCGACGGGCAGGTCCAGGCGTCGGCGTCCGGCGCCACGATGGACATCATCGACCCCTCGACCGGCGCCGTCTACGCCACCGCGCCGATGTCGGACGAGCACGACGTCGACCTCGCCTGCTCGGCGTCGGCGCGGGCCTTCGAGAAGTGGCGCTGGAGCACCCCCAGCACCCGCCAGCAGGCGCTGCTGAAGCTCGCGGACCTGATCGAGGACGGCACCGAGGAGCTCATCGCCATCGAGTGCGAGAACACCGGCAAGCCGGCCCACCTCACCCGCAGCGAGGAGGTCCCGGTGATGATCGACCAGCTCCGGTTCTTCGCCGGGGCCGCGCGGGTGCTCGAGGGTCGCTCGTCGGGGGAGTACCTGGCCGGCTTCACGTCCTCCATCCGTCGCGAGCCCGTCGGCCCGGTCGCCCAGGTCGCTCCGTGGAACTACCCGATGATGATGGCGGTGTGGAAGTTCGCCCCCGCGCTCGCGGCCGGCTGCACCGTGGTGATGAAGCCCTCCGACACGACTCCCGCGTCGTCGTACTGGATGTTCCAGAAGATGCAGGAGGTCTTCCCGCCCGGCGTGGTCAACCTCGTCACCGGAGACCGTGACACCGGTGCGGCCCTGACCCGCCACAAGGTGCCACAGCTGGTGTCGATCACCGGCTCCACGCGCGCCGGGATGGCGGTCGCCAAGTCGGCCGCCGAGGATCTCAAGCGTGCGCACCTCGAGCTCGGCGGCAAGGCGCCGGTCGTGGTCTTCGACGACGCCGATCTCGACGCGGCCGTGGCCGGCATCGCCGAGGCGGGACTCTTCAACGCCGGGCAGGACTGCACCGCCGCCACGCGCGTGATCGTGCAGGCCGGCGTCTACGACGAGTTCACCGCCAGGCTCGCCGAGGGCGCCCAGGCGATGAAGACGGGCTTCGACCCCGCCGACGACGACATCTTCTTCGGGCCCATCAACAACGCCACCCAGCTCGAGCACGTCTCCGGCCTCGTCGACCGCGCCCCCGACCACGCCCGCGTCGTCACGGGCGGACAGCGGGTGGCCGGCGACGGCTACTTCTACCAGCCCACGGTGGTGGCCGACCTGCGGCAGTCCGACGAGCTGATCACCACCGAGATCTTCGGCCCGGTGCTGACCGTGCAGAAGTTCACCGACGAGGACGAGGCCGTGCGGATGGCCAACGACACCGTCTACGGACTCTCGTCGTCGGTGTGGACCCAGAACGCGACCACGGCGGCGCGGATGTCGATGCGCCTCGACTTCGGCTGCGTCTGGATCAACACCCACATCCCGCTCGCCGCCGAGATGCCGCACGGCGGCTTCAAGCACTCCGGCTACGGCAAGGACCTCTCGATGTACGGCATGGAGGACTACACCCGCATCAAGCACGTCATGCAGCACCACGGCTTCGAGGGCTGACGCGGGCGCCCCGCTCCGGTGCCCAGCCGAGGGCCCCAGCCGGGGGTCCCAGGAGGGTGACTAGTCCGGTGCCTTGACCGGGGTGTGACGGTGCAGGGTCTCGCCCGCGAAGAACGCCTTCTGCTCCGGCCGGCGCGAGAGCAGCCACATGATCGGCAGTCCCAGCAGGATCGAGCCCATCCCGAGGATGAAGACGCTGCCGATGCCGCCGAGCCCGCCGAGGTAGCCGTAGTCCGGCGAGAGCATGTCGACGGCGGACTTGACGAACGCCAGGGTCAGCATCAGCGCGCCCAGCAGGGGCATGACGCCCTTGGTCCACAGCGCCTTGCCGCCCCGCTTGATGTCAGCGCGGAAGTACCACACGCACGCATAGGCGGTGATGCCGTAGTAGAAGGCGATCATCAGCCCGATCGCGAGCAGCACGTCGCCGTACACGTTGTCGCCGAGCAGGCTGAGCAGCACGTAGATCACGCTCGCTGCCACCCCGATGAACAGGGTCGACAGGGAGGGCGTGTGGTAGCGCTCGTGGGTCTTGGCGAACTGGCTCATGATGGCCTTGTAGATGCCCATCGCGAGCGTGCCGCGGGCGGCGGGGAGGATCGTGGTCTGCGTGGAGGCGACCGCCGAGACCAGCACCGCCAGGATGACCACCCAGTCCCAGCTGCCGAGCACCTCGGTGCCGATCACGCTGAAGACGTCGTCGGCGTTGTCCTCGTTGCCGAGCCCGATCCCGGTGGTGCCGACACCGGCGTACGACACCGACGCGACCGTGGTGAGGAGGTAGGTCGCGAGCAGGATCAGCGTGGCCGCGACGGCCGCCTTGCCGGGCGTGTTGGCGCTGTCCTTGGTCTCCTCGTTGAGGGACAGGATCGTGTCCCAGCCCCAGTAGATGAAGACCATCAGGATCATGCCCTCGGTCAGCGACCCCCAGCCGCCGCCGCCCTCCTTGAAGTACTCCATCGGGTTGAACCACGAGGCCGAGATGTCGATCGCGGTGTCGGGGCGGTTGACGCCGAAGATCGCGACGAAGACGGCGATCACGAGGACCGCCAGGGCGATGTACTGGATCGCGACGAGCACGTTCTGCAGCCAGTTGGCGATCTCGATGCCGCGGAACGACACGTAGGTCATCACCGCGATGAAGAAGACACCGAGCACGGTGACCCAGAAGGTGCTGGCGGCGAGGCTGTCGGCGCCGACGAGGTAGTAGGAGTACTGCGCGGCGACCTGGGCGAGGTTGGCCAGCACGATGACCCCCGCGAGGGTCAGCACCCAGCCGCTGAACCAGCCGGTCCTCGGTCCGAAGGCCTTCGTCACCCACGTGAAGGTCGTGCCGCAGTCGGGGATCACCCGGTTGAGCTCGCGGTAGGCGAAGGCGGTCAGCAGCATCGGGATGAAGCCGAGGATGACGGCCACCGGGGCGAGCACGCCGGTCTCGATGACGACGTAGCCCAGCGTGGCGGCGAGCGAGTAGGCCGGAGCCACCGAGGCGAGGCCGATCGCGAGCGTGCCGGTGAAGCTGAGCGACCCCTCGTTGAGTCCCTTGCCGGTGACGTCCTGCGCAGACGGCTCATCTCTGGCTGTGGTCGACATCGCGTCACGCCCCTCCCTGGATCGATCGTGAACCCGGATGCGACACGGACGCGGTCGCGGTGAACAGACTGTAGGCCCGCGAGGGCGTGGTGGAAAGGACCTCGATCGCTCAGGTTCTGTGGCGTCGCGCGCCGAGATCGACCCCTACGATTGCGTCATGACCTCCCGTGCGGTCGACGCGGCTGCCGCTCACGCCTCCCTCGCCGAGGCCGAGCCGGCCGTCTTCTGGCTGGCCGATCCGGCGCGCCCGGCCCCGACTCCCGCATTGGTCGGCGACACCACCGCCGACCTGCTGGTCGTGGGTGGTGGCTACTCCGGCCTGTGGGCCGCCCTGCAGGCCAAGGAGGACGACCCGTCGCGCGACGTGCTCGTCCTCGAGGGCAACGAGGTCGGCTGGGCCGCGTCGGGTCGCAACGGCGGCTTCTGCTCGGCCAGCCTGACCCACGGCGAGGCCAACGGCCTCGAGCGCTTCCCCCAGGAGTTCGACACCCTGCAGCGGATGGGCGCGGAGAACCTCGACGGCATCGAGGACACGCTGCGCCGTCACGACATCGACGCCGAGTGGGAGCGGACGGGCGAGCTCGACTTCGCCACGGCGGCCTGGCAGGTCGACGACCTGCGCGAGCTCGCCGACACCGTCAACGAGCAACGGGGGCTCGATGCAGTTCCTCGACGCCGAGCAGGCCCGTGCCCGCGTCGACTCCCCGACCTACCTCGCGGCCCTCCACGATCCCGACGGCGTCGCGATGGTGCATCCGGCCAAGCTGGCCTGGGGGCTCAAGCGCGCCTGCCTCGACCTCGGCGTCCGCATGCACGAGCACACGCGCGTCACCGACGCTGTCGGGCGACGGGGCCGGCATGCGGGCGACGCACCGACCTCGGTGCCGTGAGGGCCGCCAAGGTGGTGCTGGCGACCAACGTCGAGACCGGCCTGCTCAAGCGACTGCAGCACTTCGTCGTCCCGGTCTACGACTACGCCCTGGTCACCGAGCCACTGGGCACCGACCAGCTCGCCGCCATCGGCTGGCAGGGACGCGAGGGCCTGGCCGACGCCGCCAACCAGTTCCACTACTACCGCCTCACCGCCGACAACCGCATCCTGTGGGGCGGCTACGACGCGATCTACCACTACGGCAGCAAGGTGCGCGCGGAGTACGACCAGCGCCCCTCGACGTACAAGCTCCTGGCCGAGCAGTTCTTCGAGACCTTCCCGCAGCTCGAGGGACTCGCCTTCACCCACCGCTGGGGCGGTGCGATCGACACGTGCAGCCGCTTCACGGCCTTCTGGGGCACGGCGTACGGCGGCCGGCTGGCCTACGTGGCCGGCTACACCGGCCTCGGGGTCGGGGCCAGCCGCTTCGGGGCGCGGGTGCTCCTCGACCTGGTCGACGGCCTCGACACCGAGCGCACGCGACTGCACATGGTGCGCAGCAAGCCGCTGCCCTTCCCGCCCGAGCCGATCCGCTTCGGCGCGATCACCGCCACCCGGATGGCGATCGCGGCAGCCGACCGCAACGGTGGGCAGCGCAACCTGTGGCTGCGCACCCTCGACCGGATGGGCCTGGGGTTCGAGTCATGATCGTGCGCGAAGCAGATGTCATCGTCGTGGGGGCCGGGCTGTCCGGGCTGGTCGCTGCCCGCGAGGTGCTGAAGGCGGGTCGTGAGCCGCTCGTGCTGGAGGCCAACGATCGCGTCGGCGGTCGGATCCTCACCGAGGAGCCGATGCCCGGGGTCTTCCTCGAGCTCGGCGCGCAGTGGATCGGCGACACCCACCACCGGATGGAGGCGCTCGCGGCGGAGCTCGGGATCGCGCTCTACCAGCAGTTCGAGGACGGTGACACGTCCTACGAGTTCGGTGGCCGGATCCTTCGCGGAGAGGCGTTCCACACGGCGTACGCCGATGACGTCGCCCACGTCGAACGGGTGCTGCGGCAGCTCGACGCGATGGCCGAGACCGTCGACGTGGCGGCCCCGTGGTCGGCGCCGAAGGCCGACGAGTGGGACCGGATCTCGGTGGGGCAGTGGTACGACCAGCAGGGCCTCTCGGTGCTCGGTCGTGAGCTGCTGGAGATCTGCACGGTGGGCATCCTGGCAGTGCCGACGGTCGAGGTCTCGTTGCTCGGGCTGCTCGTCAACGTCGTCACCTGCGGTGTCACCGCCGACCTCCTCAGCGAGTCGGAGGGCGGCGCGCAGACGAAGCGGTTCGTGGGCGGCACCGGCCAGATCCCGCGACGCCTGGCCGACGAGCTGGGCGAGCGGGTGGTCCTGGAGTCGCCGGTGCTGACGATCGACGTCGGCGACGGCGTCGTGACGGTGACCTGTCGCGGCGGCGTGGTGGCGAGGGGCAAGCAGGTCATCGTCGCGCTCTCGCCGACGCTGGCCGGGCGGATCATGTACGACCCGCCGCTGCCCGGCGTCCGCGACCAGCTGACGCAGCGGCTGCCGCAGGCGTCGGCCCACAAGTCGTTCGTGATCTACGACGAGCCCTTCTGGCGTGACGAGGGGCTCAACGCCCAGCTGATCTCCGACATCGGACCCGCCCGGATGTCGAACGACTCCTGCATGCCGGAGGACGCCGGTGGTCCCGGCATCATCCTGGCCTTCCTCGAGGGCGAGAACGCGCGGGTGCAGGGTCGCTGGCCCGACGAGCAGCGACAGGCCGCCCTGCGTGACGAGCTGGGCCGCCACTTCGGGCCGCGGGCCGCGAAGCCCGAGCTGATCGTCGAGGGCGCCTGGGTCGAGCGGGAGTGGACGCGCGGCTGCTACAACGCCAACCCCGGCCCCTGCGGCTGGATCCACTTCGGGGCGTCGCTCGCCGAGCCGATCGGGCCGATCAAGTGGGCCGCGACCGAGACCGCGCTCGCCTGGAGCGGCTACATGGAGGGTGCCGTCGACGCCGGACACCGCGCGGCACGGGAGGCGCTGGCCGACCTCCGGTGAGGCAGCCCGACCGTGCGTCGCCACGATGGCCGCGTCGCGCCGCGGCGCGAGGGCGCGGCGCTGATACGGCACGCAGGAATATCCCACCACACCCAGTAGGGTCCGAGCGTGCGCGTTCTCGTCTCCGGTCATCAGGGATATCTCGGCACCGTCATGGTGCCCACGTTGGTCGCGGCCGGTCACGAGGTCCACGGCCTCGACACCGGCCTGTTCGCCGCCTCGGTGCTGGGCCCAGCACCCGACGACCCCCCGGGGCTGCGCCGTGACCTGCGCGACGTCACCGTCGCCGACCTGGCCGGCTTCGACGCCGTGATCCACCTGGCAGCGCTGTCCAACGACCCGCTCGGCTCGCTGGTGCCCGAGCTGACCTACGACATCAACCACCACGCCTCCTCGCGCCTGGCGAGGCTGGCCAAGGACGCCGGCGTCGGTCGCTTCCTCTATGCCTCGACCTGCTCGGTCTACGGCGCCTCGGGCACCTCCGAGGCGCTCACCGAGGAGGCCCCGATGCGGCCGGTGACGCCGTACGCCGAGTCGAAGGTGCGCGTGGAGGACGATCTCGTCGCGCTGGCCGACGACGACTTCACGCCGGTGATGCTGCGCAACGCCACGGCGTTCGGCTTCTCCCCGCGGCTCCGCAGCGACATCGTGCTCAACAACCTCGTCGGCCACGCGGTGCTCGACGACAAGATCCTCGTGATGTCCGACGGCACCCCCTGGCGGCCGCTGGTGCACGCCGCCGACATCGCCACGGCCTTCGCCGAGGCGCTCGTGGCTCCCCGCGAGGCCGTGCACGCACAGGCCTTCAACATCGGCTCGGACGCCAACAACGTCCAGGTCTCCCAGATCGCCGAGGCGGTGGCCGTGGCGGTGCCCAGCGCCGAGCTGGTGATCACCGGCGAGACCGGCGGCGACCCCCGCTCCTACCGCGTCGACTTCGCCAAGGTAGGTGCCGCGCTGCCCCGGTGGCGGGCGCAGTGGTCGATCGCCGACGGCGCGCAGGAGCTCGTGGACGCCTACCGGAAGCACGGACTGACCCACGAGGCCTTCACCGAGCGCTTCACCAGGCTGGCGGTGCTGCGTCGCCGCCAGGAGCTCGGTGAGATCGACGACGAGATGCGGCTGGTCGCTCCGTGAGCCGCGCTCTCCTGCCGGTTGTGCGGCAGCACCGAGCTGAGCACCTTCGTCGACCTCGGTGCGTCCCCGCCCTGCGAGCTGTTCCTGACCGAGGACGACCTCCTCGCGCCGGAGCCGACGTACCCCCTGCACGCACGGGTGTGCGACGCCTGCCTGCTCGTGCAGATCCCGTCCCTGATCGATCCCGACGAGACGTTCACCGAGTACGCCTACTTCTCCTCCTTCTCCTCCTCGTGGGTCGAGCACGCGCGCCGCTACGTCGACACGGTCCGCGAGCGGGTCGACCCCTCGTTCGTCATCGAGGTCGCGAGCAACGACGGCTACCTCCTGCAGCACGTCGTGGCCGACGGCATCCGGGCCCTGGGCATCGAGCCCTCGGCCAACGTCGGCGCCGCCGCGCGCGACAAGGGCGTGCCGACCGTGACCGCGTTCCTCGACCCGAGCACCGCCGCCGAGGTCGTGGCCGAGCACGGGGTGGCCGACGTCGTCATCGCCAACAACGTCTTCGCCCACATCCCCGACGTGATCGGGTTCGGCGTGGGACTGCGCCGGCTCGTCTCCGACACGGGCTGGGTGGTGATCGAGGTGCAGCACCTCCTGACCCTGGTCGAGCACTGCCAGTTCGACACGATCTACCACGAGCACTTCCAGTACTACACCGTCGCGAGCGCCCGTGACGCCCTGGCTCGCGTCGGCCTCAGCGTCGTCGACGTCGAGCTGGTGCCGACCCACGGTGGCTCGATCCGGGTGTGGGCGCGGCCCACCGAGCTGGGAGCGGAGCCGTCGGCCCGCGTCGCGGAGGTGCTGGCCGCCGAGGCCGCCGCCGGCCTCGACACCGTGGAGGGCTACGCCGGGTTCGCCGAGCGGGTGGCCAGGGTCCGCAACGACCTGATGCGCTTCCTCTTCACCGCCGCCGAGGAGGGCAGGACCGTCGTCGGCTACGGCGCACCCGGCAAGGGCAACACGCTGCTCAACTACTGCGGCATCCGGCCGGACCTGCTGGCCTACACCGTCGACCGCAACCCCTACAAGCACGGTCGCTACACGCCGGGCACCCGGATCCCGATCCACCCGCCCGAGCGCATCGACGTCGACCGGCCCGACTACGTGCTGATCATGCCGTGGAACCTGCGCGACGAGATCGTCGCCCAGCTCGCCCCGGTGGCGGAGTGGGGCGGACGACTGGTCGTCGCGATCCCGGAGCTGGAGATCATCGACCCGAGGGAGCCGGTGTCATGAAGGTCGTGCTCTTCTGCGGTGGGTTCGGCATGCGGATGCGCAGCAGCGAGTCGGACGTGCCCAAGCCGATGCAGATGGTCGGTCCGCGTCCGCTGATCTGGCACGTGATGCGCTACTACGCGCACTTCGGCCACACCGAGTTCGTCCTGTGCCTCGGCTACGGCGCCCACCACATCAAGGACTACTTCCTGGGCTACCGCGAGACGGAGTCCAACGACTTCACCCTGAGCGCCGGCCAGGTCGAGGTGGCCAGCAGCGACATCGCCGACTGGACGATCCACTTCGTGCACACCGGTCTCAACTCCTCGATCGGCGAGCGGCTGCGACGGGTGCGCCACCTCCTCGACGAGGACGAGGAGTTCCTGGCCAACTACGCCGACGTCCTCACCGACGCCCCGCTGGACGAGATGGTGGAGAACTTCCGCGACAGCGACGCCCGGGCCGCGCTGCTGGCCGTGCCGCCGGTGTCGGCGTTCCACGTCGTGGAGATCGACGACAACGACCGGGTCGAGGCGATCCGACCCGCGGTCGACCTCTCGCTCTACATCAACGGCGGCTACTTCGTGCTGCGGCCCGAGATCATCGACCTGATCCCGCCCGACGGCGACCTCGTCGCCGACGCCTGCACCGCCCTCGCCGCGGAGGGCTCGCTGATGTCGCACCGCTACCACGGCTTCTGGCAGTCGGCCGACACCGTCAAGGAGCGCAACGAGCTCGAGGCGCTCTACCAGGCCGGGACGCCCCCGTGGATGGTGTGGGAGCAGGACGGGTCGACGTCGCGCCGCTCCAGGCCCTGATCCGCAAGGGCGGTCGCGGCTGATGCGCGCGCTCGTCCCCGAGCGCTGCGACGAGGTCGTGGTGGTCGGAGCGCACTGCGACGACATCGCCATCGGGGCCGGCGGCACGTTGCTCACGTGGTGCCGGGCACTGCCGGGGCTGCGGGTCCGCGCGCTGGTGCTCTCCGGGTGCCGGCACGCTGCGCGAGTCGGAGGAGCGCGCGGCGCTCGCGGCGCTGTGCCCCGGCGCCGACGTCGACGGTACGCGTGCTGGACCTGCCCGACGGTCGGCTGCCGCACCACTGGGAGCGACGCCAAGGACGCGCTCGAGGACTTCCGGCGCACCTGCGAGCCCGACCTGGTGCTGGCGACGAGCGGCCACGACCACCACCAGGACCACCGCGGCCTGGCCGACCTGGTGCCCACGGTCTTCCGCGACCACCTCGTGCTCGGCTACGAGATCCTCAAGGCCGAGGCCGACCTGCGCCAGCCGCTCGTCTCGGTGCCGCTGAGCGTCGAGGTCGCTCGAGGAGAAGTGCCGCGTGCTGCACGCCAGCTATCCGTCCCAGGCCGCGCGCACGTGGTTCGACGACGACGCGTTCCGCGGCCTGGCCAGGATGCGCGGCGTGCAGTGCGGACACCGCTTCGCCGAGGCCTTCCATCCCGCACGCCTGGTGCTGTCCCCGGCTGCCGGCGCGGCGGAGACCGCGTCGTGAGCGCGGCCGGTCCCGAGGCCCCCTCGGTCAGCTTCCTGTGCTCGGCCTACCGCACCGAGGACACCATCCTCGAGACGATCGAGTCGGTGGTGAGCCCAGACCCGGGACGACTGGCAGCTCGTGGTCGTCGACAACGGGATGTCGGAGGTGATCGCGCAGATCGTGGAGCCCTACCTCGCCGACCCGCGGGTCGTCCTGGTCCGCCAGGAGAACAAGCTCGCCGTCGGCGGCGTCAACGCGGCCGGGTCCGCCGCGACCGGTCGCTACGTCGTCGATGCTGCACTCCGACGACCTGGTGCTGCCGACCTTCGTCGAGCGGCTGGTGCCCGCTGCTGGACGCCGACCCGGACACCGCGGTGCTCGCCTGCGACGCGCACTTCCTGGACGCCGCCGGCATCCGGCGCGAGACCTATCGCGGCCCGGTGCCCGAGCGCTTCCGGTCGGGTGCGCCCGTCTCGATCCTCGAGCTGGTCGACAACTGGGTGCCCTACTACACCGCGCTGATCCGTCGCGAGGCCTGGGAGGCGGTCGGGGGGTTGCGCGGGCGACATCCCGCACGTCGAGGACGTCGGCCTGTGGCTGGACCTGATCACCTCCGGCTACGTGCTGCGCTGCGTCGAGGAGCCGCTCGCGGTCTACCGCGAGGACGAGCACTCCGACTCGCGCGGCGCCCGCGGCGTCGAGTCGGTGCGGGAGTCGTGGGAGAAGATGATGACCGCGGTCGTCGCCGAGCACGGGGACGCCGAGACCCGGGCGGCCCTCGAGGTCGCCCTGGTCGACAGCCGTCACGTGCGGGCCACCGTGCGGGCCCGCCGGCTGTTGCTGGAGGGCGACGACGCCGGTGCGCGCGAGGCTGCGCGCCGGGCGCTCGCCGAGAAGCGCGACGTGCGGACCCGGGGCATGGTGGCGGCGCTCACCGTGTCGCCGGCGCTGCTGCGCACGACGTACGTGACCAAGAAGAAGCTCGAGCGACGACTCAAGCGGCTCGCGCCGCACCGTGCCGTGGAGGAGATCAGCAGCGATGCCGCACCCAAGCACACCTGACACCGAGAACACCCCGGACTGCCCCGCCTGTGGCTCCTCGGCCACCGAGACCCTGCTGACCATCGCGTCGATGCCGGTGCACGTCGGGCTCCTGTGGACCACCCGCGAGGCGGCGACGCAGTGTGCGCAGGGGGAGATGTCGCTGGCGCTGTGCGCCGACTGCGCCTACGTGTGGAACGCCGCGTTCGAGATCGAGCGGATGGACTACGCCCAGGACTACGACAACTCGCTGCACCACTCGCCGAAGTTCGCCTCGTGGGAGGCCGACCTCGCCGCCGGGCTCGTCGAGAGGCACGGTCTGCGGGGTCGCCGGCTCGCCGAGATCGGAGCCGGCGACGGACGCTTCCTCGCCACCCTCTGCCTGGCCGGTGACAACACCGGCATCGGCTTCGAGCCCGGGCACCGACCCGACCGGGTCAGCGAGCTGGTGGCCACCGCCGACGTGTCGATCGTCGACGAGTTCGCCGACGCCGACAGCCTGCGCGGCCACGAGGTCGACTTCGTCGCCGCGCGGCACCTGCTCGAGCACCTCCCGGAGCCGATGATGCTCATCGAGGCGATCCGCGGCGGGACCGTCGACGGTGGCGGCGTCTACATCGAGGTGCCCAACTTCTCCTGGGCCCTGGATCGCGGGGCGTTCGAGGACCTGATGTACGAGCACTGCGGCTACTGGACCCCCGAGACCCTCACCCACCTCCTGACCCGCGCCGGATTCTCCGACGTGCGCGCGACCGCGACGTTCGACGGACTCTTCGCCGCGGTCGAGGCACGGGTGGCCGACGGCCAGGCGAGCACGGCACCGATCGACCCGGCCGTGGCCGACCGGATCCGCGGCGAGGTGCACGCGCTGTCCGACCGGATCGCCCGGGTCGCCGCCGACTTCGCCGCCCGCCGTGCCGACGGTCAACGGCTGGCGGCCTGGGGTGGCGGTGCCCGGGCCATCGGGCTGCTCAACCTCGTGCCCGGGGCGGACGCGATCGAGTGGGTCGTCGACATCAACCCGCGCAAGCAGGGCACCTTCGTCGCCGGCACGGGGCACGCGATCGTGGCGCCGGAGGCGTTGAAGGAGGCCGCGCCGCACGCCGTGCTCGTGGTCAATCCCGTCTACGCCGAGGAGATCGGGCGGATGCTCGCCGACCTCGGCGTGGACGCCGAGCTGATCAGCCTGTAGCGACCGGTGGCACCGGGTCGACCTCCACCGGCGCGGGTGTGAGGACCACCCAGCGGGCGCCGGACCTCCTCGACCGAGGGGAGGGCCCGGCGCAGCTCGGGCAGCAGGTCGGGCAGGAAGAGCAGCACCCGGTCGGGGCGCCGCTCGACGAGGTCGGCGGGCGAGATGATCGCGATGTCGGTGCCGGGGAGGCGTCGTCCGTGCTTGGTCGGCGCCGCGTCGGCCACCGCGGGGAGGAGCGAGGCCCCGATCGCGCCGTGGCACAGGAGCGGCACGCTGCGACCCGCGGCTCCGTAGCCGATGACGAGGCGGCCGGCAGTGCGCTCGGCCTCGAGCCAGGCGCGCAGGGAGCCGGCGATCGCGTCGGCCTCACGCTGCAGGTGGCCGAGCACCGTGGGCTGCGTCACCCCGGCGGCGAGCTCGGCGGCGAGCAGGTCGGCGGCCTCGTCGTCCGGGTGTGGGTCGGCGGTGGCCACCACCGCGAGGGTGCCCGCGTCGAACTCGAAGCGGCGGGCCCGGTGGACGCCCCATCCGCGCCTCCGGAGGGCAGCGTCGAGCGCGGGCAGGGACCAGTAGGCGAAGTGGCCGTGGCGCAGCTCGGAGAACTGGCTGGTCGCCAGCACGCTCGCCAGGGAGTGCAGCTGGAGCGCGAGCGCACCGCCGGTGGCGACCCGGGCGAGCCGCTCCGCGAGCGCGGCCTCCTGGTCGGCCTCGTGCAGGAGCCCGTAGACGTCGAGCACGAGGTCGGCTGACCCGTCTCCCTCCACCGGTACGACGCTCAGGCCGCGGGCGGCCAGTCGATCGGTCAGCGGATGGCCGTGCGGGCTCCCGAACTCGACGACGCGCGAGCCGGGCTGCAGCACGTGGACCTCGGCCACGAAGTGGAAGGTGTCCTCGGCCTGGCGGCTCATGGCGGCCGACTCGACGACGACCGTCTGCTCCTCGACGGTCCCCGGGTCCTCCGCGAGCTGGGCGAGGTGGCACTCGCCGCACAACCACATCCGCAACGGGTGACTCGGGTCGTCGGCAGGGTCGCTCGAGACGTCCGGGAACGTCTCGGCCGAGGGTTGGCGTCCGAGGTCGAGGACGAGCCTCCCGACGGTCGACCTGCAGTGACGACAGGCCGTGGTCGGAGGTGTGCTCACGCTTCGCAGCGTAGGGCGTGGGAATCCGGTTGACGATCAGGGGCGCGGGTCGCAGGCTGCGGTGATGAGCGAGGAGCTGGACCGACTCGACCGAGCGGCCGAGGTCAACGAGGAGCTCCGCGAGGTGCGGATCGCCGACGGTGTCGTGACGAGGCCGGCGAGCGCCGCCACCCCGACCGTGCACAGCCTGCTGCGCCACCTGCGCGCGCAGGGGCTCGACTGCGTGGCGGAGCCGCTCGGCCTCGCCGACGGCGTCGAGACGCTGAGGTTCGTCGAGGGCGAGGACGGGGGTCAGGGGTGGTTCCACCAGCACGACGACCGCGGCCTCACCTCGGCGGCCCGGCTGCTCCGGACGATCCACGACGCGTCGGCCGGCTGGACCCCGCCCGACGACGCGGTGTGGGGTGCGCCGGCCGTGCCGGGTGCGGACCTCGTCTTCTGCCACGGCGACCCCGGCCCGTGGAACTTCGTGTGGCGTGACCAGGAAGCGGTCGGTCTCATCGACTGGGACTACCTGCACCCGGCGCCGCGCCTGCACGACGTGACGTACGCGTTGCGCTGGTTCGCTCCTCTGCGCTCCGACGAGATGGCCCTCGAGTGGCACCACTTCCCGACGGTGCCCGACCGTCGTGCCCGGGTGCGGGCGTTCCTCGCGGCGTACGGCGACCTCCCGGACCTCGCGGTGGTCGACGCCGTGACGGACCGGATCCGCGACACGATGGCGTTGGTGCAGGACCTCGCGGACGCAGGGCAGGAGCCCCAGCGCACCTGGGTCGCCGACGGAGCCGTCGAGGGCGAGCAGGCGGAGATCGACTGGATCGAGGCCCACCGGCACCTGATCGAGTGAGCCCGGATCCACCGATGGTCGGCGTCGCGAGCGTCACCAGGCGGGTGCGTCCGGCAAGGCGCCGCCGCGCAGTCATACCGGGCGTCTCTCAAGCGGCGGCAACGCCGCCGGCGCCCCGCATGGTGTCGCGTAGCAGGCGAGAATCGGTGGATCCGGGCTAAGCGCCGGCCGGCCGGGTGGGGCCGGGTCAGCGGCGCGCGGCGTAGACGCGGCGTACGACGTCCTCGACGTCGGGCTCCTCGACCGCGAGGTCGAGCACCTCCGCGCGCTCCGAGACCGCGGCCAGCACCTTGGCGGCGGTGGTCGTGTCGGGGTCGAACGCCAACCGCTGGCGCAGCCCGCCGCCCTCGCTGCCGAGGTGCTGGGTGTCACCGACGTCGGTGAGGTCGGGGGTGGACGCCGCCAGGTCGACGACCAGGACGCGCTGGGCGCCCACGGTGCGCGACAGCCCGGCGAGGGTGCCGTCCCAGACCAGGCGCCCGCGGTCGACGAGCAGCACCCGGTCGCAGAGCCGCTCGACGTCGCCCATGTCGTGGGTGGTGAGCAGCAGGGTGGTGCCGTGGGTCGTGCGCTCGCTGACGAGGAACTCGCGGAGTCGCTGCTTGGACAGCACGTCGAGGCCGATCGTGGGCTCGTCGAGGATGACCAGGCGGGGGGAGTGGAGCAGCGCCGCGGCGACCTCCGCGCGCATCCGCTGGCCCAGCGAGAGCTGGCGCACCGGCGTCCCGAGGAACTCGGCCAGCTCGAGCCGTTCGACGAGCTCCTCGGTCCGAGCGTCCTCCTGGGTGCGCCCGAGCGCGTGGATCGCGGCCAGGATGGCGAACGACTCGCGCACCGGCAGGTCCCACCAGAGCTGGGTGCGCTGGCCGAAGACCACGCCGATCTCCCGAGCGAGCCGGCGCCGGTCGGCGACCGGGCGGTGCCCACACGTGATGACCTCGCCACGGGTCGGGACGAGGATGCCGCAGAGCATCTTGATCGTGGTCGACTTCCCGGCGCCGTTGGCGCCGATGTAGCCGACGGCCTCGCCCGGCGCGATGGAGAAGCTGAGGTCGTCGACCGCGGTGAGCGTGCGCCGGCGTACGCCCTCGCGGACCTTGAAGTCGCGCCCCAGCCCGGTCGTGGTGACCAGTGCGTCGTGGTGGGCGGTCATCCGCCGCCTCCTCGGTAGTGCCGGACGCCGATGCGCCAGGCCAGCAGCGCCATGGCCCAGGTCCAGAGCGCCGCGAGGGGGGCGCACCAGCCGAGCCAGGGCGGGAACAGGTCGGAGCCCGGGAGACCCAGCAGGGTCACCGTCGGGAGGTAGGCGGTGAACGCCATCGGGAAGAAGAAGCCGAAGACGACCTTGAGCGGGCGGTTCCACACGCTGGCGGGCTGGCTGGCGGCGTAGCGGCCGCCGTAGACGAAGGCGTTGGTCGCCTCGGCACCGTCGATGAGGAAGAACTGGGCACCGGCCGCCCAGACGAACATCGCGGCGAACGTCGCGATGCCGCTGACCAGCGACACGACCAGCAGCGCCACCGCACCGACGGACCAGTCGATGTCGGCGAGCACGAGCCCGGCGGTGAGCGCGAGCAGGCCGACGACGGCCCGGGCGAGACGGCGCAGCGAGATGTCGGAGGTGATCAGCTGCAGCAGAAGGGGCTGCGGGCGGAGGTAGAAGACGTCGAGCGTGCCCGCGCGCAGGTACGTCGGCAGGTTGTCGCAGTGGCCGAAGGCCAGGTCGGCGATCGAGAAGGCCAGGTCGGCCAGGCCGAACACGATCAGGATCTGGGTGAGCTCGAGCCCGCCGAGCACGTCGACGTTGAGGAAGAGCACGCCGACCTCGGCCAGCTCGACGACCCCGACGAGCAGCGAGCTGACCAGGTCGATCGCGAAGTTGGCGCGATAGCTGCGCTGCGAGCGGATGCGCGAGGCGAGCACCGCGCGGTAGGGACGGGTCGCTGTCGTGGACGTCAGCCACCCTGCACCTCCAGCCGGTGGCGACCGGCGCGGGTCATCAGGTGGCCCGCGAGCGCGGCCAGGACGAGCCACACGCACCTGGAGCCCGACCAGGCCGAGCGCGTCGAGACCGGTCGACGCGGCCCGACAGGACGTCGACGGGATACATCAGCATCGAGGGGAAGGGCGTGCACTCCGCGACGACGCGCAGTGCGGTGGGGAACAGGTCGATCGGCACGAACAGACCCGCGAAGAAGCCGGACACGACCATGTAGAGGATCTGCAGGCCGCGGGTCTCGACCAGCCAGAACCCGGTGGCGGCGACGAGGTAGACCGTCGTGCTGGACACGACGATGGCGAGCACCAGGCTCAGGGCGCCGAGCAGGTAGCCGGAGAGCGCCGAGGGCACGTTCATCCCGACGACGAAGATGCCGATGCTGACGGTGGGCAGCCCACGGGGGATCAGGGCGAAGAGCGACTGGCCGACCTCGGTGGCGATGCTCGCGGCCTGCACGTCGAGCGGACGCAGGAAGTCGACGACGACCTCGCCGTCCTTGATGCGGGTGGCGATGTCGCTGCGGCCGTTGAGGTTGATCGAGCCCAGCATCGCCTGCGAGATCCAGATGTAGGCGCTGATGGTGCCGATGTCGTAGCCGTTGAGGTCACCCCCGGCGGCGCGCACGGTGGCGAACAGGAGCGCCACCTTGAGCAGACCGAACGTCGTGTTGGCGATCAGGCCCCCCAGGGCCGCCAGACGGTACGTCGACTGGCGACGGAACCCAGCCGCGACGAGCAGCCAGTAGGTGCGCCCGGTGGTCTGGAGCGAGGTGGGCACAAACGCGAGACCCTACGCGACCTCCGGGAGGCCGTGAAATTTCACTCGATGTCATGTATCTTGACGTCAAGAGATATTCACGGGAGCTCGAGCGGCCCTGATAAGGCACGCCTTACTACCGTCTGGACGACCCCCGGCGGCAAGATGGCACCGAGCACCCACCCCGAACGAGGAGACGACGGATGGCGAGTCAGGACAGCTTCGGAGCGAAGACCACCTTGGACGTGGAGGGGAAGTCCTACGAGATCTTCCGGCTCGACGCCGTCACCGGTGACGGGGTGGACGTCGCGAGCCTCCCGTTCAGCCTCAAGGTGCTCCTGGAGAACCTCCTGCGCACCGAGGACGGCGCCGACATCACCTCCGACGACATCCTCGCGATCGCCGGGTGGGATGCCGACGCCGACCCGAGCAAGGAGATCCAGTTCACTCCGGCGCGCGTGATCATGCAGGACTTCACCGGTGTCCCGTGCGTCGTCGACCTCGCCACCATGCGCGAGGCGATGGCCGACCTCGGGGGAGACCCCGCCAAGATCAACCCGCTCGCGCCCGCCGAGATGGTCATCGACCACTCCGTGATCGCCGATGTCTTCGGCACCGCCGGCGCCTTCGAGCGCAACGTCGAGATCGAGTACGAGCGCAACCGCGAGCGCTACCAGTTCCTGCGCTGGGGCCAGGGTGCCTTCGACGACTTCAAGGTCGTCCCGCCCGGCACCGGCATCGTCCACCAGGTCAACATCGAGCACCTGGCGCGCACCATCTTCACGCGCGCCTCGAAGTCTGCCGACGGATCCGAAGTTCTCCAGGCCTACCCCGACACGTGCGTCGGCACCGACTCGCACACCACGATGGTCAACGGCATCGGCGTGGTCGGCTGGGGCGTCGGCGGCATCGAGGCCGAGGCGGCCATGCTCGGCCAGCCGGTCTCGATGCTCATCCCGCGCGTGGTCGGCTTCAAGCTCAACGGCGACCTGCCGGAGGGCACGACCGCGACCGACCTGGTGCTCACGATCACCGAGATGCTGCGCAAGCACGGCGTCGTCGGCAAGTTCGTCGAGTTCTACGGCCCCGGCGTCTCCGCGCTGCCGCTGGCCAACCGCGCCACGATCGGCAACATGAGCCCGGAGTTCGGCTCGACCATCGCGGTGTTCCCCATCGACGAGCAGACCATCGACTACCTGCGCCTCACCGGTCGTTCGGCCGAGCAGCTCGCGCTGGTCGAGACCTATGCCAAGGCCCAGGGGCTGTGGCACGACCCGGACGCCGAGCCGCGCTACTCCGAGCAGCTCGAGCTCGACGTCTCCACCGTCGTCCCGAGCCTGGCCGGTCCCAAGCGGCCCCAGGACCGGGTCCCGGTCACCGAGGCCGGGCCGATGTTCGCCGAGGCGCTCAAGGACTACACCGACGCCCCCGACAAGACGATCGACTTCGAGATCGACGGCCAGCCCGTGACGATCGGGCACGGTGCGGTCACGATCGCGGCGATCACCTCGTGCACCAACACGTCCAACCCGTCGGTCATGATCGGCGCTGCGCTGCTGGCCAAGAAGGCGGTCGACAAGGGCCTCGAGCGCAAGCCGTGGGTCAAGACCACGCTCGCCCCCGGCTCCAAGGTGGTCTCCGACTACTACGAGAAGTCCGGGCTCACGCCCTACCTCGACAAGCTCGGCTTCAACCTCGTCGGCTACGGCTGCACGACCTGCATCGGCAACTCCGGCCCGCTGATCCCCGAGGTCAGCGCCGCGGTCAACGAGGCCGACCTGGCCGTGACCAGTGTGCTCTCGGGCAACCGCAACTTCGAGGGTCGGATCAACCCCGACATCAAGATGAACTACCTCGCCAGCCCGCCGCTGGTCGTGGCCTACGCGTTGGCGGGGTCGATGGACGTCGACCTGTTCAACGACGCGCTGGGCCAGGACACCGACGGCAACGACGTGTTCCTCAAGGACATCTGGCCGTCCCCGAGCGAGATCGAGGAGGTCATCGCCTCCTCGATCAGCTCCGACATGTTCGACGACCGCTACTCCGACGTCTTCGCCGGCGACGAGCAGTGGCGCTCGCTGCCCACGCCCGAGGGCAAGACCTTCGAGTGGGACGCCGACTCGACGTACGTCCGCAAGCCCCCGTACTTCGACGGGATGCCCGCCGAGCCCGAGCCGGTCACCGACATCGAGGGCGCGCGCGTCCTGCTCAAGCTGGGTGACTCGGTCACCACCGACCACATCAGCCCGGCCGGTGCGATCAAGAAGGACAGCCCCGCCGGGAAGTACCTCGCCGAGAACGGCGTCGGTCAGCGCGACTTCAACTCCTACGGCTCGCGCCGCGGCAACCACGAGGTCATGATCCGCGGCACGTTCGCCAACATCCGGCTGCGCAACCAGCTGGCCGAGGGCACCGAGGGCGGCTTCACCCGCGACTTCACCCAGGACGACGCACCGGTCACGTCGATCTACGACGCGTCCGAGGCCTACGCCGCCGCCGGCACGCCGCTCGTCGTCCTCTGCGGCAAGGAGTACGGCTCCGGGTCCTCGCGCGACTGGGCCGCCAAGGGCACCGCGCTGCTCGGCGTGAAGGCGGTCATCGCCGAGAGCTACGAGCGGATCCACCGCTCCAACCTGATCGGCATGGGCGTCATCCCGCTGCAGTTCCCCGAGGGCAAGAACGCCGACTCGTTGGGGCTCACTGGCCGGGAGTCGTTCAACATCGTCGGGATCACCGAGCTCAACGACGGCACCACGCCGAAGACGGTGAAGGTGACGGCCACGCTCAAGGAGGACGGCGACGTCACCAACACCTCCTTCGACGCCGTTGTCCGCATCGACACCCCCGGTGAGGCCAACTACTACCGCAACGGCGGGATCATGCAGTACGTCCTGCGCAACCTGCTGAAGGCCTGACCGACTCTCACCAAGGCCCGCTCCGACTCCGGTCGGGGCGGGCCTTCGTCGTGTTCGGGAGAGTCTCCCGTGAAAGTTTCCGGGCCGACGACCCCTCCGAGCAGGTTGGTGGTGGCGTGAGTGGGGGTAGAGACTCCCGACGGCGACGCGAGGAACCATGACGACGCTCACGGATCGACTCAACGCACTGGCCGAGGATGCCCCGACGGTGAAGGCGCGCCCGGGCTGGACGACGCGTTGTGGACGCGCGGCAAGCGGCTGCAACGTCGTCGTCAGGCGGTGAGCGCCGTCGGTCGCGGTCGTGCTCGTGCTGGCGGTCGGCTCCCTGGCGACCCTGGTCGTCGATGCGACCGGATCGCGCGAGCTTCCCGGCTGCGGACGCCGACGCTGCGTCTGGCGCCTGCCCGGACCGGATCTACGACCGCGAGCCCGTGGGCGACCTGGGCGTGGAGGACACCGGCCCGATCGGACCGCTGGTGGCTCTGGTCGGCGCCGAGCGGCGGACGTTCTGGGGGGAGTCGACGGCTGCGAGGTCGCCGGAGTGATCGAGCCGCGGGTGACTACGCGTTCCTGCCTCGACCTGGAGTCGCAGCGTCGCGATCAACGCCGTCGATCCGGTGGCCTGGCTGTCGCCGGACGGCCGCTTGGATCGCCTACCCGCTCACCGGGGAGACCGCGGACGAGCCGAACACGCTCGAAGGCGATCCACTGGTGGGGGTCGCCGTCCTACGACACCGTCACCGGTACGAGACTCGAGGAGCGGATCCCGACCGACCACGGGCTCGAGATTGACGACTTCACCTGGGTCGGTGACACCGTGGTGATGCGGTACTCGCAGTACCACACGTTCCGAGAGAGGGCGGCTCGACCTACGACGGTCGATCCCGTCGTGCTCCGTGGGATCTCGGGACCGGGGATGCGGACGTGGACCTGCCGCGCAGCAGCTATTCCCGACCTCTTCGACTCGACCCCCGCCGGTGACCGACGGCGTGGTGGTGCCCCGCGGTCAGCCGAAGCTTCGTCATCGTCTCCGCCGACGGAGAGACCGAGCCCGGACGCGCTCGACATCCCTACGGACAGCCCGGTATTCCTGTAGCCCCGACGGCAGCGCCTCGCCACAACAGGGACCCCGACGGCCCGGGCTCGGTCAGCAACCTGGCCGGCCCGGTCGTGGTGGGGCCGGCGACCGGTCCTCGGGCGGGGACGACCCGCAAGGTCGAGCGGGTCGTGATCGAGCAGCAGGTCGAGCAGCAGGAGAACGACGAGGAGCTGATGACCGGCAGCGTCTCGTCGGCCTCCTCCGTCGAGGCCGCGGTTGTCGGGTGGCGCGACAACGACCACCTCGTGGTCGCCGCGGGCGACGGCTACGAGGTCATCGACGTCATCGACGTCACCCAGGGAGTCACCGAGCCGCTCGTGACGCTGCCGATGGGCTACGGATGCTGCCGCAGGTCGCCGCCGACGCCTGCAGGCGCCCACGTTCGCGGCCGCGGAACCTGACGGTCCCGGCGACCCACGTCGGATCCTGTGGCTCGGCGGTGGCCTGCTGGTCCTCCTGGCCGGCGCGGCGTTCTGGAGGTCACGTGTCCGCCTCTGACGACGAGCGCGTCGACTTCGACGACTTCGTCCGCGCCCGACGTCAGCGCGCTGCTGCGCACGGCGTACCTGCTGACGGGCCAGCACGCCGACGCCGAGGACCTCGTGCAGGCCGCACTCATCAAGGCGGTGCCGCACTGGCGCAAGATCGCCGACAACCCCGAGCCCTACGTACGCCGGATCCTGGCGCGCGAGAGCGTGTCGCGGTGGCGCCGGCGTCGCTGGCGCGAGATCGCCAGCGACGATCTGCCCGACGTCGCTGCGGCGGATCCGGACGTCGCGTCGCGCGAAGACCTGCGCCGCGCGCTGCTGACCCTCGCACCGCGCCAGCGCGCCGTGATCGTGCTGCGCTACTTCGAGGACCTCTCCGAGGCCGAGACGGCCGACGCGCTCCACATCGCGGTCGGCACCGTGAAGTCGCAGGCGCGCGACGCGCTGCGGGTGCTGCGGGAGCGGATGCCGGCGCTGGAGGATGAGCTCACCGCGATCCGATGACCGCGGTGCCCGTGCGGCGCCTGGATCTGGGTCGACCGAGGGGTCAGGATGTGGGGGTGCGTTCCCCTCTCGCCCTGACCGCGGTGGTCGCGTTGCTGATGGTGCTCGTCGCCGGGTGCTCCGACGACGAGGCGCCGTCGACCGCCGGCGACACCCCCAGCGAGAGCGTCAGCCCCACACCGCCGCCCGAGACGCCGTCCGAGTCGTCCGGCCTGGGCGGCGTGCCGGCGCCGAGCGTGACGCCGACCGCCACGCCGGCGCCCACCGTGACGCCGGCGCCCACACCGTCGCCCGAGGCGACGCCGGAGCCGGATCTCGACGCTCCGCCGCGCACCTACGACGAGGCGCTGGCGCTGTTCGACAGAGCGGCAGGCAGCCAGGAGCTCAGCCGCTTCGCCTCGCCGAGCGGCAACCTCTACTGCGTGCTCGACTCGCCCTACCTGCCGCCCTCGTGCGAGCTCGCGGCCGGGTCGATCCCCGACCCCGCCTCCTGTCCGGACGGTGGTCCCACCCAGAACGTCGGACGCATCGAGTTCACCGAGGCCGCACCGCAGCCGATCTGCAACACCGACACGATCCGCGAGCCCGGCCCGCCCACGCTGGGCTACGGGGGGATCGCCACGTGGCCCGACACGACGGTGACCTGCCTGATGGAGAAGTTCGGCGTCACCTGCGTCAACGAGCCGGCCGGCCAGGGCTTCTTCCTCGCCAAGGGTCGCTACCAGATCTTCGGGTGAGGCGGCGCGACCCCGGGCGGCTACGGTTGCTCCCATGATCGTCGCGTTCAGCATCAGTCCTTCGTCCGGTGACGACGAGGGGGGCGTGGCCGCGGCCGTGGCCGCCGCCGTGCGGGTCGTGCGCGAGTCGGGCCTGCCCCACGAGACGAACTCGATGTTCACCAACATCGAGGGGGAGTGGGACGAGGTGATGGCCGTCGTCAAGCACGCCGTCGACGTCGTCGCCGCGGTCTCGCCCCGCGTCGGGCTGGTCCTCAAGGCCGACATCCGTCCGGGCCGCGTCGGGGAGATGACCGCCAAGCTCGAGCGCCTCGAGCGCGCCCTGGAGGACTGACCCGTGTCCGACTGGTCCCCGCCGCCGCCCCCGCCCGGACCCCCGCCTCCGCCCGGACCTCCGCCGCAGTGGCGGCCCGAGCCGCCGTACGACGCGTCGGGGCCGGTCCGGAGGCGGAGCCGGCTGCCGCTCGTCCTGGCGGCCGTGGTCGGCGTGGTGCTGATCGGTGCTGCCGTGGCCGTGCCACTGGTCCTCGGCGACGACGAGGACACGGTGCAGGTGCGCGACGACGATGCCCAGCCAGGTGAGGTCGACCTGAGCGAGGTCGTCACCTTCACCACCCTGCGCAGCGACCACGTCACCGAGACGGTCGACGACTACCAGTCCTCGCCGCCGGCCGGGGGCAAGCACTTCCCGGTCTGGCTCGACTGCGGCGTCTACGACGAGCCGGTGCGCAACGAGTTCGTCGTGCACGACCTCGAGCACGGCGCGTTCTGGTTCGCCTACGACGCCGACGCCCTCGACGACGACCAGGTCGCCGCGCTGGCCGAGATGCTGCCCGACAACGGCGTGATGACGCCGTACGACGGACTCGACGCGCCGGTCGTCGTCACCGTCTGGGAGGCCCAGCTCGCCCTGACCGGCGTCGACGACCCGCGGCTGCCGCTCTTCCTCGACGAGTACGCCGGCGGGGTCACCGCGCCCGAGCCGTTCGCCTCCTGCGCCGGGGGAGCATCCCCCGACGACATCGCCGACCTCGCGCTGCCGACCGACGTCACCGACGGCTAGGGGCTGACGATGCACTCCGAGACCCGCACCTACCGCACCGGCGACCGCGAGGTCGTCCTCGACCTGACCGCCGACGCCGCCGACGTCGCGGCCGGACGCGGCGACGGCCTGCTGCACGTCTTCGTGCCCCACGCGACCGCGGGCATCGCGATCCTCGAGACCGGCGCCGGCTCCGACGACGACCTGCTCGCCGCGCTGGGCGACCTGCTGCCCGCCGACGACCGCTGGCGGCACCGGCACGGCAGCCCCGGCCACGGCCGCTCCCACGTGATGCCGGCGCTGTCCCGCCGTACGCCACGGTGCCGGTGCTCGACGGCCGCCTCGCCCTCGGCACCTGGCAGAGCATCTGCCTGGTCGACCTCAACGTCGACAACGCCGTGCGCGAGGTCCGCTTCAGCCTCCTCACCTGACGGTCCGGGCCGAGTCGGCGCGTACAGGCGCCGACTCACCGAAAAGTGGGGCCGAGTCGGCGCGTCCGGTGCGCCGCCTCCCGTGCGACATCGAACAGGTGTTCGACTAGGCTGGGCCGCATGGGATCCCTCGTCGCCCCGCCCGGCTGGCCCGCCGCCGTCCGTCCGCCCGACGCCCCGCGGTGGGAGCTGACGCGCCGAGGCGTGGCTGCTCGACCTGTGCCCGCCGGAGTTCCGCACCTACGCGACCCTGCGGCGTCACGTGGTCGTGCTGGCGCGGTTCGCGGTGCTGCACGTGGAGGCGTGCCAGGCGGCCTGTCGGCGCGGGCTGAGCGAGGCCCGCTCCGAGCTGCGCGACGTGTGTCCGCCCGACATCGTCGAGGCCGCGATCGAGACCTGGCTCACCGAGGACGCCCGCCTGTCGGCCGTACGCCGTGAGGTCGGGCTGGTCGAGGACGCGCTGCGCGGCACGCGCTACCGCGCCCGGCTCTGAGTCCCGGCGGCACTACGGTGGCGGGGTGCCCAGCTTCGCCAACGTCCTCCTCGTCGACCGCCGGGGGTGGATCCTGCTCCAGGAGCGGGACGAGCACCCGGTGATCGACCCCGAGTGCTGGGGGCTGCCGGGCGGTCACCTCGACGACGGCGAGGACGCCGAGGCAGGCGCCTACCGCGAGCTCCAGGAGGAGACGGGCCTCGTGCTCGCGCCCGGCACGCTGCGTCACCACACGACGCTGGCGGTCTTCCACGAGGCCTACGGCACGACCGACCCGGTCGACGTGTTCGTCGCCGGCGTCGACCTGACCGACGCCGACGTCGAGTGCCACGAAGGTCGCCGCATCGTCTTCGTCGACCCGTCCACCCTCGGCGAGCTGCCGCTGACCCACTCGGCCGCGGCGGCCCTGTCCGGCTTCGTGGACAGTCAGGACCACCGCGCCGCGCTGTGCTTCGCCGCAGGTGCCGTGCGCTTCGCCCAGGCCACCCTGGTCGACCGCGCGGGCCGTCTGCTGATGCAGGAGCGCGACGAGCACGCGCCGGTCGCGCCCGAGCAGTGGTCGTTCCCGGGCGGCGGCCTCGAGCCCGGCGAGTCCTACGCCCAGGCGGCCGTGCGCGAGCTGGCCGAGGAGACCGGTGTCGCGCTCGCCCGCGGACGGGCTCACCCGGGTCGGGTCCTGGAGCATGCCGTCGGTGCTCGAGCCGCTGATGAACGAGTTCGAGCTGCACCTGGCCGGCACCGACCTCACCGACGACGACATCGAGTGCCACGAGGGCCGTCAGATGGTCTTCGTCTCTCCCGAGCGGGCGCTGACCCTGCCCCTCGCCGCCACGACGGCCGCGATCCTGCCCGACGTCCTCGCCTCCGACCTCTACCGAAAGCTGGCCACGCAGATGACTGCACCCTTCTCCGTGATCCCCGTCCCCGGCCCCGGCGCCGAGGACGTCGTCGTCGGGCTCTCCGGCGCCGACGAGGGCGCGGTCTTCACCGGCACCGAGGACGGCTCGATCTTCCGGATCAGCCACGACGGCGGCAAGGTCGACCGGATCGCCCAGACCCAGGGACGCCCGCTCGGCATCGAGATCGACCTCGACGGTCGGCTGCTCGTCTGCGACGCCCACAAGGGCCTGCTCCGCATCGACACCGCCAACGGCGCCATCGAGGCGGTCACCGACCAGGTCGCCGGCACGCCGATGAAGTTCTGCAACAACGCCGCGATCGCCTCCGACGGCACCGTGTGGTTCTCCGACTCCTCGCAGAAGTTCGGCATCGCGGACTGGAAGGCCGAGATGGTGCAGCAGACCCGCACCGGACGCCTGATGCGCCTCGACACCGACGGCACGGTCACCGTCGTGGTCGACGGACTGGCCTTCGCCAACGGCGTCGCGCTGTCGAAGGACGAGGACTTCGTCGTGGTCGCCGAGACCGGCGCCCGCACCGTCGTACGACGCTGGCTCACCGGCAACCGGGCCGGCATGCGCGACCTGCTGTGCCAGGGGCTGCCGGGCTACCCCGACAACGTCGCGCGCGGCAGCGACGGCCTCATCTGGGTCACCCTCGCCAGCCCGATCGACCCGGTGCTCGAGCGGCTCCAGACCAGCCCGCTGAAGCTGCGCAGGCTCGCGACGAGGCTGCCCGACAAGCTGCAGCCCAAGCCCAAGCGCACCGTGCGGGTGCACGCCTACGACGACGAGGGCGTGCTGGTGCACGACCTCGACATCGATCCCTCGCACCACGGCGCGAGCTACCACATGGTCACCGGCGTGCGCGAGCACGAGGGCAGGGTCTGGATGGGGAGCCTGCACGAGCCCGCTGTGGCCGTCTGGGACCTGTGAATCCTCCGGAGGGTTCGTCACCACGTAAACTCGCCCGCATGTCCCTCCTGGCCGTCGATCAGCGAGCCGCGCGACCTGCGCGGCCTCACCGACGAGCAGCTGGAGACCCTGGCCGGCGAGATCCGCGAGCTCCTGGTCACCACGTGCTCGCGGGCGGGTGGTCACCTCGGCCCCAACCTCGGCGTCGTCGAGGTCACGATGGCCATCCACCGGGTCTTCGACTCGCCCCGCGACCGGGTCGTCTTCGACACCGGACACCAGTCCTACGTGCACAAGATCCTCACCGGACGCGGCGGCCGACTTCACCGGCCTGCGCACCGAGGGCGGCCTCAGCGGCTACCCCAGCCGTGCGGAGTCGGCCCACGACATCGTCGAGAACTCCCACGCCTCGACCGCGCTCAGCTATGCCGACGGCATCGCGAAGGCCTACCGCATCCGTGGCGAGGACCGCCACACGGTCGCGGTGATCGGCGACGGCGCCCTCACCGGCGGGATGGCCTGGGAGGCGCTCAACAACATCGCGATCGCCCGCGACAGCAAGCTCGTCATCGTCGTCAACGACAACGGCCGCTCCTACACCCCGACGATCGGCGGGCCTGGCGACCGCCCTGACCGCGCTGCGCACCAACCCGCGCTACGAGCAGGTGCTCGACCAGGTCAAGCGCCGGCTCACCTCGGTGCAAGGGCGTCGGCCCGGCTGCCTACGACGCCCTGCACGCGATGAAGAAGGGCGTCAAGGACGCCCTGGCGCCCCAGGGGCTCTTCGAGGACCTCGGTCTCAAGTACGTCGGCCCGATCGACGGCCACGACCGGGCCGCGATGGAGCAGGCGCTGGCCCAGGCCAAGCGCTTCGGCGGGCCGGTCATCGTGCACGCCATCACCCGCAAGGGCTTCGGCTACGACGCCGCCGAGCGCCACGAGGCCGACCAGTTCCACTCGCCGCAGCCCTTCGACATCGAGACCGGCGAGGAGAAGGCGCGCGGCGCCGATCTGGACCGACCACTTCGCCGACTACATGGTCGAGCTCGGGGCGCGGCGCCCGGACGTCGTCGCGATCACCGCGGCGATGATGCACCCGGTGGGGCTGCACAAGTTCGAGGCGGCCTACCCCGAGCGCACCTTCGACGTCGGCATCGCCGAGCAGCACGCCGCGACCTCGGCGGCCGGCCTGGCGATCGGTGGCCTGCACCCGGTCGTCGCGCTCTACGCCACCTTCCTCAACCGCGCCTTCGACCAGGTGCTGATGGACGTCGCCCTGCACGAGTGCGGGGTGACGTTCGTGCTCGACCGCTCCGGTGTCACCGGCGACGACGGCGCCAGCCACAACGGCATGTGGGACATGTCGATCCTGCAGGTCGTGCCCGGTCTGCGACTCGCGGCTCCGCGCGACGCCACCCGGATGCGCGAGCTGCTCGACGAGGCCGTCGCTGGTCGACGACGCCCCCACGGTCGTGCGCTTCCCCAAGGGCTCGCCGCCCGACGACATCGAGGCGATCGACAAGGCCGGCGTCGCCGACGTGCTGGTGCGCACCGGCGAGCCGGACGTGCTCGTCGTCGCCGTCGGGTCGATGGCCGTCGACGGCCGTCGAGGTCGCCGAGCGCCTCGTCGCCCAGGGCATCGGCGTGACCGTCGTCGACCCGCGGTGGGTCAAGCCGGTCGATCCCGCGATCGTCGAGCTCGCCCGCGAGCACCGCCTCGTCGTCAGCGTCGAGGACAACGGCCGGATCGGCGGCTGCGGCGCGGTGCTGCTCCAGACGCTCAACGACGCCGGCGTCACCACGCCGTTCCGCCTGCACGCGATCCCGCAGGAGTTCCTCGGCCACGCCAAGCGCGCGGCGATCCTCGAGCGCATCGGCCTCACCCCGCAGGGCCTCGCCCTGAGCATCGTCGAGGACATGACGGCCCTGGTCGACGGCGCCGGCGAGGGAACACTGGTCGATGCCGATCGTCCGCGCTGACCTGCGTCGCACCCTGCGCTGCGCGGTGATCGCGGCCGTCGGGCTCGCGCTGGTCGCCGGGTGCGCCCCCGGGCGGCGTCCGGAGCCGGGCTCGCACCGGCGACGCACGGCGGGCCGGTCGGCGCCACCGGACCGTCAGGCGACACCGACCAGCCGCCGGCGGCGCCGAGCGACCTGCCCGCCGGCTCCCGTCGTCGAGGGAGTCGCCGTGCCGGCCGACCTCGACGCCGCCTTCAGCGACCTGCTCGACCGCCGCGCCGAGGCGCTGGTCGCGCGTGACCGGGCGGCCTTCACGGCGGTGCTGGACACCCGCGACGACGGGCTTCCTGCTCGCCCAGGAGGGCTACTTCGACAACCTGGCGCAGCTGCCGCTCGCGGCCTTCTCCTACGCCCTCGACCCGACCAGCCTCTGCGCGGCGCGCGCGAGCTACTCGGTGGTCGTCGAGGTGACCCTGCAGCTCGCCGGCTTCGACGCCGCCCCGTCGCGGGGCCTCGACCGCTTCCGGTTCGACCGGGTGGGTCGCGCGGTCGCGGCAGCGCTCGCCTCCGGCTCGCGTCGGTGACCGACCGAGGCGTGGGAGGAGGCCCACGACGCGTCCAGGCCAGCCGTGGGACACCCGACCGATCGAGGTACGCCGTCGCGCCGGCGTGCTGGCGGTCTTCGACGACGGCCTCGGTCGCGCGCGCCCGCCCGCTGATGCGCGCGCGCTCGCGCGCTCGGTCACCGACGTGGCCGCGCGGGTGCCCTACGCCTGGGACGCCACCGTGGTGGTCTACGCGCTGTCCGACACCGACGTTCCTCGCGCTCGCTCGACGACCTGCCCGGCGACGACCCCGACGCCCTCGACGGGGTGGCGTTCACCGTCCGGCCGGACCCGGCGACGCCACCGGCGTCGCACCCGGGTCGTGCTCAACCCGCGGCTGCTCGACCAGGCCCGAGGCCGACCAGGAGCGGTTGCTGCGCCACGAGCTGACCCACGTCGCGGTCGGCCAGCGCGACGACAACGCGCCGGTGTGGCTCGGCGAGGGCGTCGCCGAGTGGGTCTCGGTGCAGGCGCTGCCCGAGCCGGAGCGCCGCATCGACGCCGAGGGGCCGTCGGCCCAGCGTCCGGGCGTCGCGGCGATGCCGGACGACGCGACGTTCAACGACGCCGACGCCGCCCTGCACTACGCCGATCTCGTGGTGGGTCTGCGAGTACCTCGCCGCCGACCTACGGCCCGAGCGCCCCGTGGACCGTGCTCGACGCCTTCGCCGCACCCGAGATGCCCGGTGAGCGCCACGGTGCAGGCGCTGCTGCAGATCAGCGTGACCAAGCTCGCGCGGCGCGGGACGCGCGCTGCTGGTGAAGACCTACGCGCGGCCATCGACACCCACCCAGGGCGCCGCGGACCGTCCGACCGGCACGCCCACCGACTCGCCGACGCGACGCTAGGAATATCGTGCACGGGTGACCTCAGACCGACTCGTGCACATCGTCGACGACGTGCCGGACCTCGACGGCCTCGCCTCGCTGACCATGGTCGTGGCCCTGGACGGCTTCCTCGACGCGGGCAGCTCGGCGGTGATCGCCGCGCGCCACCTCGCGCCGAGCGTCGGCAGCGACCACGGGGGCTCGGTGGTGGCGACCTTCGACGTCGACGCGTTCCACGACTACCGGGCGCGGCGTCCGGCGGTGTCGTTCGCCCGCGACCACTACGAGGCCTACGACGCGCCCCGGCTCGTCGTCCGCCTGCTCCGCGACGCCGGCGGCACGCCGTACCTCCTGCTGGCGGGGCCGGAGCCCGACAACCGGTGGGAGGCGTTCTGCCGCGCCGTGCGGGAGGTCGTCGAGCGGTTCGACGTCACCCTGGTCGTCGGCATGGGCTCGGTGCCGATGGCGGTGCCGCACACGCGCCCGATCGCGATCACCCACCACGCCAACCGCGCCGACCTGCTCACCGGCGTGAGCGCGTGGGCCGGCGAGCTGCGGGTGCCGAGCAGCGCCCAGGCGCTGCTCGAGATCCGGCTGGGGGAGTGGGGCCACGACGCCCAGGGCTTCGTCGCCCACATCCCGCACTACCTCGCCCAGCTCGACTACCCGCGCGCCTCGGCGATCCTGCTCGAGCAGGTCGAGCTCGCCGGGCGGCTCACCCTCGACCTGTCCGACCTCAAGGTCGCCGCCGACGACCGCGAGGAGGAGATCACGCGCTACCTCTCGGCCAACGAGGAGGTCGGCGAGGTGGTGGCCTCCCTGGAGCGCCAGTACGACGCGTTCGCCGAGTCCGAGGAGTCCGGCACCAACCTCCTCGCCGACGACCAGCCCCTGCCGACCGGCGACGAGATCGGCCAGCAGTTCGAGCAGTTCCTGGCCGGCCTCGAGCCAGACGACGACGCGCCGACGGACGACGCGCCGACAGACGACGAGGAGCCCCCCACGTGACCGACGCCGCCCGCGAGCTGCTCGACCTGCTCCACCTCGAGGACCTCGACGTCGACCTCTTCCGGGGTCGACAGCCCGAGTCGACCCGGCAGCGCGTCTACGGCGGCCAGGTCGCGGCCCAGTCGCTGATCGCCGCGGCGCGCACCGTCGAGGACGACTTCCACGTGCACTCGCTGCACTCCTACTTCCTGCTGCCCGGCGACTACTCGGTGCCGATCATCTACGACGTCGAGCGCATCCGCGACGGTCGCTCCTTCGCCACCCGCCGGGTGATGGCGCGCCAGCACGGTCGCCCGATCTACTACCAGACCCTCAACTTCCAGCGCGAGGAGGCCGGCTACGAGCACCAGGACGTCATGCCCGACGTGCCGGGACCCGAGGAGGGCATGGACCTGGTCGAGCTGATGCGCAAGGGCGGCAACGAGGACGCCGACGCGCTCGGCAAGGAGTGGGCGGCGCTCGACGTGCGGTGGCTGGGCAACTCGCGCCACGGCCTCGCGGAGGACCCGGTGCGCCCCTCGCGGGCGCGCATGTGGATCCGGATCGCCGGCGAGGTCGGCGACAACCCGCTCGACCACCTCGCGGCCTTCACCTACGCCAGCGACGTCTCGCTCCTCGGGGCCTCCCTGGCCGCCCACGACGTCAACCCGTCGAAGATGCAGATGGCCTCGCTCGACCACACGATCTGGTTCCACCGGCCGTTCCGCGTCGACGAGTGGTGGCTCTACGACCAGTGGTCGCCCTCGGCCGGCGGCGCGCGCGGGCTGTCCTTCGGCCACGTCTACACCCCCGACGGCACCCTCGTGGCGTCGGTGGCCCAGGAGGGGCTGATCCGGCCTCGGGAGTGAGGGGTAGTCCCTGACGAAAATCAAGGAATCGGGTCGAATTCGTTGATTTTCGTCAGGGACTACCGCCGCGCGTGACGCCGCGTGCCCCGTCACCGGCTGGCCGGTGAATGCTTGGACGACCCGTCGTCCAGGCATCCCGTACGTCGTCCAACCCGGCCGTCTCGTGTCCGGCACCGGGGACAGCGCCTCAGAGCGCCGTCGTGCGGCCGACCAGGTGCGGGGCGCCGCTGCGCGGGTTCGACAGCGCGAACGCCAGCCCCCGTCGACCGGCGTGGCGCCGAAGCCGACCGAGCCCGGCAGGAAGACCGGCGTCTTGAAGGCCACGTCGACGCGCACGGCGTCGGGCAGGCGGTTCTCGATCGCCGCCACGCACCGCGCCTTGGTCCACATGCCGTGCGCGATCTGGCGCTTGAACCCCAGGGCCTTGGCGGTGAGCGGGTAGAGGTGGATCGGGTTGTGGTCGCCCGAGACCGCGGCGTAGCGGCGCCCGAGGTCGGCCGGCAGGTCCCAGGTCACGCCCGGCGCGGGGGCGGCGGGCAGGGTCAGGCCGTACGACGCGCTCGGCGTCGCTCCTGACCGCGGCGCAGGTAGGCGGACGTCTCCTCCCAGACCACCTCGCCGTCCTCGTCGGCGATCGAGGTGGTGAACTCGTAGACGGTGCCCTTGGGGTGGGCGACCTTCGGGCCCACCGAGGCCGTCGACCGCGAGGGTCTCGCCGATCGCGATCGGGCGGTGCTGGGTGATGGAGTTCTCCAGGTGGACGGTGCCGATCGCCGGCGCCGGGAAGGCCGGGTCGCTCATCATCGCCATCTGCAGCCCGAAGACCAGCATGTGCGGGTAGGTCAGCGGAGCGACGTCCTTGGTCGGGAAGCCGCACACCGCGGCGTAGGCGTCGACCGCGGGGCGCTCGACCGTGCACCGGCGGGCGGGTCAGGGGCAGGCCGCCGAAGTCCTGCCGCGGAGGTCTTGCGCACGCCCGGGCAGCTGGTTGACGACGGGCAGCGACGGCAGCGCCGCCTTCAGCAGCACGCCGAGCCCGCCGGCGGGCTCGACCTCGCGCGTCGGGGTGCGGCGGCCACCTCAGGCGCCCAGCATCATCTGGCCGCAGACCCGCACGACGTTGCCGTTGACCAGGCTGGAGGCCGGGTTGGCGTACCAGGCGATGGTCTCGGCGACGTCGACCGGCAGGCCGCCCTGCGACATGGCGTTGAGGCGCTGACCGACCTCGCGGGTGGCGAACGGCACCGCGGCGGTCATCGCGGTGATGATGAAGCCAGGAGCGACGGCGTTGACGGTGATGCCCTTCTCCAGCTCGTCGGCGAGGGAGTCGACGAAACCGATGACGCCGGCCTTGGAGGCGGCGTAGTTGGTCTGGCCGACGTTGCCGGCGATCCCGGCGATGCTGGCCACGCCGATGATCGAGCCGTAGTCGTTGACCAGGCCCTGGTCGAGGAGCTCGCGGGTGATCAGCTCGGGTGCGGTGAGGTTGACCGCGATGACCGACTCCCAGCGGGCGTCGTCCATGTTGGCGAGCTTCTTGTCGCGGGTGATGCCGGCGTTGTGCACCACGACGTCGACCCCGCCGTGCTTCTCCTTGAGGTGGTGGGCGATGCGCTGCGGCGCGTCCTTGCCGGTGATGTCGAGGGTGAGCCAGTCGCCGTCGAGCTCCTTCATCAGTGCCTGCAGCTCGCTGGCGGCCTGCGGGACGTCGACCCCGACGATGGTGGCGCCGTCGCGGGCCAGGACCCGGGCGACCTCCTCGCCGATGCCGCGGCTGGCGCCGGTGACGAGGGCGATCTTGCCGGCCAGGGGCCGGAGGAGGTCGGTGGCCGGCGCGGTCGGCTCGGTGCCGTGGGCGCCGATGCGGACGACCTGGCCGGAGACGTAGGCCGACTTGGGGGAGAGCAGGAAGCCGAGGGTGCTCGAGACGGCGGCCTCGGCGCCGTCGGCGACGTAGACGAGCTGGACGGTGCTGCCGCGACCGATCTCCTTGCCGAGGCTGCGGGTGAAGCCCTCCAGCGCGCGCTGGGCGACCTTCTCGCCGCCGGACACGAGCTCGGGAGGCGTGCCGAGCACGACGACGCGCGCGCACGCGGCGAGCGAGCGCATCACCGGGGTGAAGAAGTCGCGCAGCGCGACCAGGTCGCTCGAGGAGGTCAGGCCGGTGGCGTCGAAGACCAGGCCCTTGAGCTTGTCGCCGCTCTCGGGTCGGGCTTGACGGCGGTCGAGGCGATGCCGAGCGTGTCGAGGAGCCCGGGCAGCGACTCGACGAGGCGGCCGCGTCCGCCGACCAGCACGGTGCCGTCGACCAGCGGTGCGCCCTCGGTGTAGCGCTCGAGCGGCATCGGGCTGGGCAGGCCGAGGTTCTTGACGAGGAGCTTGCCGATCGGCGACTGGGTGAAGCCCTGGTACTTGTCGCTCATGAGAGTTGCTGCCTCCGGTGCTGGTGTGTCCGTGGTGATGTGGTCGGGCGGGTCAGCGTCATGTAACTAGTCGTGTAACTCGGTGTCCACATTTCGTGACGTGACCGACATCCTCTTGGAGAGGGCGCGGTTACCCGTCAGTATGGTCGCCATGACCGAGAGCATCCGCCGGGTCGCCGTCATCGGCGGCAACCGAATCCCCTTCGCCCGTTCCAACACCGTCTACGCCAACGCGTCCAACCAGGACATGCTCACCGCGGCCATCGACGGCCTCGTGACCCGCTTCGGGCTGGAGGGCGAGCGCCTCGGTGAGGTGGTCGC
This sequence comes from uncultured Actinomycetota bacterium, assembly GCA_963822915.1. Classification (GTDB taxonomy): domain Bacteria; phylum Actinomycetota; class Actinomycetes; order Propionibacteriales; family Nocardioidaceae; genus Nocardioides. The sequence goes on from CAWGJR010000034.1 coordinate 215,410, forward strand.
CGGCGCGGTGCTCAAGCACTCGCGCGACTTCAACCTCACCCGCGAGTCGGTGCTCGGCTCCAAGCTGTCGCCCGAGACGCCCGCCACCGACATCCAGCAGGCCTGCGGCACCGGCCTGCAGGCCGCGATGCTGGTGGCCAACAAGATCGCGCTCGGCCAGATCGAGGTCGGCATCGCCGGCGGCACCGACACCACCTCCGACGCCCCCGTCGCGATCAGCGACAAGCTGCGCAAGAAGCTGATGAAGGTCAACGCCGCGCGCGACACCAAGGGCAAGCTGACCGCCCTCGGCCAGATCCGCCCGGGCGACATCGGCCTGGAGATCCCGCAGAACGGCGAGCCGCGCACCCGGCTGTCGATGGGCGAGCACGCCGCGCTCACCGCCCTGGAGTGGCAGATCACCCGCGAGGCGCAGGACGAGCTCGCCGCCGCCTCGCACCAGAAGCTCGCCGCGGCGTACGACGCCGGCTTCCTCGACGACCAGATGACGCCGTTCCGCGGCGTCGAGCGCGACAACAACCTGCGCGCCGACTCCTCGGTCGAGAAGCTCGCGACGCTCAAGCCGGTCTTCGGCAAGGGCGAGGCCGCCACGATGACGGCCGGCAACTCCACGCCGCTCACCGACGGCGCCTCGGTCGTGCTGCTGGCCTCCGAGGAGTGGGCCGCGGCGCACGACCTGCCCGTGCTGGCCTACCTCACCTACTACGAGACCGCCGCGGTCGACTACGTCAACGGCGGCGAGGGCCTGCTCATGGCGCCCGCCTACGCGATGCCGCGCATGCTCGAGCGCGCCGGCATGAAGCTGCAGGACTTCGACTTCTACGAGATCCACGAGGCCTTCGCCTCGCAGGTGCTCGCGACGCTCAAGGCCTGGGAGGACCCGGTCTTCTGCAAGGAGCGCCTCGGCCTCGACGCGCCGCTGGGCTCGATCGACCGCGACAAGCTCAACGTCAACGGCTCCTCGCTCGCCGCGGGTCACCCCTTCGCCGCGACCGGCGGGCGCATCATCAACGTGCTCGCCAAGCTGCTCGACCAGAAGGGCTCCGGCAAGGGCGTCATCTCGATCTGCGCCGCCGGCGGCCAGGGCGTCGTGGCGATCCTCGAGAAGCCCTGATCGGGACGGCCCGACGCGACCTCCCGGGTCAGGCCCTGCGGTAGCGGAAGCAGTCGGTGACCGACGGGAAGACCAGCGTCCCGTCGGTGCCGGCGACCCGTTCGCCGAGGGCCTCGACCGCGGCCAGCACGGCGTCGCGGTCCTCGCGGACCGCCACCGGTGACCAGGTCGAGGCGAGCAGCGCCAGCTCGGTCGGCGTGAGGCGCTGCTCCACGCCGAACCGTGCGGTCTCGGGCACGTCGAACCCGGCGATCGGTTCGGCCTCGGAGGCCGCGCCGCCCGCATCGGCGTCCGCGATCATCTCCAGCGTGCCCGTGAGGTCTCCCAGCTCGCGGAGCCAGTCGACGCCGCTCGCCCAGGAGTGCCAGGCCAGCGACAGCCAGCCGCCCTGGGTGAGCACCCGGGCGCACTCGGCGCCGGCCTGCGTCGGCTCGACCCAGTGCCAGGCCTGGAAGCAGGTGACGGCGTCGTACGTCGCCGCGTCGTCGATGAGGCGCTCGGCCCTGCCCACCCGCGTCTCGATGCGCGCCGCCAGGTCCTGCGGCATCGCGCGCCGCGCCGCGCTGAGCACGCCGAGCATCTCCGAGGACGGGTCGAGCGCCACGACGCGATGGCCGAGCCCGACGATGGTGCGGGTGCCGATCCCGGTGCCGGCCCCGAGGTCGAGCACCGTGAGGGCGCGCCCGGGCGAGCCCAGCATCCAGGTCACGGTCTCGGCCGGCCACGGCGGTCGCACAGCGTCGTAGGTCGCGGCGGTGGCCCCGAACGACGTACGTCGGGCCTCGACCGTGGAGGCATCGGCGAAGTGACTCGGGCGCGGGTGGTCGGCCATGAGAGTCAGCCTAGAAGTGCGGTGGACAACTTTCGGCGCGGGCACGACGTCGTACTCCCGAACGCGCCACCAGGGTGCGCACACCAGGAGGTCAGCATGCGCCGCAGCATCGTCCCCGTCGTCTCGTCCCTCCTGCTCGCGCTCGCGCTGTCGGGGTGCGGCTCCGACGAGGCGGCGTCGACCTCCGACCCGGGACCCGCCGCGACCCCGGCCGCCACGCCGACGCCCAGCCCCGCGCCCGTCGCCGCGGGCTCGTCCGAACCGGAGTCGGAGTCGGCGCCCCCCACGACGTCGCAGCCGATCCGCTTCCCCGAGGACGTCACCGCACCGGTGCAGGGCGGGGACTATGTCGCGGTCGTCCTCGCCTCCGGCGCCGACAACGAGATCCAGACGTCGCTCACCTCGGTGGCGGCCTACGGCTACACCGCGGGTGTGTCCGACGTGGGCTGCCTGCAGGGCGTCTCCGAGCGCCTCGACGTGCCCGCCGACGCGCTCATCAGCTCGCTGCTCTTCGAGGACCAGCGCACGGCGCGCCAGTTCGCCGACGCCTACATCGCAGCCGAGGACGGGTCGATGGTCGGCCGGGCCGCGGTGACGGCCTACTGCCTCGACTGATCGTCGAGACCGCGGGCCCCGGCCAGGGCGAGCGCCGACGAGATCAGGTGCGCGCTGACCTGCTCGGGCGAGATCGCCCCCACCGTCGGTACGCCGGGCGCCGCCTCCTTGACCAGGATGCCGACCCGCGCGAGCTGGAGCGCGCCGAGGCCGCTGGCGTAGAGCAGGTTCGCCAGCAGGATCGGGTCGTCGGTCGTGCTGAACTCACCGGCGGCGACGCCGTCCTCGAGCGCAGCCGACAGGATCGCGAGGCACGAGGAGATGCCACGCCCGAGTCGGAAGAGCGCGCCCTCGGAGATCTCGTCGAGCAGGTCGTCGCCGGTGCGGCGCATCAGCGACTGGGCGCAGTCGACGAAGGCGGGGTGGCTCACGCCGTAGGACACGAAGGCCTCCACGATCGCGGTCAGCCGCTCGGGCGGCGAGGAGGCCGAGTCGGAGGCGGCCGCCAGCGCGTCGCGCAGCTCGTCGAGGTAGGAGACCAGGGTGAGGGCGAAGAGCTCCTCCTTGCCGGTGAAGTGCCGGTAGATGATCGCCCGGTTGATGCCGACCGAGGTCGCGATGGTCTCGATCTGGGCGTCCCGGACGCCGTTGGCGTCGAAGAGCGCTCGGGTCGCGGCGATGATCTCCGCCTCGCGCGCCCGGCGACGGGTCGCGGCCGCCCGACGTCGTCCGTCGGGCTCGGTGCTGGTCATGGCGGGAGTGTACGGCGTGTGCAACTCGGAGTTGCACGATGTGACGCAGGACCGTGCGGACGGTCAGAGGCGCTGGCGCAGCACGTCGACACCCGGCCCGCTGAGGTCGGCCAGTGCGGCGGCCCGGCCGGCGACCGCCATCGCGAGCGCCTCGCTCGGTCCGGTGATCTCGGCACCGGCTGCCCCAGGACCAGTCCTGGTCGGTCGCGCCCAGCGCGATGCCGTCCAGGCGCTTCTTCGGCACCAGTCCGACCACACCTCCTGGCAGCCAGTCGAGCAGCATCCGCCAGTCGGCCAGTGTGACGTCGTCGGCCAGGCCGAGCGGCCGGGCACAGTCGCGGAGGTGCACGCAGCCATCGGCCATCTGGCCCATCGGTCCGACACCGGGCGCCTTGACCCGCATGTCCGCGTGATCGCGCAGCAGCCGGGTGAGATCGCCGACGGGACGTCGGGCGAGGTCGCGAGCGGTCGCCTCGCTGGCCCGGTCGACCGAGCCCCGCGCGCGGACCACCTGGCGCAGGAAGCCGCGCATCGTCCCGGCCATCGGCATCACCAGGTGGCCGAGCACCTCGCGCACCGTCCAGGCTCCGCAGAGGCTCTGGGTGTCGAGCTGCTCGTCGGACAGGCCGTCGAAGAAGTCGGCCAGCAGGCGGCGGTTGTGCGCGATCCGAGTCTCGATCTCCACGGGACCAGGGTAAGCGCCCACCGAACGGTGGTTGATCGAAGATCGGTGTCACCAGGTGGCACCAGACCTCGACCGACGTTGGACGAATCGACTCAGAGGAAGGCCTGCAGCGTCCCGATCGTGTCGGCCTCGTCGGGGCCCTTGTCGTCGCGGTAGCGCACCACTCGTGCGAACCGGAGCGCGACGCCACCCGGGTAGCGGCGTGGAGCGCTGGACGCCGTCGATCGCGATCTCGACGACCTGCTCGGGCCGCACCGTCACCACCCAGTCGGTCCGCGAGGTCTCCAGCTCGGTGAACCGGGCGGTCTGCCACGCGAGCATCTCGTCGGTCATCCCCTTGAACGTCTTGCCGACCATCACGAACTCACCCGGCCGCTCCGGGTCCCGGGCGCCCAGGTGGATGTTGGAGAGCCAGCCCTTGCGGCGGCCCGAGCCCCACTCGACGGCGAGCACGACGAGGTCGAGGGTGTGGACGGGCTTGACCTTGACCCAGGCGGCACCGCGACGGCCGGCGGCGTACGGCGCGTCGAGGTCCCTTGACGACGACGCCCTCGTGACCGGCCTCGATCGCCGCCGCCGCGAAGGCCTCGGCCGCGGCGACGTCGGAGGTGACCAGGCGCGCCACCCGGTGCTCGGCCGGCACCAGGGCGTCGAGCGCGGCGGAGCGCTCGCGGCCGGGGGAGTCGAGGAGGTCGCGACCGTCGAGGTGCAGCAGGTCGAAGAAGTACGGCGTCACCGCGACGTCGGTCGTCGCCGTGGCTCCCGGTGCGCGAGGCCGTCTCCTGGAACGGGCCGCGGCCGCCCGTCGGCGTCGAGCGCCAGCGCCTCGCCGTCCAGCACGAAGGAGTCGGCGTCCAGCGAGCGGGCCAGCGCCACCACCTCCGGGAGCCGGTCGGTGATGTCGTCGAGGCTGCGCGTCACGACGAGCACGTCGTCGCCCGAGCGGTGCACCTGGATCCGGATGCCGTCGAGCTTGGTGTCGACGACGACCTCGCCGCTCTCGGCGTCGCCGACCTTCTCGAGAGCCTCCGCGACCGTCTTGGCCGACGACGCGAGCATCGGCAGCACCGGACGACCGACCTCGAGGCCGATCTCTGCCAGCGCCGCGACGCCGCCCTCGAAGGCGGGCCGGACCACCGGCAGCGTCGACCCGGCGAGCATCGCGGCTCGGCGCACCGCCGCCACCGGCACCTCGGCGACGACCGCGACCGCCTCCTGCACCAGCGCGTCGGAGGCGCCCTGGCGCACCTCGCCGGTCACCAGGCCGCGCAGCCACGGCTGCTCCTCGGCGGTCGCGGCACCGAACAGCGCGGCCACCGCCTCGGCGCGTGCCGCCTGCGACCCCGGGCCGCTCAGGGCGGCCAGTGCCTCGAAGGCCGCGTCCACGCCGGCCACGGTCAGCGTCGCCGTCTCCGCGGGAGCCGGCAAGGACGAGACGCCGCGCCACCCCAACCCGGTACGTCGCTGTCGCAGCGACCCGCCGACGTAGGCCACGACCGTCTCGACCCCAGCAGGTCGTCCTCGCGGGCACGGGCCAGCAGGTCGGCGATCGCGGTCACCTTGGCCTTGCGTGAGCGCGTCGCGGCGACCGCGGCCGACACCTGCACGACGTCGAGGAGGAGCATGGTCGACATTCAACCCGAGAGCCCTGCCGCACACCTGATCCGGAGGGGGACGGCGGGTCAGGAGGGGGAGTCGAGCACGACGGCGGCGACGGCTCCCCGCACCACCTGCTCGAAGACCTTCTCCAGGTCGTCGATGCCGCCGAAGTAGCCACTGACCTCGAGGGACACGAAGCCGTGCAGGGCGCTGAAGATGGCCATCCCGGTGGAGAGGATGTCGTCCTCGGGCAGCCCGGTGGAGCGCGACCATCACGCCAAGCGCCTCGATCACCCCGCCGGCGGCCTCGAAGAAGCCGTCGCGGTCGATCGGGGCACGGGTGATGGCGGCGTAGCGCTGCGGGTAGGTGCGCGGCGAAGTCGCGCAGCTGGTGGCACAGCGCCTCGATGCCGTCGGCCCCGGCGCGACCCATCGCGGCGCGCTGCACGTGGCGCCCCATCAGGGCCATCGCCCGCACCTGGATCTCGGCGCGCAGGTCCTCGAGGTTGGCGACATGGTTGTAGAGCGAGGACACGCGCGTGTCGAGCTCGGCGGCGAGCAGGGTCATCGACAGGGTGTCGTAGCCGTCGCGGTCGACGAGGCGTTCGGCGGCGACCACGACGCTCTCGTGGTCGAGGCGGGCGCGCCGCTCGGGCGCCGCCGTGGTCGTCTCGACCGACATCGCTCTCGTCCCCCCATGAACATGCTTCGTGTTGTCACGAAGCAGTCTAGGGCGATGCGGCGTCAGAGGCCGGTGAAGTCCGCCGCGCGCCCCTCGGCGAAGGCGGCGAGCGCCTCCAGGTTGGCCGGGCCGCCCATCAGCTCGGCGAACGCCGCGTTCTCGCGCTCGCGCGCCGCCGCGATCTCGGCGCGCAGCGGCTCGACCATGGTGTGCTTGACCGCGACCAGGGAGGCGATGGGGCGCGCCGCGAGGAGCTCGGCGTGACGACGCGCCTCGGGCAGCAGGTCGTCGGGCTCGCACACCCGCCAGACCAGTCCCATCTCGCGCGCCTGCTCGGCAGCCGACCCACTCGGCCGACATCAGCAGCCAGGCGGCGTTCTGGCGCCCGATCAGCAGGGGCAGCAGGTAGGACGACGCCGCCTCCGGCGCGACGCCGAGACTGGTGAAGGGGCACTTGAGCCGCGCGGTGCTCGACATGAACGCCAGGTCGGCGAAGCCGAGGATGGTGGCGCCGATGCCCAGGCCGACGCCGTTGACGGCGCAGACCAGCGGCTTGGGGAAGGCGACCAGGGCGTCGAGCAGCCCGAGGAAGCCGTGGGTGCCGCGCTCGAAGTCCGGGTCGGTGGCCGATCTGGTGCATCTCCAGCAGGTCGGTGCCGGCGCTGAAGCCGCGCCCGTTGCCGGTGAGCAGCACGACCGCGACCGCGGGATCCGCCGCGGCGTCGAGCAGCGCCTGCGCCGTGGCGTCGTACAGCGCCTCGTTGAACGCGTTGAGCGCCTCGGGACGGTCGAGGGTGAGGGTGCGGACCCGGGCGTCGTCGGAGATCTGGAGCGTCATGGCCGACACCCTAACGAGAACTAGAACCTGTTCTCGTTTCGAGAGGTCCGGTGCCCGCAACTACGCTCCGCACCATGACGAGCAGCGGGCGCACGCGGGTGTGGCGTCCCGACTGGCCGTGCCAGGTGGGCGCGACGCTCGGCCAGCAGCGTCACGGCGGCTGGCGACCCGACCTTCCGCCGACGACGGCGACCGCGACCTGGCGCGGCCTGCGCACGCCCGCTGGGCACCGCGACCCTGCTCGTCGACCCGCGCCCCGCCGACGGCGAGGTGGTCGCCGAGGCCTGGGGCGACGGGCGCCGAGTGGGCGCTGGAGTCGGTGCCCGACCTGCTGGGGGCCGCCGACAGCTGGGAGGGCTTCGAGCCCCGGCACCCCGTGCTCGCCGAGGTCTGGCGCCACCACCCCCACCTCCGCCTGGGGCGCAGCGGGCTGCTGATGGAGTCGCTGGTGCCGGCGATCATCGAGCAGAAGGTCACCGGTCAGGAGGCCTTCGCCGGGTTCCGGATGCTGGTGCACCGCTTCGGCGAGCGGGCGCCCGGGTCCGGGGGAGGAGCGCCGGCTCTGGGTGCAGCCCGACGCCGCGACGCTGCGCACGGTGCCCTCGTGGGAGTGGCTGCGGATGCACATCGACCCGGCGCGGTCGCGCACGATCGTCACGGTCGCCCGGGTCGCCGACTCCCTCGAGCGACTCACGGCGCTGGCGCCCGAGGAGGCCGACCGTCGGCTGCGCAGCCTCTCCGGCGTCGGGGTCTGGACGAGCGCCGAGGTCCGCACGCGCACCTTCGGCGACCCCGACGCCGTGTCGTTCGGCGACTACCACGTCGCCAAGGACGTCGGCTGGGCGCTGACCGGCACGCCCTTCGACGACGCCGAGATGGAGGCCTTCCTCGAGCCCTACCGACCGCAGCGCGGGCGGGTCCCGGCCCTGATCGCCGCCGGCGGGCTCCACCGACCTCGGCACGGGCCGCGGATGGCGCCGCGCACCCACCTGCCCTAGCCGGGGCGCCCAGGATGTCTCGTCGTCGACATACCGGAAGTTTGTGCACGCGAGACCTCCCCCTAGGGGTGAGGGGTGTGATAGCTGTTACACCCAGTTACAGACACTTCTCCCCGAACGGCCGAACGAGGGAATCATGGGACCCACGTACGTCGCGTCATCGCGCCCTGCGCGCGTGACGCACGGGTACGCCCGTGAGCGCCCTCAGCATCGCCGGGTTCACCGCCGGCACCCGCTCGAGCATCGGTTCGTTCGGCGGCCGGGCCCGCGACGGGGTCGTCACCACCGGCAAGATCGTCGTCCTCGGGGTCGAGGCCTCCACGGCCGCGGTCACCGACATCGTCACGCGGCGGTTCTCGTGGTCGGAGTTCCTGCTCCAGGCCTGGTTCATGACCCGGGTGTCGCTGCTGCCGACGATCCTGGTCGCCATCCCGTTCGGCGTCATCACCTCGGTCCAGATCGGCGCGGTCGCCAGCCAGATCGGCGCCACGTCGTTCAGCGGCGCGGTCAACGGCATCGGCGTGCTGCGCCAGGGCGCACCGCTCGTGGTCTCGCTGATGATCGCCGGCGCGGTCGGCTCGGCGATCTGCTCCGACCTCGGCGCCCGCACGGTGCGCGAGGAGATCGACGCGCTCAAGGTGATGGGCATCAACCCCGTCCAGCGCCTGGTCGCCCCGCGGGTCGTCGCGGCCCTGGTCGTCTCGCTGCTGCTGACCGTGATCGTCGCGATGACCGCGATGGTCACCGCGTTCATCCTCAACGTCGGCAACGGCTCGATCTCGTCGGGCGCCTACCTCGACTCGTTCGTCAGCTTCAGCCAGCCGACCGACCTGTTCCTGGCCGAGTTCAAGGCGCTGGTCTTCGGGTTCATCGCCACGATCGTCGCCGCCCACAAGGGCCTCAGCGCCTCCGGTGGACCCAAGGGCGTCGCCGACGCGGTCAACCAGTCCGTCGTGCTCAGCGTCATCCTGCTCGCCGTCGCCAACGTCGCCATCACCCAGGCCTACGTGATGCTCGTCCCGCAGTCGGTCGCCTGAGGAGGGCCAGACGAAGACAGGCCGCGTGCCGGCAACCTCGTGATCGGCGCGACCGACGGCTTCCTCGACGCCTTCGCGTCGCTGGGCTCCTTCGCGACCTTCTCCGTCGACGCCATCAAGAACGTCCCGGCGACGCTGCGCCTCTACCCCGCCGAGATGCTGCGCCAGCTCAAGGACATCGCCTGGGGCAGCGGCGCGATCATCGTCGGCGGCGGCACCGTCGGCGTGATGGTCCTGCTGTCGATCTCGGCCGGCACCTCGCTCGGGCATCGAGGGCTTCAACGGTCTCGAGCTCGTCGGCCTGGCGCCGCTGACCGGCTTCATCTCCGCCAGCGCCAACACCCGCGAGCTCGCGCCGCTGATCGCGGCCCTCGCGCTCGCCTCCCAGGTCGGGCTGCCGCTTCACCGCCCAGCTGGGCTCGATGAAGATCCACGAGGAGGTCGACGCCCTCGAGGTGATGGCGGTCAGCCCGATGCGCTACCTCGTCAGCACCCGCGTCGATCGCCTGCATGATCGCGATCCTGCCGCTCTACCTGATCGGCCTGATCGGCTCCTACATCGCCTCGCAGGCCTCGGTCGTGTACCTGTTCGGGCAGTCGCCCGGGCCAGTACGACCACTACTTCTCGACCTTCATCCAGGGCCGCGACGTCTTCTTGTCGGTCATCAAGATCCTGATCTTCGCGATCGTCGTGACCCTGATCCACTGCTGGTACGGCTTCAAGGTCGTCCGGCGGTCCGCAGTCCGTCGGCGAGGCCACCGGCGCCGCGATCCGCGCCAGCATCGTGGCCGTCGTCGTGCTCGACATGGTGCTCACCCTGATCTTCTGGGGCGGCGACCCCGGCTTCCGGGTCTCGGGATAGGCCATGGCACTGCTTCGCTTCACCGGCAACGGCCCGCGCACGGAGCTGCGCCGCGATCGACCTCGCACGCCGCGGGCTGGCGACGTGCTCGTGGTGATCGTCCTGCTCCTGGCCGTCGCCTACCTCCGGGCGACCGGCGCGCTCGGCGGCGACCCCGAGGTCGTCCGCCCAGGTGCGCAACGCCGGCGGCTCGCTGCGCCCCGGCTCCGACGTCAAGATCGCCGGCGTCATCGTCGGCCGGGTCACCGACATCGCCCGCGGCGACGACGGCAACGTGCGCGTCAGCATGACGATGCCCGACGACTCGCATGGGCGAGGTGCCCGACAACGTCGTGGCCCGGATCCTGCCCGGCGACCGTCTTCGGCACGACGTACGTCGACCTCGTCGTCTACGGCGGACCGTCCGGCACGCCGCTGCGGCCGGGCGCCGCGATCCCGGCCGACCCGAGCCAGGGCACCCTCGAGCTGCAGCAGGCGCTCGACGACATCGACCGCCTGGTCAAGGCGCTCGGGCCCGGCCGAGCTCAGCTCGGCGATCAGCTCGGCCGCCACGGCCCTCGACGGCCGCGGCGAGAAGATCGGCCGGATCATCGACACCGCCGACGGCTACCTCGGCCGGCTCACGCCGCGAGCTGCCGCTGGTGCGCTCCGACCTGCGCAAGCTCGCCGACAACCTCGAGATCGTCGACGACCTCGCGCCCGACCTGCTCGACGCCACCGACGACGGCCTGGTCACCCTCGACACCATCGTCGCGCAGCGGGCCGTCGATCGCCGCGCTCATCACCGGCGGCACGACGCTGACGCGCACCGGCCAGCGACTTCCTCGACGACAACACCGGCCAGCTCGGTGCGGATGCTCGACAACGGCACGATGCTGCTCGACATCCTCTACGACAACCGGAGGGCCGGGATCACCGACGCGATCGCGCGCCAACATCGAGGTCGGCACAAGCGCTGCCGACCGCCATCCGACGAGGGCTTCCTGCGGACCGACGCGATCCTGCAGACTCGACGCGCCGCCGCTACTACACCGCGGCCGACCGGCCCGACTACGGCGGCAGGATGTCGCGCGCGACGCTGCGCGGCATGGTCGGGGGGACGACCGGTGACCGGCGTGCGCGACGATCGCCGTCAAGTTCGCCCTCTTCGCGCTCGACGAGCGTGCTGCTGCTGGTGCTGCTGGTCAACACCATGCTCAACGGGCTCGGCGAGGACTCCCGCGAGCTTCGCCGCGGAGTTCGCCGACGTCAGCGGGCTGCGGGTCGGCGACGACGTCAAGGTCGCCGGCGTGCGGGTCGGCCGGGTGTCGTCGATCGACGTGACCGAGGACGGCGCCGAGGTCGGCTTCGAGCTCGTCGACGAGCAGCCGCTGCTCGACACGACGAGGATCGTGATGCGCTACCAGAACCTCCTCGGCCAGCGCTACCTCGCGCCTGGTGCAGGGTGCCGACCGCGGCGCCGAGCTGGACGCCGGATCGACGATCCGACCTGTCCCGCACCGACCCCGGCTTCGACCTCACCGAGCTGCTCAACGGCTTCCGGCCGCTGTTCGAGGTCCTCCAGCCCGAGGACGTCAACCGGCTCGCCGACCTCGATGGTGCAGGTGCTCCAGGGCGAGGGCGGCACCGTCGAGCAGCTGCTGCAGGAGACGACCCGAGCTGACCACGTTCCTCGCCGACCGCGACGAGCTCTACGGCGAGGTGCTCGACAACCTGACGCCCGTGCTGCAGAACCTCGACGGTCAGGGCACCGAGCTGACGTCGACGGTCCGAGGAGCTGCGCGCGCTGATGGAGGGCCTGGCCCGCGACCGCGAGTCGATCGGCGACTCCATCGACGGGCGTGAGCAGGCTCGTGGGGGCCACCTCCGACCTCCTGCGCGACACCCGTCAGCCGACCGTCGACGCCGTGCGCGAGCTGCGCCAGGTCGCCGACCAGGTCGAAGTCGTCGCGCACGAAGCTCAACGACGCGATCGACTCCTTCGGACTGATCTTCGAGTCGCTCGGCCGCGCGGCGTCCTACGAGAACGCGCTCAACGTCTACCCGTGCTCGATCCTCTACTCGATCGGTGGTCAGCAGATCAATCCCGCCGGCGACAACGGTCCCTGGTCGGAGGTCTGCCGATGAAGCCCCTCGCAGCGCGTGATCCCTTCAGGATCGGCATCGTGGCCATCGTGGTGGGGGGCCTGATCGGGGGGCTGGTCGTCATGCTCTCCGTCGTCTCCTTCGGCTCCTCGACCTACACCGCCGAGCTCGAGCACAGCGCCGGGCTCCGGTCCGGCGAGAGCGTCCAGATCCATGGCGTGTCGGTCGGCATGGTGAAGTCCGTCGACCTGGACGGTCAGCAGGTCGTGGTCACCTTCGAGGTCGACGACGACATCGAGCTCGGCGCCGACACGAGCGCCGAGGTCAAGGTCGCCACCCTCCTCGGCACCCACTACCTCGAGGTCGAGCCGGCGGGGGGCGGTGAGCTCGCCGACGGGCTGATCCCGCTGGCGCGCACCTCGGTGCCCTACAACCTGCAGGACGTCATCGAGGAGGGCACCACGAAGATCGGTGAGCTCGACCCGGTGGTCCTGGCGCAGGCGCTCAGCGAGGTCAGCAGGACCCTCGACGCGTCCGCCGACGACGTCGGGCCGGCCCTGGAGGGGGTCGGCGAGCTGTCCCAGCTGGTCAGCAAGCGCTCCGAGCAGAACGGCGAGCTGCTCGAGGCGGCCCGCGGCGTGACCGACCAGCTGGCGGACAGCACCGACGACCTGGTCGGGCTGATGGAGGCCACCAACCTCGTCGCCCGAGAGGTCACGTCGCGACGCGCCGCGATCACCCGGCTCCTCCGCGAGACGACGTCGCTCTCGAAGGCGCTCCAGGCGATCGTCGACCAGACCGACGCCGACCTCGGCCCGACGCTGCGCGACCTCGACCTCGCCCTGGACACCCTCAACCGTCAGGACGAGCAGCTGCAACACGTGCTCAAGGTGATGGCCCCGGCCTTCCGCTACATCGCCAACGCCACCGGCAACGGCCCCTACGTCGACCTGTACGTCGAGGATCCGGCGCTGCTCGGCCGACGACGTGCGCTGCAAGTCCGGGGGCTGCTGATGAGACTCACGTCCCTGCGGCTGGCCCTCGTCGCGCTGCTGGTGGCGCCTGAGCGCCGCGTGCGCGCCTGGCGACGTCCCGGTGATCGGTGCCGACACGATGGAGGTCACGGCCTACTTCACCGACACCGCGGGGCTCTTCGTCGGCAACGACGTCGGCATCCTCGGCGTCAGCGTCGGCAAGATCACCGACATCGAGCCCGAGGGTGCGCAGGTCAAGGTCACCCTCGAGGTCGAGTCGGAGTACGACGTGCCGGCCGACGTCGGTGCGGCGGTCGTCGCACGCTCGGTCGCCACCGACCGCTACGTCGAGCTCACCCCGGTCTACTCCTCCGGGCCGACCCTGGCGGCGGGCGACGACATCCCGGTCGACCGCACCCGCACCCCCGTCGACTTCGACCAGGTGCTCGAGGCGCTCAACACCTTCGCCACCGGGATCGCCGGCTCCGGCAAGGCCAAGCAGGCGATCCGCCGCATCATCGACTCCGGTGACCGCGCCCTCGACGGTCGCGGACAGCTGGTCAACGACACCGTCTCCGACCTCGCCGGGGCCGTGGGTGACGTCACCGGCCAGCGCGAGGACGTCACCGCCACGATCCGGTCGCTCGACGTCCTCGTCGGGACCCTGGCCACCAACGAGCAGACCGCCCGCACGTTCATCGAGCAGGTCACCCAGGCCGCCGACCTGCTCGACGACGAGAAGATCGACTTCCGCACGGCGCTGCGCAGACCTCGACCGACGCGGTGACGACCGTGGCGCGAGTTCGCCGTCGACCACCGCGACGAGATCGTCGACGTCGTCGACGGCGGCAGCGAGCTGATGCGCACCATCCTGAGCCGCCAGAAGGCAGCTCGCCGAGATCCTCGAGGTGTTCCCGCTGGCCCTGCAGAACCTCCAGCTCGCCGTCGACGGCGACCGGATCCCCGTGCGCATCCCGTCCACCGCCCTGCTGCCGCTCGGCGACCAGCTCGAGCAGCTCTGCGAGGGCCTGCCCGCAGCGCCTGTGCGACCTGATCTCGGGGAGCGATCCCGTCGGTGCCAGCACGGTGCACGGCCGCGACGGCCGCACCACGGCAGGTGCGCGATGAGTACGCCGACTCGTCGTCACCGCCGACGCTGGCTGCTCGCCACCACCGCGCTGCTCGCCGCCGGTGCCCTGACGGCGTGCAGCACGACCCTGGGCGACGTCCCGCTGCCGGGCACCGGGGTGTCGGGCGACACCGATCACGGTCGACGCCGAGTTCGCCGAGGCCCTCAACCTCGCGACCGGAGCAACGGTCAAGGTCAACGGCATCGACAGCGGCAAGGTGCAGGAGGTCCGCGCCGAGGACTTCCACGCCCGCGCCGAGATGCTCGTGCGCACCGAGCGCCGGGCTGCGCGACGGTGCCACGGCCCGGTTGCGCTACACGACCCCGCTGGGGGAGCTGTTCGTCGACGTGACCAACCCGACCGAGGGCCCGCTCCTCGAGGACGGCGCGCTGATCACCCTCGAGGACTCCTCGACGGCGCCGACCGTGGAGGACGCCCTGTCGCAGGCCAGCCTGCTCGTCAACGGCGGCGGTCTCGGCGACCTGCAGACGATCACCGAGGAGCTCAACACCGCACTCGGGGGCCGCGAGGACACCGTGCGCTCGCTCCTCGAGCGCTCCCGTGACTTCCTGGTCGAGGCCAACGCGACCACCGACGACATCGACAGGGCCCTGCGCTCGATGGTCGTCGGTCTCGACCACCCTCGAGGAGCGGGAGAGCACGATCAACCGCGCGGTCCGCGAGATCGAGCCCGCGGCGGCCGTGCTGCGCAGGAACACGCCGGGCCTGACCCGGCTGCTCCGCCAGGTCGAGGACTTCTCGGCAGCCGCCAACGACACCGTGGGTCGCACCCGCCAGGACCTGCTGCGCGTGCTCGACCAGGTGACGCCCGTGCTCGAGGAGTTCACCAGCAACCGCGCGGCCTACCCGTTGTCGCTGGACGCGCTGATCGACCTCGGCAACGCCGCCGACAGCATCGTGCCCGGTGACTACGCGTCGATCTCGTTGGACCTGAGGCTCGACGGCATCGGGGCGCCCGACCTCGCCGGCATCCTCGAGCAGCTCGGCATCGAGCTGCCCGACCTGCCGACGCTGCCCGGACTGCCCGACCTGCCGACGCTGCCCGGACTGCCCGGACTGCCCGGACTCAACGGCAACGGCAACGGTGGCCAGGACAACGGCGGCCTGGGAGGACTCGGCGGACTCGGCGGACTCGGGGGACTCGGAGGGGTGCTCGGCCTGCCGCGGCGCACCGACGACGGTCGCGACACCGGCGTGGTCTCGCTGACCGGCCTCGTGACGGGGGGTGGACGATGACCCGGGTCCGCGCACTGTTCGCCTCCAAGCTCTACGTCAGCGCCCTCGGGGTCCTGCTCGTCTTCGTCCTCGGGGTGGCCTACCTCTTCGCCGCGGTGCTCGACCGGCCCCTGCTCTCCCAGCCCGACGAGGTGACGGTCGAGCTCCGGGCCGCCGGCGGGCTGTTCGAGGGATCGTCGGTCACCTACCGCGGCGTCAAGATCGGCCGGGTCACCCAGATCTCGGTCACCGACACGGGGGTGGAGGCGATCGTGACGCTCACCTCGGACGAGAAGGTCCCTGCCGACTCGTTCGCCGAGGTGCGCAGCCTGTCGCCCGTGGGGGAGCAGTACCTCGACTTCCAGCCGACCTCGGAGGGCGGGCCATGGCTCGAGGACGGCAGTGTCGTGTCGGCCGAGTCGACCGACATCCCCCAGAGCCTCGGCTCCACCGTGATCGCCATCAACGACGTCCTGCGCCAGGTCGACGACCGCAAGCTGCGCTCACTGCTCGTCGAGCTGGCGGTGGCCCTCGACGGCACCGGTGGCGACCTGGGCGAGCTCGTCGACGACGGCAGCCTGCTCATCGACGAGCTCGACTCGGTCTACCCCGAGACGCTGCGGCTGCTGCAGAACGCCGACGTCGCGCTCGACATCGTGCCCGACAATCGCTCCGACCTGGGCGAGCTGGCCAGGGACTCCAAGGAGCTCGCGGCCTTCCTCAGGGACTACGATCCCGAGCTGGACACCTTGCTGGCCGACACCCCGGCCCGGCTCAAGCGGATGGAGGCGCTCGTGCAGGACGCACGCGAGGTCCTCCCGGACTTCTTGTCCCTCGGAGTCAGCCTCACCGACATCTTCGTCGCCCACGACCCCCACCTGCGCACGTTGCTGCGCAACTACGGCCCGGGACTCTCCGTGCTCGGCGACAACATCCGCGGGGGTGCCCTCCAGCTGGACCTGATCACCGACAAGGACCCGCGCTGCGACTACGGCACCGCCAGGCGCGGCCCGCGCAACGCCGACCGTCGCACGATCGTGACCACCGGACGCTGCGCGGCGTCCTTCTCCACGCTCCAGCGCGGCGCGGCCCACGCGCCCGGCCCGGTGAGCAGATGAACCCGGTCAGCCGATGAAGGAGCGCACCGCTCCGCTCCGGGTGGTGATCGCGCTGGCGGTGGCCCTGGTGGTCGCCGTCGTCGCCGTCGTCGTGCTCTGGGTCGGTCGCGACGGGGAGAGCGAGCCCGCGGCGGCCGGCGACTCGCAGGGGGCCGCCGCGACGTCCGCCGACGACGCGGACCTGCTCGCGGCCGGGCTCGACGCGCAGGAGGCGGCCCGGGCCGCGGTCGAGCGGATGACGACGTACTCCTGGCGCACGGTCGAGGACGACTTCACCTGGGTCGACGACGCCGGCACCGAGCAGTTCCGTGCCTACTTCGCCGGAGCCGGGCGAGACGCGATCGCGGTCATCAAGTCCCTCAAGGCCAGCGCCACCGGGACGGTCGTGGACTCCGCACCCAGCGTCACCGACGCCGAGCACGTCAAGGTGCTGCTGTTCGTGGACCAGGAGATCACCGCCGCCGAGCAGGACGGCACCAAGCTGGACCAGCCTCGGGTCTCGATGCAGATGGTCCTGCAGGACGGCGCGTGGCTCGTCGACGAGGTCGCGGTCAACGACATCCTCAACACCGGCTGAAGCTCGCCGCTCGGCGGGATCGGTGGATCTGTTACCGATTGGTGGAGGTCCGGTGGACCAGGCGTGGCGCGTGGGTCCGTAGCGTTCTCCACATCGGACGGGGCTCGCGCTCCGGAAGACGCTGAGACGAAGCCAGCTCGACATCCGGGGGGATGTTTGGAGCAACGGCTCGCATCAGGGAGAACTACCCGCTCGTCGCTTCCGGGGGGAGGCGCACGAAGCGGGTTGTTCACTTTTTCCGGGGTCCGCACTCAGCTGAGCTCGGTCTCCTGGTCCACCGGCACGAGCCAGAGCGCCAGCAGCGGGAAGAGCGCCGCGAGGCCGAACGTCGCCGGGTAGCCGCCCTGGCTGACGGCGAGCCCGCCCAGGGGCGGCACCAGGGCGCTGGTGAGGAACTGGGCGGTGTTCTGGATGCCGAGGGCCCGACCGGACCAGTGCGGACCGGCCCGCTCGGCGACGGCGGTGAACGCGAGTCCGTTGTCGGCGACGGTCAGGACGGTCGCCACGACGATGAGCGGCACCGCGACGGCCCAGTCCAGCCCGGCCGTGGCCCCGAGGGCCAGCATGGTCACCCCGGCGCCGATCGCGACCCAGCGCAGCGGGCGCATCCGGGAGCCCACGACGTCGGAGAGCTGGCCGGCGGCGATCCGCCCCAGGGCCCCGCCGACCTGCGCGAGTGCCACCAGGGCACCGGCCGCGCCGGGCGACCAGCCGCGGTCCTGGACCAGCCACACCAGCGCGAAGGTCCACACCACGAACTGGGGCACCACGAGCAGGACCGACACGGCGTGGACCCGCGCCAGGAACCGGTTGCCCCGGTAGGGGTTCGTCGTGGAGCCCGGTGTCGCCACGGGGCGCGGGGGATCGAGGATGACGACCGCCACCAGGACGGCGGCCAGGGTCGTGGCGATCACCGGCACCCACATGGCCGCGTAGACCCCGCGGGCATCGGCGACGACCGCGATGCTGATGGCGGCGACCCCGACCCCGACGGGCTGGGCCATCTGCCGGATGCCCATGGCCAGCCCCCGGCGGCGGGGAGGGAACCAGCCGACGACCACCCGTCCGCTGGCGGCGTTGGTGCTGGCGGCGGCAGCGCCGCCGAGGAACAGCGCCACCGTGAGCCAGCCGAGTCCCGGGGACAGGGCGGCGGCGACGCCGGCAGCGGTGGTCGCGACCAGTCCGGCGAGCAGCACCAGTCGCTCGCCGCGTCGGTCGGTCAGCAGCCCCCAGGCCACGAGCGTCAGCATCACGCCCAAGGTGGGGGCGGCGGCGATGACGCCGGCCCGCACGAGGGAGAGTCCCTCCTGCTGGACCAGGGCCGGGATGAGGAACGCCGGTCCGTGGGCCATGACCGCACTCGCCGCCTGCGCCAGGGTGCTGGCACCGAGCATGGACCAGCGCCGGGTCGTGCCGACCTGCTCCGCCTGCTCGTAGGTGATGCTCACGAGCTGATTGAACGCCTCGTCCACCGACTCCCACGTGCTCATCTCGCACCGTGGAGTGTGACACTTCCGACGTTCGCCGACCTCACGCCCTAGGGTGAGCACGTGAGCAGGAGGCGGTACGTCGAGAGCAGCGTGAGGCTGCTGCGACGCACGCTGCTGATGGTCTTCGGGCTCCAGGTGGTGGTGGCGGTCTCGATGTCCCTGGTCGACTCCTACCGCCGCCGCGGCAAGAAGCCCAAGCCCTTCCCCACCGCGGCGCCCAGCGCGGTCGAGGTGGGCGACGGCACGGTGACGACGTACACCTATGGTCGCGACCTCTACGACGACATGATCGGTGCCATCGAGGGCGCCCGGTCGCAGATCCTCTTCGAGACCTACATCTGGAAGGGCGACGCCACCGGCGAGCGCTTCAAGCAGGCGCTGGCCGACGCCGCCGACCGCGGGGTCGACGTCTACTGCATCTACGACGGCTTCGCCAACCTCGTCGTCTCCCCGGTGTTCAAGCGGTTCCCCTCGACGATGAAGGTGCTGCGCTACCCGGCCTACCCCGCGGGCTGGCGGTTCTTCGACCTGCGGCGCTACGGCCGCGACCACCAGAAGATCCTCGTCGTCGACGACGCCGTCGGCTTCGTCGGTGGCTACAACATCGGTGACGCCTACGCGACCGAGTGGCGCGACACCCACGTGCGGATCACCGGTCCGGGCGTGTGGGACCTCAAGCGGGCCTTCGCGGACTTCTGGAACCTCAACCGGCGCCGCCGGCTGCGCCAGAGCGAGCGCCCGCTGCTGCTGGAGACGGCGTCGACGTGGGAGTCGAAGATCCGCGTGCAGCGCAACGTGCCGCGGCTGTGGATGTTCCCGATCCGGTCGATGTACATGGAGGCGATCAACCGTGCCAGTCGCAACGTGTGGCTGACGACGGCGTACTTCCTGCCCGACCAGGACTTCGTCGACGCCCTCAAGAACGCGTCGCGACGCGGGGTCGACGTCCGGCTCCTGCTGCCGCTGAAGTCGCAACCACATCGTGGCCGACTGGATCTCGCGCGGCTACTTCAGCCAGCTCCTCGACGCGGGGGTCACCGTGCTGCGCTTCAAGGGCGCGATGGTGCACGCCAAGACCGCCACGGTCGACGGCACGTGGTCGACCGTCGGCACCGCCAACATCGACCGCCTGAGCCTGCAGGGCAACTACGAGATCAACATCGAGGTCATCGACCCGGGCCTCGCCGCGACGCTGGAGAAGGTCTTCCTCCTCGACGAGGGCAACTGCTCGCCGCTGACCCGGTTCGAGTGGGAGACCCGCGACCTGCACCGCAAGTTCACCGAGTTCGTGCTCGCGCCGCTGCGGCCGCTGCTCTGAGATCGTCTGGAGTGTCCATGAAGCACGTACGTGACCTGGCCGGCAGGAAGGTCTTCGTGACCGGTGCCGCGAGCGGCATCGGGAGGGCGGTCGCGGAGCAGGCCGCCCGGGAGGGCGCCGTCCTGCACCTGACCGACGTACAGGCGGGTCCGCTGGCCGACCTCGCGGAACGGCTGGGGGCGGCGTTCGCCGAGCCCGTCGACCTGTCGGACTACGAGGCGGTCCGCGCGATGGCCTCGCGGCTGACGGCCGAGCACGGCTCGATGGACGTCGTCCTCAACGTCGCCGGGATCGCCGTCTGGGGAACGGTCTCGAGCCTGGAGCACGAGCACTGGCAGCGGGTCGTCGACGTCAACCTGATGGGCCCGATCCACGTGATCGAGACGCTGGTGCCGCCGATGGTCGAGGCGGGTCGGGGAGGTCACCTGGTCAACGTGTCGTCCGCCGCCGGGATCATCGGCATGCCGTGGCACGCGGCCTACAGCGCGTCGAAGTTCGGACTGCGCGGCGTCTCGGAGGTGCTCCGCTTCGACCTGCGCCGCCACGGGATCGGCGTCAGCCTCGTCTGTCCCGGCGGTGTGGCCACCCCGCTCACCGACACGGTGCACATCCCCGGGGTCGACCACGACAGCCCCGGCTTCCGGCGGGCGCACGCACGCTTCCGCAAGCGGGCGGTGACGCCGGAGCAGGCGGCGAGCTCGATCTGGGACGGCGTCCGCCGCAACCGCTACTGGGTCTACACCTCCCGCGACATCCAGGCGGTGCACCTGCTGCAGCGCTACGCCCCGTTCGCCTACGTCGGCGCCATGCGGGCGATGAACGCCGGCGCCAACCGGGCACTGCCCGCGGTGGGGCTGGCGCGGCGCGAGGAGCTGTCGTGACGGCCCGGGTCGGACCGGGCGGCGGGCCGGGGGTCCGGGCGTTCGCCGCCCTGGCCGGGCGGGTCACCGGCACCGAGCCGCCGGCGGTGTTCCTCACGCTGGGTCGGCGCTCGCGCCTGTTCTGGTCCTGGCTGCTCTTCGCGAGCTCGCTGATGCCCGGCGGACGCCTGCCGCGCCGGGAGACCGAGCTGGTCATCCTCCGCCTCGCCACGCTCGCCGGCTCCGACTACGAGCTGACCCAGCACCGACCGCTCGGGCGTCGCGCCGGGCTCACCGCCGCGCGAGGTCGACGGGTCTCGACCGGCCCGGACCACCCCGACTGGGCACAGTGGGAGGCCGGCGACCGGCTGCTGCTCCGGGTGGTCGACGAGCTGCACGCCCACGAGGACCTGAGCGACGACACGTGGAGCGACCTGCGGGCCGCCTACGACGAGCCGACCTGCCTGGAGATCGTGCTGCTCGTCGGCCACTACCGCATGCTGGCCACGACGCTCACCACCCTGCGCGTCGCCTCCTGACGCTGCCCGCTGAGCTGCTCGCTGCCTGGCGGAAGCATTGGTTGTCGGTGGTCGGTCGTAGGCTCGTCGCATGCGTCCAGTCACCGATCTCGAGCGCCGTGTGGCCCCCTTCAAGGTCATCTCCGACTACCAGCCCGCCGGCGACCAGCCGGCGGCGATCAAGGAGATCACCAACCGCATCCAGGGCGGCCTCCAGGACGTCGTCCTGCTCGGCGCGACCGGCACCGGCAAGACCGCGACCGTGGCCTGGGTGGCCGAGCAGGTCCAGCGGCCGATGCTGGTGCTCCAGCCCAACAAGACGCTCGCCGCCCAGTTCGCCAACGAGCTGCGTCAGCTCTTCCCCGACAACGCGGTCGAATACTTCGTCTCCTACTACGACTACTACCAGCCCGAGGCCTACGTCCCGCAGACCGACACCTACATCGAGAAGGACTCCTCGATCAACGAGGAGGTCGAGCGGCTGCGGCACTCCGCGACCAACTCGCTGCTGACCCGGCGCGACGTCATCGTGGTCTCGACCGTCTCGTGCATCTACGGCCTCGGCACCCCCCAGGAGTACGTCGACCGGATGCTGCGGCTGCGGGTGGGCGAGGAGCGCGACCGCGACTCGATCCTGCGCCAGCTGGTCGAGATCCAATACACGCGCAACGACATGAGCTTCACCCGCGGCACCTTCCGGGTGCGCGGCGACACCCTCGAGATCTTCCCGGTCTACGAGGAGCACGCGGTCCGCATCGAGTTCTTCGGCGACGAGATCGAGCGGCTGATGACCCTCCACCCGGTCTCCGGCGAGGTCATCACCGACGACTCCGAGCTCTACGTCTTCCCGGCCACCCACTACGTCGCCGGCGCCGAGCGCATGGAGCGCGCGGTGCGCGGCATCGAGGCCGAGCTGGAGGAGCGGCTCGCCGAGCTGGAGAAGCAGGGCAAGCTGCTCGAGGCCCAGCGGCTGCGGATGCGCACGACGTACGACATCGAGATGATGCGCCAGGTCGGCTCCTGCGCCGGCATCGAGAACTACTCGATGCACATGGACGGCCGCACCCGCGGGTCCGCGCCCAACTGCCTGCTCGACTACTTCCCCGAGGACTACCTCGTCGTCGTCGACGAGTCCCACGTCGCGGTCCCGCAGATCGGCGGGATGTACGAGGGCGACATGTCGCGCAAGCGCAACCTCGTCGACCACGGGTTCCGGCTGCCCAGCGCGATGGACAACCGGCCGCTGCGCTGGGAGGAGTTCCTCGAGCGGATCGGCCAGACGATCTACCTCTCGGCCACGCCCGGCAACTACGAGCTCGACAAGGTCGAGGGCGACGTCGTCGAGCAGATCATCCGCCCGACCGGGCTGATCGACCCCGAGGTCGTCATCAAGCCGACCAAGGGCCAGATCGACGACCTGATCCACGAGATCAGGACCCGCGCGGAGAAGAACGAGCGGGTGCTGGTGACGACGCTGACCAAGAAGATGTCCGAGGACCTCACCGACTACCTCCTCGACGCCGGCATCCGCACCCGCTACCTCCACTCCGAGGTCGACACGCTGCGCCGCATCGAGCTGCTGCGCGAGCTGCGGATGGGGGAGTACGACGTCCTGGTCGGCATCAACCTGCTGCGCGAGGGCCTCGACCTGCCCGAGGTCTCGCTGGTCTCGATCCTCGACGCCGACAAGGAGGGCTTCCTGCGCTCCGACAAGTCGCTGATCCAGACGATCGGTCGCGCGGCCCGCAACGTGTCGGGCCAGGTCCACATGTACGCCGACAAGATCACGCCGTCGATGGAGAAGGCGATCGACGAGACCAACCGGCGCCGCGAGAAGCAGGTGGCCTACAACAAGGCGGCCGGCGTCGACCCGCAGCCGCTGCGCAAGAAGATCGCCGACATCACCGAGATGCTCGCCCGCGACTCCGAGGACACCGAGGCCCTGCTCCAGACCTGGGCCGGCACCGAGGCCAAGGGTCGGGCCGGGGGCGCCAAGGCCACCGGCAAGGGCCGCCAGACCGTGCCGGTCCTCGGTGACAAGGCCTCGGGCCACCACGCCAAGGACCTCGCCGGACTGCCGAGCTCCGAGCTGGCCCAGCTCATCCAGGACCTCACCGAGCAGATGCGCACCGCGGCCGCCGAGCTGCAGTTCGAGCTCGCCGCCCGCCTGCGCGACGAGATCAACGACCTCAAGAAGGAGCTGCGCCAGATGATGGAGGCGACGAAGTGA
>CAWGJR010000035.1:0-70316 GCA_963822915.1 uncultured Actinomycetota bacterium
GACGTCCCGCTGCTGCTCGACCCGGCCGCCGAGCGCAAGATGCGCAACGAGTCGTTCGTCAAGGACCGCCCCGAGCGCGGCGGTCGCCCCGACCGCGGCGGTTCGAGCAGCTCCGACCGCTTTGCCGGCGAGCGGCCCGAGCGTCGCCCGCGCGGCGGGTCCGACCAGCCGATGAAGGCCTACAAGATCCAGGTCGGCAAGCGGCACAAGGTCGAGCCGCGTCAGATCGTCGGCGCGATCGCCAACGAGGGCGGGCTCTCGCGCTCCGACTTCGGCCACATCCAGATCCGTCCCGAGTTCTCGATCGTCGAGCTGCCGGCCGAGCTGTCGCCGGAGACCTGGAAGAAGCTCGAGTCGACGCGGATCAGCGGCAAGCTGATCGAGCTGTCCGAGGACGGCGGCCCGCGCAGCGACAAGAAGCCGCGCCACAAGAAGTCGTTCGACTGACCTGACGCTGACGCGGAAACGGCGGGGCCCGCCCCGACCTTCCGACATCCCACAATTGTGGAGTGGTGGAAGGTTCGCGGGCCCTAGCCGTGCCACAACTCCACAATTGTGGAGATATGGCAGATCAGAGCCGGGCGCGCGACTGCCCGACGGCCAGCACCGCACACACCAGCGCCAGCACGGCCAGCACGGCCGCGACCGGCACGACCTCGGCGAGCCCGGCGATCATCAGCGGGAAGCCGAAGCCGATGTAGGCCGTGGCGTAGAACGCTGCGGCGACGGTGCCGAGTCGTCCGGGGTTCGTCAGCGCGGGCAGTCGCGAGAGACCGCTGGCCAAGGCGAGTCCGCCGCCGGCGCCCAGGACGGCGGCGGCCGGCACGGCCAGCAGCAGCAGGGCCGGCACCGCGGCGGCCAGAGCGGTGGCGCCGAACCCGACGACTCCACACACCGCGGCGACCGGCGCCGTGCGGGTGCCGAGCCGTCCGAGGAGCGGCGCCGCCAGGGTGCCGGCGCCCAGCGCCAGCCCCGCCAGCAGCCCGGTCAGGGCCACCGGCGCGACCGGGAACCCGATGAGGATCGGCACCCCCGTCACGGCGCTGGCAGGGAACGCGTAGACGCAGACGGCCAGCGGCGCCACGACCAGCAGGCCGGTACGCCGTCCGCCGGGCACGAAGGCGCTGCGCGGGGCGGGCTCGTCCGACACCGGGCGGCGCACGAGCGACTCGCCCACCCCGAAGGCGAAGGCGATCGCCGCGACGAGGAGCGAGGCGTGGATCAGGTAGGGCAGCACCAGGGGCCACGGTCCCCACTCCCCGATCAACCCGGAGTACGCCGGGCCCACCGCGAATCCCCCCGTCATCGCGACCGTCGCCGTGCGGGCGCCGGTGGTGCTGCCCTCCCGGGTGGACGACTCCACCAACCAGGCGCTGCCCACGCTGAAGACGGTCCCGGACGCGGCGCCCTGGAGGAACCGGACGGCGTAGAGCAGCGGCTCGCTCTCGCCGGCGCCGGTGTAGAGCAGCGAGACACCCGCCGCTGCGATCGCCGCCGGGATCACGACGGTACGGCGACCCCAGCGGTCGGAGGCTCCACCGGCAAAGGCGAGCGCCAGCATCAGGCCGAGCGCGTAGACACCGAAGATCGCCGTCACCGAGGCGTCGGTCAGGTCGAGCTCGCGGCGGTAGACCAGCAGCAGCGGGGTCGGAACGTTGGTGCCGGTGGCCACCCCGAGGAGCAGGAGGCCCAGCCGCCGCTCCGAGGTCCACGTCATGGGGTGAGCCTCACACAGACCGTTGCCCACGCGGCCCTGGACCCGGAGTGGGCCGAATGGCTGCGCCGTCTCGCCGACGTCCATCGACCTCAAGGTGATGGGCTCTCCCGACGACTCCACCCCTCGGCAACCGCGCCCAGGTGGGCATCAGGCCGGACGCGGAGAGCAGCGCCGAGCTCATCGGCATCGGGAGGGCGGAGGGGTGTGTGCCGGGGCCGGCGGCGTCATCGCCGTGCACGTCTCGACGGTGACTGGGCAACGGCCTGCGGTCGGGTCATGGTCCGGGTCTGGGTCGGTGTCGGATCCATTGGTCGGGTGGTGGGTCGTCGCGTCGGCGTGGTGGTGGTCTGAATTCTGGTCTGCCGTCGGGTGCGAGGCGGACTTCCCAGGTGGTGTCGTGGATGGTGCGGTGGTGGTGGCCGCAGAGCATGACGAGGTTGTTCAGGGAGGTGGGGCCGCCGTCGGCCCAGTGTCGGATGTGGTGGGCGTGGCACATGACGGGTGGGCGGGTGCAGCCGGGGAAGGTGCAGTGGCGGTCGCGGGCGATGAGGGCGATCCAGATCGCTGCGGTGACGAGGCGTTGGGTGCGGCCGACGTCGAGGGGTTGACCGCTGGCGCCTAGGCAGATGGGGAGGATGTCGGCGTCGCAGGCCAGGCGGCGTACGGCGGCGTGGGAGAGGCGGAGCCCGTCGTCGGTGAACGCCGGCTGCCCGGCACCGCTCGGCGTCTTCGCGGAGGGACTCGAGGTCGATGAACACTGCGACCCTGGGGCGCGCGCCGTGGGACTCGGGTTGGGCCTCGGTGTTGAGGGAGTGTTGGGCCAGATCGACCAGTGCGTCCCACATGCGGGCCCCGTGGTCGCGTGGGTCGCCCGGACTCGCTGTCTCGCCGCTGTCCTGCCGTCGGCTGGCGGGGGCGGGCTTGGTCAGGGGTAGCAGTGCGGCGCGGAGGGTGGCGGCGTCCTCGAGGGTGCCGCGGCCGCGGACGCGGACGCCGCCGGCGCCGTCGTCGGTGATGGAGAGGTGGCGGGCGTGGTGGGCTGCGCGTTCCTCGCGGGCCAGGGCTGCTTCTTCCTTGCGGTGCTCGCGGTCGGGGTCGACGTGGGTGAGGATCCGTCGTCCGGCTTCGGCGAGCTGGGTGGCGTCGAGGGTGCGGGCCTGGTCCAGCAGTGCGGCTTCGGCTTGGTCGCGCAGGGTGGGGTTGGTGGGGAGCTTGTCGATCGCATCGACGACGGTGCCGGCCTGGGTCGGGGAGACGCGGCCGGCAGTCATGGCGTCCAGGGTGGCCTCGCGTTCGTTGACGAGCACTTTGGCGTGGGCGACGGTGCGGTGTCCGGCCGAACGGGTCAGTACCGGCGAGGTGGGCGTACCAGTCGCCGTTCGAGGCCCAGCGGAGCTGGGTGCGGGGGAGGTCGCGGGCGGTGATCTCGGCGAGCATCCTGACCCGTAGTGCACCCAGGCGTGCCTGGTGGGCCTCCAAGGCGGCGATCCCGTCGAGGAGGTCCTGATCGGTCGCGGCAGCCCACAACCGGTCCTGCAACGGTGCCAGGTGGGTGTCGGCACCACCGATGACATCGGCAGGGGAACTACCGCAGGGATGGAGCAACGCGATCGCCTCGTCGGGCTGGACCTGCGCCCGCAGCCGTGGCTCACGGGACTCGTCAGAGACTGTGATGCAGTGCGTCAGCAAGTGACGGGCCCCGGCAGCACCACCGGGGGACTTCTGCATCGGTTGCGGCAACCTCACCGCGTGCTGCATCTATTAGAACACGGTAGCGAACCACTGGCAACCCTTTGTGCACATCACTTGCGGTGGGATGACACACCCGCGTGCCACGTCAGCTTCTACGGTTGACTCGAGGGTTGGTGCCACCTGATGGCACGAACCTTCGAGTCAAGACGATGTGCTGGCTGATCCGGTGGCTTATGCGGTGGATCGGATCAACCCACGTGATGCAATCCACCGCACAGACCTTCGCTTGCGTCAATCGCAGTGGACGGACGCGGCTAGGGCTAGGGAACAACTTCCCACCCCGGATATTGCTGACACCAGCCGGGTTGGTGTAGCGGCGACGTGCTCCACGTGCCATGGGTTCGAGCCCTCCGCGACGACCCGAGGAGCAGGCGAGCATCGTCGAGGAGGCTCGACCCCCGAGCGAGCTAGAGGGGTCAGCTGACCTTGGCGTTGAGGAACTCCACCGTGCGCGACCAGGCCGTGGCGGCGTCGTCGGGGGAGTAGGTGCCCATCTTGTCGGCGTCGTTGTTGAAGGCGTGGGCGGCGTCGTAGTAGAAGAACTCGACCTCGGCGCCGGACTCCTCGCGGATCTGGGCCTCCTGCTTCTTGGCGTCCTCGACGGGGTAGAAGTCGTCCTTCTCGCCGTAGTGACCCTGCACCGCGGCGGTCAGGCCGGTGTAGGTGTCGGGCACGGCCGGGCCGACGCCGTAGAACGGCACGGCGGCACTGACCTTGTCGCCCTGCTGCGCGGCGAGCATGAGCACGAAGCCGCCGCCCATGCAGAAGCCGACCGCACCGACGGTCGAGGACGTCACGGCGTCGTGGGCCAGCAGGTAGTCGACCGCTCCGGCGAGGTCACGGGCTGCGCCGTCGACGGGCAGGTTCGACATCATCTCGCCGGCGTCGTCGGTGCCGTGGGCGACCTTGCCGCCGTACAGGTCGGGGGCCAGCGCCACGAAGCCCTCGGCGGCCAGGCGGTCGCAGATGTCGACGATGTGGTCATCGAGGCCCCACCACTCCTGGATGACGATGACGCCTGCGCCGGAGCCGGACTCCGGAGTGGCGAGGTAGCCGTGGGCGTGGTCACCGTTGCTGGCGAAGGTGACGTTCTGGCGGGTGTTCTCTTCGTTCTCATGGGTCACGCCTCCGATCCTAGGACCCGGCCGGTCGCGTGACCTCACGAGACGCCACCGCCACCGTCGCCGCCACCGCGACCGTCTTGTCGTCGCGGGCTGGTAGAACCGACGCCATGCGTCCCGTCCGTGCCATCGCCGCCCCCGCGGCACTCGTGCTGTACGCCGGCCTGCTCGCCGGCTGCGACTCGTCGCCGCCGGACCCGGACGAGGTCGGAGACAAGGCCGACGGCACCGCCGCAGCGCTCGTCGCCGGGCTCACGGCCGGCGACCTCACCGACGTGCCGTTCACCGAGGTCACCGGAGCCGAGGCGACCGACGACCTCGCCACCGTGGTCGAGGGCATGGAGGAGCGCGCTGCCACGGTGCGCCTCGACGAGGTGAGCGAGGCCGACGACGCCGCGACGGCGACGGTGATCTGGTCGTGGCCGCTCAACGACACCCAGACCTGGACCTACACCAGCGACGTCGCCCTCGAGCGCACCGACGACGACTGGGAGGTCGTCTGGGGCCACGACGTCGTCGAGCCCAGCCTCAACGCCGCCTCGGTCCTCGACGCGTCGACGGTCGCAGGCGAGCGCGGCGACATCGTCGGCGCCGACGGCGTGCGGCTGGTCACCGAGCGATCGGTCGTGCGGGTCGGGATCGACAGGAGCAAGGTGAAGGCCAAGCAGGTCGGCGCCTCCGCCACCGCCCTGGCCGACCTGGTCGGGGTCGACGCGGCTGCGTTCCGCAAGCGGGTCGAGGGAGCGGGCGAGCTGGCGTTCGTGGAGGCGATCACCTTCCGCGCAGAAGACGTGCCGGTCAAGGTCAGCCGCGCCTACACCGACATCGCCGGAGCCTTCCTCCAGGCCGCCGACGTGCCACTCGCGCCGACCCGCGACTTCGCCGCCCCGATCCTCGGGACGGTCGGCGAGGTCACCGCGGAGATGATCGCCGAGGATCCCGACCGGTTCGAGGTCGGCGACACCGCCGGGTTGTCCGGGCTCCAGGCGCGCTACGACGAGCAGCTCCAGGGCACACCGGGCGTGGTGGTCAGCGCCCTCGGCTCCGACGGCAAGGAGCGCGAGATCACCCGGCTCGGTGGCGAGGACGGCGAGCCGCTGCGGGTCACGCTCGACGAGCGACTGCAGGGCACCGCCGAGTCGCTGCTGTCCGACGTCGGTCCCGCCAGCGCCCTCGTCGCGATCCGGCCCAGTGACGGGGCGATCCTCGCCGCCGCCAACGGCCCTGGCAACGGTGGCCTCAACCTCGCGACGTTCGGTCAGTACGCCCCCGGCTCGACCTTCAAGAGCGTCAGCGCCCTCGCGCTCCTGCGCAGCGGCCTGGAGCCCGACGACCCGGTGCCGTGCACGGCGACCGTCGACGTCGACGGACGCGACTTCGAGAACTACGACGACTACCCGGCCGGCGGGCTCGGGCAGATCCCGTTCCGCACGGCGCTGGCCAACTCGTGCAACACCGCCTTCATCGCCGAGCGCACCCGTCTGGAGGACGGCGACCTCGCCGATGCGGCGGCCTCGCTCGGCCTCGGGGTCGACCACGACCTCGGCTTCCCCGCCTACTTCGGCGCGGTCCCGCCGCCCACGACCGAGACCGGTCGCGGCGCCGACATGATCGGTCAGGGCACCGTGCTGGCCTCGCCGATGGCCATGGCGACCGTCATCGCGTCGGTCCAGCAGGGCGACCTCGTCGTACCGCGGTTGATCGAGCAGGTCGAGGTCGCCGCTCCCGACGGCGTCGACCCGGTCGGCGAGCGCGAGGCCGACCAGCTCCGCACGCTCCTGCGCGGGGTGGTCACCGACGGGAGCGGCCGGCTGCTCGCCGACGTCCCCGGTCCCGAGGTGATCGCGAAGACCGGCACGGCCGAGTTCGCCGCCGACGACGGCTCCACCCGCACGCACGCCTGGATGATCGCGGCCCAGGGAGACCTGGCCGTCGCGGTCTTCGTCGAGGAGGGCTCCTCGGGCTCCGGCACGGCCGGCCCGATCCTCGAGGAGTTCCTCCGCTCCGCGGGCTAGGGAAGGGCTCGGGCAGCACTCCCCGTCAGGGGGTCGTCGGGGGCCCGGGCGATCACTAGTCTGAGGGCCATGACTCGGGTCGTCGGGCGCTCGGCGCTGCTCGCGCAGGTGGCCGACCTGCTCGCGCGCGGTGAGTCGGTGGCGCTCTGCGGGCCGACCGGGGTCGGGCGCAGCGCCCTCCTCGACGTCCTGCACGAGACCGCCGGCGGCGCGCTGGTCCTGCGCTGCCACGGCTCGGCCGAGGAGCAGGTGCTGCCGTTCGCGGCCCTGCGCGACCTCCTGGCCCAGGCGCCCGCCCACGACCTCGACCTCGACGCCCACATCGGCCGCGGCGACCGGGCCGGGCTCGCCGCCGCGTGTCACCGCCTCTTCGGCAGCTGGGCAGGGGACCGCACCGTGCTGCTGCTCCTCGACGACGTCCAGTGGCTCGACGCCGAGTCGTCGGCGGTCGTCGGCTACGTGCGGCGTCGGTTGTCGGGGCAGCTGCGCGTCGTGGTGACGCTCGGCGAGGGCGAGGCCGACCACGTGGACGTCAGCGACCTGCACCACCTCGACGTCCCACCGCTGGACGCGGGTGACCTCGTCGACCTCCTGTGCGGGCTGGGCCTCGCGCCCGACGTGGCGCAGCGGATCAGCGTGGAGTCCGGGCAGATGCCGTCGACCGCGCTGGCGCTGGCCGGCGCGATCGGTCAGCGACCGGCGGTGCTCGGCTCGCCGACCCCGGTGCCGCCGAGCATCGCCCACGTCTGGGGCGAACGCGTCCGGCTGCTCCCCGCCGACGTCCGCGAGACGCTGGTGCACGCAGCCCTCCTGCACCGCCCGACGGTGCGTCAGCTCGAGCGCGGCGGCCGGATCGCCGCCCGGGAGCACGTACGTCGTGCCGCCCGGGCCGGGCTGCTGGCCGGTCCCGACCGCGACGGAGGGGCACTGCGCTTCACCCCCTCCCTGCTGCGGGCCATCGTCACCGACCAGGTGCCGGCCGAGCGCCGCGCCGACCTGCACCAGGCGCTCGCGGAGACGGCGAGCACCTCGCCCGAGCGGCTCCGGCATCTCGCCCTGAGCGACCCACGGCCCAGCGCCGAGCTCGCCCACGAGCTCGCCGACAGTGCTCGTGACGCGGCCGCCCGGGGGAGTCGTGACCTCGCCGCCGAGCTCTTCCTGCTGGCCGCCGACCGCGCTCCCGCGACGCTCGCCGACGAGCAGGTGCCGTGGCTGGTCGCGGCCGTCGAGACGGCCGCGCCCGGCAACCACGTCGACCTCGTGCGACGGGCGCTCGCGCAGGCCTTCGACGAGCACCAGCCCGACCCCGGGCAGCGCGTGCGCCTGCGACTCGCGATCCCCGAGCTGGCCGGCAACGGGGTGGCGCTCCTCGACGAGGTGCTCGCCGCCGCGCTGGCCGACGCGGGTGACGACGACTCACTGGTCGCCTCCGTCCTGCTCCAGCGGGCCCGCATCGCCCTGATGGAGTCGCGGCCCCGGGCCTCGCAGGAGGCGGCCGAGCGAGCCGTCGAGCTCCTCGAGCGCCGCACCGGTCCCGGGGCGGACGGGGCGATCGCGCTGGCCCTGACCACCCTGGTGGTCTCGCGCCGGTGGCTGGGCCGTGAGCACGGCGGCGACCTCGCGCGCGCCGTACGGCTGGCGGACCCGGCCCCGACCGGCTTCCTGCACATCTCCCCGGCCTACATGGCCGCCCGGTTCGCGTTCTACGACGACCGGCTCGAGGAGGCGTGGTGCGCGTTCCTGACCATGCTCGGTCGCGTCGAGCGGGGCGCCGGGATGGACCACGTCCACGTGCTGCGCTGCCTCGTGGAGGTCGCGGCGCGGATGGGCCGCTGCGCGGAGGCGGCGACGTACGCCGCGCGTGCGGCCGCCGTGGGGGCCGAGTTCGACCTCGACGCCCACACGGGCTGGTTCATCGCCGCCCAGGCCGAGCTGCTGACCGGTGACCTCGGTCGCGCCCGGACGCTGGCGCTGCGCGGCGTCGAGGCGGCCGAGGCGGCCGGCGACGTCCGCTACGTCCAGCGCCACCTGATCCTGCTCGGCCAGGCGCTGCTGCGAGCCGGCGACGCGCAGGGCGCGGTGGCCGCGCTGCTGCGGGTGCGCGCCATCGAGGCCGACGGCGGCTTCGGCGACCCGACGGTCAACCGGTGGCACGCCGACCTGGTGTGCGCCCTGGTGGCGCTCGCACGTCTCGACGAGGCCGCCGAGCGGCTGGCCGAGGCGCGCTACGCCGTCGAGCGGCGCCTCGCGCACGGCGGCACGGCCGGCGTGAGTGCGTCCCTCGATCGCGCCGAGGCCGAGCTGGCCCTGGCCCGTGGCGACCTCGACGCCGCCGACCTGCTGCTCGAGCGGGCCGCCAAGGTCGCCGGCGACCTCGGTCTGCTCGTCGAGCTCGGCCGGATCGCGCACGACGCGGGCGCACGTCGAGCGGCGCCGCCGGCGCACGGCCGCGTCGCGGGCCACGCTCCAGGAGGCGGTGGCGCTCTTCGACGGGCTCGGTGCGAGCGCGTGGTCGGCCCCGGTGCGGGCCGAGCTCAGGCCGGACCGCCGCGCCGTGGCCGAGCCCGCGCCGGGCGGTGACGTGACCGTCGTACCGCTGCTGGCACGGCTCACCGACGCCGAGGCCCGCGTCGCCCTCGCCGTGGCCGCCGGCGCCACCAACCGCGAGATCGCCGAGCGCAGCTTCGTGAGCGTCAAGACCGTCGAGGCCACCCTGACCCGCGTCTACCGCAAGCTCGACGTCGGGTCCCGCACCCGCCTCGCCGCCCTCCTGGCCCCTCAGACCCGCGTCTGGCCACGAGTCGGCGCCTCAACGCGCCGACGCCCAGGCGCGCCGAGTCGGCGCCTAGACGCGCCGTCCCCCGACCCCGCACGGCAGACAAGGGTTTTCCCCCTATCGACGAGGGTCGTGGCTGCCTAGGTTTCCGAGCACGGCCGCCACGACCCCCGGAGGCCGTGCGACACCTCCCACCACCCACGGACAAGCTCAGGAGACCCCATGAGATCCAGGACGCTGCTCGGAGCGGCACTGGCCACGACGTTGGCCGGCACCCTCGCGCTCGGTACGGCCGCACCCTCCCAGTCGGCCCCCACCCCCGACAGGGCGGGCGGCGCGTCGCCGGCCCGTGCGCAGGGCGACACGAGCGTCGAGCAGGAGGCGAGCCAGGACGACGCGATCCGCGCCGCCGACCGCTACCTCGCCACCCGCGTCGCGGCCAGGCGCGGCGGCGACGACACCGTGCGTCGCGGAGCCGCGGTCTCGGGCACCAAGGGCACGCACTACGTCACCTACCGCCGCACGCTCGACGGACTGCCGGTCTTCGGCGGCGACTTCGTCGTCGCGGTCGACGGCTCGGGCAAGGCCACCGGCACCTCGGTCGGCGCCTCGCGGTCGATCTCGCTGGCCTCGACCACCCCGAAGCAGACCACGGCCCAGGCCCGCCGTACGGCGCGTGGCCAGGTCGACGTCGTGCGCACCGTCTCCAAGCCCCGCCTCGAGGTGTACGCCGTCGGCTCGCCGAAGCTCGCCTGGCGCACCGAGGTCGCCGGCACGGTCGAGGGCGGCCCCTCGATCAAGACCGTCTACACCGACGCGCGCACCGGCAAGGTCCTGCTGTCGTCCGAGGGCGTGCACGAGGGCTCCGGCAACGGCTACTACTACCCGGGGGTGACCATCGGCACCTCCGGCTCCGGGTCGTCGTACTCGATGACCGACCCGGCCCGCTCGGGCGTCAAGTGCGGCGGGCAGAACGGCTCGGCCTACACCGGCACCGACAACGTCTGGGGCAACGGCTCGGGCACCAACCTCGAGACCGCCTGCGTCGACGTGCTCTACAGCCTGGGCAAGGAGGTCGACATGCTGTCGGCCTGGCTCGGTCGCAGCGGCGTCAAGGGCAACGGCACGAACTACCCGGCGCGCGTCGGCCTCAACGACGTCAACGCCTACTTCGACGGCTCGATCCTCAACTTCGGGCACAGCTCCGACAACGCCCGCCAGCTGGCCGCGATCGACATCGTCGCCCACGAGGCCGGCCACGGGATCTTCCAGACGACCCCCGGCGCCTCGACCGGAGGCAACGAGACCGGTGGGCTCAACGAGGCGACCGGCGACATCTTCGGCGCGCTGACCGAGGCCTACGCCGCCAACCCGGACGACCCGGCCGACTACCTGGTCGGCGAGGAGGCCAACCTGGTCGGGCAGGGTCCGATCCGCAACATGGCCAACCCGAGCGCTCTCGGCGACCCGAGCTGCTACTCCTCGGCGATCCCCAACACCGAGGTGCACGCCGCGGCCGGCCCGCTCAACCACTGGTTCTACCTGCTCGCGCAGGGCACCAGCGGCTCCACGACCTGCAACGGCACCACGCTGAGCGGGGTCGGGATCCAGACCGCCGGCAAGATCTTCTACAACGGCCTGCTGCTCAAGACCTCGTCGTGGACCCACGGCAAGGCGCGGGTCGCGACCCTGACCGCGGCCAAGAACCTGTACGGCAGCACCGACTGCACGACGTTCAACAAGGTCAAGGCCGCCTGGGACGGCATCTCGGTCCCGGCGCAGTCGGGCGAGCCGACCTGCGGCTCGGGTGGCGGCGGCACCGGTGGCGGCACCGGCGCCACCTGCTCGAAGACCACGACCACCGGGTCGCTGACCAACCGCACCTCGCAGTGGAAGCCCTCCACCTCGGGGTTCACCACCTCCGGCGGCACCATCAACGCCTGCCTCACCGGGCCGAGCACGGCCGACTTCGACCTCTTCCTGCAGAAGCGCAGCGGGTCGTCGTGGGTGGACGTGGCCTCGAGCGAGACCGCCTCCTCCACCGAGCAGCTCGCCTACAGCGCCGCATCGGGCACCTACCGGATCGAGGTCTACTCCTACTCCGGCTCCGGGAGCTACACGCTGAAGTACGACACGCCCTGACGGGCACCACCTGACGGCTCCTGAGGGGGAGTGAGGAAACGCGGGGCCCGGCGATGTCGCCGGGCCCCGCGCCGTCGTCCTGGAGGAGCTCGCGCCGTGGCGCCAGGGGGACATCAGGCCCGCACGGCGCCCAAAACGAGCGAACCCCTCGCTGCATGGGGTCAGAGAGGGGTTCTGTCGTCTTCTTGGTGCTCCCTCCGAAGGACGACTGCCTCCACTATACGGCAGATCCCCTGACTGTGTCGTCCCCGGGCGGAAATCCCTCGAAGTCGATCCGCGAGCGTGCTGTGGCGCTGCTCGACGACCGAAGTGGGAGAGTGGACGGCATGAGTGGACTCGACGACCTGCTGCCCCCCGAACGACGAGGTCTCTACATCGCCGGCTCCTGGCGCGAGGCCGACGACGGCCGCCGCTTCGACGTGATCGACCCGGCAGACGGCAGCGTGCTGGCCACCGTCGCCGACGCCTCCCCGGCCGAGGCCGTCGAGGCGCTCGACGCCGCGGTGGCCGCGCAGGCCGACTGGGCCGCGACGGCTCCTCGCGAGCGCGGGGAGATCCTGCGCCGGGCCTTCGAGATGCTGACCGAGCGCGCCGACGAGGTCGCCGAGGTGATGAGCCTCGAGATGGGCAAGCCCGTCGCGGAGGCCAAGGGCGAGGTGGCCTACGGCTCGGAGTTCTTCCGCTGGTACGCCGAGGAGGCCGTGCGCATCCACGGGCGGTGGATGCAGGCGCCGGCCGGTGGCAGCCGGCTGCTGACGATCAAGAAGCCGGTCGGACCGTGCCTGTTCGTCACGCCGTGGAACTTCCCGCTGGCGATGGGGACCCGCAAGATCGGGCCGGCCATCGCGGCCGGCTGCACGATGGTCGTCAAGCCGGCCGCCCAGACGCCGCTGACGATGCTGCTGCTCGCCGGCCTGCTGGAGGAGGCCGGCCTGCCGGCCGGCGTCCTCAACGTCGTCCCGACCACCGATGCGGCCGGCCTCAGCGAGACCCTCCAGGCCGACGACCGGCTGCGCAAGGTCTCCTTCACCGGCTCGACCGCGGTCGGGCGGATCATGGTGCGCCAGTCGGCCGACGTGCTCCAGCGCGTCAGCATGGAGCTCGGCGGCAACGCGCCGTTCCTCGTCTTCGCCGACGCCGACCTCGACGCTGCGATCGAGGGCGCGATGGTCGCCAAGATGCGCAACATGGGCGAGGCCTGCACCTCGGCCAACCGCTTCCTGGTGCACGTCGACGTGGCCGAGGAGTTCGGCCGCCGCCTGGCCGAGCGGATGGGGGCGCTCACGCTCGGCCGTGGCCAGGACGACGGTGTCGACGTCGGGCCGCTCATCGACGAGAAGGCGCTGGAGTCGGTGAGCCAGCTGGTCACCGACGCCGTCCACGACGGGGCGCGGGTGCTGACCGGCGGGCGGGCGGGCGACGGGCCGGGCTACTTCTACCAGCCGACGGTGCTCGTCGACGTGCCTGCCGACTCCGCCATCAACAGCGAGGAGATCTTCGGCCCCGTCGCCCCGATCACCACGTTCACCACCGACGCCGAGGCGATCGAGGCCGCCAACGCCACGGAGTACGGCCTGGCCTCCTACGCCTACACCCGCGACCTCGACCGCACCCTGCGCCTGGCCGAGGCGCTCGACTTCGGCATGGTCGGCATCAACACCGGCCTGGTCTCCAACCCGGCCGCGCCCTTCGGCGGGCATGAAGGCGAGCGGGTTCGGCCGCGAGGGCGGCTTCGAGGGCATCGAGGAGTACCTCGAGACGACGTACGTCGCGCTGCCGCTCTCGTAGGGTGGTGCGATGAGGCGACGGGCGGCGGGACTGGTCGCTCGCGCTGCTCCTCGTCGGCTGCTCCGCCGACCCGGACGCCGGCCGGCCGCACCGTCTGCGGCGTCCACCGCGAGCGAGCCGCCGAGCGGACCGAGCGTGCCGAGCGCGGGTCCGGACGAGCCGGACGACGTGCCACCGGACGGCGATCGCGCCGACCCGCCGACCCGCGACCCCCTGGCCGACGCCGTCGAGGGGCTCTCGACCGGCACCGACGAGACGGTGCTCGGCGCCGACATCAGCTGGCCGCAGTGCCCGGTCGGGATGGGGATCCCGCTCAAGCGGTCGACGGGCGCCCCGCCTCCGGTCGAGGAGGCCCGCTACGTGGTCGTCGGGCTCACCAACGGCCCCGGCTTCTACCCCAACCCCTGCCTGGCCGACCAGGTCGACGACCTGCGCGCGCGCGGGCGACTGGCGGCGGCGTACAGCGTGGTCAGCTATCCCGAGCCGGACCGGCTCGACCCGGCACGCCGACGACGGGCCGTACGACGGCAGCACCCGGCTGGGTGCGCTGGCCAACAACGGCTACGCGCAGGCGCAGTTCAACCTGCGCACGATGCGCGCCGCCGGGCTGCTCAGCCCGATCATCTGGATCGACGTCGAACCGGTGCCCGGACTTCGCCTGGAGCGGCGACACGGAGGCCAACGCCGTCGTGGTCGGCGGGATGGCGCGCGGCTACCGCGAGGCCGGCTTCGCCATCGGCGTCTACTCCACGCCGTACCTCTGGGACCTCGTGGTCGGCGACCTCGCCCTCGGCGTGCCCGAGTGGCGCGCGGCGGGCCAGACCTCGCGCGAGGCGGCGGCGGCGACGTGTGCGCCCGACCGGTCGATCCAGGGCGGCGAGCCGGTGCTCGGTCAGTGGGTCGAGGCCGGGCGCGACATGAACGTCACCTGCCCGGGGGTCTCCCTCGAGCTGAGCCGGTGGTTCCACCAGTACTAGCCAGCCGGACGGGTGCTCACTCCACGAGGGAGGCGAGGACGCGCTCGTTGTGCTCGTGGCCGCGCAGCTCGTAGCCGACCACGACCACCCACGGCGTCAGCGACAGCACGGCCAGGCTCCAGACCAGCGACGTGCCGGCCAGCGCCACCGAGGCGGCGAGCACGGCCACGCAGCCGACCAGGAGGACGGTGTGGAAGGGATCCCAGGCGCGGGTGGTGCCGGCGTACAGGGCGAAGAGGAGCAGCAGGAACCCGGCCACGGGAACGGCCGTCGTGACGACGGTGGCGAGGGCGCCGAGCTCGCTGTGGTCCTCGAGGAGGTACGCCGCCGCGTGCAGGCCGGCGCCGATCGCGACGAGGGAGCCGAAGAGGGGGATGTGCCCGTAGCCCCAGGCGAAGGAGCGCTCGCGCCGGTGGTGGAGCAGCTCCCCGAACGGGACGGTGAAGTAGCTCCACCACAGACCGAAGGTGAGCGCGACCCCGGCCACACCGAGGACGGCGACGTCGAACGACCATCCGGGGCCCTCGGGGCCGACCAGCGCGACCAGGGCGGCCATCGTGCCGAGCAGGCCCTCGCCGAGGGTCACGATGACGAGCAGGCCGTAGCGCTCGGCCATGTGGTGCGGGTGCCACGGCGAACCGCCCGCGATGCGTTCGGCGCGCATCGGGCCGCTCATCTCGACCCCGGCGAGGACGAGGGCCGCGACGAGCATCGGCACCACCGGGAGGTGGGCGACGGCCAGGGCGACCCAGCCCACCTGGGCGACGACCAGGGAGAGCGCCATCGTGCGCGCGAGGGCCGCGCGCGCCGGGTCCTGCCGCTGGGCGCGCAGCCACTGGGCGATCATGGGCACCCGCATCACGACGTAGCCCGCGACCATCACGGTGTTGTCGACGCCCTCGCCCTCGGCGAGCGACTCGAAGAGGTCGGCCAGGCCGAGCGCCAGCACCAGGACACCGACCATCTGCACCATCGTGGTGAGGCGGTAGACCCAGTCGTCGGTGTCGTAGGCCGAGGCGAACCACGTGAAGTTGATCCACGCCCACGACACGGCGAACGTCGCGAAACCGAAGCCCGCGATGCCGGTCCCGACGTGGTCGGCGGTCAGCGCGTGCGCCAGCTCGTCGGCCGCGATGCCGAACGCGATCACGAACGTCAGGTCGAAGAGCAGCTCGAGCGGGGTGGCGGCCCGAGCCGCCTCGAGCGGGTCGCGGCCCTCCATCGGTCGTCGACGGTGGCTGGCATCGATCGGCATGGCGGCATCGTAGCCAGCGCCGAGGCTCAGCCGCGACGGCCGATCGTGGCGGCCATCGCGCCCCGCGAGGTGACGCCGAGCTTGCGGTAGATCTTCGAGAGGTGACCCTCGACGGCCTTGACCGACACGAGGAGCTGCTCGGCGATCTGCCGGTTGGACAGGCCGTCGAGGGCGAGCACGGCGACGCGCCGCTCGGCCTGGGTGAGCACGGCCAGCGCCTCGTCCTCGAGCCGCAGCGGCGTCTCGCCGATCCGCTCGAGCAGGCGCCGCACCCGGCTCTGGAGGGGCCAGAGGTCCTCGCGGGCGGCGTACAGCTCGGCGTCGCGCAGCAGCGCGATGGCCCGCGCCGCGTTGCCGGAGAGGACCATCAGGGCGGCGAGGTCGGTGTCGATCTGCGAGGCCAGGCGCCGCGGGCCGTCGGGGAGCAGGAGCCCCCGCGCCTCCTCCAGCCTCGCCACGGCGCGACCGTCGGCCGACGTGGTCGCCTGGGTGCGCAGGGCGCGGGCGATGTCGTGGGCGTCGCCTCGCGCGACGGCGAGGGCGTGCTCGTCGTCGGCAGGACCCACCGCCTCGCGACGTCGACCGCAGCGCACCAGCGCCAGGGCGGCCCCGACGCGCCAGGGGACCGGTGTCGGTGTCGGGGTCTCGGCGTCGGCGACGCCGGCCGCGAGGTAGCAGTCGAGCGCGCCGTCGTGGTCGTCCTGGGCCGAGGCCAGCTCGCCGCGGGCGTAGAGCGCGGTGGGCGCTCCCGGGCCGACGACGACGTCGACGATCTGCTCACCCCAGGCGACCGCACCGGCGGTGTCGCCGCGGGCGAGCAGGCACTCGATCATCAGGGCGACCAGCTCGGTGTGGTCCTGCCGGTCGAACGTCGTCGCGGAGGCCGCTCCGTCGAGGTGGGTCAGGGCGTCGAGCGCGGCGTGGATCTTGCCCTGGCGCACGAGCGTCCGGACGTCGCGCAGGCGCTGGTCGAGCTGGGGAGGTGCTCCGACGCTGAGCGGGGCCACGGGCATAGGTGAAGAGTAGGAACGCCGACGGCCCGCCGTCTGCCGAATGCCCGAAAACCGGGCAATTCTGCGCAACTGGGCTCGTTAGTCGCGTGTGGCGTGATCACTGGGGCTGGGGGTGCCTGGGGTGCGAGCCGGGAGCGGGCGTCAGCTCTGCGGGACGTAGTCGGCGGGCAGCGTCGCCGGGCAGGCCGAACATCGGGAAGAGCTCGGGTGTGAAGAAGGCGCCGACGTGCCGGACCCGGTCGCCGTCGAGGTCGAGCACCTGGAGGTGGAAGGGCTCGAAGTGGCCCGCGGGCTGGCGCATGTAGAGCCCGAAGGCCGGCTGCCCGTTGGCGGTGGTGCGCAGCATCGGCATGTCGTGGGCGCCACCGGGGCACTGGCCGCCGATGAGCGCGCCGATGTTGTCGGCGCCGACGTACCAGCCGGTGAAGGGCGGCATCTCCCAGACGGCGTCGGCGCGCAGCATGGAGACGATCTGGTCGATGTCCTTGCGCCAGAAGGCGTCGACGTAGCGCTCGAGCAGGCGCTGCTGGTCGGCGCTGAGCTCGGGACCGGCCGAGACGGTGTCCTCGGTCGAGGCCGCGCTCGGCCATCTGCGCGTGCGCGCGCTGCAGCGCGGAGTTGACCGCGGCCGGCGTGGTGTCGAGGGCCGTCGGCGACCTCGGCGGCCGACCAGCGCAGCACGTCGCGCAGGATCAGGACCGCGCGCTGGCGCGCCGGGCAGGTGCTGGAGGGCGGCGACGAAGGCGAGCCGGATCGAGTCGCGCTCGGCCACGACGACGGCGGCGTCGGGGACCGGCTCGAGCCAGGCGATCTCGTGGTCCTGCTCGAGGGCGTCGCCGGCGAGCTGGTCGGGCGTGCCGAGGCCGGCCGGCAGCGGCCGACGGGGCTTGCCCTCGAGGTTGGTCAGGCAGACGTTGGTGGCGATCCGGTAGAGCCAGGTGCGGACCGAGCTGCGGCCCTGGAACGACGCACTCGCCTTCCAGGCGCGCAGGAACGTCTCCTGCACGAGGTCCTCGGCCTCGTGGACCGAGCCGCTCATGCGGTAGCAGTGGGCCAGCAGCTCGCGCTGGTAGCGGGCGGTGAGCCCGTCGAAGTCGTCGAGCTCGCCGGGCGCCGCCGGGTCGACGGTGCCGACCGTGCCGGCAGGAGGTGGTGCTGCTGGTGCTCGTCATCGCTGCTCCTCGGATCGACCCCGGGGTCATTGTGCCTCGTCGTACCGACCGGCGTCGATGCCCGGAATCATCGGTCGCGGGCAGATCGAGGCAGTTTCTTCCCCGCCATGGCCTGATGCCGTGTGTGACGACCGTCTCCTGCCCTAGGGTCCGAGCGTGAGAGTCGTCGTGCCTCGGGAGACCCGAGAGGGCGAGACGCGGGTGGCGCTGGTCCCCGAGCTGGTGGGCAAGCTGACCGCCCTCGGGCTACGAGGTGCGTCGTCGAGCCCGGGGCCGGGCGGGGCGCCCAGGTCACCGACGAGGAGTACGTCGACGCCGGCGCACTGATCGACGCCGATCCCTTCCCCGCCGCCGACCTGGTGGTCTCGGTGCAGCCGCTCGAGCCGGGCGTCGTACGACGTCTGCCGCGCGGTGCCGCCACCGTCTCGTTCCTGCCGGTGGGTGCGGAGTCGCCCCACCTGTCGCTGGTCGCCGACCTGCGCGACGTGCGGAGTGACGAGCCTTCGCGATGGAGCTGGTGCCGCGGATCTCGCGCGCCCAGTCGATGGACGCGCTGTCCTCGCAGTCACTGGTCAGCGGCTACCGCTGCGCGATCGTGGCGGCCGGGCTGCTGCGCCGGTTCTTCCCGCTCAACATGACCGCCGCCGGCACCGTCGCAGCCCGCCGAGGTCGTCGTGCTCGGCGCCGGCGTCGCCGGGCTCCAGGCGATCGCCACCGCCAAGCGGCTCGGCGCGGTCGTGCGCGCCTACGACGTGCGCGCCGCTCCTCGGCCGAGGAGATCGCCTCGATGGGCGCCAAGCCGATCGACCTGGACCTCGAGGCGCTCGAGGGCGCCGGCGGCTACGCCCGCGAGATGACCGAGGAGCGCGCGGCGCGCCAGCGCGAGCTGCTGGCGCCGTACGTCGCCGCCGCCGACGCCCTCATCACCACCGCCGCCGTGCCGGGACGCCAGCGCGCCGCTGCTGGTGACCGCCGAGATGGTCGCGCCGATGAGGCCGGGCTCGGTCGTGGTCGACCTGGCCGCCGAGACCGGGCGGCAACGTCGAGGGCGCGCTGCCCGGCGAGGTCGTCCGGATCGGCAACGCGCAGGTGTGGGGCGGGCGCAACGTGCCCGCCCAGATGCCCGGGCCGGCCTCGCGGCTCTACGCCCAGAACGTCGTCAGCCTGGTCGAGCTGCTGACCACCGAGGGTGCGCTCGCCTCGACTTCGACGACGAGATCGTCGCGGCGGCCTGCGTCACCCACGACGGCGTCATCCGCCACGAACCGACGCGCCTGGCGCTGGAAGGGACCCGTGAGGATCTCCCATGAGCAACGACGTCACCTGGCTGACCTACTTCGTGCTCAGCGTCTTCGTCGGCATCGAGGTCATCTCCAAGGTCTCCTCCACCCTGCACACCCCGCTGATGTCGGGCGCCAACGCGATCCACGGCGTCATCCTGCTGGGCGCGATCCTGGTCGCCGGCGAGGCCGACGGCTTCGCGCTGGCGGTCGCGCTGGTCGCGATCGTGCTGGCTGCGGTCAACATGGTCGGCGGCTTCCTGGTCACCGACCGGATGCTGCAGATGTTCACCCGCAAACCGGCCCGACCGTCGCCGACGGGCAAGCGGGGTGAGGGCTGATGCCGATCCCCGAGTGGGCCCAGCTGCTCTTCCTGCTCTGCGCGGTCGGCTTCATCCTCGCGCTCAAGGGCCTGTCCGGCCCCCGGACCGCCCGGGTCGGCAACCTCAT
Organism: uncultured Actinomycetota bacterium; assembly: GCA_963822915.1. Lineage (GTDB taxonomy): Bacteria > Actinomycetota > Actinomycetes > Propionibacteriales > Nocardioidaceae > Nocardioides. The sequence continues at coordinate 19,459 of CAWGJR010000035.1, forward strand.
CGGCGCCGGCGCGGCGGTGGTGGCGTGCGCCCTGCCGTTCTTCTACGCCGACCTGGAGCACGTCGCCCTGATCCTGGTCGCCATCGCGGTCGGTACGGCGATCGGTGTCGTCGGCGCGCAGCGGGTGCAGATGACCCAGATGCCCCAGCTCGTGGCGCTCTTCAACGGCGTCGGCGGCGGGGCGGCCGCGCTGGTCGCGCTGCTGGAGCTGCGGCGCTTCGCCGAGCTCGCCGACCGCCTCTTCGTCGAGCGGGCTCGACGTGCCGGCGCGCCTACCTGGTCGCCACCGGCTTCACGATCCTGGTCGGCTCGGTGTCGTTCTCCGGCTCGGTGGTCACCTTCGCCAAGCTGCAGGAGCTGATGACGTCGCGGCCGGTGGTCTTCCCCGGGCTGCCGTTCGCCTTCGGGGGCGCGTTCGTCGCCGCGCTCGTGCTGGCCGGCGTCATCGTCGACGAGCCGGTCGATCTGGGCCGGGGTCGTGCTCGGCGCTGGTCGGCCTCGCGCTGGGCGTCCTGCTCGTGCTGCCGGTCGGCGGCGCCGACGTACCGATCGTGATCTCGCTGCTCAACGCCTTCACCGGCCTGACCGTCGCCGCCGGCGGCTACGTCCTGCAGAACACCGTGCTGCTCGTGGCCGGCACCCTCGTCGGCGCGTCGGGCACGTTCCTGACGCTGCTGATGGCCGCGGCGATGGGCCGCTCGGTGCCCAACATCCTGTTCGGCGCGCTCAAGGGCGGCTCGACGCTCGGCTCCGGCGAGGCCTCCGACCGCCCGGTGCGCAGCGCCGGACCGGCCGACGTCGCGATCCTGCTGGCCTACGCCGAGCGGGTGATCGTGGTGCCCGGCTACGGCCTGGCCGTCGCCCAGGCGCAGCACACGCTGCGCGAGCTGGTCGACGTGCTCGCCGAGCGCGGCACCCAGGTCGACTACGCCATCCACCCGGTCGCCGGCCGGATGCCCGGCCACATGAACGTGCTGCTCGCCGAGGCGCAGGTGCCCTACGAGCAGCTCATCGAGATGGACGACATCAACGCCGACTTCAAGCAGACCGACGTCGTGCTGGTCGTCGGTGCCAACGACGTGGTCAACCCGGCCGCGCGCACCACGCCGTCCGCGCCGATCTACGGCATGCCGATCCTCAACGTCGACGAGGCGCGGCAGGTCGTCTTCATGAAGCGCTCGATGCGACCCGGCTTCGCCGGCATCGAGAACGAGCTGCTCTTCGACCCCCGCACCACTCTGCTCTTCGGCGACGCCAAGGACTCGATGGGCAAGCTGCTGGCGGCGGTCAAGGCGCTGTGACGCGCGGCCGGCCGGCCGGTCGGGGTCACCGCGACCTGTCGAGATTCCACAATTGTGCCGTTTGGACAGGGTTTCGACCCTCCGACCTGCCACAACTCCACAATTGTGGAAATATGGCAGGTCACGGCACGACACCCGGCGCGCCGCCTACGCGTCGGCGTCCTGGGTCGAGCGGAAGGCCTCGCGGAAGCTGATCCGGTTGCCGGTGCGCAGCAGCGTCGCGCTCGTAGACCCGGGCGCCGGCCCGCACCAGCAGCACCGCGGCGACCACCGTCGTCGCGATCGCGACGACCAGCTGCCACACCGGCACGTCGCCCTCGGCCAGCCGCGACGGCATCAGCATCGTCGAGACGATCGGCAGCATCGAGACGACCGTCTGCACGCCCTCGCCGGCGGTGACCGCGATGATGTACGGCGCGAACAGGATCAGCTGCAGCGGCGCGGTCGTGCGCCTGGAGGTCCTGCTGGCGCCCGGCCAGCGACCCGGCGACCGACCACACGCTGGCCAGGGCCACGAAGCCGAGCACGAAGAACACGACGTACCAGGCGATCGCCGGGCCGAGCGACCGTCAGCGCGTCGCCGTTGCCGGCTGACCAGCCAGCGCGACCACGCCCACGACCGCGAGCACCACGGTCTGGCCGATCGCGAGCACGCTGGCGCCGACGACCTTGCCCCACAGCAGCGCCCGGATCGGCACCGCGGCGGCGAGGATCTCGACCACCCGGCTCTCCTTCTCCTGCGTCACCGACGCCGGCGATCGACATCCCGAAGGTCAGCGCGGTCAGGTAGAAGAGCAGCACGAAGACGAACGACGCCGACCTGGCGCAGGCCGGCGTTGTCGGCGTCGGGGTCGAGCAGCCGCTGCGGCGACCTGCGGTCCCGGCGGTCAGGGCGTCGAGGTCGACGCCCTGCTCGGTCGGCGTTGGCCTGGGTCACCTGCGCTGGCTGACCGCCGGCGAGACGCGCCTGGGCGACGGTGGGGTCGACGTCGTCGTCGCCGACGAGGTCGTAGCCCGCGCCGGACGCCGTCGGCAGCAGCGCGGCGTCGACGTCGCCGTCGCGCACCGCCTGCTCGGCGGCGGCGGCGTCGTCGTACGTCGTCGGCCTCGAGCGTGAGGTGTGTCGTCGATCGTCGGCAGCGATCGCGGCAGCCTGCTCGACGACCGCGGTCGCCGGCCGGCGTCGACGACGCCGACCTCGTGGGTCTGCTCGCGCCCGGAGAGGAGGCTGAGGATGACGATCATGGCGATCGAGGCCGACGAGCAGGACGGCCGCGGATGACCTGGAAGGCGCTGGCTGCGCAGCTGGGTGCTGATCTCGCGCTCGGCGACGACGCGCCAGCAGGGGGTGCCGCTGTGCGGTCGGGTGGTGCTCATCGGGTGACCTCCCGGAAGATCTCGGACAGGGGTGGCGCACGCGGGCGACCTCGACGCACGCGGGCCGTCGCGGCCACGGTGGCGGCGAGCTCGGCGGGCGGCGAGTCCGTCGAGGGTGAGCAGGGCGGTGGTGCCGTCGACGTCGTCGACGCGTGACGCCGCGCACGTCGCGCAGCCAGGCGGCGTCGGTGCCGTCGAGCTCGACGCGGTAGCTGCTCGGCGCCCGACCGCGCAGCTCCTCGACGCTGCCGGCGGCGACCACCCGGCCCGCCGGAGAGCACGACCAGGTCGTCGCAGAGCCGCTCGACGAGGTCGAGCTGGTGGCTGGAGAACAGCAGCGGCACGTCGGCCGGCCTCGGCGTGCAGCAGGTCGACCATCGCGTCGACGGCGAGCGGGTCGAGCCCGCTGAACGGCTCGTCGAGCACCAGCGCGGTCGGCCGGTGCACCAGCGCGGCGGCGATCTGCACGCGCTGCTGGTTGCCCAGCGACAGGTTGTCGAGCAGGTCGTCGGCGCGCTCGGCGAGGCCGAAGAGGTCCAGCAGCTCGGTCGGCGCGCGCCCGCGGCGTCGCTGGCGCGAGAAGCCGTGCAGCCGGGCGAAGAAGACCAGCTGCTCGACGGATCTTCATCCGCGGGTAGAGCCCGCGCTCCTCGGGCATGTAGCCGAAGCTGCGGCGGTCCTCGGCGGTGGCCGGCGCGCCGTCCCACAGCACCTCGCCCGGACGTCGGTGCCGAGCACGCCCATCAGCATCCGCATCGTGGTGGTCTTGCCGGCGCCGTTGGCGCCGACGAAGCCGGTGATGCGGCCCGGGCGGACCGTGAAGGACACGTCGTCGAGCGACGGTCAGGTCGCCGAAGACCCTGGTCAGTGAGCTGTGCTTCCAACATGGCCTCGACGCTACGGACGGCCGGCGCCCCGGCCGTCGTCGGCCGCAGCGGATGATCCGCGGCTGTCCGCCGCGAGGCGACCTCGACCCGCCGGTCGCGCGACTCGATGTCGACGGGTCAGCGCTGCGTCAGTCCATCAGGCCCGACTCGTAGGCCGCGATCACGGCCTGCACCCGGTCGCGGGCGCCGAGCTTGGTGAGCACGTGCGAGACGTGCGTCTTGACCGTCGCGGCGCTGACGACGAGCTCCTCGGCGATCTCGGCGTTGCTGAGCCCGCGGGCCATCGCGACCAGCACGTCGCGCTCGCGCTCGGTGAGGTCGTCGAGGCGGGGGTCGCGGCACCGCGGGCGCCGCCGGCGGTCGAGCGGGCGATGACGCGCTGCGTCACCTCGGGGGCGAGCAGCGCGTGGCCCTCGGCGGCGAGCCGGATCGCCTGCGACGAGGTCGTCGGGCGGGCAGTTCTTGAGCAGGAAGCCCGCTGGCGCCGGCGCGCAGCGCCGCGAAGAGGTAGTCGTCGTCGTCGAAGGTCGTCAGGATCAGCACCGCGACGTCGTCGGGGTGCCGCGCGACGACCTGCTCGGTGGCCGCGATGCCGTCGGTGCCGGGCATCTGCACGTCCATCAGCACCACGTCGGGCCGCAGCCGGCCGACCTGGCGCACGGCGTCGGCGCCGTCGACGGCCTCGCCGACGACCTCGATGTCGGCCTCGACCGACAGGATCATCCGGAAGCCGGCGCGGACCAGGCGCCTGGTCGTCGGCCAGCAGCGACGCCGGATCGTCGTGCGTCGCGGGGTGCTCACGACGCCACCGGGATCCGCACCCGGACCCGCCAGCCGCCCTGCGGCCGCGGCCCGATCTCGGCCTCGCCGCCGTGCAGCGCGGCGCGCTCGCGCGATGCCGGTCAGGCCGTAGCCGCCGACCCTCGCCGGCTCGCGCTGCCCGCTCGGGCGGACGTCGGCGCCCGCGGCCGTCGTCGAGCACCTCGACCTCGACGGCGCGCGGCTCGCTCGACGTAGCGCACGACGACCGAGGCGCGCCGGGCCGGCGCGTGCCGGCGGACGTTGGTGACGGCCTCCTGGGCGATGCGGAAGAGCGAAGGCCGACGGTCTCGGGCACCGCGAACGGCGTCGCCGACCACGCGGTGCTCGACCACGGGCGCCCGTCGCCGCCGGCCAGGGAGGCGATCGTCGGCCAGACCCGGGCTGGGGCGTGCGGTCCCTCGCTGCTCCTGCCCTCGCCGCGTCGCGCAGCAGGTCCACGAGCTGGTGCATCTGGGCGACCGCCTGGCGCGACGAGGACTCGATCGTCGTCAGGGCCGTCGCGCGCCGCCGCCGGGTCGGCGCTCGAGCACCCGGCCGGCGCCGGCGGCCTGGCACGCCGATGCTCGCTGACGTGGTGGGCGACGACGTCGTGCAGGTCGCGGGCGATCCGCACCCGCTCGTCGCGCACCGCGCGCTCGCGCTCGCGTCGGCGCAGGGCCGCTCGAGCGCGGTCTGCTGCTCGGTCGGCCGCGCCGCTCGCCGGGCGCTGCGCCAGGCGACCTGGCCCCAGGCGATGGCGCCGAAGAAGTAGACGACGTTGATCAGCAGGCTGTAGGTGAGCACCGCCACGTCGGGCCGAGCAGCCCGCCGTGGTCCGGCCGGCGGCAGACCGCCGGGCTCGAGGAGCGCGAGCAGCAGCCAGCCGAACATCGCGACCAGCACCACGACGCGTGACCGCGGCGAGCAGCGCGCGGGCGGTCGCGACCAGGCCCAGCGCGGCGTACAGGGCGGCGAAGAAGACCATCTGGATCGGTGAAGGTGGCGCCGAGCACGGCCAGGCGCTCGCCGATCACGATGAAGACCACCGACTCGACGGCCAGCACCGCCAGCGGGAGCGGCCGCCGGCCGGCCAGCAGCAGCCCGGCGAGACGCGAACAGCAGGTAGGCCTCGACGCCCGCCCAGCCCGCGTCGGAGCCGAAGGCGCTGCGGTAGAGCTCGACGGTCAGCCACGGAGAGCACCGCGGCCGCCGACGGCCGACGCACGCGTCGCGGCGCAGCTGGGCGCGGCGTGGGCCGCGGGCGCTGCCAGGTCCGGTCGAGCAGGTCGATCAGGGGCGTGGCTCCCTCGGTGCGCTACGGCGCAGGCCGTAGAGCCGGTCGCCCGCGTCGCCGAGGCCCGGGCACGATGTAGCCCTTCTCGTTGAGCCGCTCGTCCATCGCCGCGGTCACCACGGTGACCGGCACGTCGAGGCCCTCGAGGCCCGCCTCGAGGTTGGCGCAGCCCTCGGGCGCGGCGAGCAGGCAGATGCAGGTGATGTGGTCGGCGCCGCGGTCGGTGAGGAAGCGGATCGCCGCGGCGAGGGTGCCGCCGGTGGCGAGCATCGGGTCGAGGACGTAGCACTGGCGGCCGGACAGGTCGTCGGGCAGCCGCTCGGCGTACGTCGAGGCCTCGAGCGTCTCCTCGTTGCGCACCATGCCGAGGAAGCCGACCTCGGCGGTCGGCAGCAGGCGCATCATCCCGTCGAGCATGCCGAGACCGGCGCGCAGGATCGGGACGACGAGCGGCTTCGGCGTGGCCAGCTTGGTGCCGGTCGTCGGGGCGACCGGGGTGACGATGTCGTCGGGCTCGACGCGCACGTCGCGGGTCGCCTCGTAGGCCAGCAGCGTCACCAGCTCGTCGGCCAGGCGGCGGAAGGTGGGGGAGTCGGTGCGCTCGTCGCGCAGCACGGTGAGCTTGTGGGCGACGAGCGGGTGGTCGACGACGTGGGTGCGCATGGCCGAACCCTAGTGGGCTCGCGGCCGCGGGCACGGCCCGGCGGAGAAAGCGCTTGGCGGTGACCGCGGGGCGTGCCACGCTTGAGCGCATGGCCGAGCACGACTCGACTCCGTCGACTTCGCGCTGGCTGCCTACCGCGACGAGCGGCGACGTGGCAGGTCCAGGAGCTCGCGCACGACCTCGTGGCCGACGTCGACACCCTCGCCCGCGCGCTGCGCCGCTTCCCCGGTGACGGCGGCGCGGTCGGGCCTGGTGGCCTCGACGAGGACTTCTTCCTCATCGTCCGCGTCTCCGGGGCGCAGACCCGGCTGCTGCTCTCCGACATCACCGCGGCCGACGAGTGGGAGCTGGCCGACCTCGGCTGTCGAGTACCTCGGCCTGCCGCTGCCCGAGGACGACGACGACGAGGCCGCCGGCCGGCGACCTCGACCTGCTCGAGCGACCTCGGCGTGCGCGCCATCGACCTCGCCGAGATGCTCGACGACGACGGCGACCTCTACCCCGACGAGATGCTCTCCGACATCGCCCGCCAGCTCGGCTTCGGCGAGCTCTTCGACGACGCGGTCGGCCTCACCCTGCGTGACTGCCGTGACCCGCCGACCGCTGGGACGACGAGCCGATGCGCGCGGCCCTCGACGAGGCCCGCGCGGCGCGCGAGACCGGACGACGTCCCGATCGGCGCCGTCGTCCTCGACGCCGACCGGCGCCGTGATCGGCCGGGGGCGCAACGTGCGCGAGGCCGAGCACGACCCGACCGGCCACGCCGAGGTCGTCGCGCTGCGCGCGGCCGCGCGCGGACCGCGGCGAGTGGCGTCTGGAGGGCTGCACCCTCGTCGTCACCCTCGAGCCCTGCACGATGTGCGCCGGCGCCGCGGTGCTCGCCCGCGTCGCGCGGGTCGTCTTCGGCGCCCACGACGACAAGGCGGGCGCCGTCGGCTCCCTGTGGGACGTCGTGCGCGACCGGCGCCTCAACCACCGCCCCGAGGTCGTCGCCGGGGTGCTCGCGGCCGAGGCGGCGCCCTGCTCGACGAGTTCTTCGCCGCTCGACGTGACCGCGGGTCGCTGAATAGCCGATCTACGCGTGCGCTCGCCCGCTGGGTCTCCTAGTCTCCGGCCATGACGAGACGGCTGCCCACCCTCGGCGCCGCGGCGCTGGCCCTCGCCCTGGCCCTGACCGGATGCGGCGGGGACGACGAGACTCGCGACACCGACGCGACCTCGCAGCGGCGACGCCCCCGACAGCGGTGCCGACGCCGACGGGGACGAGCCGGTCGAGGAGGGCCCGCCGACGAGGGCCGGTCGAGGCCCCGGCCGGCGGGGTCACCTTCGTGGACATCACCGACGCCGCTGTCGTCGTCGCCATCGGCCCCGACGGGTTCGAGCCCGGCGACGCCACGGTCTCGGTCGGCGACGTGGTCAAGTTCACGGCCGCCGACGACGGCATCTACAGCGTCATCGTCAGCGACCTCGACGGCTACACCGTGGCCACCGGCCTCGACGAGTACTTCCGCTTCGACGAGCCGGGCAGCTATCCGGTCGCCGAGGAGCTGTCCGGCGCGACCGACCGTCACGGTCGAGTAGGAGGGTCCCGACCTGGAGCCACGACGAGGTCGGACCTGATTTCTGCGCCCGATCGCCTCCGGTAACCTTCCCGGCGGTGGCGTGTCCGAGCGGCCGAAGGTGCAACACTCGAAATGTTGTGTGGGGTCACACCCACCGTGGGTTCAAATCCCACCGCCACCGCCAGCCCGAAGGGCCTCTGACCTGCAGGAATGCAGACCAGGGGCCCTCGGTGCTTTTCACGCGTGCTCCCTCCTGGTCGTGCGGCCTGTCAGGTCCACGAACGGTGTGCCTGTGGAGGCCACTCCGAGTAGTGGTCTCGATTGATCAGAGACAGCAGGAACATGGCGACTGAACCAGCCGTTCGTGCCCGACCGGCGGCACCCGAACGACCAGCTTGCCTTCGACGCGGCCCGCATCGTGGGTGAAGCCGGGAGGTAGCTCGTCGCGAAGGCGACGCACGGACTCTTGCCGGATGCCCGGTGCGCCTGTTCTCCTCTAGGCATGTCGACGACTCTCTCGGGCAAGTCCCTCGCCGTGCTCGCTGCCTCGGCCTGTGTCTTCGCAGCCTCGGGCTCGCTTTCCGGTCACGCCGCAGACGTCCCCGCTGGCAGCACGACATCTCCGGGAACCGTCAAGGTCATCGAGTTCAACATGGAGAAGCGCCCGCTCACCACCTCCACCACCCACACCACGGGTCTCGAGAAGAACATCGAGGACCACGGGCCCGACGTGGTGCTGCTCTCGGAGGTCTGCTACTCCGACTACAAGGCCTTCACGGACAAGTACGACGGGGGCACCACGTCGTTGGATGGTCACTCCCGGTGGTACGGCGACTTCGTGGAGGAGCGGAAGATCACGAAGTCGGGGCAGTGCGCCGGAAAGACCGACACGCTCGGGCAAGCGATCGTCTCCTCTCACGAGCTCCCAGCGGAGGACAGGCTCGTGGAGCGCCTCCCTCACACCGATGGAGGGAAGACCTTCAGGATGCTCTGCGACCGGGTCGTCCTGGGCAGCGGCAAGCAGGACATCAGCGCCTGCGTCGTGCACCTGATCGCCGACAAGAACCCGGACCACCGAACCGACCAGACCCGACGCATCAAGAACGTCGTGGACGACCTGGGCGACATGGTGCTGGGTGGCGACTTCAACAGCAGCCGTGGGACCGACGCCATGGCCAAGATCTACGCCACCGGCACCGGGAGGTTCGTCGAGGCTGACCGGGCCGACAACGCCGTCACCCACCGTGACAAGGAGGGAGGCGGCGCCAAGATCGACTACATCTTCTTCAACCAGGGTGGCGCGTCCCACCTGTCGGGGAGCGTCGACTTCACCCACAACGAGGGCAGTGACCACGGGGTGTACTTCGGTCAGGCGTACATCAAGTAGCGGTGCGGGTTCGCCACGAGACCGCGGTCGAACCGCGACCGTGGTCATCCTCCGGATCGGCCGGACGCTCCCGACAGCAGCACGCAGAACCGCGGGCCGCCGGCCTCGGACGTCTCCAGCCAGATCCGTCCGCCGTGCAGCTCGGCGATCCGCCGGCAGACGGCCAAGCCGACGCCGCTGCCGACCGTCCTGTCGTCGGCCGCGCCGCGGTGGAACATCTCGAACAGCCGGTCGGGGGCCGCGATCGGGTCTCCGTTGTCGCTCACCCGCACCACCGGCCAGCCTGTCGCCGGGTCGACGGCGCTGTCGACCACGACGGCGGGGCTGCGGTCGGCCGGCACGTGCTTGAGGGCGTTGCCCACCAGGTTGGAGACGAGGGTGGTGAGGAGTGCGCGGTCGCCGCGGACGGACCGGGGCAGCCGCGCGACCTCCACGGTGCCCCCGCGGTCGCTGGCCTCGAGCTGGTCGTCGGCTACCTGCCTGGCCAGCGCCTCGAGGTCGACCGGGAGGCGGTCGAGGGCACCGCGGCCCACTTGTGCGAAGAGGAGGATGTCGTCGATCAGCCGCGCCCCGCGGTCCGCGGCGCCCTCGATCCGGGCGACCCACTCCGCCTCGGCCTCGCCGTCCAGACGCTTGCGGAGCATCGAGCTGAACCCCTTGACCACGGTCAGCGGCGTACGCAGGTCGTGGGCCATGGCAGCCGAGAAGTCGGCGAGGTCGTCGTGCGCCCGCCGCAGCTCGATCTCGACCTGGGTGCGCTCGGTGACGTCGGTGAGGAACATGTGGAAGTCCAGGCCGGCGTCCTCGTCCTCGACGGACCACAGGATGCAGTCGAGGTGGAGGAACCGTCCGTCGTGCGTGACGGCCGTGGCCGCGTAGCGCTGGTCGGGCGGTCGCGGTCCCTGCCCGTCGAGGAAACGACGCAGGTCTGAGCGGCTGTCCTGCTCGTCGGTAGCCGCGGCCGAGCGCGAGACCAGTCCGTCGACCCGGACGCCGACCATCTGCTCGCGCGTGAGGTCGAACAGCGCCGAGGCCGCGGCGTTGACGTCGGTGACGCGCCCCGCCAGGTCGAAGGCCAGGTAGCCCGCAGCGGACGCGGTGATGATCGCCCGGGTACGCCGCTCGGCCAGCTCCTGGGCTCGCAGTGCCTCCCGGGCGATGGCGAAGGCGTCCTCCGCACCGGCGCGACGCAGGTCGATGCTGCGCAGCCGCGAGGCCTGCACCCAGACCAGGGCCCCGCCGATCACGCCGACCAGGCTCGCCGCGACCGCGATCGGCCCGGAGATCTGTCGAGCCACCTCGTCGGTCTGGAGCTGCACGACGAGGCCGGCGGCGAGGATCGGCACCACGACCGCGACCGGCAGGAAGCGTCTCACGATGATGCCTCCCGCGGTGTTGCCGCTGAGCAGGGCGACGTAGCCCTCGTCGGCGTGGCGCAGGGTGACCCCGATCCCGCCGAGCAGCAGGGCGACCGCGGTGGTGAGCGAGATGCTGCGGAACGGTCCGATCTCGTAGAGCGAGTCGGCGCCGTAGGCGTAGCCGACCAGGGTGACGGCAGCGATCGTGCCGCACAGGGTCGCCGCCAGCTGGCTGGGCCAGTAGCGGCGCAGGTAGCCGAGGACGAGTCCCATGCTGAGCAGCACCAGGGCGCACGCGGTCGCCACCGACATCCGTCCGGGCGGGTCTCCGCCGAGCCGACCCGGGTCGAGCCCGAACCAGTTGTCGAGGTCGGAGGTGAGGTCGAGGGCGTACTCCGCGAGGGTCACCAGGGCGAAGGCGCCGACCACGACCGCCAGCCCGACCGCGGACCGGCGTACGGCCGGACGGGTGGCTCCCTTGCTCAGGATCGCGACGCCGGAGACAGCGACGCAGGCGGCGGTCGACAGCTTCATGCTCGCCAGCCCGGTGACCCGGGCCAGCACGAGATCGCCGGTGAACCACCCCGCAGCGGTGACGATCCCGATGAGCACCATCAGTGCACCGGAGGCCGATGCGACCACGGACAGGCGGTGCACCAGGCGGGCGCGGGGCAGGCTGGCGAGGGTGGAGGCCTGGATGGAGTCGATCAGCGCCGAGATGTCGGCGGAGTCGGACAGCCGCGACGTCGCGGTCATCTCCCACCTCCGGCTCTCGGTCTGCGCCCGGACTGCGTGCAGGCCGTGCGTGGCCATCCTGGCAGGAGCGGAGCCGCTCGGGGCAGATGAGCGCTAGAGGGCCGGGCGGCAGACCGCGAGCAGGGTCCCGCTCTGCTCGCCGGTGTAGACGGCCCAGCCGTCGTCGAAGCTCACGTGGCGCACCTTGTCGTCCTGGAGCACGAGCGAGGAGCCGGGGATCACGTCGGCGCCGAAGCCGGTCGGGGAGCAGTCGTGGCGCGCCATCAGCTTGTCGAGCCGGGCCTGCGCCGGCCGGCGCGGTCGAGATCTCCTGGGCGGCGGTCATGCCCTCGGTCGTGGTGGTCGTGCTCACGGCCAGGAAGGCCATGACGCCGACGAGGAGGCACTTCGTCAGCTCGACGGCGCGACGCGCGAGGACCTTCGGGGCGCGGCTCATGGTGGTCTCCAGCTCGGGTGAGGGGGGTGCGGGTGGGGGGAACGTGAACCGGCGGATGATCCGGGTTCGTGGTGCGTGACCGAGACACCTGGACAACGAGGCCGAGTCACCGGGGTCACGGGTGGCGCCGGATTGGTCCATACCGGTCCGGTGGGGTCCACCGTCCGCGGGCACCGGACCCGACGGCGCCTGGCGGTGGGAGGATGGCGCCATGACCTGGTTCGCCACGCCCGCCGACGCCTCTGCCCGGCTCCACGAGGCGGGCTACCTCGCCGACGCCGCGACCGCGACGACGTCGTACCTCGCCGGAGCCCTGGAGAAGCCGCTCCTCGTCGAGGGCCCTGCCGGCGTCGGGAAGACCGAGCTCGCCAAGGCCGTGGCCCGTGCGACCGGGGCCGACCTGGTGCGCCTGCAGTGCTACGAGGGGCTCGACGAGGCACGCGCGCTCTACGAGTGGAACTACAAGAAGCAGCTCCTGCGCATCCAGGCGAGCGGTCAGGGGGGCAGCGAGGAGTGGTCAGCAACCCACGACGACATCTTCACCGAGGAGTTCCTGCTCACCCGCCCGCTGCTGACCGCGATCCGCCGCGAGCAGCCGACCGTCCTGCTCATCGACGAGGTCGACAAGACCGACGTCGAGGTCGAGGGCCTGCTGCTGGAGGTGCTCTCGGACTTCCAGGTCACCATCCCCGAGCTCGGCACGATCACGGCGACCAAGAGGCCGTACGTCGTGCTCACCTCCAACGCCAGCCGCGAGCTGTCCGAGGCGGTCAAGCGTCGCTGCCTCTACCTGCACCTCGACTACCCCGACGCCGAGCGCGAGCGCGAGATCGTCTCCTCGCAGGTGCCCGACCTCGACGACCGGGTCACCGAGCAGCTGGTCGCCACCATCGCCCGGCTGCGCGAGCTGGAGCTGAAGAAGGCGCCGTCGATCGCCGAGTCGGTCGACTGGGCGCGCACGCTGGTGGCCCTGGAGATCGGCGACCTCGACGACAAGGCCATCGCCGACACCCTCGGCGTGATCCTCAAGCACTCCTCCGACCACGCCCGCGCGGTCAAAGAGCTCCGGCTCGGACGCTGAGCGTGAGCGCTCCGGAGCCGGACCGGCGCAGCGGGCTGCTCGATCGCCACATCGCCTTCCTCGAGGCGCTGCGCGGCGCCGGACTGCCGGTCTCGCTGGCCGAGGACCTCGACGCGGTCGCCGCGCTGACCGCGGTGGAGTGGACCGAGCGCGCGATCGTCCACGACGTCTACGCCGCGACCCTGGTCAAGCGCCAGGTCCAGCGGCCCACCTTCGACGCGCTCTTCGACCTCTACTTCCCGCGGATGGTGGGCGGGGGCGTCGCCGAGGGACTGCGTCAGGCCGAGGAGGAGGCGGCCGCGGATGCGGGCGGCACGCCGGTGCGTGACAACGCCGCCGCTCTCGAGGCGTTCCGTGCAGCCCTCCAGGAGGCCCTCGAGCAGGGTGACGAGCAGCGCCTGGCGCAGCTGGCCGCCGAGATGGTCGGCCGGTTCGGGGCGATGCCCGGACGGGGTCCCGGTCTGTCGTCGTGGTCGGCCTACACGGCCCTGCAGCGGGTCGCGCCGAGTGAGCTGATCGACCGCATCGTGGCGGCACTGCTGGGCGAGGGGCTCACGGAGGAGGAGGCGCAGCGCACGGCCGGTCGGCGCATCGGTGCCTTCACCGCGACCGTGGAGGCCGACGCCCGGCGTCGCATCGCCGAGGAGAAGGGTGCCGAGCACGTCGCCAACGTGGCGCTGCGCCCCAGCATCGACCGGCTCGACTTCACCTCGGCCCGCAAGGCCGACCTCGAGGAGATGCGTCGCGAGATCTACCCGCTCGCGCGTCGTCTGGCGGCCCGGCTCACCAAGGAGCACCACGCGCGACGGCGCGGACCGCTCGACTTCCGTCACACGGTCCGGGCGTCGATGTCGACCGGCGGCGTCCCGATCGCCACCCACCACCGCCCCAAGCGCCCGCACCGCACCGAGCTCGTCGTGCTCTGCGACGTGAGCGGGTCGGTGGCCAACTTCGCGCAGTTCACCCTGCTGCTGGTCTTCGCGATGCGCGAGGCGTTCCAGAAGGTGCGCGCGTTCACCTTCATCGACCACGTCCACGAGGTCACCCACCACTTCACCCCGGGTGCCGACGTGGTCGACGTGATGGCCGACCTCGCCGCGAGCACGTCGCAGGCCGCCCTGTGGGGACGCACCAACTACGGTCGCGCGCTGACGAAGTTCGCCGAGGAGCACGGCGACGCGATCGGACCGAAGACCTCGTTGCTGATCCTCGGTGACGCGCGCTCCAACTACTCCGACCTCGCCCACGAGGTGCTCAAGGAGATGGCGTCCACGGCCCGCCACGCCTGGTGGCTCAACCCCGAGCACGTGCGCCACTGGGGCACCGGCGACTCGGCGGCGCCGACGTACGGCGACATCGTCGACATGGTCGAGTGCCGCAACCTGACCCAGCTCGCGGAGTTCGTGCACGACCTGGCGCTGTAGGGCGCCGGCGATCCGGGCCCAGGACCTTCCACGACTCCACAATTGTGCTGATGTGGCAGGTCGTCGGGCCCTGGACCTGCCACAACTCCACGATTGTGCTGATGTGGCAGGTCAGCGGGGGGCGAGGAACCCCAGCTCGCGCAACCGGTCGAGCTCGGCGACGAGCTCGGGGTGGGTGGCGCGGTCGGCGGCCCGTCCGCCGTGGACGTGGCGGCTCGCACCGGCGTCCGGGTCGGCGTCGTAGACCACGGTGACCCGGTTGCTCGCGCCGGCGTTGAAGAGCGAGCCGAGGAGCGCGACCGGGTCGGAGCGATCCTCCAGCGAGAGGACGCGGGTCGACTCGGGGATGCGGGGCACGTGGGCCGACGGAGCGCCGGCGGTGACGACCTGGTCGATCGTGAACCGTGCGTGGGGTGGCAGTGCCGCCACCTCGGCCGCCCCGACGCCGCCCTGGCCGGCGCCGACGAGCAGGACTCGGGCGTCGGGCTCGTCACCGACGGCGTCCTCGATGCAGCGCACGACCGTGCGGGAGTACGCCGAGCTGTCACCGGTCACCAGGCGCTGTGCGGGGTCCTCGACGCCGGCGCCGCGCAGGTAGACGACGTAGCGCGCGGCGGCGATGCGTCGTACGACGACCGCGGCGGTCGTGGCGTCGAGCTCGCCCAGCAGGGCGGCGAGGTCGCGCGGCGGCGCACCTTCACTGCGGTCGGGGTCGGCGGCCGCAGCCTCGTCCGCGGGTGCGTCGCCCGACACGAGGCCGACCGCGACGTCGCGCAGCGCGGCGTCCGCACCGGTGCGCAGCGGCTCCACGCCGAGGGCGCGCAGCCCGCCGGCGGCGGCGAGGCCGCCCTGGTCGCCGGCCAGCACCCCGGCGGTGAGCAGGGAGCGCATCTCGAGGCCGTCGAGCAGCCCGCCGCCCCCGCTGGTGACGTGGTCCATGAGCTCGGGGTTCGACTCGGCGAGCTCGGAGAGGTAGGCGGCGACACCGTCGCGGTCGAGGGCGTCGGTCTCGATGAGACCCGCCGAGACGATCGCGCCGCCGAGGGCGACCTCGGGGGCGAGGTAGCCGATCGCGCGCCCGGCGATGGAGCCGAGGGTCTCGAACGCGGCCGCCTGCAGCTCGTCGATCCACTGGTAGGTCAGCACGGTCGCGCGCAGCACGAGCGCGTCGGCGTCGAGCTCGATCGACCTGGCGAACAGCCCCTTCTTGCCGGTCGTCGCCGCCCGGACGGCGTTCTCGGCCTCCTCGTGGGTGCGCGGCGACAAGCCGGCGGAGTCGACGAAGGAGGAGTCCTTGAGGATCAGCGTCCCGAGCGTGGCACGGCGACGCAGGTCGTCGCCGGAGTCGTCCAGGAGCCCGGCCAGGCGCATCATCGCGTCGTAGGAGTCGGCCCGGTCGGCCGCCTCGACGGCGGTGGTCGGCGTCGTACGACGCTCGGCCGCGGCGGCGGCGACCACCTCGGCCTGGGTGGTGGACTGGCTGGTGGGCGAGCTGGTGGACTCGGCGCTCGGATCGGTGCTCGAGTCGGCGTCCACTCGTGGGGTGCTCATGCGGGGTCCCCTCGGTGTTGTCCGACGGGGGAGCGCAGCGGAGGAGTCGGGGAACATCGTGGGGTGCTCATGCCACGACCTCCGCGAGGACGGGGGCGAGGTCGGCGGCCAGGTCGGCGGCGTCGGCCCGGCGCAGCTCGACGCACGCGAGGTCGTCGCGGAAGTGGCTGTGCAGGCTGCGCCAGCCGTCGGCGAGCAGCAGCCAGGACCGCACCCCGACCACCGTCGTGGAGGCGCGTGAGGTGTCGGCCACCATCGCCCGCAGCCGTCCCTGGCTCTCGATCCCCAGCGCGGCGAGCACGCCCGGGACCTCGGCGTCGGGCAGGGCCCGTGCATCACCGTCGCGCACGCCGCCGGCGTGGCGGCCGGTGAGCACCTGGACCAGGTCGGAGCGTCCGCTCGTGCCGGCCTCGACGGCGGCGTCGGCGAGCTCGAAGGGGAGGTCGAGGTAGCCGGGCACCTGGGAGTCGCGCAGGACGAGGTCCTCGGGGAGGGCGGCGACGCGGGCCAGCTCGGCCGGCCAGGCCGACGTGGGGAACCACGCGAGCTCGAAGACCACGCCGTCGCAGGTGGCGAGGGTCGCCACCGCGTCGCCGGACTGGCGGTGCCACGCCTTGACCTGCTGGACCCGACCGGTGCCCACGGCGACGTCGAGGTCGAGCGCGACCCGCGGCGTCGCCAGCAGGCCGACGGCGCCGGCGAGTCCGGCGTCGAGCTCGCCGGGTTCGCCGGTGAGCAGGCCCCGACGCGTCAAGGAGTCGACGGGATCGTGCAGTGCGGCCAGCGCCGCGGCGTAGGCCTGGTCCTCGGTGGTGCCGCGACTGGTGCCGAGCCGCGCCTCGAGCGCCCCGCCGCTGGTCGGGCGCGACCACGTCGAAGGGCAGGGGGGCGTCGCCGGCGCGCCGCGCGACCTCCTGGAGCTCGAGCGAGGGTCAGCGTCACGCGGCGCGGCAGCGCGTCGAGCACGCTCTCCGGCGCGGGGGTGGGTGGCGTCAGGTCGATGGTGGTCACGGTCCGGGCACCTCCACGTCGAGCCAGTCGCGGTGCCCGGGCGGTGGGCCGGTGAAGGCGAGGAGGAGCGTCGTCGTCCTGCTCGGCCACCGCGTCGCGGGCGGCGTCGTCGTCGTGGGCGCGTCGGGCGACGCGGGTCCGGGCCTCGGCCACGAGGTCGGCGACCCGTGCCTCGGTCTCGGCGATGGCCTCCTGCAGCCGCTCGACCTCCTGGGCGTGGTCGGCCAGCGCGTCGGCGGCCGTGTCGTGCTCGGCCGCGGCGGCGCGCAGGTGACCGGCTCGTTCGCCGACCCGCTGCCGCATGGCGTCCGCGGCGCGACCGGTCCAGCCGATGCCGTCGGTCTGGGCGACGAGGTGGTCGGCCATCGACCGGACGTCGATCGCCTGCTCGCGCAGGTCGTCGACCCGGGAGCGAAGGTCGTCGGGGTCGCCGTACATGGTGTTCCTTCCCTCGGGTGGCCGGCCGGTGGATGACTCGTGGTGCCGCATTCCCCGCTTCGCCCCCCGCGAAACGCCCCGCAGGGCAGGATGAGGGCCGACGGACGAACACGATGGGGTGGATCGCATGGGGCGAGACAGGTCGAGGCGTGGCCCGAGGGCCCGGGTGGTGGGTGCGGTGGTCGGTGCGGTGGTGCTGATCGGCGGTGCTCCAGGAGGGACGCTACCGGCTGCGCAGGCGGCGGCTCCGGCAGCGGCGTCGACGGCAGGCGTCGCTGCGCTCAGCAGTCCCGCGCCCCGCCGGCAGAGCCGGCCCGCGGCACGCGGCGCGTGGTGTTCGTCGGCAACAACTGGGACGGCACCGCCGATCTCGTCTCCCCCGGATCCTTCGAGCGGCTCGGCCGCATCGACGTCGTGCCCGACTACGACGAGCGGATGCAGGAGATCGCGACCAACCCCTACCGGCTGGCCTACTTCCTGGCCATCCGGGTGGCCATCGGTGAGGGCAACGACCAGTTCGTCGACGACATGTACTCCTCCAACGACGGACGCCTCGTGGTGATCTCGCGGCCGTCGTTCGCCGACGTCGTCGCGATCAGCCTGAAGACCAAGAAGATCGTGTGGCGCTTCGAGGTCGACGGCGTGCGCTCGGACCACATGGCGGTGTCGCCCGACGGGAAGCGCGTGGTCGTCAGCGCCTCGACCGGCAACGTCGTCCACGTCCTGCGGATCAAGGACGGCAAGGAGATCGGCAAGTTCCGCTCCGGCGGCTCACCCCACGAGAGCGTCTACATCGACGGCGGCAAGCGGATCCTGCACGCCAGCATCGGCACCGTCTACAGCCCGCTCGACGACCCCGACGTCCCGGACCCGCTCGAGGGCGAGCGGGTGCTGCAGATCGTCGACGCCAAGACCCTCGAGGTGGTCAGGCGCTACAACGTGCGCAAGGCACTGGACGCCGTCGGCCTCGACAAGGTGTCGATCTCGGTGCGTCCGCTCACGCTCTCGCCGGACGAGAAGAAGATCTACTTCCAGCTCTCCTTCTTCCACGGCTTCGTCGAGTTCGACCGCCGATCGGGCACGATCACCCGCGTCAAGCGGCTGCCCGACCTCGCCCCCGACGTCCCGCGCGAGCAGTACGTCCTCGACTCGGCCCACCACGGCATCGCGATGAACCCCGAGGGCACCCGCATCTGCGTGGCCGGCACCAACAGCGACTACGCCACCATCGTGCGGACGAAGTCGTTCAAGCGCACCCGGCTGCTGATGGGCGGCGAGAAGCCCTACTGGGTCACCCCGAGCTGGGACGGCAAGTACTGCTACATCTCGTGGAGCGGTTCCGACGACGTCTCGCGGATCTCCTACCGCACGGCCCGCATCGTCGACACCATCTCGGTCGGCAACCACCCGCAGCGCATCCGCAACGGCTTCATCCGCACGAAGTTCGTCAAGGGTCTCGGCGTCGCCGAGCCCCACTCGCCGCTCGGCACGACCGGCTGACGCTCGGGTCAGCGGCTGGTCAGCGGCCGGTCAGCGCCGGTCAGCGAGTGAGGACCGGGGCGAGACGCTCGAGGGCCGCGGTGATGTCGGCCCCCTCGCCGGCGAAGCTGAAGCGCAGGAAGCTGCCCGCCGTCGGCGGTGTCGAAGTCGATGCCGCTCGCGACGGCGACCCCGGTGGTGGCGAGCAGGTGGTGGGCCAGGGCCATCGAGTCCGCGTGGCCACCGAGGAGGTGGCCGACGTCGGCGTAGACGTAGAACGCCCCGTCGGCCGGCGCGAGGTCGGTGATGCCGAGGCGCGGCAGGCCGTCGAGGAGGATCCGTCGGTTGGCGGCGTACCGCTCGACGTGGGCGTCGAGCTCGGCGTACGACGCGTCGGTGAAGGCCGCGAGCCCGGCGCGCTGGGCGAGCACCGGGGGGCAGATCGTGAAGTTGCCGGTCAGCACGTCGACAGCGCGGCGCAGCCGGTCGGGGACCAGCATCCAGCCGATGCGCCACCCGGTCATCGAGAAGTACTTCGAGAACGAGCAGAACACGACGGCCTCGCGGCTGGTCTCCCACGCCGAGCGCGCCAGCCGCTCGCCCCCGGGAGTGAGCGCGGCGTACTCGATGCCGTGGTAGATCTCGTCGCTGATCAGCTGCACGCCGGCGTCCTCGCAGTACGACGCCAGGGCGGCGAGCTCGCTGGGCAGCAGCATCGTGCCGGTCGGGTTGGCGGGGCTGGCGACGACGAGCCCGGCGAGGCCCTCGCCCTCGTGGAGGGCCGCGACCGCCTCGACGGTGGGCTGGAACCGGGTGGCCGGTCCGGTCGGGATCTCGACGACCTCGCACCCCAGCGCGCTCAGCACGTTGCGGTAGCAGGGGTAGCCCGGGCGCGCGATCGCGACGCGGTCCCCGGCCTCGAAGGCCGCCAGGAAGGCCAGCAGGAAGCCGCCGCTGCTGCCGGTCGTGACGACGACCTCGTCGGGGTCGACGTCGATGCCGTGGGTGCGGGCGTGGTGGCCGGCGATGGCCTCGCGGAGCTCGCGGATGCCCGGTGGCCGGGGTGTAGCCGAGCGGGTCGCCGCTCTGGAGCAGGCGGATCGCCTCGGCGTTGACGGCGGCGGGCGCGCCGGTGCTGGGCTGGCCGGCCAGCAGGTCGAGCACGTCGCCGTGGGTGCGGCGCCGCTCGGCGGCGGCGGCGAGCAGGTCCATGACGTGGAAGGGCGCGACGTTGGCGCGCTGGGCGACCTGGAGACGCTGCTGGCTCATGGGGTCAGGTGGTGGCGCAGAGGTCGTCGGCGCGGCGCAGGCGGGTGTCGAGCTCGGAGGTCCAGTCCGCGGCCTCCGCGGGCGTGCCCTCCTCCATCAGGCGCTGCATCTCCGCGACGCCCTCGGTGAGGCTCTTGAGGGTCGAGGTGACGTCGGCTCCCTGACCGCCGCTCTGGTCGCAGGTCCCTCACCAGGCGTGGGTAGGTGCTCTGCCAGCGGCGCACGGAGTTGAGCTCGCGGTCGACGTTGTTGAAGTAGGCGATCACGGTGTCGGCGTCGGCTGCGGCGGCCCGCTCGGAGGCCTCGTCGACCTCGGTGACCACGGTCTCCAGCGGCCCCTGCTGCTGGGTGAAGGAGTCGCAGGCGCGCGGCGACCCGGCGTCCCTCCGCACCGAGCGCGCGCCACGACGACGACCCCCACCACGAGGAGCAGGATCACGCCGGCCACGATCAGGCGGGTGCGTGGCTCCCAGGCCGAAGGTCGCAGGCCGACCGGTGTCTTCACGGCGCGCAGTCTACGAAACTCCCGCTTCTGTCATGGAACTGCATGCCAGAAGCGGGAGTTTCTCCGCTTAGGCGGAGAAACTGCCGGCCGCCCGGGCCGCCGCCACCCCGGCCTTGCGCCCGAAGAACGACCCCTCGCCGAGCTGGGTGCCCGAGCAGTAGCCCTTGCCGTCCTGGGCGAGGTTGGAGGCGCAGGCGCCGGCGGCGTAGAGGCCGGCGATCGACGGAGCCGTCAGGGCGCTGCACGGCGCCGTCGACGGTGACCCGCATGCCCGCCGAGGGTGAAGCCGGCGTACATCGCCTTGCCCAGGCGCAGGTCGAAGACCGCCCACGGGCCGGTGGCCTGCGGCGCCAGCCACTCGGCGCCCTTGTGGAAGTCGGGGTCCTCGCCGCGCGCGGCGTGCTCGTTGTAGCGCGCCAGCGACGCCGTGACCGACCCGGCGGGCAGCGACAGGGCGGTCTCGAGCTCGTCCAGCGTCTCGTAGCCGTCGATGAGCGGCACCAGCGGGAACTTGGGGTACTCCACGTGCTCGCTGTCGACGATCAGGTAGGCGACCGAGCCCGGGCTGCTCCATGACGAACTGCGAGGTGCGCGAGTGATAGCTGTCCTCGGCGACGAACCGCTCGCCCGCGGCGTTGACGATGATGCCGGTCAGCAGGCGCGACGGCGGGTAGACCGGCGCGGTGATGAACGGCTCGTCCATGTGCTTGAGCTCGGCGCCGACCGACACGCCGAGACGGATGCCGAGCCCGTCGTCGTACGTCGATCCGAGCGTGAAGAGGTTCTGCGCCAGCGCCGGGGTGTGCTCGGCGACCATGTCGGGGTTCATCACGAAGCCGCCGGCCGCCAGCACGACGCCACCGGCGAGCACGTGCCCGGACTCCTCGAAGCGACGCCACGCGACGCCGACCACGGCGCCCTCGTCGTCGACCACGAGGTTGGTCGCGCCGGTCTCGTAGCGGACCTCGACCCCGGCCTCCTCGCACCGGTCGCGCAGCAGGTCCATCACCATCTTGGTGCCCTCGGTGTCGCCGGCGACGGGCACCTTGTGTCCGCGCGGGGCCGGTCGCGCGGCGTCCTTGTAGGGCCAGAGCTTCTCGTTGCCGGTGAACATCAGCCCCTCGGTGCCGGGCTGGATCACCGCCTTCTCCGGGTAGTAGGAGCGCTCGAACTCGAAGCCCAGCGCCTCGAGCCACTCGAAGTGGGCGACCGACTCCTCGCAGTAGGCGCGGATCTTGTCCTTCTCCGGCTCCTTGGAGGCCATCACGAGGTACGTCGTACATGTCCTCGACGGAGTCGTCGTGACCGGTGGCCTGCTGCACCGCGGTGCCGGCGCCGAGGTAGAAGTGCCCGCCCGACATCGCCGAGGTGCCGCCGTGCACGGCGGCCCGCTCCAGCAGCAGCACGCGCGCCCCGGCCCGGGCGGCGTCGAGCGCGGCGCAGCCGCCGGCGATGCCGAAGCCGACGACGACGACGTCGTACGACGCGGTGCCCGCGGGCAGGGCGGAGGCGGCGACGGTCTCGGGGATGACGGTGCCCTTGGCGGGGCGGCTGGTGCAGCGGGTGCGGTGCTCACCCGGCAAATCTAGAACATGTTTCAGTTTCCCGCGACGGGGCGGCCGGCTGTCGGAGTCGCTACCGTGCCGTGCGTGCACTTCACCGAGTACGACACCCGTGTCGCCGCCTACGCCGTGATCGTCGACGAGCACGACCAGGTGCTCCTCACCTGGTACAACGGCGAGGGCCACAACCCGCCCGGGTGGAGCCTGCCCGGCGGCGGGGTGGAGTACGACGAGACGCTCGAGCAGGCGGTCGTGCGCGAGGTCCACGAGGAGGCCGGCTACCACGTCGAGGTCGGCGCGCCCCTCACCACGCAGGCGTGGGGCCACACCAACGGCACGACCCGCTCCGAGAAGCCCTACAAGGCGGTCAAGGTGATCTTCGACGCCACCGTCATCGGCGGCGCCCTCGGCACGATCGAGGTCGGCGGCAGCACCGACTTCGCCGAGTGGGTGCCGCTGGCCGACCTCGAGGGCCGCGGGCGACCGCGCCGACGTGGTCGACGCCGGGATCGAGGCGTGGCGCGCGCGGCACCGGCCCTGACGGCGCCGATAGACTTCACCCCCGCCACCCCAGCAGCGAGGTGACACCGGTGAGCTTCGACGTCGAGCAGCTCGACAGGTTCGTGCTGATCGGTGCTGCGGTCACCATGCTCGCGATCCTCGCGGTGCGGCTGTCCTCGCGCGCCGGCCTCCCGAGCCTGCTGATCTACCTGCTCATGGGGGTCGCCCTCGGTGAGTCGGGCGTCGGCATCGGCTTCGAGGACGCCGAGCTGGCGCACTCGCTCGGGTTCGCCGCGCTGCTGCTGATCCTGGCCGAGGGCGGGCTGACGACCAACTGGCGCGAGGCGAGACCCTCGATGCGGCTCGGCACGTCCCTGGCCACCATCGGGGTCGGTACGTCGGTCGCGATCATGGCGGTGGGTGGCCACTACCTCCTCGGCCTGCCGTGGGAGCTCGCGGTCCTGCTCGGGGCCGTCTGCTCGCCGACCGACGCGGCGGCGGTCTTCTCGGTGCTGCGGGTCGTGCCCCTGCCGCAGCGGCTCGTCGGGTCGCTGGAGGCCGAGTCGGGCCTCAACGACGCCCCCACCGTCGTCCTGGTCACCCTCATCTCGACCGGCGCCGTCGCCGACTACGGCTTCTTCGGCACCGCCGGGATCATCGTCTTCGAGCTCGTCGCCGGCGTGGCCGTGGGGCTCGGCGTCGGCTTCGGCGGCGCGTGGGTGATGCGCCGGGTGGCGCTGCCGTCCTCGGGGCTCTACCCGCTGGCGGTGCTGACCCTCACCCTGCTCGCCTACGGCTCCTCGTCGGCGCTGCACGCCAGCGGCTTCGCCGCGGTCTACGTCTCCGCCCTCGTGCTCGGCAACTCCGAGCTGCCGCACCGCGGGGCCACCAAGTCGTTCGCCGAGGGTGTCGCCTGGCTGGCCCAGATCGGCCTGTTCGTCATGCTCGGTCTGCTGCTCTCGCCCGGTCGGCTGTCCTGGTCGACGGTCGTCACGGCGATCCTCGCGGGTCTGCTGCTGACCTTCGTCGCCCGACCGATCTCGGTGCGGGTCAGCTCGCTCGTGCAGCCCATGCCCTGGCGCGAGCTGTCCTTCGTGTCCTGGGCCGGGCTGCGCGGCGCGGTGCCGATCGTGCTGACCACCATCCCCCTCGCCGAGAACGTCACCGGCTCCGAGCGACTCTTCGACATCGTCTTCGTGATCGTCATCGTCTACACCCTGCTCACCGGTCCGACGCTCCCGCTCGTGGCGCGGGTGCTGCGCGTGACCCGACGCTCCGAGCCGCGCGACCTCGACCTCGAGGCCGCGCCGCTCGAGCGGGTCGCCGCCGACCTGCTGCAGATCACCATCAGCCCGGTCTCGAAGATGCACGGCGTCGAGGTGGGTGAGCTGCGGCTGCCGCGCGGCGCCTCGGTGTCGCTGGTGATCCGCGACGGTCAGACGCTGGTGCCCGAGGCGCGCACGGCGCTGCGGCACCACGACGACCTGCTGGTCGTCACCCCGCGCCGCCAGCGCGAGGCGACCGAGAACCGGCTGCGCGAGGTCAGCGCGCGCGGGCGGCTCGCGCACTGGCTCGAGGACTGATCCGCGGCGGAGGTCGGCTCAGCCGTCCAGGGGTCCGTCCTGGTCCTCGACCGGCACCGTCGGGGCGCAGGTCTGCTCGTCCTGGCGCGCACTCACCTGCTGCTTGCCGTCCTTGGTCTCGTCGAACTCCTCGCCCACGACCACGTTGATGCCGGCGAACGGGCCCTCGCGCTCGATGATCTTGACCTTGCCGTCGAGATAGCTGCGCACCAGCCTGACCGCCGCGGTCTTGCCCTCGGTGGTCCAGATCTGCGAGTTGACGACCCGGGGTGCGTCCTCGTCGGCGTCGCCGAGCTGGCCGCGTCCGAAGCCGCGGTCCGCGAGGTCGCTGAGCGTGCGGCTGGCCAGACCGTCGGCACCCCCGGCGTTGACGACGCTGACGGTGACGTCACCGGGCCTGACCTTGTCGCCGGCCGCCAGGTCGGTGGGGGTGCAGATGGGGGCTTCCTCCGACTGGGGGAACGGCTCGGAGATCCGGTTCAGACCGATCCGGACGGCGACGAGGACGAGGATCAGCAGGACCGCCAGGGTCAGGCCGGTGCGCAGGCGCGAGATCCAGGCCGGGCTGAGCACGTCGCCGATCTTCGGCAGGTCGCCGAGGGGGTTGCTCATGGGGTCATCCGGAACACGCGGGCGTGCAGGACGTTGCGCTGCTGCAGCGCTGCGCGCAGCGCGCGGTGCAGCCCGTCCTCGAGGTAGAGGTCCTCGCCCCACTCCACGACGTGGGCGAACAGGTCGCCGTAGAAGGTGGAGTCCTCGTCGAGCAGCGCCGCGAGCTGGAGGGTGTCCTTGGTGGTGACCAGCTCGTCGAGACGCACCTGGCGTGGGGGCACCGCCGACCACTGCCCCTGCGACATCCCGTGCTCCGGGTAGGGTCGCCCGTCGCCCACCCGCTTGAAGATCACCCCGCGAGTGTAATCGCCGCCCCGCACGGCCCGGCACCGCTCTCGGAGCGGATGCCGTGACCGCGCGCGAGCCGGGGTCATAGGGTGGTCGCCATGACGGAGACGCCCGGTACGTCGGACCAGCCGCCCGCCGCCGAGGCCCCCGCGGTCCCCGAGGCTCCCCGCGGCCCCCGCGGCCCCCGCGGCGCCCGGCGCCGAGGCCCCCGCAGGCCCCCGAGGCGTCGGAGGCACCGGTCCACCCGGTGGAGGCCGCGGTGCTCGCCGGCTACGACTTCACGGGTGCGGCCCTCGAGCTCGGCGGGTTGATGCTCGACGCGCAGACCCAGTCGAGTGCGCGCGTGCGCATCCCGCTGGGGATGCTCAACCGTCACGGACTGGTCGCCGGAGCGACCGGCACCGGCAAGACGAAGACCCTCCAGCTGCTCGCCGAGCAGCTCAGCAGCAACGGCGTACCGGTCTTCGCCGCCGACATCAAGGGCGACCTGTCCGGTCTCGCGACGCCCGGTGAGGGCGGCGAGAAGATCACCGCCCGAGCGGCGTCGGTCGGCCAGGAGTGGACGGCGACCGGCTTCCCGGTGGAGTTCTACGCCCTCGGCGGCGAGGGGATCGGCATCCCGCTGCGCGTCACGATGTCGTCGTTCGGGCCGACCCTGCTGAGCAAGGTGCTCGACCTCAACGACACCCAGGAGTCCAGCCTCGGGCTGATCTTCCACTACGCCGACAAGGCCGGGCTGCCGCTGCTGGACCTCGCCGACCTGCGCGCCGTCGTCACCCACCTCACCAGCGACGAGGGCAAGCCGGAGCTCAAGGCTCTCGGCGGACTGTCCAGCGCCACCGCCGGGGTGATCCTGCGCGAGCTGATCACGTTCGCCGACCAGGGCGCCGACGCCTTCTTCGGCGAGCCCGAGTTCGCCTCCTCCGACCTGGTGCAGGTGACCGCGGAGGGCAAGGGCCTGATCTCGCTGGTCGAGCTGCCCCACCTCCAGGACCGACCGGCGATCTTCTCGACGTTCCTCATGTGGCTGCTGGCCGACCTGTTCCACGACCTGCCCGAGGTCGGCGACGTCGACCGACCCAAGCTGGTCTTCTTCTTCGACGAGGCACACCTGCTGTTCCGCGACGCCTCGAAGGCCTTCCTCGACCAGATCGCCCAGACCGTGCGGCTGATCCGCTCCAAGGGGGTCGGCGTCTTCTTCGTCACCCAGAGCCCGACCGACGTGCCCGACGACGTGCTGGCCCAGCTCGGCTCGCGCGTGCAGCACCAGCTGCGTGCCCACACGCCCAACGACGCCAAGGCCCTCAAGGCGACGGTCAACACCTACCCCGGCAGCGAGTACGACGACCTCGGCGAGGTCATCACGACCCTCGGCATCGGTGAGGCCGTCGTGACGGTGATGAACGAGCGCGGCGCGCCGACCCCGGTGGCGTGGACCCGCCTGCGCGCGCCCGAGTCGCTGATGGCGCCCTCCGACCCGGCCGCGATGCAGGCCGTCGTCACCGCGAGCCCGCGCCACGCGACGTACGCCGCCGTGGTCGATCGCGAGTCGGCGCGCGAGATCCTCGCGGCCAAGCTCGAGGAGGGTGCCCGCAAGCAGGCCGAGGAGGAGGCCGCCGCCCAGGCGGCCAAGGACGCCGAGGTCGCCGCGAAGCAGGACGCCAAGGACGCGGCGGCTGCGGCGAAGGAGAAGGCGGCCACCGAGAAGGCCGCTGCGAAGAGGAAGCAGGAGGAGGGCAGCGTCGTCCACGACGTCGTCAACTCCGGTGCCTTCAAGGACTTCATGCGCACCGCTGCCCGCGAGGTCGCGCGCGGGATGTTCGGCACCGGTCGCAAATGACGAACGACCGGCGACCGTGACGGTCGCCGGCCGCTGCCGGTGGAGTGGGGCGGGGGGATCAGGCCGTCCAGCGGACGGCGTCGTCCAGGTGGTCGGCCAGGGCGTGGACGCCGCGCAGGTCGCTGCGGGTGCCCATCAGCTTGGTCAGGCT
Source organism: uncultured Actinomycetota bacterium (assembly GCA_963822915.1). Lineage (GTDB taxonomy): Bacteria > Actinomycetota > Actinomycetes > Propionibacteriales > Nocardioidaceae > Nocardioides. The sequence goes on from CAWGJR010000035.1 coordinate 46,577, forward strand.
CTGTGCGTGCTTGGCCTTCAGGGTCGAACGCTGGGTGCGACGGTCGTCGAGGTCAGCGGTCTCGGTGAGTTCGTTCTCGGTCATGGGTAGAGCGTGAGCCGCCTTCGTTGATCGGAGGTTGACCGCCGGTTACATCGGCGTCTCATGAGACGTGATGTGCGTTACATCTGGGTTCGCGGCCCCTAGATTTGCCCGCGTGACCTCCACTCCCGACCTCCGCGACGACATCGACGCGATCAGCCGCCTCAAGTACGCCTACCTCCGCTGCCTCGACACCAAGCAGTGGGACGGCTTCGCCGACTGCTTCGTGCCCGAGGCCACCGCCGACTACAACGGCCTGGAGTTCGCCGACCGGGCCGCGCTGGTCGACTACATGGCGCGCCAACCTCGGCGAGGGCATGCTCACGATGCACCAGGTGCACCACCCCGAGATCGACGTCGACGGCGACACCGCGACCGGCCGCTGGTACCTCGTCGACCGGGTGATCGTCGACGCGGTGAAGTTCATGCTCGAGGGCGCCGCCTTCTACGAGGACCGCTACGTCCGCACCGACGAGGGCTGGAAGGTCTCCCACACCGGCTACCGCCGCACCTGGGAGATGCACCACGACCTGACCGACGTGAAGGTCAAGGTCACCGGCCCCGGCATGCACCTGCACTGAGCGCGTGGACAGCCTCGGAGGCTGAGCAGGCCGAGCCCTCGGCGAGGCCGTCGACGAAGCCCGGTGAGGTGGGGAGCAGCCGTTCCCACGGCGGGCGGGTGTGTCGACGGGGCTTCGTCGACGCTCGCTTGCGCTCGCTGCTCAGCCTCCGGTGGAGGCTGAGCAGGCCGAGCCCTCGGCGAGGCCGTCGACGAAGCCCGGTGAGGTGGGGAGCAGCCGTTCCCACGGCGGGCGGGTGTGTGGCGGGGCTTCGTCGACGCTCGCTTGCGCTCGCTGCTCAGCCTCCGGTGGAGGCTGAGCAGGCCGAGCCCTCGGCGAGGCCGTCGACGAAGCCCGGTGAGGTGGGGAGCAGCCGTTCCCACGGCGGGCGGGTGTGTCGACGGGGCTTCGTCGACGCTCGCTTGCGCTCGCTGCTCAGCCTCCGGTGGGTTAGGCTCCTCGGCCGCCCACTCCCCGGAGGTCCCGTCATGCCCACACCCACCGACCACCCTCCGGATCCCGAGCTCGCCGCCGAGCGCGAGCACCTCGCCGAGTCCCGGCGACAGCTGGCCCGGATGCGCGAGCGCACCGAGAAGATGGACGCCGGCACGGCGGCCGACTGGGTCAGCCGCGAGGTGCTGGAGTCGACCCTGGCCGAGCGGATGCGGCAGCTGGCCGACGACCCGACCGTGCCGCTGTTCTTCGGCCGGCTCGACCAGGCGGAGGGCGAGACCTTCCACGTCGGCCGGCGCCACATCTCCGAGCCGGGCGGCAACCCGATGGTCGTCGACTGGCGGGCGCCGGTGAGCGTGGCGTTCTACCGGGCGAGCAGCGTCGAGCCGATGGGGGTCGACGTACGCCGTCGCTACGGGTTCGCGCACGGCGTGCTGACCGCCTACGAGGACGAGCAGCTGACCCGACCGGTCGTGGGCGACGACTACTCGGCGATCCTGGAGGCCGAGATCGAGCGTCCTCGCGTCGGCCCGATGCGCGACATCGTCGCCACCATCCAGCCCGACCAGGACGTCATCGTCCGCGCCGCCCTGGCCGACACCATCTGCGTGCAGGGTGCACCCGGCACCGGCAAGACCGCCGTCGGCCTGCACCGCGCGGCGTACCTCCTCTACGCCCACCGCGACCAGCTGCGCCGCCAGGGCGTGCTCGTGGTCGGGCCCAACGCGAGCTTCCTGCGCTACATCCGTGACGTGCTGCCGGCGCTGGGGGAGGTGGAGGCCAAGCAGGCCACGATCGAGGAGCTCGTCGCGACCGCCACGGGCGCGATCGTGCGGGCCGACGAGGACGCGGCGCGAGCGGTGCTCAAGGGAGACGCCCGCCTGGCGGAGGTGCTGCGGCGGGCGGTCTGGTCGCACGTCGTCGCGCCGGTCGAGGGGCTGCTCGTGCCACGCGGCTCGCGTCGCTGGCGGGTGCCGACCTACGAGGTCGAGGAGATCGTGACCGGGCTCCGCGAGCGCGGCGTCCGCTACGGCGCCGCCCGCGCGATGCTGCCGCAGGCGCTGGCCCACCGGGTGCTGGTGCAGATGGAGCGCTCGGGTGACTCGCCCGACGACCGGGTGCAGGACGCGGTCGCTCGGAGCAAGCCGGTCAAGGCGTACGCCGCCGCGCTGTGGCCGGTCGTCGACCCCAAGCGCCTGGTCGCCCGCCTGCTCGGTGACGCCACTGCCCTCGCGGTCGCGGCCGAGGGGATCCTCGATGCCGACGAGCAGGCCCTGCTCCTGTGGGACAGCCCGCCGCGGGGTGCCGGCACGGCCCGCTGGTCGCTGGCCGACCTGGTGCTGCTCGACGAGGCGCGCGACCTCGTCGAGCGGACGCCGTCGCTGGCCCACATCGTGGCCGACGAGGCGCAGGACCTGTCGCCGATGATGCTGCGCGCCCTCGCCCGCCGGTCCTCGACCGGCTCGCTGACCGTGCTCGGCGACCTCGCCCAGGGCACCACCCCCTGGGCGATCGGCTCGTGGGAGGAGGCGCTCGCCCACCTCGGCAAGCCCGGCGCCCATGTCGAGCAGCTGACGCGCGGCTTCCGGGTGCCCGGCGAGGTCATCGAGTACGCCGCCCGCCTGCTGCCCCACATCGCGCCCGACCTCGAGCCGCCGACCTCGGTGCGCCGCTCGCGAGGCGAGCTGACCTTCACCGACGAGGACGTGCCCACTGCGGTCGCGCGTCTCGCGGCCGGCACGGCCGGCTCGATCGGGCTGATCGTGCCGGACGCCCGGCTGGGCGACGTCGAGCGAGACCTCGCCTCGGCCGGCGTGGCGTTCACGCCGGTCGGTGAGGAGGGCGAGACCCGCCTCGACCTGGTGCCCGCCAGCCTGGCGAAGGGCCTGGAGTTCGACCACGTCGTGCTGCTCGACCCGGCCGGCATCGTGGCGGGCGAGCCGGACCGTCGTACGGGACTGCGCCGGCTCTACGTCTGCCTGACCCGGCCGGTCACGTCGCTGACGGTGCTGACCCGTGGGGACCTGCCACCCGAGCTCGCCCCTTCGGTCACCGAGTAGCCGACGGACGACGAAGTCGGCGGCCGGCTCGTGCATCTCGATCTGCCGGGTGATCGCAGGCTCGCCCCGGCTGCTCGACGACCGGGAGCGACCGGCTACATCGAGAGGTCGGTCCAGGCGGTCTGCACGACCTCGATACCGCGCTCGCGGGTGATCAGGCGACCCCGGCCCGGGGGCATCGGGACCGGGCGGACGTTGCCGAGCAGGGGACCCTCGTCGGGGCTGCCCGAGAGCATCAGGCCCGGCATGGCCAGGTCGCGCATCGTCTGGATGACGGGCTCGTACATCGCCCGCGACGCACCACCGGAGCGTCGGGCGACGCTGACGTGGAGGCCCACGTCGCGCGACTGGGCGAGCAGCGGCTGGAGCAGGGCGACCGGTGAGCTCTGCTGCGTCGCGACCAGGTCGTAGTCGTCGACCAGCACGAACACCTCCGCGCCGGTCCACCAGGTGCGGCTGCGCAGCTGGTCGGGGGTCACGTCGGGACCGGGGATCCGGCTCTCGAGGTAGGTGGCGAGGTCCTTGAGCGCGGGCGCGGCCTGGGTGGCGGAGGTCAGGTAGTTGAGCAGGTAGTCCTCCGGCACCTCCCCGAGCAGCGAGCGTCGGTAGTCGACGACGACGATCTGCGCCTGGGCCGGCGTGCGGGTGCGCATGATCTCGTGCAGCTGGGCGCGCAGGATCGAGCTCTTGCCGGAGCCGCCGTCGCCCAGGATGAGCAGGTGGGGCTGCTCGTCGGGGTCGAGCCCCACCGGCGAGAGCTCCTTCTCGTTGATGCCGAGCAGGAGACGACTCGCGAGCGGTGCCGACTCGGAGGAGGCGTCCGCGCCGACCCCGGCCAGCTCCCGCACCCGGGCCAGGTCGATGCGCTCGGGCAGCAGGCGCAGCTTGGGGCCGGCCTTGCCCTTCCACGCCGTCGCGATCCGGGTGATCAGGTGGTCGACCCCGTCGCCCAGCGTGTCGGCCGACGCGTCGCCGTCCAGGCGCGGCAGGGCGCCGAGGAAGTGGAGCTTGCCGGGCACCAGGCCCCGACCCGGCCGACCGGCCGGCACGAGCTGGGCGACCTTGCGGTCGATCTCGGAGTCCATCGCGTCACCGAGCTTGAGCTCGAGGCGGGTGCCCATCAGGTCACGCATCGCGGCGCGGAAGTCGGCCCAGCGCCCGGTGGCGGTGACGATGTGCAGCCCGAAGGTCAACCCGCGACCGGCCAGCTGCTGGACCTCCATCTCGAGGTCGTCGAAGTCGGAGCGCAGCGTGCTCCAGCCGTCGATGACGAGGAACACGTCGCCGTACCCGTCGTCGACGCGACCCTGCGCCCGCCGCGACCGGTAGGTCTCGATGGAGTCGATGCGAGTTGGCCCGGAAGTAGGCCTCGCGACGGTCGACGACCCCGTTGACCTCGGCCACGATCCGGCGTACGACGTCCGGCTCGGAGCGGGTGCCCACGCCGGCGACGTGGGGGAGCGCGGACAGCGGGGCGAACGTGCCACCGCCGAAGTCGAGCACGAAGAACTGCGACTCCAGCGGAGTCGTCGTGAGCGCCATGCTGGTCACCATCGTGCGCAGCACGGTGCTCTTGCCGCTGCGGGGGCCGCCGACGATCGCGACGTGGCCCGCGGCGCCGCTGAGGTCCATCGACAGGGTGTCGCGTCGCTGCTCGCGCGGGCGGTCGACGGTGCCGAGCGGGATGACCAGCCCGCCCATCGCGCGCCAGTGCGGGGAGACGAGTCCGAGCTCGGGGTCCTCGACGAGGTCGGTCATCAGCTCGTCGAGCGTGTCCGGCTGGTCGAGCGGCGGCAGCCAGACCTGGTGGGCGGCCAGGCCATGACCCTCCATCCGGTCGACGGCGATGTCGAGCAGGGACTCCTGGGTGTCGGTCGGAGCGACCGTCGGCACGTCGGTGACCGGCTCGGGCTCCACCTCCTGCTCGAGGGAGAGGACCTCGGAGATGGTGAACGGCAGGATCCCGCGGACGTGCCCGCCCTCGTCGCGCGGCACCCGGGCGCGGGCGGCGGTCGGCGGACCCGACACGTAGGCCGCCTTGAAGCGGGTCATCGTGGTCGGGTCGGGCTTGAGGTAGCCCAGACCCGGTACGGCGGGCAGCTCGTAGGCGTCGGGCACGCCGAGGACCGCGCGTGACTCCTGGGCGCTGAACGTGCGCAGCCCCACCCGGTAGGACAGGTGCGACTCGAGCCCGCGCAGCCGTCCCTCCTCGAGGCGCTGCGAGGCGAGGAGGAGGTGCAGCCCCAGCGAGCGGCCGAGCCGGCCGATCGCGACGAACAGGTCGATGAACTCGGGCTTGGCCGACAGCATCTCGGAGAACTCGTCGACCACGATGAACAGCGACGGCATCGGGGCGAGGTCCTCGCCGGCCGCCCGCGCCTTCTCGTAGTCACGGATCGAGGCGAAGTTGCCGGCCTCGCGCAGCAGCTCCTGGCGACGCACCATCTCGCCGGAGAGGGCGTCCTGCATGCGGTCGACCAGGGTGAGCTCCTGGGACAGGTTGGTGATGACCGCCGAGACGTGCGGCATGTGGGACATGCCGGCGAACGTCGCGCCGCCCTTGAAGTCGACCAGGACCATGTTGAGCTGCTCGGGCGAGTGCGTCATCGCGAGCCCGAGCACCAGGGTGCGCAGGAACTCCGACTTGCCCGAGCCGGTCGCTCCGATGCACAGCCCGTGCGGGCCCATGCCCTGCTGGGCGGACTCCTTGATGTCGAGGTGGACCAGGCCCCCGCCCTCGCCGACGCCGATCGGCACCCGCAGCCGGTCGCGCGCCGGGCGACTGCGCCACGCCGCCGCGGACTCGAAGCTGCGCACGTCGCCGAGACCGAGGAGGTCCATGAAGTCGGTCGGGCCGGTGATCTCGCTCGTCGTGCTCTCCGAGGGACCGGAGACCGCGACGCTGTGCAGCGGGGTCAGGCGACGGGCGAAGGCCTCGGCGGTCGCGATGTCGCACTGGTCGCCCTTGGCGCGCACCGGCTCCTCGCGCAGCCGCACCGCCTGGACGGCCACCTTGTCGTCGGCGCCGATGCCCACGCCGGGCTCGATCTCCAGGCGCAGCCGGGTGGCGTCCTCGATCTCCATCCACCGGGTCGGCAGGTCGAGCACCGTCACGCCGTGCAGCCCGTCGGGCGGTACGACGTGGTTGCCGGGCGGCAGCTCGAAGCCGTCGGTCACGAGCAGGATGTGCGGCGAGGCGGCACGGTCGTCGGCGCCGAACCGCGGCCGCTCGCTCAGGTCGGGAGGCAGCAGGGCGGCGAGGTCGTTGAGCGACGTCGCCACCATCCGCTTGGGTCCCACCGCATCGGTCGCCTCGCGGCTCAGCGCGTGCGGCAGCCACTTGATCCAGTCCCAGTGGGCGATGTGCTCCTCGGTGGTGAGCACCGCGACGATCAGGTGCTCCGGTGACTGGAAGGCCGCGGCCGAGCAGATGATCGAGCGCGCCAGCGCCCGCGCCTGCTCCTCGTCGCCGCAGACCTCGACCCGGTCGAAGGAGCGCAGGTTGACCGAGGCCGGCAGGTCGGGCTGGGTGCGGTGGACGACGAGCAGGCGGTGGAGCGCGGAGGCCGAGGCCGGGTCGACGTCGTCGATGGGCGCGGTGTCGGGCGGCACCAGCTCGAGGGCCAGGGGCTGGGCGCACAGGCCGTAGCGCACGTGCAGGAACCGCGGGTCGGTCGCGTGGTGCTCCCACACCCGCGACCGCTCCTCGGCGAGCGCCGGCAGCGACGAGGGGTCGGGGTGGTGCCAGGTGAGCGCCCGACGCTGCTGGTCGGCGGCCTCGCGGGCCGTCGTGCGCACGCTGGCGAGGTAGCGGAGGTACTCCGTGCGCGAGCCGGTGACCTGCTGGGCGCGCTGCTTCCGCTGCCGGTCGATCTGCACGAAGATGAACCCGAGGGTGGCGAACAGGAACATGCCCGCGGTCAGGAAGCCCTTCGCCGCGTTGCCGCCCCCGCCGCTCAGGGTGGCGACCAGGACGATCGAGCCGAGGCTGCCGAGCATCGGGATGGCGTTCATCGCCACGCCGGCGGCGCCCTCGTTGGGCTGGAGCTGCGGCGGCGGCTGCAGGATGATCTGGCCGCCCGGCAGCTCGGGCCGGTCGGCGCGCGAGCCGCTCAGGGCACTGCTCGGGGGCAGCCCCGGCATGGCGGGTCGGGCGACGCCGCCCGGCTGTGGTCCGGGTCGACCGGACTGGACCGCGGTCACGGGCATCCCCTCGTGTGTGTGGTCATCGACCCCGATGGTCGGTGAAGGTCGATGATAGGGACCGACGCGATGCGGGGCATACCCTTCGCGCAAGCGTCCGAGCGTCGCACCCGAATCGAGTTCCCGTGAGCAGACCCATGCCGACAGGCGACCGGCACGACGTCCTCGCCCTGAGCGTGCACGGACCGGCAGGGGTCCTGGACCTCCACGTGCCGGCCGGTGCGTCGGGCGCGGACGTGGCCGCTGAGTACTCACGACAGGCCAGCCTCCCCACGGTCCCCCGTCTCTACACCCGCATGGGGCGTCCGCTCGCCGACGGTCTCTCGCTCGCGGAGTCCGGCATCGGTCCGGGCTCGGTGCTGGTCGCCGCGGACGCGCCCGAGCCACGGCGGCGATCACGAGCACGCCGGACCGCTGCCGCCGGGTCGCGGCGAGCTGCGCCCGGGACCGCTCTCCGGCGCGTGGTTCGCCGTCGCGGCCCTCGCCGCGACGCTGGCCGGGGCGTACGCCGCCTCGCTGCCGGCGTCGACCGAGCGCGACGTGACGATCGGGGTCCTCGTGGCCGCGGCCGTCCTCGGCTGCCTGCCCTGGGGGCCCTGGGCCGCGCACCGGGTGCTCGCGGCCCCGGCCTTCGCCGCGGCCGCGGCCGGCGCGATCGCCTGGGACCCTGCCCCCGAGCGACTCCCCACGGTGATCGGGATCGCCGCGCTCGCCGGGGCGATCTGTGCCGCGGTGGCCCGCGCGCTCGACGAGCAGGCCGAGGAGGGCCTGCGGGTGCTGACGATCGTCGGCGCCTCGCTGTTCACCGTGACCACCGCCGCGGCCCTCGCCGGGGTCGAGGCGCAGGTGGTCTGGGCGGTCCTGCTGCTCGTCGGGATGCTGGCTGCGCGGTTCGTGCCGCAGATCGCGGTCGACGTGCCCGACCAGTACCTCCTGGACCTCGAACGCCTCGCGGTCACCGCGTGGTCGGCGCGCGAGCGACCCGACGGGCCGACGCGGGCGCATCGTCGTACCACGCCAGTTCGTGACCGACGTGGCCCAGCGCGGGGCCCGGGTGGTCACCGCCGCGGCCGTGGCGATCCTCGTCGTCACGGCCACCGCCGCCGCCCTGCTGCTGCGCGAGGCCACCGCCTCGGTCGACGTGATCGGAGCGCGCTGCGAGGTCGGCTTCTGCGGTGGGGCCCTGCTGCTCGCCGCCCGCAGCTATCGCCACGCGGGGGCCCGCGCGGCCCTGCGCGGTGCCGGGCTCGCCTGCTGGGCCGCGCTGGTCGTCGTCGTCCTCGACGCCGCCGGCTCCGGGGCTGGCCGTGGTCGTCGCGGGCGGCGCGATCGGGCTGGGCGCCGTCGTCGTGCTGGTCGCCGTCGCCCTGGGTCGAGGCTGGCGCTCGGCGTGGTGGTCGCGCCGGGCCGAGGTGGCCGAGGGGCTGTGCGCCGCGCTCGGCGTGGGATCGGTCGTGATGGCGGCCGGTCTCATCACCGCCCTGTGGAATTGACAGATTGCAGGTTTAGGCGCTTCGACCTCGGGCACAACGTCCTCGTGCCGCTCGCCAACGGGCGGACCTGATGGTCCACGACCATCACGACACCACCACGACTTTCGGGGCGGACCACCGCTCGGGATGAAGGAGAAGGCGACATGGGCAGCTCCGGCGAGTACGGCCAAGGACAAGGCACTCTGACCAAGGCCGCAGGCCTTGTCACCGACGCGAAGGCCGACTTCAACGGCCTCAGCAGCAAGTTGAGCAACCAGATCTCCGGCGTGCAGGGGAAGTGGGGCGGCCAGGGTGCCTCGTCGTTCATGAACCTCCACCGCGCCTGGACCGAGAAGCAGAACACCATCGTCAAGGCACTCGACGACTTCTCCGAGTCCCTGACGCTGACCGAGCGCGAGAACGTCCAGAACGACGAGCAGCAGAGCTCGAACATGGCCAACATCATGCACAAGCTCAGCTGACCTCCACCCCCACCACGACCACGAAAGGAACACCGCTATGAGCTTCGACGGCATCCGCGTCAACCACGCCGCGCTCGACCAGGCCGCAGCCGACATGCAGCAGGGCGTCAAGGACATCCAGGACCGGCTCGACCGGCTCGAGGCCGACCTCAAGCCGCTGCAGAGCGACTGGATCGGTAGCCAGCAGACCGCCTACCACGCCGCGAAGGCGAAGTGGGACACCGCGATCCAGGAGATGAACATGCTCCTCAAGGAGACCCACCTGGCTGTCACCCAGTCTCGTGAGGACTACCAGCGCGCCGACTCGAACGGCGCCGCCCGCTTCCAGTGAGGCGCACGCGATGATGAGTCGCACACCACGACTCGGGAGCCCAGGGGCCGACACTCCACGAGTGTCGGCCCCTTGGCCTGTCGTGGTGCAGGACGAGGCATGATGCGCACCGTCGAGACGTCCGGGTGCCGGTCGAGGGGAGAACGATGAGTCAGGCTCAGGTCGGAGCGTCCGGGCTGGTGCGCGTCACGGTCGCCTCCGGCAGCCGTCGCGTCGATCTCGTGCTGCCCGGTGCCATCCCGGTCGTCGAGCTGGTGCCCGAGCTGGCACGCAGCGTGGGGCTGCTCGACTCCGCCACCGTCTACGCCGGCTACCGGCTGGTGACCTCCGACGGCCGTCGCCTCGAGGGCGACTCGGGGCTGACCCTCCAAGGGGTCGAGGACGGCTCGGTGATCACCGTCTCAGCCGGCGTCGACGACCCGGCCGCAGCGGTCTACGACGACGTCGTCGAGGCGATGACCGACGTCGTGGAGCACGACCTCAAGCCGTGGGAGCCGGCCTCCGGACGCCGTACGGCGCTGTGGGCGGCGTCGCTGCTCATGGCCCTCGGTGCAGTCGCACTCTTCATCCAGACCGACCGCGAGCTCGCCGCCGTCGCCGGCTACGTGCTGGCCGGCGTCCTGACCGCTGCCGCCATCGTGCTCTCGCGCGCCCAGGGTGAGCCCGAGGCCTCCGTCACGGTCGCCTGGATCGGCGTCGGCTACACCGCGGTCGCCGGCCTCCTGGCCACCGACCTGTCCTTCCCCGCGCCCGAGGACGACTACGCCCGGGCCCTGGTGGCCTCCGGGGCCGGGGTCGCCGCCGTCGGACTCGTCTGCCTCCTGGGCCTCGGAGTCGGCCGGGCCCTCCTGGTGCCGGCGGTCGTCGTCGGCGCCGTGGCGGCCGGGACGGGTGCGCTGGTGCAGGGCACCGAGCTGGAGCCGGCGTCGATCCTCACCGTCGTGCTCGCCTTCCTCGTGCTCGTGGGCAGCGTGTTCCCGTGGCTGGCCCTGGGCGTCACCGGCACGTCGGTCGACCAGCTCTACTCGGCCGCCGACATCACCGCCGACCCCGACGAGCTCGACCCCGTGCGGATCGCCGCCGACGCGCGGGTGGCCCACGAGATCCTGGTCGCGATCTCCGCGACCGTCGGCATCCTGCTGGTGCTCGTCGCCCCGCTCGCGATCACCCGCGGGCTCGACGGCACCCTCCTGGTCGTCGTGGCGTGCCTCGTCGTCATGCTCCGCACCCGCCAGTACCGCACGGGCTCCGAGGTGCTGGTCGGCCTGGTCTCCGGGATCCTCGGCCTCGCCTCGATGACCGTCGCGCTCCTGGTCCACACGCCGGAGTGGCGCGCGACGACGGCGGTCGTGCTGGCCGTGGCCGGGGCGCTGCTGCTCGTCTCGACGCTGTCGCCCTCGAGCCCGTCGGTGCGACGCGGCCGCCTGGGTGACGTGCTCGAGACGATGGCCCTGCTCTCCCTCCTGCCGCTGCTCGTGCTCGCCTCCGGGCTCTTCGACAAGATCAACGGCTAGGCGGGTCCGTGGCCACCAAGAAGGACCTCGTCGAGGCCTACTCGTTCAGCCGGCGTCGGCTCGTCACCGCCTTCGTCTCCGGCGCCCCGGGTGGTCGTGAGGTCGAGCCCGCCCGGCCCGGCCGAGCCGTCATCGGCGGCATCGCGATCGCGATCCTGCTCCTGGCCGGAGCCGCGGTCCTCAAGATCCTCGGCTCGACCGTCGAGATCGACGACGAGAAGGCGCAGCTGCTCAGCGAGAAGGAGAGCGGCGCCGACTACGTGCTGATCTCCACCGGCGACAGTCCCGACCTCACGCTGCGTCCGGTCATCAACATCACCTCGGCGAAGCTCCTCCTCGGGCCCGACATCGTGCCCCTCGTCGTGCCGCGCGAGAAGCTGAGCGACCTGACCCCCGGCCAGCCGATCGGGATCCTCCAGGCGCCCGCCGCGCCGCCGCCCGCCTCCGGCCTCATCGGCACCGGCTGGACGGCATGCACCGGCAGCGTGGGTGAGCAGCAGCTCGGGCTCAAGGTCGACGTGTCCGCGACCCCCGGCGTCGAACCGACCCCCGGGGTGAGCTTCGTGGTGCGCTCGCAGGACGCCGACGGCACGGACGCCGTCTACCTGGTCGCCGAGTCGGTGCGCGACGCGGCCGACGGTGCTCCCCGCGCCTATGCCTACGAGGTGCCCGGCGACGGCAACGCCATCCTCGGTGCCGTGGCGGGCAGCAGCGTCACCGCGGCCGTCGACGTCCCGGCGTCCTGGGTGACGACGTTCCCACCGGGGGCGGCCCTCGACCTCTCGACCTTCGGGTTGGGGCGTCGCGACCTGGACGAGAAGTTCCCCGGTGCCGAGCCCGGCGGGGTGCTGGCCGGCGCCGAGGTGGGCGACGTGCTCCCCGTCGACGACTCGCGCTACCTGCTGACCGCCGACGGGACGCTCCTGCAGCTGGACCCGTTCGAGCGCGCGGTCTACCTCGGCGCAGCCGGGGACCGCGTCGTCGAGCTGCCCGCGGCCAGCGCGCGACCCGACCTGCCCGCCGACGACACCGGCCTGCTGGAGGAGACCAGGTGGCCGACCGTGACCACCAGCGAACCGCCGTCCGGTGAGCTCTGCGCCCTGCTGCAGGCCGCGCCCGGCACCGCGCCGTCGGTCGTCCTGGCGCGCGCCGTGCCCGGCAGCGACGCCTCGGCCGCCGGTGTGGAGGCCGGTGCCGAGCTCACCAGCATCGACCCGGGGGCCGGCGCGTTCGTGCGCTCGGGTGGCTGGTTCGACACCGAGGCGCCGACCCGCCGACTGATGGACGGCCGGGCGATCGTCTACGAGGTCGCCGGCAGCTTCGAGACCTCGCAGCTCGGCTACGACGGCGTTCCCGCCGAGGTGGTGCCCGACAGCTGGCTGGAGCTCTTCGAGCAGAGCGTCCTGCTCAGCGTGGACGCTGCGCGCTGCCCGCCGACCTCCGTGGAGCGGACCGAGCCGTGCGAGTGAGGCCGGCCGCCCCGCTCGCGGTCGCCGTCGTGGCGGCGGGCCTCGCGCTGGGCGTGGCCGGGCCGTCGTACGCCATCGACGGCCCCGACTGCACCGAGGTCAGCGCGGATGCGACCGAGGAGGTCTCCGTCACCGAGTTCGTCGCCGAGGCCTCGCCGGCGGACGCTCTCCACACCGCCGCCGCCCAGGACCTCGTACGACGACAGACCGGCCGCACCCCGGGCGAGGGCGTGACCGTGGCGGTGCTCGACTCCGGCATCCAGGACGTGCCCGGACTGCTCGACGTCACCCGGGGCGTGCCGGCCGAGGACGCCACCCGCGCCGACGAGCTGGTGTGGCCGCAGGGCACCCTGATGGCCGGCATCATCGCCGCCGCGCCGGAGCCCCTCAACGACCAGCCCGTGGGCATCGCCCCCGGCGCGCGGCTCTACGACCAGCAGATCTACGACACCGCGTCCGACTCCGACGACGGCCTCGTGAGGGTCGGCCCGGAGTCCGTCGCCGCGGGCCTGGAGGCGATCCTCCCGGTCATCGAGCAGGAGGACATCCGCATCGTCGCCGTCGGTGTCGGAGGCGACGACACGCCCCGGTTGCGGGCTGCGGTCCGCAAGGTCACGCGCGCGGGCGTGATCATCGTGGCCGGCGCCGGATCACGGGACGACGCCGCCGACGAGTCCCCGGCGGCGACCTACACCCCGGGCGAGGACTGGGCCGACAGGACCTTCCCGGCCGGCTACGCCAAGCCCGGTCCCGACCGACCCGCCGACCCGCGGGTGCTGTCGGTGACCACGACGGCCGCTCCCGGCGGCGTGGGGCTCGACGACCTGGCCCTCGAGGAGCTCATCCTGTTCAGCTCGGCGATCGACGTCGCCGTGCCCACGGCGGGCGCGGTGTCGGTCGGGCTCAACGGCGCCTACTGCTCGGCCCGGCGCCCCTCGACCGCGGCTGCGGCGGCCGAGGTCTCCGGGATCCTGGCCCTGCTGATGACCGCCTACCCCGACGACTCCCCCGAGCAGCTGATCGCCCGGCTCGAGACCACGGCGTCGGGGTCCTCCACCTACGACCCCGGCACGCCCAACACCCAGGCAGGCAAGGGCGTCGTGCAGCCCCTCGAGGCGCTCACCCGGCCCGTGCGGCCGAGCCGCTCGGGCGCGTTGTCGCTGAGCACCCGGCCCGAGCAGGACGCGAGGCCCGCGGCCCTGCCGGTCGCCGCGCCCGACGTCCTGGCCTCGACGCGTGCCAACGCCGTGTGGTGGGGACTGTTCGGCGGCGGCGCCCTGCTGGTCCTGATGCTGCTGCGCCCGGTGCTGGCGCGCCGCCGCTGACGCTGGGACGGCCCCTAGTCCGCCGCCGACCGCGCGATGCCCACGAGGTTGCGCACCGGTCCCGCCGGGGGCTGTCGGCCCCCGGACCACACGGCGCGGAACGTGCGCGTCAGGCGCAGGTCGGCGGTCGGGACGGCGACCAGGTGACCGAGGTCGAGGTCGCGGGCGACCACGCGCCGGCTGAGGAAGGCCGCCGTCGCGCCGGCCAGGACCGTCGCGCGGACGGCGGTGGCGGTGGTGAGCTCGACGACGGGGGTGGCGGCGACGAGGTCGTGCTCGGCGAGGGCGACCTCGAGGACCTCGCGGGTGCCCGAGCCCGGCTCGCGCTGCGCCAGCGGCAGGTCGGCCACCTGCCGCGGGGACAACGGCGTACGACGTCGGGCGAGCGGTGAGCCGTGGGCGGCGACGAGCACGAGCTCGTCCTCGGCGACCGCGGTGTGACGGACGCCGAGCGGCGCGGCCACCCCCTCGACGAACCCGAGGCCGGCGGCGCCGCTCCGGACCGCCTCGACCACCCGCGTGCTGTTGGAGGCGGTGAGGCTGACCGTCGTCGGCAGGACTCCCTCGGCGACCTGTCGCTGACGCAGCTGCACGAGCCAGCGCGGGATCAGCGTCTCGGCGATGGTCATGCTGGCCCACACGGCGATGTCGCGGCCGGCGTCGGCGCGCAGTCCGTCGATGGCCGCCTCGATCTCCTCGGCGACGGCCAGCAGCGCTGCGGCGCGCTCGACGACCACGATGCCGGCCTCGGTGAGGTGGGAGCCGCGCGGACCGCGACGGACGAGGGTGAGGCCGGTCAGGGTCTCCATCGCGCGCACCCGCTCCGACGCCGCCTGCTGGGTGGTGCCGTGCGTGCGCGCGGCGGCACCGATGCTGCCGGTGCGGGCGATCAGCACCAGCAGGCGCAAGCCGTCGAGGTCGGGCACGTGGGAAGCCACAGGGCAGACCTTAGTCCACTCACAGGTCGGACTTGTGGATGCACAGTGAGCAGGGGCCTACTCCGAGGGCCGCACCGGGGCCAGGGTGGAGCCATGACCACCACCGCTCCGCCCGCCGCGCGCACCGTGACTCCCTCGAGGGCGGCGCGACGGAGCCTGGCGGGGTTCGGGCCCAACTGGTTCGCGACCGTCATGGGCACCGGGATCGTCGCCAACGCCGCGGCCACCCTGCCCGTGCAGGTGCCGGGACTGCTGCCGCTCGCCCGCGGGCTGTGGGTCGTCGACGCCGTGCTGCTCGTCGTGGTCTCGGTCGCGACCGCGCGCCACTGGACCCACCACCGGGTGACCGCGCGCGGACACCTCGGCGACCCGGCGATGGCGCACTTCTACGGCGCCCCCGCGATGGCGCTGCTCACCGTGGGGGCGGGAGCGCTGCTGCTGGGTCGACCGCTGCTCGGCGACGCCGCCGCCCTCGGGCTCGCCGCCGTGCTGTGGTCGCTCGGCACGGTGCTCGGCCTCGCCGTGGCCGTGGTCGTGCCCTACCGCGCGTTCACCACCCACCGGGTCACCCCGGACGGCGCGTACGGCGGGTGGTTGATGTCGGTGGTGCCGCCGATGGTGAGCGCCGCGACGGGCCCGCTCCTGATCGCCCACCTGGCGCCCGGCGACCTGCGCCTGAGCCTCCAGCTGGCCTGCTCGATGATGTTCGGCCTGACGCTCGCTGGCGAGCCTGATGATCATCACGATGATCTGGAGCCGGCTGATGCACCACCAGGTCGGGGCGGCGGCCGCGGTGCCGACGCTGTGGATCGTGCTCGGCCCGCTCGGCCAGTCGATCACCGCCTCGCACACGCTCGCGGTCACCGCCCCGCTCTCGCTGCCCGCGCCGTACGGCGACGCGACCGCGACCCTCGACGTGCTCCTCGGTGCCCCGATGTGGGGGTTCGCGATGCTCTGGGCGGCGCTGGCGACCGCCCTCACCGTGCGCACCGCGCGAGCGGGCCTCCCGTTCACCCTGGGCTGGTGGTCCTTCACCTTCCCCGTCGGCACGCTCGTGACCGGCACGTCCGGGCTGGCCGCCGCGACGGGGGCGCCGTTCCTGGCGGTCGCCGCCGTCGGGCTCTACGCCGTGCTGGCGGGCGCGTGGGTGGTCGTGGCGCGCCGCACCGTCGGCAACATCCTGTCGGGTGCGCTGCTGGCGGAATGCCCTGACCCGAAGGGGTGAATTTCGGCTCCGGGAGCAGTGCGCTCACCTTCGGGTGAAGGGGGCACGTCGCGCGCGAGCGAAGATCAGAGGCCGACGCACGAACTCCGATCTCACCGCGAAGGACCTTTCATGGCTGCCCTGCTCCTCGGCTCGATCAGCACGCTCGCCGACACCTCCGAGCTCCAGCGACGCGCGTTCAACGCCGCCTTCGCCGAGCACGGTCTCGACTGGACCTGGGACCGCGACGAGTACGTCGAGCTCCTCACCGACAGCGGGGGCGCGGACCGCGTGACCGCCTACGCCGCGGAGCGGGGCGAGGACGTCGACGCCTCCGCGGTCCACCTGACCAAGTCGCGGCTCTTCCAGGAGAGCCTCGCCGGAGCCGGCCTCGAGCCCCGCCCCGGCCTCCTCGACAGCATCGCGGCCGCCAAGGCCGCCGGCGACAAGGTCGCCCTGGTGACCACGACGTCGCCGGAGAACGTCGAGCACCTCCTGGCCGCGCTGACGCCGACCCTCTCGGCCACCGACTTCGACCTCGTCCTCGACGCCACCGGCGTCGACTCGCCGAAGCCCGACCCGGCGGTCTACCTCGCCGCCCTCGAGCAGCTCGGCGAGTCGGCCGACGACTGCGTCGCGGTCGAGGACAACCTCGGCGGCGTCGCCGCCGCGACGGCCGCGGGCATCCGCTGCGTCGCGTTCCCGAACGCCAACACCGCCGGTCACGACTTCGCCGACGCGGCGGGCGTCACCGACCACCTGTCCTACGACGACCTGCGGGGCCTGGCCACCGCCTGACCGCCCGCGCCGGCCACGGGCCGACGCCGCTCACCCACCCGGTCGCCGGGCCCTGCTTCGCGACCTCGAACAGGAGAACCCTGTGACTGAACGTCCGCTGTCAACGATGACCGCCACCGACACGGCCTTCCACGTCGAGGCCTACGAGAAGGTCGAGTACACGCTGCGCTACGTCGACGGCGTCTTCGACGTCGCCAACGCCGACCTCGCCGACCGCTACCGGTCCTGGGGGCGGTGCCTGATGGTCGTCGACTCCGAGGTCTGGGCCCACTACGGGGAGCAGGCCGAGGCCTACTTCGCCCACCACGACGTCGCGCTGACCGTCGTACCGCTGGAGCTCGACGAGACCCGCAAGACCTGGTCGACCGTCGAGCACATCGTCGACGCCTTCGCCGCGTTCGGCCTGGTGCGCAAGGAGCCGGTGCTGGTCGTCGGCGGCGGGCTGACCACCGACATCGCCGGCCTGGCCTGCGCGACGTTCCGCCGCTCGACCAACTACATCCGCATCCCGACGACCCTCATCGGTCTCATCGACGCCAGCGTGTCGATCAAGGTCGCGGTCAACCACGGGAAGTACAAGAACCGCCTCGGCGCCTACCACGCCTCGCAGGAGGTGCTGCTCGACTTCTCGTTCCTGCGGACCCTCCCGGTCGACCAGATCCGCAACGGCATGGCCGAGCTGATCAAGATCAACACCGTCGCCGACGCCGCGACCTTCGACCTGCTCGAGAAGTACGGCGAGGACCTGCTCGCGACCCACTTCGGCTACGTCGACGGCACGCCCGAGCTGCGCGAGATCGCCCACCGGATCACCTACGACTCGATCGCGAGCATGCTGCGCCTCGAGGTGCCCAACCTGCGCGAGCTCGACCTCGACCGGGTCATCGCCTTCGGCCACACGTGGAGCCCGACCCTGGAGCTGGCGCCCGAGACGCCCTTCTTCCACGGCCACGCCATCAACATCGACATGGCCTTCTCGGTCACGATCGCCGAGCAGCGCGGCCTGATCAGCGCGAGCGAGCGCGACCGCGTGTTCTGGCTGATGAGCAACCTCGGTCTCGCCCTCGACAGCCCCTACCTCACGCCCGAGCTCGTCCGCAGCGCGACCGACTCGATCCTGCAGACCCGCGACGGCCTGCTGCGGGCGGCGGTCCCGCACCCGATCGGCACCTGCGTCTTCCTCAACGACCTCGACGCCGACGAGCTCGACCGCCTGCTGGTGGCCCACCGCGAGGCCGTCCGGTCCTACCCCCGCGCCGGCGACGGCATCGACGCCTTCCTCGGCGACCCCGACCAGGCGGCCGAGAGCGTCCCGGCGTGACCCAGCCGGCCCTGCGCCCGGTCACGCCGCTGGGCCTGCTCGTCGAGCGCCTCGACGAGATCGCCGACCTCGCGCGCGGCGGCGACGCTCGGCTGCGCGAGGCCGTCGAGGAGGCCGCGGGCGCTGGCCGGGGGACTGGACCCGTACGTCGCGTCCTGCACCTCACCGGAGTCGCCCGACCTGGCCGACCTGGCGCGGCGCACCGTCGCCCACGTCGCGCCGGGTGACCCGGGTGCGTCGGTCGCCCGGGTCGCTGGAGGCCGAGATGCTGTCGGGGCACGTGGAGGGCCAGTTCCTCCAGGTGCTGGTGCGCGCGACCCGGGCGCGACGGGTGCTCGACATCGGCATGTTCACCGGCTACTCCGCCCTGGCGATGGCCGAGGCGCTGCCGCCGGGCGGCGGCGTCGTCGCCTGCGAGGTCGACCCCGCGATCGCCGCCTTCGCGACCCGCCGCTTCGCCGACGCGGTGCACGGGCGCAAGATCGCGATCGAGGTCGGTCCCGCGCTGGAGACCCTGGAGCGCCTGGCGGCCGCGGGCGCGACGTACGACCTGGTGTTCATCGACGCCGACAAGCCCGGCTACGCCGCCTACCTCGACGCCATCCTCGAGGGCGGCCTGCTCGCGCCGCACGGGCTGGTCTGCGTCGACAACACCCTCCTGCAGGGCGCGGCCTACGGCGCCGGGCCGGTCACCGACGCCGACAACGGCCGAGCCATCGCGGAGTTCAACGCGCGCGTCGCCGAGGACCCACGGGTGCAGCAGGTGCTGGTGCCGCTGCGCGACGGCGTCACCCTGATCTGCCGTCGACCTCGTCCGACACCCACGACAGCCTCGACACCGGCGGCGGAGGTGCCCGCATGATCGTCCAGCCGCTCGACCCGATCGGCGTACGCGTCGAGGGCCTCGACCTCACCGCCGCCGCCCCCGAGGACCTCGCGGCGCTCCCGGCACTGCTCGCCGAGCACGGCGTCGCTCGTGCTGCCCGACCAGCAGGTCGACGACGCCGGGTTCGCCGCCTTCCTCGAGACCTTCGGCGAGCTCGTCTTCACCACGGGCGAGACGCCGGTGCCGGGCTTCCCCGACCTCAACATCATCAGCAACGTCGGGCGCACCACGCCGCCGCGCAGCACCTTCCACGTCGACACCTCCTACGTGCGCGTGCCGCCGGCCTACACGGCGCTGCGGGCGGTCACGATCCCCGAGGTCGGCGGCGAGACCCTCTTCAGCAACCAGTACGCCGCCTACGAGTCGCTGCCCGACCGAGCTGCGGGAGCGGCTCGCCGGTCGCACCATCGAGCACGTCGTGACCGGCGTCGAGCCGGCGCCGGGGGAGGACCACTCGGCCCACCACCCCGTGTTCCGTCCGCCACCCGCTCTCGGGCCGCACGGCGCTCTACCTGACGACGCCTGCGCGGTGTGCCTCGATCAGCGGGCTCGACGCCGACGAGACCGCCGAGGTCGTCGCCCTCCTGCTCGAGCACTCCACCCGCGAGGACAACCTCTACCGGCACCGCTGGTCGCCCGGCGACGTGGTGATGTGGGACAACGGCTGCGTCCTGCACCGCGCCGACCACTCCGGCGTCGTCGGCGACCGGGTGATGCACCGCGGGATGTCGCGCGGGTACGCCGCGTCGTGACGCTGCTGTCCCGGCTGCCGCCGCGGGTGCGCACGGTGGCGACGCTCGCCGCGCTCCAGGCGACGCTCCCGGTCGACCTCGCGGTGACCGGCGCGGCCCTCGTGCGCCGATCGTTCCGGCGACGCTCCCGCCCCGGCGCGCCGACCGGTCGCACGGTCCTGGTCAGCGGCGGCAAGATGACCAAGGCGCTGGCGCTCGCGCGCGCCTTCCACGCCGCCGGGCACCGGGTCGTGCTGGTCGAGACCCCGCGCTACCGGCTCACCGGCCACCGCTTCTCCCGGGCCGTGGCCGCCTTCCACACGGTGCCCGACCCGACCGACGACGGGTACGCCGAGGCGCTGCTGCGGGTCGTGAAGGACGAGGCCGTCGACGTCTACGTGCCGGTGTGCAGCCCGGTGGCCAGCTACTACGACGCGCTGGCCGCGGAGCGCGCTCGCGGGCTTCTGCGAGGTGGTGCACGCCGACGCCGAGACGATCGCGATGCTCGACGACAAGGAGCGGTTCTGCACCTACGCCGCCTCGCTCGGCCTCGACGTGCCCGAGGTGCACCGGGTGGCCTCGCCGGAGGAGGTCGCCGACTTCGACTTCGCGGCGCCCGAGCGGGTCGGTCGCAGCTACGTGCTCAAGTCGATCGCCTACGACCCGGTGCACCGCCTCGACCTCACGCAGCTGCCGCTGCCGACCCGCGAGGAGACCCGGGCCTTCGCCGCGTCGAAGCCGATCTCGGCCGACAACCCCTGGCTGCTCCAGGAGTTCGTCACCGGCGACGAGTACTGCACGCACGCGACCGCGCGCTCCGGCCGGGTGCAGGTGTCGTGCTGCTGCGAGTCCTCGGCCTCCCAGCTCAACTACGACCAGGTCGAGAAGCCCGAGATCGAGGCGTGGGTGCGCACGTTCGTCGGGGCCACCGGCGCGACCGGCCAGCTGTCGTTCGACTTCATCGAGTCGCCGGACGGGCGGGTGCGGGCGATCGAGTGCAACCCGCGCACCCACTCGGCGATCACGATGCTCTACGACCACCCCGGCGTGGCGGCCGGCTACCTCGACGACGGGGCACCGCGAGGTGCGGCCCACGGCGGCGAGCAGACCGACGTACTGGATCTACCAGGAGGTGTGGCGCCTGCTCGGCGCGCGGTCGCTGCCGACGCTGCGCGCCCGGCTGCGGGTGATCGCCGAGGGCACCGACGCGATCTTCGCCGTCGACGACCCGCTGCCGCACCTGATGGTGCACCACCTGCACCTGCCCGTCGCTGCTGCTCGGCGCCCTGGTGCGCGGCACCGACTGGGTCAAGATCGACGTCAACATCGGCAAGCTCGTCGAGCCGGGCGGCGACTGATGCGCGGCCCTCGACCGCTGCGGGTGCTGCACCTGACCGGCTCGGCGGTCGACGACTTCCACGCCGACCTGTCGCGGCTCTACGCCGCCGACTGCCTGGCGGCGACCGCCGACCCCGACGCGCTACGAGTTCCACGTGGCCTTCGTGCAGCCCCGACGGGCGGTGGTGCTTCCCGGCCGGCCTGGGTCGCGACGCAGATCGCGGCGGCGCCGTCGATGCCGGTCGGCGAGGCGGTCGAGCGGCTGCTGGCGCTCGACCTCGACGTCGTCGTGCCGCAGCTGTTCTGCCTGCCGGGGATGACGACCTACCGCGCGCTGCTCGACCTGCTCGGCCTGCCCTACGTCGGCAACCGCCCCGAGACGATGGCGCTCGGCGCCCACAAGGCCCGCGCGCGGGCGGTCGTCGCGGCGGCCGGGGTGCCGGTGCCGTCGAGGCGAGGTGCTCCGGGTCGGGGAGGCGCCCACCCTGCCGCCGCCGGTGGTCGTCAAGCCGGTCGAGGCCGACAACTCCCACGGGATCGCCCTGGTGCTGGAGGACGGGCGACTACGACGCCGCGCTCGCTGCCGCCTTCGAGGTGGCCGGACCCGGCGGCGAGGTGCTGGTCGAGTCCTACGTCGCCCTCGGGCGCGAGGTGCGCTGCGGGGTCGTCGAGCGCGGACGGCGAGCTGGTCGCGCTGCCGCTGGAGGAGTACGCCGTCGACGAGGCGACCAAGCCGATCCGCGACGCCGCCGACAAGATCGCCCGGGCCGACGACGGCGACCTCCGCCTGGTGGCCAAGGACGCCAGCCACGCCTGGATCGTCGACGTCGACGACCCGCTGACGGCCCACGTGGGGGAGCTCGCCAAGCGGTGCCACCGCGCGATGGGGTGCCGCGACTACAGCCTCTTCGACTTCCGCGTCGACGCCGACGGGACAGGCGTGGTTCCTCGAGGCGGGGCTCTACTGCTCGTTCGCCGAGCAGAGCGTCGTGGCGGTCATGGCGAAGGCCGCCGGCATCGAGCTGGAGACGCTGTTCGCCGAGCTGGTCGAGCGGGCCGCCCAGCTCGGCCCGGACTCACCCGGTAGTGCCGGCGGATCGCGCCTCGAGCGCGTCGAGGTCGCGCACGGCGTAGCGGTGGTGCTCCCACTCCTCGTTGAGGATCGTGTGCAGGCAGGACAGCACCGTCTCCTCGTGGTCGGGCGACCACGGGTTGCGGCGTGCCCCGGCCAGGTCGTCGGCCGTGACGGTGGCCAGCAGGTCGCGCACCATGGCCACCCGCTCGGCGCGGACGGCGAGCACGTCGTCGTACGGCGGGACCTCGCTGGTGAAGACCGCCGGGTCGTAGCCGTCGGTGGCCCACTCGGCGTTGGGCTGGCCGAGGTGGTGCCACGGGTGCTCGAGGTCGAGGATCGCCTTGCGGAGCCAGGTGTCGGTGGCCATGACGAGGTGGCGCAGCGTCTGGGAGAAGGACCACTCGCCGTCGACGCTCACGTCGACCACCGCGGGCGTGGCGACGCGCAGCGCCTCGACGCGCGCCAGCGTGGCGGTCCAGGTGAGCTCGAGCGCGGCCCACGCGGCACGGAGCGCCTCGGGGTCTCTGCCCGCCGCTGGGCGTGCCCGGGGAAACGACGGTCGAGCTCGGCCTCGACGTGGGCCACCACGTCGACGCCGTTGACGAGCAACGAGCCGCCCTCCTCGAGCAGCCAGGGGGCGTCGATGTCGGCGCCCTGCACGTCGACTCCCCGCATGACCGCACCGGACAGGTCGGCGCGCACGAACCGCGCGCCCCGCAGGTCGGTGTCGACGAACTCCCGCGGGGGTGTGGCGTCCGGTCCGGTGTCGTTCATGGCGACGACGATAGGCGCCCCGTCCGACAACCGCGTAGCGTCGGGGCGATGAGCGAGAAGACCATGCGCGAGCGGATGCTCGCCGGCGAGCCCTACATCGCCGACGACCCCGAGATCGCCCGCGACTCCCAGCGGGCGATGCGGCTGACCCACGCGATCAACCTGACCGACCCGACCGACGGGGACACCCTGCGGGCGCTCTTCACCGAGCTGCTCGGCGAGTTCGGCGAGGGCGCCGAGATCCGCCCGCCGTTCCGCTGCGACTACGGCTTCCAGACCACCGTCGGCGCGCGGTCGTTCGCCAACTTCGGGCTCGTCGTGCTCGACGTCGCCACGGTGACGATCGGCGACGACGTGCAGATCGGCCCCAACGTCCAGCTCCTCACCGCCACCCACCCCTCGAGCCCGGGCCCCGCCGCGACAAGTGGGAGGCGGCCGAGCCGATCGTGATCGGCGACAACGTCTGGCTCGGCGGCGGGGTGATCGTCTGCCCGGGCGTCACGATCGGCGACAACACCGTGGTCGGCGCCGGCTCGGTGGTGGTGGCCTCGCTCCCGGCGGACGTCGTCGCGGTCGGCTCCCCGGCGCGGGCGATCCGCCAGCTCTGAATCGGTCTGTCCGGCGGTCGGCGCGCGGAGTAATCTGCCGCGCATGAGCGATGACTGGCGCAGCGCCACGGTCGAGTCCGTGCGGTCCCTGAGCAAGACCAACCGAACCAGGTGACC
>CAWGJR010000036.1:0-51032 GCA_963822915.1 uncultured Actinomycetota bacterium
CTAGGCACCCAGCGCGTCCTCGATGACGAGCGGGGTCAGGGTCAGGGAGACCAGGGTGGCGACGCGGTCGCCGACCGCCAGCCCGAGCGGTGAGGCGGGCCCGACCTCCTCGACGGTGCCGACGAGCATCCCTCCCGAGCCGGTCTCGGGGTTCTGCATCTTGCCGCGCTCGGCGACGATCGCCAGGACCGCGGCGCGCACGGCGTCGCCGTCGGGCGACCGTCGACGCTGTGCGTGCGCTCGAGCTGGCGGAAGGACGCCGCGTCGAGGTTGAGCTTCTCGACCCGGATCCGCACCTCGTCGGGCCACAGCTCGTGTCGGTGTCGAGGCGCTGTGCTGCCTGGGGCAGGACGAGCGGACGGTCGAGCACCCGGTGCAGGCCGGTCGGATCGCTCTCGGGCGAGTCAGGCACGGAGTTTCCTCCTTCGTCACGGTGCTGAACAGGAGATCCTGCGGTGTGGTGATGTGCAGACAGGATGATCTGCACGTACTGTAGGTGACAGTGCGTGACCCACACGGCGCCACCGACACCGCACGGAGAGCAGATGAGCATCGAGACGTCGCATCGGGCTGGACACCGGTCAGCCCTACCCCTACCAGCGCGTCGAGCTCGTCGAGCCCGACTGGACCCGCTTCCCGGGATGGCGCGACGTCACGGCCGAGCAGTGGGCCTCGGTGCAGTGGCAGCGCGCGCACTGCGTCAAGAACGTCAAGCAGCTGCGCGAGCTGCTCGGCGACCTGGTCGACGAGCGGTTCTACGCCGACCTCGAGCGCGACCAGGCCGAGCGGGCCACGATGTCGATGCTGGTGCCGCCGCAGATGATGAACACGATGGTGCCCCACGCGACCCGTCGGCGGGCCGGGGTCGCTGACCGAGGCGTTCTACGCCGACCCGGTGCGCCACTACATGATCCCGGTCTTCTCCGACCGGCGCACCGACTGGTCCTCGCACCCGCACGCCACCCGCGACTCGCTCCACGAGCACGACATGTGGGTCGCCGAGGGCCTGACCCACCGCTACCCGACCAAGGTGCTCGCCGAGCTGCTCCCGACCTGCCCGCAGTACTGCGGCCACTGCACGCGCATGGACCTCGTCGGCAACTCGACCCCCACGGTCGAGCAAGCTCAAGTTCGTCGCCAAGCCGACCGACCGCCTCGCCGACGATGATGGACTACCTGCGCCGTACGCCGTCGGTGCGCGACGTCGTGGTCTCCGGCGGCGACGTGGCCAACATGCCGTGGCCCCGCCTCGAGGACTTCCTCACCCGGCTGCTGGAGATCGACAACATCCGCGACATCCGCCTGGCCACCAAGGCGCTGGTCGGCCTGCCCCAGCACTGGCTGCAGCACGACGTGCGCGAGGGCATGGCCCGGGTCGCCGGCACCGCCCGCGCGCGCGGCGTCTCGATCGCGATCCACACCCACGCCAACCACGCCAACTCGATCACGCCGCTGGTGGCCGAGGCCTCCCGCGCGATGCTCGACGCCGGCGTGCGCGACGTCCGCAACCAGGGCGTGCTGCTCAACGGCGTCAACGCCGACCCGCACGCGCTGCTCGACCTGTGCTTCCGCCTGCTCGACGGCGCGCAGATCATGCCCTACTACTTCTACATGTGCGACATGATCCCGTACTCGGAGCACTGGCGGGTCTCGGTCGGCGACGCCCAGCGGCTGCAGCACCACATCATGGGCTACCTGCCCGGGCTTCGCGACGCCGCGCATCGTGTGCGACGTGCCGTTCGTCGGCAAGCGCTGGGTGCACCAGCTGGCGTCGCTACGACGAGGTGCGCGGCATCTCGCACTGGACCAAGAACTACCGCACCTCGATCGAGGCCGACCGCAGGCCGACGCCCTCGACGCGCACCTACGAGTACTACGACCCGATCCACACCCTGCCCGCCGAGGGCCAGGCGTGGTGGGCCGAGCACGCCGACCTCGACACCTCCGCCCTCAAGGCCGCCGAGGTGGCCGAGGCATCGCGGCGGATGGCGGCGCTGCAGGCGTACTGAGCGGCTCGACCCTAGCGGCGCACGGCCCTGATGGGTCATGGTCCGGTGGGTGGCGGCGCACCACGATCGGTCGGAGAGCCCGATCAGCCTGGCCGGGCGAGTCGAGAGGCACCCCCATGCACCGCTTTCACCGTCCGAAGCCGGCCTACCTGGCGCTCATCGCCGTCGGAGGATTTCTCCTGGCCACCAACCCGGTCGTCGCCGATGCCGCCGGCATGATCACCGGCGCCCAGATCAAGAACAACACGATCACCAGCGCCGACGTCAAGAACAAGTCGCTGCTCGCCAAGGACTTCAAGGCCGGTCAGCTGCCGTCGGGTCCCGCAGGTCCTGCCGGTCCCGCAGGCACCGATGGAGCGTCGGGCCCCGCCGGTCCTGCCGGCCCCGCTGGTCCCGTAGGGACCGATGGTGCTCCGGGTCCCGCGGGTGCCGACGGTGCAGTCGGTCCTGTCGGCGCCACCGGCACACCTGGCGCGGCCGGTGCCACGGGACCGACCGGGGCGACGGGGCCCGCCGGGCCGACCGGGCCCATCGGTGCCATCGACGGTCAGGTGGGGACGGTGGCGGTCAACGGCGCCGCCTCCTACAACTTCGTGGGCGACACCACGACGGTGACGATCTCGAGCAACTCCCGCTTCGCTGCCTCGGTGCTCGGCGACACTCGGGACGTCGTCCGGGACGGTCACCCTTCCGCGGCTGGCCCTGTGCACCGCCCCTCGGCGACCCCCACCGTCCTGACGCGACTTCTCCTCCGACTGGCAGTCGAGCGTGGTCGTGGGCACGGCGCGGACGGTCTACTCGGTGAGCTCGCTGTCGGAGACCGCGCACGCCCGGGTCCTACCTCGTGGGCATGTGCGTCTTCAGCAACCCGACGGCCTTCGGCAACAACGACTGGACGTCGGGATTCGTCCAGGCTGTCCCGTCCGCCTCGGTGACCGGGAGCAGGACGTCGGGGCCACGAGGCTGACCCCACCCGCACCTGGCCCGAACGGGCCATGGCGAGGACTCGGGCCGGGGGACGACGATCGCTCGAGGGCCCGGAACCGGTCCGGGCCAGACGAGAGGGCACCCCCATGCGTCGTCCCACTGCCACTCAGATCGCCGTCCTGGCGGATCGGCGGATTCCTGCTGGCAACCGACCCCGTGATCGCCGATGTGGCCGGGATGGTGACCGGCGCCCAGATCAAGAACAACACGATCACCAGCGCGGACGTCAAGGACAAGGCGCTGCTCGAAAGGACTTCAAGCTGGTCAGCCGCCGGCGGCTGCCCGTGGTCCGGAGAGACAGGCCGTCCGGCGGCACTGGCGCCGTCGGACCATCGCTCAACTCGGCCCGGCTCGGACCCTGAGGTCTCATCGTCCGGCGTCTCCGGGTCCGTCGCCACGCGTGCGCGGCGAACCGTCCATGGTCGAGATCCACCTTCGTCGGGAGCAACGATCAAGCAGATCACCCTGGCCCGAGTGGCGTGGCGTCTGTCGGGCGTCACTCTCGGCGGGACTGAGGGCAGCGGCGACGATGATCCTGCCGACCTCGGGTTCGCAGAGCGTGGCCGGGGGAGCTCCATCACCTCCCTCGGCG
Organism: uncultured Actinomycetota bacterium; assembly: GCA_963822915.1. Lineage (GTDB taxonomy): Bacteria > Actinomycetota > Actinomycetes > Propionibacteriales > Nocardioidaceae > Nocardioides. The sequence continues at coordinate 3,589 of CAWGJR010000036.1, forward strand.
GCGACGACGAGGAAGCGCTCACTATCAGCGCGTAAACACGATGATCACCGTCTCCAGCGGTCCCTCGATGGATACGCGAGCCGGCACCTACACGGTCGGGAGTGCGTGCGCGATCACAGCCAGTCGATCTCTCGGTAACTGGTCTTGGGCTCATTCAGTCGCTGCCTGCGGCGCAGCGTCGTGCGCCGGGAGGGTCGGCGGACGCCTCGCGTGTTGACCGGCACCGCGCGCCGCTTCAGGCGCCGGTGACGGGCCGGTTCTCGTAGTACGTCGACAGCACGATCACCGTGCGCGTCGAGACGTTGGCCGCGGCGCGCACGCGCGCGAGCAGGTCCTCGAGGTCGACGGGCGTGGAGACGCGGACCTTGAGGATGTAGGACTCCTCCCCCGCCACCGACCAGCAGGACTCGATCTCGCCGATCGCGCTCAGGCGGTCGGGCAAGTCGTCGGGCTGGGACGGGTCGATCGGGCGGATGGAGATGAAGGCGGTCAGCGGCAGCCCGATCTCGTCGTGGTTGACCGTGGCGCCGTAGCCGAGGATCAGCCCGCGCTGCTCGAGCCGCTTGACCCGCTGGTGCACCGCCGAGGTCGACAGGCCGGTGGCCTTGCCGAGGTCGGTGAACGACATCCGGCCGTCGGCGGCGAGCAGCTCGAGGATCCGCCGGTCGGTGGCCTCGACGACGGAGGAGGTCGCACGGCCGACTGCAGACTGTCGGCGCGCGGGCGTGCGCCGGATCGTGGCAGCGATGACCGCCGTGAGCGAACCCGGACGTCTGATGCTGCTCGACACCGCCTCGATGTACTTCCGGGCCTTCTACGGGGTTCCTGAGTACGCCGCGCCGGACGGCACCAACGTCAACGCCGTGCGCGGGCTGCTCGACTTCATCGCCCGCCTGGTCGACGAGTACCGGCCCACCGACCTGGTCTGCTGCTGGGACAACGACTGGCGGCCGCAGTGGCGCGTCGACCTGATCCCGTCGTACAAGGCGCACCGCGTCGTCGAGGAGGTGGCCACCGCGCCCGACGTCGAGGAGGTCCCCGACCCGCTCGAGGCCCAGCTGCCGATCATCCTGCGAGGTCCTGGCCGCGTTCGGGATCCGCGTGATCGGGGCCGACGGGCTACGAGGCCGACGACGTGATCGGCACGCTGGCCACCGGCGCCGGGATGCCCGTCGACGTCGTCACCGGCGACCGCGACCTGTTCCAGCTCGTCGACGACAGCGCCGACGTGCGCATCCTCTACATCGGCAAGGGCGTGGGTCGCCACGAGCGCGTGACGGAGAGCTGGGTCGAGGAGAAGTACGCCGTCACCGCGGCGCAGTACGCCGACTTCGCCGCGATGCGCGGCGACGCCTCCGACGGGCTGCCCGGCGTCGCCGGGCGTCGGGCGAGAAGACGGCCGCCACCCTGCTCCAGCGCTTCGGCGACCTCGACGGCATCCTCGCCGCCGCGCAGGACCCCGACTCCGACATGGGTCCGGGGCCACGAGGCAAGCTCAAGGCGTCCCTCGACTACCTCGCGGTGGCGCCCGCCGTCGTGCGCCGTCGCGCGCGACATCGACCTCGACCGCTCCGACCTCACGCTCCCCCGCGTGCCCGCCGACCCCGACCGGGTCCTGGCCCTCGCCGAGCAGTGGGGCCTCGAGTCACCGCCGAGCGCCTCGTGAAGGTGCTCTCCACCGCTGACCCGGTCCGCGCCCAGCTCGTCGGGCGCCGCCGGGGGCGCCGTTGGTCCCAAACGACGTCATTTCCGGCCGAAGACGTGCCGTTTGGGACCAAACGGCGCTCCGGCAGCCCGCTACTCCGCGAGCCCCGAGTACGCCACGACCCCGCGCCGCATCGCGCGCACCGCGTCGCGAGCGGTCGCACGCAGGGGCGTGTCGCCGGCTGCGTCGGCGACCTGGCCCGCACAGGTCGAGCAGCTGCTTCATGCGGCGGACGAAGTCGCCGGCCGACATGTCGGAGTCGCCGAGGAGGTCGTCGAGGTCGTCGCCCTCGGCCCAGCGGTAGGCGATCCAGGACATCCCGACGTCGGGCGGGCGCAGGAAGTCGAGGCGGTGCTCGCGCTCCAGCGTGTCGAGCTCGGCCCAGAGCCGCTGGGTGAGGTCGAGGGCCTGCTTGACCCCTCCCCCGGCACCCGCGGCGCGCGGGCGTCGTCGGCCCGGCGCGCCTCGTAGACCAGCGCCGAGAGAGCCGCGGCCAGGCCCGACGGCGGACAGGTCGTCCCACAGACCGCGGCGCAGGGCCTCCGCGGCGAGCAGGTCGACGTCGCTGTAGAGACGCATCAGCCGCTGACCGCGCTCGGTGACGGCGTCGCCGTCGAGGTACTCCAGCGCGGTCAGCACGTCGCACACCCGGTCGAACTGGCGCGCCACGGTGTTGGTGCGCTGCTCGATGCGGCGTCTCAGGGTCGCGGCGTCGCGGTCGAGCTTGAAGTAGCGCTCGGCCCACCGCGCGTGGTCCTCACGATCGGAGCAGCCGTGGCAGGGATGGGAGCGCTGCTGCTCGCGCAGGGCGGCGATCTCGTTCTCGGCCTCCGTGCCGAGCCCGACCGAGCCGCCGTTGCCCCCGTTGCGGCCCGGCGGCGGGAGTCAGGTCGTGGGTGCGGTCGCGCAGGGCCGAGGCGAGGTCGCGTCGCATCTGCGGGTTGCGACCGTTGAAGCTCTTGGGGACCTTGATGCGGGTCACGGCGCTCACCGGCGTCGGGAAGTCCATCATGGCCAGCCGCCGTGCCTGGCGCTCGGCCGTCACGACGTACGGACGGGGCCCGCCCTGGTCGGCCGGCGACCAGCCCGGGTCGATGACGACGGCGTAGCCGGAGAACTTTCCGGCCGGCACGATGATCACGTCGCCGACCTTCAGGTCCTTCAGCGAGGCGGCTGCCTCGTCGCGCCGGTCCGTGCGGCGCGAGCGGCTCGCGGTCTTCTCCACCTCGCCGATCCGACGTCGGATGCCGGCGTACTCCATGAAGTCGCCGAGGTGACAGGTCGCTGCCTCGGCGTAGCCGGCCAGCGCGTCGTCGCTCTTGGTGAGCTGGCGGGCGAGCCCGACCACGGCCTTGTCGGCCTGGAACTGCGCGAACGACTGCTCCAGCAGCTTGCGCGAGGTCTCGCGGCCGAACTGGTGGACGAGGTTGACCGCCATGTTGTAGGACGGGCGGAACGACGAGCGCAGGGGGTAGGTGCGCGTCGAGGCGAGGCCGGCCAGCTCGCGCGGGTTCATCCCCGGCTGCCACAGCACGACGCCGTGGCCCTCGACGTCGAGGCCGCGACGACCGGCGCGACCCGTCAGCTGGGTGTACTCCCCCGGGGTGATGTCGGCGTGGGTCTCGCCGTTCCACTTCGACAGCTTCTCGATGACGACGGTGCGCGCCGGCATGTTGATGCCCAGGGCGAGGGTCTCGGTGGCGAAGACGACCTTGCACAGTCCGCGCAGGTAGAGCTCCTCGACGACCTGCTTGAACGCCGGCAGCATCCCGGCGTGGTGGGCCGCCAACCCGCGGGTCAGGGCCTCGAGGAAGTCGTGGTAGCCGAGCACGTGCAGGTCGTCGGGCGGCAGGTCGCGGCAGGCGGACTCGACGAACCCGCGGATCTCGTCGCGCTCGGTGGCGGTGGTCAGCCTGATGCCGGCGTTGAGGCACTGGGTGACCGCCGCGTCACAGGCCGCTCGGCTGAAGATGAAGACGATGGCGGCAGCAGCTTCTCGTGGTCGAGTCGCTCGATGACGTCGGCACGACCCGGGATCCACACCCGGCGGCCGTTGCCGACCTTGTTGCCGGCCGGCCCTCCCCCGCGCTGGTTGCCCCGCTGGCCCCCGCGCTGGCCCTTGGGCGAGCGGCGGTCCTTGATCCGGGTGGACGCCCAGTCGTCGCGGGCGATCTTCATCAGCTCGTCGTTGACCGGGGCACCCTCCTTGACGAAGCCCGCCGCCGCGTCGACGTCGGAGGAGGCGAAGAGGTCGAGCAGGCGCCGTCCGACCATGACGTGCTGGTAGAGCGGCACCGGTCGCCGCTCCTCGACGATGGTGGTCGTCTCGCCGCGCACGGTGGCCAGCCACTCGCCGAACTCCTCGGCGTTGGAGACCGTCGCCGACAGGGAGACCAGCGTCACCGACTCGGGCAGGTGGATGATCACCTCCTCCCAGACCGCGCCGCGCGCACGGTCGGCCAGGTAGTGCACCTCGTCCATGACGACGAACCCCAGGCCGATGAGGGTGCGCGAGCCCGCGTAGAGCATGTTGCGCAGGACCTCGGTGGTCATCACGACGATCGGTGCCTCGCCGTTGACCGAGTTGTCGCCGGTCAGCAGCCCGACCTGCTCGACGCCGTAGCGGTCGACGAGGTCGGCGTACTTCTGGTTCGACAGGGCCTTGATCGGCGTCGTGTAGAACGCCTTGCGTCCGGTCGCGAGCGCCAGGTGGATGGCGAACTCGCCGACGATGGTCTTGCCCGAGCCGGTCGGCGCCGCCACCAGCACGCCCCGACCGTCCTCGATGTCCTTGCAGGCGCGGACCTGGAAGTCGTCGAGGCCGAAGTCGTAGAGACCGGTGAACTCGGCGAAGACCGGGTGCGCCTGCCGCGAGCGCGAGGCGGCGTACCGCTCGGCGGGGGTGGGCTGGACGGGGGTGTCGTCAGGATCGAGCTCACTACGGCCGGGCATGCTCCGAGCCTAGGGCGTGCCCACAACGGCGTGTCGGGACGGGCCGCTCACCCCAGGCGCAGGCGCACGGCGAACGCCGAGGGCGGGGCGCCGAGTGCCTTGGCCAGTCGAGCAACCGCCTCCAGGGTGGTGTCGGCCGTGAACGCGGTGCCGGGCACGAGCAGGGTCAGTCGCCCGGCGTACGACACCAGCTGCACCTGGCCGTGACGCCAGGCCTGGTGGGCCCGCAACCGCAGCGCCTCGGAGGCCACCGGAGCCGGGTAGGCCTCGTCGACCGCCAACAGGTCGCACGCCAGCTCGCTGCTGTCGGAGGCGGTGAGCACGCCCTGCACGAGATGACCCGAGGCGAGCGAGTCGACGCTGCGCCACACGACGTCACCGTCGCCGAGCACCTCCGGGAGGTCGAACGGATCGAGATCCTCGGGCTCAGGTGTCACAGGGCCGAGGCGACGTCGGGATCGAGGTCGAGCCCACGCTTCTTGAGCCGGCGCCGGTCGTTGACCCGACAGATCACCTCGGAGATCCCGAAGAGGATCACCATCGGGATGGCCATGAGGGTCATCGTGAAGGGGTCGGCCGACGGGGTGGCGACCGCGGCGAAGACGAACACCGCGATGACGATCCACGGCCGGTAGGCACCGAGCGACTTGCCGGACACCACGCCGGCCATGTTGAGCAGGATCACGAAGAGCGGGATCTCGAAGGCGATGCCGAAGACCAGCAGGGTCCGGCTGAAGAAGCTCAGGTAGTCGTCGAAGTCGACCAGGTTGGTCAGGCCCTCGGGGTTGAAGCCGATCAGGATCTCCAGGCCCTTGGGCAGGGTGACGTAGCCGAGGAAGACCCCGCTCAGGAACAGCGGGCCGGCGATGGCGGCGAAGATCCGGCTCATCTTGCGCTCGCGCGCGTGGAGTCCGGGCATGATGAAGGCCCAGATCTGGTAGAGCCACAGGGGGCTGGTCAGGACCACCGAGGCGAAGGCCGTCAGCTTGAAGTAGATGAGCAGACCTGCGCCGGGACCGTTGCTGGTCAGGAGGTTCGAGCCCTCGGGCAGCTTGATCTGGGCGGTGGTGATCGGCCCGTAGACGAGGTCGTAGACCTCTTGGAAGAAGATCAGCGACAGCACCGCGCCGGTGACGATGATCAGCGCGACCTTGAGCACCCGCGCCCGCAGCTCGCGCAGGTGGTCGGACAGCGCCATGCGCCCGTCCGCCCCGACGGGGTGGACCGGTCGGCCCGAGAAGACGTTGACGACTCCGGTGATCGACATGGTGCCCTGGTTCTAGGTGTGGTTCTGGCTCTGGCCGGTGCCGTCAGGAGGACCCCTGCGGCACCGGTGGGTTCAGGAGTTGTTCTTGTCGACCGGGGTCTCCGGCTTGACGACCGACTCGTCGGTCATCGCCGTGGGGAGCTCCTTGTCGTCCTCGTCGTCGTCGTCGCGCAGGCCCTTGGTCTCGGCCTTGAAGATGCGCAGCGCCTGTCCGGTTCCACGCGCGAGCTCGGGCAGCTTCGCGGCTCCGAACACGAGGATCACGATCGCCAGAATGATCAACCATTCGGCACCGCCTGGCATTGCGAGCATCGGGTTCAACATGGGGCCCTCATCCGTTGGTGTGGTGTGCGTGCTGGTGGTGCTGCTTCGACGATCCTACGCGCCTGAGGTGCGATAGAGGCCCAGGGCTTCCTGAGCGGCCGCTGTGAAGTCGGCGGTGAACTCGGCGGGTGCGATCACTGAGGCATTCGGAGCCAACCGCAGGAGCAGTTTGGTCAGCCACCGGTGGTCGGCGACGAGGAGGTCGACCTCGAGGTGGTCGGGACCCGGTCGCACGGCCTCGACCGGGTAGTACTCGACGATCCACTGCGCCTGGGGGGCCAGTCGCAGGGTCACCACCGTCGTCTGGTCGTCACTCCCGGTGAAGATGCCGTCGCTGAGGTCGCGGGGAGCCTGCGGCTCGGTGGCGACGGGTACGTCGAGCACGCTCGCCGAGGAGATCCGGTCGAGCCGGAAGAGGCGCGGCGCCTCCGCGGAGTGGCACCAGGCGTCGAGGTAGGCGAACCCGTTGTGGGAGGTGACCCCGCGGGGGTCGACGACGCGGTGCGACTGCTCGTCACGCGTGGGCACGTAGTAGTCGAGCTCGACCTGCACCTGCCGGGTCACCGCCTCGCGCAGCCGGTCCGCGAGCGCGGCCAGGTCGGCATCTCGGCCCGGCTCGTCGAGGTCGGCGTCGAGCGGCACCTCCGCGGGGCCGTCGGCGGCAGCGCTCTCGAGCTTGGCCAGGACCCGGTCGACGATCTCGACCGTGGCCGGCTCGGAGCCGGCGCGCAGCGCACGCAGCGCGACGATCATGGCCGAGGCCTCCGTGGGGGTCAGCCGCATCGGCCGCTCGAGGTAGTCGGCGTTGCTGATGCGGATCACGCCGTCGCCCCGGACCTCCCCCTCTCCCCCTGGAGGGCGTCGAGGTCGACGTCGATGAGGTCGTTGGGGTAGCCACCGGGGAGCCCGCACATGAAGAGGACCTTGAGGTCCTTGAGGACCTGCTCGGGGGAGACCCCCAGCGCCCGGGCGGCGTCGACGAGGCGCACACCGCCGTGGGCGTGCAGGTAGGGCACCAGGGTCAGCAGCCGCGCGACCTGGTCCTTGGCGCCGCTGGGGGTGCTCACGCGCTGCTCCGTGCGAGCGCCTGCTCGAGCCGGGAGACCACGGCCCCGCGCAGCGTCGCGGGCGCCTCGACGTACACGCTGGCGCCGTAGCCGAGCACCTCGTCCTCGAGACCGACGTTGCCGCGGGTGAGGACCAGGCGGTCCCAGGAGGTGAGGGTGTCGGGTCCGGCCACGCCGGGCTCGACGGTGTCGGCCATGCGCCGCAGCGGCGCGGCAGCCTCGGCTCGGACCAGGACGACGGCGCGCTCGGTGGTCGGGTGCCGGCGCGAGGCGGCGGGTGGTGGCGGAGATGTCGAGCGCCCGCAGGGATCTCGTAGGCGCCCGGCTTGCCCGTGCGCCGAGCCTCCCCCTGGACACGGGAGAGCCGGAAGACGCGCTCGGCCGCGCGGTCGGTGTCGAAGCCGAGGACGTACCAGCGTCCGGCGTACCGCGTGACCCCCCAGGGCTCGACGTGGCGCACGCGCGGGCGCGGCGGTGCCGGAGCGCCAGTAGTCGAACTCGACGGCGCTGCGCTCGGCCAGGGCCTCGAGGAAGACGTCGAACGCCGGCTCGTCGGCCACCAGGCGTGGCTGGGCGATGTCGAGGGCGCTCAGGTCGATGTCGATCCCGGCCGCGGTGAGCTTGCGCACCGCCTCGGTCGTGGCTCGGGCCAGGCGCTGGTGCTCCCAGACCCGGGTGGCGAGCCCGACGATCGCGGCCTCGTCGGGCGCCAGGTCGATCTCGGGGAGCGCGAAGAGGTCGGGGCGGATGCGGTAGCCGGGCTCGTCGTCGAAGTAGGCGTCGATGTTGCCGACCTCGATCGGCACGCCCAGGCTCCGCAGCTCCTCCTTGTCGCGCTCGAACATCTTCTCGAAGGCGTCGGTGGACGCCTCCGGGTAGAGGATCGAGCGGATCTTGTCCTTCGCGACGTAGTGGCGCTGGACGAGCAGCATGATGAGCAGCTTCATCAGGCGCTCGCTCTTCGCCGCGGTGCTCATCGGGCGGTCGCCGTCAGCCGGCGGCGAGGATGTCGATCACGAAGTAGAGCGTGGAGTCGCCGGGGATCTCCTCCCCGCTGCCCTCCTTGCCGTAGCCGAACCGCGGCGGGATCTGCAGCATCACCCGCGAGCCGACCGTGCAGGCCGGCAGCTTCTCGTCCCATCCCTTGATGACCGCGCCGAGGCCGAGGACCGTCGGGAACGTGCCACGACCGTAGGAGGCGTCGAACGGCTTGGCGGCGTCGTAGACCTGGCCGAGGTAGTTGACGACGATGAAGTCGTCCGCGGCGACCTCCGGGCCGGTGCCCGTGTAGAGCACGGCGCTCTTCAGCGTGCCGTCGGGCTCCGCGGCCGAGCTGAAGTTGAGGCCGGCCGGAGCCGAGTCCTCGAACGTGATGCCGGGCACCCACGGGCGCGCGCATGCGGATCGGGTCGCCGTCGGGGCCGCTGCGCACGACGCTGTCGATGTCGATGACCACGACGAGGGCGTCCTGGTTGCCGATGTCGAGGGCGGCGCCGCCGGCGCCGAGGACCTCGGCGGAGGAGACGGTCGAGACCTTGCGGGTGCCGACGGTGTCGCCGGCACCGACCTGCTCGGCGACGAACGCGTCCAGGAAGTAGCGCGCGACCTGCTCGGCGCTCGGCGTCGTTGGACGGCTGCGGCACCTCGCCGCCGACCTGGAAGAACGCCGGCACCTCACCGTCGGCGTAGGTGTCGAGGCTGTCCTGCTTGGTGTAGCCGTTGCCGACGTAGTAGTTGACGAGCACCTCGTCGCCGTCCTCGAGGGCGTCCCCGTCGCCCTCGGTCAGCACGTCGGTCTCGGCCTCGTCGGCCTGCATGCGCGCGGCCCAGGTCACCGTCGGGGCGGAGCCCACGTCGCCGCTGACCTCGAAGGCCTCGTCGCGCGGCAGCTCGCTGCCGGTGGCCGACGTCTCGTCGCCACAGGCGCTCAACGTCGCGGCCAGGACGAGCGTCGCCACGAGCGCTGCAGGTCGGCGGGAGGTGCGGTCGGTGCGGGACGTTCGGAGCACGTGAGTCCTTCGGTGGAGAGTCGATCAGGAACCGGCGCGCCGAAGCCTACAAGCCGTCGCGACAGGCCCGACGTTCACATGCCGTCGATGAGTCGCTGCACCCGCTCGTCCTGGGCCCGGAACGGGTCCTTGCACAAGACCGTGCGCTGCGCCTGGTCGTTGAGCTTGAGGTGGACCCAGTCGACGGTGAAGTCGCGGCGCTTCTCCTGGGCCTTGCGGATGAACTCGCCGCGCAGGCGCGCGCGGGTCGGTCTGCGGCGGGACCGACTTGGCCTCGAAGATCTTCAGGTCGGTGGTGACCCGGGCGACCGCGCCGCGCTTCTCGAGCAGGTAGTAGAGGCCGCGGTTGCGGTGGATGTCGTGGTAGGCGAGGTCGAGCTGGGCGATGCGCGGGTGGCCCGAGCGGCAGGCCGTGCTTGGCGCGGTAGCGCTCGATCAGCTTCCACTTGATGACCCAGTCGATCTCACGGTCGACCAGCCCGAGGTCGTCGGACTCGACCGCCTTCAGGCCGCGCTCCCACAGGTCGAGGGAGCGCTCGATGATCGGCGTGCTGATGCCCGCGGCGGTCGACGAAGTCGCGGGCCTTGGCGAGGTACTCGCCCTGGATGTCCAGCGCGCTGGCCTCGCGGCCGTTGGCCAGGCGGACCTTGCGCCGGCCGGTGACGTCGTGGGAGATCTCGCGGATCGCCCGGATCGGGTTCTCCATGGTGAGGTCGCGCATCACGACGCCCTCCTCGATCATCCGCAGCACCAGGTCGCAGCTGGCGACCTTGAGCATCGTGGTGGTCTCGCTCATGTTGGAGTCGCCGACGATGACGTGCAGGCGGCGGTACTTCTCGGCGTCGGCGTGCGGCTCGTCGCGGGTGTTGATGATCGGGCGGCTGCGCGTCGTGGCGCTGCTCACGCCCTCCCAGATGTGCTCGGCGCGCTGGCTGACGCTGTAGCTCGCCCCGCGTGGGGTCTGGGTGATCTTGCCGGCGCCGACCACGATCTGGCGCGTCACCAGGAACGGGATCAGGATGTCGGCCAGCCTGCTGAACTCGCCGGCCCGCCCGACGAGGTAGTTCTCGTGGCAGCCGTAGGAGTTGCCGGCCGAGTCGGTGTTGTTCTTGAAGAGGTAGATCTCCCCGGCGATGCCCTCGTCGTGCAGCCGCTGCTCGGCGTCGAGCATGAGCCCCTCGAGGACCCGCTCACCGGCCTTGTCGTGCGCGACCAGCTCGCCGATGTCGTCGCACTCGGGCGTGGCGTACTCCGGGTGGCTGCCCACGTCGAGGTAGAGGCGGGCGCCGTTGCGCAGGAAGACGTTGCTCGACCGCCCCCAGCTGACGACCTTGCGGAAGAGGTAGCGCGCCACCTCGTCGGGGCTCAGCCGCCGCTGCCCCTTGAACGTGCACGTCACGCCGTACTCGTTCTCGATCCCGAAGATCCGCCTGTCCACACCGGCAGCCTAGGCGGTCGTTGGGTGAGCGGGGCGGGAGTTGGGTGTCTGTGTTGCCGTTTGGGACCAAACGGCAACGATCACGCCCCCCGGCGCGTCGTTCGCGACCATTCGGTGACCCCCATCTGCCGGTGCCACCGGTTCATCACCCGCTCGCGGCCGGTCGGCGAGTAGAGCGACTGCTCCACATCGTCGCCCACGCCCGGTAGCGCCGCATCTTGTGCGGCCGGCCGAGGTCGCGGTCGATCTCGTGCATCGTGGTCAGTGCGTGGTTGAGCAGGTCGTCGAGGGTGAAGCCCCGGCGGACGCAGGCCGGCCCGCTGGATGCCACCCTCGCGGCGCAGGTCGCCGCGGTGCACGACCTTGTCGCGGTGCACCTCGCCGTCGTACTCGTGGAGGCGGCGATGCCCGCGCGATGTACAGGTCGGCATCGCTACGAGTCGACCGGCGTCGTCGTAGAGCGCACGCTGGGGCTCGTAGGCGATCTCGAGCACGTCGTGGAACTTCTGCAGCATCAGCCTCCCCACCGGAGTCCGACTTGCCGGTGCTCGCGGCCCACACCTGACCGAAGCAGTCGGACGCCGGGCCGGCGCGACGCGAGCAGCGTCATGCAGGGCGTCCTCGTCGATGTGGCCGCGTCGGCGGGCTGCCTCGACCAGGATCGAGAGGTCGAGGAAGCCGAGGTCGCGCGCACACCGCAGCAGGATCTCCTCGGCCGAGTCGATCGGCGAGGCCAGCGACCCGTCCGCGCCGTGGCCGTGCGCCGGAGCCGGGAGCAGATCAGCCCTGGCTGCCGCGGGCGCGGTGGTCGCCTGCGGTGGCGGCGAAGACGGGGACGAGCTCGGGCACGTTGGGCAGGTCCCACCCGAGCAGGCGCGCGGCGGTCAGGCCGGTGAAGACCGCGTCCTCGGGCAGCACCTCCGCCCAGGCGCGCAGGTCTCGACGCCACTCCTCCTCGCTCGAGCAGGTCGTCGACGTCGACGAGGAACAGGCCGTGGGCCACGCGACGGTAGCCGCGCACGCGCATCTGGCCGCGGATCGGGGCGGTCGGTAGGAGGTGTCATGCCGAGCACCGTGCGCACGCGGCCGACGACTGCTCAAACTCCGCCGACGTCTGCCTGTGGACGGGAGCGTGGATCGACTGCGTGTCGGCGCAGCGGGGCTGACCGCGGCGGTGCTCGGTTCACGCACGCCGTTTGGTCCCAGACGGCGAAGCAGCCGTGCGAATCACGGTCGTTTGGGCCCAAACGGTGCACCAAACCGACGTCAGAGAAGGCCGGCGTGGTCGAGCGCCAGGTAGATCTGCTCGGTCGTGCCCAGCTGGCCCGACGGGCAGGCGGCGGCGCAGCTCGGTGACCGGCACCAGCACGACCGTCGATGTCCTCGAGCGCGTCGAGCTCCTGGTCGCCGTGCAGCACGCACTCGCGTACGACGACGGTGTGGCGCGGGCGGGTGTGGCCGGGCGGGTCGATGCTGGCCACCAGGACTCGCGTCGGTGCCGACGTAGCCCGTCTCCTCGCGCAGCTCGCGCACCCCGGCCGCGACCGGGGACTCGCCGTCGTCGACGAGTCCGCCGGGCAGCGAGAGCACCAGGCGGTCGGCGCCGGGGCGGTACTGGCTCACCAGGACGACCTCGTCGCTCGGTCGTCAGGGCGAGGACCGAGACGGTCGCCGGGGTGTCGAGGATGTCCCAGACCGCCTCGCGCCCGTCGGGCAGGGCGAGCGGGCGCCGTACGACCCGCACGAAGCCGTCGTAGGCGACCTCGTCAGGCCCGGCGCGCAGCCAGGGCTCGGCGTCACCGGGAGATCGGGGTCGTCAGTCACCGGGCGGTGCGATCGGTGGCTCGCCGGTGGGCGGGTCCTCCAGCGGGGGGACCGAGCCGCTGACCTGGTCGGTCGGGTCGCGCGGATCGTCGACCGCTCGGGACGGTGCTGCCGCCCCGGACGCCGTCGTCGGACGACGGCTCGCCCGGCGGCGGTCGGGCTCGGTCTCTCCGCGGTCGCCCAGCAGCTCGTCGAGACGGGCCGGCGTGAGCCGCGACGAACTTGCGGGTCTGCGTGCGGGTGCGGTCGAGGACGGCCACCTCGAGGTCGCGTGGTCGCGATCACCCGGTCGCCGCTGCTCGGACTGGCCCGAGGGCGATCGACGGCCTCCCGCAGGGCGTCGTCCAGCGGGCGCGCCGGCCACGTCGCGCAGCCTCGAGGCTCGTCGGCGACCGGCTCGACCTGCCCGCCCATCACGGCGAACCCGTGCTCGTCGGCGACCTGGCCGTCGTAGGTGAGCCGGAAGATCTGGTCGTCGGCCGGCTGCGTCGCCGACCTCGGCGACGAAGATCTCGACCTCGTAGGGCTTCTCGCCGCCGCTGGAGAAGATCGTGCCGAGGGTCTGGGCGTAGGCGTTGGCCAGCCCGCGGCCGGTGACGTCGCGGCGGTCGTAGGCGTAGCCACGCATGTCGGCCAGCCGGACGCCGGCGATGCGGAGGTTCTCGAACTCGTTGTAGCGACCGACCGCCGCGAAGGCGATGCGGTCGTAGATCTCCGAGACCTTGTGCAGCGCCTGGGAGGGGTTCTCGGAGACGAAGAGGATGCCGTCGGCGTACTGGACGGCGACGACCGAGCGACCGCGACCGATGCCCTTGCGGGCGAAGTCGGCCCGGTCCTTCATCAGCTGCTCGGGCGAGACGTAGAACGGCTGTGCTCATCGGGCGTCTCCTCCCGGTCCGAGGGCGGCGGCCGGACCGTCGGGTCGCGCCATCCGGCCGGCGATCACCCGGTCGGCGATGGCGGCGACCTCGTCGTCGGGCATCCGGTGGCCGCCCTCGGCGGTGATGACCTGCACGACCGGGAAGATCCGGCGGGTCAGGTCGGGCCCGCCGGTGGCGGAGTCGTCGTCGGCGGCGTCGTAGAGCGCCTGGACGATGACCTCGACGCAGCGTCTCGGCGTCGAGGTCGTCGCGGTAGAGCTTCTTCAGCGCGCCGCGGGCGAACATCGAGCCCGAGCCGACCGAGTGGAACGCGGTCTCCTCGTAGCGGCCGCCGGTGACGTCGTAGCTGAAGATCCGGCCCTGCTGGGCGTGGACGTCGTAGCCGGCGAACAGCGGCACGACGGCGAGGCCCTGCATCGCCATCGGCAGGTTGTTGCGGATCAGCGCGGCCAGCCGGTTGGCCTTGCCGTCCATCGAGAGCCGGCTGCCCTCGATCTTCTCGTAGTGCTCGAGCTCGGTCTGGAACAGCCGCACCATCTCGACGGCGAGCCCGGCGGTGCCGGCGATGCCGACCGCGGAGAACTCGTCGGCGGCGAACACCTTCTCGATGTCGCGCTGGGCGATGATGTTGCCCATCGTGGCGCGCCGGTCACCGGCCATGACGACGCCGCCGGGGAAGGTCGCCGCGACGATCGTGGTGCGCGTGCGGCGCGAGGTCGGCGGCGCTGCCCTGGGGCAGCCCGGTGCGACCGGGCAGCAGGTCGGGCGCCTGGTCGGCCAGGAAGTCGGCGAACGACGACACGCCCGGGCTGCAGGAAGGCGGCCGGGAGGCGGGGGTCGCGTCACTGGCCGCCCTTCTGGATGAAGGACTTCACGAAGTCCTCGGCGTTGGACTCGAGCACCTCGTCGATCTCGTCGAGGATGTCGTCGACGTCGCTGTCGATCGCTTCCTTGCGCTCGGCGACGTCGGTCTCGGGGGCCACCTCGGTGGTCTCCTCGGTCTCCTGCGACTTGCGCGGCTGCTTCTGCTCCTGGGCCATGCCCCGACCCTATCCAGACGGTCCGACACTTTCGCACTCGGGCCGATCGGTGCGCGGACCTGCCGCGTCGCTCGCGAGGTCGCACCGAGTGCGCCGTTTGGTCCCAAACGACGTCGCACCGGCCTGAACCGTGTCGTTTGGGACCAAACGGCGCCGCACGCGCCAGCCCGTCAGCGCGCGTGAGGGCGGTGAACAGCTGCTCGGCGGTGTCGCACCGGTCGAGCAGGTCGCCGACGTGGGCCTTGCTGCCGCGCAGCGGGTCGATCGTCGGGCACGCGCTGCAGCGACTCGCGGCCGGGGAGGTCGAAGATCACCGAGTCCCAGGACGCCGCGGCGACGTGCTCGGCGTACTTCTCCAGGCACCGGCCGCGGAAGTAGGCGCGGGTGTCGGTCGGGCGGGTCGTGCATCGCGTCGTCGATCTGCTGCTGGGTCGAGCAGCCGCTCCATCCGCCCGGCGGCCACGAGGCGGTGGTAGAGGCCCTTCTCGGGGCGGATGTCGGAGTACTGGCAGGTCGATGAGCTGCAGCTTGGCGTCGTCCCAGTCGAGGCCGTCGCGCGAGCGGTACTGCTCGAGCAGCTTGAGCTTGGCCACCCAGTCGAGCTCGCCCGCGCAGCGACATCGGGTCGCGCTCGAGGCGGTCGAGCACCGACTCCCAGCGCGCGAGGACGTCGACGGTCTGGGCGTCGGCGTCGGCGCCGTAGCGGTCCTCGACGTACTTGCGGGCCAGGTCGAGGTACTCCAGCTGCAGCTGTACGCGCGGTCAGCGTGCGGCCGTCGTCGAGGGTGACGGTGTGGCGCAGGGTCGGGTCGTGCGAGACCGCGCGCAGCGCCGGCGACCGGGCCCTGCGACGCCGAGGTCGCGGTCGATGAAACGGTCCTCGATCATCGCCAGCACCAGCGAGGTGGTGCCGACCTTGAGGTAGGTCGAGACCTCCGACAGGTTGGCGTCGCCGATGATGACGTGCAGGCGGCGGTACTTCTCGGGGTCGGCGTGCGGCTCGTCGCGGGTGTTGATGATCGGCCGCTTCAGCGTGGTCTCGAGACCGACCTCGACCTCGAAGAAGTCGGCGCGCTGGCTGATCTGGAAGCCGTGCTCGCGGCCGTCCTGGCCCTTGCCCACGCGACCGGCGCCGCAGACGACCTGGCGGCTGACGAAGAACGGCGTCAGGTGGCGCACGATGTCGGCGAACGGGGTGGAGCGGCGCATCAGGAAGTTCTCGTGGGCGCCGTAGGAGGCGCCCTTGTTGTCGGTGTTGTTCTTGTAGAGCACGATCTCGCGGACCGCCGGGCAGCAGCGCGGCGCGACGGGCGGCGTCGAGCATGACCTGCTCGCCGGCCTTGTCCCAGCGCACGATGTCGAGCGGGGTGGTCACCTCGGGGGTGGAGAACTCGGGGTGGGCGTGGTCGACGTAGAGCCGGGCCCCGTTGGTCAGGATGACGTTGGCGAGGCCGAGGTCCTCGTCGGTGAGCTGGGAGGGGTCGGCGACCTGGCGCGACATGTCGTAGCCGCGCGCGTCGCGCAGCGGCGACTCCTCCTCGAAGTCCCACCGGGCGCGACGGGCCCTCGCGGTGGCCGAGGCGTAGGCGTTGACCACCTGCGAGGAGGCCACCATCGGGTTGGCGGCGGGCTGGCCGACGACCGAGATGCCGTACTCGATCTCGGTCCCCATCACGCGGCGCACACTCATGACGACGAGCCTACGCTGCGAGGATCGCGGTCAGGCGGTGGTGGCGGCCCTCACGGGCGGAGCTCCTCGCGCAGGCGCGGCTCGGTGGTCAGCTCGGGTCGGATCCCCCGGATGTCGGCGTAGAACTCGCGGATGCGGTCCATGTCGGCTGCTGACGTCACCGGTCAGGTCGAACGTCGGGCCCCACCCCACCGTGCGTGAGGGACTGTCGAGGTAGGCCAACGTCACCGGGATCCCGGTCTGCTGGGAGATCCGGTAGAACCCGGACTTCCAGTACTCCCCCTTGCTGCGGGTGCCCTCGGCGGCGATCCCCAGCAGGAACGCGTCGTCGGCGTCGGCGTCGGCGAGCAGCGCCCGGATCGTCGCGCCGGGGTTGTCACGATCCAGCTCGACCGCGCCGGTGGCGCGCATGAGCACCCCCATCGGGCCCTTGAAGAAGGAGTCCTTGACGAGCAGGCGGATCTGCACGCTGCTGTCCCAGGCCAGCAGCATCGTCAGCACCCAGTCCCAGTTGGACGTGTGCGGCGCCCCGACCAGGATCCCCGTCGGCGGGACCGTCCCGGCGGTGCGCCACCTGCGACGGCCGCAGCGCCAGGCGCGCGACGGTGCGACGGACGAAGAAGTGCCTGCCCAGGCCGACGACTCAGAGGTACTGACCGGTGTTGGGCACCGTGTCGATGGAGCGGCCGGGCTCGGTGCCCTGCTTGCCGGTGATGAGGGTGCGGATGAACACGATCCGCTCGCCCTTCTTGCCCGAGATCCGCGCCCAGTCGTCGGGGTTGGTGGTGTTGGGCAGGTCCTCGTTCTCCTTGAACTCGTCGACGCAGGCCTGCAGCAGGTGGGAGATGCGCAGACCGCGCTGCTCGTGGTCGAGGAGGTCCTTGATCGCCATCTTCTTGGCCCGGTCGACGATGTTCTGGATCATCGCGCCGGAGTTGAAGTCCTTGAAGTACAGGACCTCCTTGTCGCCGTTGGCGTAGGTGACCTCGAGGAAGCGGTTCTCCTCGGTCTCGGTGTACATCCGCTCGACGGTGGCCTGGATCATGCCCGGCGACGCACGCCTCGCGGTCGTCACCGAACTCCGCGCAGGTCGTCGGCGTGCAGCGGCAGGCGAGCGGTGAGGTACTTGCTGAAGATGTCGCGTGCCGACTCCGCGTCGGGGCGCTCGATCTTGATCTTCACGTCCAGTCGGCCCGGGCGCAGGATGGCCGGGTCGATCATGTCCTCGCGGTTGGAGGCGCCGATGACCAGGACGTTCTCCAGCAGCTCGACGCCGTCGATCTCGCTCGAGCAGCTGGGGCACGATGGTGTTCTCGACGTCCGAGCTGACACCGGAGCCGCGGGTGCGGAAGAGCGAGTCCATCTCGTCGAAGAACACGATGACGGGCGTGCCCTCGCTGGCCTTCTCGCGGGCGCGCTGGAAGACCAGGCGGATGTGGCGCTCGGTCTCCCCGACGTACTTGTTGAGCAGCTCGGGTCCCTTGATGTTGAGGAAGTAGGACTTCCCCTCCTGACCGGTGCGGGCCGCGACCTTCTTGGCCAGGGAGTTGGCGACCGCCTTCGCGATGAGGGTCTTGCCGCATCCGGGAGGTCCGTAGAGCAGCACGCCCTTGGGCGGCTTGAGCTCGTGCTCGACGAAGAGCTCGGGGTGCAGGTAGGGAAGCTCCACGGCGTCGCGGATCGTCTCGATCTGACCGAACAGCCCACCGATGTCGCTGTAGTCGATGTCGGGGACCTCCTCGAGGACGAGCTCCTCGACCTCGGACTTCGGGACCCGCTCGTAGACGTAGCCGGCACGGGAGTCGAGCAGCAGGGAGTCGCCGGCTCGCAGCGTGATCTCCTTGAGCGGTGCGGCCAGGCGTACGACGCGCTCCTCGTCGGCGTTGGCGATGACCAGGACCCGGTCGCCGTCGGCGAGCAGCTCCTTGAACATCACGACCTCGCCGACCTGCTCGAACTCGAGCGCGGCCACGACGTTGAGCGCCTCGTTGAGCATGACCTCCTGGCCCTTGCGCAGGACGTCGAGGTCGACGGCGGGGCTGACACTGACGCGCAGCTTGCGGCCGCCGGTGAACACGTCGACCGAGTCGTCGTCGTTGCGGGCGAGGAAGGTGCCGAACCCGGCCGGCGGCTGGGCGAGGCGGTCGACCTCCTCCTTCAGCGTGGTGATCTGGTCACGGGCCTCGCGAAGCGTGCTGGCGAGGCGTTCGTTCTGGGCGGTGACCGCCGCCAGCGAGCGCTGGGTGTCGGCCAGGCGCAGCTCGAGGCCGCGCGGTTGCAGCGGCCCCTCGGAGAGGCGACGACGCAGGTCGGTCACCTCGGCCTCCAAGAAGCGCACCTGCGACATCAGCTCGTCAGGGCTCCGACCCGCGTCACCGCTGTTGGTCCCATCATCCCGGTTCGACATCCGGCCCCACCTCCTGTGCTGGTGACCCTACCCGCGACGCGTGTCTACGAAAGCGCCCGACCACGCCACGGCGGTCACGATTTCGACACCGGTGGGTGTCGGTGGGGTGCGGGCCCGGCCGGTCGACGAGGGCGCCGTTTGGTCCCAAACGGCAGACCGGAGCGCCGAGATCGTGTCGTTTGGGACCAAACGGTGTCCCTCAGCGGCCCCGGCAGAGGTCGGCGAAGTTGGCGAGGATCCGGCCGGGGTGCACCACGGTGACGGCGGCACCCGCAGCGCGCAGGGCGTCCGCCTGGTCGGGGTCGAAGTAGCCGAACCCGGCGTAGGCCTCGATGCGGGTCAGGAGGCCGGCGAGGTCGAGCTCGGGGTGGAACTGCGTGGCGTAGACGTTGCGACCGATGCGGAAGGCCTGGACCGGGCAGGCCTGCGACGTGGCCAGCAGCACGGCGTGGGGCGGCGGGTCGGTCAGCGCCTCCTTGTGCCCGCCGTAGGCCGCGAAGGTCGCCGGCAGCCCCGCGAAGAGCGGGTCGGCGGCACCCTCGGCGGTCAGCGAGACCGAGAGCGGACCGACCGCCTCGGGGTAGGTCCGGTCGACCAGGCCGCCCTGGTGCCCGCCGAGGGTGCCGATCCCGTAGCAGGCGCCGAGGAAGGGGACGTCGCGCGCCACCACCTCGTCGAGCAGGGTGAAGACGTCGTGCTCGGCGAGGACCTGGCGCTGCGACTTGGTGTCGGGCGCGTCGGAGAACGTGAACGAGCCACCGCCGAGGATCACCCCGCAGTAGTCGTCGAGGTCGACCGCCACGGGAGCGGCGCCCAGCTCGAGGCGTCGTACGTCCCGCGCGTCGACCCCGAGGTAGCGCGCGAAGGCGGCGTGCTCGTCGGCCGCGGCGAGCGGCTCGGCCCGGATGGAGAGCAGGAGGAACGGCTTCACGACCCGCTCGCGTCACCCGGCGGTCCGCCCGCCGCCTCGGGTGCGCCCAGACCGGCGGGAGGTCGCTGGGGCGCGGCCCGGTGTAGTCCTCGCCGTAGGCGCCGGGTGCCGGCCGTCGCGTCTTCCGCGGCGCCTTCTGGCCCGGCGCCATCCGACGGGCGGTCACGAGGAACGCGGTGTGCCCGATCATCTTGTGCCCGGGGCGCACCGCGAGGCCCTCGACGTGCCAGTCGCGCACGAGCGACTCCCACGCCTGGGGCTCGGTGAAGCCACCGTGCACCCGGACCGTCTCGGTGAAGCGGGACAGCTGGGTCGTCGTGGCGACGTAGGCGCACACGATCCCGCCCGGCCGCAGGGCGCCGGCAACGGCGTCGAGGCAGTCCCAGGGCGCCAGCATGTCCAAGATGATGCGGTCGCAGCGCAGGCCGGAGGCCGGCAGCTCCTCGGCGAGGTCGCCGAGGGTCAGCGTCCACGCCGGGTGGGTGGGGGCGTCCGGCTGGTCGGGCACCCCGAAGAACTGGTTGACGTTGCGCCGGGCGACGTCGGCGAACTCCTCGCGGCGCTCGTAGGACTGCACCCGCCCGTGCGGTCCGACCGCACGCAGCAGGGAGCAGGTCAGCGCGCCCGAGCCCGACGCCGGCCTCGACGACGTCGGCCCCGGGGAAGATGTCGGCCATCGCGACGATCTGGGCGGCGTCCTTGGGGTAGACGACCGCGGCGCCGCGCGGCATCGAGACGACGAACTCCGAGAGCAGCGGTCGGAACACGAGGTACTCACCGCCCGAGGTGGAGGTGATCGTGAAGCCCTCCTCGTGCCCGATCAGGTCGTCGTGGCGACATGCCGCCACGGTTGGTGTGGAAGGTCTTGCCGGCCTCGAGGCAGATGTTGTGCTTGCGGCCCTTGGCGTCGACCAGGCGGACCCACTCCCCCACCCGCAGCGGGCCGCGGTGCACCCCCGACCACGCCTCGGGTGCGACGTCGATCCCCTCGGCGGGGCGGTCGGGCTCGCTCGTGGACACCGCGGAACCGTATCGGAGGCGAGCGGCGTCCGCCGGACGGGCCGGTGCCGGCCCGCCGCGCGGGCTCAGCGCTCGCGCACCACGCGGTCGAGGTCGCTCGAGCGACAGGACGCCGACCAGCAGCCCGGCCGCGTCGATCAGCAGGTACTCCGCGACCGGAGCGCGGTTGATCGCGCCCGAGCAGCTCGTCGCCGGTGATGTCGGCCGGCAGCCGGTGGTCGTCGGCCACCGGCCGCGCGACGTCGGAGATCGGCACCCACGGCCGTCGCTCGTCGGGGTACGTCGGCCAGCGCGGCGTCGCTCACCACGCCGAGCACGCGCCCGGCGGAGTCGGTGGTCACCAGGCCCGGCGCGTCGGCCTCGTGAGGCACGGCGCACGGCCTCGGCCAGCGGGAGGTCGGGGGGCACGGCGAGCGTGCGTGCGCGCGAGGTCGCGCACGACGAGGTCCCCCACCTGCGAGCCGCAGCCGCGAGACGGTCAGCTCGTTGGTCGCCATGGTCCACAGCAGCAGCGCGATGGCCACGCCGATGACGGTGTCGACTGACGACGGGCCGCTCCTGCACCAGCGGCACCACCACGAGGGTCAGCGCGAGGACGGCCACCGCGACCACGCGTCCGCCGCGGGCCGCGACGACCGCGCCCCGGCGGGCCGAGCCGGTGATGCCCCACCCGGCGGCCTTCACCAGCCGGCCGCCGTCCATGGGTGGCGCGGGGACGAGGTCGAGGAGCCCGAGGACCAGGTTGGCCAGGATGATCACCTCGAGGGCGACCCGACCAGACCCGTCGCCGACCAGCACCCGCAGCCCGAGGGCGACGGCCCCGAGCGCCAGGGAGGTCAGCGGGCCCACGATCGCGGTCACGAACTCCTCGCGCGGTCCGTGCGCCTCCCCCTGCACGGCCGTGCGCCCCCCGATCAGGCTGAGCGTGATCGACTCGACCTCGTGGCCGTAGCGGCGCGCCGCGATCGCGTGGGCGAGCTCGTGGGCGAGCACGGCGACGTAGACGGCGACACCGACGACCGCGCCGACGGCGTACGCCGCGAGCCCGAGGCCGGGGCGCTCCTGGTCGATGCGGGGCACGAGGGCGAAGGCCAGCACGGCGACGAGCACCACCGTCGTCACCGACACGCGCACCGGGACGCCGACGACCGACCCGGCCGACACCGTGCCGGGTGCTCGCGCTGGTCCGGTCGTGGCGCGAGGCATGCTGCCCAGCCTACGTCCCGCACGCCTGTCGGCCCGCGTCCCTAGTCTGATCCCATGAGCAGCGCGAGCCCACCAGCCGCCGACCGGGCGCCGGCGACACAGGTCGACGGTGTCCACGTCCTGGGCTCGCTCTCGCCCAGCCGCGCGGCGGACTTCCTGTCCTGCCCCCTGCGCTACCGCCTGCGCACCGTCGACCGGCTGCCGGAGCCCCCATCGGCGGACGCCGCGCGCGGGAGCCTGGTCCACAAGGTCCTGGAGGAGCTCTTCGACTCGCCCGCGCTCGAGCGGACCCTCGAACGCGCCGACCAGCTGGTCGCTCCGGCCTGGCACGCCCTGCGCGAGGCTGAGCCGGAGCTCGCGTCGCTGTTCGGCGACGCGAGCGTCGACGATCCCGAGGTCGCCGCGTGGTGGTCGTCGTGCCACCGGGTCCTCGAGACCTACTTCACCCTGGAGGACCCGCGTCGCCTCGAGCCGGCCGAGCGTGAGCTGTACGTCGAGGCGGTCCTCGACTCCCGGCTGCTCCTGCGGGGCGTCGTCGACCGCGTCGACGTCGCGCCCGACGGGGCGATCCGGATCGTCGACTACAAGACCGGGCGCTCGCCGGGCGAGGGCTACGAGGCCCGGGCGCTCTTCCAGCTCAAGATCTACGCCCTCGTGCTCTGGCGCATGCGGGGCGTGGTGCCGGCGATGCTCCAGCTGGTCTACCTCGGCAACGCCGAGATCCTGCGCTACACGCCCGACGAGCAGGACCTGGTCGCCACCGAGCGCAAGGTCGTGGCGATCTGGACGGCGATCGAGGAGGCGCGCACCACGGGACAGTGGCTCCCCCGGCGCAGTGCCCTGTGCGCCTGGTGCTCCTTCCAGGCCCTGTGCCCGGAGTTCGGGGGCACGCCTCCCCCGCTGCCCGCGCCCACGGCCGTGGCCGAGCCCGCCGACGCTCAGGACGAGGCGCCGGCTCCCGGGTAGTGCACGCACGCGACCTCGACGCCGCCGTCGCGACGCAGCGCGGGGTCCTCGCCCTCGGCGAAGGTGACCTCCAGGTGGCCGGCGACCGCCTCGACGGACTCGACGCCGGACCACAGCGGCTCGTCGGGGTCCTCGCGCCGGATCCGGTCGAGCAGCTCGACCGCTGCCTGCGGGTCGCCCACCTTCAGCCGTACGTCGGTCCGCGGCTCGTCGAGCCGCTCGAGGTCGCCGACGAGGTCGCGCTCGGACGCGAAGTCCGCCGAGTCGTCGCGGGTCCAGTGCTGCTCGAGCAGCGCCCGCAGGTCGCGCGACTCCCAGCCGCACGCCGCGACCGCCTCGGGACACCGCGGGTGGAAGGAGCACCCGAGCGGCGGGACGGCGGCGTCGGGGATCTCCCCGCGCGGGAGGTCGCGCGGCACCATCCGCGACGGGTCCGGCTCGGGGATCGCCTTGAGCAGGGCCTTGGTGTAGGGATGGCGGGGGTTGGCGAAGATCTCGGCCGTGGGTCCGATCTCCACGACGCGTCCGAGGTACATGATCGCGATCCGGTCGCAGAAGAACTTCGCGCTCGCCAGGTCGTGGGTGATGTAGAGGTAGGTCAGGCCGAGGTCGGACTTCAGGTCCAGCATGAGCTGCAGGATCTTGGCCCGCACGGACATGTCGAGCATGGAGACCGGCTCGTCGGCCACCAGGACCTCGGGCTCCAGGATGATCGCGCGGGCGATCACCGCGCGCTGCTTCTGTCCTCCCGACAGGTCGGCCGGGTACTTGTCGGCGAACCGCTCGACAGGAGCGAGACCGACCCGTTCCAACGCCTGGTGGACGCGGCGGGTGAGCTCCTCACCGGAGGCGACCTTGTGCACCACCAAGGGGTGGCCGACGGCGTCGGCGATCGTCATCGACGGGTTGAGGGCGGCGCTGGGGTCCTGGAAGACCATCTGCAGGTCGGTGCGGAGGCGGCGCAGCTCCTTGCCGCGCATGTGCGAGACCAGCCGCTCGCCCTCCTGCGAGTGGTAGGTGATCGAGCCACCGGTGGTCGGCGCCAGACCGAGAAGGGCACGTCCCAGCGTGGTCTTGCCGCTGCCGGACTCCCCCACGACGCCGAGGACCTCGCCTCGCTGCAGCGACAGGCTGACGCCGTCGAGGGCACGCGACGGTGCGCGAGCTGAGCCCGAAGAGCCGCGAGAGCGCACTGCCCTGCAGCTGGTAGTGCACCTCGAGGCCGTCGGTCTCGATGACGGTCGGCGAGCGGCCCGCTCCGGTGCTCCGGGCGGAGGACGGGCTCTCAGGCTTCGTCGGCAACGGCTATCTCCTCACGTGCGAGAGGCGCGGACTCCGCCTCGGTCAGCGTCAGGCCGTCCTTGCGCGCGGCATCCCAGCACGCGACCCGGGTGCCCTGGTCGTTGAGGAGCACCTGCGGCTCCCTGGTGGCGCAGATCGCCATCGCGTCGGGGCACCGCGGGTGGAAGTGGCAGCCCGACGGCGGATCGGTGAGGTCCGGTGGCGCCCCCTCGATGAAGTTGAGACCGGTCGTGGAGAGCGAGATCGTCGAGCGCAGGAGCTCGCGGGTGTAGGAGTGCCGCGGCCGGCTGAAGACCTCCCGCGCGTCACCGATCTCGACGATCTTGCCGGCGTACATGACCGCGACCCGATCACAGGCCTCGGCGATGATGCCCAGGTTGTGGGTGATCAGGAGCAGGGAGGTGTCGTAGGTCTCGCGCAGGTCGTGCAGGATGCGGATGATCTGGGCCTCGACGAGGACGTCCAGCGCGGTCGTCGGCTCGTCGGCCACGACGAAGGCCGGTCGCAGGACGAGGGTGAGACCGATCATCAGGCGCTGACGCATGCCACCGGAGAACTCGTGCGGGTAGGCCTTCAGGCGCGTCGGCGGGATGCCCATCACCCGCAGCGCCTCCAGGGAGCGGCGTTCGATCTCGGCCTTGGAGATCCCCTTCTGGTGGACCTTGAGGGTCTCGGCGAAGTGCTCGGAGATGCGCATCAACGGGTTGAGACGGGTCAGGGGCTCCTGGAAGATCATCCCCAGCGACCCACCGCGCAGCGCGTACTGCTGCTTGCGACGCAGCGACAGCATGTCCTCCCCGCGGAAGCGCAGGACGCCGTCGCGCTGGGCGCCGTCGGGGAGCAGACCGAGGAGGCCTCGCCCGAGGGTCGACTTGCCGCATCCGGACTCGCCCACCAGTCCGAGGATCTCGCCGGGTCGGATGGCGAAGGACACGCCGTCGACCGCGCGCACCGGTCCCGTGGGACCGGCGTACCAGACGCGCAGGTCCTCGGCCTCCAGCACCGGTCCGGCGGGGCGCGGGTCGGAGGTCTCCGCGTCGTCGATCAGCTCGATGTTCACTCCGCGACCTTCTCTCGCTCGTCGTGCGGGCCGGTCCGGTCGAGCGGCGGGAAGCCGAACGCGCGATGCCGCCGGCGGCGCAGGGCCGGGTTGACGGTCTCGTTGAGACCCTCGCCGACCAGGGTGAGGGCGGTGATGAGCAAGATGATCGCCATCGCCGGGAAGAACGCCGGCCACCAGACGCCCGACTGGGCGTCGTCGAGACCGCGACTGATGTCGTAGCCCCACTCGGCGGCCTCGGTCGGCTGGATGCCCAGCCCGAGGAACCCCAGGGCCGCCAAGGTGCCCAGGGCATCGGCCGCGTTGAGGGTGGCCACGACCGGCACGGACTGCACGACGTTGCTGAAGAGGTACTTGCGCATGATCGTGAAGGGGCCGGCGCCGATCGCGCGCGCCGCCTCCACGTAGGTCGCCTCGCGAGCCGAGACCGTCGTGTTGCGCACGACGCGGAAGTACTGCGGGATGTAGATCGCGGTCAGCGACAGGGCCGCCGGGATCACGCCGCCACCGACCTTGTCGGTGAGCAGGAAGGAGAAGACGATCGCGAGGAGGAGTGCGGGGAAGGAGTAGATGGCGTCCATCACGAAGACCAGCACGCGGTCGACCCAACCGCCGAGGAAGCCCGAGACGATTCCGAGGGGCACCCCGATGAACCCGGCGAAGATCACCGACAGCACGATCACCTGCAGGGCCGTCCGCGAACCCCACACGACCCGGGAGAACACGTCGTAGAACTGGTCGTTGGTGCCCATGAGGTAGCCGGACCCGGGCTCGGCGAGCTTGGGCAGCTTGACGCCGTCGATGTTGTTCTGGGCGAAGCCGTACGGCGCGATCCACGGGGCGAACAGCGCGAAGGCGACGAAGACGAGCGTGATCGCCAGCCCGATCAGCAGCACCCAGCGAGCCACGCCCTTGGTGTTCCAGATGGTGCGCCACAGCCCGCGCATCAGTACCTCACCCTCGGGTCGACCAGGGCGTTGATCACGTCGACGATGAGACTCGTGAACACCACCACGACGGCGAAGAAGGTGACCAGGCCCTGGACCGCGATGTAGTCGCGCTCGCCGATGTACTTCACCAGCGCGCTCCCGATGCCTGGCCAGTTGAAGGTCTTCTCGGTCAGGACGGCGCCGGAGAGGGTCAGCGCCACCTGGAGACCGACGACGGTGATCACCGGCACCAGGGCATTGCGGAAGGCGTGCTTGCGCACGACCCGGCCCTCGCCGATGCCGCGGGCCCGGGCGGCCTCGACGTAGTCGCCCTGGAGTGCCTGGATGACGTTGATCCGCACCAGGCGCACGATCACGCCGGACAGCAGGAAGCCGAGGGTGAGGCAGGGCAGGAGATGGTGCTTCAGCACGTCGATCGTCGCGGTGGTGTCGCCGGCCAGGAGCGTGTCGATGATCAGGATGTGGGTGACGGTGTAGTCCGCCGAGTCGAGCTTGGTGAACGGGCTCGCGATGTCGTTGGTGGGCCAGGTCGGGGCGAGCTGGTTGACCAGCACGACCAGGAGGATCCCCACCCAGAACAGCGGCGCTGCGTAGCTGACGACGCCGTACAGGCGGATCGCGACGTCGCCGACGGTGTCGCGGTAGCGACCGGCGAGGCGTCCCAGCGGGATGCCGATGAGCAGTGCGATGAGGAAGGCCCCGAGGGTCAGCGTCAGCGTGGCCCCTCCCTGGTCGCGCACGACGTTGAGGATGGGGGTGTCGGTGCGGAACGTGCTGCCGAAGTCGAAGCGCGCGACGTTGCCGAGGTACTCCAGGTACTGCACGACGAGCGGCCGGTCGAGCCCGGCGGCCTCGCGACGCTGATCGAGCGCAGCAGCCGAGAGGCGGTCACCCACGGACGCGCTGACCGGGTCACCCGGAGCCACCCGCAGCAGGAGGAAGACCACGGTGAGGAGCACCCACACCAGGGGGAGGACGAGCACGATCCGGATCGCGATGTAGCGCGGCAGACTGCCGGAGGGCGAGGCCACGGGACTCCTAACGGCCTGGAGTGGGACGGTCCCGACGACCGGGCAGGCCCGCGGATCACGGGGATCCAGCAGGCCCGCCCGGCTGTCGGACTACGGGATCACGGCTTGGCGATGTCCCAGATCCGGAAGATGTACGTCGGGTCCAGGGTCTCGCCGACGCCGGTCATGGCGTCGGTCGCGACGGCCACGTTCTTGCCGTTCCACGAGGGCAGCACCGGCACGTCGCGGGCGACGAGGTCCTGCAGCTGACCGAACTCGTCGCTGCGGGCGGCCTCGTCGGTCTCGCCCAGCTCCTGGTCGAGGAGGCCGTTGACCTCGTCGTCGGAGTAGCCGTTGGCGAAGAAGCCCACCGTCGCGGATGAACGGCGAGAGGTAGTTGTCGGCGTCGAGGAAGTCGGGGTACCAGCCCAGCATGTACAGGTCGTAGGCACCCTCGCGGTAGAGGTTCTGGTACTCGGCGTACTGGTCGTCCTCGACGGTGACGTCGAACAGCCCGCTGTCGTTGAGCTGGGCCGCGAGGATGTTGGCCTCGTCGACGGAGTTGGGGCCGTACTTGTCCGGCGGGAAGGCCAGGGTGAGCGGGACCGGCGTCTTGACGCCGGCATCCTTGAGGACCTGCTCGGCCGCGGCCGGGTCGGGCGCCTCGCCGTACATCTCCTTGAAGGACTCCTTCTGACCCGCGAAGCCCGGAGGCACCAGGGAGTACGCCGGGGTGGTGGTCCCGTCGTAGGCGTCCTGGGTGATCTCGGCGCGGTCGATGAGGTAGGAGGCCGCCTGACGCACCGCGAGCTCGCCGGGCTCCGGGTTGTCGAGGTACCAGACCCAGTAGCGGAACTCCGAGCCGTCGCCCTCGAGGACGCTCAGGCCGTCGGTGGTGCCGAGGTCGGCCAGGTCGGTCGGGCTCAGCGTGCGCCACGCGACGTCGACCTGCGAGGTCCCGATGTCGGAGCGCAGCGAGCACGGGTCGGTGTAGAGCTTGACGATGACCTGGTTGGCCTTGCCCGAGCGGGTGCCGAGGTACTCGGGGTTGGCCTCGAGGACGGCCTGCTGCTCGGCGATGAACTGGCTCAGCGCGTAGGGGCCGGAGCCGATGACCTCGTCGCTGTCCATGAGGGCGTCGGCGGGGAACGTCGTCCTCGTCGACGATCGAGGTCGCCGCGGTGCTGAGGACCTTGGTGAAGGTCAGGTCGGGCTTGTTGAGGTTGAAGACCACGGTGGTGTCGTCGGGGGTCTCGATGGCGCCCTCGGCGATCGTCGGGTTCTTCGCGTCGGGGTCGATGATCGAGCCGAGCAGCGACGAGGCGCCGTTGGGGTCGGCGATCGCGATGTTGCGCTCGAAGGAGAACTTCACGTCCGAGGACGTCAGCGCGTTGCCGTTGGAGAACGTGTTGTCGGCGCGCAGGATGCAGGTGACCGTCTGCGGGTCGTCGTACTCGCACGACTCGGCGGCGTCGGCGACCGGGGTGTCGCCGCCGGCCGGGATCGCCAGCAGCTGCTCGTAGATGGAGTACTGGAGGTTCCACGAGCCGATGTCGTAGGCCCCGGCCGGGTCGATCGAGACGATCGGGTCGGTGGTGCCGAGGATCCACGGCTGGCTGGTGCCGGCGTCGGACGGGGCGTTGGGGTTGTCGGGGTTGGCGTTGCCGGCCGATCCGCCGTCGTCGCCGCCACAGGCGGAGAGGGCGGTCAGCAGGACACCGGTTCCCACAGAGGAAAGCAACCTGGTCTGGCGATTCACGGGCAGCACCTCGCGAGTAGGGACCCTCCTCGAGCGAGGGTCTGGTCGCCGCAACGTACCGCCGTCGACGGCGGTGCGCCATCGCGCCGGGCGAGCGAGCCAGGTCGCGATCGTGCAACGATTCGTCCTCGCGGTGGACGTGGCACGACGAATCTTGTCGCCGCCGACCCTCCTCAGCGGTAGGTGTCCGGCTCGGCGAACAGGTCGAGGTGACCGCAGCGCTTGCAGCGCCACGCATGGATCGGGACCCGCTCCTTGCCCATCACCCGCGCGCCGCCGAAGATCCCGCGCTGGAGGGGGCCCGGGATCCAGCGCAGGTAGCCCTGCGAGCCCTGACCGCGGTCCTCGAGGAATCCCGGATCGAGGTCCTCGGCGCCACAGGCGCTGCACGACGGGAGGCGACGACTCCTCGGAGCTCGGTGTGGTCATGGGGCCTCCTCAGGCTCGGACGGGACCGGCGTGGCGGCCGGCTCCCGGCCTCCTACCCCGCTCGACCCGTGGCGACACCCAGGTCGCGCGGCGTCAGCGCCGACCAGGCTGTCGCGGAAGACCCGTCGTGGTCCCTGCGGGATGCCGACGTGGTTGGGCACGGCCAGCACCGTGCAGCCCGCCGACTCGGCCGAGGTGCACCCGGTCGGTGAGTCCTCGATCGCGACGCACCGCTCGGCTGGCGACGCCGAGCAGCGGCCGCTGCCGTCAGGTAGGGCTCGGGGTGCGGCTTGCCGTGGGTCACCTCGTCACCGGTGACGACCACGGAGAACGAGCCCGGCGGCAGCGCCGCGAGGATCGGGCTCGGCGAAGCGACGGTAGGACATCGTCACCAGCGCGCACGGCACGCCGGCCGCGACGAGGGCGGCGAGCAGCTCCCGGGCGCCTGGGCACCAC
The DNA here is from genome assembly GCA_963822915.1 of uncultured Actinomycetota bacterium. GTDB lineage: Bacteria > Actinomycetota > Actinomycetes > Propionibacteriales > Nocardioidaceae > Nocardioides. Next base: position 33,283 of record CAWGJR010000036.1, read on the forward strand.
GGGACCTCGGACTGCACCCGCGCGACGACCCCGTCGAGCAGCCGGTCGACGATCTCGGCGGGGGTCAGCGGCAGCCCCATCTGCTCCTTGATGAACGCACCCGACGCGAGCAGGTCGCTGCCGACCAGCTCGAGGGCGAGCTCGGCGCTCCAGGTCGCGTCGTGCTCGGCGGCCAGGGCGTGCTCGGCGTCGATCCAGTACGGCTCGGTGTCGACCAGGGTGCCGTCCATGTCCCACAGGACGGCGGCCGGAAGGGACGCCGTTTGGTCCCCAACGACAGGTTGGAGCCCCGAAATCGTGTCGTTTGGGACCAAACGGCGTACCTCGGGTGCAGGACCGGGCACGCTCAGTCCTCGGGCTCGTAGCCGAGGTTGGGCGAGAGCCAGCGCTCGGCCTCGGCCATGGTCCAGCCCTTGCGCTCGGCGTAGTCGGCGACCTGGTCGCGCCCGACGCGGCCGACGACGAAGTACTGCGACTGCGGGTGGCTGAAGTACCACCCGGAGACCGAGGCGCCCGGCCACATCGCCATCGACTCGGTCAGCGTGATGCCGGTCTGCTCCTCGACGTCGAGGAGGTCCCACAGCGTGAGCTTCTCGGTGTGGTCGGGGCAGGCCGGGTAGCCCGGGGCCGGCCGGATGCCGGCGTACCTCTCGGCGATCAGGTCGGCGTTGGAGAGGTCCTCGTCGGAGACGTGGCCCCAGAACTCGGTGCGGACGCGCTGGTGCAGCCGCTCGGCGAACGCCTCGGCCAGCCGGTCGGCCAGCGACTCGATCAGGATCGCGTTGTAGTCGTCGAGGTCGTCCTTGAACGCCTGGACCCGCTCGGGCAGGCCGATGCCCGCGGTGACGGCGAACCCGCCGACGTGGTCGGCGAGCCCGGAGTCGGCGGGCGCGACGAAGTCGGCCAGCGAGCGGTTGGGGATGCCCTCGCGGTGCTCGCCCTGCTGGCGCAGGTGGTGCAGCGTCGCGCGTACGTCGTCGCGCTCGTCGTCGGCGTAGACGACCGTGTCGTCGCCGACGGCGGCCGCCGGGAAGAACCCGTAGACGCCCCGGGCGGTGAGCCACTTCTCGGCGATGATCGTGTCGAGCATCGCCTGGGCGTCGTCGTAGAGCTTGCGCGCCGTCTCGCCGGTCGTCGGGCTGTTGAGGATGTCGGGGAACTTGCCCTTCATCTCCCACGCGTTGAAGAACGGCTGCCAGTCGATGTAGTCGCGCAGCTCGCCGATGTCGTAGTCGTCGAGCAGGTGGACGCCCGGCTGCCGCGGCGTCGGCGGCGTGTACGACGACCAGTCGACGGCGGTCGCGTTGGCGCGTGCGGCGGCGTACTTGAGCAGCTTGCGGTCGCCCTTGCCGGCGTGGCGCAGGCGCAGGGCGTCGTAGTCGACCTTGACGTCGGCCATCAGCGCGGTGCGGCGCTCGTCGTGGAGCAGCGCGGCTGCGGTCGGGACCGAGCGCGAGGCGTCCTTGACCCAGACCACGGGGCCGTCGTACTTGGGGTCGACCTTGACCGCGGTGTGGGCGCGCGAGGTGGTCGCGCCGCCGATGAGCAGCGGGATCGTCAGGCCCTGGCGCTGCATCTCGGTGGCCAGGGTGACCATCTCGTCGAGGGAGGGGGTGATGAGTCCGGAGAGGCCGATGATGTCGGCGCCGACCTCGGCGGCGGTGTCGAGGATCTTCTGCGCCGGCACCATGACCCCGAGGTCGATGACCTCGTAGTTGTTGCACTGCAGCACGACGCCGACGATGTTCTTGCCGATGTCGTGCACGTCGCCCTTGACGGTCGCCATCACGATCGTGCCGTTGGTCTCCTTGTCGCTCGACGCGACTCCCCCGGCGGCGACGAAGTCGGCCTTCTCCTGCTCGATGAACGGGATGAGGTAGGCCACGGCCTTCTTCATCACCCGCGCCGACTTCACGACCTGCGGCAGGAACATCTTGCCGGCCCCGAAGAGGTCGCCGACGACGTTCATGCCGTCCATCAGCGGGCCCTCGATGACCTCGATCGGGCGGCCGCCGCGCTCGGCGATCTCGGCGCGCAGCTCCTCGGTGTCGGACTCGACGTAGGCGTCGAGGCCCTTGACCAGCGCGTGGGTGATCCGCTCGCCGACGGGCAGCGAGCGCCACTCCTCGGCGGTCGCCTCGACGACCTCGCCGGCCTGGTTGTGGGCCTCGGCGATCTCGAGCAGCCGCTCGGCGGCGTCGGGGCGGCGGTTGAGGACGACGTCCTCGATGCGCTCGCGCAGCTCGGGCTCGACCTGGTCGTAGACGACGAGGGCGCCGGCGTTGACGATGCCCATGTCGAGACCGGCCTTGATCGCGTGGAAGAGGAACACGGCGTGGATCGCCTCGCGCACCGGGTTGTTGCCGCGGAAGGAGAAGCTGACGTTGGAGATGCCGCCGGAGACCTTGGCGCCCGGGAGGTTCTCCTTGATCCAGCGGGTGGCCTCGATGAAGTCGAGGCCGTAGGACGCGTGCTCCTCGATGCCGGTCGCGACGGCGAAGACGTTGGGGTCGAAGATGATGTCCTCGGCCGGGAAGCCGACCTCGTCGACCAGGATCCGGTAGGCGCGCTCGCAGATCGAGATCGCGGCGCTCGAGGTTGTCGGCCTGGCCGTCCTCGTCGAAGGCCATCACGACCGCGGCGGCGCCGTACTTCTTGACCAGGCGGGCCTGCTCGCGGAACTTCTCCTCGCCCTCCTTCATGGAGATCGAGTTGACGATCGCCTTGCCCTGGACGTTCTTCAGGCCGGCCTCGATCACCTCCCACTTGGAGGAGTCGACCATGATCGGGACCCGGCTGATGTCGGGCTCGCTGGCGATGAGCTTGGTGAAGCGGTCCATCGCCGCGACGCCGTCGATCATGCCCTCGTCCATGTTGACGTCGATGACCTGCGCGCCGTTCTCGACCTGCTGGGAGGCGACCGCCAGGGCGGCGTCGTAGTCGCCGTCCTTGATCAGGTTGCGGAACTTCGCCGAGCCGGTGATGTTGGTGCGCTCGCCGACGTTGACGAACAGGCTGTCCTCGTCGATGGTGAACGGCTCGAGCCCGCTGAGGCGCATCGCCGGCGCCAGCGTCGCCGGCTCGCGCCGGGGCTGGTCGGCGACCGCGGCGGCGATGGCGGCGATGTGGTCGGGCGTCGTGCCGCAGCAGCCGCCGGCGAGGTTGACGAAGCCGGCCTCGGCGAACTCCCGCAGCATCTCGGCGGTCTCGTCGGGCGACTCGTCGTACTCACCGAACGCGTTGGGCAGGCCGGCGTTGGGGTAGCAGGAGACGAAGCTGTCGGCGAGGCGGGACATCTCGGCGATGTAGGGGCGCATCTCCTTGGCCCCGAGGGCGCAGTTGAGCCCGATCGCGAGCGGGCGGGCGTGGCGCACGGAGTCCCAGAACGCCTCGGTGACCTGGCCCGACAGCGTGCGTCCCGACGCGTCGGTGATCGTGCCGGAGATGATCACCGGCCAGCGGCGACCCTGCTCGGCGAAGAGCTGCTCGACGGCGAAGATCGCCGCCTTGGCGTTGAGCGTGTCGAAGATCGTCTCGATGAAGATGCAGGTCCGAGCCGCCGTCGACCAGTCCGCGGGCGGCCTCGAGGTAGGCCGCGACCAGCTGGTCCCACGACACGTTGCGGGCGCCGGGGTCGTTGACGTCGGGCGAGATGGACGCCGTGCGGGTCGTGGGACCCAGGGCGCCGCCGACGTAGCGCGGCCGGTCCGGTGTCTCCCGGGTCATCTCGTCGCAGACGCGACGGGCGAGCAGAGCCGCCTCGAGGTTGAGCTCGTAGGCCAGGTCCTCCATGCCGTAGTCGGCCAGCGAGACCCGGTTGGCGTTGAAGGTGTTGGTCTCGATGACGTCGGCGCCGGCCTCGAGGTACTCGCGATGGATGCCCGCGATGATGTCGGGCTGGGTCAGCGTGAGCAGGTCGTTGTTGCCCTGGAGGTCGCTGGGCCAGTCGGCGAACCGCTCGCCGCGGTAGCCGGCCTCGTCGGGCCGGTCGCGCTGGATGGCGGTTCCCATGGCGCCGTCGAGCACCACGATCCGCTCGTGGAGCAGCTCGGTGAGCGCGGCGGTGGCATCGGGGCGGTGGTCGGGCACGGTTCTCCTCGGTGGGCGGTGACCTGAGGGGTCGTGTGTCCAGGGTGTGGACGCGGTTCTCAGATCGTGGCACCGGCCCGTCGTGGGGACGAAATCCTCGGTGTCGAGATTCTCAACACCACAGCACCCCCTAGGCTTCCCATCGTGATCGAGATGGAGGACACCCCCGACCTGGTCGACCCCCTGGTCATCGCGGCCTTCGAGGGCTGGAACGACGCCGCGGACGCCGCCTCCTCGGTCGTCGACCACCTCATGGAGGTGTGGAACGCCCGCGTGGTGGCCGTGATCGACCCCGAGGAGTTCTACGACTTCCAGGTCAACCGTCCGATGGTCGGGACCGACGACAACGGCCACCGGCGTCTCACCTGGCCCAGCACCCAGATCGCGGTCGCCTCACCCCCCGACCTCGACCGCGACGTCATCCTGATCCGCGGGATCGAGCCCAACATGCGGTGGCGCCAGTTCTGCGCCGAGCTGCTCGCGGCCTGCGACGAGCTCGGCGGCGAGCTGGTCGTCACCCTCGGCGCACTGCTGGCCGACACTCCCCACACCCGGCCGATCCCGGTCACCGGCACCGCGACGGAGCCCGAGCTGGTGGACCGCCTCAAGCTCGAGCAGTCGACCTACGAGGGCCCGACCGGCATCGTCGGCGTGTTCCAGGACGCCTGCGCGCGGCTCGACATCCCGGCGGTGTCCTACTGGGCAGCCGTCCCGCACTACGTCGCCCAGCCGCCGTGCCCCAAGGCGACCCTCGCGCTGCTGGGTCAGCTCGAGGACCTGCTCGAGGTCTCGATCCCCCTGATGGACCTCGCGGAGGACGCGCGCGCCTGGGAGCGGGGGGTCGACGACCTGGCCGAGGAGGACGAGGACATCGCCGACTACGTGCGCGCCCTCGAGGAGACGCGCGACACCGCCGACCTGCCCGAGGCCTCGGGTGAGGCGATCGCCCGCGAGTTCGAGCGCTACCTCAAGCGGCGTGGCGACGACGGACCGACGGGCCCGTCGACACCTGCCTGAGGTCGTGGCCGTCCGGCGTCGCGAACGCCCGGCGGTGTCGCCGTTTGGTCCCAAACGACAGCATCTGGCCCCGGAAGTACGTCGTTTGGGACCAAACGGCGTCCTCCCGGGCGCCGGAACGGGCGACGGGCGTCGCTAGAGAGCGAGCCCGAGCGCGGCGTCGACCACGGCGATGATCGCCACGGCCGCGTCCGGGTCGGAGGTGTCGGCGAGGTCGCCGCCCGCGCCCAGCGTCGCGGCCACCCACCGGTCGATCGCCGCGACGGCGCGCGGCGCGTCGAGGTCGTCGGCGAGCGCGGCGAGCACCTCGGTGACGACCGGCGCGGCGGGCGCACCGGCTCCCAGGGCGACGGCCCTGCGCCACTCGGCCAGGGCGTCGACGGCGTCGAACAGCTCGGCGTCGACCCACTCCCAGTCGCTGCGGAAGTGGTGGCGCAGGAGGGCGAGTCGGATGGCCATCGGGTCGATGTCGCTGTTGCGCAGGGCCGAGACGAAGACCAGGTTGCCCCGCGACTTCGACATCTTCTCGCCGTCGTAGCCGACCATGCCGGCGTGGCTGTAGACCTTGGCGAACGAGGCGCCCGTCGCCACCTGGGCGTGGCCGGCGCACATCTCGTGGTGGGGGAAGACCAGGTCGCTCCCACCGCCCTGGACGTCGATGTCGCGCCCGAGGTGCGCCACCGCGATCGCGGCGCACTCGATGTGCCAGCCGGGCCGACCCGGACCCCACGGACTCGGCCAGGACGGCTCGCCCTCGCGCTCACCGAGCCACACGAGGCAGTCGAGCGGGTCACGCTTGCCCTCGCGCTCGGGGTCTCCCCCGCGCTCGCCGAACAGGCGCAGCATCGTGTCGCGGTCGTAGCCGGACTCGGAGCCGAAGCGGTCATCCGCGCTGACCGAGTAGTAGAGGTCCTGCTCGACCTCGTAGATCGCGCCGTGCGTCTGGAGCAGCTTGATCAGACCGAGCACCAGCGGGATCGACTCGACGGCCCCGATGTAGGACTTGGGCGGCAGCACCCTCAGTGCCTGCATGTCCTGGCGGAACAGCTCGGTCTCCCGCTCGGCCAGCTCGACCCAGTCGATGCCGACCTTGGTGGCGCGCTCGAGGAGCGGGTCGTCGACGTCGGTCACGTTCTGCACGTAGGAGACCTCGTGCCCGGCGTTGCGCCAGGCGCGGTTGAGCAGGTCGAAGCCGATGTAGGTCGCGGCGTGCCCCAGGTGGGTGGCGTCGTACGGCGTGATCCCGCAGACGTAGAGGCGCGCGGCTCCCTCGGGCACCGGCGTGACCCGTGAGCCGGTGGCCGTGTCGAAGAGCGACACCTCCGGTGCGGTGACGGTCAGCGTCGGCATCTCCACCGGGTTCCAAGCGCGCATGTCGGCAGCCTAGGCCGTGCCGGTGACCGCGCGCCCACAGCCCCTCGTGGCCGCACGGCGTGGCACACGGTCGGTCGGGCGCTGCCTCAGAAGGGCGGCCACGGGATCGAGGGCCACTGTCCCCGCGGCACCGGGAGGATCCCGTGGTCGAGCAGGCGGCGGCACCGTCGGAGCAGCACGGAGACCTCCAGCTCGGTCAGGTGCTCGACCAGGAGGTCGCCCAGCTCGCCCTGGACCGCGCTGATCACGCGCTCGACGCCGGCGACGTCCTCGTCGTCGAGCGGCTCGCCGTGCCAGCCCCACAGGACGGTGCGCAGCTTGGCCTCGTGGTGGAACGTGAGCCCGTGGTCGACGCCGTAGCGGTGCCCGGACGTCATCTCCAGGACGTGCCCGCCCTTGCGGTCGGCGTTGTTGGTGACGACGTCGAACACCGCCATCCGCCGCAGCGGCACGGTGTCCTCGTGGACGAGGGTGACGTCGCGGTCGCGGTCGTCGACGCCCTCGAAGACGGTGCGCCAGCCGGCCGGGACCTCGTCGGGACGCACCAGGTCGACGGCGCCCTGGTCCGGGTCGGGCTCCTGCCACTCCTGCAGCATCCCGATCCCGTGGGGTCCCTCGCCCAGCCACGTGCGTGGCACGACGTCCCAGCCGATCGCCTGCGAGACGGCGTACGCCGCCACCTCGCGACCGGCCAGCGTGCCGTCGGGGAAGTCCCACAGCGGCCGCTCGCCGGCGACCGGCTTGTAGACGACCTTGCGTCCGTCGAGCTCGCCGAGGAACGTGGCGTTGGAGGCCGGCATGATCCGGCCGTGCAGCTCGAGCTCGCTCATGTGGGGTCGCGGCGGCGGAAGCCGTTGGCGCGCACGCACAGGTGGCCGGCCGGATCGATCGCGTTGCCGCAGAAGGGGCAGCTGGGTCGTCCTGCCTCCAGGACCTGCTCGGCGCGCTTGACGAACGACCGCGCCGTCGCCGCGGTGATCCGCACGAGGAACACCTCGTCGGGCTCCGGCTCCTCGAAGTCCTCGTCGATCTGCTCCGGGCTGACGACGGCCGCCTCGGTGTAGGGGAAGACCTCGATCACGACGCGCTCGTCGGAGGGGTCCCACGACAGCGTCATGGTGCCGGCGCGGAACTCCTCCTCGATCGGCTGCTCCAGGGGGTCGGAGTCGTCCAGGGCGAGCGGGGCCACCGCGGGGACGAGGGACTGGCTCGCCTGGTTGCTCATCACCTCGTCGAGGAGCTCGTCGATGCGCTCGGCGAGCACGGCGACCTGCTGCTTCTCGAGGGAGACGCTGGTGATGCGGCTGCCGAGGCGGGCCTGGAGGAAGAACGTGCGCGCTCCCGGCTCGCCGACGGTGCCGGTGACGAAGCGTTCCGGCGGGTCGAAGCCGTGGACGATCGGAGGCATGTCAGCCACCCTATGACCGACCGGTGGAGGAGCTGGTGGCGCCACCGGTGCGTGAGCGTCGCGCGGGCTGTGCGGGCGCGCTCGGCGGGGCCTCCGGGCCCGCACCCCCGCCCACCGCGGCGTCGGCCGCGGCCGCACGCTTCGCGGTCGAGCCCTTCTTCCGGCCCTTCGGCGCGGGCGGCCGCAGCCAGGACAGGTCACCGGCGTGGGTGTTGGAGGCCAGGACGTAGGGGCGCGACCCGGTGTAGCGCACGATCGAGACCGACGCCGGATCCACCCCGATGCGCTGGAAGAGGTCGAGGTGCATCCCGAGGGCGTCGGCGAGCACCGACTTGATGATGTCGCCGTGGCTGACCGCCACCCACACGGCGCCGGGTCCGTGCTCGGCCTCGATGGCCGCGTCGTGGCGTCGTACGGCGGCGACCGACCTGGCCTGCATCGTGGCCATCGACTCCCCGTCGGGGAACGTCGCCGCCGAGGGCTGGGCCTGCACGGTCTTCCAGAGCGGCTCCTTGGCGAGGTCCTTCAGCATCCGGCCCTGCCAGGCGCCGTAGTCGCACTCGGTGATGCCCTTCTCGGTCACCACGCGCAGGTCACCGGCCTCCTGGGCCGCGAGCACCGCCTTGGCGGTCTGTCGGCACCGCTCGAGGGGGCTGCTGACGACGGCGGCGAGCGGCACCGCGGCGATCCGCTCGGCGGCGCGCCCCGCCTGGGCGGTCGCCGGTGTCGTCGAGCCTGACCCCGGCGGTCCGTCCGGCGAGCATGCCCGACGCGTTCGCCGTCGTACGACCGTGCCGGACGAGGATCACCGTTGCCATGCGGTGGACTGTAGCCCGGCACCTGAGCCCGAAACGGTGAGCGGGGCGTTACCTTGAGCGCGTGATCGTCGACAGCGCCGTCTACCGCGGCGGCACCCGCCTCACCGTCGACTGCGCCTCCCACGACTACGCCGCGCTGCGCGAGACCGCGGCCAACGACGACGGCTTCGTGTGGGTCGGCCTCTACCAGCCGAGCGAGAGCGAGCTGGCCGAGGTGGCCGCGGTGTTCGGACTTCATCGCCTGGCCGTCGAGGACGCGTTCAAGGCCCACCAGCGCCCGAAGGTGGAGACCTACGACGACACGCTGTTCCTGATCCTCAAGACCCTCTGGTACGTCGACGAGGACGACGCCGTGGAGACCGGCGAGATCAGCCTGTTCGTGGGCCACGACTTCGTCATCACCGTCCGCCACGGCCACGGCTCGCAGCTCCAGGACGCCCGGGCCCACCTGGAGCACTCCGCCGAGCTGCTGGCCCACGGCCCCTCGGCCGTCGTCTACGCGGTCAGCGACGTCGTCGTCGACGGCTACACCGACGTGGTCGGCTTCCTCGAGGAGGACGTCGACGAGGTCGAGGCCTCGGTCTTCTCCCCCGCGCGCACGCGCGACTCCGCCCGGATCTACGCGCTCAAGCGTGAGATCGCCGAGGTACGACGGGCCGTGCTGCCGCTGCGCGAGCCGATGCGGCGCTTCGCGGCCGGCAGCGTGGACGGCGTCAGCCCGGAGGCCGCGCCGTACTTCCGCGACGTGGTCGACCACCTGACGCAGGCGGCCGAGATCGTCGACAGCCTCGACGGCCTGCTGTCGACGGCCTTCGACGCCCACCTGGCGTCGATCTCGGTGCAGCAGAACGACGACATGCGCAAGATCTCCGCCGGTGCGGCCATCGTCGTCGTACCGACGCTCATCGCGGGGATCTACGGGATGAACTTCGACGACATGCCCGAGCTGCACTGGGCCCTCGGCTACCCGTTCGCGCTGCTCGTCATGGTCGCGGCGTCGGGTGGCCTGTGGTGGTTCTTCAAGCGCGCCGGGTGGCTCTGAGCCGCACCGGCGCGACCGGGCCCCGGTGCCTCGGCGCGGGCTCAGGCGACGAGGACGCCGGTCGCGATCAGCGCCATCGTCGACAGGCCCAGGACCACGCGATAGATCACGAACGGCGTGTAGGACCGCGTGGAGACGTAGCGCAGCAGCCAGGCGATCGCGGCGTAGCCGACGACGAAGGAGACCACCGTCGCCGCCACGGTCGGACCCCAGCCGTAGTCGGTCTCACCTGCCTGCACGGGCTCCCCGATCTTGCGCAGCTCGAAGAGCCCCGCCCCGACGACGGCCGGGATGGCGAGCAGGAAGGCGTACCGGGTGGCGGCCTCGCGCTCGTAGCCGAGCGCCCGCCCCATCGACAGGGTCGCGCCGGAGCGGGAGACGCCGGGGACCAGTGCCATGGCCTGCGCCGCGCCCATCAGGATCGCGTCGCGCATGGTGATCTGCTTGATCTTGCGGCTGTTGGACCCGAAGCGGTCGGCCAGCCCCAGCACCAGCCCCATCACGACCAGCATCGTCGCGATGATCCACAGGTTGCGGAAGTCGCGCTCGATGACGTCCTTGAGCACGATGCCGAGCACGACGATCGGCAGGGAGCCGACGATGATGAACCACCCCATCCGCGCGTCCAGGTGGCCGCGGAGCTCGGCGCGGAAGAGCGAGCGCACCCACATGGAGGCGATGCGCCAGATGTCCTTGCGGAAGTAGATCAGGACCGCGAGCTCGGTGCCGATCTGGATCACCGCGGTGAAGGCGGCGCCCGGGTCACCCCAGCCGAAGAGCTCGGGATAGATGCGCAGGTGCGCGCTGCTCGAGATCGGCAGGAACTCTGTCAGACCCTGGATCGTCCCGAGCACGATGGCCTGGAGGATGTCCCACACGGCATCAGCGTAGGGCGTGTCGTGCGCGCCTCCTTCTTCGGCTCGCACCCACCCGGTTAGGTTTTCGCCATGCGACAGCGACGGATGGGCGCCACCGGACTGACGGTGTCGAGGATCGGCCTGGGCACGATGACCTGGGGGCGTGACACCGACGAGCACGAGGCGCGTGAGTCCCTGATCGCCTTCGCCGAGCGCGGGGGCACGCTGGTCGACACCGCGGCCGGCTACACCGACGGGGACTCCGAGCGCCTGGTCGGCCGGCTGATCGGTGACGTCATCGCGCGTGACGAGGTCGTCCTGGCCACCAAGGCGGGGATCTCACGCCGCACCGGCGAGCGGGTGACCAACACCTCGCGCGGGCACCTCCTCACCACGCTGGACGCCTCGCTGGAGCGCCTCGGTGTCGACCACGTCGACCTGTGGCAGGTGCACGTGTGGAGTGACCAGGCGCCCCTGGAGGAGACCCTGAGCGCCCTGGACCTCGCGGTGACGTCGGGACGCGCGTCGTACGTCGGGATCAGCAACTACAGCGGGTGGCAGACCGCCCAGGCCGCGACCTGGCAGCGTGCTGTCCCGGGGCGCGCGGTCCTGGCCTCGACCCAGGTCGAGTACTCCCTGCTCAACCGGCAGGTCGAGCGGGAGGTCCTGCCGGGCGCCGCGGCCCTCGGTCTCGGGGTGCTCCCCTGGTCGCCGCTGGGTCGCGGGGTGCTGACCGGGAAGTACCGCGGCGGCACGCCCGTGGACTCGCGGGCCGCGTCGCAGACGTTCGCGGGGTTCGTGGGGGCCTACCTCGACGAGGCGAGTCGCGGGTGGTCGAGGCCGTGGCGCGCGCCGCCGACGGGCTGGGCTGGTCGCCCCTCGAGGTGGCGCTGGTCTGGGTGCGCGACCGGCCGGGGGTCACCGCACCGATCGTGGGCGCCCGCACCGCCGCCCAGCTGCGCGGAGCGCTGGACATCGAGGAGAAGACCCTGCCCGGCGAGATCGTCGCCGCCCTCGACGACGTGTCCCAGGGGGCCGTGTGAGCCGGATCGAGCGGCGGGCCCCACGCACCGGTGTGGAGTGGGAGTTCGACAAGGTGAGCTTCGACCGCGACTTCCCGCGCGGCGTGGTGGCCAAGCTCCTCGTCGAGCGGGCCGAGCACGGCGGCTGGGAGCTCGACCGGGTGCGCATCGGGGACGACGGCGTACGCCGGGTCATCCTGCGGCGCAAGATCATCCGCGCCGTGCGGACGGCCTGAACTGACGCCGTTTGGTCCCAAACGACGCAGATTCCGGCCCGGATGTCGTCGTTTGGGACCAAACGGCGTCCCCACGGACGGGCCTAGCCTAGCCTACGCCTCGCCCAGGAACCGGTCGAACACCCGCGCACCGAACTCGAGCGCGTCGACCGGCACCCGCTCGTCGACCCCGTGGAAGAGCGCGGTGAAGTCGAGGTCGGCGGGCAGGCGCAGCGGCGCGAAGCCGTAGGACCGCATGCCGAGCTTGCGGAAGTGCTTGGCGTCGGTGCCGCCGCTCATCGTGTAGGGAGCGACGATGCCGTCGGGGTCCTCGGCGAGGATGGAGCGGGTCATCGCGCCGACCAGGTCGCCGTCGTACGGCGTCTCCCAGGGCTGCTGGTGGGAGAGGAACTCCCACTCGATGCCCTCGCCGCACAGCTCGCGCAGGGTCTCGAAGAACTCGTCCTCGTAGCCGGGCAGGAAGCGGCCGTCGACGTGGGCGGTCGCCTCGGTCGGGATGACGTTGACCTTGTAGCCGGCCGAGAGCTGGGTCGGGTTGACGGTGTTGCGGATGACGGCCCCGAGCATCCGGGCGGCGCCGCCGAACTCCTCGATCAGCGCCTGGGCGTTCTCTGGCGTGGCCTCGGTGCCGGCGAGGTCGGCGACCGTGGCCAGCAGCACCTCCATCGTCGGCGTCAGCCGCACCGGCCACTGGTGGGCCCCGATGCGCGCGACCGCGCCCGGACAGCCGGGTGACGGCGTTGTCGGGGTTGATCATCGAGCCGTGACCCGCTCGCCCGCGCGCGGTGAGCTTCATCCAGGCCATGCCCTTCTCGGCGGCCTCGATCAGGTAGAGCCGGCGTCCGCGCACGGTGGTGCTGAAGCCGCCGACCTCGCCGACCGCCTCGGTCACGCCCTCGAACTCGTCGCGGTGCTCCTCGACGAGCGCCTCGGCGCCGTGGTGGCCACCGGCCTCCTCGTCGGCGGTGAAGCAGAGCACGATCGGACGGTCGGGCACCTGCCCCGCTCGCTGGCGCGCTCGCACGGTCGACAGCAGCATCGCGTCGAAGTCCTTCATGTCGACCGCGCCACGGCCCCACACGTAGCCGTCCTGGACCTCGCCGCTGAACGGGTCGACCTGCCAGTCCTCGGCCGCGGCCGGCACGACGTCGAGGTGGCCGTGGAGCAGCAGCCGCCCGCGGCTGTCGTCGCCGCCCCACGTGGCCACCACCGACGTGCGGCCCGGCGTGGACTCGTAGAGGCGCGCCTCGATGCCGACCTCGTCGAGCAGCGTCGCGACGTACTCCGCGGCCTTGCGCTCCCCCGGCCCGTCGCGGTCGCCGTAGTTGCTCGTGTCGATCCGGATCAGCTCGCGGCACAGGTCGACGACCTCGCCCGCCGGGTCGTACGACGTGGGCGTGGGGTTCGCCGTGGGCACCGGGTCCACCGAGTTGTCGCTGCTCATGGCCCCCATACTGGCACCTGCCGTGGCGCGCCCCGATGTGAGTGGTGGGGCGTTCCTTTGCTACTGTTCCGACGCACTCGTCCGGGTGGCGGAATTGGTAGACGCGCTAGCTTGAGGTGCTAGTGCCCCATTAGCGGGCGTGGGGGTTCAAGTCCCCCCTCGGACACTCAGAAGGCCCCGGCTCCACGGGGCCTTTTGTTCATTTCACTGGGTTTCTCGACCGGTGTTCGGTGTTCCCCGGCAGTACGGCGTGAGCGCGGGTTAGCCTCGCTTCTCGTGCAGCCGAGCGGGCTGCCTGTCGTGGATCGGACCCTGGATGACCCTGCACCTCCCCGTCGGACGTCGAATGGCGATCGGCGCGGCCGCCTGGACCGCCAGGTCGTCGCGATCGCGACGGCTGCCTGGCCCACGCCACCTCCGGCCCACGCACCACCACGGTGACCGCGATGACGGCCGACTACGCCACCGGCCCGGGACAGTGACGTTCCTGCTCGACCGGCCCCGGCCACACCCCCCGCCACGGCGGTGACCTACTCGACCCCGGCCACCCCGCCGCCCTGGTGTTGACCGACCTCGGTGCCTCGGGCACTGGGCGCCTGTACCGGTTCGCCTACACCCTCACCACCGCGCCGACAGCGACCACGAGAGGTCACCATCACGATAACAGACGGCTACGGCGCCAGCACGGTCGCAACCTTCGATGCGCCCGGGGCCGTCGAACCACCAACGGGCCCGGCATGGGCCCCAAGGACGTCGTGTACAGGGTACGGTACAGGCAGACGCTAAGATCCTCATCGTGGCATTCACGTCCAGAACGGTGCTGCCGAGATGCGTAGCGGCAAACGCGGACGGGTCCGCGACACCACGTTCGCCGTCGGCTTCGGTCCCAACCAGGACGAGAACGGAACCGAGCCAGGCCGATGGCAGGACGCTGATCGCGGGCATTCACCTACAAAGGTGTCGCCCCAGACCCTGGCCCGGCGGACGACAACAACGCGACAGACTTCACCGCTGAGGGCGCTGCACGAACGACGTGTGTGGGGAGACGCGGTCCAAGCCGATGGCTAGATCCTATGCGGGTTATTTCACCTCTACAACGGTGTCGCCGCCGACCAGTGGGCACGGATCAACGAAGACGGGTCTCGAGAACACTTCAGTGGCCCGGCACCGGCCCCAACCGCGTGGTGTTCGGAGTCGCGGTCCAGACCGACGCCAAGATCCTCATCGCCAGCGCCTTCACCTCCTAGAACGGTGTCGCCGCCAACGAGCTCGCCCGGCTGAATGCCGACGGGTCCCTCGACGCCACCTTCACCGTCGCCGGCGACGGCCCAACGACACGGTGTTAGGGGTCGCGGTCCAGGCCGACGCCAAGATCCTCATCGCTGGCGTCTTCACCTCCTACAACGGTGCCGCCGCCGACTTCCTGGCCCGGCTCACGACGACGGGTGCCTTCGACACCACCTTCACCGGCCACGGCACCGGCCTCGACAGCAACCTGTTAGGGGTCGGCGGTCCAGGCCGACGGCAAGAGGCTCATCGTCGGCGCCTTCACCTGCTACAACGATGCCGCCGACAGCCAGTTCGCGGGGCTCTACGGCTGAGCACCCCCACCCACGCCGGCCGAGGTGCCGACGAAGGCGGGCCTCGAGGCCACGCGAGCCCGACCAAGACCGCGAGAAGCCGCGGTGGTCGCACCCCCGATGTCAGTCACGGACTTCCCATCACTGTCACCGATCAGGAACCACGGATCGGAGTCCCCCACCTGATGAGGACGACGACCAAGCACCAGCCCGCACCAGGCATCACGCCGCGCCTGGCTTGAGGTGCTAGTGCCCGATGAGCGGGCGTGGGGGTTCAAATCCCCTCGGACACTCAGAAAGGCCCTGGCTCCACAGGGCCTTCTGTTCATTTTCCCTCATTCCTCCCCGAGCTGATCCGCGTGCCAGTCTTGACTCGTTCAAGAATGTGCGGCACGTTGGCAGGGATGTCCTCCACCGCCGCCCTCGAGCAGTCCCTGCGCGACGCCGCCCTGCGCGTGACCCGGCCTCGGGTGGCCGTGCTGGCCGCGGTCCACGACCATCCCCACGCCGAGACCGACGTCCTCATCGAGGCCGCCCGCGCGACGCTGGGCGAGGTCTCGCACCAAGCGGTCTACGACGTCCTCCGGGCCCTGACCGCAGCGGGGCTCGTCCGCCGCATCCAGCCGTCGAACTCCGTCGCCCGCTACGAGGCCCGCGTCGGCGACAACCACCACCACGTCGTGTGTCGCTCCTGCGGCGCGATCGCCGACGTCGACTGCGCGGTCGGCGAGGCCCCGTGCCTGACCGCGGCCGACGACCACGGCTTCGCGATCGACGAGGCCGAGGTCATCTACTGGGGCCGCTGCCCCGCGTGCAGCGCCTCGTCGTCCCACCCCTGAACCACCCACCCACCGCAACCACCGCAACCGAAAGGTCCCCGCATGACTGAGAGCCAGCACCAGACCCGCGAGCAGTGCATGAACACCGAGGAGGCCGGCGGCTGTCCGATGGGCGAGCGCTTCAAGCACCCCACCGAGGGCGGCGGCAACCAGGACTGGTGGCCCAACCAGCTCAACCTCAAGATCCTGCGCAAGCACGCCGACGTCGCCAACCCGATGGGTGCCGACTTCGACTACGCCCAGGCCTTCGCCGGGCTCGACCTCGAGGCCCTGACCGCCGACGTCGACGCCCTGATGACCGACTCGCAGGAGTTCTGGCCTGCCGACTTCGGCCACTACGGCGGGTTCTTCATCCGGATGGCCTGGCACAGCGCCGGCACCTACCGCGTCAGCGACGGCCGCGGAGGCGCCGGCGCCGGCATGCAGCGCTTCGCCCCGCTCAACAGCTGGCCCGACAACGGCAACCTCGACAAGGCGCGTCGCCTGCTCTGGCCGATCAAGCAGAAGTACGGCAGGTCGATCTCCTGGGCCGACCTGATGGTCTTCACCGGCAACCGCGCGCTCGAGACCATGGGCTTCACGACCTTCGGCTTCGCCGGCGGCCGCGCCGACGTGTGGGAGCCCGACGAGGACGTCTACTGGGGCCCCGAGCAGACCTGGCTCGGCGACGAGCGCTACACCGGCGACCGCGAGCTGGAGAACCCACTCGCCGCCGTCCAGATGGGTCTGATCTACGTCAACCCCGAGGGCCCCAACGGCACCCCCGACCCGCTCGCCTCGGCGCGCGACATCCGCGAGACCTTCGGCCGGATGGCGATGAACGACGTCGAGACCGTCGCCCTCATCGCCGGCGGACACACCTTCGGCAAGACCCACGGCGCGGCGAACCCCGAGGAGTACGTCGGACCCGAGCCCGAGGGCGCCCCCTCGAGGAGCAGGGGCTCGGCTGGAAGCAGGGCTTCGGCTCCGGCACGCGGCCGCGACGCCATCACCAGCGGCCTCGAGGTCACCTGGACCTCCACGCCGACGCAGTGGAGCATGAAGTACCTCGAGAACCTCTACGCCTACGAGTGGGAGCTCACGAAGAGCCCCGCCGGCGCGCACCAGTGGCAGCCCAAGGACGGGGCGGCGGCCAACACCGTGCCCGACCCGGAGAGCGGTCGAGCTCACCCGCCCGCCGACGATGCTGACCACCGACCTCGCGCTGCGCGTCGACCCGGTCTACGAGGAGATCACGCGCCGCTTCCTCGCCAACCCCGACGAGTTCGCCGACGCGTTCGCGCGCGCCTGGTACAAGCTCACCCACCGCGACATGGGCCCGATCGACCGCTACCTCGGCCCGCTGGTGCCCGCGGAGACCCTGCTGTGGCAGGACCCCGTCCCGGCCGTCGACCATGACCTCGTCGACGACGCTGACATCGCCTCGCTCAAGGCCGACCTGCTGGCCAGCGGTCTCACCGTCTCCCAGCTCGTCTCCACGGCCTGGGCGGCCGCCTCGACCTTCCGCGGCAGCGACAAGCGCGGTGGCGCCAACGGCGGTCGGCTGCGCCTCGAGCCGCAGCGCGGCTGGACGGTCAACGCCCCCGACCAGCTCGCCGGCGTGATCAGCACCCTCGAGGGCATCCAGGAGTCGTTCAACGCCTCCGCCGGCTCGAAGGCGATCTCCTTCGCCGACCTGGTCGTGCTCGCCGGGTGCGCCGGCGTCGAGAAGGCGGCACAGGATGCCGGCCACGACGTCACCGTGCCCTTCATCGCCGGTCGCACCGACGCGACCCAGGAGATGACCGACATCGAGTCCTTCTCCTGGCTCGAGCCGCAGTCCGACGGGTTCCGCAACTTCCCCGGCAAGGGGCAGATGCTCCCCTGCGGAGTACCAGCTCGTCGACCGGGCGAACCTGCTGACCCTCAGCGCCCCGGAGATGACCGTCCTCGTGGGCGGTCTGCGGGTGCTCGGCGCCAACCACGACGGCTCCGACCTGGGCGTCCTGACCGACCGGCCCGGCACGCTCACCAACGACTTCTTC
>CAWGJR010000037.1:0-43966 GCA_963822915.1 uncultured Actinomycetota bacterium
ATCGGCAGGATGTCGATGCCCTCGGGCGAGGTCCAGGCCTCGCTCGCCGAGTCGGAGGCCGCCCCGGGGGCTGGGCCCGACGACGCCCCCTTCAGGTCGAGTCCGGCGAAGCTCTCGGGGACACTCATGACAGGGCCTCTCTCGTCCGGGTCAGGAACGCCAGCGCGTCCACCCCCATCGCACAGCTGTCGTCGGCGTGGTCGGCGGGCTTGCCGGCCACGACGATCCGGGTCGCACCCGCCTCGCGCAGCGCGGCCGCGGCGTCCTCGCCCCACTCGGCGTACGTCGGGTCCGCGCCGGCCAGGCAGGCCACCGCCTGCCCGTCGTAGGCCGCGAGCAGCGCCTCGACGCCGTCGGTGGCACCGGCCACGTCGACGGCCACGCCCCCGGCGGCGAACAGGTTGGTCGCGAACGTGGCCCGGGCCGTGTGGGACGCGACGGTGCCGAGCGTGGCCAGGAAGACGTGTCCCGAGGGCGCGGTGTCGCGCAGCTCCTCGAAGGCCGCACCGTAGGAGCGGACGCCGTCGAAGGCGCCGTCGGCCACCCGCTCGGGCAGCTCCTCGGCGAGGTTCGGGAACTCGGTGAGCCCGGTGATCGGGCGCTTGCGGGTGGCGACCTGCTCGTCGCGGGCGGCGACGACCTCGGCGATCGCCGCGTCGAGGTCGGCGCCGGACTCGAGGTCGCCGAGCACGGCCCACCCGGCGACGGCGAGGTCGTCGGTGAGCTTCTCGACGGCGTACGAGCCGCCGGCCGGGTCGGCGACCTTGCCGACGTGGGACTCCGACAGCAGCAGGGCGGAGGTGTTGCGCGCGATCCGGCGGCCCAGGGTCTCGGGGGTGCCGAGGGGAGCGTCGAAGGGCAGCACGGTCACCGCGTCAGCGCCACCGACACCAGCGGCGAAGGCGGCCACGGTCGTGCGGAGCATGTTCACGTAGGGGTCGTAGCGGCTCATCATCGGCTTGCTCGTGACGGCGTGGAGCGCCATGTGCCGACGCGGCCGGCTCGGCACCGCTGAGCTCGAGCATCCTGGTCCACAGGCGACGGGCGGCGCGGAGCTTGGCGATGGTCGGGAACTGCTCGTCGGTCGCGGCGAACCGGAACTCGACGAGACCGGCCACCTCGGCCACGGAGAGTCCCGTCGTCGGTGAGGACGCGCAGGCAGCCCGCCGCGACCGACATGGCGTAACCGAGCTCCTGGGCGTCGGAGGCCCCGCGGTCGTGCACGGCGGTGGCGTCGACGACGAAGGCGCGTACGCCGAGGCCGGTCGCCAGCGCAGCCAGGTCGGCGCTCGCCTGCTGCGCAGGAACGCCGAGGTTGGTGCTGGCGTGGAGCTCGAGGTCACCGGCGTAGGAGACGAACGCCCGTGCCGTGGCAAGTGGGTCGGACGTGGCGTCGAGGACCACCGGAGCGAGGTCGAGGAACACCCCGTCGAGCAGCGCCGCGAAGTCGGTGTCGGGACCGACGCCCAACCAGAGCGAGGTGACCCCGCCCTCGAGGTCGAGCAGGGCGTCCTCGTTGACCTGCTTCTCCGCGCCGCCGCCGAGGTGGGCGCGGATGTCCCAGTCGCCGCTGCGGGTCGGACGCCCCGACGTGGCCAGGCCGTCGAGGACGTCGGGGGTGCCGAGCGGGAGCACCGGGATCCCGTCCAGCGTGGTGCGGGTGAGCTTGTCCCAGACCAGCTCCGCGTCGTCCTCGTCGGTCATCCGACGCGCCTTGCGCAGGACGGCCGCGGTCGCCTCCTCCCAGTCGGCCCGGGTGTGTCGGTCGTCGGGGTGGGCCAGCGCGAGCGAGCCCTGCTCCGGCTCGAGTCCGGTCGGTTCGTCCAGGCCCCCCTCGACGGCGGCGTCCTGTGAAGTCATGTGGGCACCCTAGAAGCCCATCGGGGTGACGACCACCGAGTGTGACATTCTGAAACATCCCCGCCGTCAGCGCAACGGGAGACGAGGCCGTGAACGTCGTCCCCCGACCAAGCACGCTGACCACCTGGATCCGTCCGCCGTGGGCCTCCACGATGGCCTTCGCAGATCCCCAGTCCCGAGGCCGACCCCGGCGGTCTGGCGGGCCGGGCGCTGTCGGCACGGAAGAACGGCGTGAAGAGGAGGGCGATGTCGGACTCGTCCAGACCGATCCCGGTGTCGCGCACGCGAGGCATGGCCGCCGCGTCGTCGAGCTGTCGCAGGGAGACGGTCACCGGTCGCCGGCGTCGGTGTACTTCACTGCCGTTCGAGATCAGGTTGTCGAGCACCTGGCGAAGCCGACCGGGGTCGACCTCGGCCGCGCACGCCGCTCTGAGGTCGCCCTCGAGGTGACCCCGCGGCCCGCGCGTCCGGCAGCGCGGCCTCGAGCGCCTGGCCGACGATCGCTGACAGTCCACCCAGCTGCCGGGGAGGGCGATCGGACCGGACCGGTGCTCGAGCGGACTCCAGGAGGTCGGACACCAGCCGTGCAGCCGGCCGGCGTTGCGCTGGATCACATCGACTTGGCGGCGCTCAGCCTCCCGAGCCCGGCGCTGTCGGCCAGCAGCTCGAGGTAGCCGATCGACCGACGCCAGCGGCGTGCGCAGCTCGTGGGAGACCGATGCGAGGAAGTCGTCGCGCGCCTGGATGTCGCGCATCAGGTCGGTGATGTCGTTGTAGGCCAGTCCCGCGCCCGCGAACTCCCCGCCGGAGTCGACGAGGGTCCGCGCCGAGACCGAGAGCGCCCGACGCTCCAAGGGATCGGCGCCGACCCACATCCGAAGGCCGTCGAACTCCTCGCCCCGCGCCGCCCGTGTCGACGGCATCTCCTCGTGGGTCAGCAGGGTGACACCGTCGGGGCCGAAGACGGCACCGAGCTGACCTGCGTGACCGCCGTGGCCCTCGGGGAAGGCGAGCCGCAGGAAGTCGGTGTGCCGCCGGTTGAACGCCTCGTAGGTGCCGTCGGCGCCGATCATCAGCAGCCCCACGTCGACGGTGTCGAGGATCCCCTGGGCCAGCTGTCGCTGCCGGCTCGATCGTCTCGAGCGCCTCGGCGAGGCGCTCCTCGTGCTCGCGCTGCTGCGTCACGTCGACCAGCTGCCCGATCAGGTAGCGCGTCTCGCCGTCTCGGACGCGGAGCGCCGCCGCCGACAGGTCACCCCACAGGACGCTGCCGTCGCGGCGCAGGCACCGCTTCGTCAGCCGGTAGCTGTCGCGCTCGCCGGCGACGGCCTCGTCGAAGAGCGCGACGTGGCGTGCTCGGTCGTCGGGGTGGGTCAGCAGCACGTAGCGGCTGCCGAGCAGGTCGCTCTCGTCGCAGCGCAGCATCGTGCACAGGGCCCGGTTGGCGGTGAGCACCACCCCGTCGGGTCGCACGAGGGTCATGCCGACGGGCGAGTGCTCGGCGGTGATCTCCCAGAGCCGCTCGTCCTCCAGTGGCTCGGCCACGTCCTACCTCCCCGCGCAACGTCGCGAGGCTCCAGTCCTCGCCCCCGCCTGCCATGAGCATGCGACTGAAATCCCCCGGGCGACAACCTTTTGTGGCTCCCGACCCGTTGTCCGGGTCGAGGAAACGGAGATCCGTGGTGCAGATGGTCGATGCTGTGACGATGGGTGGCGAGGTCGAGCGCGGGTCGGGCGCGCCCACCTTCGAGGAGTACGTCGCCGCCCGCGGGCAGGCGTTGTGGCGCAGCGCCTGGTTGCTCACCGGTGACGCGCATCGGGCCGAGGACCTCGTGCAGACGGCACTGACCGCGTGCTGGCGGCGCTGGGACCGGATCGCACGCGACGGCGCCGTCGACGGCTACGTGCGGCGGGTGCTGGTCACGACGTACATCGACTGGTGGCGGCGGCGCTGGACCGGCGAGGTGCCGACCGAGACGCTGCCCGAGGTCGCCGCTGCCGCTTCCGACCGGGGTCTCGCCGACGTGCGGCACGACGTGCTGGCGGCCCTGGCGACCCTGCCGCGCGGCCAGCGGGCCGTGGTGGTGCTCCGCTTCTACGACGACCTCACCGAGGCCGCCACCGCAGAGATGCTCGGCATCTCCGTCGGCACCGTCAAGAGCCAGACCGCCCGCGCGCTGAAGGCGCTGCGGGCCTCGACCCTGCTGGAGGATCACCCGTGAACGAGCGCGACCTGCAGGACCTGTTGCACGGCGTCGTGCCCGACGCCCCCCGGATCGATCCCGCCCCCGCAGCCGCCGCCGGGCGGCGCTCACGCAACCGCCGCCGGGCTGCCACCGCCCTGGCAGCCGCCGCGGTCGCCGCCGTCGTGGTCACTCCGTTGGTGTTGTCGGGCTCGGACCCGGCACCGTTGCGGCCGGAGGTCGTGGCGCCGACCTTCGATCCCGCGGACTTCGACCCGCCGCCCGACGAGGTGTACGACGCCGTCCCCTGCCCGGCCACCCTTCCGAGCACCGAGAAGTCCAACAAGGTGATCCCTGACCTCGACCGGGTCGTGGGGGTGCGGCTGTGCGGTGACGCCTCGGGGGCGCCGATCGGACGTGACTACTTCAACGGGTCCGCACCGTCCTACCCGGCGAGCCCGGACGCCCTGCTGTCGGGCGTGCCGGACTTCGTCGAGCGGGTGCGCGCGCTGCCCGATGCCCGATCCCGAACGCTGCGCGTCGATCGACGGGATCTCTTCGCGCCAGGCGCTCGCCTTCGAGCTGGACGACGGCTCGACCGTGCTTCTCGGTCAGACGTTCTGCGGCGACAACGACCTCGCCGGCCGCCCCGTCGATGCGTTCGCGGTCGTCCAGTCGTTCCTCGACGCCCTCGACGGCCAGCGCGACGACGAGGCGTACGGCGCGCGCGTCGACCCGCTCGGGTGCGACACCCGCTTCACCTACTCCCCCGCCACCCCGGGCCGCGAGCAGGTCGTCGACGCCGTCGGCTGCACCGAGGACGGCGACGCCGCGGATGCTGACCCCGACGGGGCTGGACCTGCTGCGCGCCGCGTGGGACGCCCCGCTGCCGGTCACCGAGGAGTTCAACGACCTCGCGGAGAACGAGTGCACCGAGGGCGTGACCCGCCCCGACACCCTGACCCTCGCCACCGACCGGGGCGACGTCGTGCGGCTCAGGGAGAGCCCCTGCGGCTACCTGCTCTACAGCGGTTCGCGACTGGGCCAGTCCCTGCAGATCCCGGTCACCTACGACGAGGTCGTCACCCCGCGGTAGGCCGTTCACCCGACGTGCACCCGCGTGTCGCCGGCGTGTCGCACGCCTGCCCGCTGCGTACGCCACCGTCATGGCCATGCGGATCGCCCTGGTGACCGAGACCTTCTACCCCGCCGTCGACGGCACGACGACCACCCTCAAGGCGGTGGCCGACCGGCTCGTCGACCTCGGGCCACACGATCCGGATCATCACGCCGGGCCCCGGCCTGACGACGTACCGGACCTCGCAGGTGGTGCGGATCAAGCCGCTCGAGCCGACCGGCCCGCAGGTGCGCGCCGCCATCGACGCCTTCGCCCCCGACCTCGTGCACGTCACCTCACCCGGGTCCCTGGGCCGCAAGGCCCTCAAGCACACCGACCGCGCCGGCATCCCGTCGCTGGTCGTCGAGCAGTCCCCCGTCCTCGACCTCGCCGCCGACTACTGGCGCGCCAAGGTCGCCGACCGCACCGACGCGGTGCTGGTGACCTCGACGTGGATGGTCGAGCGGATGGCGGAGTTCGGCGTCACGGCCGGGCTGTGGCGTCCCGGCGTCGACACCGCCGCCTTCACTCCCGGCCTGCGCGACCACTGGCTGCACGACTCCTGGTCGCGCGCCCGCTCGGCCGTCGGGACCGCAGGTCGTGGTCGGCTACGTCGGCAGCCTCCACAAGCGTCACGGCGTACGTCGCCTCGCCGAGCTGGCCTCGGTCCCCGGCATCCGCCCGGTGATCATCGGCGGCGGCTCGCAGCGCGAGTGGCTCGAGACCCGGCTGCCCGGCGGCCAAGGTCACCGGCCCCCTGCCGACCGGCGACCTGACGATCGCGATGCCGACCTTCGACCTGCTGGTCCACCCCGGCGAGCACGAGACCTGCTCCCACGCGCTGCGCGAGGCTGCCGCGAGCGGCGTACCGGTCGTGGCGCCGCGCTCGGGCGGCGCGGTCGACGTCGTGCGGCACCTCGAGACCGGTCTGCTCTACGACGCCGGCGACCAGCGTGACCTGCGCCGCGCCGTCGAGTCCCTCGCCGGCGACCGCCACCGCCACCTGCTCGGGGCCCGCGCTCGCGAGCTCGCCGCGACCCGCAGCTGGACCGCCGCGGTCGACGAGCTGGCCACGATCTACGCCGGCCTGGCGAACCTAAGGGTGTCCTAACCGGACCTATCTCACATGGGGGACGTCACATCTCACCCCCTCGGGAGACGTAGAGTCGGCCTGTGGCATTGACGACAGGCACCCCAGGACCGAACGCCGGGCAGACGCTGGTGAAGGGATCGCGCGGCACGCGCTCCACGATCGCCCTCAAGATCGCCATGGCTGCGAGCGGACTCGCCTTCATCGGCTTCGTGCTCGGACACATGTACGGCAACCTCAAGGCCTTCAGCGGCCAGGAGTCGTTCAACGGCTACGCCGAGCACCTGCGCACGCTCGGCGAGCCGCTGCTCCCGGAGTCCGGGCTGCTGTGGATCATCCGCGTCGGCCTCATCGGGGCGCTCGTGGTGCACGTGGCCTGCGCCCTGGCGCTGACCCAGCGGGCCCACAAGGCGCGCACCGTGAAGTACGCGGTGAAGAAGAACGTCGTCTCCTCCATCTCCTCGCGCACCATGCGCTGGGGCGGGGTGACGATCCTGGTGTTCCTCGCCTGGCACCTGCTCAACTTCAGCATCGGCAAGATCAACCCGGCCACCGGTGACACCGGCGACGCGGCCGGGGACCCCTACTCGCTGCTCGTCGACACCTTCGACCTGTGGTGGATGACGATCATCTACCTTGTGGCGATGGTGGCGCTGGCCCTGCACCTGCACCATGGGACGTGGAGCTCGCTCCAGACCTTGGGCTTCACCAGCACGGCTGCCTCCCGCGCCCGCGCGAAGGCCGCCGGCTGGGTCATCGCCGTGGTCGTCGCCGGAGGCTTCTCGCTCGTCCCCCTGTCCGTCCTCCTCGGCATCATCGAGAAGTAGGGAGCCCCTCATGGCCAACTTCGACCACTCCGGCACGACACCGACCAACACGGTGTCGACCCAGACCTCCGACGACGCCCACGGCTACTACACGCCCGGCGACCCGATCCTCGACGCCAACGCACCCACGGGGCCGATCGCCGACCGGTGGACCAACCGCAAGATGGACAACCGGCTGGTCAACCCGTCCAACCGTCGCAAGCTCGACATCATCATCGTCGGCACCGGCCTGGCCGGTGGCGCGGCCGCTGCCACGCTCGGCGAGGCCGGCTACAACGTCAAGTCCTTCTGCTACCAGGACTCCCCGCGCCGCGCGCACTCGATCGCCGCCCAGGGCGGCATCAACGCCTCGAAGAACTACAAGGAGGACGGCGACTCCACCTACCGCCTCTTCTACGACACCGTGAAGGGCGGCGACTACCGCTCGCGCGAGTCGAACGTCTACCGCCTGGCCGAGGTCAGCACCAACATCATCGACCAGTGCGTGGCCCAGGGCGTCCCCTTCGCCCGCGAGTACGGCGGCCTGCTCGACAACCGCTCCTTCGGCGGCGTGCAGGTCTCGCGCACGTTCTACGCCCGCGGCCAGACCGGCCAGCAGCTGCTGATCGGCGCCTACCAGGCACTCGAGCGCCAGGTCGCCGCCGGCACCGTCACGACGTACACGCGTCACGAGATGCTCGAGCTCATCATGGTCGACGGCAAGGCGCGCGGGATCATCGCCCGCGACATGGTCACCGGCGAGATCGAGACCCACCTCGCCGACGTCGTCGTGCTCGCCTCCGGCGGCTACGGCAACGTCTTCTACCTCTCCACCAACGCGATGGGCTGCAACGTCACCGCCACGTGGCGCGCCCACCGCAAGGGCGCCTACATGGCCAACCCGTGCATGACCCAGATCCACCCGACCTGCATCCCGGTCGCCGGCGAGCACCAGTCCAAGCTGACCCTGATGTCGGAGGGACTGCGCAACGACGGCCGGATCTGGGTGCCGAAGAAGAAGGAAGACTGCGACAAGGACCCGCGCGACATCCCCGAGGAGGACCGCGACTACTACCTGGAGCGGATCTACCCCTCCTTCGGCAACCTGGTGCCGCGCGACATCGCCTCGCGCCAGGCCAAGAACATGTGCGACGAGGGCCGCGGCGTCGGCCCGATGGTCGGCGACTTCCGGCGCGGGGTCTACCTCGACTTCGCCGACGCGATCGCCCGCCTGGGCAAGGACGGCATCGAGGAGAAGTACGACAACCTCCTCGACATGTACGAGCGCATCACCGGCGAGGACCCCTACGAGGTGCCGATGCGCATCTACCCCGCCGTCCACTACGTCATGGGCGGCCTGTGGGTCGACTACAACCTCCAGTCCAACCTCGAGGGCCTGTTCGTGGCCGGCGAGGCCAACTTCTCCGACCACGGCGCCAACCGCCTCGGCGCCTCGGCGCTGATGCAGGGCCTGGCCGACGGCTACTTCGTGCTGCCCAACACCATCCGCGAGTACCTCGCCGACGCACCGTTCGAGAAGGTCCCCGAGGACCACCCGGCGGTCGTCGAGGCCCGGACCTCGGTGGAGCAGCGCATCGAGAAGTTCCTGACGATGAAGGGCACCCGCTCGGCCGACAGCTACCACAAGGAGCTCGGGCTGATCATGTGGGAGTACTGCGGGATGGAGCGCTCGGAGGACGGTCTGCGCAAGGCCATCGACAGCATCCGCGAGCTCAAGCGCGACTTCTGGACCAACCTCAAGGTGCTCGGCACCGCCGACAGCCTCAACCAGTCGCTCGAGAAGGCCGGTCGCGTGGCCGACTTCATCGAGCTCGGTGAGCTGATGTGCATCGACGCGCTCAACCGGCGCGAGTCCTGCGGCGGTCACTTCCGCGCCGAGTCGCAGACCGACGAGGGCGAGGCGATGCGTCACGACGACGAGTTCGCCTACGTCGCGGCCTGGGAGTTCGGCGGCGACTCGCTCGAGGGCGGGCAGCCGACGCTGCACAAGGAAGACCTGATCTACACGGCCATCGAGATGAAGCAGCGGAGCTACAAGTGAATCTGACCCTCAACATCTGGCGCCAGGCCAACCCCACCGCCGACCGGTGAGATGAAGACCTACTCGCTGAGCGAGATCTCCGAGGACATGAGCTTCCTCGAGATGCTCGACGTCCTCAACGAGCAGCTGCTCGCCGCCGACGAGGAGCCGGTCGCCTTCGACCACGACTGCCGCGAGGGCATCTGCGGATCGTGCGACCTGATGATCAACGGCGAGGCGCACGGCCCCGAGGTCACCACGACCTGCCAGCTGCACATGCGGTCCTTCAAGGACGGCGACAACATCACCATCGAGCCGTGGCGCGCCGACGCGTTCCCGGTCATCAAGGACCTGATGGTCGACCGGTCGGCCTTCGACCGGATCATCCAGTCCGGTGGGTTCATCTCCGCCAACACCGGCTCCGCCCCCGAGGCCAACTCGGTGCCGGTCCCGCGCGACAAGGCGCTGCGCGCCTTCAACATGGCGACCTGCATCGGCTGCGGCGCCTGCGTCGCGGCCTGCCCCAACGGCTCGGCCTCGCTGTTCATGGGCGCCAAGATCACCCAGCTCGGCCTGCTGCCCCAGGGTCAGCCCGAGCGCGACAGCCGGGTCATCGGCATGGTCGGCCAGCACGACGCCGAGGGCTTCGGCGGCTGCACCAACATCGGCGAGTGCGCCGGCGCGTGCCCCAAGGGCATCCCGCTCGACGTGATCTCCCAGCTCAACAAGGACCTGCGCACCGCGATCAAGAACGGTCACTGACCGGCGCCGAAGCATGCGGCGGCGACCAGCGCGCCACCAGCCGATCGAAGGCCTCCCGGAGCTCCGGGGGGCCTTCGACCGTCATCGGGTGCGGGTGGTCGCTGAGGCGCAGCACGGTCGTGTCGAGGTTGCGGGTCGTCAGGCGCAGGCGGGTCGTCGTGTCGTCGACGGCCTCGCTCTGCGCGACGTGGCGGGGGAAGTAGGGCTCCACGTCGGCGAGGGGCGCGTGGACCAGCACCGAGACGTCGTACGCCGACCACGACATGGCCAGGGAGTGCTCGACGGCAGCGGCCACGTCGAGGCCCGCAGGGAGCCGGAACTCCTCGGCTCGCACCTCGACCTTCTCGATCCGGTCGAGCCGGAAGGTACGTCGCGCCTGCCGCAGGTGGCACCACGCGTGCAGGTAGGTGTGGCCGCGCACGACCACGACGCCGTACGGGTTGACCCGGCGGGCGCCGGTGGGGCCGTTGTCGGGGCGGTGGTGGATGGTGCAGGACCGCCGACCCACGACGCCGGCCGTGAGGGCGGTGAGGATCGCCGGGTCGGGCGCTCCGGTGCGGAACGGCCCCCTGTCCGGTGGTGTGACGACGCTGAGGACGTTCGTGACCCGCTCCGCGACGTCGCGCGGCAGGGCGCGCAGCACCTTCGAGAGCGCGGCGTTCCCGGCGTCGGCCGCGCCCGTGGCGGCGGAGCCGTGGACGACGGCGAGCGCCAGCGCGATCCCGACCGCCTCGTCGGTGCTCAGCATCAGGGGCGGCATCCGGTAGCCCGGCTGCAGCCGGTAGCCGCCGCCGCGTCCGCGCTCGGCGACGACCGGGATCCCGAGCTCCTGCAGGGTCGTGACGTAGCGGCGCACGGTGCGCTCGCTGACGCCGAGGTCCTCCGCGAGACGAGGCGCCGTCAGCCCGGGCCGCTCCTGGACGCGCTCGAGCAGCGCCAGCACCCTGCCTGCGGGGCTGCCGCTCATCGGTGTCTCGTCGACCGTCGTCGCAATCCGGTCGGGAACTGTCCACGCACTCCCCTAGCGTACGGCTCATGACCGATACCTCGACCCCCGTCACCGCTCTCCTCGTCGTCGACGTCCAGCACGGC
This sequence comes from uncultured Actinomycetota bacterium, assembly GCA_963822915.1. GTDB lineage: Bacteria > Actinomycetota > Actinomycetes > Propionibacteriales > Nocardioidaceae > Nocardioides. The sequence continues at coordinate 10,952 of CAWGJR010000037.1, forward strand.
AACACCGCCGAGGCCTACGACCGCGACGGCGTCGTCGACCGCATCGCCGGCCTCATCGGCCGCGCGAAGGCCGCCGACGTGCCCGTCGTGTGGATCCAGCACGAGGCCGGACCGTTCGTGCCGGGCTCGGACCCGTGGCAGATCGTCGAGGCGGTCCGGCCCGGCGACGACGAGGCCGTGATCGGCAAGCAGCACCTCGACGCGTTCGCCGAGACCACCCTGCGCGCCCACCTCGACGGGCTCGGCGTGACCGCGCTGGTGGTCTGCGGTGCCGCGACCGACGCCTGCATCCGGACCACGACGATGCGGGCGCTCGTGGAGGGCTACGACACGACGCTGGTCGCCGACGGCCACACCACCGACGAGGGGCCCTGGGAGCTGCCGCTGCCCAACGGCGAGATGGTGCCGGTCGGAGCGCGCGAGATGATCGCCTACACCAACTTCTTCATCGAGGACACGACCTACCCGGGCGTCGTGACCGCCGTGACCCCGGCCGCGGAGATCAGCTTCGGCGGTTGAGGCTGCGCGTCCACGGACGCTGAGCAGGGCGAGCCCCCGGCGAGCCCGTCGACGAAGCGCCGCGAGTCGGGTACAGACCGCAACCACCCTCACCGGGCTTCGTCGACGCTCGCTGCGCGTCCACGGACGCTGAGCAGGGCGAGCCCCCGGCGAGCCCGTCGACGAAGCGCCGTGAGTCGGGTACAGACCGCACCCACCCTCACCGGGCTTCGTCGACGCTCGCTGCGCGCTCGCTGCTCAGCCTCCGGCGCGTCCCCACGGACGCCGAGCCCGTCGGCGTTGCGCCACCCTCACCGGGCTTCGTCGACGCTCGCCGGCGCTCGCTGGTCGGTCTCGGACGTGCCCCTCAGGGCCTTCGCGCCGAGTCGGCCGAGGGCGGCGGCGATGGCGAAGTTGACGACGATCAGGACGGTGTGGGCGATCCAGTACCCGGCGGGACGGTCCTCGCCGCGGTCGTAGGCGGCGTACAGGTTCTTGGCGAACGTGCTGAAGGTGACGACGTTCCAGAGCGCGACGGCCAGGAGCAGGACGGCGTGCTTGCGCTCGAGCTTCATGAGGGGTCCTTCTTCCGGAGGGCGGCCACGACGGCCAGGGCTGCCGCTCCGCCGGCGGCGAAGGGTGCTACCCACGTGCGACGAGACGGTGCGGGGTCGACCAGGGCGACGGCGGTCTCGCGCTTGAGGGCCAGCGCCGGCGTCGCCGGGCCGTGGACCGGGGCGGACTCCTCGGCGTCGGCCGCGGCCTCGCGCAGGTCACGTGCCTCCTGGGTGGTGTAGGCCCAGGTGGCGGAGTAGAGCAGCAGACGCGAGAAGTAGTTGATCCAGACCACGAGGATCAGCGCGATGCCGAAGGCCTGGAAGGCCGGCTGGTCCTTGGTGGAGGCGAGCAGGAGGGTCGAGATCTGCTTGAGCACCTCGAAGCCGACAGCCCCGAGCAACGCGCCCTGCCACAGCGATCGTCGCGGTGCCTCGGGCTCGGCGAGCAGCTTGAAGATCGAGAAGAACAGCACCGAGTTGGCCGCGAGGCCGAGCACGAGGGCGATCAGCCGCACCAGCCAGCTGAAGCCCTCGTCGAGCCCGAGGTAGTCGAGGATGTCGGTCGAGAAGCCGCTGACGAAGCCGGCCACTGCGACCGAGAGCACCAGGATGACGCCGATGACGCCGAGGGTGAGGAGGTCGCGGAGCTTGCCCTTGATGAAGTTGGGCTCCTCGCGGTCCGGGGTCTCGAAGATCACGAAGAGCGCCTGCCGCAGCGCCGAGATCCAGGCCAGTCCGGAGTAGAGGACACCCAGCACACCGATGACACCGGCCAGGCCGGAGAACGTGCGGATCGAGTCGAGCGAGATCTCACCGTCCTCGTCCCCGACGATGTTGGGGAGCACCGAGTCGATCGCCGTGAGCAGGTTGGCCCGCGCCTCGGGGTAGATGCCCGACACGATGCCGACGACGAAGAACGACAGGGCGAGGATCGGGAAGAAGGACAGGAAGGCGAAGTAGGTGATGCCCCCCGCCTGCTGGTTGGCCTTGACCTTCCCGTAGTGCTCCTGCATCCGCAGGACGTGGTCGAGCACGGGGAATCGAGCACGCGCTGCCGCGAGTCGTTCTTTCACCGAGGGCATCGCGGGCTCAATCCTCCGAGAGGGCGGCCCCGAGCGCGAAGTCGCGCGTCGGACGCCAGCCCAGGTTGTCGTCGTGGACGTACAGGTGGAACGCCTCCACCGCGAACTCGCACTCGAAGCCGGCCAGCTCGTCGAAGGCCTGGTCGAGCTGAGGGTCCTCGAGGTGGTGGGCCACGGTCACGTGGGGGTGGTAGGGGTAGGCGAGATCGACGTCCAGCGGCCCCCGTCGTACGGCGTCAGCGAGCTGCTCGCACTGGCTGATGCCCTCGACGAGCGTCACGAAGACCACCGGTGAGACCGGTCGGAACGTGCCCGTGCCGCGCAGGTGCACCCCGAAGGCGTCGATCTGGGCGGCTGCCTCGGCGAGGTGGGACTCGATCTCGGCGAGCTCGCCGGCCACCTCGGTCGGCGGCACCAGGGTGATGTGGGTGGGGATCATGGTGGCGGTGGCGTCGCCCACCGCCGTCCGGTAGTCCTGGAGCTCGGTGGCCCAGGGCTCAGGAATCGCGACGGCAACCCCGATCGTCGGCATGCCCCCAACCTAACGGGGAGCGCCGGGAATCGCGGACGGGGCGACGAAGCCGACCCGCTGGTAGACGTCGCGGAGCGTGGCCTCGGCCACCGAGCGCGCCTGCGCCTGCCCCTGCGCCAGCACCTGGGTGAGGTGGGCCTGGTCGTCGAGCAGCTCGAGGGTCTTCTCGCGGAACGGCGTGACGAAGGTGACGACCGCGTCGGCGAGGTCGCCCTTGAGGTCGCCGTACCCCTTGCCGGCGTACTCCTCGGCGAGGTCCTTGACCCCGGTGCCGGTGAGGGCGGAGAAGATGGTGAGCAGGTTGGAGATACCGGGCTTGGCCTCGGGGTCGAAGAGGATCTCGGACCCGGAGTCGGTCACGGCCGAGCGGACCTTCTTGGCGCTGACCGACGGCTGGTCGAGCATCTCGATGATGCCGCCGGGCGAAGAGGCCGACTTCGACATCTTCGACGTGGGGTCCTGCAGGTCGCCGATCTTGGCGGTGGCCTTGAGGATGTAGGGCTCGGGCAGGCGGAAGGTCTTCTTGTAGCGGTGGTTGAACCGCTGCGCGAGGTCGCGGGTGAGCTCGAGGTGCTGGCGCTGGTCCTCACCGACCGGCACGTAGTGGGGCCGGTAGAGCAGGATGTCGGCGGCCTGGAGGATCGGGTAGGTGAAGAGCCCGACCGACGCGGCACCCTCGCCACCCTTGGCCGACTTGTCCTTGAACTGGGTCATCCGGCGGGCCTCGCCGAAGCCGGTGAGGCACTGCAGGACCCAGGACAGCTGGGCGTGCTCGGGGATCTGGCTCTGGATGAAGATCGCCGAGCGGGCCGGGTCGACGCCCATCGCGAGCAGCTGGGCGGCCGCCCGCAGGGTGCGCTCGCGCAGCACCTTGGGGTCCTGCTCGAGCGTGATGGCGTGGAGGTCGGCGATGAAGAAGAACGGCTGGTGGTCGCGCTGGAGGTCGACCCACTGGCGCAGGGCGCCGAGGTAGTTGCCGAAGTGGAAGGAGTCGGCCGTCGGCTGGATGCCCGACAGCACCCGCGGGCGCGCTCCCCGCCGGTCACCGCCGGGACACTGACCTCGGGCTCGGTCGTCGACTGGCTGCTCACGGGCAGCATTCTTCCCGATGGCCTGCTTGGATCGGGACGTGCCCACCCACCTCACCTTCGAGCAGCACCTCACCGGCCTGCACGAGGCGACGCTGATGATGTCGCGGTCAGCCGCCGCGGCCGGTCTCGACGTGGACGTGCCGACGTGCCCGGAGTGGACCGTACGCCGCCTCGTCGGCCACCAGGGCATGATCCACCGCTGGGCGCGGGGCCTGCTCCGGGGCGAGTCGATCGACGCAGAGGTGACCGAGAAGGCCGGTCGCAGCAGCTCCGACCCGGTCGAGTGGCTGCGTGACGGGGCGATCGCCCTCGTGTCGACCCTCGTCGAGACCGCAGAGGACGCCGAGGCCCACGTCTTCCTGCTGGATGCTCCTCCACCGCGGCTCTTCTGGGCGCGGCGTCAGCACCACGAGACGACGATCCACGGGGTCGACGCCCTCGCCGCGACGCTGGGGCGGCTGCCGAGTGCAGCGGAGACGTGGATCGGTCTCGAGACGGCTCTGGACGGCATCGACGAGCTGCTGACGGGCTTCGTGCCGCGATCCCGGTCGCGGTTGCGGCTCGAGCCCGGCGCCGACCCGGTGACGATCGCGGTGCGCACGCCCGACGCGGCTCACTGGTGGACGGTGCGGGTGAGCGAGGAGCCGCCCGTCGTCGTACGGCACGAGGCTGCGGGTGCTCAGGATGCGGCGGGCGCGTTCGACCTGGTCGTCGAGGCACCCGCGGTCGCGCTCTACCTGGCGTTGTGGCACCGGAGCGCCGAGGTGACCTCCGACGCGCTCAGCCTGTGGGAGGCGATGACCGTCTGAGGTACCCGGCCGCCGAGTCCGGGGTCACCGCTCGCAGCCGCGCTGCTCCTCGGCCCGACGCCGGTCGCGCCCTGGACCACCCGTCGTGAGGTCGCGGCCAGATTCCGCGCGCACGGGCGAGATCGTTGTCGAACCAGCGCCAGACAGGATCGCTCACCTCACGTGAGCCACTCGTCGCCGAATCGACTACCAGCGTGGTGGAGCACCTCGAACGCCGTCCGGGTCGTGGCCGACTAGCCGCTGCGTTCGACGTTTCGCTCTGCGAGATCGTGGGCACCGTCGTTGCGACCCTGCCCTGCGCACAGGAGGCGCCGCCGATGGCTCCGTACGTCATCCATGACGACCACCTGAGCTCCGACGCGTGACGCCGGCGCTCAGGCGTGCAGCGCTGGTCGCCGCGGTGGTCGTCGCGCTCGTGATCGCCGGCCTGGTGAGCATCGCTGCTATCAGGGAGGGAGATGATTCCGGTTCCGCCCGGAAGGTCGCGGAGCGCTACCTGGAGGTCCTTTCCGACGAGACCCAGGATGTCGGGGAGCTTGACGACCTGGTGTCGAGCGGCGACCCCGAGGCGCTCGAACGCGCAGGCGCCCTGCTGGCCTCGGCCCGGATGAGGATCGGTGAGCCGACACTCGGCGAAGCCGAGGAGCTCGACATCGCCGACCGAGCCAGCGCCTTGGGTGCGGATGACGACGCGTCCTTCGAACGGTTCGAGCGCTTCGAGGTGACCTACAGTCTCGGCGGCGAGCAGCACAGCGCAGCGGTCACGCTCGGCCTGCTGAGCTCCGGCACGGACCAGGACTGGCGAGTCGTCCGACCGCTGTCGGGCCAGGTCAACTGGAACGCAGCAACCTGGGAACAGACACTGCTCGGCCTGCGCGTGGGTGACGTCGAGGTGACCGACCCCGACCGGACCACGTTCGACCTCAACGCCCAGTTCGTGCATCCGGGCATCTATCCAGTCGAGGCCTACAGCGGCCGTTGGTACAGCTCCCCGCGGTCGACGTGACCGTTCCTGCCGGAGACGAGGTCACACCGCTTCCCGAGTTCGACCTCGATCCCACACCAGCGGGCAAGGCCGCGATCGCACGACAAGTCCGGTCGGCGTTCGGGCCCTGCGAACGCGGAACCGCGTACTGTCCCGTGCTCGACCTGGTCCTGCCGCGCAACAGAGATCTGCCCCAGGGTTGGTGGCGCGGCCTGACCGACGACCCGACCGTCGCCGTCGACGGCGTCGACGTCAGCCTCCTCGACGGGGCGTTCCGCTACCTCAGTCCCACGGGGCTCCAGGTCGTGGCCTTCAACGGCAGCACCCGGGTGCGGATCGACCCGACCACCCGCCGGCTGACCATCACCGTGCCGCTCACCATCACGCGACCCTGACCGGCACGCTGGGGAATTGGTCGGGAGGGGCCTGCCGGCAGCGAAAGCGGGTGGCACCTGTGGACCGCCGCGTGGTGAGGTGTCGGGATGGCCCTCTTGGTGACCGAAGTCCGAGCAACGGGGCTGGATGCCGTCGACCTTGCGACGACGCTGTTGCAACGAGCTCGTCTGGCCGACCCGTGGGTCGGCATGTGGGAGGCCGCCGACGTGCAGTGGTGGTGGCGCAAGCCACAGGTGTCCGACCGGATCGAGCAGATCTTCTGGCTCGACAGTGATGGGCCGGTCGCCGGCGTCCTCCTCACGGGCTCGGCGGACGACTCGTGGCAGTGCGACCCGGTTGTCGTGCCCGGCGTGCCCGACATTCGAGGCTGCGACCCCGCTTCCGTGTGGAGTCACGCGCTTCGACATGCCGCGAAACACGCACCGGCAGGGTTCGAGGTCGCAGTGAGCGACAACGACCTCTTCGCGGAGCTTGCTCGACAGTCTGGGCTTGCACCGGGGTACCGCGACGGCACAGCCTGGCTGGACGTCAGGGACAGCCCGGCACCCACGTCACTTGCGGACGGGTTCAGGCTCGCGGACCGAACGCAGCTCCGCGACACGCCACACCACATGCGGCACCGCAGCGGAGACGAGGTGGAGGAGCGCCTCTCCCAATGCTCGCTCTACGACCCCGCCCTCGACCTGGTCGTGGAGTCCGCGGACGGGCGAGTCGCTGGCTACTCGTTGTTCTGGTTCGACCCGATCACCGAGGTCGGTCTTGCGGAACCCGTACGGGTCGAGACTGACTTTCAGCGGCGCGGTCTGGCGAGCGCGATGCTTCGTGCGGGCATCGGTCGCTTGGTCGAGCGGGGTGCGAAGCGGGTGAAGATCTCCTATGGCAGCGAGGCGGCCGCGAAGACGTATCAGGGTGTCGGCTTTCGACCGACGTCTACCGCGACGTGGTACCGCCAGTCACCAGGTTGATCGCGGCGGGCCAGCCGTAGCCTCGGCGACCGGCGCCCTACTCTCGGCGGACTCGGGCGCCTTCCTGCCGGCGACGCGGCGGGCGGACGCGAGCTGCTCCGCCTCCCCCTAGGGTCGGGGCATGGAGTCGCGGACGATCGAGGTGGACGACGTACGCCTGCACGTGGGGGTCACCGGACGCGGTCACGACCTGCTCGTGCTGACCGGCGGACCCGGGTGCGTGCAGTACCTCGAGGACGACGCCCTGGCTCCGGCCGGGCACCGGGCCTGGTTTCCCGAACCGCGCGGCGTCGGCCGCTCGACCGGCGGACCGCACACGATGGAGCGGGCGATCGCCGACCTGGAGGCCGTCCGCGATGAGGCCGGGGTGGACCGCTGGACCGTGCTCGGCCACTCGTGGGGCTGCGACCTGGGCGTCCGGTACGCCGTCGAGCACCCCGACCGCGTGACGAAGGTCGTCGGGATCGCCGGACGGGGCTTCCAGCGCGACCGTCACTGGTCGGCGGCCTACGAGGCCGGCCAGGGCACCGAGCCACAGGTCGACATCGCGTGGGAGCCCGAGGTGCACGCCGCGCTCAGCGCCTCCTTCACCGACTGGATCCACCGCCCCGACCTCTGGCGGCGTCTCGCCGACTGCCCGGTGCCGATGCACTTCGTCGCGGCCGGCGACGACATCCGGCCGTCGTGGCCACTGGAGCAGCTCGCCGCGCTGGTGCCGGGAGGCAGCTTCACGACGATGCCCGGCGTGCCGCACGACTTCTGGTCGACGCACCCCGACGTCTGGCGCGACGCCGTGGCCGAGGCGCTGGCCTGACCTCAATTGGTTTGCCCGCGGCAGGTGCTGGTTGACACAGTGCGCGCATGACGTCCCCGGTGCAGGTGCCCACCCTCCGCGACGGAGACGTCGTGCTCCGCGCGCTCGGCGAGCAGGACGTCGAGGGCTGCTACGAGCAGTGCGTCGACCCCGGTCTCGGTGCGCTGGACGCAGGTGCCGTCGCCCTACACGCGCGAGATGGCGCGGGAGTACTGCGTCGACGTCGCCGCCCAGAAGTGGGCCGAGGGCTCGGAGTGGATCTTCGCCGTCGAGGCGGGTGGGGCGTACGCCGGCAACATCGCGCTCGATCGTCCAGGGCCTCGGCCGGGCCGAGCTGGCCTACGGCGCGCACCCGGCGGCCCGCGGCACCGGGGTGATGGAGCGCGCGGTGCGGCTGCTGCTCGAGTGGGGGTTCACCGAGCAGTCGCTGGCCACCGTGACGTGGCGGGCGCCGAAGGGCAACTGGGCGTCGCGCAAGCTGGCCTGGCGCCTCGGCTTCACCGATGGACGGCGTCCTGCGCCACTCCTACGACCACCGCGGCGCGCTCGGCGACGCCTGGATCGGCACCCTGCTCGCCGACGAGCCGCGCAAGCCGCGGCACCGCTGGCTGGACGACACCCGTGGTCGAGGCGGGGACGTCCGGCTGCGGGCGCTGCGGGACGCCGACATCCCCCGCATCGTCGAGGCCTGCTCGGATGCGCGCACCCAGCACTGGCTCGGCCAGATGCCGTCGCCCTACTCCGACGACGACGCCCGAGCCTGGATGGAGCACAACCGCGACGGCGCGGCCACCGGCACGAAGGTCACCTGGGCGATCGTCGACCCCGCGACCGACCTGCTGCTGGGCGCCATCAACATCTTCGACGTCACCGAGGTCGACTGCGAGATCGGCTACTGGGCACACCCCGAGGCGCGCGGGCGCGGGATGATGGGCCAGGCGATGCGGGCCACGACGGCGTACGCCTTCTCCGAGCTCGGCGTCGGCCGCGTGCGCGCCTTCGCCGCGCTCGACAACACGGCCTCGCGCCACGTCATCGCCTCGACCGGCTACACCCAGTCCGGCATCGAGCGGCTCGGTACGACGATCCGCACCGGGCTGGCCGACATGGCGCTCTACGACGTGCTGGCCGCGGAGTGGACCTCGGCTCGGTCCGAGCCTCGCTGAACCGCGGCCGACCACAGCAGGATCGCGATGCCGGCCACCGACAGGGCGGCGCCGACGAGAGCCGGGGCGCGGTAGCCGTAGCCGAGCCGCGATCACGAGCCCACCGAGCCAGGCGCCGAGGGCGTTGGCGAGGTTGAGGGCGGCGTGGTTCATCGCGGCACCGAGCGTGACGGCGTCGCCGGCGACGTCCATCAGCCGCAGCTGGAGGTTGACGACCATGACCGAGCCGATGGCGGTGATCAGGAAGACGATCGGCAGCAGCCACCAGCCGTACGGCGCGAGCGCCCAGAAGACGAGCAGCACGACGGTCGTCGCGACGCCCGAGCCGACCAGCGAGCCCATCACCGACCACGCCGCCATCTCGCCGGCCACCCAGGTGCCGGCGACCATGCCGAGGCCGAAGGACGAGCAGGAAGACCGGCACGGTCCCCTCCCCCAGCATCGCCACGTCGGTGACGATCGGCGCGATGTAGGAGTAGACGGCGAAGAGGCCGCCGAAGCCGACGGCGCCGGCGGCCATCGTGAGCCAGACCTGGCGGTTGCGGAAGAAGGTCGCGGCCTCGCTGCGACCGGTCGCCTCCCGGTCGCCCGGCACCGACGGCACGAACGCGAGCACCATGAGGACCGCGGCCACCGAGCACCAGCGCCGCGGTGAGGTAGGCCGAGCGCCAGCCGAGGTTCTGGCCGATCCACGTGGCGGCCGGCACGCCGACGACGTTGGCGAACGACAGCCCCAGCATCACCGCGGCGATCGCTCGCCCGCGTCGCTCGGGCGGGGCCATGCTGGCCGCGACCAGGGACGCGACGCCGAAGTAGGCGCCGTGCGGCAGACCGTCGAGGAACCGGGCGGCGGTCAGCACGGCGAAGCCGGGGGCCGCGGCGCTCAGCACGTTGAACGCGGCGTAGGCGACCATCAGGCCGACGAGCAGCCCGCGCCGCGGCAGCCGGGCGCCGAAGAAGCTCAGCAGCGGCACGCCGACGACGACCCCGACGGCGTACGACGACACCAGGTGGCCGGCCGTCGGCACCGAGACGTCGACGCCCTCGGCGATCTGCGGGCAGCAGCCCCAGCGTGACGAACTCGGTCGTGCCGATCGCGAACCCGCCGACGGCGAGCGCCAGGACCGCCAGGCCGAAGTGCGGCGGGCGGGCCGGGCGGCGGGTGCCGGGGCGCGCGGTCGCACGGGGCGATCGGGGCGGTCATAGGCGTCACATCCTCCAACCGGTCACGCCGGTGGGACCTATTCCACGGGCTCTCGACGTGACTGTGATCCTCGACGCGCCGACGCAGGTCGATCGGTTGCCCGTCCTTCGGGAACGGCAGCGAGTGGTAGTCCATCGGCACGACGTACGACGGGTCGACCGACCACTCGTGGGTGCGCAGCAGCTGGTGCAGGATCGTCTTGATCTCGGCGCCGGCGAAGTAGAGACCGATGCACTTGTGGACGCCCCCGCCGAACGGCTCCCAGGCGTAGCGGTGCGACTTGTCCTCGCGACGCTCCTCGGAGAAGCGGTCGGGGTCGAACGACATCGGGTCGGTCCAGTGCTCCTCCATGAGGTGGGAGTACTGCACACCGACGATGACGTCGGCGTCCTTCGGGATCGCGACCCCCTGCACGACGGTGTCCTTGACGGTCTTGCGCACCAGGATCGTCACCGGTGCGACCAGGCGCAGCGCCTCCTTCATCACCAGGTCGATCGAGGTCGAGGCTCTCGAGCTCGGCCAGCGTCGGGTGCGGCCCGAGCGCCAGCGACTCCTCGCGGCAGCGCTCCTGCCACTCCGGGTGCTGGCCGAGGTGCTGCAGCATCGTCGAGACCGTGATGGTCGAGGTGTCGTGGGCGGCCATCATCAGGAAGATCATGTGGTTGACGACGTCGTCGTCGCTGAACCGCTCGCCGTCCTCGGTCCTCGATGTGGCACAGCACCGAGAAGATGTCGCTCGTGCGCGTCGCGCGGCGCGCCGGCAGGTAGTGGCGCAGGAAGTCCTCGAGCACGTCACGACCGGCGTACGCCTTGCCCCACCGGGTGAACGGGATCCGACCGCGCACGATGCCGGAGGCCGCCTGCACGCAGGCGATGAAGGCTTCGTTGACGCGGTCCATGTCGGCGGGCCCGTGGTCCTCGGCGCCACCCATGAAGATGTCGGCGGCGATGTCGAGGGTGAGCTGCTTGAGCGCGGGATAGGCCCGGAAGCCATCCTGCGGCGTCCCACGCGTGCAAGGCCGCGCTCGATCGCCGGCCCCATCCGGTCGGCGTAGGACTCGAGACGGTCGCGGGTGAACGCCTCCTGCATGATCCGGCGGTGGCCGTGGTGCTCCTCGAAGTCGATGAGCATCAGCCCGCGCTGGAAGAAGGGGCCGACGAGACGCGTCCACGCCGGTCCGTTGGCGAAGGCCTTGTCCTTGTTGCGGAACGCCTCCTCGCACGCGTCGGGGCCGAGGAGCAGGAAGGTGTCGGAGCCGAACACCGGCAGCCTCGACACCGGGCCGTACGTCGTCCAGTGGCGGTGCATCAGCGCCACCGGGTCCCGCAGGTAGTCGAGCAGGCGCCCGATCACCGGGAGCCCCCTGTCGCGCGCGCAGGACGTCAGGGACCGGACGGGCGTCGGTGATCATGGCTGAACGAGTGATTCAGGAAGGGCGTCCTGTCAACCTTCTGTGAGAGGGTTGGGACGTGGCGGTCCAGTCAGGTGTCTATCGCGGCGTCAGCGCCGAGGACCGCGCCGCCGAGCGCCGCGAACGTCTGCTCGAGGCGACCCTGTCGGTGTGGGCCGACCCCGAGGTCCGGACGACGATGACGGCTGTCTGCGCCGAGGCCGGGCTCAGCGAGCGGTACTTCTACGAGAGCTTTCGCAGCCTCGACGAGGCGCTCATCGCCGTGCTCGACGCCATCGCCGGCGAGATCGAGGGAGCCCGGGAGACCGCCACCGCCGCCGTCGGCACCGACCCGACGGCCGCGGTCCACGCCGCGATCACGTCGTTCGTGCAGCTGCTCGTCGACGACCCGCGCAAGGGTCGGGTCGCCATCATCGAGGCCAGCGCCCTCCCCCAGCTCAGGCCGCGGCGCACGGCGCTCCTGCGCCACTTCGCCCACCTCGCCGCCGAGTCGGCCACCGACCTGCTCGGCGAGCGCACCGGCGACCGGGCCTCCGACGAGATCGCCGGGCTGATGTTCATCGGCGGGATGGCCGAGCTGGTCACCGCCTGGCTCGAGGGAGCACTCGAGGCGACGCCGACCGAGCTGGTCGACGCCGCCTCGCGGAGCTTCTTGGGCCTCTATGCCCCCGGAGGCTGAGCAGTCCGAGCCCCTGGGCGAGGACGTCGACGAAGCCCCGGGACCCGAGGCACCACCTCAGCCGCTGACGGCCTCGGCGAGGTTGCCGAGGGAGTCCTCCAGTGCCGACTCCGGCACCAGCGGGAAGGAGATCTTCTGCAGCAGGTCGGGGTCGGTGACCTTGCTCCAGTCGTAGGTGAGGCTCACGTCGGTGCTGTCGGCACCGTTGGCCTTGAGCTCCCACAGCCACTCCCAGCCCGGGGGCGGGGTGTCGGCGGGGGCCGTCTGCCACGCGAGGAGCTTGTGCTCGTCGTAGCCGGTGACGTGGTTGTCGGTCTGGTAGTCGCCGCCCATGTGGTCGCCGGACATGTTCATCCGGAACGTCTGGCCGTTGGCGGTGATCCGGTCGGAGCGGTCGTCGGAGATGACGAACCCCGAGCCGTCCAGGTCGGAGTGCCTCTGCGGGTTCGAGAGCACGTCCCAGACCTGGCTGGTCGACGCGTCGATCGTGCGGGTCACGGTGATCTTCTTGTCGTCGGTCATGTCTCCACACTGTCTCGGGATCGTGCAGCGTTCAACCAACCGTCGGGGTGAGTGCGCTCAGCGGCGCTGGGGAGCGCAGACCGCTCCCGCGCCGCGGTTCGTCGCGGCATCGAACCCGTCGCCGAACACCGGCGCCTCCCGGAGCACCACTCATCCTCTAGGCAGCAACGTCGCGCCCTGTCGCACATGCCGGGCAGGGGCGCGCCTGGCCGGTCCACCCGAGCCGGTTCATCACCGCACCGAGCTTGGCGGCCGTGGTGCAGGCACGGTCGTGCGCCTGCCCGAAGCCGAGACGCACGGTGGCTGCAGCACCGCCGACCACCGCGTCCAGGTCACGCTCGAGGTCGCGGTCGCGATCCTCGGTGGCGGTGTGGAACAGGCGCCCGTCGAGCTCGACCTTCAGCCCCAGCTCCGGGATGTCGACGTCGCGGTAGACGCGCCCCGAGGTGTCCAACGCGGGGGCTTGGAGCCTGCCGCTCGGCAGTCCGTGGGGACGCACCACCCGCGACTGATAGCTGTGCTCGAGCACCGAGCACGTCCCGTTGGCGACGTCGGACAGCACTGCCTCGAGCCACTCGCGCCGGGCGATGCGCTTGCGGGCCTGCAGCCGCTCGAGGAGGCGAGCCGCCGTCGTACGCCGTGCACCGACGGCGTCCGCCAGCGCCGCGACCGCGTCGAGGTCGCTGGGGGCGGCCGCGGCGACGTCGAGCACCGACTCGTCGTAGCGCAGGCGGGGCGGACCGAGCGTTCCACTGCACGCGCTCCTCGAAACCTCGCACGCGGTGCACGACCACGCCGTCCACGGCCCGCACGCGTCGTCCGTGCTCGATGGCGACGTGGATCGGGCCCACCGACCGGCCGCGCCGCCCCGGACCCTCCGCCGCGCGCAGCGCCGAGTCGAGGCAGAGCGCCGCCGGCCAGGCGAGCAGCACTGCCGCCCATGCGAGCTGCTGCCAGGTCGGCGGTCCGTTGTGGTCGAGTAGACACCTGGGTGCCGCGCAACCAGCTCTCCGCGGCGGGTCATCCGGTTGATCTCGGTCGACGTGAGCCCCAGGCCGAGAAGCTGCGTACGCGACACGACGCCGTTCTGATCGCGAAGAAGCTCCGAGAGACCCACCTCGATCGTCGTGGTCGAGTGGCTCGTCGACGTCGACCGGCTGCGCAGAGGCTGTGGACAAGCACTTCGGGGAACATCCGTTCAACCTGCTTGAACGAGGTTTCCCGATGATGCGCAGTCCTCAGCAGAAGTCGCGTACGCCGTCGACGGCGTCGCCGAACGCGTCCTGCGCGTCGCCGACGGCCGAGGTGTCGACCTCGGCGCCCTTGGCTGCGTCGCCGGCCTCGTCGGCCAGCCGGCCGAGCGCGTCGGCCGCCTCACGGAGCTTGTCCTTCGCGTCCCCGCTGATGCCGGCCTGCGCCTTGTCGAGCACCCCCCGCAGTGCCGAGAGCTTCTCCTCGGCGGCCTGGGGGTCGGCACCGATCTCGTCGATCGCGTTGTCGGCCTGGTCGGCGACGGTGTCGACGGTCTTCTGCGCCACCGAGCAGGCGGTCTGGTTGGCCTTGTCCGTGGCTGCGTCCTTGATGTCGGAGCAGCCGGTCAGCAGGAGGGCGAGGAGGATCGCTGCGGTGAGGGCGGACGTCGGCACCATGGCTCCGAGGGTAGCGTCCGGGGCATGCAGCGCTGGGAGCCCGGGACCGAGATCGTGTGGCGCTACGGCGACGGCTTCGCCGAGCCGATGGTCGTCGTGCAGGACGACGACAAGGGGCTGGTCGCCTGGCTGCGCGCCGGTACGCCGACGCGCAAGCTCGTGCGCGCCGACGGACGACCGCTGCGTGCCGACAGGGCCACGATGTTCACCGCCGAGCGGGTGGTGGTCGACGCGGTCTGGGAGGACCACGACGTGCTCCGGATCGCGCCGACCAACGCCTGGTGGTCGGTGTGGGTGTTCTTCGACGCCACCACCCACGCCTTCGAGGGGTGGTACGTCAACATCGAGGATCCCCACACGCGCGGTGAGGCCGAGACCCGCACCCGCGACCACGTGCTCGACATCGAGGTGGAGCCCGACCGCAGCCACGTCCGCAAGGACGAGGACGAGCTCGTCCTCGCCGTCGAGCAGGGCCGCTACAACCGCGACGAGGCCGAGCTGATCACCTCGGTGGCCGAGCAGGTCGAGCAGGTCATCGACGCGTGGGGCTCGCCGTTCTGCGACGGCTGGGAGACCTTCACCCCCGACCCGGGCTGGCCGATCCCGACCCAGCGGCCCTCGTAGGTCGACCGGTAGGTCAGCCCGCCAGGTGGCTCCAGTCGCCGACGAGGTCGGCCCACGGCCCCACCGCCGCGATCTCGCCGTCGACGAGCACGACCACCCGGTCGGCCTGGGCCAGCGCAGCCCGCTTCGAGGTGGCACCCAGCACGGTGGTGCCGCGAGCGCGCAACGCCGCCCACAGCTCGACCTCGGTCGCGGCGTCCAGGGCGCTGGACACGTCGTCGGCGAGGAGCAGCTCGGCGTCGGCGGCGAGGGCCCGCGCCAGGGCGAGACGCTGCACCTGCCCACCCGAGAGTCGTACGCCGCGGTGCCCGACGACGGAGTCCGGCCCACCGGCGTCGGCGACGTCGCGGCCCATCCGGGCGTCGTCGATCGCCTGGGTGATCGGCAGCGCGTGCCCCAGCCGGATGTTGTCGGAGAACGTCCCGGACAGCACGCGCGGCACCTGCGCGACGTAGGCGACCTGACCCGGGCGGAGGAAGCGCTGGGCGTCCTCGATCTCGTGGCCGTTCCAGGTCATCGAGCCCGTGTGGTCGACCAGTCCGGCCAATGCGGCCAGCAGGCTGGACTTGCCCGAGCCGACCTGGCCCAGGAGCAGCACGAGCTCGCCGGCCTCGATCGAGAGGTCGACGCCGGTGGCACCGATGGTGCCGTCCTCGTGGACCGCCTCGACGCGGCTCAGCTCGAGCCGGCGCAGCGCCACCCGACCTGACGGCTCCGGATCGGGCGCGGTGCCTGCCACGAGGTCGACGCCCGCGGGCAGGTCCATCAGGTCTCCCCCACCGGCGAAGGTCGTCGTGGCGACCTGCCACGAGCGCGTGCCCGGGGCCTCGGTGATCACCGAGCCGGCGACTCGACCGAACCAGTCGAAGCCGTTGACCGCGGACGCGACGAGCAGCGCCGTCGCCAGGCCCCAGCCGCCGAGGAAGTACGTCGCCCAGGCGGCGACGACGCCGCACTGGACCATCACGATCGGGACGCCGTCGAGGACGGCCTGCACCCGGTGCTCGAACACCGCAGCCTCGACGCGACCGCCGTCGACCCGGCGCAGGTGGCGGTGGACGTCAGGGGTGGCCGCGGCGAGCTTGACGGTGCGCGCGGACTCGAGGGCCGAGACGAGCGAGCGGCCGAAACCGGCGCGGGCCGCAGAGGCCTCGGACGCCGAACGACCGGCGATCGGGCGCCCCACGGTCGAGGCCAGGGCCGAGCCGACCATCACCGCCAGCAGCACGGCACCGGCGAGCAGGCTCCACCCCGCGATCGCCGTGACGACGACGATGACCAGGCCGGTGCCGAAGTCGATCCACCGGTCGGCGTAGCGGGCGAACCGGTCGGCGTCCATCGACCTGGCCACGACCTCTCCGGGTGGAGTGCGCAGCAGCCGGTGCTGCTCGGTCTGGCCGAGCAGCACCGACATCCGTGCGCGCAGCATCACCGCGATCCACCAGCGTGGGTAGCGGCGGATGGCCGAGGCGAGCACGAGCGGGGCCGCCAGCAGCGACGCCACCAGGGCGGCCGCGAGCACCCAGGGGGTGCCGCCCTGCTGGAGGTCCTCGACGAGGCGGCCCCAGACGAACCCGGTCAGCGCCCCGAAGGCCCCGAACAGCGATGCGAGGACGAAGAACCCGACCGAGACCATGCCCCACTCGGGGTGCACCAGGAGGGCGTTGGTGATGCCGCGCGCCAGGCTGGACGACTCGGCGATCTCCGGGACCTTCGGCGCCGGTCCGGTCCGACGTACGCCGCCGACCTGAGCCGTGGCGTCGGACTCGTCCTGCGGGTCGGTCTCGGCGTCGACGTCCTCGACCTCCACCCCGGCCTCCAGGAGCGCGCGGAACGGACCGTCCGCCACGGCGAGTGCAGCGCGCGGGCCCTGCTGGATGATCGTGCCGGCCTCGAGCACCGCGACGGTGTCGGCACGGGCCACGGTCGAGAGCCGGTGGGCGATCAGGATGCCGGTGCGCCCGGCGAGGAGCCGGTCGGCGGCGCGCACGACGAGCGCCTCGGTCAGCGGGTCCATCCGGGCGGTCGCCTCGTCGAGCACCACGACCGACACCTCACGCACGAGCAGCCGGGCGAAGGAGACCAGCTGGGACTCCCCGGAGGACAGCGTCGTGCCGCCCGGGCCGAGCAGGGTGTCGAGCCCGTCGGGCAGCCCGGCGACCCAGTCGGTGAGACCGAGCTCGGTGACGGCCGCCTCCACGCGGGCGCGCGGCAGGTCGGCGAAGAGGGTGATGTTGTCGGCGAGGGTGCCGGCCAGGATCTCGGTGCGCTGGGTGACGACCCCGACCGCGGCCCGCAGCTGCTGGAGGTCGAGGTCGAGCACGTCGACGCCGCCGACCAGCACGCTTCCGCGCTCGGGCTCCACCGCCCGGGAGACGAGCGAGGCGAGGGTGGACTTGCCCGAGCCGGTGCGCCCCACGAGGGCGCAGGTGCGTCCGGCCGGCACCAGGAGGTCGACGCCGCGCAGGGCGAACGAGCCCTGGTCGTAGGCGAAGGTCAGGTCGCGCAGCTCGACGTCGAGCGAGCCTTCGGGCAGCGCCCGCCCCCCGACCGGCTCGGGCTCGGTCTCGAGCAGCTGACGCAGCCGCAGGATGGCGCCCAGACCGGCCTGGAGGTCGGGCAGCCACTGGGTCAGGTGGTTGATCTGCCCGACGAACGTCGAGGTCACCAGGAACAGCGTCACCAGCCGCGCGACCGACAGGTTGTCGTTGACCACCAGGGCGATCCCGGCCACCGCCACGCCGGCGAGGAGGCCATGGAGCAGGATGCCGGCTCGCCGGGTGACCTGCACCTCCAGCACCAGCACCCGGTCGAAGAGGTGGTGCACGCGCGCCGACAGCTCGCTGAGCCGTCGTACGACGTGGGCCTGGCCGAGGCTGGTGCGGAGGTCGTCACGCCCGGCGATGCCTTCCTCGAGCGCCGCGGCATGATCGGTCCAGGCGATCTCCTCCTCGATCTTGCGGGTGGCGATCTCGGGCAGCAGGGGGCGCACGGCCGCCACCGCGGCGATCCCGAAGGCCGGGAACAGGATCCAGGCCGGCCACCAGGTCAGTCCGGCGACGATCCACATCGGGATCGTCGCGAAGACCGTGCGCAGCACCTCCCAGATCTGGCGCCGCACCAGGCTGCCGACCTCCCAGGTGTCGTCGTCGACCCGGTCGAGCACCTCACCGACCGCCTGCTCGGACAGCTGCTCGAGCGGCTGGTGGAGGGCGGCGCTCAGCAGGTCGGCACGCAACCGACCCTCGGCGCGGTCGCAGATCGCCGCCCAGATCGTGCGGCCGCCGGTGTCGAGCACGGCGGCGCCGATCACGCACAGCGCGAGCAACCACACGAGTCGGCTCGTCGGGTCCTCGGCGAGCTGGCCGGCCACGACGGTGCCGAGGACCGCACCGAGGGCGCCGATCGCCGACGCCGTCAGGGCGACGGTCGTCGAAGGCCCCCGGAGTCGACGCCACGTGATGTGCCGGTCGGGGTCGTCGAGCGCGCGACGCGAGACCGGCCCGGCCTCGGAGGAGGACGGGCCGGTGTCGGCGACGCGTTGATCAGTGGTGGTCATCGGGCAGAACGCTACGGGGTCGTACCGACACCGCGCCTCCCCTTTTACAGGGCCGCGAGCGCCTCGTTGAGGGTCTCCGACGGCCGCATGACCTTCTCGGCCAGGGCGTCGTCGGGGCGGTAGTAGCCCCCGATGTCGGCCGGGCTGCCCTGCACGCCGTTGAGCTCGCCCACGATCGTGTCCTCGGCGGCGGCGAGCTTCTCGGCGAACGGCTTGAACACCGCCGCGAGGTCGGGATCCTTGGTCTGCGCCGCGATCTCCTGGGCCCAGTACATCGCCAGGTAGAAGTGCGAGCCGCGGTTGTCGATGCCGCCGATCTTGCGGGTCGGCGACTTGTCCTGGAGCAGGAAGGTCGCGGTGGCCGCGTCGAGGGTGTCGGCGAGCACCTGGGCGCCCTTGTTGTCGGCGTAGCCGGCGAGGTGCTCGAGAGACGCGGCGAGGGCGAAGAACTCGCCCAGGCTGTCCCAGCGCAGGTAGTTCTCGTCGACCAGCTGCTGCACGTGCTTGGGGGCCGAGCCGCCGGCGCCGGTCTCGAAGAGGCCGCCACCGTTCATCAGCGGCACGATCGACAGCATCTTGGCCGACGTGCCGACCTCGAGGATCGGGAAGAGGTCGGTGTTGTAGTCACGCAGCACGTTGCCGGTCACCGAGATGGTGTCCTCGCCCTTGCGGATGCGCTCGAGGGAGTAGGCGCAGGCCTCCGCCGGCGGCATGATCTCGATGGTCAGGCCCTCGGTGTCGTGGTCTCCGAGGTACTTCTTCACCAGGGTGATCAGGTTGGCGTCGTGGGCACGGTTCTCGTCGAGCCAGAAGATGGCCGGCGAGCCGGAGGCCTTGGCGCGGGTCACGGCGAGCTTGACCCAGTCGCGGATCGGGGCGTCCTTGGTCTGGCAGGCGCGCCAGATGTCGCCGGGCTCGACGGTGTGCGACATCAGCACGTCGCCGGCGGTGTTGCGGACCTCGACGGTGCCGGCGGCCGGCACCTCGAAGGTCTTGTCGTGCGAGCCGTACTCCTCGGCCGCCTTGGCCATCAGCCCGACGTTGGGCACCGAGCCCATCGTGGCCGGGTCGAAGGCGCCGTGCGCGCGGCAGTCGTCGATGACGGTCTGGTAGACGCCGGCGTAGGACGAGTCCGGGATGACGGCGAGGCAGTCGGCCTCGTTGCCGTCGGGACCCCACATGTGGCCCGACGTGCGGATCATGGCGGGCATCGAGGCGTCGATGATGACGTCGGAGGGCACGTGCAGGTTGGTGATGCCCTTGCGGTCGTCGACCATGGCCATGCGCGGTCCGTCGGCGAGGCCCTGCTTGACGGCGGCTGCGATGGCGTCGCCGTCGGGCAGGTCGGCCACGCTCGACATGAGCGCGCCGAGGCCGTCGTTGGGGCTGATGCCCGCGGCGGTGAGCTGCTCGCCGTACTGCTCGAAGAGAGTGGGGAAGAACGCCTGCACCGCGTGGCCGAAGATGATCGGGTCGGAGACCTTCATCATCGTGGCCTTGAGGTGCACCGAGAAGAGGATGTCCTCGGCCTTGGCGCGCGCGATCTGCTCGGTCAGGAAGCGGCGCAGGGCCGCGACGTTCATGTACGTGCCGTCGACGACCTCGCCCTCGAGCACCGCGATGGCGTCCTTGAGCACGGTCTCGGAGCCGTCGGCGCCGACGTGGACGACCGAGAGCGTGTCGTCGCTCTCGATGACGACCGACTGCTCGTTGCTGAAGAAGTCGTCCTTGCCCATGGTCGCGACGTTGGTCTTCGACTCAGGGGTCCAGGCGCCCATCCGGTGCGGGTACTGCTTGGCATAGCCCTTGACCGCGGCGGGCGCGCGGCGGTCGGAGTTGCCCTCGCGCAGGACGGGGTTGACCGCGGAGCCCTTGGTCTTGTCGTAGCGCGCCCGGGTCTCCTTGTCCTCGTCGGACTGCGGGTTCTCGGGGTAGTCCGGCAGGTCGTAGCCCTGGCTCTGCAGCTCCTTGATGGCCGCCTTGAGCTGCGGGAGCGACGCCGAGACGTTCGGCAGCTTGATGATGTTGGCCTCGGGCTTGGTCGCGAGCTCGCCCAGCTCGGCGAGGTGGTCGGCCACGCGCTGGTCGTCGGTCATCCGGTCGGGGAACTGGCTGATGATGCGCCCGGCGAGCGAGATGTCGCGCGTCTCGACGTCGACACCGGCCTTGGCGGCGTACGCGGCGATGATCGGGAGGAAGGAGTACGTCGCCAGCAGCGGCGCCTCGTCGGTGTGGGTGTAGATGATCCTCGATGTGACTGACTGCTCGGCCATGGGCGGGTAGCACACTCCCTGCGTGGGTGGACTGCGTGATGGATTGTCTTGACGTCAAGATATCTTAGCGCCCTCCGGACGCCGTTCTCACCCTCCCAGCCCCGGGGGGCTGGAGCAATGCGGGTGCCACCCCCTAATCTGCTCTCGACCATTAGGTTTCCCACTCCGCCTCGAAGGGCAGGTGCGTGCTCATGACCGACGCAGCCGAGATCGTCCCCAGCACGTCCCAGAAGCTCGCCGCGGAGGCGATCGGCACGTTCGTGCTGGTCGTGCTCGGCGTGGGGGCCGCCATCTTCACCGACGGCGACCTCGCCGCGATCGGCCTGTCCTTCGGCATCGCCATCATCGCGATGGTCTATGCCTTCGGTCGGGTCTCCGGCGGTCACTTCAACCCCGCCGTCTCGGTGGGAGCCGCCCTCGGCGGGCGGATCAGCTGGCGCGACGCCGGCCTCTACTCCGCCGCCCAGGTCGTCGGCGCGATCGTCGGCGGCCTGGTCCTGGTGATCATCGCCCTCGCCGGCGACACCGGCTACGAGATCGGCAACCCGATCGGGTCCAACGGCTTCGGCGACCAGGGCGGCGTCGACCTGCTGGGCGCCCTCGTGATCGAGCTCGTGATGACCTTCATCTTCCTGACCGTGATCCTCGCCGTGACCGACGAGCGCAACGAGCACCCGGCCCTCGCTCCGCTGAGCATCGGTCTGACGCTCGCCGCGATCCACTTCGCCTCCATCGGCGCCACCGGTACGTCGGTCAACCCGGCGCGGTCGATCGGGGTCGCGCTCTTCTCCGGCAGTGACGCGATCATCCAGCTGTGGCTCTTCATCCTCGCGCCGCTGCTGGGCGCCGCCGCCGCGGGCCTGGCCTACCCGGCCATCTTCGGTCGCGTCAGCGAGCCGGTGGCCGGCTCGGGCTTCAACTTCACCAGCGCGAGCGCGGTGCCCGGCTACGGCCAGCCCGATGCCTTCCAGCAGCAGTGGAACCAGCCCGGTGGCTACGGCCAGCCCGCGCAGACGGTGCAGCCCGGCCAGCAGGCCGGCGGCTACGCCCCCGCCGCACAGCAGCAGCCGATCATCCAGGACGGCTGGCAGTGGGACCCCCAGGCCCAGCAGTGGATCCCCGCACCCCAGGCCCCGCCTGCGCCCCAGGCACCTCAGGCACCTCAGCAGGGGTGGGCCCAGCCCGGGGAGGGCGACGGCCGCACCCAGGTGCGACCGCCCACCTGAGGACGGGCGGCGCTGCGCTGCTAGCGTCGACAGCACTGCCACACCGCCCCATTCGTAGACATCCAAGGGAGTCCTCGTGAGCTCTGCTCCGCTGAAGGTCGCCGTCACCGGTGCCGCCGGCCAGATCGGTTACAGCCTGCTTTTCCGTCTCGCCAGCGGCGGGCTGCTCGGAGATCGTCCGATCGAGCTGCGCCTGCTGGAGATCACCCCGGCCCTCAAGGCCCTCGAGGGCGTCGTCATGGAGCTCGACGACTGCGCGTTCCCCGGCCTGGCCGGGGTCGAGATCGGTGACGACGCCGAGACGATCTTCGACGGGGTCAACCTCGCGCTGCTCGTCGGCGCGCGACCGCGCGGTCCCGGCATGGAGCGTGGCGACCTGCTCAGCGCCAACGGCGCCATCTTCACCGCCCAGGGCAAGGCGCTCAACAACGTCGCCGCCGACGACGTACGGATCGGCGTGACCGGCAACCCGGCCAACACCAACGCCCTCATCGCGATGAAGAACGCGCCCGACATCGCCCCCGAGCGGTTCTCGGCGCTGACCCGTCTCGACCACAACCGGGCGATCTCGCAGCTGGCCGCCAAGACCGGCGCCTCGGTCACCGACATCAAGAAGATGACGATCTGGGGCAACCACTCGGCCACGCAGTACCCCGACCTGTTCCACGCCGAGGTCGGCGGCCGCAACGCCGCCGAGGTCGTCGGCGACCAGGACTGGCTCGAGAACACGTTCATCCCCACCGTCGCCAAGCGCGGCGCGGCCATCATCGAGGCCCGTGGGTCGTCCTCGGCGGCCTCGGCCGCCTCGGCGACCGTCGACGCCGCCCGCGACTGGCTGCTCGGCTCCGCCGCCGACGACTGGGTCTCGATGGCCGTCGTCTCCGACGGCTCCTACGGGGTGCCCGAGGGTCTGATCTCCTCCTTCCCCGTCACCACCAAGGACGGCGACTGGGAGATCGTTCAGGGCCTGGAGATCGACGACTTCTCCCGCGCCCGCATCGACGCCTCGACCGCCGAGCTCGACGACGAGCGGGCCGCGGTCACGGAGCTCGGCCTGATCTGAGCAAGCGCACGCACGACCAACGGCCGCCACCCGATCGGGTGGCGGCCGTCGGTCGTCAGAGCGGCTGGTCCGGGATGTCCCCGGCGAGGAAGTACAGCGCCACCGCGACGCCGACCAGGAGGGCGACGTCGACGAACCGGTGGCGTACGGCGAGCATCCCGGCGTCGCGCTGGGGCAGCACCAGGCGCAGCACCCCGGCCGCGGCCAGTGCTCCGGCGACGACGCGCACCCCGACCCGCCAGTCGTCGAGCACCACCAGGACCACCCCCAGGCCCGCCGTCAGCAGCACCAGCAGGTAGAAGGCACCGCCGATGGTCGAGGGGTAGCGCCGCTCGATCGGCTCAGCCGGCTCGACATGCTCGGTGGGCTCAGCCGGCTCGACGTGCTCGGAGCGCGGCTCGACGTACTCGGCGGCTCGACGTGCTCGGTGGGTTCGGTGGGCTCGGTCATCGGATCAGGCCACGGCCCGCTCGGCGGCGGTGACGATGTTGGAGAGCAGCATCGCTCGCGTCATCGGGCCCACCCCGCCGGGGTTGGGCGAGACCCAGCCCGCGGTCTCCCACACGTCGTCGGCCAGGTCACCGACCAGCCTGCCGTCGACGCGCGAGACCCCCACGTCGAGCAGCGCCGCACCGGGCTTGACCATCTCGGCGGTGATCAGGCCCGGCACACCGGCCGCGGAGACCACGATGTCGGCCCGGCGCACGTGGGCGGCCAGGTCGCGGGTGCCCGTGTGGCACAGGGTGACCGTCGAGTTCTCCGAGCGGCGGGTCAGCAGCAGCCCGAGCGGACGCCCGACGGTGAGACCGCGTCCGACGACGACCACCGCCGCACCGTCGAGGGAGACGTCGTGGCGACGCAGCAGCTCGATGCACCCGATGGGGGTGCAGGGCAGCGGACCCTCCTCCCCCAGCACGAGCTTGCCGAGGTTGGTCGGGTGAAGACCGTCGACGTCCTTGTCGGGGTCGACGCGCGAGAGCAGGGCGAACTCGTCGAGGCCGGTCGGCTGCTGCACGAGGAAACCGGTGCAGGCCGGGTCGGCGTTGAGCCGGTCGATCTCGGCCTCGACCTCCGCCTGGGTCGCGGTGGCCGGCAGGTCGACGCGCAGCGAGGCGATCCCGATCTCCGCGCAGTCCTGGTGCTTGGCGCCGACGTACCAGTGGTTGCCGGGGTCGTCGCCGACCAGCACGGTGCCGAGACCGGGCACGACACCGTGCTCCTGGAGACGGGCGACGCGGTCGGCGAGCTCGAGCTTGATGGCCCGCAGGGTGGCGGTGCCGTCGAGCTTCTGTGCGGTCATGGGGCAGCCTCCTCTCAGTGGAAAAAGTGACGAGTGCCGGTGAAGTACATCGTGACGCCGGCCGCGGCACAGGCGTCGACGGTGAGCTGGTCACGCATCGACCCGCCGGGCTGCACCATCGCCGACACCCCGGCATCGATCAGGATCTGCGGGCCGTCCTCGAAGGGGAAGAACGCGTCCGAGGCGGCGACCGCGCCGACCGAACGCCGCTGGCCCTCCTGGAGCGTGTTGGCGCGCTCGACGGCGAGGCGGCAGGAGTCGACCCGGTTGACCTGGCCCATGCCGATGCCGACCGCGGCGCCGTCCTTGGCGAGCAGGATGGCGTTGGACTTGGCCGCAGCGGCAGGCCCTCCAGGCGAACTCCAGGTCGGCCAGGACCTCGGGGGTGGCCGCCTCGCCGGTGGCCAGCGTCCAGGTCGACGGGTCGTCGCCGCCGGCACCGTCGAGCACCGCGTCGACCCGGTCGACCTGCTGCTGGAGCAGACCACCCGAGATCTGGCGGAACTCGTAGCCGGAGTCCGACGAGTCGTCGAGCGAGCACTCGAGGATGCGGATGTTCTTCTTGCCCTGGAGGATCTCCACGGCCCCCACCTCGTAGGCCGGAGCGATGATGACCTCGGTGAAGACCTCGGCCACCTGCTCGGCCATCGCCACCGAGACCGGACGGTTGGCCGCGATCACGCCACCGAAGGCCGAGACCGGGTCGCACGCGTGCGCGCGGCGGTGTGCCTCGGCGACGTCGTCGCCGACGGCGATGCCGCACGGGTTGGCGTGCTTGATGATCGCCACCGCGGGCTGGTCGAACGACGCCGCCGCACGGCGGGCGGCGTCGGTGTCGACGTAGTTGTTGTAGGACATCTCCTTGCCGTGCAGCTGGGTGGCTCCGGCCAGTCCCCCGCTGCCGTCGGTGTAGAGCGCAGCGACCTGGTGCGGGTTCTCGCCGTAGCGCAGGTCAGCCGCCTTGGCGTAGGTCGCCCCGGCGAAGGCGGGGAAGCAGGAGTCGCCGTTGTCGACGAGGTTCGCACTCATCCACGACGCCACCGCCACGTCGTACGACGCGGTGTGCACGAACGCCTCGGCGGCGAGCGACCGACGCTGGGCGAGCGTGAACCCACCGGCGGAGAGGGCCGCCAGCACGTCGGCGTAGCGGTCCGGGGAGGTGACGATCGCGACCGAGGGGTGGTTCTTCGCCGCGGCCCGCACCATCGAGGGACCGCCGATGTCGATCTGCTCCACGCACGCGTCGGCGTCGGCGCCCGAGGCGACGGTGTCGGCGAAGGGGTAGAGGTTGGAGACCACGAGGTCGAACGGCTCGACCCCGAGGTCGGCCAGCTGGGCGACGTGGGAGTCGAGGCGACGGTCGGCCAGGATGCCGGCGTGGACCTTCGGGTGCAGGGTCTTGACCCGCCCGTCGAGGCACTCGGGGAAGCCGGTGAGCTCCTCGACCCGGGTGACCGGGAGACCGAGGCCCTCGATGAGCGCGGCGGAGCCGCCGGTCGACACCAGCGCGACACCGGCCTCGTGCAGCGAGCGCACCAGGTCGTCGAGCCCGGACTTGTCGTAGACCGAGACCAGCGCTCGGCGGATCGGGACCTGGTCGCTCTGCTCGCTCATCGCTGGAGTGTCTCCTCATCTCGTGACGGGGGCCACCCAGGCGTTCGATGGCCTCACTGCTTCCCCTGAGACGGGGCACTCCCCGGTGGTCGCCCACCTGCGCCAGTCGTGTGGCCCGACTCTAGCGACGTCCGCCGTCGCCGCCGAACCTGACCTGCCGACCGTCGACGACGAATCCCTCACGCGCCATCCGGCCGACCGCCTCCACGAGCATCGAGCGCTCGGCGACCTTGATCCGCTCGTGGAGGGACTCGACGGTGTCGTCGGGATCGACGGCCACCGCGGTCTGGGCGACGATCGGGCCGGTGTCCACACCGGCGTCGACGACGAACAACGTCGCGCCGGTGACCTTGACGCCGTAGTCCAGGGCCTCGGCCGGCCCGCGCATCCCCGGGAACGACGGCGACAGCGCCGGGTGGGTGTTGACGACCCGCCCGCCGAGCGCGGACAGGACGTGCTCGCCCACGAGCTTCATGAAGCCGGCCAGCACCACGACGTCGGGACGGTACGCCGCGACGGTCGCCGCCAGCGCGGCGTCCCAGGCGGACCTGTCGTCGTGGTCGGCGACACGGCGCACGAAGGTCTCGATCCCGGCGCGCTCCGCACGCTCGAGCGCCTCGGTGCCCTCACGGTCGGCGCCGACGGCGACGACCTCAGCGCCGTAGGTGGGATCGGCCGCGGCGTCGATGAGCGCCTGGAGGTTGCTGCCTCCACCGGAGACCAGGACGACGAGGCGGGCGGGCGGGACGGGTGGTGCAGGCACGACCGTGACCCTACTGGCTGGGCTCGGGCTCCAGGTCGACCTCGACGGGCATGGACCGGCGCTGCCACCAGGTCATCGCCAGACCACCCAGCAGGCCGCCGATCCCGAAGGACGTGACGGCGTGCAGGGTCGCGTCGAAGGCGTAGGGAGCGACGTCCTGCATGCGACCCGGACCCACCGAGCCGCCGGCCAACGCGGCGATCACGCCGAACCCGAGGCCGGCCAGGATCCCGCCGGCGCACCCGCGGATCCCGGCGTCGGTGTAGGAGAAGAGGGGCGCGCGCCGCTGGTGGAGCGCGACCGCGGCGAACGCCACGAGCGGTGCCAGCAGGATCAGCCAGGCCGTCCAGCCGGGAGCCGCGCCCTCGTCGGGCAGCGCGGCGAGCAGGGGAAAGCTCGGCAGCGGGCCGAGGACGACGACGCTCGGCGCCACCAGGGTGCCGGTGCCGACGGTGAAGCCGGGCCCCAGGAGGTAGCTGCCGGAGAAGGCCACCGCGTTGGGCAGGAGGAGGACGCTGATCGCGACGATGATGAGGGTGGCCCCGGCGTCGGCGTCGAGCTGGGACAGCACGTTGGCAGCGGTGCTGAGGTCGCTGAGGAGCGCGATCGTGAAGGCCAGCGTCGACACGGCCGCCCACAGGAGCAGGAGTCGGCGCATGATGCCGCCGGCCGAGCGCAGCGTGGGGGGCAGGTGGGCCGTCCAGATCGCGGCCCGCCCGGAGCCGACCGCGATCCCGGGCGCACCGGCCAGCAGGCACAGGGCCAGCGACCAGCCGACCACGCTCGCCGTGCTGGGGGACGTCGAGACGGTGGAAGCCAGCGTCGCGGTCGTGACCGCCACGACGGTGTAGCCGGCGGTGTAGAGCAGGGTGGCGAGGGGCACGGTGAGGTCGCGCTGGCCGTCGGCGATCTCCTCGACGTCCGGACCGTGCCCGGAGACCGACATGCCGACCCGTTGGCCGATCGACCACAGCGCCCAGGCGCAGACCAGGGTGATGCCGAGCGGGATCGCGCCGATGGCGACCCCGTCGATGCGCACGCCGGAGCCATGGCCCATCAGCCAGGCGAGCGCGCCGGTGCGCAGGCCGTCGCGCGGTTCGCCGTAGGCGCCGCCGTCGGCGAGGAACCAGCCGGTGACACCCGCGGCCAGGCACACCAGCAGGGGGCCGGCCGCCGCCAGGGCACCCCCGAGGGTCGCGACCAGCACGAGCGGACGACGGGTCGCCAGGTCGCCGCGGAGGTCGGCCCCGGGCCGTCGCGCGGCGGTGCGGTCGTCGTGGCGGTAGGTCTGGAGCGAGGTCATGACCGACCCAGTCTCGCCCGACGACCGCCGTCAGGCGCGCAGGCACGCCGGGTACCGTGGAGCGGTCATGAGAGACCCCGATGCGTTCGACGCCTTCTACAAGGACGCCCGCGAGCGACTCCTCGCGCAGACCTTCGCGCTCACCGGCGACCTCGGCGCCTCGCGCAAGGCGGTGCGCGACGCGTTCATCGTCGCCTGGCACCACTGGCGCAAGCTGTCCCAGCACGACGACCCCGAGTCCGTCGTACGACCCCAGGCCTGGCAGCTGGCGCAACGGCGCCACACCGCCCGCATGTGGCACCGCGACAAGGACATCAGCCCCGATCTCAAGGCCACCCTCGACGCCCTCGGCAAGCTGAGTGCGCTCCAGCGACGCACGCTGATCCTGACCCAGCTCGCCGCGGTGTCCATGCCGCAGATGGCGCGCGAGGTGGGCGTCACCAGGGAGGTGGCCGAGCGCGAGCTCCAGCAGGCCGCCACCCAGCTGTCCCTCCACCTCGACGTCCAGACGCCGGCGCTGCGCAACCTCTTCGACGACGTGACCGCCTCGGTGACCGACTCGGTGCGGTGGCCACGGGCCACGATCGTGCGGCGGGCCGGGTCCACCCGGCGCCGTACGCACACGACGGTGGGGGTGGCCGCGGCGGTGGCCGCGCTGCTGGTCAGCGGGTCGTTGATGACCAACGCCTCGGGTGCGCGACCCACGCTCGACCGGCCCGACCAGGTCGCCTCGGCCCCGGGCACGACGTCCCCCTCCGACGACGCCGCAGCGGTGACCGAGCCGGCACCGTCGGTCCTGCCGCCCACGACCCTGCTCGGGGCCTCGGAGGTGCGCGCCCGCTTCGACCGCGAGTGGGCGATCACCGGCACCACGGCCAACGACGAGGGCACCGGGCTCGTCCTGCCGTGCCAGCTCGACCGGTACGCCGACCCGCGCGGCGAGGCAGCGCTGGTCAGGACCTTCGAGACCGCGAAGACCAAGCGCGCCGGGTCCCAGGAGGCGGTCCAGCTGACCGAGGCCTCGACGTCGGTCAAGCGGGCCAAGCGGGCCTACAGCACGGTGACGTCGTGGTTCGGCAACTGCCTGGAGAAGAAGGTGCAGCTCCTCTCCACCGGCTCGCCACGCAACGTCGGCGACCAGTCGGTGCAGGTGGTGCTGCGCGCCTGGGGCAAGCCGCAGCACACCTACGTCGTCGGGGTCGCCCGCAGCGGCAGCTACACCACCACCACCGTCGTGAGCGGCGACGTCGACGACGAGCCCGGTGGCCCGGCGTCCCGGGCCGGCGCCCGTCTGCTCTCGGCGGCGGTCGACAAGCTCTGCGACCTCCCGGAGGCCGGGGCCTGCGGGACGACCGACCCGACGGTCGCCGCGCGGCCGCCGCTGGAGGCCGGCGCCACGCCCGCGATGCTCTCCGAGATCGACCTGCCGCTCATCGCCGGCGTCACGAAGGAGTGGGTCGGGACCGAGCCGAAGGTGCCCCTCACCAACGACGCGGCCTCCTCCTGCGACTCGACCTCCTTCGCAGGGAAGTTCGGCGGCCAGCCGTTCACCAACAATGCGACGCGCACCTTCGTGATCCCCCGCACCGACCTGCCGACGGAGTTCGGGCTCACCCAGACGCTGGGCTCGCTCCCGGGCGACCGGGCCGCGGAGCTGGTCGAGCAGGTGCGTGGCGACCTCGCGTCCTGCGACGCCCTCAACACCGACGTGCAGCGCGTGGCTCGCACCGACACCAAGAACACCTCGTTGACCGCCTGGCGCCTCGAGGTGGAGGTCACCGATGCGCGCACCGTCACCTTCCTGATGGCGATCCTGCGCGACGGCACGTCGGTGTCCCAGCTCGGCTTCCTGCCCGACACCTCCGGCGACGTGACCGACGCGGCCTTCGTCGACCTCGCCCAGCGTGCCCTCGAGCGCCTGGGTCGGTTGCCCGGACCGCGAAAGTCCTGACGACCCTGCAACCGGACGCCTGCCCGGTGCGTATCCCTCTCGACACCACCGCCGAAGCCGGCGGTCGCTACCAGACGAGAGGGGGCCGGGCCGATGGATGAAGCGGAGTTCGACGAGTTCTACGCCGCGTCGTACCGGCGTCTGACGGGACAGGTCTACGCGATGATCGGCAACCTGGACGAGGCACAGGAGTGCGTCCAGGAAGCGTTCGTCCGGGCCTGGGCCCATCGACGCAAGCTCGACGACGCCGACTACCCGGAGGCGTGGGTGCGCGTCACGGCGCACCGCATCGCCGTCAGCCGGTGGCGGCGGGTGAAGCTGGCGCGGCGCGCACCTGATCGTGCGGTCTCGCTGCCCACCTCGGCGCCACCGGTCGACGAGACCCACGTGGCGCTCGTGGAGGCGCTCAAGCAGCTGCCCGAGGCGCAGCGTCAGGCGATCGTGCTGCACCACCTCGCCGACCTGCCGGTCCACGCCGTCGCCCTCGAGGTCGGCGCCCCCGAGGGCACCATCAAGGCCCGGCTCAGCCGCGGTCGCGCCGCGCTCGCGGTCCTGCTGTCCGACGACGTCCTAGACGGTCACCTCGAGGGAGGCGCCAGCCATGCCTGAGCCCACCGACCACCACCCGTTCTCACACTTCGACCCGGAGGTCCCCGTGCCTCTCAGCGCCGCCGACATCCGCCGCCGCGGGGACAGGCTCCGTCGCCGCAACACCGGGCTCGCCATCGCCGGGGGCGTCGCGGTCATCGCACTGATCGCCGCGCCGCTGGCGGTGCTGGCCGGCGGCGACGACTCCGACGCCCTCCCGCCGTCCGCGCCGCCGACCTCGGTGGTCGACCCCAACGGGCCGTCGCCGTCGCCGATTCCGCCTCCGGCCACCACGCCGCTGGTGACCGAGATCCCCGACGACTTCCCCTTGGCGGCGAGCTACCCCGACACCAACGAGGACCTCACGCCCGTGACCGTCGTGGCCGACGTCCCCCCGACCGACTTCGACCTGTGCCTCGGCGAGGGTTTCAACCCGGACACCAGCTCGCTGACCGACTCGGCCGAGGTCAGGTTCTCCGCCCCTGAGGACAACCGGGCGCGGCTGCTCACGGTGTGGGCCGACGAGCCGAGTGCGGCAGCCGCACTGCGGTCCGCTCAGGACACCCTCTCGGCGTGCAACGGGGACGGCTTCGCGACCACGGAGCGCGAGTCGTCGTACGACACCGAGGCGCTCGTCTTCACCCGCCAGGCGACAGCGGACGTCAACAGCCTGGGCCTCGACGTCTACGAGGTCGTGCGGGTCCGCAACGCCGTCTACCTCTCCTACGACACCGGCGAGGGCGGCCCGACGAACGAGGCGGCCGAGGGTGGCGTCGACGCGGCCTTCGAGGCGTCAGGTGCCGTCGTGGCGGCGGCGTACGACGTCTTCAGCAACGAGCCCGGCCCCGACGACGGGGTCGAGCCCGGGAGTGAGCCCGGAAGCGCGGCCTCTGCCGGACTGCTGGCGCTCGGCGACCTGCCCGAGCGCGACCGTCTCGGGGCGTGGGCGGAGGACCCCGCCGACACGGTCACGTGGGCGTGCGGTCCGGCGGGACTGTTCAGCGACCTCGACGCCGAGGGGTCCGCCGCCGTCCGCTACGCAGCGTCCGGGGCCGACGACGAGGGCGGCCCGACGATCGGGCGGGTGCGCACCGCGGTGCTGCAGTTCTCTCCCGAGGACGACGCCGCCGAGCGGGCCTACGACGCACTGCAGGACAACCTCGCGTTCTGCGCCGAGGAGGACGACGACATCGACGCGCTCGCCGAGGGTGGATTCCTCCAGGGCATCGGGGACGACGCGTCGTACGGTGCCTTCACCTACGCCGCTCCCGAGATCTGCACCGACTGCGACGGGGTGTGGTTCGACCGGATGGCGGTGGCGAGGGTCGGCGACCGCGTCGTCGTGGTCTCCTACGCCGAGGTGGGTGGTCCGCTCCAGCCCGCAGGTCTCGGCAAGGCGCTCCGGGACGTGCTCGAGCGGGCCGTCGACCTGGCCTGAGCGCCCGGGAAGCAGCAAGCGCGCGATTCGCCGGCACCAGGTGCCGGTGAATCGCGCGCTCGTGCGTGGCGCGTGCCTGCGTCAGAGGTTCTTCAGGATCTCCCGCATCAGCTCGGCGGTCTCCGACGGCGTCTTGCCGACCTTGACGCCGACGGCCTCGAGGGCCTCCTTCTTGGCCTGCGCGGTGCCCGAGGAGCCCGACACGATGGCGCCGGCGTGGCCCATGGTCTTGCCCTCGGGAGCGGTGAAGCCCGCGACGTAGCCGACGACCGGCTTGGTCACGTGGTCCTTGATGTAGGCCGCGGCCCGCTCCTCGGCGTCGCCCCCGATCTCGCCGATCATCACGATCGCCAAGGTGTCGGGGTCGGCCTCGAACGCCGCGAGGGCGTCGATGTGGGTGGTGCCCACGATCGGGTCGCCACCGATGCCGATGGCGGTCGTGAAGCCGTAGTCCTTGAGCTCGTACATCATCTGGTAGGTCAGCGTGCCCGACTTCGAGACCAGGCCGACCGGACCGCTGCCGGAGATGGTGTGCGGCGTGATGCCGGCCAGGGACTCACCGGGGGTGATGATGCCGGGGCAGTTGGGCCCGATCATCCGGGTGCCGCCCGTGTTGGCGTCGCTCTCCAGGTAGGCCCAGACCTCGGCGGTGTCCTGCACGGGCACGCCCTCGGTGATGACGACGAGCAGCTCGATGCCGGCGTCGATCGCCTCGATGCAGGCGTCCTTGGTGAACGCCGGCGGCACGAAGAGCACCGACACGTTGGCGCCGGTCTCCTTCATGGCCTCGGCGACGTCGCCGTAGACGGGCAGGTCCTTGCCGCCCAGCTCGACGCTGGTGCCGGCCTTGCGGGCGTTGACGCCGCCGACGATGTTGGACCCCGCCTCGACCATGAGGGTCGTGTGCTTGGAGCCCATGCCGCCCGTCATGCCCTGGACGATGATCTTGGAG
>CAWGJR010000038.1:0-73079 GCA_963822915.1 uncultured Actinomycetota bacterium
AGCGGGCCGGGAAGGACGAACGCCGAGCGACGAAGCGATCTCCGTCAGCTCGGCGTCTCGTCCCACCATGGTGGTACTGGACTGGATGGCCACGTGGCCCATTCTGCCGTGCGTGCAGCGCGCGCTCACCGAGCGCGCTTGACGTCCTCGGAGCCGCCGCGTGAACGGGCTGGTGGTGCAGCTCGGCGAAACGGTTGCGGCGCTTGGGGCTGATCCCGCGGCGCAGGCGCTGGCCGCGGTAGTCGATCTCGGCCTGGACGATCATGCGATCGAAGTTGTACATGGGGCTCTCCTCCTCAGATCCGGCCCGGTGCCGGCTACTGATACGAGATTCGCTCCCTGAGGTAGGGGTGCACATCGGCTCTTTGCCCTAGGCAGGTCGTGGGCCTACCTCAGACGGGGGTGTCGGTGGTCACAGGGCCGGTCGGATCGGCGCCCGGGAGCGGTGCCCCGACCACCGAAGCCTGGGTCGAAACGGCGGCTCACGCACCGCCGACCGGCCGGCCCCCGCGCCAGACCGAGGAGACGAGCGGTACGCCGGGCCGGTAGGCGAGGTGGCGGTGGTCGGGGGCGTCGAGGACGAGGAGATCGGCCACCGAGCCGGGCGTGAGCCGACCCACGTCGTCGCGACCGAGCGCGCGCGCACCGCCCTGGGTCGCGGCGCGCAGGGCCTCGGCGGGCGTCATCCCCATCTCGCGCACCGCCAGCGCGACGCAGAACGCCATGCTGCTGGTGAAGCACGACCCGGGGTTGCAGTCGCTGGCGATCGCCACCGTCACCCCGGCGTCGAGGAGGCGACGCGCGTCCGGGTAGGGCTGGCGGGTGGAGAACTCGACGCCCGGCAGCAGGGTCGCGACGGTGCCGGAGTCGGCCAGTGCGGTGACGTCCGCGTCGTCGAGGTAGGTGCAGTGGTCGACGGCGGTCAGGCCGAGCTCGGCCGCCAGCTGTACGCCGGGCCCGGGGCCGAGCTGGTTGGCGTGGAGCCGACCCCGCAGCCCCCGGGCGGCGCCGGCGGCGAGGATCGTGCGGGCCTGGTCGGCGTCGAAGGCGCCGCGCTCGCAGAACACGTCGATCCAGCGGGCGTGGGGTGCGGCGGCGTCCAGCATCGCGCCGGTGACGAGCTCGACGTACGCCGCGGGGTCGCCGGGCTCGCCGTCCGGCCCGGCGGGCACGACGTGGGCGCCGAGGAACGTCGTCTCATCGGTGAACTGCCTCGCGATCGCGAGGCTGCGCGCCTCGTCGCGGACGGTGAGCCCGTAGCCGCTCTTGATCTCGACGGTCGTGGTGCCCTGGCGCGCCATCTCCTGCACGAGGCGCGCGACGTGGGCGGTGAGCTGCTCGTCGGTCGCGGCGCGGGTGGCGGCGACGGTGGTGCGGATCCCGCCGGCGGCGTACGGCGTGCCACTCATCCGGGCCTCGAACTCCGCCGCGCGGTCGCCCGCGAAGACGAGGTGGGAGTGGGAGTCGACGAATCCCGGGACCACCGCGCGCCCGCCGACGTTGACGACCGCGTCGACGCTGCCCGGCGTCGGGGCCTCGGTGGCCGGGCCGCTCCACGCGACGTGGCGACCGTCGAGGACGAGGGCTGCGTCGAGGACCTGGGGTCGTTCGTCGTCCCAGGTCGTCAGCTCGGCGATGCCGGTGATCAGGGTGCTGGCCACAGTGCTCCGATCGCTTCGTCGAGGTCGCGTCCGACCTGCTCGTCGTCACTCGAGGTGTAGGCGACGGCGCCGGCGACGACGACGTGGTTGACGTCGGCGGCGGTGGCCGCGAAGACGGCCGTGTGCTCGTCGGCGCCGGTGCCGGCGGTGCGCGGGCTGGTCGTGTCGAGGGTGACCAGGTCGGCGCAGGCGGCCGACCGCGATCGCGCCGGCGTCGTGGATGCCGAGGCGTCGTGGGCGGTCCCGACGGCGAGCAGCTCGGCGGCGCGTCCAGTGTCCGCGCTGCCGGGTGACCAGCCGCTCGTCGAGCTCGAGGGCGCGCAGCTCCTCGAACGGGTCGATCACCGCGTGGCTGTCGCTGCCGATGCTGATCCGGCAGCCGGCGTCGTGCAGGCGGCGGGCGGGTCCGACGCCGTCGGCGAGGTCGCGCTCGGTGGTCGGGCGTGAGGCAGACGTGGGTGCGGGTGCTGCCGAGCAGCGCGACGTCGTCGTCGGTGAGGTGGGTGGCGTGCACGACGCGTGGTGCGGGGGCCGAGGGCGCCGTGGTCGGCGAGCAGCCGCGTCGGTGTGCACGCCGTACGCCGCCAGGCAGGCGTCGTTCTCGGCCGGCTGCTCGGACAGGTGGACGTGCAGCGGTCGGCCGGTAGCCGCCTCGACGACCGCGGCCAGCTGGTCGGCCGGGCACGGCGCGGACCGAGTGGATCGCTGCGCCCCGTGCCCGCCGTGTCATCACCCCATAATCGTGCCGTTCTGGCAGCCCAGAGCGCCGCGGACCTGTCCGAATAGCACAATTGTGCAGCCTCGACAGGTCGGCCGAACCCGCTGCTCAGGTAGCAGGTGTCGAGCAGGACGATCCGGATGCCGGCGTCGCGGGCGGCCGCGACGAGCGCGTGCCCCATCGCGTTGGGGTCGTCGTACGGCGTGCCGCCGGGCCGGTGGTGCAGGTAGTGGAACTCCCCCACGCTCGTGTATGCCGGCGGCGACCATCTCGGCGTACGTCGCGCGGGCCAGCGCGTAGTAGGAGTCCGGGTCGAGGCGCTGCGGCCACGGCGTACATCTGCTCGCGCCACGTCCAGAACGTGCCGGACGCCGTGCTGGGTGCGGCCGCGCAGGGCGCGGTGGAAGGCGTGGCTGTGGGCGTTGGCGAGGCCGGGGAGCGTGAGGCCGGGGAGCCGGGTGGCAGTTTCTCCGCTGAAGCGGAGAAACTCCCGCTCCTGTGAGAAACTTCGGCCGAGAAGCGGGAGTTTCGGGCCCCCGCCGCGCCGGGAGTGACGGACGAGCTGAACCGACCGTCGACGATCTCCACCAGCACGTCGTCGACGACCGCGCCGTCGACCCACGCCCGCTCGAGCAGGTACGCCGTCCCGCGTCACCGCCGCGCTCACCCGACCAGTCGCGTCAACGTGTCGGCCAGCGCCGAGACGCCGACCAGGCAGTCGGCCGTCGACGCGGTCTCCGCCGGGCTGTGCGAGACCCCGGTCGGGTTGCGCACGAAGAGCATCGCGCTCGGGCACGCCCGCAGCCGCGAGGATGCCGGCGTCGTGACCCGCCTGGGTCGCGATGACCGGCCAGTCGCCGCCGGAGTGGTCTGTCGCGATCGCCTCGGCCAGCGCCGCGTCGAAGGAGACCGCGCCCGACACCGACTCGGCGGTCACCGTGACCGACGTGCCGTCGCGCCCGGCGCGCTCGACCGCCTGCCGCTCGATCGACGCCACCAGGTCCGCCAGCGCCTCGTCGCTCTCGCACCGCGCGTCGAGCCACGCCGTCACCCGCGACGGCACGGCGTTGGTGCCGTTGGGGGCGACCTCCACCCGGCCGAAGGTCGCGCGTCCGCCCTCTGCGCCGGTCAGCCGCGCCTGCTTGTTGGCCGCCAGGGCCGTCATCGCATAGGTCAGCATCGGATCGGCGCGGTCCTCCATGCGGGTCGTGCCGGCGTGGTTGGCCTCGCCCGTCAGGTCGAAGCGGTAGCGCCCGTGCGGCCAGATGCCGCTCGCCACCCCGATCGCCGCGTTGCGGTCGACCAGGTCGCGGCCCTGCTCGACGTGCAGCTCGACGTACGTCGACACCGCCGCCAGCCAGCCGGCTCCTGCCCCGCCGTCGATCACGTCGCCCAGCCGCACCCCGTCGCGGTCGACAAGCTCGCGCCCCGCCTCCCACGACAGTGCGCCGATCGCCAGCCGCGACCCCAGGCAGGCCAGCCCGAAGCGCGACCCCTCCTCCTCGACGAACACCGCCACCCCGACCGACCGGGTCGGCACCACGCCGCGCTCGCGCATCAGGTCGACCGCCGCCAATGCCGAGACCACCCCGAGCGGGCCGTCGTACGCCCCGCCGTCGAGCACCGAGTCGAGGTGCGAGCCGGTCAGCAGCGCGCCCTCGCGCCCCGTCCGGCCCGTCCGGCCCGATAGCCCCAACGCGCCGCCCGGCGGGTCCCACCACGCCACCTGGTTGCCGAACCCGTCGGTCTCGACCTCGAGCCCCCGCGCCGCGGCCTGCTCGGCGAACCACGCCGCCAGCTCGCGCTCGGCGCTGAGGAACGGCTGACGGAAGTAGCCGCCCGACGACGCAGACCGCCCGACCGGCGCCAGGTCGGACCACATCCGCTCGAAGTCGTCGCTCACCCGGCCCACCCTGCCACGACGCGGCCGGATGGGGCGGCGGCTACTTCAGCTTCAGGACGAAGTCACGCTTCAGGGTGTTCCGTGTGCCGTCGACCGGCCGGTAGAAGAACGTCGCGGTCACGTCGAGCGTGCCGACCTTGCGCGACTGTCGGGCTCGCTCCAGCTTCCTGAGCCCCAGCTTCGTGGGCTGGACCAGCACCGAGGTGCGTCCATCGGCGTCCACCGAGGACCCGATGTGCTTGACCAGCCGGCTGTCGCCGGTCACCCCGAGGCGGCCCGGCCCGGGCACGTAGACCCTCGCCTTGATCGCGCCCTTCGCGGTGAGCCTGCGGAACGTCGAGGCAACCCCGAAGAAGTTCCACGCGACCTTGAAGTCCACCGTCGCCGGGTGGGGATCGGCGACACCCGCCCCGTCCACCGCACGCACGGCGAAGGAGTGCCCTCCGTTGTACAGACCGCGGAAGGTGGAGGGCGAGGAGCACGGGGCGTACGCCGCCGCGTCCAGCGCGCACTCGAACCCCGCCGCGCCCCCGTCGGCACCGAAGGCGAAGGTGACGTCGCGGCTCGAGCTGTCGACCACGTCGCCATCGCCAGGCCCAGCGGTGATCCGGGTGCCGGTGGCAGGCGCCACCGCCCCGAAGCGCCACAGGTAGTCGTCGCCCACCGCGTCCTGCGCGCTGAAGTAGAGCTCCTCGCCCGCACTGACCAGGGTGGCCGGGCTGTCGCCCGTGTCGAACAGCGGCTGGACGAGGTCGGTCACCCGGACCGTCCCGGCCTCGGTGCCGTCGGTGGTCCACACCTGCATCCCGCGGACGCCGTCGTCCGCGACGAAGTAGAGAGCATCGCCGGCAGCGGTCAGGTCGCGGACCTCTCCGGACCCTCCGGGGTCGATGTCTGCCACTCGACGGGTTCCGCTGGCGGTGCCGTCGGACGTCCACAGCTCGCCGCTCTCGGGCCCGTCGGCGCCGTAGGCCACGAAGTAGAGGTCGTCACCGACCGCGGTCAGCTCGCCGTACGCCCCGGACGATGCCGAGGCGTAGACCATCCGCGTACCTCCGGACGTGCCATCGGTGACCCACAGCTCGGCGTTCCCGGTCGCGGACCTGGTCGCGAAGTAGAGCCGCTCCCCTGCGACCGCCTGGTTCGAGAGCTCGGGTCCACCACTGTCGAAGAGCACCCGGGTGCCGCTCTGCGTGAGGTCGCTGGCCACCAGGCGCGAGCACGCGCAGTCGAGTCCGTAGGGACCTGATGACTCGCCCTGCCTGAAGTAGACGCTGCCACCCATGACCACCGGCGGCACGTCGGAGACGACGTAGAGGAAGTCGGGAAGACTCACCACCTGCTCCGTGCCCTGAGCGGTGCCGTCGGAGGTCCACAGGCTCGGCCGGTAGGGAAAGAACGTCACCTTCTTGAAGGCGAGCGTGCCGTCGATGTCGACCAGTGACTGGAGCACGGAGCCGTCACCACCGGGGGTGAGGTCGACCACCATCCGGGTGCCTGCGGGGGTGCCGTCGGACGTCCACAGCTCCTGGCCGTGGACGCCGTCGTCGGCGACGAAGTAGAGGGCGTCCCCGACCGCTGTCAGCAGCCCCGGGGCGGACTCGGAGAGGCCGCTCCCGCCCGCGGCCGAGGTGGTGATGTCGGCGACGGCGTGCGTGCCCGCCGGTGTGCCGTCAGAGGTCCACAGGGCGAAGTCCCCACGGAACGGGCTGGACGTGTCGTTGTTGACGACGAAGTAGAGCGCGCCGTCCACCACGGTGATCGCGTCGTTCGTCGCGACGATCCCCGTGGACACGAGCTCGCGCGTGCCCCCGGCCGTCCCGTCGGTGACCAGCAGGGCGTATCCCGACGCGGCGAGGTCGTACGGCCCGACGAAGTAGGTCAGGTCACCCGACACCACCGGGGCGACACCCGCGCCGATCGGCGCCAGCTGGACCGCTCGGTTCGCCGCCTCGGCCGAGGAGGACGGCGCGGAGACCACACCGGAGAGCACGAGCACTGCGCTGACAACGGCGGCACCGACACGCCACGAACTCTTTCCCGAGATCCCCACGGCCGAACGATAGGCCACGTCCGCCCCACCGGACAGGCCACGCGGCCGCCGATCCACGAGCCGGGATACTCGCGTCATGGAGTTCACCGACGTCGTACGCCGCCGCCGCATGGTCCGCAGCTACACCGACGCCCCCGTCGACCCGGCGCTGGTCGACCGGGCGCTGGAGAACGCGACCCACGCGCCCAGCGCCGGCTTCAGCCAGGGGTGGGGGTTCCTGGTGCTCGACACCCCTGCCGACGTACGTCGGTTCTGGGCCGCGAGCACCGAGCGCGCCACCTCGCCCCAGGACCCCGGCCGCTGGCTGCAGGGCATGATGCGCGCGCCGGTCGTGATCGTGCCGTGCAGCAACAAGTCGGCCTACCTCGACCGCTACGCCGAGCCCGACAAGGGCT
The DNA here is from genome assembly GCA_963822915.1 of uncultured Actinomycetota bacterium. GTDB lineage: Bacteria > Actinomycetota > Actinomycetes > Propionibacteriales > Nocardioidaceae > Nocardioides. The sequence goes on from CAWGJR010000038.1 coordinate 6,731, forward strand.
GGACCGACCGCGACGAGGCCCGCTGGCCGATGCCGTTCTGGCACCTCGACGCGGCGATGGCGAGCCTGCTGATCCTGCAGACCGTCACCGATGCCGGGCTGGGCGCGTGCTTCTTCGGGACCGTGCACGGGCGGGTGCCGGCGCTGCGCGAGGAGTTCGCGATCCCTGACGTCTTCGACCCGATCGGCGTCATCACGATCGGGCATCCCGCCGCCGGCGGCGGGGTGTCAGGATCACCGACGACACGGGCACGAACGCCGTGGCAGGACGTCGTGCACCGGGGCGGCTGGAGCACTAGCGTGCTCGGGTGAGCGCCCACCCCCACGCCGTCAGCAAGCTGCAGACGCTCGTCCGGATCCCGACGGTCAGCCACCGCGACCCCGACCGCATCGACAGGGCAGCGTTCGACCTCTTCGTCGCCGAGCACGAGCGGCTGTTCCCGCTCCTGCACGAGCACCTCGACCTGACCCGCATCTCCACCCACGGCCTGCTCCTCCACTGGCGCGGCGCCGCGGACGCACGTCCGGCCGTCCTGATGGCCCACCTCGACGTGGTGCCCGTCGAGGGCACCTGGCAGCACGACGCGTTCGGCGCCGACGTCGTCGAGCACGAGGGTGAGCAGGTGATCTGGGGCCGCGGGACCCTCGACGACAAGGGCTGCCTGGTCGGGATCTGCGAGGCCGTCGAACAGCTGCTGGCCGAGGGCTTCACGCCGGCGCAGGACGTGTGGCTGTCGTTCGGCTGCGACGAGGAGGTCATGGGGACCGCGGCCCGGCTCGCGGTCGCCGAGCTCGACCAGCGCGGCGTACGGCCGTGGTTCGTGCTCGACGAGGGCGGCGCGGTCGCGAGCGAGGCCTTCCCCGGCGTGCGTGCACCGATCGGGGTCGTCGGGGTCACCGAGAAGGGCGCGACGTCGATCGAGCTGCGGGTCGAGGGCCGCGGCGGCCACGCCTCGACCCCGGCCAGGATGGGGCCGACCGCGCGCCTCGCGCGCGCGATCACCCGCCTCGACCGCTCGCCCATGGCGGCCAGCCTCCCGGCCCCGACGATCGAGCTGTTCCGCCGCCTCGCCCCGCACGCCACCCTCCCGCTGCGACCCCTGCTCGCCAACGCCGAGCGGTTGAAGCCGGCTCTGACCCGGGCGCTGCTCCTCGCCGGGCCGGAGACGGCCGCGATGACCCGCACGACCTTCGCGATCACCACGCTGTCGGGCTCGCCGGCGATCAACGTCATCGCCGCGACCGCCAGGGCCGGCGTCAACATCCGGGTGATGGTCGGTGACAGCGTCGCCGACGTGCTCGCCCACGTGCGCACGGCCGTCGACGACGACGCAGGTGCACCTCGACATCCTCGAGGAGGACGCCGCCAGCCCGGTCTCCCCCGTCGACGACGACGCCTTCCGGCTGCTGGAGTCCGCGATCACCGAGGTCTTCCCCGACGCGATCCCCGCGCCCTACGTGATGATGGCCGCCACCGACTCGCGCCACTTCACCGCGATCTGCGAGCGGGTCTACCGGTTCGCACCGTTCCGGATGACGAAGGCGCAGCGCGAGTCGATCCACTCCTTCGACGAGCACCTCGGCGTCGAGGCGTTCCTCGACGGCATCACCTGGTATCGACGACTGATCGAAGGGATCTCCTGATGGCACTCGACCAGCGGGGCAAGAAGGCCGCGCAGACGCTGGCCAAGGTCGTCGGCTTCCTCGTGCTCGTCGAGGTCGCCAGCGGCGTGCTCCAGGGCTACTACACCCCGATCTACCCGCAGATCGCCGACCACCTGAGCATCCCCGAGGGCGACGTCAACTGGTTCGAGGCGGCCCAGCTCATCGTCTCGGCGCTGTGCGTCCCGCTGCTCGCGCGTCTCGCCGACCTCGTCGGCCACCAGCGGGTGCTGCTGCTCTCGACCGCGGTGACCGCCCTGGGGTCGTGGATCCTCGTGGTGGCCCCGTCGTTCACGACGTTCCTCATCGGGTGGGCGCTCCAGGGCGCGTACGTCGTGTGGTTGCCGCTGGAGGTCGCGATCATCCACCGCCGGCTGCGCGGCGACGGCGACCGCGAACGACGTACCCGTCGCGGCGCGGCGATCCTCGTCGGCGCCCTCGAGCTCGCCGTCATCGTCGGCGCGCTGACCAGCGGGCAGCTCGTCGACCGCGTCGGGATGGGCGTCGTGCTGGCGCTGCCGGCCATCGTCGTGACCGCGGTGTTCTTCGTGATCCTGCTCGGCATCGAGCACACCCCCGGCGAGGCGACCGGCGGCATCGACTGGACCGGGTTCGCCCTGATCACCGCCTCCCTCGGGCTCGTGATGGGCGGGCTCGTCGTGGTGCGCCTCGACGGGCCGGGATCGCTCGCGGCGTGGGTGCTGATCGCGGCCGGCATCGGCGTCACTCGTGCCGTTCGCCCGCTACGAGCTCGGCCGGGCCGAGCCGCTGGTCGACATCCGGCTGCTGCGCGACCCGCGGCAGTGGCCCGTGCAGGTGACGGCGTTCCTCTTCGGCGTCCCGGTGCTCGGCGGGCAGATCCCGCTGTCGACCTATGCGCAGGCCGACCCGGTCGAGCGCGGCTACGGCCTCGGGGCCGACGCGGCGTTCGTCTCGACGCTGATCGGCGTCTACGTCATCACCCTGGCCATCGGCGCCTTCACGCTCCCGCTGACCTCGCGGCTGCTCGGCGTACGGCGTGCGCTGGTGCTCTCCTGCCTGCTGATCGCGCTGGGCTACGCGCTGTGGATCCCGTTCCACGACGAGACCTGGCAGGGGCTGATGAACATGGCGATCGCGGGCCTCGGCTCGGGCGCCCTGGTCGCCGCGCTGCCCTCGGCCGCAGCGGCCGCGGCGCCCGAGGACCGCACCGGCTTCGCGACCGGCATGACCAACGCGACCAAGACCGTGGGCGGAGCGATCGCCAGCTCGATCTTCGCGATCGCGTTGGCCGCGGACGGCCTCGAGCTCGACCAGGCCTCGGCTCCCCTGTCCGGCTACCTGACGGTGTGGGCCGTCTGCTCCGGCGCGGCCCTGCTGGCCGCCGTCGCGCTGACGATGGCGCCCGCGGGTTCCTTCGCCGACTCCGAACCGGTGTTGGTCGCTCCGTAAACTGAGGAGCGAGGTGATCTCGATGTCCGAACCCAGCAACCGCGACCACTCCCGCCCGACGGAGGAGTCGAACGCCGCCGACGAGGCCGAGCGGCAGAAGCGCAGCAGCCAGAGCGCCGCGGCGGCCCGCATCGCCAACCAGCACCTGTGGGTCGACCAGCAGATCCGGGTGGCGATGGAGCGTGGGCGACTTCGACGACCTGCCCGGTGCCGGCAAGCCGATCGCGGGCCTCGACAAGGACCACGACCCCGACTGGTGGCTCAACCAGCTCATCGAGCGGGAGAAGATCGTCGTCCTGCCGCCGTCGGTGCAGCTGCGCAAGGACGACGCCGCGCTCGACGAGGCGCTCGACAAGCTCGTCCGCGAGGACGACGTACGCCGTGAGGTCGCCGACTTCAACGCCCGCGTGCTGCGCGCGCGCTACTCGCCGCAGGACGGCCAGCCGCCGTTGGTGACGATGCCGCGTGACGTCGACGAGACCGTCGCGGCATGGGAGGCCCGTCGCGTCGAGCGACGAGCGACGGCGGCAGCCCAGCGCTCGTCCGTCATCGAGGAGGCGGCGGGCCGTCGCCGGTGGTGGCGAAGGCGTCAACGGCGCTAGCGCCGAGCCGTCACCCTCACCGACGCCGCGTCCTTGAGCAACGACGACTCCACGTCGGTGGGCCGCAGCTGCGTGCGCAGGACGAGCGAGGAGCCGGGCCTGGCCTGACGTGTCCGCTTCACGGTGAGCCGGAGCGTGAGGTGCTTCCCGGCCCCGATCTGCACCAGGTCGCTGAGGTCGGAGGAGGACGTCACGCGGAAGCCCCGCTTGCTCCCGGAGACGGCGTAGAGGAACTCGGCGGCGCGGTCGCCGTCGTTCTCCAGCCGCACCAGCACGACCCGCTTCGCCCCGTGCCTGCGCAGCGAGGTGGTGGCCCGCTGGCGCTTCGACGACCCGTAGACGTCGCGCCCCACCCACGCCCTCGGCTTGACCCTGACCCAGACGTCGGCCCGCGCGAACGTGGGCGCGACGAACGGCGGGAGCACCGTGTAGGGCCGGCTCACGGTGGTGGTGTTGCCGGCGCCGTCGGTCGCGGTGACGTCGACGGCGTACTCCCCCGGGAGCGAGGTGTCGATCGTGCCGGCCTGGCAGGTCTGCAGCGACGAACCGCCGCGGTCCGTGCAGCGGTAGGACAGCTCGGCCGGCTCGTCGCCGACGTCGTAGACCACCGACCCGGACGGCGACTCGACGCTCACCTCGGGCGCGGTCACGTCGGGCACGACGGCGAGGTGGGCGCGGTAGGAGAAGTAGCGCTCGGTCGGGCACCGGGTTGGGGTCGCGCAGCTGCCAGACTGCTCGACGCCGGCAGTCGTCGATCTCGCTGGCGACTCGGCGCGGTTGAAGGCCCAGCCGATCAGTCGCGTCGGCCGCCAGCGATGGGCTGGGTCGATCCGGCGAACGGGCGCGAACCGGCCGGGCGCGTAGCTGCGCTCGACGACGCGGTGGCGGCGTCCTCGTCGAGGGCGAGGCGTCAGGACCCGGGTGTCGGGTCGCGGCGACACGACGGCCCGGTCTGGATCGTCCGGATCGGCGCACATCGGCGTCGCCGAGCCGTTGTCGAAGAGCAGGATCGTGCCGTCGGCCAGCTCGCGCGCGGTGTGCTGCGCGCACGGGCCACTGTCGGGAGCGCCGTCGGCGTCCTCGAAGGCGAAGGTGCTGTCGAGGCCGCCGAGCTTCCAGACGACGTCGCCCGCCTGGTGGCCGCCGAGGTCGTCGGTCGCGATCTTGAACACCGAGCTGAAGCTGCGGAACGACGCCAGGAGGTCGCCGTCGTCCATCAGGTCGATCGAGTTGATGTGCGCGTAGTCGGGGTCCCCGGCGGTGACGGTCTCGTCGGCGTACGGCGCACTCGTCCACTCGAAGCCGACCGTGCCGTCGGGGTCGATGCGCTGGATGATCGGAGTCCACCAGGCCGGTCGTGGCTCGTTCGGCTCGTAGGCGATCAGCCACACGGTGCCGTCGGCCAGCAGCGATCGAGTCGTGGCCGTCGGTGTTGGTCAGGCCGACGGTCTCGGTGCGAGCTGACCGGCTGGAACTCGGCGTCGAGCTGCGACGAGCGCCTGACCGGTGCGCCCGGGGGTGGTGGTGCTGCGCGAGACCGAGAAGTGCGCCGTTGGGCTGCTGCTTGAGGTCGAGGGCGCCGCACGGTGTTGGCGAACGTCTCGACGTAGACCGGCACGCCGTGCCGGTCGAGCGCGGTCTGGAAGAAGTCGGCGCTGTCCTGGGTGAAGTTGCGTCAGGCCGAGCAGCACCGCCCCGGCGGCCAGCGGTTCGCGCCCGTCGTCTCGGCCTCCAGCGTCGGGAAGCCCGCCGGCAGGTAGACGAGCGAGTGCCGCTCGGTGCCGGCGGCGTCGACGATGAAGACCGCCACCTCGTCGCCCTCGCCCAGCCCGGTCACCGTCGCGGTCCCGTCGGCGTCGAGCACCCCGTCGATGTAGATCGCGCCGTCCGGGTCGGACGTCGTCGCGGTCACGGTGAGCGCACCGCCGGTCGCCGCGGTGGTGGTCACGGCGTACCGCTCGACCCCCGGGTCGTAGGCCGGATAGCTCCCGACGCCGTCGCCGGCGACCTCGAGCGTGTGGACTGGTGCGTCTGCGCGCATCGCGATCGAGGCCGCCTGCGCCGGCGCCGCGAGGAGCGGCACGAGCAGGCAACCTGTCACGACGAGCGCCCTCCCCGGCGTCGTCATACCGCGGACCGTATCCCGAGGGGCGCCCGGCGCGCAGCGGGAGCGAGACATCCGTCATACCGGTGCGACTGCCCCGCTGGTAACTTCCGCGACATGCCCGCCGCATCGCAGAGCGCCAAGGACTTCTTCCGCCCCCTCGCCGTCGGTGCCCCGACGCCGGTGACCGAGATCCCGTTCCGGCCCAGCCGGGCGATCCACTTCTTCGACCCGAGCAACGCCAAGATGGCCGCGAAGATCCCGGCGATGGTCGGCACCGTCGACGTGCTGCTGGGCAACCTCGAGGACGCCGTCAAGGCCGACAACAAGGAGGCCGCGCGCGAGGGTCTGGTCGACGATCGCGCCGGCGACCGATGGCCTCGGGGGTCGGCGGGCCGACCCAGCTCTGGACGCGCATCAACTCCCTCGACAGCCCGTGGGCGCTCGACGACCTGACCCGCCTGGTGACCGCCATCGGCGACAAGCTCGACGTGATCATGGTGCCGAAGGTGCAGGGCGCCGAGGACATCCACTACGTCGACCGGCTGCTCGCCCAGCTCGAGGCCAAGGCCGGGCCTGACCCGCCCGATCCTGGTGCACGCGATCCTCGAGACCGCACGCGGCGTGGCCAACGTCGAGGAGATCTGCGGCGCCTCGCCGCGCATGCAGGGCCTGTCGCTCGGCCCGGCCGACCTGGCCGCCGACCGGCGGATGAAGACGACCCGCGTGGGCGGCGGGCACCCCGGCTACCTCGTGCGCCAGGACCCGACCGACGGCACTCCGGAGGCCATCGGCGCCGAGCGCACGACGTACCAGCAGGACCTGTGGCACTACACGATCGCCCGGATGGTCGACGCGTGCGCGATGCACGGGATCTACCCCTACTACGGGCCGTTCGGCGACATCGCCGACATGGTGGCGTGCGAGGACCAGTTCCGCAACGCGTTCCTGCTCGGCTGCGTCGGCACGTGGAGCCTGCACCCCAAGCAGATCGCGATCGCCAACAAGGTCTTCAGCCCCTCGCGTCGAGGACGTCACCCACGCGCGCACGCGTCGTCGCCGCGATGGGCGACGGCACCGGCGCGGTGATGCTCAACGGCAAGATGGAGGACGACGCCTCGCTCAAGCAGTGCCTGGTGATGGTCGAGCTGGCCGAGCAGCTGGCGGCGATCGACCCCGAGCTCAAGAAGCAGTACGACGCGATCGAGATCGAGGAGCAGGCGTGAGCACCACCTCTGCCGCGGCCGCCGCCGCGGACGCCGCCTTTCGGCCCCGCCGCTCGGTGCTCTACATGCCGAGCTCCAACGCCAAGGTGCTCGAGAAGGCCAAGACGCTGGCCTGCGACGGCATCATCTTCGACCTCGAGGACGCCGTCGCTCCCGACGCCAAGCCCTCGGCCCGCGACGCCGCCTGCGCCGCGGTGAGCAGCGGCGAGTACGGCCGCCGCGAGCTGACGATCCGGGTCAACGGGCTCGGCACCGAGTGGCACGACGCCGACCTCGCCGCCGCGGCCGCCGCCGGCCCGGACGGCATCGTCGTACCCAAGGTCGGCTCCGCCGACGAGGTGCGCGGCCTGGTGGCAGCCATGGAGGCCGCCGGCGCCCCCGAGCACACGACGCTGTGGGCGATGGTCGAGACCCCCGAGGCGATCTTCAACGTCCGCGAGCTCGCCGCCGCCTCCGACCGGCTGGCCGTGCTCGTGATGGGCACCAACGACCTCGTCAAGGAGCTGTACGCCGAGCACGTCCCCGGCCGCGCGCCCCTGCTCACCTCGCTCTCGCTGTCGCTGCTCGCCGCTCGCGCCGCGGGCATCGCGATCCTCGACGGCGTCTACAACGACGTGAAGGACGCCGACGGCTTCCTCGCCGAGTGCGAGCAGGGTCGCCAGCTGGGCTTCGACGGCAAGACCCTCATCCACCCCGGCCAGGTCGGCCCGGCCAACGAGCAGTTCGCGCCGTCCGAGGCCGCCGTGGAGGACGCCCGCGGCATCCTCGAGGCGTGGGAGGCCGGCTCGGGCTCGGGCGTGGTGACCTACCGCAACAAGATGGTCGAGAACCTCCACGTCGAGTCCGCCCGGCGCACGCTGTCGATCGCGGAGGCCATCGCCGCGCTGGGGTGAGGTGTGTGGGGCGCGCGGGTTCGGGGTGCGCGGCCCGTTCACCGGCTAGCCGGTGAACGGGGCGCTTGGACGACGTCCGGACAGCGTTCAAGCGCACCGTTCAGCGTCCAACCCCGGCCTCGTGTTGCGGTGGGGTGGCGGACCGGGCCGGCGAGGTCCCAGTCACCGGCTAGCCGGTGAACGGGGCGCCTGGACGACGTCCGGACATCGTCCGAGCGCACCGTTCAGCGTCCAACCCCCGACCCTCGGCGCACGAGTAAGGTAACCCTTAGTAAGGTAAGGGTCACCTTATTCAACAGCCGAGAGGGAGACCATGCGCTCCGCACGACGAACACTCACCACGACAGGCTTGGCCCTGGCGACCGCGGCCCTGCTCGCCGGGTGCGGCACCGCCGAGACCGATGCCGAGACCAGCGGCGGCAACCCCGACGGTTCCGGCGACCCGGCCGCCGCCGCGACCGACCTGCCGGTCACCATCGAGCACAAGTACGGCGAGACCACCGTGACCGAGGTCCCCGAGCGGGTGGTCGTGGTCGGCCTGCAGGAGCAGGACACCCTGATCTCGCTGGGCATCGTGCCGGTCGGCGTGACCTACTGGTTCGGCGACGAGAGCGGCATCAACCCCTGGGCCGCCGAGGCCCTGCCGGAGGGCGCCGAGATGCCGGAGGTGCTGGACGCGACCAACGGGATCCCGGTCGAGGAGGTCGCGGCCCTGGCGCCCGACCTGATCATCGGCGAGTACTCCGCGATGACCGAGGACGAGTACGACCTGCTCTCCCAGCTCGCGCCGACCCTCGCCCAGTCGGGCGAGTACGCCGACTACTCGATGCCGTGGGACGAGATGGCGCTGAAGATCGGCCAGGCCGTCGGCCAGGAGGACGAGGCGGCCGAGCAGGTCGCGGCCGTCAAGGAGCAGATCGAGACGGCCGCCGCCGACCACCCCGAGTTCGCCGGCAAGACCGCCGCGCTCGTCACGCCGTACGAGGGACTGTTCGTCTACGGCCCCGACGACCCGCGCACCCGGATGCTCGGGCTGCTCGGCTTCGACGTCACTCCTCCACGCTCTTCGAGAGCCAGGAGGACTTCGGCAGCTCGCTGAGCGCGGAGAACGCCGCCGACCTCGACGACATCGACCTCACCGTCTGGTACGACCGCGAGGCCGAGCCCGACGTCGCGAAGGTCTACGAGGGCACCGACGCCTTCACCGAGGGCCGCTGGGTCGACATCAGCAGCGACGACGGCGCCTACTGGGTCGCGCACAGCTTCGTGTCCCCGCTGGCGATCCCCTACGTCCTGGAGCGCTACGTGCCGCAGCTGGCCGCAGCCGTCGACGCCGACCCCGACACCGAGGTGCCGGCCGTCACCGACTGACGGGCACCGCGGGAGCAACCACGGGCCCACCCGGGCGGGCCGCCGACGACGTCGGTACGACGATCGGCAGGCCCGTCCGGGGGTCGGGGAGCACCTCGGCGCGCAGGCCGAAGACGCTGCCCAGCAGGTCGGGCGTGATGATCTCCGCCGGACCACCCTGCGCGACGATCGCACCGGCCTTCATCACCACGACGACGTCGCTGTAGCGCGCCGCGAGGTTGAGGTCGTGCAGCACCATCGCCACGGTCCGGCCGCGCTCGCGGTTGAGACGGGTCACCAGGTCGAGCACCTCGACCTGGTGGGCCAGGTCGAGGTAGGTCGTCGGCTCGTCGAGCAGCACCAGGTCGGTCTCCTGCGCCAGGGTCATCGCGATCCACGCGCGCTGGCGCTGACCGCCGGACAGCTCGTCCACGGCGCGGTCGCCGAGTCCCGCGGTGTCGGTCATCTCCATCGCCGCCTCGATCGCCTGGTGGTCGTCGGCCGACCACTGGCTGAACCAGCGCTGGTGGGCGTGCCGGCCACGGCCCACCAGGTCGCGCACCAGGAGCCCCTCGGGGGCGACCGGGCTCTGGGGCAGCAGCGCCAGGAGCCGGGCGACGTCACGGGTGCGAAGCCGGTCGATCGGCTCGCCGTCGAGCCGCACGACGCCGGCGCTCGGCTTCAGCAGCCGGGCGAGGGTGCGCAGCAGGGTCGACTTGCCGCAGCCGTTGGGCCCGATGATCGAGGTGACCTGACCGTCCGGGACGTCGAAGGTCAGGTCGGAGATGACGGGGGTGTCGCCGTAGCCGACGGTGATCGCCTCGGCGCCCAATCGGCTCCCCGGGTGGTCGGTCATGCGGTTGCCTTCCGGTTGATGCGGACGAGGAGCCACAGCAGGTACGGCGCGCCGATCGCCGCGGTCACGACGCCGGCCGGGACCGCGAACGGCAGGACGACCCGGGTCACGAGGTCGGCGCCGACGACCAGGAGCGCTCCGAGGATCGCCGAGGCGAGCAGCGGCGGGCGCGAGCCACCGGCCAGGCGCAGGGCGACCTGCGGCACCACCAGGGCGACGAACCCCAGCGGCCCCGCCGGCCGAGACCGCGACGGCCGCGAGCAGCACCGCGACGAGCAGGACGAGCAGCTGGGTGGTCTGGAGCCGGACACCGAGGGTGCGGGCGGTGTCGTCGCCGAGCTGGAGCGTGTTGAGGTGACGCACCAGCCAGATCGCGACCGGGACGGCACCGGCGAGCACCACCGCCACCGGGACCGCCTGGTCCCAACCGCGGGCGTTGAGCGAGCCGTTGAGCCAGACCGCGGCGCTCGCGGCGTCCTGGATACGAGCGCCGACCAGCAGCCAGTCGGTCACGGCGAGCAGCGCGGCTCCGAGACCGATGCCCACGAGCACGAGTCGCTGACCGTCGATGCCGTGGCGCCACGACAGCAGGTAGAGCGCGGCGGCGGTCAGCAGCGCGCCGGCCAGCGCCGCCACCGGCAGGCCGAGTCGTTGCAGCGTGCCCCCGACCAGCCCGCCGCCGTAGCCGGCCCCGCCACTCAGCACGATCAACGCCACCGCGCCGACCGAGGCGCCCTGGGTGACGCCGAGGATGTCGGGGCTCGCGAGCGGGTTGCGCGCGAAGGTCTGGCACAGCGCTCCGGACAGGCCCAGCGCAGCGCCCACCACGAGGGCGACACTCGCCTGCGGGAGTCGGAGCTGCTGCACGATGAAGGTGCTGCCGGGGTCACCGCGGCCCAGCAACGCCGCGACCACGTCGGCGAGCGGTACGTCGACGTCGCCCAGGGCCAGGTCGAGCCCGAGCACGACGACCAGCAGGGTCGTCGAGGCGACGCACACCGCGACCGGACGCAGGGGGATGCGTCCGGAGACGGGGCCGACCCGGACCACGGCCTGCTGGTAGGTCGGTCGAGGCCACAGCCGCACCAGCCGCAGGCGACGCACGAGCAGCACGAAGACGGGCCCGCCCACGAGGGCGACGACGATCCCGACCTGCAGCTCGCCGGGGCGCACGACGAGGCGCCCGATGACGTCGGCGGCGACGACGAGCACGGCGCCGACCAGACCGGCGTACGGGACCACCCAGCGGTAGTCGACCCCGCCGAGGTGGCGGGCGACGTGGGGCACGACGAGGCCGACGAAGGCGATCGGGCCGCAGGCGGCCGTCGCCGCGCCGGCCAGGAGCATCACCGCGAGGATGCCGACGACCTGGTGGCGGACCGGGTCGGCGCCGAGGGAGCGGGCGACGTCGTCGCCGAGCTGGAGGAGGTTGAGGCCCGAGGCCCCGGCCAGCGCGAGCAGCAGACCCAGGACCATGAAGGGTGCCAGCTGGGCGAGGACGTCGAGGTCACGGCCGGTGAGCGAGCCGACGACCCAGAAGCGGTACTGGTCGAGGGTGGTGACGTCGCGCAGCAGGACGGTCTGGGTGAAGGAGCCGAGCAGCGCACTGACGGCGGTGCCGGCCAGCACGAGGGTCACCGGGTCGGGTCTCCCGCGGGCCGAGCCGATCAGGAAGACGACCGTCGCCGCGACCCCCGCGCCGGCGAAGGCGAACCAGGCGTAGGCCAGCGGGCTGGTGGCGCCGAGGACGTAGATGCCCAGCACCACGGCGAACGAGGCGCCGGCGTTGACGCCGAGGAGCCCGGGATCGGCGAGCGGGTTGCGGGTGTGGCCCTGCATCAGCGCGCCCGCAACGCCCAGGCAGGTGCCGACCGCGACGCCGAGGACGGTCCGCGGCACGCGGAGCTCACGCACGATCGTGGCCGTCGTCGAGCCGTCGGGATCCACCAGCACCTCGAGCACCCGGCGGGGATCGAGGTCGCGCGAGCCGAGCACCAGGCTGAACAGGCACACCACGAGCAGCGCCGAGGCCAGCGCGACCAGACCGGCGAGGCTCCCCTGGCGGGGTCGCGCGACGGCCGCACCGGTGGTGGCGTCGGGCTCGAGCGCGGTGTCCATCAGGACCGCATCGCGACACCGTCGCGCCAGTAGCCCATGAAGGCGACGCTGCGACGGTCGAAGCCGAGCTCGCCGACCAGGGCGCGCCGCAGGCCGGTCACGACCTTCGACTCACCGGCGATCCAGGTGTAGGGCCGGTGCTCGCCGGGTCCGGCACCGACGACGTCCGGGCTGTCGACCGCCTCCCCGGACGAGGAGTGCACCGGGGTCTCCCACAGGTCCGGGTCGACCTCGTCGTCGGAGACCGCCGGGAGGGCGGTCGCTCCGGGAGTCGGGCGACCGAGGTGTGCCAGGACCGCCGCGTGCAGCGCGGTGCCGCGTGGCGCGCCGTCTCGCGGGAGCCAGGTGACCGACAGGGTCGGCCGGCGCGGCAGGTCGAGGATGTCGGTGGTCAGGGGGACCTCGAGGAACGCCGTCACACGGACGCGCGGCGCGACCTGCTCGAGGATCGCCGCGATCGCGGGCACCGCGGTCTCGTCGCCCACCAGGAGCACGTCGGTGGCGTCGCCGGGCTCGAACTCGATCCCGCCGTAGACGTGTCCGCGCCGCGGCGCCACCACCGCGATCCGGTCCCCCACCCGCGCCCGAGCACCCCAGGCCGCGCCCGGCCCGGTCGCGGGCTCGTGGAGGGCGAAGTCGATGACGAGCCTCGTGTCGGGACCGATGCCGCGCACCGCGCGCAGGGTGTAGGTGCGCAAGTGGCCCCGCTCGGCCTCGGGGAGGGCCTGCCAGTCGGCGTACCAGGACTCCCCGACCTCGTCGAAGGTCGGCGCCTCGCCGTCGCCGTCGGGGAGGACGAGCTTGATGCGCTGGTCGTACGTCGGCCCCTCGGCGGCGAGGTCGGCCAGGGCCGGGGAGCCCAGCTCGACCCGGAGGAAGCTCGGGCTGAGCCGCTCGATCGAGGTGACCTCGACGGTCTCCAGAAGCACGGGAAGGACTGTCCTGGTCGTCATGACGACAAAGGGTAGCCTAACCTTATTCTTACTCGCCGTTCGCCTCGTACGCCTCGTCGATGAGATCGCGCAGCGCCTCGACATCGGCGGCCGTGCGGACGTTGTAGACGTGGTGGAACCCGCCGCCATGCTGCTGGACCTTCCGGTCCGGCGCCGGGTCGGCGACCACGCGCGGCAGGCTGATGCCCACCGACACCCAGCGGGTCATGGTGCGCGCCATGACGAACGTCGAGCGCCGCTTGAGGATCAGTCCGACGCTCACGGGTTCGACGACGGCGTGCTCCAGCGTCGCGGCGTGGGCGAGCAGCGCCTCGGCCACCGGGCGCTCGTGGTCGGGCGAGGTGGCGAGGTAGTCGTCGACCGACATCGCCGGGCTGCACGTGTGGCCCTGGCGCGCGCGCGCCGAACGTGCGGTGGCAGTCCGGGCAGGTCCAGCGGGTCACGGGGGACCGTCGAGCTCGGCGACCAGCTTCTTCGCCGCCGTACGACGGTAGGAGGCGTCGAGCAGCTCGGCGACCTCGTCCCACCCGGAGGCATCGGCGTCGGGCAGGTCGAGACCCAGCCAGCCGCTCGGGCCGAGGTAGGCGGGCACGAACGACCGCGGGTCGTCGAGCAGGGCCTCACGCTCGTCGTCCTCGAGCAGGACCATCACGCACTGCTCGTGCCCGATCCACTCGCCGTCCACCTTGAGCGACCCGCCGTAGTAGCAGAAGACCTTGCCCCTCGGCGCGGTGAAGAACGCCGGACGCCCGTGGCTGACCTTCATCTCCGCTGCGGGCAACGCCAGCGCGAGCTCGCGCACCCGCGCCAGCACCGGGTCGTCGTCGTCGAACATCTGCGGGTGCGCCATGGGTCGATCGTAGATGCGAGCGGAGCCCGGTGGAGGCGCTGGAATCGACTCCGGATGACGGGTGCCGCGAGGAGCCGCCCTGACCCAGGCGGAGGCTGCGGCCTGGATCGTCGATGCGCTGGGCCTGCCGAGCGACCAGGACTGAGCCTGTGGATGACGGACGGTCCGTCACGTCGAGGTGAGCCATCCTCGTCCCATGCTGTCCTCATCGGCGATTGCGAGGCACCATGGAACCCATGACCGCCCTTCCGGGGTTGACCCGCGCCGACCTCGAGCACACGCCAGATGACGGCCACCGCTACGAGCTCATCGACGGAGTGCTGTTCGTGACGCCGGCGCCGAGGTATCGCCACCAGCGCGTGGGCGGACTGCTGTTCGCTCTCCTGAACGCGCACTGCCCGCCGCACCTGGTGACGCTGCACGCGCCGTTCGCCGTCGGTCTCGCCGAGGACACCGAGGTCCAGCCGGACATCCTCGTCGCCCCCCGGGACGCCTTCACCGAGACCGACCTCCCGGGCGCGCCGCTGCTCGCGGTCGAGGTGCTCTCGCCGAGCACTCGTCGCACCGACCTGACCGTGAAGCGGGAGCGCTACGAGCGCGCCGGCATCGCGTCCTACTGGATCGTCGACCCCGGGGAGGGTGGACCGCGGCTGACGGTCTGCGAGCTCGTCGACGGCCGCTACGCCGAGACCGCTCGCGTCGAGCCCGGCGACACGTGGGAGGCGACCGCACCGTTCCCCGTCACGATCCGCCCCGACACCCTCATCGACTGACCTCGACCGCGACTCTGGCAGGCTTCGGGGCATGAGCTCCACCCTCGGCTGCATCGGCCTGGACGTCGCGGACGTCGACGTGCTCGACGCGCTCGTCGGCCGGCTGATCCCCGACGCCGAGGTGATCGCCGAGAGCGGCGACCTCCAGGCGCGCCGGTGGATCGACTCGACCGGAGCCTCCCTGACGATGACCCTGCGTGCGAGCGGTGAGGACGGCGGCATCCTCGTCGACCTCGTGCCGTCGTACGTCGAGCCGTCGCGCGCCGCGGGGGTCCGGGTCGGGGCCCTCGTCGCCTTCGGTCCGACCCTGGCCGCCGACCTCGTCGACGAACGCGGCGAGACGCTCACCCGGGTCGCCTGCGACCTGGCGCAGAGCATCGTGGCGGAGGTGCACGACGCGCGCGACGCCCGACTGACCGCCCTCGGGATCGACGTCACCGTCCACGCCGACGCGGCGGCGTTCGAGGCCTCCGACGCGAGCCTCCTGGGCACCGCCGATGCCGGTGACGAGTCGACCCGCTTCGCGACCGAGTCGCTGCTGTCCTACGGCCTGTTCGCCGACCCGGAGAAGGCCGACCCGACGGCCTTCGTGTCGGGCACGGTCCTCGCGGCGACCACCCACGTCAACGGCGAGCTCGAGCAGAGCTTCCACGCCGTGCGACTGCGGACGGTCTGCGGCGAGATCGCGCTCTGCCTGGCCGCGACCGACCACCCTGATGCCCCCGAGGTCGACACCGTGATCTCCGGGATCTGCTACCTCGTGCTGGACGTCCCCGACCTCTGGTGAGGGCTCAGCCCCAGAGACCGCGCAGGCGTTCGACCTCGGTGGCCGCCTGGGCGAAGCCGGCTCTCGCCGACGGCGGGCGGGCCGCCGGGTCGAGGACGTTCTTGCCGATCGCCCTCTGCGACGCCTCGTCGGGCGTGATCACGAGGTGGTCGACGCCGAGGCTCCGACAGGCACTCGGCAGCGCTGCGGATCGGCCCGACCGACCGGTCGGCCGGGGCGAGGGCGACGACCTGCGTGCAGCCGGACACCAGGTCGGCGTTGGTGCCGGACCTGACCCCGCCGTCGATGTAGACGGCGTCGCCGATCGGGATCGGCGGGTAGACGCACGGCACGGCGCAGCTGGCGTTGACCGCGTCCTCGAGCGACACCTCCGGCCAGTGCCCGCGCGGCCCGAAGGCTGCGAGCTCACCGGTCGCGACGTCGACCGCGGTGACGACGAGGTCGCGGTCGGCCCACGTGAGACCGCCGATGCGCAGGGCGACCTGCTCGTAGCGCTCCTCGACCGAAGGTGTGCGTCCACGCGCGGCAGCCTTCACGGCCCGCGCTCCGAGGACCCGCCCGAAGCGGCGTACGTCGCCGCGGGCCTGCAGGAGCGAGACCACGAAGGAGGCGACCGTGCCGAGCCCGATCGAGGCGACGTCGACACCGCCGTCGCCGAGGTCGGCGGGCGGCAGGAGCTGGCGACGGTAGAGCTCGGCGAGCCCGACCTCGCTGGTGATCTGCGCACCGACGATGGACCCGGCCGACGTGCCGACGATGCGGTCGGCGGTGGTGAGGTCGACACCGGCCTCGGCGAGCCCGAAGAGCAGTCCGGTCTCCCAGGCGATGCCGGTGATGCCACCGCCGCCGAGGACCAGCCCTCTGCCTCCCTGCGCGTCAGTCATCGTCGCGACGCAGCTTGTCGTCGAGCCACAGCTTCATGCTGCCCGCGAAGCCGGCCATGTCGTGCAGCAGCTTGCCGAGCGCGTCCTGGCTCTGCTGGAAGGCCTCGGAGTAGGAGCTCGCGGCCTCCTTGGCCGCGTCGCTGACCCTGGCCTCGTCGTCGCCGTCGCGGCGCGGGTAGCCGCCGGCGAGGTAGGACGTGTACTCGCCGGAGTCGACCCACCGACGCAGCTCGGCGGCGCGCACGACCGCGAACGGGTGGGTCTGGTTCTCGACGAGCAGCAGCTTGAGCACCGAGTCACGCAGGTCGGCGGCGTCGAGGTACTCCTGGCCCTGGGCGAAGAACGCGGTGGTGTCGAGGTCGTCGAGGTGCCCGCCGCTCGCCAGCTGCATGTGCACGCGGAACGCGGTGGCCGGGTCCTGGGTGGCGAGCAGCCCCGCGCGGTCGGCCGACAGCTCGGCCTTGCGCGACCACTCGTAGAGGGCCGCGACGATCGCCCGGATGCCGAGCGCACCGAGCGGGATCGCGTTGAGGACGCCGGTCATCGTGAGGAGGCGGCGCAGCAGCGTCTGGTAGACCGCGTGGCCACTGAGGGCGTGGCCGAGCTCGTGGCCGATGACGAAGCGCAGCTCGTCCTCGTCGAGCAGGTCGACGAGGGCGGAGTTGAGGATGATGATCGGCTTGTTCATGCCGATCGTCACGGCGTTGAGGGTGGGGTTGGCCGAGACGTAGAGCTCCGGGAGGTCCTCGGTGTCGAGCACCCGCGCGACGTCCTTGAGCATGAAGTGCAGGCGCTCGAACTGCCGCTCGTCGACGCGCACCGACGAGCCGAGGTAGACCAGGCGCACGGCGCGCTCGTTGACGAAGCCCGACATGGCCTTGAGCACGGTGTCGAAGCCCTTGAGCTTGCGCAGCGCCACCAGGGCGCCGCGGTCGGCAGGGTGCTCCCAGGCCCGAGAGCTGATGTCGGTCAGGGTCGCCCGGGAGCGGGCCGGCTGTGAGGTCACACCATGAACTGTGTCACGCCGGTGATGAGGACGCGGCGTACTCGTCGACGGCGGTCGCCTTGACCGCGAGCCAGACCGGGCGGCCCGGGGCGAGCCCCAGCTCGACGGCGGCGTCCGGGGTCACGTCGGCGATCAGGCTCGGTCCGACCACGCCGTCACGGGTGGTCACGACCTGCACCCGCAGGGCGTCGCCGTGCCGCGAGACCGAGGCGACCTCGCCGGACCACCGCAGTCGCGCGGACCCCTCGGGCACGGCGAGCGAGACGCTCACCGCCGACGGTCGGAAGGCCCGCAGGCGGGTCCCGTCGCGCAGCACGTTGAGGCCCACGAGGCGGGCGACGTGCTCGGTGAGCGGTCGGGCCGCCACCTCCTCGGGCGCACCCTCCTGAGCGACCCTGCCGGCGTCGAGCACGAGCACCCGGGTGGCGAGCGCGAAGGCGTCCAGGGCGTCGTGGGTGACCAGCAGCGTGACGCCGGCGAAGGCGCGCAGGTGCTCGGCGAGCTCGAGGCGCAGCTCGGTGGCGACCCCCACGTCGAGGCCGGAGAAGGGCTCGTCGAGGAGCAGCACGGCGGGCTCGGCGGCCAGCGCGCGGGCCAGGGCGACCCGCTGGGCCTGCCCGCCCGAGAGCTGGTGCGGGCCGGCGGCCGGCGAGGTCTCCGACGCCGAACCGGTCCAGCCACGCCTGGGCGACGTCGTACGACTCGGCGCGGGACGCGCCGCGGCTGCGTGGGCCGAACGCGACGTTGTGCAGAGCACTGAGGTGCGGGAAGAGCTGCTGGCCCTGGAAGGCGAGCCCGACCCGGCGCTCGCGCACCAGGCGCGGCGGAGCGCCCGGCGCCGCCCAGGTCTCGCCGGCGACCTCGACGGTGCCGACGTCGCCGAGCAGCCCGGCGACCGCGTGCAGGAGCGTCGACTTGCCCGCGCCGTTGGGTCCGAGGACCGCGACCACCTCACCGGCCTCGGCCGAGAAGGCCGCGCGTCAGCCGGCCGGGGAGGTCGAGGTCGACCAGGAGGCCGGTCATGGCACCCGCAGCCAGCGCTCGCGCATCGCTCCGAGCACGAGCACCGACACGAGCAGCAGGATGAGGCTGAGCGTGCGCGCGACCTCGACGTCACCCTGGAGCTCGGTGTAGATCAGCGACGGCATCGTCTGGGTGGTGCCCGGGAAGTTGCCTGCGAAGGTGATCGTGGCGCCGAACTCCCCCAGCGAGCGGGCCCACGCGAGCGCGCAGCCGGCGAGGAGCCCGGGCAGCGCCAAGCGGCAGGGTCACCCGGCGGAACGTCGTCCAGCGTCCGGCGCCCAGGGTGGCCGCCACCGCGTCGTAGCCGGCGCCGGTCGAGCGGAAGGCCCCCTCGACGGCGAGCACGAAGAACGGCATCGCGACGAAGGCGTGCGAGATCACGACGGCCGTCGTGGTGAACGGGACCGTGTAGCCGGTGAGATCGCGGACCGACGCTCCCGATCAGGCCGTTGCGCCCGAGGGCGGAGACGAGCGCGACACCGGCGACGACCGGCGGGAGGACGAGCGGTACGACGACGAGGGCACGCAGCACGGAGCGTCCGGGGAAGTCGACGCGGGCGAGCAACCACGCCAGCGGCGTACCGACGAGCAGGCAGATGACCACCGTGAGCGCGGAGGTCAGCGCACTGATCCGCAGCGCGTCGCGCACCTCGGTCGTGCCGAGCAACGACCACAGGTCACCCCAGGGAGTGTCGGCGACGAGCGCCACGAGGGGTACGACGAGGAAGGTCGCGGCGAGCAGCGCGGGGACGATCAGCAGCGCCGGTGGCCTGCCCAGCGCCGGAGCCGTCACGGCGCCCCGAAGCCGGCGTCCGCGAGGACCTGCCTGCCCACCGGCCGAGAGCACCAGGTCGACGAACTGCTGCGCCAGGTCGGGGTCGGACGCCTGCTGGAGGACCGCGATCGGGTAGTCGAGCACCTCGGTGTCGGCGTCGGGGACGTCGATCGACCGCACGGCGGTCGCCGGCGGCGGTCGCGTCGGTGACGTAGACCAGTCCGGCGTCGGCCTCGTCGGAGGCGACCTTGGCCAGCACGGACTTCACGTCGGTCTCGAGGCTGGCCGGGTCGGCGGTGACCTCGTTGGCGGTGAGCAGCGCGGCGCCGACCTTGCCGCACGGCGCGGTGTCGACACACACGACGTAGTCGACGCCGGGCTCGTCGAGGTCGGCGAACGACGTGATGCCGGCCGGGTTGTCGGCCGGTACGACGAGCGTCATGACGTTGGTCGCGAACCTCGCCGGGCTGTCGGGGTCGGCCTCCACCGCCCCGCCGTCGACGGCGTCCTGCATGGTGGCCGCATCGGCTGTGGCGAGCACGTCCGCCGGCGCGCCCGCGACCGCCTGGCCGGCGAGGGTGGCCGAGGAGTCGAAGGCGAGCGCGACGGTGACACCCGGGTGGGTGCTCTCGAACTCGTCGGCCAGGGCGGTGAAGGTCTCGGTGAGGGACGCAGCCGCGAGGACGGTCAGCTCGGTCTCCCCGCCACTCGCCGTCGTGTCGTCGTCCGAGCAGGCGCTCAGACCCAGGGCCGCGACCCCGAGGGCCATCACGGTCGCGATCCGGCGCTTCACGGCGTCTCGAGGACGACATTGGTGGACTTGACCGAGGCGACGGCCCGCGAGCCGGGCTCGAGCCCCAGCTCGCCGACGGCCTCGGCGCTGAGCAGCGACACCAGCCGGTAGGGCCCGCAGATCAGGTCGACCTGCGCCATCACCGCGTCCTTCTTGACCGCGACGACGATGCCGGCGAGCCGGTTGCGGGCGCTGACCGCCGAGGCCCGGGTGCCCTCACGGTCGGGCTCGTCGGCCAGCGACCGAGCCAGCTCGGCGAGGTCGGCGCCGGCGATCTCAGCGGGCCCGCCCTCGGCGCTGGCCGCGATCCGGCCGGAGTCGATCCAGCGCCGCACGGTGTCGTCACTGACCCCCAGCAGACTGGCTGCTTCCGCAATTCGGTACGTCGTCACGCTCACAGTATGCCGCACCTGCGGATATTTGTGCCGAGTCGGCGCGTCTAGGCGCCGACTCGGCACGACTTCGGGCGAGTCGGCGCCTACAGGCGCCGACTCGGCTCGGATCTCGGGTGAGTCGGCGCCTACAGGCGCCGACTCGGCGATCACTCGCGCATCGGGATGCGGACGTCGCGCTCGGCCGCGACCTCCGCGGCCCGGTCGTAGCCGGCGTCGACGTGGCGGATGACCCCCATGCCGGGGTCGTTGGTGAGCACGCGCTCGATCTTCTCGGCGGCCAGCGCGGTGCCGTCGGCGACGCACACCTGCCCGGCGTGGAGCGAGCGGCCCATGCCTACGCCGCCACCGTGGTGGAAGGAGACCCAGGTGGCGCCCGAGGCCGTGTTGACCAGGGCGTTGAGGATCGCCCAGTCGGCGATCGCGTCGGAGCCGTCGAGCATCGCCTCGGTCTCGCGGTAGGGCGAGGCGACCGAGCCGCAGTCGAGGTGGTCGCGGCCGATGACGATCGGCGCCGACAGCTCGCCCGAGGCGACCATCTCGTTGAACCTCAGCCCGGCGAGGTGGCGCTCGCCGTAGCCCAGCCAGCAGATGCGCGCCGGCAGGCCCTGGAACGACACCCGCTCCTGGGCCATCGTGATCCACTTCCGCAGCCGCTCGTTGTCGGGGAAGAGGTCGAGGATGGCGCGGTCGGTCGCGGCGATGTCGGCCGGGTCGCCCGAGAGCGCGGCCCAGCGGAACGGCCCCCGCCCCTCGCAGAAGAGCGGTCGGATGTAGGCCGGGACGAAGCCGGGGAAGGCGAACGCCCGGTCGTAGCCGCCCTTGCGCGCCTCGTCGCGGATCGAGTTGCCGTAGTCGAAGACCTCGGCACCGCCGTCCTGGAACTCCACCATCGCCCGCACGTGCGCGGCCATCGACGCCTGCGCGTCCTTGGTGAAGCCGTCGGGGTCACGCTTGGCGGCGTCGTGCCAGTCGTCGAAGGCGACCCCCACCGGGAGGTAGGACAGCGGGTCGTGGGCCGAGGTCTGATCGGTGACGATGTCGATCGGCGCGTCGATCTCGAGCAGCTTCGGGAACAGCTCGGCGGCATTGCCGAGCACCCCGATCGACAGCGGCTGCTTGGCGTCGCGGGCCTCGATCGCCATCTCCACGGCCGCCTCGAGCGAGTCGGCCTGGACGTCGAGGAAGCGGTGCTCGATGCGGCGGGTGATCCGCGCCTGGTCGACGTCGACGCAGAGCGCGACGCCGTCGTTCATCGTGACCGCGAGCGGCTGCGCGCCCCCCATCCCGCCCAGCCCCGCGGTGAGCGTGATCGTGCCGGCGAGCGTCCCGCCGTACCTCTTGTCCGCGACGGCCGCGAACGTCTCGAAGGTCCCCTGCAGGATGCCCTGGGTGCCGATGTAGATCCAGGAGCCGGCCGTCATCTGGCCGTACATCGTCAGACCGAGGTCCTCGAGCCTGCGGAACTCCTCCCAGTTGGCCCAGTCGCCGACCAGGTTGGAGTTGGCGATCAGCACCCGCGGCGCCCAGGCGTGGGTGCGCATCACGCCCACCGGACGTCCCGACTGCACGAGCATCGTCTCGTCGTCGCCGAGCGTGGTCAGCGTCCGCACCAGGGCGTCGTACGACGGCCAGTCGCGCGCCGCCTTGCCGGTGCCGCCGTAGACGACGAGGTCCTCGGGGCGCTCGGCGTTCTCCGGGTCGAGGTTGTTCATCAGCATCCGCAGCGGCGCCTCGGTCTGCCAGGACCGTGCGGTCAGCTCGGACCCGCGGGCGGCACGGATGGGCAGGCGGGGGTTGGTGGGTTCAGCGTCAGTCACTGGGAGGCTCCGATCTCGTCCTCGACAGCCTCCACCACGACACTGCTCGACGCCAGGCCCCCATCTACAACGAACCCACCAAGCGTTCGGGGAGGCGCACGACGGGCTGCTCCATGAGACCGCGGAGCTGGCCGACCATGGGAGTGCGCCACGCGCCTCGACGCGGTCGTGCGATCACCAACGCCTCGAGGTCGATCTCCGCGGGGTCGAACTCCTGCGAGGCGGCGAAGTCGGTGGCCCGCATCCGCTCCTCGAACCGGTCGACGACGTCGTCGCGCTGCCAGCTGCCGCCACCGCGACCGTCCTGGAGGTTCAGGGCGCGGCGGTGCGCGGCAGTGGTCCGCAGCAGGTCCAGGTCGGCGAACTTCAGGTGCAGCATGAAGAGGTCCGAGCGCACGTCGTAGGGCCCGCGGAGCCCGTGGGAGGCACTCCCCCACGTGTCCGGGACCCGCTTGCTGCTCGGCTTGCACATCACGGGGGCGAACTGGGCGTAGGACCGTTGATCGAGGATCGGCCGCGCCGGGTCCAGCGGCGCCTCGGCGGCGAGGTCCTGCACCACGTTGAGGGCGAGTGGAGCCACGGCAGATCCCGTGGCGTCCGCCAGCACGTGCTTGAAGGAGCCGCTGCGGGCCGGGTCCACCACGAGGAACTCGTCGACATCGGTGAACACCACCCAGTCGAACGTCTCGAGGAGCTCGCCGGCGACCAGGTTGACCGCGTCCAGGCGCGCCCGCTCGAAGGCCGAGCCACCCGGCAGCTCGCCGAGACGCCGGACCTCGACGTCGAGGTCGTCGGTCGACCCGTCACGAGAGTCGTTGTCGAGGACGACGACGTGGTCCGCGCCCAGGCGTTCGCCGTAGTGCCGAGCCCAGAGCGGCAGCATCACCGCTTCGTCCTTCACCATGGTGACCGCCGCCACCGTGGGCAGACGGGGGGACCCCGAGATCGTCATCGCCACGGCAGTATGACGCTCCAGCAGCTCGGAAGGTTGCCCCGGGGCCCGACTACTCCAGGATCCCGATGGCGTCCTGCACGGTCTGGACGACCGCGCCGCTCGCCACCAGCCCCACGGCCGCCTCGATCTCGGGCGAGAGGTGGCGGTCGGGACCGGGGCCCTCGATGCCCGCACCGCGCAGCAGCGCGACCACGGCTCCGGTGGCCGGCGACGGGACCAGCGGCGCGCGCAGGTCGATCGCGCGGGCCGCGGTGAGCACCTCGATCGCGACCACGCGGGTCAGTCCGTCGACCGAGCGGCGCAGCTTGCGGGCCGCCGACCACCCCATCGCGACGTGGTCCTCCTGCATCGCCGACGACGGGATCGAGTCGACCGAGGCGGGCACCGCGAGCCGCTTCATCTCCGAGACGATCGCGGCCTGGGTGTACTGCGCGATCATGTGCCCGCTGTCGACCCCCGGGTCGTGGGCCAGGAACGGCGGCAACCCGTGGCTGCGCGCCTTGTCCAGCGCCCGATCGGTACGACGCTCGCTCATCGAGGCGACGTCGGCTGCGGCGATCGCCAGGAAGTCGAGCACGTAGCCGACCGGCGCTCCGTGGAAGTTGCCGTTCGACTCGACCCGATCGCCGACCACGACCGGGTTGTCGATCGCGGCTGCGAGCTCGCGCTCGGCCACCGAGGCCGCGTGGGAGATCGTGTCGCGCGCGGCGCCGTGCACCTGCGGCGCACAGCGCAGGGAGTAGGCGTCCTGCACCCGGTTGCAGTCGGGGCCGCGGTGTGAAGCGACGATCCCGGAGTCGGCCAGGATGCGCCGCAGGTTGGCGGCGGAGGCCGCCACGCCCGGGTGCGGACGCAGGGCGGCCAGCTCGGCGGCGAAGACCCGGTCGGTGCCGAGCAGCGCCTCGACCGACATCGCGGCCGCGATGTCGGCGGTCGCGAGCAGGGTGCGGAGGTCGGCGAGCGCGAGCACCAGCATGCCGAGCATGCCGTCGGTGCCGTTGATGAGCGCGAGCCCCTCCTTGGCCCCGAGCTCGACCGGGGTGAGCCCGGCCGCGGCGAGCGCCTCGGCCGCCGGCACCAGCAGCCCGGTGGCATCACGCACCGAGCCCTCGCCCATCAGCGCCAGGGCGCAGTGGGAGAGCGGCGCGAGGTCGCCGGAGCACCCGAGCGAGCCGTACTCGTGGACGACCGGGGTGATGCCGTGCGACAGCAGCGCGGCGAGCAGCTCGGCCACCTCCCGGCGTACGCCGGTGCGCCCGGTGGCCAACGTCGAGAGCCGCAGCAGCATCAGCGCCCGCACCACCTCGCGCTCGACCTCGGGGCCCGACCCGGCCGCGTGCGAGCGCACCAGGGAGCGCTGCAGCTGGGCGCGACTCTCGGCCGGGATGTGCTTGGTCGCGAGCGCCCCGAACCCCGTCGACACGCCGTACGACGGAGTCTCGGCCGCCGCGAGCGCCTCGACGACGGCGCGGGCGCGGTCGATGCCACTCAGCGCCTCGGGCGTGAGGGCGACCGACCTGCCGTCGCGCGCGACCGCCACCAGGTCGTCGACGGAGACGGGGCCGGAGTCGAGGAGGACGGGGTGGGGTGTGGGCGTGTGCATGCCCTCATCGTGACGCATCTCCCCGAGACGCGGACAAGCGTCGGCGAGTCGGCTTACAGTGCTGACATCGTGGCGTGTCTCACGACACGACCTGCTCCCGATCCGGAGGTCTCCCCGTGACCCCTGTCCTCAGCACGACCGACCGCTCCCCCAGATCCAGGGTGGCGCGGATCGGCCTGCCGCTCACCCTGGCGGCGGCTCTCGTGGCCGCGGCGCTCGCCCTGCCCTCCAGCGGCACGGGCAGCACGCTCACGCTGCAGGAGGAGAACGAGATGATCAAGGCGGCCAAGGGGCTGCCGCACGTCGACCTCCCCGGGATGCCGCTGCACGTGCACGACCCGGCGTTCAAGAACCAGCTGTCGCGCGGCGGCGAGGCGGTCACCTCCGCCACGCTCGCCTCCACGACCGCCGCCGAGGCGCGCGACGCGGCGTCGTACGTCGAGTCCGAGCGCGAGCTGCCCGATCCCGACCTGACCACCATGTCCCTCGACCGCCCGCGCGCCTTCTACCCGAGCACCCGCTACGAGATGGCCGGCGGCTGCTACACCCTGCGCACCGCCCGCGGCGCCTACGTCCTCCCCGGGTCCTCGAGCATCGCGGTGCGCAAGGTCGACCAGCGCAAGGCCGCGCACTTCACGTTCCAGGCGACCCGTCTGGGCGCCTACCTCCTCTACGCCACCGACCGCAGGTTCCTCGCCGGGAGCAACGGCGACACGGCGACCGACAAGGAGCCGAGCCGGTTCTCCGACTGGATCGTCACCCGCGCCGAGCCGACCCGGATCGGGGCGAGGAAGGGCGAGAAGGTGCGCCGCTACTCGCTGTCGCTGCGCAACGGGCGCGGGCTCACCGTGCGCGACGGCCGACTGATGACCAACCGCACCTCGAAGCCGTTCGTGCTCGAGCTGGCCCGGTCGGGCTGCACGGCGTTCCCCGAGTCGCAGGTCAACGTCAAGGGTCGCCCCCACGCCGGCGTCTCCGACTTCCAGGAGGTGCGCGGCTTCGTCGACGCCCACACCCACGGGATGGCCTTCGAGTTCCTCGGCGGCGGCGCCCACTGCGGCCGCCCCTGGCACAAGTGGGGTGTCACCTACGCCCTGCGCGACTGCGTCGACCACACGCTCACCGGCGGCAACGGCGCCGCGCTCGAGACGTTCCTGTCCGGCGACCCGAGCCACGACCCCGTCGGCTGGCCGACGTTCAAGGACTGGCCCGCCCCCGCCTCGCTCACCCACGAGGGCACCTACTACAAGTGGATGGAGCGCACCTGGCGAGGCGGCGAGCGGCTCTTCGTCAACCTGCTGGTCGAGAACAACCAGCTCTGCATGATCTACCCGATCAAGCGCAACAGCTGCGACGACATGGACTCCATCCGCCTGCAGGCCAGGGACATGTACGCCTTCCAGGACTACGTCGACGCTCAGTGGGGCGGTCCGGGCAAGGGCTTCTACCGCATCGTGAAGACGCCGTTCGAGGCGCGCGAGGTGATCAACGAGGGCAAGCTCGCCGTCGTGATGGGCATCGAGACCAGCGTGCCCTTCGGCTGCACGTTCACCTACGTCGCCGGCGGCGACGTCCCGGCCTGCACCAAGGCCGACATCACGCGCCAGATCGACGAGATGCACCGTCTCGGCGTGCGGCAGATGGAGCTCGTCAACAAGTTCGACAACGCCCTCGGCGGGGTCGCCGGCGACGAGGGGGCGACCGGCGTGGTGATCAACGGCGCGAACTTCCTCGAGACCGGCACGTTCTGGGACATGCAGACCTGCGACCCCGCCGACACCGAGGACTCCGACCGGGCTCAGCTCGCCTTCCCCGAGATCTCCGCCGAGCAGCAGGACGCGCTCTTCGGGGCCGTCGGGGCGGTCTTCGGCGGGCTCGCGCCGCCGATCCCGCTCTACCCGCCGCCGGCGCACTGCAACGAGCGCGACCTCACCTCGCTCGGCGAGCACACCGTGCGGTCGCTGGCCGAGCGGGCGATGATCTTCGACCCCGACCACCTCAGCGTGAAGTCCCGCTCGAGCGCGCTCGACATCATCGACGAGCTCGACTACCCGGGCGTCATCTCCAGCCACTCGTGGTCGACGCCGGACGCCTACCAGCGCATCTACGAGGAGGGCGGCTTCGTCACGCCGTACGCCGGTGACTCGACCGGGTTCGTCGACAAGTGGCGCAGCCACATCGGGTGGGCCGACGAGCGCTACTACTGGGGCATCGGCTTCGGCGCCGACATCAACGGCCTCGGCGCCCAGGGCGACCCCCGCGGGACCAACGTCGCCAACAAGGTGGAGTACCCGATCAAGGGCATCGGCGGGATCACCATCAAGAAGCAGCACGCCGGCAAGCGCGTCTACGACATCAACGCCGACGGCGTCGCGCAGTACGGCCTCTACCCCGACTGGATCGAGGACCTCACCGAGGTCGCCGGCGCCAGCGGCGGGAGGACCGACGCGGACGCGATCTTCGACGACATGACCCGCGGTCCGGAGGCCTACCTCCAGATGTGGGAGCGCGCCTACGGCATCGCTCCCGACTCGTGCCGCAACCCCGACCTGCGCCAGCGCCTCGGTCGGGTCGAGAAGCGGGTGCGCAAGGGGATGACCACGACCCAGGTCATGCGCGTCGTGGGCCAGCCCTACGAGCGGCTCGGCACGTCGTACGGCGTGTGCGCGAAGCTGCCGTCGGGCAGGACCACCTTCGTCCACGTCGACTTCTCACGAGCCGGGACGGTCACCGGCGTCCGCACCTGACCGGTCCGACCCCGGGGTGAAGTTACCTGCGGGTAGGATCCTTCTCACCCCAGGGGAACCCTGACGAGGCCGTCAGCGACCCCTAGGCTCGCCTCGTTCGCGGGGTGAGTCCGCGCCGACGTTCGACCGGGAGTCCATCGCATGTTCCAGATCTTCGCCATCGTCCTGTCCCTGGCCCTGACGGCCTGGGCGGTCGTGACCGTCACGATGACCGTGCGGAAGGCGTTGGCCGTCATGCGGGTCGGCCAGCCGTCGATGAAGCGCTCCGACGAGCCGCTCAAGCGCACCGTGACGATGCTCAAGGAGACCTTCCTCCACACCCGGATGCTCCAGTGGACCGTCGTCGGGATCATGCACTGGTTCGTCTACCTGGCCTTCATCGTGCTCAGCGCCGCGGTGGCGGCCGCCTACGTGCAGCTGTTCAACCCCGACTTCGCGCTCCCGATCGTCGGCCACTGGTATCCCGTCGAGTGGGTCCTCGAGATCCTGGGCGTCCTCGAGCACCGTCGGCATCGTCTACCTGATCATCTACCGCCAGAAGCACCACCCGCGCACCGAGGGCCGCCAGAGCCGGTTCTTCGGCTCCACGATGTGGCAGGCCTACTTCGTCGAGGCGTTCGCCCTCCTCGAGGGCGCGGCGATCCTCTTCATCCGCGGTGCGGAGTACAACCTCATCGCCGCCGAGCCGGACGGGGAGCACGGCAGTCGCGCCCACTTCCCGATCAGCTCGTTCTTCGGCGACGCGCTCTTCAGCAAGGACGTCGGGACCCTCGAGAACACCATCTACGCCATCGCGCTCTTCAAGATCGTGCTCGCGATGATCTGGCTGATCGTCATCGGCAAGAACATCGGCATGGGCGTGGCCTGGCACCGCTTCACCGCCTGGCCCAACATCTGGTTCAAGCGCGAGTCCTCGGGCCGCACGGCGCTGGGTGCGGTCAAGCCGCTCACGTCCGAGGGCAAGGCCATCACCCTCGACGACATCGACGACCTCGACGAGGACGCCAAGCTCGGCGTCGGAGCGGTCGAGGACTTCTCCTGGAAGGGCATCCTCGACTTCTCGACCTGCACCGAGTGCGGGCGCTGCCAGTCGCAGTGCCCGGCCTGGAACACCGAGAAGCCCCTCAGCCCCAAGCTCCTGATCACCGCGCTGCGCGACGCGACGTACGCCAAGACCCCCTACCTGCTGGCTCCGGAGAGCGAGCGCGAGGCCCTCCTCGAGGGCAACGCCGCGCTCAAGCTCGAGGTCGAGCGCCCCCTCATCGGTGACACCGGTGGCCGCGACGACGGCATGGACGACGGCGAGTGGTTCTACAACCCGACCAACGGGTCGGCCGTCATCGACCCGGAGGTGCTGTGGAACTGCACCTCCTGCGGCGCGTGCGTGCAGCAGTGCCCGGTCGACATCGAGCACGTCGACCACATCATCGACATGCGTCGCCACGCGGTGCTGGTGGAGTCCAACTTCCCCAGCCAGCTCAACGGGCTCTTCAAGGGCCTCGAGAACAAGGGCAACCCGTGGAACATGTCGTCCACGGCCCGGATGGACTGGGCCAAGGGCCTCGACTTCGACGTCAAGGTCGTGGGCGAGGACCTCGACTCGCTGGACTCCGTCGACTGGCTCTTCTGGGTCGGTTGCGCCGGCGCCTACGAGGACCGCGCCAAGAAGACGACGCGCGCGGTCGCCGAGCTGCTCGACATGGCCGGCGTGTCCTTCGGCGTGCTCGGCAACGGCGAGACCTGCACCGGTGACCCGGCGCGCCGCGCCGGCAACGAGTTCGTCTTCCAGGGTCTGGCGATGGAGAACGTCGAGACGTTCAAGGAGTACCGGGTCAAGAAGGTCGTCTCGACCTGCGCCCACTGCTTCAACACGCTCAAGAACGAGTACTCCGCGTTCGGCATCGAGCTCGAGGTCGTCCACCACACGCAGCTGCTCAACCGACTCGTGCGCGAGGGCAAGCTGACCCCCGTCAAGGACGGCGCGGGCGCGCAGAAGCGCTCGATCACCTACCACGACCCGTGCTACATCGGGCGCCACAACGGCGTCTACACCCCGCCCCGCGAGCTGCTCGAGATCCTGCCCGGCGCGGAGTTCGTCGAGATGGAGCGCAACTCCGAGAGGTCCTTCTGCTGCGGCGCCGGTGGCGCGCGCATGTGGATGGAGGAGAACATCGGCTCGCGGATCAACGTCAACCGCACGGTCGAGGCCGTCGGGACCGGCGCCGACCAGATCGCCGTCGGCTGCCCGTTCTGCCGCGTGATGCTCTCCGACGGGCTCACCGCCCAGCAGGCCAAGGGCGAGGCACGTGAGGAGGTCGAGGTGCTCGACATCGCCCAGATGCTCCTCGCCTCGGTCAAGGGCGAGCAGGCGACCAAGCTGGCCCCCGGCGCGGGATCGGCCGAGGCACGCGGCCAGCGCGCCGGCCACCAAGACGGAGCCGGAAGCCCGACCCGGACACCGCGGCGAGCGACGACGACACGTCCTCCGGCGACGAGCCCGGCCCGGTGGCGAAGGCCGCCGGTGGCGGATCGTCGCTCTTCGGCGACGACGCCGAGACCCAGGGCGAGACCGCCGCCGCGGAGAAGTCTCCGACCCAGGAGGCCGAGGCCGCCAAGCCCGCCTCCTCCGGAGGTTCGCTCTTCGACGAGGGCGGTGACGACGAGCCCGAGACGACCGCGGAGCCCGTTGCCGAGGAGGCGGACTCCCAGGACGACGGGAACGCCGAGGAGCCTGCAGCCGCAGCCGAGTCCGACGGCCTGGGCGGCGGATCGCTGTTCGACGTCGATGGCGACGAGCCCGATCCGGCCCCGACGAAGGAAGGCCGCCGAGCCGGAGCCCGAGGCGAAGGCCGACGAGGCACCGGCCCCGGAGCCGAAGGGCGACAGCGAACCGGCAGCCGAGACGACCGAGCCCACGACCGACCTGGGGTCGGGCGGCTCGCTGTTCGACATCGAGGCACCCGCCGAGCCCGAGCCCGCCGCGAAGGCCGAGCCCGAGGCCGAGGCCGAGCCGGAGGCCGCAGACGAGCCGGAGCCCGCGGAGGAGCCCGCCGCCGAGGACACCGCTCCCGAGAAGGCCGAGCCGGAGCCGGCCCCGAAGGCCGCGTCGGAGCCCGCGACCGACCTGGGGTCGGGCGGCTCGCTGTTCGACATCGAGGCACCCGCCGAGCCCGAGCCCGCCGCGAAGGCCGAGCCGGAGCCCGAGGTGGAGGCCGAGACGGAGCCCGAGCCCGAGACGGAGCCCGCCGCGGAGCCGGAGCCCGAGCCCGAGGTGGAGCCCGCCGCGGAGCCCGAGCCGGAGCCGGAGCCCGAGGCGCCCGCCGATGCGGAGAAGCCGACCGAGTCCGAGGAGACCCCCGAGCCGGTGGCCTCCTCGAGCTCGGGGGGTTCGCTCTTCGACATCGCCGCCGCCGAGCCGGTGAAGAAGGCGACCACCCCGAAGGCCCCCGCCGAGAAGCCGTCCGCCGAGAAGCCGACGGCTGAGCCGATCGCCGGCCTCGGCGGTGGGGGTTCGCTCTTCGACATCGCTGCCCCCGATGCCGTGGTGGCCGAGCCGGAAGCAGAGCCGGAGCCCGACGCGGAGCCCGAGCCGGAAGCGGAGCCCGAGCCCGAGACGCCTGTCGACGCCGAGCCGGACGACGCCGAGCCGGAGCCCGCCAGCGGTGGAGCTGCGATCAGCGCTGCAGCCACGGCCGCCGCGACGAGCGACGAGGAGGCGGAAGCCGAGCCCGAGGCCGAAGCCGTGGCCGAGCCCGAGGCGGAGGCCGAGCCCGAGCTGGAGGCGGAAGCCGAGCCCGAGGCCGAGCCGATGCCGAGGCCGGCCCCGAGCCGACGGAAGCGGA
Source organism: uncultured Actinomycetota bacterium (assembly GCA_963822915.1). Taxonomy (GTDB): domain Bacteria; phylum Actinomycetota; class Actinomycetes; order Propionibacteriales; family Nocardioidaceae; genus Nocardioides. Next base: position 38,175 of record CAWGJR010000038.1, read on the forward strand.
AGCCGAGGCGGACCCCGAGCCCGAGCCGAAGCCGGCCCCGACGGGCAACGGCGAGGCTCACCAGCCGCGCACCGACGCCGACATCAGCGAGGCGGGGTCGCTCTTCGACCTCTGAGGCGATCCCCATGGAGTTCGAGCAGTACGTCGTCGCCCGCCGCTCGCGGCTGGTCGAGCACGCCGTGAGCCTGGGGGCCGACCAGGACGCTGCCGACGCGCTGGTCGACCGCCTCCTGCAGGAGCAGCGCCACACGATCGAGCGCGCCGACGACCCCGACCCCGAGGTCCGCGAGGCGCTCGAGGACCTCGTCGAGGGCCGGCGTCCGCGTCGGCGCAGCAGCCCGCTCGCGATCGCGGCGGTCTGTCTCGTGGTCGCGGCCGTGGTCGGCGGCGTCGTGCTGCGGGTGGTGACCCTCGACCCACCCGAGGTGCCCCGGGTCCCCTCGACCTTCACGCTCGACGTCGCCCGGGCCGCGCCCGTGCTCACCGCGGCCGGCTACGAGGTCGCGACGCGCGAGATCGACCTCTGCGAGACGTCGGGCCAGGTCGTGCGCACCGAGCCGCCTCCGGGGACCGAGGCCGAGGAGGGCTCCACGGTCACCCTCGTGACGGCCCGGACCCCGGGTCTGAGCTGCCCGCCGGGGGCCGACTTCCGGGCCACCGTGTGGGCTGTCCTGCGGTGGGTCGGTGGCCTCGACGAGGCACCCGACCTCGTCGAGCGGCCGACCGTGATCGTCATCGACGAGGACGGCACCGCCACCGAGCAGCTCGACCGGGAGCAGCTCGTCCGAGCGGTGCGCGACGGCGGACTGCTCGCTCCGCTGCGCGAGGTGGTGACGGCCGTGGCGCCCACCGACACCGGCTTCCCGGAGCTGAGGGTGCGCAATGCCGTCCTGGAGCCGCCGTGCGGAGCGACTCCCCCGCCCGGCTACGACGGCCTGCTCACGGTCCGCTTCGACCTCGACTCGACCACCGGCGCCACCGACCCGTGCCCGCTGACCGGCTACCTGATGTCGAGCGGCGATCGACTCGACACCATCGTCCTGGTCGTGCCGACCAACTGACGAACCACTCGTCGCTCCCCACTCCCGACGTAGATTGGCGCTCCACCCGCGGAGGACCGATGGATCACGACGAGTACGTCGCAGCGAGGTACACCCGCCTGCTCGAGCACGCCGTCGAGCTCGGGTGTGACGACGACGTTGCGGCAGCACACGTCGATCGGGTGCTCGACGAGCAGCGCCGACACATCGCGCGAGCCGAGGACCCCGACCCGGGCGTCCGGGAGGCGCTGGCTCGCGCGGTGTCGGGCGAGGCCCCCGTGCGCGAGGCCCCCTGGACCGCCCTCGCTGTCGGGGCCGCGCTGCTGATCGTGCTCGTCGTCGCCGCCACGACGTGGTGGCGTCCGGCCGACGAGTCGACGCTGCCCTCGCTGTTCGGCTACGACACCGCGACCGCGACGCAGGTGCTCGCCGACGCCGGCTACGACGTCGTGACCAGCATGTCGGAGGCCTGCGAGCCTCGCGGCCTGGTGCTGGGCAGCGAGCCCGCACCGGGCACCGCCGTCAGGGCTGGGGCGACGGTCACCCTGCGGAGCGCGGTGCCGTCGGATCCGGGCTGCCTGGCGACCTACGGCTTCCGCTCCGATGCCTGGGAGTTCATCGGCTTCGTGCGTGGTCAGGCCGCGCCCGACTTCGCTCCACGAGTCGCGGTGTACGTCGATGGCGTCAACCTCGCGCTGCTCAGCCGCGAGGCGGCCGCGGGGCGCGCCTCGTGGGCCGCGGCCCTGGCTCTCATCGAGGACGAGGCGACCCAGGTGGCGCCCACCCGCAGCGCGATGCCGCGCCTCGTGGTCGACAGCCTGATTCCGCCGCGGCAGCTCTGCGGCGTGACGGTTCCGCCGTCGTACGAAGGGGGGCGCACCCTGCGCCTCCGGATCGACCCGTCACCGGAGGGCGCCGACAGCCTGTGCCCGTTCGTCGTCGACCTCTACCGCGACGACGATCGCCGCATCGAGGCGGTGTCGATCTACACGGGGATCAGTCGCGACAACCGGGCACCCCAGGACTCGTAGCCACCACCGAGTCGTAGAAGTCCAGGTGCGACCGGGCCGCGGTGTCCCAGGTGAAGGCGCGCGCCAGGGTGCGACCCGTCGTCGACGGCGGCGGGCTCGCGACCACGTCGAGCACGCGCGCGGCGAACGACTCCGGGTCGGTGCCGTAGCCGACGGCCGACCCGAACACCTCGCGCAGCACGGGCAGGTCGCGCGCCACGACCGGCACGCCTGCCGCCAACGCCTCGAGGGCCGCCAGGCCGAAGCCCTCCTTGAGCGAGACCATCGCGACGACCGAGGCCTGCGCGACCAGGGAGGGCAGCTCGGCCTCGGTGAGTGAGCCGAGGATGACGGGCTCGATCCCCAGCTCGGCGGCTCGGGCGTCGAACCTCGCCCGGTAGTCGCGGTAGTCGAAGAGCGTCTCGCCTCCCCCGACCACCAGCCGGAGGTCGGGGCGGTCCGACCGCCAGCGGGCGCACGCCTCCAGCAGGTCGAGACTGCCCTTGCGGGGCTCGATCCCGCCGAGCGCCAGCACGTAGGCGCCCAGCCGCTCGGCCCAGCGTCCCCGGCCGGCCCGGTCCTCGGCGGCGACCTCGAAGCGCTCGGCGTCGACGCCGTTGGGGATGACGGTCGCGACCCGCCCCCATCCCCCGGCGACCTCGGCGGCGACCGACGCCGAGACGCACACGAGCGCGTCGGGCTGCACGACCGCGCGCTCGTGGCACGCCGCCAGCTCGGGGGTCGTGAACGTGTCGAGGTGGTGGATGGTGCGCACGCAGTCGCCCGAGAGCAGCGCGGCGTTGGCGCTGATGCAGTCCTGGGCGTGCACGACGTCGTAGGTCGCGCGCCGCTCGGCGAACGCGGCGCCGAGCACCTCGATCGAGCGGACGATCCGCCGACCGACCGACTCGTCCTCGCCCGCCTCGAACGGCACCGCCCGCACCGTGACCCCCGGGTCGACCGGCCGGAAGAACGTCGTGTCCCCGCCGCGACCCAGGGTCCACACGTCGACCTCGGCTCCGCGGGCCACCAGGGCCTCGGCGAGCGCGAGCGTGTGGACGACGCCGCCTCGGGGTCGGGTCGAGTACGTCAGCAGCGCGACCTTCACGTGGGCCACCCGTAGGCCTTCGGGTTGAGCTCGTCGAGGTGGTGCAGGACCCGCCGCGAGCGGGCGACCTCGGCCGCGACGTCGATCTCGGCCACCGCCAGCCCACCCTTGGACGACGTACGGGCGAGGATGTCGCCCCCCGGGCCGACGATCTTGGCCTGCCCCAGGAAGCGCAGGCCCCCCATCACCCCGGTCTGGTTGGACGAGACCCAGACGACCTGGTTCTCCGCGGCCCGCGCCGAGTCGTAGAGGTCGAAGAGTCGCGACTGGCGGTCCTGCGGCAGCCGCGAGGCGCGGTCGGTCACCGAGGCCGGCCACGCCGAGAGGCAGGCCAGCACGGTCGCGTCGTCGAGGGCCAGTGCGCGAGCGGCCTCGGGGAAGGTCTTGTCGTAGTCGATGAGCATGCCGAGGCGGCCGACCGGAGTGTCGAACGCGGCGAAGGCGTCCCCTGCCGCGTAGACCAGCGACTCCCCCGCGGGCTGGTGCACCTTGCGGTGGCGCCCGAGGATGCCGTCGCCGCTGACGCACAGGGCCGAGTTGTAGAGCAGCGGCCCGACCTCCTCGGCGTAGCCGAAGCAGACCACCATCGGGCCCGCCATCGCGATCACCCGGCCGACCTCGAAGGAGCTCTCGGTCAGGGCGGGCGGCAGCGCCGTCGGGTCGGGACGACGCAGGTCGGACAGGTAGCCGCCGAGCGTGGCGTCGGGGAGCACGAGCAGGTCGACACCCGCGGCCCGGGCATCGGCGACGATGCCCTCGAGCTTGGTCAGGGCGCGGTCGAGGTCGCGGCCGAAGTGGGCCGCCACCGCGCCGATCCGCACCTGACCCATGCGCCGGGGACCTACTGGGCCCGTGCCGCGGCGGTGGCGGTCGCCGGCCGCGGGTGGGCCGCACCGGTGATGCACCCGGCGACGTGCTCGGCGTCGCGGGCGATGCCGAGGAACCGTCCCGAGCCCCACGTGTGCAGCCACGGCAGGCCGAGCACGTAGAGGCCGGGCACGGCCGTCACCCCGCGCGTGTGCATCGGCCGTCCCGACCCGTCGAAGACACCGACGTGGGCGAAGCGGTAGTCGGGGCGGTAGCCGATCGCCCAGACGATCGTGGTGACCCCGGCCGCCGCCAGGTCGAGCGAGGTCGGGTCCGCGTCGGGCGTCCACACGGGCTCGTAGCGCGAGGGAGGCGGTGCGTCGGCGAGTCCCGCCTTCTCGATGTGGGCGTCGATGTCGCGGCAGATCGAGTTGTAGACCGAGTCGGCGAGGTCGAGCGCCGCGGTCATCGTCGGCAGGAAGGTCAGCTCGCTGCCGAGGCCGCCGTCCAGCATCCCGTAGAGCCGCATGCCCTCGGCGGCGAACTGACGCAGGTCGATGTCGCGCCCACCCTCCCGGCCGGTGACGTAGTGGTTGGTCTTCTCGCGGGCGCTCGCACCACCGGGGTACTGCGCGACCGGGGTGTCGTAGAGCCCCATGTCGGCCAGCCAGGTCATCGAGTCGCGGCCGCGGTAGGTGCGCGCGACCCGTGGCGCGTCGCCGAGAGCGAGGTGGACGGTGCGTCCGGCGAGGTGGAGGTCCTCGGCGATCTGTGCGCCCGACTGGCCGGACCCGACCACGAGCACCGCACCGTCGGCGAGCTGCTCCGGGTTCTTGTACGCCGCCGACTCGAGCTGGGTGATCGCCGGGTCGAGCGCCGGCGCCCAGGAGGGCACGATCGGCACGTGGTAGCCGCCGGTGGCCAGCACGACGTGGTCGGCCTCCCAGCTCTCCGCGCCGCGGGCCCCGTCGGTGGCGAGGACGAACCCGCCGCCCTCGCGCTCGGCCAGCCGGGTGACGCGGGTGTGCTCGACGAGGGGCGGGCCGAAGGTCGCGGCGTACCCGCCGAGCCAGGCGACCACCTCGTCGCGCGTCATGAAGCCGTCGGGGTCGGGCCCGTCGTAGGCGTAGCCGGGCAGGCGGCAGTGCCAGTTGGGCGTGACGAGGGTGAAGTTGTCCCAGCGGGTGTCGGCCCACTCGTGGGCGGCCGTCGCGGCCTCGAGGACGACGTGCTCGATGCCGGCCTCGGTCAGGTGCCAGCTCACCGAGAGCCCGGCCTGGCCGCCGCCGACGACCGCGACCGGCACGTGCGTGGTCATGACGCCCCCTCCGGGAGCGACGGCCACATGCGGGTGACCTGGACGAGGTCGTCGGTGCGGTAGGCGGCCGCCGACCGGACGATCGCGTCGGTGGTCGCCGCGGCCGAGGTGCAGGCGAAGCCGAACTTCTCCTTCACCCGGGCGCTCGCGATGTCGAGGGCCCGGGTGGAGCGGGCGAGGAAGTCGCCGACCGTGTAGGTCGTGTCGGCGACGAGGTGGTCGTGCATCACCAGCGACGGCGAGTAGCAGTGCTCCTCGCGCCCGTCGGGCCAGCGCACGGAGAAGGTCATCTCAGGCATGGATCCTCCGATTCGCGGCGTAGCGAGCGTCATCAGGCGGGTGCGTCCGGCAAGGCGCCGTCGCGCAGTCATACCGGGCGTCTTCCAAGCGTCGGCAACGCCGCCGGCGTGCCCGCATGGTGGCGCGCAGCAGGCGCGAACCGGAGGATCCGTGCCTAGGCATGGAGGGACTCTCGGCCGACCCGCTGCGCGGCGTCGTAGAGGCTCGGGGCGTCGGTCGCGCAGGTGGAACATCGAGCGGCGCGAGACCTCGAGGGCCTCGTCGAGGTCGAAGGACGCCACCGCCATGCCCTCGTCGACGCCGGTGGTGGCGACGATGTCGCCGCCGGGGCCGACCACCTTGGCGTTGCCGACGAAGCGCAGCGACCCGAAGGTGCCGGTCTGGTTGGCGGCCAGCCAGATGATCTGGTTCTCCAGCGCGCGGGCCTGGTCGAAGATGTTGAAGCGGTGCGTCCAGCGGTCCTCGGCGAGGGAGCCGGCGCTGGCGGTGCGCGAGGCGGGCCAGGCCGAGATGCAGGCGACCACGGCGGCGTCGTCGAGGGCGAGCGCCCGGGCCGCCTCGGGGAACGCCTTGTCGTAGCAGATCAGCAGGCCCATCCGGCCGACCGGTGAGTCGAAGGCCCGGAACTCCTGACCCGCGCTGTAGTAGAGGCTCTCGCCGAGAGGTTGGTGCACCTTGCGATAGACCCCCAGGACACCGTCGCCGGTCACGGCCGCAGCGGAGTTGAACCGCTCGCCGGGGCCGCCGCCGTCCTCGCAGAAGCCGACGACGACGGTCATCTCCCGGGCCATCGCGGCGATGCGTCGCAGCTCGGGGCCGCCGAGGTCCATCACCGGCGGCAGGTCGTCGGGCCTCTCGTCGTGGGTGCCGTCGCGCCCGCTGCCGAGGACCGAGAGGTAGCCGCCGAGACAGGCCTCCGGGAGCGCCAGGAGCGCGACGCCGCGAGCCCGTGCGTCCTCGATCAGGGTGCCGATGCGAGCGAGGTTGTCCTCGACGTCGCGTCCGAAGCTGCCGCCGACGGCGGCCATGGTGGTCGTGCTCATGTGGGTTCTCCCTGGGATGGTCCGGGCTGGGATGGTCCGGGCTGGGACGGTCCGGCGTGGGGCAGGCCGGTCACGGTCGAGTCGATCGCCTCGGTCACGACGCCGTCGGGCCACCGCAGGCCCACGCCGACGCCGTCGGTCAGCTCGCCGCAGGTCGCGGTCGTGAGGAAGCCGGGCAGGCCCGCCCCGGGAGCCGCGCCGCTGGGGGCACGCTCGGCGGTGATCATCGCGAAGCCGGGGAAGCAGGTCAGCCAGTCGCCGGCGGCGGCAGCGCCGGGGGACGGGATGGAGGCGACGTCGAGGACGGCCCGGCAGCCGCTCGCCTCCGCGAGCATGCCCGTCGTACCGACGAGCCCGCTCATGGAGACGTCCTTGGCGGCCGTGGGTCGCAGGGCCGGTACGACGCCGGCGAGGGCGCGCAGGTCGGTGCTGGTGTGGTGCGACGAGGAGTCCCACTGGGTGCCGGAGTAGCCCGGCCGCCACCCTCCGGTGAGGTCGGCGGTGACTCGCAGCGCCTCCCCCACCGAACCGCCGCCCCCGGGCACGGGGGTGTCGGTGCGACCGAGGGCGGTCACCGAGAGCGCGGCCGGCACGCCGAGCTGGGTGTGGCCGCCGAGCACCGGCACGCCCCATGCCTGGGACGCCTCGGCCAGCCCGCGCAGGATCCGACGGGCGAAGGACGCGTCACGGGCGGCGACGGCGTCGAGCATCCCGACGGGCACGGCACCCATGGCCGACAGGTCGTTGAGGTTGACCAGCGCGGCGCACCAGCCGGCCCACTCGGGGTCGCGCTCCACCATCGAGGGCAGGATCGCGTCGCACGCGGCGATCACGTCGGTGCCGGGCACCGGAGCCCCGTCGTCGCCGACGAAGCCCGCTCCCCCGCCGCCGTACGGCTGCTGCTGGAGGCCGACCAGGAGGCCGCCGAGGGCCGCCTTCGTGGCGTCGGCGAGTCGCTGCACCCGGGCGATCGGCCAGTCGACGAGCACGTGCGGCCGACCGTGCAGGTGCACGCGCTCACGCGAGGTCCAACCCAGGCGCCGGAAGAGCAACTCGTTGGCGGCCTGCACCGTGGCGTCGAAGCGCAGCGCGCCGCTCGCCTCCGCCGTCGCGCACGCCGCCCGCACCAGGGCCGCGCCGACCCCGAGCAGCATCCGGGCGTCGCTGGCCACCACGAGGCGGCTGCCACGCCACCAGCCGAGGTCGCGGTCCGGACGTGCTGCACGGCCGGAGCGGGGTGCAGCCGTACGCCGCCGAGCACCTCGCCGGCCGCCGTACGGGCGACGAGCACGATCGTGCGTGGGTCGTCGTCGTGGTCGTCGAGGTCGCTGCCGGCGAAGAGTCCCTGCTCGGCGACGAAGACCTCGCGCCGCAGCCGGTGGTAGGCGTCGAGGTCGGCGCGCGACTCGGCGCGGACCACCACGAAGGTGTCGAGTGCCGGGGCGGCGTGGCGACGACCGCCGAGGAGGACGACGTCGTCGAGGAGCGAGTCGGTCACGGTGTGCTTCCTACGCCGACTCGGAGCAGGACCCGAGGGCCGAGCAGGCACCGCAGGCGGCGCAGCCGGCGGCCTGTCCCGAGCCGAGCATCCCGTGGCGACGCAGCGCGGCGGCGACCCGACGGGTGACGTCGTAGGTCACGTCGCGCGGGGGTGCCCCGATGCCGTCGACGTCGGTGGCCAGGGTGCCGGCGAGCGGCCGGAACGGGACGACGAAGGGGTAGACCCCCATCTCGATGAGCTCCTCGGCGCCTGCGACGAGCTCGTCGGGGTCCTCACCGAGGCCGACCAGGAGGTAGGTCGAGACCTGGTTCCAGCCGAAGACACGCACCGCCTCGGCCCAGGCCGCGCGGTACTCCGCCATCGGCACCGACCCCTTGCCGGGCATCCACCGCAGGCGCACGTCGTCGTCGAGCGACTCGACGTGGATCCCGATCGAGCGGGCGCCGGCGTCGTAGAGGTCCTGGATCGTCTGCAGGTCGCCCGGCGGCTCGCACTGCACCTGGATCGGCAGGTCGGGCAGCACCTCGCGGACGGCGCGCACGCAGCGGGCGAGGTGGGTCGCGCCGCGGTCGCGCCCGTTGGAGGTGCCCGTGGTCATCACCATCTGCGTGATGCCGTCGAGGTCGTGGGCGGCCTTGGCCACCTCGGCGATCTGGTCCGGTGACTTCACCGCCACCGTGGCGCCCGCGTTGAGGGACTCCTCGATGGCGCAGAAGCGGCAGCGCTCGGCGACGTCGTAGCGCACGCAGGTCTGCACGACGGTGGTGGCGAGCACGTGGCTGGAGTGGAGACGCGCGATCTTCTCGTAGGACACGCCGTCGGCGGTGCTGAGGTCGTAGAAGCGCGGCCGGGCCACGCTCTCGACGCCCAGGCCGGTGTCGGCGCCGTCGAGCAGGAGCTTGCCGCCGCTGACCGAGTACGGACTGCGGGGATTGAGCGGGATGGCCGCACCGACGCCGTCGAGCAGCACGTGCCCGTCGTCGCTCGGGCCCGCGCCTGCTCGACGCGCGACCGGCGCGTCGAGCAGGCGGATGCCCTGGATCGCGACGTCCACGCGGGTGTCGCCCCGGTTGCCGACGGGGGGACGGGGTGCGGCCATCTCACTCATGTCGGCCCGACCTCAGAGGTTGTAGACGGAGTTGATGATCGCGCCCTTGTTGGCGAAGTGGATGACGGCGTCCTGCACGTCGAGCGGGTGGCAGGGGATCACGCCCTCGATGAGGTCCTCCTCGCGCTGGCCGTGCAGCGCCATGCCGAAGCGGCAGCACAGCACGGTGCCGCCCTCGGCGATGAAGGTCTTGATCGAGTCGTTCATGTTCTGGTTGCCCGGGAACGCGACGTCACCGGTGGTGGGGAAGCCGCGGGTGTCGGCGCAGGCCAGCGCACCGGGACCGTAGAAGTACAGCGTGGCGTCGAAGCCCTTGCGCAGGGCGCGGGTGGTCTGCAGGACGGCCACGAAGCTGACCGAGGACTCGTGCGGGATGCCGTGCACCAGCGTGAGCCAGGCCTGTCCCTCGCTGGCCTGGTAGTCGGGGAAGAGCTTGGTCGAGCCGTAGAGGTTGGTCCCCTTGGCCTGGCTGGGGTGCGGGATCTCCGCCGCGGACTTCGCCATCGCGGCCAGGATCTCGTCGTCGTACACGGACATGCGGTGTCTCCTCTGGGTGGGCTGTTCCGGGCTGTTCCGGACGGTGGTGGTGCGGTCGGTGCGGGTGCTGCTTCCTCAGCCGTAGAGGGCCTCGAAATTCGTGGTGAAGAAGTGCTCGGCCAGCGCGCCGTCGCCGGCCGCCGCGGCGAGCCGGGCGTGCTCGCCGGCGAAGTCGCCCCAGGGCGTGTCGGTGGCGAAGAGGATGCGGTCGTGGCCGATGCCGCGCTTCTCGATCTCGGCGACCAGCCAGGTGGGGGCGAACCCGATCGCCCAGCTGGTGTCGGTGTAGACCTGCTTGCCGGCCTCGATCCAGTCGAAGAGGCGACCGCCGATGAGCTTCATGTGACCGCTCATGCCGCCGCCGAGGTGGACCAGGTGGATCTTGGTGTCGTCGCCGTACTTCTCGACCAGCGTGCCGATCTGGTCGACGTCGGAGGCGGCGCCGGGCGAGGTGTGCACGTGGACGACGAGGTCGAGGTCGGCTGCGGTGGTGAAGATCCGGTCGAGCTGCTCCGCACAGTCGGGGTCGGTCGGGGCGCCGCCCAGGAGGAAGCTGGTCTTGAGGGCTGCGACGCCGTCCTCGACCGCCAGGCGCAGGGCGGCGTCGTTGCGCTCGGCGTCGCTCGCCCTGGGCGAGACCCAGAGGCCGCACCGGACCCGGTCGTCCCTCTGGGCCGCCTCGAGGGCGAGGTGGTTGAGGTCGAAGGAGACCTGGGGGTCGGGCACGCCGTAGTTGGGCAGGACCAGCGTGCGCTCGACACCCTCGGCGTCGAGGGTGCCCAGGAAGTCGTCGACCGTCGCCGTGGCGCCGAGGTCGGCGGTGATCGGCGGACCGCCGTAGAAGGGGTACGCCGGCAGCACGCCGATGTGGCGATGCGCGTCGTGCGGGTGACTGCCGGGCATGCGCCAAGTGCACGGCTCCGATGTTTCCGACTGGTTGCGCGTGGAATACGAAGCGCTGCCCGGCTCGTAAGTTCTCTGTTACCGGCCCGCCGTCGTCAGAAGACGAAGTCCGCCGGCGGGTCCTCGCCGACGCGGCCGTCGACGGCCTCACGCAGGAGGTCGGCGTGGCCGGTGTGGCGTCCGTACTCCTCGATCAGGTCGCACACCATCCGGCGCAGGCTCGGCCGGCGGCCGTCGGTCCACCCGAGGTCGACCGTCTGGTCGAGGCCGCCGCTCTCGATCGCGGTGCTCAGGTGCGTGCGCGAGCGCGCGACCGCGGCGTCGTACAGCGCGTAGAGCTCCGCGGGGCTGTCGGCGTCCGCCGAGGTCCACGGGAAGTCGGGCTCGGCGTCCCAGTCGACGTCCTCCCACGGCTTGCCCGGCGAGCCGCCGAGGAGGCGCGCGGTGAAGTAGAGGTCCTCGACGAGGGCGAGGTGCTTGAGCAACCCGCCGAGCGTCATCGTGGAAGCTCCGATCCGCACCGCGAGCCCGGCCGCATCGAGGCCGTCGGCCTTCCAGCGGAAGGTCGCGCGCTGCCGGTCGAGCGCCCCGAGGAGGTGCTCGACCTCGGTGCCGGCAACGGGGACCGGGACGGGTCCGGGGGGCGGGGCAGAAGTGCTGGTCGTCATGGCGAGGACGCTAGACGCCATAGCGGACGGATCAGCACCGCTTTCCCTGGCAGACTCCACGCCGTGGACGACACCAACCCGACCGTGCGGTCCCTGCGCTGCCTCGAGCTGCTCCAGGACCACCCCGGCATCACCGCCACGGCGCTCGGCGAGCGGCTCGGCGTCTCCGACCGGGCAGCGCGGCGCTACGTGTCGATCCTGCGTGAGGCCGGCCTGCCGATCGAGTCCGAGCGGGGCCGCTACGGCGGCTACCGGGTCGGGCGCGGCATGCGGCTGCGGCCACTGATGTTCACCGCGCCGGAGGCACTGAGCCTGGTGATGGCGGTGCTCGAGGGTGGCCACGCCCTCGACTCCGCCGACGGTGGCGGCGACCCGGTGCAGACCGCGCTCGGCAAGATCATGCGGGTGCTCCCCGAGACGCTCGCGGGACCGGCCGAGGCCTTGCGCCGGGTGAGCACCCGCAAGCGCGGCGACGGGGAGCGCACACCACCGCCCGAGACCACGGCCCTGCTCGTGGAGGCCTGCGGAGCCTCGCGTCGGGTGCGCATCGACTACCGGCTCGCCCAGGGCACCCGGTCGATGGAGCTCGACCCGTGGGCGGTGGTGGTGCGCTACGGCCGGTGGTACCTCCTGTGCTGGTCCCACACCTCGAGCGCGCGCCGGTCGCTGCGCGTCGACCGCGTGCTGGCCGCCGAGGTCCTCGACGACACCTTCACCGCGCCCGAGGGCCTGGACGCGGTGGCCGACCTCGACGAGCACCTGCGCCAGGCCTGGTCGGCGAAGGTCGTCGTCGAGCTCGACGCACCCCTCGACGAGGCCCAGCGGTGGACCCCCCAGCAGCTGGGGCGACTCGAGCCGGTCGTCGCCGACGACGGCAGCGAGCGCACCCGGTTGGTCGGCAGCACCGACGACCTCGCGTGGTACGTCGGGCACCTCGCGGCACTGCCGGCCGACTACCGCATCCTCGCGCCTCCCGAGCTGCAGCAGACGGCGCGCGACCTGGGCGAGCGACTCCTGCGATCGGCCGGGTCAGCCGGGCCGGCCGGGTCAGCCGGCTGATCGCTCCGGGCCGGGGCGCGGCACCGCGAAGAGCGTGCTCGACCATCCCTCGGCCAGGCTGATCGGGTCGCCCAGCCGCGGGTCGAGGTTGCCGGTGCGCCACAGGGTCGCGAGTCCGTGGGCGACCGACCACGCGGCGACCGCGATCTCGCGCGCCTCCTCGACCGTCGTGCCGGCCTGGCGCGCGGCCGACTCGGTGAGCACCCGGCCGGCGGCGGCGCGGGCGCGGGCGAGCTCCTCGTCGTCCGGGTCGAGCACGTCAGGTCGGAACATCACCTCGAAGTGACCGGGGTTCGTGGTCGCGAAGCGGACGTACTCCACGCCGGTGCGACCGAACCCGTCCTCGGCCATCACCGCGCCGAGACGCTCGGCCATCAGCCGGTAGCCCTCGGCGGCGACGGCGCTGAGCAGGCCGGCCTTGCTGCCGAAGTGGTGCCGCGCGGCGCCGTGGGTCACGCCGACAGTGGCCGCGACGCTGCGCAGCGTGACGGCAGCGAGCCCGTCGGCCGCGATCGTCCCGACCGTGGCGGCGATCAGCGACTCCCGCAGGGTGCCGTGGTGGTAGGCCATCGCAGGACGACTAGAGCTCGACGACGACGCCGGCGGACGGCGGGAGGGTGCCGTCGAGCACGTCGCCGTACACCTCGGCAAGGCCGGCGAGACCCGTGCGTCGGTCGATGCTCATCCACCCGGAGGTCGCGTCCGCAGCCTCACGCAGGAACGCCGTCGACGCCCGGTCGAGCTCGCCGGGTCCGAGCTCCTTCATCATCTCCAGCAGGTAGCTGGGCGCGAAGAAGAACTCGCCCGCCCCGCCTGAGCCACCGGGGTCGCCGGTGCCCTGCCAGTGGGTCATCCCGACCGACAGCGTGAAGACGAGGTGGTCGCCGAGACGCTCGCGCATCGCTGCCGCCACCGCCGCGTCGCCCGACATGTCGACCACGAGGGTCGGCCGGTCCGCGAGCGACTCGCCGATGGCGTCGTAGGTCACGACCTCGTCGTAGAGGCGCGTGCCGCGCACGAAGTCGGCGTTGCCCGACGAGGTCAGGCCCACCACCGCGGGCGCCCCCGCCCGGTCTCCCTGGGACAGCGCGAAGGCGAGCCCCAGGCTGGTCTTGGAGGAGGCGCTGACGATCACGACCTGCTCGGCGCCGTGGTGGTCCTGGGCGGCCAGCCGGTGCCGCAGGGCGTACGACGTCAGGTGCAGCGGTCCGAGCAGGGCAGTCGCCTCGTCGTGGGCGCGGTCGTAGCCGGGCTCGGCGAGCACCCTCCGGTAGCGGTTGTAGAGCGGCGGGAGCGACTGGCGGTGCGCGACGCCGTCGACCAGCGAGCCCGGCGCCACCCGCGTCGGCGTCATGACCACCGAGGTGGCCGGAGGGAAGTAGCCGTAGAGGCGGTCGCCGAGCGGCACGTCCTCGCAGCGCGACTCCACGACGTCACCGAAGGCCCAGACCGGGATGACGCCCCACCTGCCGCCGGTGTCGGCTCCTGCGCTCGATGCGGGGAAGAACTGCCAGTAGCCGAGCATGTCGCCGGCCACGGCGTAGGTGATGTTGTTGGCGGTGAACGCGAACCGGTCGACCCGCACCCGGATCTCGCCCTCGCCCAGCGGGAGCAGCTCGGCCTCGGGCACCTCGACCGTGCGGTGGCGGGCGTAGTCGTCGCGGTCGACCTCGAAGACGGCATGCGTGGGGTTGCTGGTCATGAGAGTGCCTCCTGGAACTCGAACAGCTTCGCGGCTGCGTGGGGTGCGGTGGACTTGATCCTCATCATGACGGCCCGCTTGTCGTGGTCGTCGGCCCCGATGGTGCTCATCAGCGCGCCCGCACCGTCGAGCCGGTTGCCGGCGATCCACGCGCGCAGCGGCTTGTCCTGGCCCCAGTGGTACTGGTTGGCCAGGGCCGCTGCGGTGAACCGGATGAAGTCGTCGGTGGTGTCGGGCAGTGGCACCAGCCCGCACAGGCGGTTCTGGTCGGCCTCGTCGGCGTAGGCGAGCTCGACGTGGGCGACGAGCGCGGCGCTGAAGACGGGTTGGTAGGGCCGCACGAGCTGCGGGGTGATCAGGTCGCCGGCGAAGATCGGCTTCGCGCCCGGGTCGACGATCGCGCTGGCCGAGCAGTCGACGTGCACGGTGTCGGGCGTGGTCGCGATGGTGCCGCGGTCGAGGACGATCTCGTCGGCGGTGATCGCGGTGACGTGACCGAGCCGTACGACGTTGCGGATGCTGCGCAGGGCCTCGAGCTCGAGCCTGCTGACGGTGGCGCCGTGGAACATCTGCGGCGTGACGTCGGGGTCGATCCGCAGGAAGTAGCCGCACTGCTCGAGCCGGGCGAACATGTCGTCCGGGGACTCGGAGGCGGCGATGGACTCATACATCCGGGCCTGGGTCTCCATGGTGTCGAAGAAGAACTCCTCGCTCATCTGCGTGTTGCGGCGGTCGAGCAGCCACGCCTCGCGCGAGACGATCCAGGTGATCGCGTCGGGGTCGACGCCGTGCTGCAGCAGCCACAGGCAGGCGTCGATGCCGGTCTTGCCGGCGCCGACGACGACGTACCCCTCGGGCGGCTCGGTGATCGTCGGGAGGTCGTTGAGCGGCATGAACCGCACGCCGTCGGCGACGGTGAAGCTCGGCGTGTGGGTCTTCGGCACGGTCGTCTTGAGGTACGTCGCGTCCACCGTCTTGCGGCGCGCGGTGAGGCGGTACTCCTGCCCACTGACCAGCGAGACCGCGGTGCCGCTGGTGCCGCTGGTCCCGGGCCGGTAGTCGCACATCGGCAGGTAGCGCACCCGCCCCGACGGCAGGAACGTGTGTCGCATGACGTCGTCGAAGTAGGCGCTGACCTGCGCGCCACTCGACAGCTCGCCGAGTCCGTCGTTGAGACCGCCCCGCTCGAGCCGGCCGCCACTGAGCTCGGCCGAGCTGACGCCGTAGAACGAGGCCGGCTGGTGCAGGGTGACGAACGGGTAGGCGACGTTCCAGTGGCCGCCGGGCTTGGCGTGGCGGTCGACGATGATCATCGTCGCGTCCGACTCGGCCAGGACCACGTCGGCGAAGGCCATCCCGATCGCCCCGCTGCCGGCGATGACGTAGTCGGCTTCGAGCTCTTCCATCACGTGGCGTCCTGGTTCTGTCGGCGGGCATCTATCCGTTGGAGAGATTAGGGAGTGTCCGTGCCACATGTCAATGGATAGATGCAGGGGTCGACCGGCGACGGAACCGATGTGGGCCCCGGCCGGTCTGAGACGGTGAGGAGGTGGGGACACCGTGACGCTGGACTTCGACGAGTACGTCGCCGCGCGGCGCACGCGCCTGGTGCGCACCGCCGTCCTCCTCGGCTGCCCGCGCGCCGACGCCGAGGACGTCGTCCAGACCGCGCTGCTGCGGTGCTACCGCTCGTGGCGACGCGTCCAGCGCGCCGACCATCCCGACGCCTACGTCAACCGCGTGCTCGTCAACACCCTCACCGACGCGCGGTCGCGCCGGTGGCACGGCGAGCTGCCCACCGCCGACCCGCCCGAGGACGACGTCGACGAGATCGACCTCTCGGTCGGGATCGCCGTACGACGGGCGCTCGCTGCCATGAGTCCCGACCACCGCGAGGTGCTCGTGCTCCGCTACTTCGCCGACCTCTCCGAGCGCGACACCGCCGATGCGCTGGGACTGCCGCCCGGCACTGTCAAGAGCCGCACCGCCCGAGCCCTCGCCGCCCTGGCCGCCAGCGACCACCTGAAGGACGTGACCCGATGAACCCCACCCCGCTGTCCGAGGACCAGGCTCGCGACCTCCTGCGCAGCGCGGGCGACACGATCGACGTCGCCCCGGCCGGCCCGCTCGACACCTCCCTCGACCCGCGCAGGCGCTGGCCGGTGCTGGCGGCCGCCGCTGCCGTGGTGCTCGTCGTCGGAGGCGTGACGCTGGGAATCCCGGGCAACAGCACACGCGACCAGGGCACACCCCCGGCACCGGCACAGACGGCCGACCGAGGCGCAGACGCGACCTTCCGGCTCGGCCCCGACCAGGTGCCGTCGATCTTCGGCCACACCGAGGAGGGCGCTACTGCCCTGCTGGAGGCGCAGGGGCTCGAGGTGCAGGTCGAGGCGGACCACACCTGCGCCCCCTCGGGCTACGCGTCCCGCACCGAGCCGCCGACCGGCAGCCTGATCACCCGGGTCGACACCGTGCGGCTGTTCGTCACGGAACCACCGCCCGCCGCCCGCTGCGCGATCTCGTCCGCCCGTACGGCGGCCGCGGAGCTGCTCGCCCACGCACTCGGCGACGCCCCCGCGCCGGCAACCGCCCCCGGCGTCGACCTCGAGCCAGCCTTGGAACGGCTGCGCACCTGGGCCGAGGAAATCGGCCGCTACAGCCAGGGCGGCGAGGGCAACCTCCTCGACTTCCCGACTCCCGAGCTGTCCGCGAACGCTGCCGAGACATCCAGTTGCGGAGAGCGCCTCGACGACGAAGCACTCGAGATCGCCATCAAACTTCGTGCCGACACCACCGTGGACTTCGTCCAGCGTTGTCGGGTGGTCTACGTCTACTACAGGGGCGAGCTCGGCGACTCACCCATCGAGCGCGTGCAGCTTCCCCCGCAACGGGGCCGATCCCCGACTGGTCCAGCCGATGTCGTCGGCAACTCGCTCGCATTCGCCACTGATCGACTCGAGGCGCAGGGCTACGTCGTCGAGGCGGCCGGGCGCGCGGACTGCCAGCTCCTCGGTCTGGTCACCGCCCAGCGGCCCTACCCGAACGAGGACGTGACTCCCGGGACGACCGTCACGGTCGCCTATACGGAGGCGTCGGGCGACTGCGTGGACGACCCGAGCGAGGTAGCCCTACCCGGACCGTCGCCTGCGATGGGCTTCCTCGGATTCATCGAGGGCACCACCAGTCCCGAGTTCGCCGAGCAGGTCGCCGTCTACGTGAACGATCGGCAGGTCCTCACGCTCGACGCCGCGGACGCCGCCGATCGCGACAGCCTGGGAGCCGGCCACGGAGTGCAACGACGGGTCCTGCCTGTCCAACCTGCTCGACCTGGCGGCAGGACAGCACACCCTCTCCCTGGAGCGTCAGCCCAGCTGTCAGGGCAAACCCTTCGGGTCACCCACGTTCCCCGGCGCCGGGCTCGCCGGCGGCGCGGGCGGTAGCGGCGGCGGCGCCTCCGTCCTCTGGGATCACGACGAGACGGCCTGCGAGGCCGGCTACCGGATCGTGCTCGTCTTCGACCGGGATCAACCGGATCACCGGAGTGAGCTTCGGCGAGATGACGCCACCACTGACA
Organism: uncultured Actinomycetota bacterium; assembly: GCA_963822915.1. GTDB lineage: Bacteria > Actinomycetota > Actinomycetes > Propionibacteriales > Nocardioidaceae > Nocardioides. The sequence continues at coordinate 55,856 of CAWGJR010000038.1, forward strand.
TCAGGATATGATGTCAGAAAGGCTTGACGTGACGTCACGGTGATGTCAAAGTGGTGCACATGGACATCACGCCGTACGTCGACCACCTCCGCCGCGATCTCATCGCAGCCGCCGAGGGGTCCGGCGAGGAGCTGCGCAGCGCCGCCGAGCGGCTGAGCTTCGCCCTCGACCCGGCCGCTCGCCTCGCCCTGATGGAGGCCATCAGCCAGGCCTGCTCGGAGATCACCGCCGAGATGCCCGACGGCGGCGTCGACGTGCGCCTCGACGGCCGCGACCTGGCCTTCGTCGTGGACGCGGCGCCGGTCGCCCCGATGGCACCCGCTCCCCCGGTGCCGCCGACCCCGCCCACGCCGCCGACGCCGCCCGAGGACCTCGACGACGACAGCACCGCCCGGATCACCCTGCGCCTGCCGGAGTCGGTCAAGGCGAGGGCCGAGGAGGCGGCCGCCGACGCCGGCCAGTCGCTCAACACCTGGCTGGTCCACGTGGTGCGCAACGCCACCCGCCAGGGGGCGATCAACGTCGACATCGACCTGTCGAGCCTGCCGCAGTTCATCGGTGACCACTTCCCGTTCGGCGCCGGCGGCCCGGGCGGGTCCGGCCGCGGCCGCAACTCCACGAAGCGGATGAACGGCTGGGTCTGACGACCTGGCTCTCACACCCTCACCACCCACCCGGGTCCGGCACCAGGCCGGCCTCGCGGACCAGCACACCCTCAACCAGCGCCACCAAGGGAGACACCATGAGCGGCAAGACCGTGAGCAACAGCCAGTTCCACCCCGTCGGACCCCTCCGCCTGTACGTCGAGAACGGCAGCGGCTCGGTCGAGATCACCGCCCGTGACACCGACGAGGCCACCGTCGACATCAGCGGGGCGGACGCCGACGACGTCCAGGTCGAGCTGAACGACAACGACCTCTCCATCGTCGCGCCGCGCCAGCGCGGCGGACTCTTCAGCGGCAACCGTCAGCTCGACATCGCGATCACCGTGCCGACGAGCAGCGAGCTCACGACCAAGCTGGGCAGCTCCGACCTGACCTGCGCCGGCGAGCTCGGCGCGGCCTCGGTGCGCAGCGGCTCCGGCGACGTCTCGATCGAGCACCTCGCCGGGGCCGGCCTGTTCGAGACCGGCTCGGGCGACATCGAGCTGCGTCGGGTCGACGAGGCGCTGCGCGTCAAGAGCGGATCGGGCGACGTGGTCGTGCGTCAGGCGGGGGCCGAGGTCTCGATCTCGACCGGCTCCGGCAGCGTCGAGATCGGCGAGTGCCACGGCGACACCTCGGTCAAGACCGGTTCCGGTGATCTGCGCATCGACCACGCCCACACCAACGTCGGGCTCAGCACCGGCAGCGGCGACCTCGACATCGCGCGGGTCTCCTCCGGTCGCGTCCAGCTCAAGGCCGCCTCGGGCGACCTCCGCGTCGGCATCCCGGCCGGCGTCCCCGTCTGGACCGACGTCTCCACCATCTCCGGCACCGTCCACTCCACCCTCGAGGGCGCCGGCCAGCCGGAGCCGGGTGCTGACTTCATCGAGGTCCGCGCCACGACCGTCAGCGGCGACATCGACCTGCGCCAGCTCTGATCCCCGACCACCACGAAGGAGCACGACCATGAACGACAACCCGACCCTGCTGTCCTACGAAGCCCGCCAGACCATCGACGAGCGCGTGCGCCGCGCCCAGGAGGGCCGCGTGGCCCGTGCGGTGAGCCGCCGCCGACGCGCACGTCGGCACGACGCGCGCACCAACCGCCTCGACCTCTGAGCGCTGGCCTCGATGTTCGCCCAGCCGGAACATGGTTCAACCCAGTTGAACGGATGTTCCGGTTAGTTGTGGGCGGTCCCTGGCGGCCGCCGCGTCAGATCTGCGTGCGGTGGAAGCTCTGGAACGACCGCGACGGCGTCGGGCCGCGCTGGCCCTGGTAGCGCGAGCCGTACTTCTCCGAGCCGTACGGGTGCTCCGAGGGCGAGGAGAGCCGGAAGAAGCAGAACTGCCCGATCTTCATGCCGGGGTAGAGCTTGATCGGCAGGGTGGCGACGTTGGCCAGCTCGAGGGTCACGTGGCCGGAGAAGCCGGGGTCGACGAAGCCCGCGGTCGCGTGGGTGAGCAGCCCCAACCGACCCAACGACGACTTCCCCTCGACCCGCGCGGCGATGTCATCGGGCAGCGTCACGACCTCGTACGTCGAGCCCAGCACGAACTCCCCCGGGTGCAGGATGAACGCCTCGTCGCCCTCGGGCTCGACCTGGCGCGTCAGGTCGGACTGGTCGGCCGCCGGGTCGATGTGGGGATAGCGGTGGTTCTCGAAGACCCGGAAGAACCGGTCGAGCCGGACGTCGATCGACGACGGCTGGAGCATCGTCGGGTCCCAGGGCTCGAGAGCGATCCGGTGGGCGTCGATCTCGGCGAGGATGTCGCGGTCGCTCAGCAGCACGCCCGCACCCTATCCGCTGTCAGGAGCCGGACGTGCCCTCGTCCGACGGCGGCACCTTCACCGGCCGCAGCCGCGCCCAGGCGACGAAGCCCCCGCCGACCACCAGCAGCACGAGGCCGGCCCAGAGGTTGGCATTGACCCCGTCGCTGCGCTCGCCACCCTCGTCCCCGTAGATCACCCGGGTGCCGAGCAGGATCACCCCGTAGACGAAGAGCAGGGCGCCGATGACGTTGCGGATGTCGAAGGCGCCTGCGGTGTGCGGGCGGCTCGGTGAGTCACTCATGGTGTCTCCTGTCAGAAGGCGAAGTTGAGGACGACGACCATCGCGAGAGCGATGCCGGCGAGGGGCAGGGTGCGCTGGTACCACGGGAGTGCGGCCTCGTCGGCGTCGACGAGGTCCTCCTTGGGTGTCTCGGAGTAGACGAGGCCACGCAGCTCGTCGGCAGGCTTGGGCGTCGTCATCAACGACACCACGACGCTGAGCACGATGTCGACGACGAACGCCGCACCGGCCGCCACGAAGGACGCTCCTTGGCCGGAGATCCCGATGACCCCGAGACTCGCCGAGCCGAAGGCGTCCTCGCTGAGGAACGCCACCAGCACCGCCGAGAGCGTGCCCGACACCAGCCCCACCCAGCCGGCGGTCGCGGTCATCCGCTTCCAGAACATCCCGAGGATGAAGGTCGCGAAGAGCGGCGCGTTGAAGAACCCGAACAGGGTCTGGAGGTAGTCCATGATGTTGGAGAAGTTGGCCGCCAGCTGCGCAGTCCCGATCGCGATGACCGAGGCGCCGAGCGTGGCCGCACGCCCGACCTTCAGGTAGTAGCCGTCGGGGCGGTCCTTGACGACGTAGCGCTGCCACAGGTCGTAGGACAGCACGGTGTTGAACGCCGAGATGTTGGCGGCCATGCCGGCCATGAAGGCCGCGAGCAGACCGGCGATGGCGATGCCGAGCAGGCCGTTGGGCAGGACGTCGCGCATCAGGTAGATCAACGAGTCGTTGTACTCCACCGTGCCCCCCGCACCGCCGGTCACCTGGTCCCCGGCCTTGGTGGAGGCGATCTCGGTGACGGCGACCGCGGCGATCATCCCGGGCACGATCGTGATGAAGGGGATGAAGATCTTCGGGAAGGCACCGATGATCGGGGTCTTGCGGGCCGCGGAGATCGAGCTGGTCGCCATCGCGCGCTGCACCTCGACGAAGTTCGTCGTCCAGTAGCCGAAGGACAGCACGAACCCGAGCCCGAGCACGATCCCGACGACCGACAAGAAGTCGGACCCGAAGCCGGTGAGGGCCGTGCCGGGCCAGGAGTTGAGCTGGTCGGCCGCCGCCGGCGCGTCGCCGACACCGGCGTTGGCGGTGATCTTCTCCTTGAGTCCGCCCCAGCCCCCGACCTGGTGAAGCCCCAGGATCGTCAGCGGGAGCAGTGCCGCGACGATCACGAAGAACTGCAGCACCTCGTTGTAGATGGCGGCACTAGCCCGCCCAGGGTGATGTAGGACAGCACGATCACCGCCGCCACGACCAGGGCGAGCGTGAGGTTCCACCCGAGCAGCGCCCGGATGATCGTGCCGAGGAGGTAGAGATTGATGCCGGCGATCAGCAGCTGGGCGACGGCGAACGAGATCGAGTTGACCAGGTGGGCCCCGGTGCCGAAGCGGCGAAACATGAACTCCGGCACCGAGCGCACCTTCGAGCCGTAGTAGAAGGGCATCATCACCACGCCGAGGAAGAGCATCGCCGGGACGGCGCCGATCCAGAAGTAGTGGACGGCCGGCAGGCCGAACTCGGCTCCGTTCGCCGACATCCCCATGATCTCGACCGCGCCGAGGTTGGCCGAGATGAAGGCCAGACCGGTGACCCACGCGGGCAACGACCGGCCGGAGAGGAAGAAGTCCATCGAGTCGGACACCTGACGGCGCGCCATCAGCCCGATGCCGAGCACGAAGGCGAAGTAGAGGCCGATGATGAGGTAGTCGACGACGTCGGCGTCGATGATGGTCCCTGCCAGGGGCACGAGGTGCACGCGCATCACTGAAACAGCCTTCCCGAGAGATGACGACCTGCCGATGGTGGACGAGCGCTCGCGAGGGCGACCACACCCATGGGGGTTAGGCGGATCGCTGCTCGGGGACAGGTGAGAATGGGTCCGTGAGCCATCCCTACCGCCGCTTCGTCGCCCTCGGAGACTCCTTCACCGAAGGGCTCGGCGACCCCGACCCCGACCGCCCCAACGGCGTGCGTGGCTGGGCCGACCGGGTGGCCGAGGTGCTGGCGCGCCAGGCGGCCGAGGTGGGCGACGAGCTCGGCTACGCCAACTTCGCGATCCGCGGCCGCAAGCTGCGCGGGGTGCTGGACGAGCAGCTCGAGCCCGCCATCGCCCTCGAGCCCGACCTGGTCACGATCTACATCGGCGCCAACGACATCATGCGACCCAAGGTCGACCTCGACGTCCTGGTCGAGCAGTACGACGCCGCCCTCGGTCGTCTTGCTGCCACCGGCGCGCGGTTGCTGGTGTGGACGGCCTTCGACCCGGGCGGCAGCGCGACCTACAAGCTCCTGCGCGGGCGGTTCGCGCTCTACAACGAGCTCGTCCGCGAGAGCGCCGACCGCCACGGCGCGAGCGTCGTCGACTTCTGGCGGCTGCGGGAGTACCGCGACTGGCGCCTGTGGGACGAGGACCGGATGCACATGGGCCCCGCTGGGCACCAGCGGATGGCGACCGAGGTCCTCCACACGCTCGGCATCGAGCACGACCTCCAGCCGCTCCCGCTCGCCGACATCGTCACCCCGAGCCGCACCGAGTCGCTGCGCACCCACGCCGAGTGGGTCCGCACCTCCGCCGCTCCGTGGGTGCAGCGCCGGCTGACCGGACGGTCCTCGGGCGACGGGCTCAGCCCGCGCTACCCGACCTACACCTCGCTGGGCGCACCTACGGCGCCACGTAGCTGAGGTCGGAGCCGCTCAGCTCGAGCCGCAGCCCGTCACGCCCGACCCGGAGGTCGTCGACGTCGATGTCGAACGGGATGCCTTGGAGCGGCACCGCGACACCCAGGACCTCGTCGAGGGCGTCGGTGACCACGCCGGCGGCGTCGGCCGCACCGTTGACCGAGAACTCGCCCAGGCTCAGGGCGCCGTCGACGATCACGGGGGCCACGGTGATGCTCGGGGTGACGTCCTGCCCCAGCACGCTGAAGGTGCGGCTCGCGCTCAGCTCACCGCTGCCCGCGTAGGCCAGGTCGATGCCGACGGCGTCGCTCAGGTCGTCGTAGGAGATCAGCGCCTCGGCGCGGGCTCGACGTACGTCGATCACCTCGTAGTCGCGCGAGGTGGTGACGCCGCTCAGCACCACCGCGAGCGTCGCGAGCCGGAGGATCACCGGTGCCTGTCCGAGCGGGACGTCGCGGGCGGTGACCTCGATCCGGTCGTAGCGGCCCGAGGCCACCTGGTCGAGGAAGGGGAAGCCGTCGATGGCGACGTCGGGCCGCTCGCCGAGGCCCTGCGACGACTGCAGCGACGAGCCGGCGACACGTTCGGCCACGTAGACGCCGCCGCGGTCGAGCCCGAGCGCCAGGAGCGCGAGCACGACCACGGCGATCAGGAGCTTCTTCACGACGCGATCCTCCCAGGCACCGGCACCAGACCCGTTCACCGCCGACGGCGTGGAGCGGGTAGCATTCCGATCGGTCGATGACGCGCTCGCGCGTCACGGCAGGCGGATGTAGCTCAGCTGGTAGAGCGCGACCTTCCCAAGGTCGATGTCGCGAGTTCGAATCTCGTCATCCGCTCCGCTTCTTCCTGGACGTCGCTCTCTCGAACCCGCTGCCGAAGCCACCTTCGTACTCACGGTGCTCGGCGTCCGGCCCCTTGGGGGCTCGCGTGATCGTCATGTCCGGAGCCAGCACGATCGCGACACCGGCCAGCACCGCGCACACCATGAAGGCGATGAACATCGGTGCGCTCAGCTCAGCGCGCGCCGCGCGGCGCGACGACAGCGGTGGCGGTGGGGGGCACGGGGGGCACGGGGGGGAGCCTTTCGACCGGGGGGCGGTGCGACCAGTGTGCCACCGATCCGGCTCCAGCGGACCCCTCCGATCCGGCCCGTAGGCTCGACCCGTGGAGTTCACCGGTTTCCCCGTCGCCGCCCTCGACTTCTACGACGACCTCGAGGTCGACAACACCAAGTCCTTCTGGGAGGCCCACAAGCAGGTCTACGCCGACGCGATCAAGGCGCCGATGGCGGCGTTGTGCCGGGCTCTCGAGCCGGAGTTCGGCTCGGCGAAGATCTTCCGGCCCTACCGCGACGTGCGCTTCGCGAAGGACAAGACGCCGTACAAGACCCACCAGGGCGCGTTCGTCGCGGCCGGTCCGTCGATGGGCTGGTACGTCGAGCTGTCGCCGCGCGGGGTCCGCGTCGGGGCCGGCTTCTACGAGGCCGGCGGCGAGCGCCTGGCCGCGATCCGCGAGGCGATGGCCGACGACAAGACCGGCCCCGCCCTGCGGCGGATCCTCACCAAGCTGGAGAAGGCCGACTTCGAGATCGGCGGCGAGCAGCTCAAGACCTCGCCGCGCGGCTACGACGCCGACCATCCCCGCATCGCGCTGCTGCGCCACAAGCAGCTCATCGCCGGCAAGCCCTACGGCTTCGGCGAGGTCATCAGCTCCCCCGAGGTGCTCGAGCTGGTCCGCGACGACTGGCGCGCCCTCAAGCCGATGGTCACCTGGCTGACCCGCGCCGTCGACGGCGTCCCGGGACCGGTCAACGCGCGCCGCTGATTTGGCACCGGCAGCGACCTTCGGCACAGTGAAGCGATGCCTTCAGCCGATCGCCGCCCGTCCCGACCGCTCCTGCGCCCGTTCCTCGGCCTCGTCCTCGCCGGCCTGCTGACGTCGCTGCTCGCGGTCTCCGCGAGCCCGGCCGACGCCGGGCCGAGCGGCCGCGTCGGCCACTCCTCCGAGCGCGCGGACGTCCGCATCGCGACGTTCAACGTGCTCAACACGCTGTCGCCGTCCCAGGTCACCCACGACATCCGCCGCCTCATCTCGCTCGGCCACCCGACGGTCATCGGCTTCCAGGAGCGCGGCGGCACCAAGCACGCGATGAAGGCCGCGCTGCCCGCGGGCTGGCGGCTCCTCATGCCCCGCGACAAGCCCGGCACCGACCTCAACCCGATCGCCTTCGACCAGCGCGTCTGGCGCCACCTCCAGTCGCGCGCGGTGCTGCTGACCGACAAGACCTACCGGCGCAGCCGGGGCAACATCGCCGTCGACCAGTACGCCGTGGTCGCCAAGCTCGAGAACCGCGAGAGCGGGCACGTCGTCCGGGTGGCCAACTTCCACATGCCCCCCGACGTGCACAACAAGCAGACCGGCGGACCCAACTACGGCCACCGCGACCGCGTCGAGACGCTGTGGCGGATGTCGGCCAGCGTGCGCAAGCTCGTCGAGAGCACACCGAGGTCCGCCCAGTTCGTCGCGACGTGCGACTGCAACGTGCGCGCCGACCTCGACAAGACCGACCTCCTCATCCGCGGCAAGCTCACCGACCCCGAGGACCTGCGCACCAACTACGACGCCGAGGCCCCGGGCTCGCGCCGCAGCATCGACTACGTGATGACCCAGCGTCACCGGGCACTGCAGCTGAAGTCCTGGGAGTACTTCGACGAGAGCGGGTTCGCCACCGACCACCCGGGTGTCGTCGCGCGCCTCAAGGAGTCGAAGAAGTCCTTCCAGGACCGCTACGTCGAGGAAGCCTTCGAGCCCTACCCGACCTAGTGGTGCGTCGGCACGCTAGTCGACGTCGAACCACCGCTCGCTGGTCGCGATCGCGACCAGCTCGTCGGTCGACAACGCCGGGTCGTCCATCACCGGGACGGAGTCCTTGCCCTCGGCCGCATTGGTCGAGGTGACCGAGACGATGTAGCCGTGCACGAAGGCCAAGACCCCGAGCGAGGTGACCCCGTCAGCGGTGGTCGGGGCCCCACAGCAGCAGCGTCGTGCCGTCCTGCTCGACGCACTGCCCCCCGGGGCTCACCGTCGGCCGGTCGTCCGGGTCGATCTGCTCGGCGCACGTCGCGATCCCGGCGGCGCGCTCGACCCGCACCGACGTGAGGGTGCCGTCGTAGAGGAAGGGAGCGGCGATCTCCTGGGGCTCGTCGACGAAGAAGGAGGGATCGAGGATCGTGTCGCCGACGTCGCCTCCCGGCACGACCTCGTCGACGATCGAGCGGGCATCGAGCGCCGAGACGGCGATCGAGGCGTCGACCGGCAGCGTGGTCGTCGCTCCCGGTGGGAGTGACCCGGGATCGTCGGCGGGCGTCGTGGGCGAGGGCGCCGGGTCGTCGGTGGCCGTCGCCGACGGTGAGTCGGCGTACTGCGGGGAGGGCGCCGCATCGCCGCCCATCAGCTGGGAACCGGCGCCGGCCGCGACACCGAGGATGCCGATGACGGCGACCGCGGCCAGCGAGGTCCCCACGCGCCGACGCCGCCGGAGCGTGCGCCCACGGGCGACGCCGCCCTGCACGAGCCGGTCGACGTCGGGCGCGAAGTCGGTGGTGGCCTCCTGGAGGAGCGCTGAGGTACGCCGCTCGTCGAGGTGTCCCTCGAGTTCACTGGTCATGGGTGGTGCCTTTCGGAAGGGTGGACGACGAGTGAGGCGTCGAGCAGCGGTCGGACCCGTTCGAGGGCCCGCAGCGACCTGTTGCGCACAGCTCCGGCAGAGGTGCCCATCCGCTGCGCCGTCTCCTCGACCGACAGGTCCTCGAGATAGCGCAGGACCAGGACGGCACGGTCGGCCGGCTTCAGGCCCGCGAGCGCCTCGACCAGGGCGAGGCGGACCTCGCTCAGGTCGGTGCCCTGCAGCGACGACGCCGTGGCGGGCGCGTCGGGCAGCTCCCCACGGGGGATCTCCCCACTGCTGCGGCGGCGACGAGCACTGATGAACGTGCGCGTGAGCGCCGTCTGCGCGTACGCCGCCGGGTTGTCGATCCGGCGACCGAACGGGGAGCGCCACTTCACGAACACCTTGGCCAGGGTCTCCTGGACGAGGTCCTCTGCTTCGTGGTGGTTCCCTGCCAGCAACCAGGCCGACCGGTAGAGCTGGGGCGCCCGCGCTCGCGCGAACTCCTCGAACTCCTGCTCGGGCATTGCTTCACTCCTGGGTGATCTCTAGGAGGAACCTCCTAGCGGGTGGCGTCACCCCTTCCGACGTCTTCCACCACCGTCTTGTCACACCCCTGAGCGCCCTGTCTAGTCCAGCCCGCTCGGTAGACACCTCACCCCGGCGTCGTGAAGGTCGCCATGGTGCGCTCGGGCTCCCAGAAGGCCTTCATCGAGGCGACGGTCCCGTCGTCGTTGACGACGTAGACCATGATCAGCTCGGTGACGGTGAAGGAACCGTCCGGGAACGACGTCTTGATGCTGCCGAGGTTGGCGCAGGTGTTGCTCCCCGGGTTGGCGAACGACTCGGTGATCGTGAACTCGAAGGTCTCGATCGGGGCGATCGCCTTCTCCCAGAACGCCGCTATCCCCTCGTGACCACGGTGCCCCGCACCCTCCGGGTCGAACATCGACGGCCCGACCGGGTCCTCGAGCACCGCATCGACGGCGTAGACGGTCAGCCACTCGGCGAGGTCGCCCTTGGCGACCGCGGAGTACGACCGCTGCGAGGCGGTCCGTGCCGGGTGGTCGTCGTTGGCGGCGTTCCAGGTGATGGCGTCGGACGTGATCATGTGCGGCATCGTAGACCCAGAACTAGAACGCGTTCTCGTGTCCGCAGGACACTCGCCGTTCACCACCCGCTCATCCCCCGCTCACGCGCCCCCGTCACGGTGGGGCCATGGCCTCCCCACGCAAGGCGTTCCTCCACGTCGGGCTCGACGACGGCTCCGGCGACGCGATCGGCCCCGCCCTGCTGCTGCACGCGCGCGCACTCTCCGAGCTCGGCGTGAGCCCCCCGGCCACCTCCGAGGAGGAGATGTTCCGGGCCGCGCTCGAGATGCTGCGCAGCCATCGCGCGTGGGGCTTCACCCGAGCCGAGGTCGAGGGCACCTGGACCCAGGTCGTACGGCGCGGGCTCAAGGGCAAGGACACCCTCGTCTTCAGCCAGACCCTGCTCGCGGGCGCACGCCCCGAGCAGGTGGCCCTCCTGGTCGACGCCCTCCAGGGGTTCGAGGTGCACGTCGTCGTCACCGTGCGCGCCCCCGACGGGTGGACGGTGCCGGGCGAGCCGCGCCACGACCTGGGGGCGGTGCTCGAGGCGTGGAGCAGCGCCGTGAAGAAGCCGCAGCGGCTGCACGTCGTCGTCACCGACGAGCCGCGCGCGACGTGGAAGGCCGTCGGCAAGGTCGTCGGGTTCGGCACCGCCTCGCTGAAGCTCGACGACAAGCTCCGCCGCGCCAAGCCCCGCCCGGCCCACCCCGCGCCCGCCTCGCGCTTCGACGTGCTCCGAGCGCTCGGAGAGTCGTGGGTGGAGCTGCTCACCCACAGCGAGTACGACGTCGTGGGCGACGTCGGCGCGCTGGTGCCCGACGCCGGCGACGTGAGTGAGCCCACCCACGTGGTCGACCTCGCCGGCCCTGCCCTCAGCGACGCCCTCGCCGAGATCGAGAGGCTGACGCGTCGCAACGAGTCGCTCGAGCTGAAGGTGGCCGCGCTGGAGAAGAAGCGCAAGAAGCTCAAGCGCAGGTTGACCTCGGTCGCCTGACCCCCTGGGACACGCGGGCTCCGCCTGGATCCACGCTCAGTGCGGCTGCCAGGCATCCTCGTCGGCGGTCAACGACGTGATGGCCGACGGCAGCGAGCCGTCGGCGAGCTGCTGGATCGAGACCTGCTCGAAGACCTCGCGCAGCGAGCGCCGCGCCGCGATCCAGACGTGCTGGAGCACGTCGGCGGAGTCGTTGTAGCTCACGGCCTCGGGTCGCAGCCCGTAGACCGACACCAGCGGGCCGTCGACGGCACGGATGACGTCGGCGACCGACACCTCGGTGGCCGGGCGGCCCATCCGCCACCCGCCGGACTGCCCGCGCTGGCTCATCACGACGCCGCTGCGGCGCAGGTCGGCCAGGATCGCCTGGAGGAAGCCGTGCGGGATCCCCTGCAGCCGGCCGAGCTCCTCGGCGCTGACGGCCTTGCCGTCCTCACGTCCGGCCATCTCGATCAACGCGCGCAGCGCGTAGTCGGACTTGGCGGAGACACGCATGGGGTCAGTGTGTCACGTATGTGCACCTGGTCAGTCGACCTACGCAATCAGGTGGGAGATCGGGTGCGTGAGGGATCACGTCGCTGTCGCCTTGCCTCGACCCGTGGGCGCTCCTATCATTATGTTACTTGCCGGTAGTACTCGTGAGTAACTCCCGACATCCACTGACCAGAAAGCGGTTGTGAGCGATGAGCCACTACAAGACCAACCTGCGTGACATCGAGTTCAACCTCTTCGAGGTGCTCGGTCGTGACGAGATCCTCGGCACCGGCCCCTTCGGTGAGATCGACAGCGAGACCGCCCGGTCGATCCTCGGTGAGGTGGAGCGTCTCGCCCGCGAGGACCTCGCGGCGTCCTACGAGGACTCCGACCGCAACCCGCCGGTCTTCGACCCGGCCACCAACACCGCCCCCATCGGCGAGTCGTTCAAGAAGAGCTACCAGGCGTGGATGGACTCGGAGTACTGGCGCCTGCAGATCAACGAGGACCTCGGCGGCACCCCCGCCCCGTCGAGCCTCGTGTGGGCGCTCGGCGAGATGGTGCTCGGCGCCAACGCCCCGATCTGGATGTACGCCGCCGGGCCGGCGTTCGCCGGCGTGGTCCACCGCAACGGCAACGATCGCGACAAGCGCATCGCCCAGCACATGGTCGAGAAGCAGTGGGGCGCCACGATGGTCCTCACCGAGCCCGACGCGGGCTCGGACGTCGGCGCCGGACGCACCAAGGCCTCGCTCAACGACGACGGCTCGTGGAACATCGAGGGCGTCAAGCGCTACATCACCTCCGCCGAGCACGACATGAGCGACAACATCATGCACCTCGTGCTCGCCCGTCCGGTCGGCATCGAGGGCGCCGGCGGCCCCGGCACCAAGGGCCTCAGCCTCTTCCTGGTCCCGAAGATCCACTTCGACCACGAGACCGGCGAGCTGACCGGCGAGCGCAACGGCGTCTACGTCACCAACGTCGAGCACAAGATGGGCATCAAGGTCTCCAACACCTGCGAGGTCACCTTCGGCGACGCCTCCATCGGTGGCGGCGAGCCGGCCAGGGGCTGGCTCCTCGGCGAGGTCCATGACGGCATCGCGCAGATGTTCCAGGTCATCGAGAACGCCCGCATGATGGTCGGCTCCAAGGCCATCGCGACCCTGTCGACCGGCTACCTCAACGCCCTCGACTACGCCAAGCAGCGCGAGCAGGGCGCCGACCTGACCCAGTCGGGCGACAAGACGGCTCCGCGCGTGACCATCACCCACCACCCCGACGTCCGTCGCTCGCTGATGGTGCAGAAGTCCTTCTCCGAGGCCATGCGCGCCCTCGTGCTCTACACCGCGACCTGGCAGGACAAGATCCAGCTCGCCGAGCACGCCGGGGAGAAGCACGGCGACGAGGGCAGCGACCTCGGCCTCTTCAACGCCGTCAACGACCTGCTCCTGCCGATCGTGAAGGGCTACGGCTCCGAGCGGTCGTGGGTCCTGCTGGGCACCGAGTCGCTCCAGACGCTCGGCGGCGCCGGGTTCCTGCAGGAGTACCCGATCGAGCAGTACGTCCGCGACGCCAAGATCGACACCCTCTACGAGGGCACGACCGCGATCCAGGGCCAGGACTTCTTCTTCCGCAAGATCGTCAAGGACCAGGGCAGGGCGCTCGGCGTGATCGCGGCCGAGATCCAGGGCTTCATCGACTCCGAGGCCGGCAACGGCCGCCTCAAGAACGAGCGCCAGCTCCTGGCGACCGCCCTCGAGGATGCCAACGCGATGGTCGCGCACATGATCAACGACCTCATGTCGGCCCAGGACGAGATCCGCAACATCTACAAGGTCGGCCTCAACACCAGCCGCCTCCTGATGGCCCTCGGTGACGTCGTGTGCGCCTGGCTGCTGCTGCGCCAGGCCGAGGTCGCGCTGGAGAAGCTGACGGCCGGCGACCCGGCCACCCTGGGCAAGGACCAGGCGTTCTACGAGGGCAAGATCGCCGCGGCCCAGTTCTTCGCGCAGCACAACCTGCCGAAGATCAGTGCCGAGCGTGCCATCGCCGAGGCGACCGACCTGTCGCTGATGGACCTCGACGAGGCCGCTTTCTAGGAGGCGCCGAGGAGACTGCTCCTCCTCCCGGCGACTCCGGGGGGTGTAGGTCTGCGAGGAGTGGGTAGGACGACCACGCACGTCGTCCGACCCATCGTTCGCCTCACCTGATTGGATCTCCCCCATGCGCAACATCGTCCGCGGCCTGGTGGCCGCAGTAGCACTCTCCCTCGCCCCGGTCGCCGTGGTGGCGACCGCGGCGGCACCCTCCAACGCCGCGGTCTCGGTGGAGACCGTCGACGCCCGCCCCGCCGCAGCCCAGCAGCAGCGCGCCGCCAAGAAGATGCGCTCCATGGTGGTCTCCAGCGTGTCCGGGAAGAAGCAGCCGACCGCCGACGTGAAGGTCACCCCGAAGTTCGGCAAGAAGCTGCTCCTCATCCAGAAGAAGAAGGGCAAGAACTACAAGACCTTCAAGAAGGTCCGCACCAACAAGTTCGGCAAGGTGCGCATCTCGCTGGCGGGGTCCCGCAAGGGCATCAAGTACCAGCTGGTGGCTCCCGGCAACAAGAAGTTCAAGGTGCTGAAGAGGGTCATCGTGGCCCAGGTCTTCTGATCTGCTCCACTGCCCCACCGCACGCCTGATCGACCCCCTGACCCGCCGCAGCGTCTGCTGCGGCGGGTCAGTTCTCGTCAGGTCGGTTCCCGTCGGGGCAGGTGTGGGACGCCGATGACGGGGAAGGACTGCACCCGTCGCTCACGCGGCACACCCTCTCCCGATTGGAATCTCCGTGCGCACTCTCCTGCGCGGCCTCGTCGCCGCGATCACCCTGTCCCTGGCACCCGTGGCCGTGGTCGCCACGGCGACCGCACCGGCCCACGCGGCGGTCACGGTCAACACCGCGACCTCGTTCCAGGCCGACGTCCGCAAGCGCGGCGAGTTCGGCGCGGCGTTCATCGTCTCCGGCCTCGTCGAGACGATCGACGACCCCGACGGCTACGGTCCGCTGGCCGGCGTCGCACAGCTCCAGCGCATGGCGCCGGGGTCGAAGTCCTGGAAGACCGTCGCCAGCGACGACACCCCGGGCTACGCCTACTTCCCCGACTACGACCGCTACACGGGCAACGCGAAGTTCCGCATCTACTACACCGGCGGCACCTACGGCCCCGGGACGTCGGGCGAGCGCACCTACCCGCCCTCGGTCTCGGAGGTCATCAACGTGAAGGTGATCCGCAAGTTCGACGCCAAGGACGTGTCGAAGGAGCAGCCGACCATCTCGGTGAAGGTCACCCCGAAGTTCGGCGGCAAGAAGCTCCTGCTGCAGAAGAAGAAGGGGAAGAAGGGCTACCGGACCTTCCGCAAGATCAAGACCAGCAAGAAGGGCAAGGCGCGCGTCTCGGCGCCCGGGTCCCGCAAGGGGATCGCCTACCGCGTCGTCGCCCCGGGCGACAAGAACTTCATCGCGACCAGGATCATCTTCACCGCCTACCGCTACCGCTCGCTGGACCGCCCGTCGTCGGCGCGGCCGTCGATCGGCTGACACCGTCCTGACCACCAGCGCCCGCCGTTCACTGCGACACGGCGGGCGCTGGTGTCCTCGGTGCGGAGGAGGTCGGCTCGGCTACCTGTCGGGACCGGCGCGGACCAGGACTCGCGCCGCCGAGCGGACGGCATCGGTGAGGGTGGCGAGGCTCGACGACTCCAGCCGCCAGCGCTGCCAGTGGAGGGGGACGTCGACGCGCTCGCGCGCGCCCAGTGCCACCAGCCGGCCCGCGGCCAGGTCGTGGTCGAGCTGCGGCAACGGCAGCAGCCCCCACCCGAGGCCGCGACGGATCGCCTCGTGGAAGTCGGCCGAGGTGGGGACCCGGTGCACGACCGGCGGCAGACCCAGCCCCCGTGCGGCGAGCAGGTCGTGCTGGAGGGCGTCCTTGTCGTTGAAGACCACCGTCGGCATCCGTGCCCAGTCGTAGGTGCGACCGCGGCGCCACCTCTCGGCGAACACCGGCGCGGCGGCCGGGCGGTAGCGCAGGAGACCCAGTGGTTCGACCGAGCAGCCCTGCACCGCCACCGGCTCCGACGTGACCGCACCCAGGACGTCACCGCGCCGGAGGAGGTCGGCCGAGAAGGCCTGGTCCTCGACCTGCAGGCTGAGCGCGACGCCCTCCCAGCCGGCGACCTCGCCGAGGACCGCGCGGAACCAGGTGGCCAGGGAGTCGGCGTTGACGGCCACCCGCAGGTCGACGCGACGTGAGGGATCGCCCGTGGAGCCGTCGCGGAGGTCGGCGTACAGCAGGGCGGTCTGACGAGCGAGTCGCACGAAGGCGGCGCCCGGTGGTGTCGCCGTGCACGGAGTGGTGCGCCGCACGAGGACCTGGCCCGCGCCCGACTCGAGCGCGCGGATCCGCGACGTCGACGTGCTCGGCACCTGCGTCCGCGAGGCCCTCGACGAGCTGGTCGACAGCGCCAGCGAGAGCCGTCCGCGTGCTCCCCGCGGGCGCCGGCGCCCACGGCACCGACCGACCCGACGCCGGACCCGCCACGCCGCGGCGGGACCGGCGCGTGAGCGTGCGGATCTACGTGCCCGCCACGCTGGGACGGCTGGCCAGGGCGCGCTGACGAGGATCGGGTCGACCAGCTCGCCCGGGCCGGGAGATGAGCTCCTCGGCCGCGCCGCGCACGAGCTGGGACAGGATGACGCCCGAGTTGCCGCGGGCGCCGAGCAGGGCGGCGCGCGCCACCGACTCGACGATCTGGGCCCGGCCGATCTCGTCGACGGGCGCCCTGGTCACCGAGACGAACGAGCTCGTCCACGACGGCGCGCAGGGTGAGCGCCATGTCGTCGCCCGTGTCGCCGTCGGCGACCGGGAACACGTTGAGGTCGTTGATCTCCTGGCGCGCGCGATTCGAGCTGCCGCGAGGGCACCCTCCATCACGGCGCGAAACCGGACCAGGCTGGGGTCCAAAGGCTGCTGCATGGTGCGGACTGCGACTGTAGTCGCTGGCGCGGCGGAACTCCGCGCGCTGGCCGTTTAGGCCTTGGTGACCTTGCCGGCCTTCAGGCAGCGGGTGCACACGAGGCGCGCTGCGGCGCGCCCTTCTCGATGATCCGGACCTTCTGCAGGTTCGGATCGAAGCGCCGCTTGGTAGCGACCATGGAGTGGGAGCGGCTCTGCCCGAAGGCGGGGCCCTTACCGCAGGTGTGACAAACGCGAGCCATAAGCGACGGGAAAGTCTAGGCCTCCACGAGCGGGGTAGCGTCGGGTGGATGCCGACCCCCGGGCACCATCGGCCTGCCGCTGCGCTACCGGCAGGACGGCCTGATCGCCACCGGCGGGATGGCCGCGGTCTACGCCGCCCACGACACGGTCCTCGATCGGCCCGTGGCCGTCAAGGTGCTCGCCGAGCACCTGACCGAGGACGCGAGCGCCCGCCGCCGCTTCGAGCGCGAGGCCCGCGCCGCCGCGAGCCTGTCCGCGCACCCGGCGGTGGTGACGATCTTCGACGTGGGCGAGCACGAGGGCCGCTCCTTCATCGTCATGGAGCGGCGGATGGGCGGGACGGTGTCCGAGGGC
>CAWGJR010000039.1:0-107630 GCA_963822915.1 uncultured Actinomycetota bacterium
GCCGTGAGGAGCGAGCGCGACCGACGCCCTAGACTCGACGGGTGACCACCCAGCTCGGCGGACGGCTGGCGTACGCCGTGTGGGGCGTCGCCGTGGCGACGTACCTGCTGGCGATCTTCCACCGCACGTCGCTCGCCGTCGCCGGGCTCGCGGCCGCGGACCGGTTCGACATCTCCGCAGCGCAGCTGGCGACGTTCACGATGCTCCAGCTGCTGGTCTACGCGGCGATGCAGATCCCGGTGGGGCTGATGGTCGACCGGTTCGGCCCCCGGGCGGTGATGGCTACCGGGGCGGTCATCCTGACCCTGGCACAAGCCGGGTTCGCACTGGCCGAGACCTACCCGACCGCGCTCGCTGCCCGCACGTTCGTCGGGATGGGCGACGCGATGACGTGGATCTGCGTCCTTCGTCTGGTCAGTCGGTGGTTCCCGCCCTCGCGGGTGCCGATCATCACCCAGCTGTCCGGGACGATCGGGCAGCTCGGCGCCGTCATCGCCGCCCTGCCGATGACGATCGCCCTGCGCGAGCTCGGGTGGACGACCGCCTACCTCAGCACGGCGTCCCTCGGCATCCTCGTGACCCTGGGTGTCCTGCTCGTCGTCCGTGATGCCCCCGACGAGCGCCGCATCACCGGGCCGCGGCTCTCGTGGACCTCGATCCGCTCCAGCCTCGTCGCCTCGTGGGCGCACCCGGGCACGCGACTCGGCTTCTGGATGCACTTCACCACCCAGTTCAGCGCGACGGCCCTCGCGCTGCTGTGGGGCTATCCCTTCCTCGTGCAGGGAGAGGGTCGCTCCGCGACCTCGGCCGGGGTGCTGCTGACGTTGATCGTGGTCGCCTTCGTCTACTCCGGGCCGGTGCTCGGGGTGCTCGTCAGCCGCTTCCCGTGGCACCGGTCGTCCATGGTGCTGGTGATCGTGGCTGCCATCGTGGTCGTCTGGACGGTCGTGCTCGCGTGGCCCGGCAATGCCCCGCTCTGGCTGCTGGTCGTGCTCACGCAGGTGGTCGGCTTCGGCGGTCCGGCGTCGATGATCGGCTTCGACATGGCCCGTACGTCGAATCCCGCCGCGCGGCTCGCCAGCGCCACCGGCATCATCAACCAGGCGGGCTTCGCCGCCAGCCTCGTGCTCGTGCTGAGCATCGGGCTGATCCTCGACTGGCGCACCCCCGGTGCGTCGACCGCCTACACCCCCGACGCGTTCCGGTGGGCGATGAGTGCCCAGTACGTCCTGTGGGCCGTCGGGGTGTGGCAGATCGTGCACTACCGACGGCGGGCGCGGGCCGTGATCGACCGCGGCGCGCTCGAGGCGGGCATCCCGATCGTCTGACCTGGGCTCACCTCAGCCAGGGGGGCACCATCCGGCGGCGTCGGACCTGCACGGCGGCGACCCCGGCGACCAGCACTGCGGCCAGCGTCACCAGGACGCCGCCCAGGAACGGCGGGAACCCGCCCTCGTCCGGGCTGCCGTTGCCGTTCGTGGCCCCGACCGGTCCTCCCGCCTCGGGCGCGCCGTCGCCCTCTGGTCCGATGCCGTCGAGCGGTGCGAAGGTCACCGCCCCCTGCTCCAGGACCGCGCGCGAGACGCTGGCGAGGGCCGGGTCACCGGCGAGCTGCCACCGCACCGTGCCGCCCACCTCGGGGTCGGCCCGTGCCTGCTCGAGCCACTGCACCGCCTGCACCAGAGGTCTCGACGCCGCGGCGCCGACGACCTGGAGCAGCCAGCCCTGCTTGATCTCCAGCTCCGAGGCGCCCTTGCGCGAGGGGTTGTAGGTCGCAGCGGTGGTGAGCAGGAACGGCAGGCCGGTCCGTTCGGCGAACCGGGCGTAGAAGGAGTCCTGCGAGCGGGACGAGTCGTCGTCGTACCCGAAGGTCTCGTCGAACCGGGTCTCCACCTCGCCCGTGCGAGGAACCCGGTTGCTGCCGGCGCGGCCACGGTCCGCGTAGCGCAGCATCGTGAGCCCGACCCAGTCGACGTAGTCGTCGCCCGGGTAGTAGGGGCCGTAGGGGTCGTCGGCGCCGCTGACCGCTCCGTCGCCGTCGGTGTCGAGGAACGGGATGTTGCGGCGATCGAAGTCAGGCGCGCTGCCCGCCGTGGTGATGCTGGCGTCGACGGGTGCGTCGAAGGGGTAGCCGGCGCCGTAGGCCGGCGACCACACGAGTGCGGCGCGGTCGGTCCTCGCGTGCACGGCGTCGGCGAGGTCGCGGAACATCGAGACATAGGTGAGGGGTCTGCGACCCCACGGGGCCCAGGAGCCGTTCATCTCCGGCGCGAAGCGCACCAGCAGGAAGCTGCCGTCGGCGGCAGCGACCGCTGCCGCAGCATCGGCGAAGTCGGTCGCGTCCTCCGGGGTCAGTGCGACGAGGTCGGCGGGTTCGAGGGTCACCACCGCCACCGCCCCCTCTGCAGCGGACTGGCGCGAGACGTCGCGCAGCAGGGTCTCCGACGTCGGCGTGAGCGGGTAGCCGATCGAGCGACCGAAGAGGCTCGCGTCGGCGCCCAGGCGACGGCTGTAGGTCTGTGCGGAGTCGACCTCCCAGTCGAGCTGCGGACCGAACCAGAAGGTGCCCGGCTCCGGCGACAGCGGGACCGGGAGCGGGACCGACGCGAGCGGTGGCGACGCAGCAGCGGTCGGTGCGAACGCGGCCGCCGGGGCACCGAGGGCCAGCAGGGCGACGAGCGCCACCAGCGCCCGCCCCAGGGTCGGTCGGGTCACGGGCGCCAGCTGCGCTTGCGCAGGGCCTTGGCCTGCTGCTTCTCGAGTCGCGCGAGCTCCTCGCGCTGGATCTCGCGGCTGCTGAGGACCGTCTTGAGCAGGTGAGCACCGGTGACCGCCATGACGATGACAGGCCACACGACCGGGTTGAACGCCCACCCGTTGATGGCCACGTAGATCGCCCAGCACACGAGGCTCGGGGCGACGAACCCGAAGGCCGCGTTGCGCCGGCGCTCGTGCCAGGCCTCGGTGGCCTGGTCGCGCAGCTGCGCCGGGCTGGCTCCGGCGATCGGGTCGAGCGCCTTGCTGGGTGCCGACTCGGGGACCAGGTCGACCACCAGGGGTGGCAGCTCTCCGAGCGTGCGAGCGGCTGCGGCCGTCTCGGCGCGCTGGTCGTGCTCCTCGCGGTCGAGCCGGCCGTCGACGTACGCCGAGGACAGCACCCGCGCGATCAGCTCGCGGTCGGCGTCGGAGGCACGCAGCGAGGCGTGGGCACGGTCGCGGGGATCGTGGGCGAAGGACGCCCACACCGCGCCCGCGCTGGTCACGTCGTCGCTCGGCACGTCGCCCCTCCGTCCGCCTCCGGTTGCACTGGTCTCACGATCTTGTCATTTCGACCCCGAACCGCGCGCCTCCGCATATCTTCGGGGGCTGCCGCCCCTTTCTTCGGGGTGGACCGCGGAGCAGGGGACACGCGGTAGGGACGTCTCTCGTTGTTCGAAACGAGAACACGTTCTACCCTCTCCACGTCGTCGTACGGAATCGGGAGGTGGGGACATGGCGGTCACGGCCACGTCGGTCCTGCGCGGACCCGGCGAGATGACGGCGATGATGATCGACGTCATCAAGCGGATCTTCACCACGCCCTTCCAGTTCCGCGAGTTCGTGGAGCAGGCCTGGTTCATCACCAGCGTCACGCTGATGCCCACGATCCTGGTCTCGATCCCGTTCGGTGCGGTCATCTCGCTCCAGGTCGGCAACCTGACCGGGCAGCTCGGCGCGCAGTCCTTCGCCGGAGCGACCGCGGTGCTGGCCGTGGTGCGCGAGGCAGCCCCGATCGCCGCGGCGCTGATCATCGCCGGCGCCGCCGGTTCGGCGATCTGCTCCGACATGGGCGCCCGCAAGATCCGCGAGGAGATCGACGCGATGGAGGTGCTCGGGGTCGACCCGCTCGAGCGCCTGGTCGCGCCCGCGCGTCGTGGCCACCATGTTCGTCGCGCTGATGATCATCGGCATCGTGATCGGCGCCGGCATCGGCGGCGGCTACTTCTTCACCGTGATCGTCCAGGGAGGCTCCGCGGGGGCCTTCCTCGCCAACTTCACGGCCCTGGCCACGCATCTCCGACCTCTACATCGCGATCATCAAGGCCGTCATCTTCGGAGCGATGGCCGCCGATCGTCGGTGCCTACAAGGGCCTCAACGCCGGGGGCGGGCCCAGCGGCGTCGGGCGCGCGGTCAACGAGTCGGTGATCATCGCGTTCATGCTGCTCTTCTTCATCAACGCCGTCATCACCGCGATCTACTTCCAAGTCGTCCCACCCCCGGGGATCTGACCCATGGCCACCCTCACCTCACTCGGCAGCGCGCTCGTCGACGGACGCCGGCGCAGCCTCGAGGCGCTACGGCGACCAGCTGCTCTTCTACCTCAAGGCACTGGCCTGGACGCCTCGTGCGATCCGGCGCTACCCCAAGGAGATCACCAAGACACTGGCCGAGGTCGCCTTCGGCAGCGGTGCGCTCACGCTCATCGCCGGCAGCGTCGGGGTGATCGCGTTCCTGGCGTTCTTCGCCGGGACCGAGGTCGGCATCCAGGGCTACGCCTCACTGAGCCAGATCGGCGTCGCGAAGTTCAGCGCCTTCATCTCGGCCTACTTCAACACCCGTGAGGTCGCCCCGCTGATCTCCTCGATCGCGCTCGCCGCGACCGTCGGCTGCGGCTACACCGCCCGCCTGGGGGCGATGCGGATCTCGGAGGAGATCGACGCCCTCGAGGTGATGGGCATCCCGTCGCTGCCGTTCCTGGTCACGACCCGGATGATCGCGGCGTTCATCGCCGTGATCCCGCTCTACGTCGTCGCGCTGAGCGCCTCCTACCTCTCGCCGCGGCTGATCACGGTCTACATCTACGGCCAGTCGGCCGGCACCTACGACCACTACTTCCTGCAGTTCCTGCCGCCCATCGACATCCTGTGGTCGTTCGGCAAGCTGCTCGTTCCTGGCGACCGCGATCATCCTGATCCACTGCTACTACGGCTACACCGCCAGCGGCGGCCCGGCCGGGGTCGGCACCGCGGTCGGCCGGGCGATCCGCACCAGCATCGTCACCGTCGTCGTCGCCGACTTCTTCCTGAGCTTCGCCATCTGGGGCTCGACCACGACCGTGCGGATCACGGGGTAGCGCGATGCCACTCCTGGTCAACATCCATCACGACAGCCCGCGGGAGCACCGACGCCTCCTGGTGGCCGGCGTCGTCTTCCTGACCGACGATCGCGATGCTGATCTATCTCTCGATCGCGATCTACGACAAGAAGTTCGCCACCGTCACGATGGTCACGATCAAGGCCGACCGGGCCGGTCTGCAGCTGCCAAGTTCGGCGACGTGCGCCGCAACGGCGTCCTCATCGGTCAGGTGCGCGAGGTCTCCCAGGACGGCGAGCAGGCGGTGATCAAGGTCGCCCTGCGGCCCGAGGCCGCCGCGCAGCTCCCGGCCAACGTCGAGGTGCAGATCCTGCCCGACGACCCTGTTCGGCCAGAAGTACATCTCGTTCGTCACGCCGGACGACCCGTCGGCGACCGCGCTCGAGCCGGACGCCGTCATCCCGGCCGACCGCGTGGAGACCAACGTCGAGCTCAGCCAGATCCTGGCCGACCTCTTCCCCCTGCTGCGCAGCATCCGTCCCGCCGACCTCAACATGACCCTCAACTCGCTCGCCAACGCCCTCGAGGGCCGCGGCGAGCGAGCTCGGCGCAGACCTTCGAGGACCTCGGCGGCTACCTCGACGCGATCGAGCCGGTCCTGCCCACCCTCCAGCGAGGACCTCGTCGCGCTGGCCGACGTCGCCGACACCTACGACCTGGCTGCCCCCGACCTGCTCCGCGTGCTCGGCAACCTGACGGTGACCTCGAGGACGGTGCTGCAGAAGCGCCAGCAGCTCGACGTCTTCTTCAGCGACCTGACCGGCCTCTCCGACACCACCACGCGGGTGCTGCGGAGCAACGAGTCCGCCCTCATCCGGTCCGGCGAGGTCGGCGCCCCGGTGCTCAAGCTGCTCGCGACGTACTCCCCGGAGCTGCCGTGCCTGCTGCAAGGGGTCGGCACGCTACGCGCCGATCCTGGCCAAGACCTTCGAGGGCAACCAGGTCAAGCAGTACCTCGAGCTCGGTCACGCGCAGTACGAGGCCTACGGCCGCGACGACCGTCCCGAGTACGGCGAGATCGGGCACGGCCCGTGGTGCTCGGGCCTGCCCAAGCCGCCCGTGCCGATCGGTCCGGAGTCCTTCGACGACGGCACCGACATCGACGACAACCCGCCGACGGAGCGACCTGCCGGTGCTCATCCCGGACCTCGACGACCTGCTGCCCGGCCTGCCGCTCCCGCGCAGGCTCGCCAGTGGGCCGACGACGCCGGCTTCGGGCTCGGCATGTCGAGCGGGTACGCCGGCAGCGGCCGGCGAGCAGCAGGTGCTCAACGCCCTGCTCGCCGGCGCAGCGGACGGACCCCCGACACCTACGGCTCGCTCGGCTCCCTGCTCTACGGACCCGTCGTCCGCGGGGGAGGTGGCGGAGTGATGGCACTGTCCGCACGCGACAGGGTCACCTACGTCGCCGGCGATCAAGCTCGCGGTCTTCACCGTCGTCTCGGTGCTCGTGACCGGCCTGCTCGCGGTGATCATGGGCAACATCGGCTTCGGCGACGGCCGCACCTACTCGGCCGAGTTCTGCAGCGCCTCGTCGCTGAAGAAGGGTGACGACGTACGCGTCGCCGGGGTCAGCGTCGGCGAGGTGAGCAGCGTCGAGCACGACGGCCCGGACGGCGACGCAGGCGTTGGTGACCTTCCGGGTGAAGGCCGAGGTGCCGCTCACCACGTCGTCGAGGGCCGAGATCCGCTTCCTCAACCTCGTCGGCGACCGCTACCTCGCGCTCGAGCAGGGCGTCGACAAGGACGCCGACGCCGCTGGAGTCCGACGCAGACGATCCCGATCACCCAGACCCAGCCCTCGCTCGACCTGACCGCGCTCTTCAACGGCTTCAAGCCGCTCTTCCAGGCGCTCCAGCCCGAGCAGGTCAACGAGCTGACCCTCAACCTGATCCAGGTGCTGCAGGGGGAGGGCGGCACCGTGCGCTCCCTGCTCGAGAGCACCGCCTCGCTGACCACGACCCTGGCCGATCGTGACGAGCTGATCGGCGACGTCGTCACCAACCTCGGCACGACCCTCGACGACGCTCGACGAGCGCCACGACGAGCTCGACGACCTGGTGGTCGAGCTCAAGGACTGGATGGTCGACCTGGCGCGCAACCGCGACACCATCGGGTCCTCCCTCGACAGCATCTCCGACCTCACCGTCGTGCTCTCCGACCTGCTCGCCGACGCCCGGCCGCTGGTCAAGAGCGACGTCGCCCAGCTGCGCCGGCTGGCCAAGCTGCTCAACAAGCCCGAGAACCGCGACCTGGTCGTCGAGATCTTCGACCGGCTGCCCGAGTCGATGACCGACCAGACCCGCACCGGCACCTACGGTTCTTGGTACAACTACTACATCTGCGGCTTCTCGGGCCGGATCAAGCTGCCGGTCATCAGTGGGCTGCCGATCATCAAGGACCTCAACCGCCAGCTCAACGACCTGGACTTCAGGTCCACCGCGCCGAGGTGCAACCAGTGAGCCGCACCTCCGACGCCCGCGTCCTCCGCCTCGGCCTGGTCACCCTCGTGACGATGGCGCTGGTCATGGCCGCCACCTTCAACCTCTCCAAGTTCCCCGGCTTCGGGGGCACCACCTACACGCGCGGAGTTCACCGACGCCAGCGGGATCCACCGGGGCAACGTCGTCCAGGTCGGTGGGATCCGGTCGGGTCGGGTCAGCGGCGTCGTCCTCGAGGACGACCACGTCGTCGTCTCCTTCGAGCTCGACAAGGGCATCGACCTGGGCACGGAGACCGCCGCCTCGGTGGAGGTGCTCAACCTGCTGGGCGAGAAGTACCTGCGCGTCACCCCCGCGGGGGCCGGCGACCTGGACCCCGACGTGCCGATCCCGCTCGAGCGCACCGAGTCGGCCTACGACATCATCGGCGTCTTCAGCGACCTGACCACGACCACCGAGCAGATCGACACCGAGCAGCTCAAGACCGCCTTCAACGTCCTCGGCGAGACGATCGACGCGGCGGCTCCCGAGATCGCCGACAGCTTCGACGGTCTCTCGCGGCTCTCGCAGAGCATCTCCTCGCGCGACGAGGAGCTCCAGCGACTCTTCCGCAGCTCGCGCGGCGTCACCCAGGTGCTCGCCGACCGCTCCGAGGACCTGGTCACCCTGATGGGCAGTGCCGACCTGGTCTTCGAGGAGGTCAAGAAGCGCAAGGCGGCGATCCACCGGCTGCTGGTCAACGCCCGCTCGCTGGCGATCGAGCTCCGCGGCCTGGCTACCGACAACCAGCAGCAGATCGCCCCGGCGCTGCGCCAGGTCGACGGCCTCCTCGACACCCTGATCAGCAGGGAGAAGGAGCTCAAGGCGACCCTGACGCGCTGGGACCCTACGTCTCGATCCTGGGCAACATCATCGGCACCGGCCCGTGGTTCGACGCCTACGCCGTCAACCTGCTCGCCATCCCCACCGGCGAGTTCCTGCCCGGACCACCGGGGGACTCGGATGACAGCGGCTGGTGACCCTGCGCAGCGTCGTCGCGGCTGGTCCTCGTCCTCGGACTGGTGGCGGTCGTGCTGGTCCGCGGCGCCGATGCGGTCGCGCCCAAGACGGTCACCGCGCACTTCACCGCGCGCCGTCAGCGTCTACGAGGGCAGCGACGTGCGCATCCTCGGGGTCAACGTCGGCACGCGTGACCGCGGTGACTCCCGAGGGCGAGTCGGTGCGCGTCGAGATGGAGTACGACGGCAGCCTCGACCTGCCCGCCGATGCGCAGGCCGTGGTGGTCACCCCGACCCTGGTCGCCGACCGCTTCATCCAGCTCACCCCCGTCTACACCGGCGGGCAGGTCATGCCCGACGGTGCCGACGATCGCGCTGCCCGAGACCGGCGGTGCCCGTCGAGCTCGACCGCATCTACGCCAGCCTCAACGACCTGACCTCCACGCTCGGGCCCAACGGCGTCAACGCCGACGGCACGCTCAACAACCTCGTCAGCGCCGGCGCCGACGCGCTCGACGGCCAGGGCGAGGCCGCCAACGAGATGCTGCGCAACCTCTCCGAGGCTGCGACCACGTTCAACAACAGCTCCGGCGACCTCTTCGCCACGGTGAGCCAGCTCGCCGACTTCACCGAGACCCTCGCGACCAACGACCGCCTGGTCCGGGCCTTCTTCGCCGACCTCGCCGATGTCGTCCGAACAGCTCTCGGGCGAGCGCGAGGAGCTGCAGGAGCTCGCTCGCCGCCGTGGCCGACTCCGTCGGCACGGTCGAAGGGCTTCGTGAAGGACAACCGCGAGGCGCTCGTGACCGACGTCGAGAAGCTGACCCGGGTCGTGCGCACCATCGCCTCCGAGCGCGAGAGCCTCGACGACGCGCTCGCGGTCGCGCCGGTCGCCATCGGCAACCTGTTCCTGGCCTTCAACACCGAGTCCGGCTCGGTCGGCTCGCGCATCGGCGTCAGCGGCAACGCCTTCGACGCCGACGGCTTCCTCTGCTCGGTCGTCCAGCAGTCCGACCTGCCCAAGGCCAGCAAGACGCTGGCGTGCGAGCTGTTCGACGCTGCTGCTCGAGCCGGTCGAGGACCAGCTGCCGACGATCCCGCCGCCGCCCGCGGGTCGGCGCCGCGGGCCGCCAGGGCGCCGGCAGGCGACCGCGCCGCGCCGCGGCCCGCGTCGCCACGGCCGTACGCCGGCGCCGCACGACCGCGCCGCGCCGACCTCGCCGAGCTGCTCGGGAGGTGCGCCGATGACGCCGCCTGCGCCGACCGCGGCCGTCGCTGGCCGCGGCCCTGCTCGGCGGCTGGCGCTGACCGGCTGCGACTTCGACGGCGCCTACGACCTGCCGCTGCCCGGGATCGCCGGTCGACGCCGACCACTCCTACGAGGTGACCGCGGAGTTCGAGGACATCCTCAACGTCGTCCCGCGCTCGCCGGTCTATCGTCGACGACGTCACCGTCGGCGAGGTGACCGAGGTCGACCGCGTCGGCTGGCACGCCAAGGTCACCCTGCGCATCCGCGACGACGTCGTGCTGCCGGACAACGCCGATCGCCGAGATCCGCCAGGTCAGCCTGCTCGGTGAGAAGTACGTCGCCCTCGAGGCACCCGACCGGCGTCGCGCCGCAGGGCCAGCTCGGCGAGGGCGACAACATCCCGCTCGACCGCACCGGCGCGCAACCCCGAGGTCGAGGAGGTGCTCGGCGCGCTGTCAGACCTGCTCAGCGGTGGCGGCGTCGCCCAGCTCGGCACCATCACCGAGGAGCTCAACAACGTCGATGAGCGGGTCGCACCGGCAGCTGCGGGACCTGCTCGGCTCGCTCGACCGGGTCGTGTCGGCACGCTCGACGACCAGAAGCGCGACATCATCCGGCGCGCTGCAGTCGCTCAACAACCTCAGCGTCGACCCTCAACCAGGAGAAGGGCACCATCCAGGGCGCCCTCGACGTGGTCGGCCCGGCGGTCGACGTGCTGGCCGACCAGACCGACGAGCTGGTGGAGATGCTCGCGCTCGCTCGACCGTCTCGGCGTCGTCGGCACCCGCGTGATCACGCTCCAGCAGGACGACCTCCTCGCCCAGCTGCGCGACCTGCGCCCGATCCTCGACAACCTCAGCCAGGCCGGCGACAAGCTGGCGCCGGGCCTCAACCTCCTGGTCAGCTTCCCGTTCCCGAAGGAGGCCTCCGAGATCGTGCTCGGCGACTACGCCAACACCTCGATCCGCGCCGACATCAGCCTCGAGAACTTCCTGCCCGATCCCGGGGCTGCCGGACCTACCTGACCTGCCGGACCTGCCTGACCTGCCCGACCTGCCGGACCTGCCCGACCTCCCGGACCTGCCCGACCTCCCGGACGTGCCGGTCGTCAACGACGTCCTCAAGTGTCTCCGGAGCAGCGGCATCAACTCCAACGCCTGCCGCAAGGTCCTGGGGTCCGCCGACCTGCTGCCCCAGCTCGTCAAGGCCTGCGAGAAGCCGAAGAACCGTCGCAACGGGGTCTGCCTCGGCCTGGGCCTGCTCGAGGGACTCGGCGGCGTGTCGCTGCCCGGCCTCACCGAGGACCTGGGCCTGCCCGGGCTGGGACGCTACAGCGTCGGGCTGGCCAGCGGTGACCCCAGTCCTCGTGCCGACACGACGAGCCTGTTCGGGGGCGGTGCTCATGACCGCCGGCATCAAGCGCCGCATCCTGGCCTTCGTCGTGCTCTCGGCCGTCGGGATCGTCTACATCGCAGCCACCTACCTGGGCTTCGTCGACACCGTCCTCGGGCGCGGCTTCACCGTGCAGGCGAGTCTGCCGGCCTCCGGTGGGCTCTTCGAGGGGAGCGCAGGCGACCTATCGAGGCGTCAAGATCGGCAAGGTCGACTCGATGGCCGTCACCCGCGACGGCGTCCTGGTCGACGTCGCCGTCGAGGAGGGCACCGAGCTGCCCCTGGACACCAAGGTGTTCGTGCACAACCTCTCCGCCGTCGGCGAGCAGTACCTCGACTTCGAGCCGCCCGACGACGCCGGCCCCTACGCCGCCGACGGCGACCTGATCGTCGGGGGCGACGAGTCGCTCCCCGTCGACGAGGCCGACCTCCTGGTCCAGCTCGACGCCTTCGTCGGCTCGGTCGACAAGCAGGCGCTCCAGGTGCTGATCCGCGAGCTGGGCGACACCTTCGAGGACACCGGCCGTCCGCTGCAGGCCCTCATCGACGACGGCGGCGCCTTCCTCGACGAGGCCATCGCCAGCTCCGACGACACCATCCGGCTGCTGGAGACCGCACGCACGGTGCTCGCACCCAGCGCGACCTCGGCGACAACATCACGTCGTTCTCCGCCGACCTCGCCGACCTCACCGACGCCCTGCGCGAGTCCGACGACGACCTGCGCGGGACCCTCGACGACACGCCGGGGACGGCCCGCGAGGTGACCCTGCTGCTCCGCGACCTCGAGCCCACCCTCCCGATCCTGCTCAGCGACCTGACGACGATCAACCAGGTCGTGGTGTCCCACATCGAGGGCGTCGAGCAGCTCCTCGTGACCTTCCCCCGGGTGATCGCCGGTGGATTCACCGGCTCGCCCCCGGACGGCTTCGGCCACGTGAACCTCCAGCTCGACTACAGCGTCCCGCCCTGCACCGACGGCTACAAGCCGCGCAGCGAGTGGCGTCGTGGCGACCAGCTGACCGACGCGGCGATCTTCCCGGCCGAGTGCCGCAGCGGTGCGCCCTTCGTGCAGCGCGGCACGCCCAACGTGCCCGACGCTGCGGGCAGCAACCCGTCACCGGCCCGGTCCTACACCGCGACCTACGACCCGTCGACCGGGCTCGTCGAGGGTGCCGTGGCGGGCGACGGGTCCGCCGTACGGGTCCAGCCCGCCGGTGACCTCTCGCTGCTCGGCGACGAGTCCTGGAAGTGGCTGGTCGTCGGTCCGGTGGCCGGACCATGAGGCGGTTCCCTGGCGGTCCCCGACTCGACACGGTGCTCTACGTCGTCGCGCTGCTGCTCGCCTGCGGCGTGGTCGTGGGTGGCGTGCGTCGTGGTCCAGCAGTCGCGCGAGGACGCCCGCACCGAGCAGGAGAGCCCGCAGACCCTGGCGCCGTCCACGGCCGAGCAGGAGCGCTACGGCGAGGCGCTCCGTGCCGCCGAGGCCACGGCGGTGGCGCTGGTCAACATCGACTACCGCGACCCCGACGCCAGCTTCGACGCGGTCCGCGGGACGTCGACGGGAACGTTCCTGGAGCAGTACGACGCGTCGGCCGGCAGCCTGGTCGACCTGGTGACGCAGTTCGAGTCCGTGCTCTCGGGGGAGGTGGTGTCCTCAGCGGTCTCCTCCATCGACGCCGACGACGCCACCGTGCTGGTGGCCACCGACGGCACGGTCAGCAACGCCCAGACCGGCGAGGACGCCCAGGCCCGCAACTTCCGGATCCTCGTGCGGCTCGTCCGCGAGGACGACCGCTGGCTGACCAACGACCTGGAGTTCGTCGGATGAGTGCCCACGCCGCCGCGCCGACCCACCCCCGGCTCCCGCACGCCCGCCTCACGTCCGCGTCGCGTGGCCGGTCACGCCCCGCGTCAGCGCCCAGACGGCGACGCGCCGCCGGTCGACGACGAGCAGCCCGACCTCGACGAGCCAGAACTGGCCGAGCCCGAACCGGCCGAGCCGAGACCGGCCGAGCCCGACCGGCCGAGCCCGAACCGGCGGACGAGGTCACCGAGCCGGGCCTGAGCTCGACGGCGCGCATCCTGCTCGTGGCGATCCTGGTCCTCGTCGCGCTCGCGGTGGTGGAGGGCGTGCTGATCGTGGGTCGCGACGACCCGCACGGCGGTGACCGCGACGCCGTTGAGCGCCGATCGACCGGTGCAGCTCAGCGAGCTCACGGTGCGCGCGGTGGTCGACCAGGCCGCCACGCGCCGCCACGACGATCCTGTCGGCGACCTCGTCTCCTCCCGACGCCTACGACGACCAGGTGGACAGCGCGACGGCGATGATGACCGACGCCTTCGCCGCCGAGTACCGCGAGACCAAGGCCCAGATCAAGGACGAGTTCCTTGCCGCCGGCACCGAGGTCACGATCGACGTCTCGGCCCAGGGCGTCGTCAGCGCGACCCCGAAGGAGGTCGTGGCGCTGCTGTTCCTCACGCAGACCACGGCCCGCGAGGACAGTGCCGTCACGCCGGTCCAGTACCGCGTCACCGTCACCATGGTCAACACCGCCGACGCCTCCGACCCCGCTGGCGGCGACTGGCTGGTCTCCCAGATCAAGGCCCAGTGAATCGACCGGCGAGGTGGACAGGGACCTCACCGACGGATAGCGTTCCGCAGAACTAGAACACGTTTCAGTTATGGTCCGACGGGCGCGCGCTGAGACGGCCGTTGCCGCCCGCTGTCGGAGGAGGAAGGATCGCGGACGTGACCACTGCCGCGGGGCCTGTCGAGGCCGACATCCTCATCATCGGAGCCGGCCCCACGGGCCTGTACGCCGCCTACTACGCCGGGTTCCGCGGTCACCGGGTCGCGGTGGTCGACTCGCTCCCCGAGCTCGGCGGTCAGATCACCGCGATGTATCCCGAGAAGCAGATCCTCGACGTCGCGGGCTTCCCGACCATCAAGGGTCGCGACCTCGTCGCGGGACTGGTCGCCCAGGCCGCCACGGCCGATCCGACCTACCTGCTCGACCGCACCGCGAGCACCCTGACGAGCACCGACGACGGGGTGGTCGTCGGTCTCGACGACGGCACCGAGGTCCGCACCGGCGCCGTGCTGATCACCGCCGGCATCGGCAAGTTCAGCCCTCGGCCGCTGCCGGCGCAGGGCGACTGGCTGGGGCGCGGCCTGGAGTTCTTCGTGCCGAGCTTCGCGCCGTACGCCGGCAAGGACGTCGTGATCGTCGGCGGGGGCGACAGTGCCTTCGACTGGGCCGTCCACCTCGAGCCCGTCGCCCGCTCGGTGACCCTCGTCCACCGGCGCGACGCCTTCCGCGCCCACGAGCGCACCGTGCAGCAGGTGCGCGACTCCTCGGTGCAGATCATCACCAAGGCCGAGGTCAGCGCGATCACCGGCGACGGCGACGGTGGAGTCGGTCGAGGTCACCGTCGGCGACGAGACCACGACCTGCCGTGCCAGGCCGTCGTGGCCGCCCTCGGCTTCATCGCCGACCTCGGGCCGATGCAGCAGTGGGGCATCGACGTCGCACAAGCGCCACATCGTCGTCGACCCCGCCATGCAGACCAACCTCCCGCGCGTCTTCGCGGCCGGCGACATCACCGAGTACGACGGCAAGGTGCGACTCATCGCCGTCGGCTTCGGCGAGGCCGCCACCGCCGTCAACAACGCCACCGTCGCGCTCGACCCGAGCGCCAAGGTGTTCCCCGGTCACTCCTCCGAAGGTTCCTGAGCACGCCACCCTGAAAGGTGCACCCATGAAGATCAAGGTCGACTTCGACCTCTGTGAGTCCAACGCGCTGTGCGAGGCGATGGCCCCGGAGGTCTTCGAGCTCGACGACGACGACTACCTGGTCATGAAGACCGAGGAGACGACGCCGGAGAACATCGACGACGTCAAGCGCGCGGTGGCCGCGTGCCCGCGCGCGGCGATCAAGCTGGAGGAGTGAGCGTGACCGCACCATCCTCGACCGACCTCGACGGCAGGGTCGCGATCGTGACCGGCGCCGGAGCCGGGCTCGGACGCGCGGAGGCAGTGGCCCTGGCGAGGGCCGGTGCCCGCGTCGTGCTCAACGACCTGCCCGGAGCTGCCGACGAGGCGGCCGACGAGCTCAAGGGCCTCGGTGCCGAGGTGGCGATCGTGGAGGGTGACGTGGGGGAGCGGGCGACCGCCGACGCGATGATCGCCGCCGCCGTCGACGGTTTCGGGTCGCTGGAGATCGTGGTCAACAACGCCGGGATGACCCGCGACCGGATGCTCTTCAACATGAGCGACGAGGAGTGGGACGCCGTCATCCACGTGCACCTGCGCGGTCACTTCCTGCTGTCGCGCAACGCGGCGTCCTACTGGCGCTCGCGGTCGAAGGAGATCGACGCGCCCGTCTACGCGCGGGTGGTCAACACCGCTTCGGAGGCGTTCCTCGGCGGGTCGCCCGGCCAGGCGAACTACGCCGCCGCCAAGGCCGGCATCACCGCGCTGACCCTGTCGACGGCCCGCGGCCTCGGCAAGGTCGGCGTCCGCGCCAACACGATCTGCCCACGGGCCCGCACCGCGATGACCGCGCAGGTCTTCGGCGCGGACGAGTCCGGGATGGAGATCGACCCGTACTCGCCCGAGCACGTCGCCCCCCTCGTGGCCTACCTCGCCTCCCCGGCGGCCGAGGCGATCACCGGCCAGGTCTTCGTCGTCTACGGCGGGATGGTCGCCCTCGTCGCGGCCCCGGTCGTCGAGCAGCGCTTCGACAAGGCCGGCGCCGCCTGGACCGCCGACGACCTCGACGCCCAGCTCGGCGGCTTCTTCGCCGACCGCGACCCTGCCGTCGGTTTCGCTGCCGACGCCATCATGAAGCTGAGCGTCTGAGGTGGGACGTCTCGACGACAAGGACGCCTCCCACGAGCTCGGCCGCTTCAACATCCGGGTCAACTCGGTGCACCCGGGGATGATCGACACCCCGATGACGCGGGTGCACGGTGGCGACGTCGCCATGGAGTACGGCGCCTCGAAGGTGCCGCTGCGCCGCGTCGGCCACCCCGAGGACGTCGCCCCGCTCTACGTCTTCCTCGGCAGCGACGAGGCGTCCTACATCACCGGCGCCGAGATCGCCGTCGACGGTGGCGTCACCGCGACGCACGGGTTCGGTGGCTGACGTGGCCAACGAGCGCGGCAAGATCGTGATGGGTGACGACGAGGTCGACACCTTCCTGACCCAGCAGCGGTCCTCGACCGTCGCCACGGTGGGGCTGAAGGGCCGGATGAACCTCGTCGCCATGTGGTACGACTGGCACGACGGTCACGTGTGGATCGAGACCAAGGCCAAGTCGCAGAAGGTCGTCAACCTGCGCCGCGACCCGCGGATGAGCTTCCTCGCCGAGGCCGGCCACACCTACGACCAGCTGCGCGGCGTCGCTCTCGAGGGCGAGGGTGTGGTCATCGAGGACGAGGACGTCGTGTGGGACGTGTGCGTCCGGATCTTCGAGCGCTACAACGCGCCCTACACCGAGGAGCTCAAGCCGTTCGTCGAGGTGATGGCGCGCAACCGGGTCGTCGTACGCCTCGACGCCGACCGCACCCGGTCGTGGGACCACCGCAAGCTCGGCCTGCCGGCCATGGAGCTGGGCGGCACGACCGCCGAGTTCCTGGAGTAGGTGGCGGCGGTGCGCCCATTCACCGGCTAGCCGGTGACTGGGGTGCTTGGACGATGTCCGGACAGCGTCCAAGCACACCGAACATCGGTCCAGGTGCGCCGGATCGCTCAAGCAGCCATGGACAGGAACTGGCGGATCATCGCCGCCGTCACTCCGGGTCGGTCCAGGTCGGCCCAGATGATGCGGATCATCTGCCAACCGGTCAGGCGCCGCAGGAGGTCCTCACGCGCCTTCTCGCGCATCACGCACTGCGCGATCGTCTCGCCCTCTCGGCGGAGTCTCAGGTACTTCTCGAGTCCGTCGAACTCCATCATCTTCCCGAGCCACGGCCAGGCGAAGTCGACGCGTCCGCCCAGCGTCCCGTTGGGGTGGAAGATCTCGTACTGCGGGATCGGCATCGGAAGATGCTGGTCGCGACACATCAGCTCGGTCCGCTGCTCGCCGACCGACTCGCAGGTCTCGCTGCTGAGCCGGAGCTTCAGGGCCAACCCCACCGATGCCGGCCACTCCTTCATCTGCTCGATGCCCTGCGCGAGCTCGGTCCGGGACGCCAGTCCTCGCTGCTGGTAGAAGTTGAGCACGCACACGGCCGGGTCCCGTGGCGCCAGGATCGCCGTGTCGAGTGCGGTGCGCGCGGGCGACGTCAGCCAGCTGCGGTCGTGCCGCGTGACATCGCCGACACGGAGGACGCCTCGATGGTGCACGATGCCGGCCTGCGTGCGCTCGCCGATGCCGTCAAGGTTCGTGAGGTGGACCTGGCGCAGGTCGATGCCCCAGTCGGGTCCGCCGAGCTCGAGATGGGCTGACGCATGCGATCGAGCGACGTCGTCGCCGTACTGGCGCCGCACCGCGTGCGACATCACGCGGTGCTTGCCGACTCGGTCTGCTTCCTCCCAGACCGAAGTGAGGCAGCACGCCCCGCTCCGGATCCGAGTCAGATGGCCCGATCGCACGGCGCGCTTGATGGGGCCGTCGTCGAGGCCGACGGCGATGAGGTCGCGGCGCAGCACGACCCCGCGGGAGTCGATGAAGTGTTCGAGCATGCCGACAAGGGTGTCCGGCACCTGGCCGAGGCGTCGGTGCGGCGAGCTCGGCCTGTGGATCCTCGAGGCGGAGTGCCGTTCTGTGGACTACTAACGGTCCGTACGTCGACAACTGGTCGCCAGCCTGGACGACGAACGGGTTGCTTGGACGAGATCCGGTTGTCGTCCAAGCACCCCATTCACCGGCCAGCCGGTGACTGGGACGCCGGCACGCCGGCCGCCACCAGACCAGCTCAGTCCCGCAGCAGCAGCCCGACGGCCGTCTCGAGGTGAGCGCCGGTCTCGGCGGCGGTCGAGCGCCCGGTGACCCAGGCCATCAGCGCCGAGAGCCACACGTCGCCGATGACGCGCGCGATGGCGACGTCCTCGGCGGTGGGATCGGTGTGCTCGGTCGACTGGCCCGAGTGCATGGCGTGGGTGAGCATCGTGGTCAGCGACATGCCGACGGTGTGGATCTCGGCTGCCACCGAGGAGTCGGCGAACATGAAGGCGCGGGTGAGGGCCTCGGTCAGCTTGGGGTCGCCCTGGAGGCCGCGGGTCGTGCGCTTCATGATGAAGATGACCCGTTCGGCGGCGCTCGCGCCCGGGATCGGCCCCATGTCCTTGATCAGTGCCTCGTTGCGGTCGAACTCGCGGGCGAGCGCCGAGACGAGCAGGTGGATCTTGGAGGGGAAGTAGCGGTAGAGCGTGCCGAGGGCGACCTCCGCGCGGTCGGCCACCGCGCGCATCTGGACGGCGTCGAAGCCGCCGTCGGAGGCGAGCTCGTAGGTGGCGTCGAGGATGCGCTTGCGCCGCTCGCGCTGCGCCGCCGAGCCGAGGTCCTCGACCGTCAACGAGTTCGTGGTGCTCATCAGGACCTCCAGGGTCAGACGTTGGTGCGTGGCTGCTAGGTGTAGGCACCAGCACGCTGCGTCGTTGCAGATCGAGTGGACGTGCGCCGAGCGAGGATCGGGAGACAAAGCGGACGGTCACCGGGGAGATTGGGTAAGACGTGTCTCAGGTGACCGGCATTGCCGCTAGGATATCAATCCGTGGTCCCACAGAGGAACACGTTCTATCTGGACCGGCCCGGCGCGTCTCGCACAGGTGCATCGCCCTCGGGGAGTCGCCGACATCACGCCGAAGAGTCACTGGAGAAAGAGGTCGCGCCGTATGCGCATCGCCATGCTGTCCTACCGCAGCAAGCCCCACTGTGGAGGTCAGGGGATCTACCTGCGCCACCTCAGCCGCGAGCTGAGCGCTCTCGGCCACGAGGTCGAGGTCTTCTCGGGTCAGCCCTACCCGGTCCTCGACGATGGAGTGCGCCTCACGAAGGTCCCGAGCCTGGACCTCTACCGCGAGCCCGACCCGTTCCGCGTGCCGAAGCTGCGTGAGTTCCGCGACCGCATCGACGTCGAGGAGTTCCTCACCATGTGCACGGCCGGCTTCCCCGAGCCGAAGACCTTCAGCAGCCGGATCTCGCGGATCCTGGCGGAGCGCGCCGGCGAGTTCGACATCGCCCACGACAACCAGGTGCTCGGCTCCGGGATGCTCGACATCGAGGGCTACGGGTTGCCGCTCATCACCACGGTGCACCACCCCATCACCTTCGACCGGCGCATCGACCTGCGCCAGACCCGGAACCCCTACCGCAAGCTGACCCTGCGCCGGTGGTACGGCTTCCTGCGCATGCAGGCGCGGGTGGCGCGCCAGGCACGGTGGATCCTGACGCCTTCGGAGACCTCCAAGCAGGACATCGCCAAGGACTTCGGGGTCGACCTGGCGAGGATGCAGGTCATCCTGCTCGGCGTCGACGACATGTTCGTGCCGCCTACGACGCCGCGGGTCCCCGGTCGGATCATGGCCATGGCCAGCGCCGACGCCCCGATGAAGGGCATCGTCACGCTGCTCGAGGCGTTCGCCAAGCTCCGCACCGAGCGCGACGCCGAGCTGATCCTCGTGACCAAGCCGCAGCCCGGTGGTCGCACCGAGAAGGTCATCGAGCGGCTCGGCATCGGTGCTCACGTCCGCTTCGTCAGCGGCGTCACCGACGAGGAGCTCGTCGGACTGATGGGGTCGGCCGAGGTCGCGTGCGTGCCCTCCCTCTACGAGGGCTTCTCGCTCCCGACCGCCGAGCTGATGGCGTGCTCCACGCCGCTGGTCGTCTCGCGCGCCGGCGCCATCCCGGAGGTCGTCGGACCCGACGGCCTCTGCGCCGACCTGGTCACGCCGGGCGACGTCGACGAGCTCAAGGGCGCGCTGACCCGGATGCTCGACGACCCCGAGCGCCGGGCCCGGATGGGAGCCGCCGGACGCAAGCGCGTGCAGGAGCTGTTCAGCTGGCGGGCGGTCGCGGTCAAGGTCGCCGCGGCCTATGAGAGCGTGATCGCCGACTTCCACCACACCACCCCCACCACCGCAGGCAAGGAGAGCACCTGATGCTCACCGTCGACTTCGACCGGCTCGGACTGCGCTCCGGCGACCGGGTCCTGGACATGGGCTGCGGCGCCGGCCGTCACGCCTTCGAGATGTATCGCCGCGGCGCCGACGTCGTCGCGTTCGACATGGACGCCGACGAGCTGTCCGGGGTGCTCGAGCTCTTCGGCGCGATGAAGGAGGCCGGCGAGGTGCCGGCCGGTGCCGAGGCCGACATCAAGCAGGGCGACGCCCTGGCACTGCCGTTCGC
The DNA here is from genome assembly GCA_963822915.1 of uncultured Actinomycetota bacterium. GTDB lineage: Bacteria > Actinomycetota > Actinomycetes > Propionibacteriales > Nocardioidaceae > Nocardioides. The sequence continues at coordinate 20,572 of CAWGJR010000039.1, forward strand.
CGACGGCGAGTTCGACCGGATCGTGGCCGCCGAGGTCCTCGAGCACATCCACGCCGACGTGGAGGCGATCAAGGAGCTCGTCCGCGTGCTGCGTCCGGGCGGGACGCTTGCCGTCTCCGTGCCGCGCTGGCTGCCCGAGGTCGTCAACTGGAAGCTCAGCGACGACTACCACAACGCCGAGGGCGGGCACATCCGGATCTACACCGACCACGAGCTGGTCGACAAGGTCACCAAGGCCGGCAAGTTCAACGACGGCGAGCCCGGCGACGCGATGGAGTTCGAGGGCAAGGGCTACGCCCACGGGCTGCACGCGCCGTACTGGTGGATCAAGTGCGCGGTGGGCGTGGAGAACGACGACCACCCGCTCGCGAAGGCGTATCACAAGCTCCTGGTCTGGGAGATCATGAAGCAGCCGCTCGCGCTGCGCCTGGCCGGCAAGGTGCTGGACCCGATGATCGGCAAGTCGATGGTGCTCTACTTCCGCAAGCCGCTCCCGGGGGCACCTCTAGGCACCGATGACTGAACCGCTTCCCTACGTCCGCGACGTCCTCACCGAGTCGCAGGTCGCGCTCACCGCGGCCTCGATCGCCTCGATGCAGGAGCCGTGCGGTGCGATCCCGTGGACGGTCGGCGAGCACGTCGACATCTGGAACCACGTCGAGGCCGCGATGGCGCTCCTCGTCGGCGGCCAGGTCGACGCCGCCGAGCGCGCCTACGACTGGGTCCCGACGATGCAGCGCGCCGACGGGTCCTGGCCGATGAAGATCGTGGCCGGAGCGGTCGACGACGAGCGCGGCGAGGTCAACATGAGCGCCTACTTCGCCGTCGGCATCTGGCACCACTGGCTGGTGCGCCACGACATCTCGTACGTCGTCAAGCACTGGCCGTCGGTGCGCGCCGGCCTCGACTGGGTCGTCTCCCAGCAGCTGCCGTTCGGTGGCATCAACTGGACGCCCACCGAGGACTTCGCCCTGCTGGCCGGGTCCTCCAGCATCTACCAGTCGCTGCGGGCGGGGGTCGCGCTCGCCGAGCTGCTCGACGACCCGCAGCCGGAGTGGGAGCTCGCCGGCGGACGACTGGGTCACGCCATCCGCCACCACCGCGACGACTTCGAGGACAAGTCGTCGTACTCCATGGACTGGTACTACCCGGTCCTGGGCGGAGCGATCCGCGGCGCGGGTGCCCTCGAGCTGCTGGCGCCCCGGTGGGACGACTTCGTCGTGCCCGGCCTGGGCATCCACTGCGTCGACACCAACCCGTGGATCACCGGTGCCGAGACCTGCGAGCTGGCGATGGCCCTCGATGCCTGCGGCGACCACAGGCGCGCGCTCGACCTCCTGTCCGACATGCAGATCATGCGCCAGGCCGAGAACGGGGCCTACTGGACCGGTTGGGTCTACGCGGGCGAGCCGAAGGACGTCTACTGGCCCGTGGAGCACACGACCTACACGGCGGCCGCGGTGATCCTGGCCGTCGACGCCCTGGGGGAGACCTACGGACACTCCTCGCCGGGCTCGGGGATCATGCGTGGCACCTCGCTGGCGCCGCACTTCGACGAGCTCGCGCTGGAGTGCGGCTGCGCCTCCTCGGGCGCCGCTCAGCCGACCGGCTGACCGGACTCCCCAGCGGTCCGCCGCAGCACGCGCATCGAGCCGACCGTCTCGACCTCGACGAACGCACCGCTCGCCACAGCGCGCTGGAACACGTGGAACGGCGCCTGGCCGCCGTCCTCGGGGTGCTCGAACACGTCGTGGATGACCAGGTGCCCGCCCGGCATGACCCAGCGCGCCCAGCCGGAGTAGTCGTTCTGGGCGTGCTCCTCGGCGTGACCGCCGTCGATGAAGAGCAGGCTCAGCGGGGTGCGCCAGTGCGCGCTCACCGTGGTGCTGCGCCCCACGAGGGCGACCACCTCACGCTCCAGACCGGCTGCGGCGATCGTGCGACGGAAGACGGGCAGGGTGTCCATCAGGCCGGTGTCGGGATCGACGAGCGAGGCGTCGTGGTGCTCCCACCCGGCCTGGTTCTCCTCCGAGCCGCGGTGGTGGTCGACGGTGAAGACGACCGCGTCCGGCGCACCGGACTGCCGCGCTGCGGCGCCGAGGTAGATGGCCGACTTGCCGCAGTAGGTGCCGACCTCGAGCAACGGCCCCGAGCCCGCGCTCTCGACCGCGGTGCGGAACAGCAGCGCGCCCTCGTCGGGGGGCATGAAGCCCTTGGCGGCGGTGGCGTGGTCCAGCAGGTCGGCAGGCATGTCGGGCACCGCTCGATCCTAGTAGGATTGGAACACGTTCTAGTTTCGAGGATGGGTCTATGTCGATCGGGATCACCGACGAGCACGTCGAGCTGGCCGCCAGCCTGCGCAAGTGGGCTGCGGCCCTGGGCGGTGTCGGGTCCGCACGCGCGGTCGAGGCCGACCCCGACGCCCGCTTCGCCGACTGCTGGAGCGCGGCGGGCGAGATGGGCGTGCCCACGATCGGGCTCCCCGAGGCCGTCGGTGGCGGCGGCGGTACGCCGGTGGACGTCGCGGTCGCTCTCGAGGCCTGCGCCCCGAGCTCGTGCCGGGCCCGTTGCTCGGCGCGGCCGTCGCCGCGCACCTGCTGGCCGGCGTCGACGACGTCGCCGCCGCGCTCGCCTCGGGCGAGATGGTCGTCGGGCTCGCGCTCGACGCGACCCTCACCACCGTGTGGGACACCCCGTCGGCCACCCACCTGCTGGTCCCCGACGCCGACGATGCCTGGAGCCTCGTCGCCGATCGCGGACGCCCGCCTGACCGCCGGGCTGGGCCTCGACCTCACCCGACGCTTCGGTGCGGTCGCGCTCGAGCAGTCCGACGACGTCCTCGCCGTGCCCCACCTCGGCCCGACCTGGTCCGACGTACGGCCGTGACCTTCGCCGCAGCGGAGGCAGCCGGGATCGCCCGGTGGTGCCTGGCCACCGCTGTCGACCACGCGAAGGTGCGCGAGCAGTTCGGGCAGAAGATCGGTGCCTTCCAGGCCGTCAAGCACCTGTGCGCCGAGATGCTCGAGACGGCCGAGGCGGTGACCGCCGTGGCGTGGGACGTCGCGAACGCCGCCGGTGCCCGCGACGACGAGCAGTGGGCCTTCGCAGCCGACGTGGCCGAGGCCGTCGCCTTCGACGGTGCGGTCGCGGTCGCCAAGAGCTGCATCCAGGTGCTCGGCGGCATCGGGTTCACCTTCGAGCACGACGCCCACCTCTACCTCCGGCGTGCGCTGTCCCTGCGGGCCCTCGTGGGGCAGGGCGATGCCGCCGCGAGCCGGCTCACCGAGCGCACGGTCGCCGGTGCCCGGCGCCGGCTCGACGTCGACCTGGAGGGGCGTGACGAGGCGGTCCGCCCCGCCGTGCGCGAGCAGGCGGCTGCCATCGCCTCGACGCCGGAGGACGAGCGACGTACGGCCCTCGTCGACAGCGGCTACCTGATGCCGCACTGGCCCGCCCCTGCCGGCCTCGGCGCCGACGCCGTGCAGCAGATCGTCATCGACCAGGAGCTCGCCCGTGCCGGCGTGGAGCGCCCGGACATCGTCATCGCCGGCTGGGCGATCCCGACGATCCTGGAGCACGGCACCGACGAGCAGCGCGAGCGCTTCGTGCGCGGCTCCCTGCTCGGAGAGCTCGTCTGGTGCCAGCTGTTCTCCGAGCCCGGTTCGGGCTCGGACCTCGCCTCGCTGCGCACGAGGGCCGAGAAGGTCGACGGCGGGTGGCGGCTGTCGGGGCAGAAGGTCTGGACGTCGGTCGCCGAACGCGCCGACTGGGGGATGTGCCTCGCGCGGACCGATCCGGACGCCCCGCAGCACAAGGGGATCAGCTACTTCCTCGTCGACATGAAGAACTCGCCGGGCATCGACATCCGCCCGCTGCGCGAGATCACCGGCGAGGCGCTGTTCAACGAGGTGTTCCTGGACGACGTCTTCGTGCCTGACGACTGCCTGGTGGCGGCCCCCGGCGACGGCTGGAAGCTGGCCCGCACCACCCTGGCCAACGAGCGGGTCGCGATGGCGACCAGCCGGTTGGGCAAGAGCACGGAGCGCGCCGTCACCCTCGCTGCGACCACGAGCCTGACGTCGGCCCACCAGGTGCGGGTCGGACACGCGGTCGCGCTGGCCACGGTCTGCTCGCTGCTCGGGGTCCGCACCGTGCTGCGCTCGCTCGCGGGACAGGGGCCGGGCGCCGAGTCGTCGGTCGCCAAGCTCCTCGGCGTCCGCAACCGCCAGGACGGCTCCGAGCTCGTCGTCGAGCTCCAGGGCGGCGGGCATCGTCAACCCGTCCGCCGAGCTGCAGGCCGACATGTGGGAGATGCTCAACACCCGCTGCCTGTCGATCGCCGGAGGCACGACTCAGATCCTGCGCAACATCGCCGGCGAGCGGATCCTCGGCCTGCCCCGCTGAGGTCGGGGCCACGGAGCTGGCGGCCGGGCGAGCCTCCAGCAGGAGTCCGCGCTGGTGAGGATGGCGTGTGGTCTGGACCAGACGGCATGAAGAAGATGTGAAGGGTGCGTGGGGGCCACGGCGTACTACGGTGGCCGCATGGGGGATGACGGCGGCCGCCGGCGCCGGATCGTGGTGGCGGAGGACGACCCTGACGTGCGCGTCCTCCTCGAGCTGCTGCTCGGCTCGGTCGGCTACGACGTGCAGATGGTTCGAGACGGCCGGGCGGTCCTCGAGGCGTTGGCGATCCCGGAACCGGTCGACCTGCTGATCCTCGACATCGCGATGCCCGGCGAGCTCGACGGACTCGACGTGACGCGGGCGGTGCGCTCCGACGCCCAGCACGAAGCGCTGCCGATCCTCCTGCTGAGCGCACGGACCCAGGCTGCTCACATCGAGGAGGGCCTGGCGGCCGGGGCGAGCGACTACGTCGTCAAGCCGTTCGACACCGAGGTGCTGCTCGACCGGATCGCGCTGCTGCTCGAGGCCGGCTGATCCCGGTCGACCTGCTCGAAGAGCTCGACCTGGGCTGCGACGGCGTCGCTGACCTCCTGACACGGGACGGGCTTGACGAGGTAGTGGTCGGCACCGGCCTCGAGGGCACGCTGCCGGTCGTGGTCGGAGCCGAAGGCCGACGCCATCACGATGCGTGGGCGATGAGCCGTGCCACCCCTGGTCACGAGGGCGGCCACCTCCAGGCCGGAGAGGTACGGCATCGCGACGTCCAGCACGACCACGGCGTAGCTGCGGGCATCGATGCGGCGCACTGCTTCGCGCCCGTCCGACGCGACGTCGACGCAGTGGCCGGCACGGGTGAGGACGAGGTGGGTGAGTTCGCGGAGGTCGACGTCGTCGTCGACGACAAGAATTCGAGCCACTGGTGGTGCCCTTCCTGGGGTGGGTCGGCCGTGGTCCGGCCGGTGTCGGGCCACCTCGGGTGCGGCCCGGGAAACACCGTGCCACGGTGCGTGACAAGAAGGTGTGGGCAAACGGGCGGACACTGTGAAGACCGTGTGAAGGGTCGCGGGCTTATGCTCGCGCCATGACCCGGGTGCTCGTCGTCGACGACGACGTCCAGCTGACGCGGGCGCTGGCGGCGGCCCTGGAGCGGAGCGGTTTCGACTGCGTGGTGGCCGGCGACGCGGCCACCGGCCTGGAGCAGGTGGCCATGAGTCGTCCGGACCTCGTGGTGCTCGACCTGCGCCTTCCCGATCTGGACGGGGTGGAGGTCGTTCGCCGACTCCGCCCCTGGAGCGACGTACCGGTCCTGATCCTCTCGGGCGTCAGCGAGCAGCGACGTCGGGTGGAGGCGCTCGACGCGGGCGCGGACGACTTCCTGCAGAAGCCGTTCGGGATCGAGGAGCTGGTCGCGCGCATGCGCGCGCTCATCAGGCGCTCGCAGGGCCCGGCGGACGAGCGGTCGCCCGTGCTCAACTACCCCGACCTCCAGGTGGACCTGACGGCGCGTACCGTCCTCGTCGCCGACGAGGAGGTCCGCCTGACGCCGAAGGAATGGCGCCTCCTGGAGGTCTTCGTGGCCAGTCCTGGTCGGCTGCTGACCCACACCTGGCTCCTCGGCGAGGTGTGGGACGACGGGTACGGCGACGAGACTCGCGCAGCGCTCCGCGCCCACATCCGGACCCTGCGGGCGAAGATCGGCGACGACGCCACAGATCCGCGATTCCTGCGCACCGACAGCGGGTCGGGCTACCGCTGGATCGCCGAGGAGTCTGCCGACCGCGGCGACCGCGGCGCCGTCGACGCAGGAGAGCTCGGTCCGAGCGACGACGAGGTGTCGCGCGTCCGCGCGTTGGCGATCGGTGAGCTGACCCACGAGCTCAACAACGCGCTCACCGCGCTGCGGATCGCAGTGCGGCTGCTCCGGCCCGACGCCGACGCCGACGCCGAGGGTGCGGCGTTGGCGGCGTCGCTGCGCCTGGACGACATCGTCGAGCGGATCAGCAGGCTCGCGGTCGAGATCGAGCTGCGCACCAGCACCGACTGACCCGCCCGACCGCCCCGACCGGCGACGTCAGCCGGCGGAGTCGTCGGGCCCGTCGGTCCCGGGAGCCTGGGAGGACTCGCTGAGCTCCTCGGCGTGGTCACGTCCGGCGCGCCAGGTGTTCCAGTGCCAGTGCAGGTAGCGGTCGATGGCACGAACGACGTGGGCCGAGCGGATCGAGGGGAAGACGTCGAAGGCGTGCTGCGCGCCGGGCAGCTCGGCGTAGACCACGCTGGCCTCGGAGGTCTCCTTGAGCCGCTCGACGAACAGGCGTGCCTGGCGCACGTCGACCAGGCTGTCGTGCGACCCGTGGAGGACGAAGAAGTCCGGGGCGTCGGCCGTGACCCGCACCAGCGGCGAGGCCGCCTCGAACGCCGCCGGGTCCGCGTCGTACGACGTGCGCAGCACGCGGGGTGCGAGGAAGCGGTCGCGCATCAGCCTGGCGCTCCTGAGGCCCGTGACCCCGGCGAAGTCGTAGACGCCGTAGTGCGGCACCGCGCACTGGACCGAGGTGTCGGCGTCCTCGAAGCCGGGCTGCCAGGCGGTGTCGCCCGCGGTCAGGGCGGCGAGGGTGCTCAGGTGTCCGCCGGCGGAGCCTCCGGTGATCGCGAGGTAGGTCGGGTCGCCGCCGTAGGCCTCGATGTGGGTGCGGATCCAGGCGATCGCCTGCTTCACGTCGATGACGTGGGCCGGGAACGGGTCGCGGGGCGCGAGACGGTAGTTGATGGCGACGCAGACCCAGCCCTTCCGGGCGAGGTGCTTCATCAGGGGGATGCCCTGCTGGTCCTTGTTGCCGATCGTCCACCCGCCGCCGTGCACCTGGAGCAGCACCGGCGCTCCCTCGCCACCGGCGGCCGGCCGGTAGACGTCCAGGAGCCCGCGCCTGCCGTGGGCGTTGTAGGCGATGTCGCGCTCGACCACGACCCCGTCGCCCGAGATGCGGAACGGGTAGACGAGCGATCGCCAGGGCGTGGCCAGCTCGGCGGGCGTGGGGCGGGAGTCGAGGACGTCCTGGTAGTCGCCACCCAGCGCCTCGGTGAGAGCGCCCTCGGCGATCTGGCCGCTGCGACGGCTCTGGGCGACGAGGAAGGCGAGCCCTGCGGCGCTGGCCGCGGACAGCACGAGGCCGACCGGGTCGCGCCTGGTCCGGCGCGAGGCGTTGGCCGCGGCATCGGTCACGGTGACGGCGAGCAGGTGCGGCGCCAGCTCGCCGCTGAGCCAGCCGGCGAAGAAGGCGGCCACCCCGGTGCGGAAGCCCGGGAGCGGACGGACGGCATTGGCGGTGAGCGCGGCGGTGACGAGCTGACGACGACGGAATCCCATGGCCCGACGGTAGGCGACCGTCTTAGGCGTTGTCGTCAGGCTGGTCGCGGACGAGACTGAGACGGTCCTCACACGTGACGGTGCGGACCTGCCATCGTTGTGACCTAGAACATGTTCTATTTGCCGCCGTCGGGCGGACACAACCCCTGAAGGTGAGCACATGGACCGCTTGTCCGGACTCGACGCGAGCTTCCTCTACCTCGAGACCCCTGCTCAGCTCATGCACGTGTGCGGCGTCATCGTCATCGACCCCTCGACGATGCCCGCGCCGTACTCGTTCGCGCTGCTGCGATCGGCGATCGACGCCCAGGTGCGAACCGTGCCGTCCTTCACCAAGAAGCTGCGGCGCGTTCCCCTGGGGCTGGACCACCCGATCTGGGTGGCCGACCGGCAGTTCGACATCGAGCGCCACGTCCACCGGCTCGCTCTCCCCAGCCCCGGCGGCTACCAGGAGCTCACCGCGCTGACCGGGCACCTCGCGGGGCTGCCGCTCGACCGCTCGCGGCCGCTGTGGGAGATGTGGGTCATCGAGGGCTACGACGACGGCAAGATCGTGGTGTTCCTGAAGATGCACCACGCCACGGTCGACGGTGTGTCCGGCTCCAACCTCCTCTCGCACCTCTGCTCGCTGGAGGCCGACCAGCCGCCGCTCTCGCTGCCGGTCGAGGACAACCGCCGCGACGTCGGCTCCCGCGAGCTGCTCGGGCGCGCGGTCGTGAGCAAGCTGTCGCTGCCGATGCACGCGGCCAGGATCCTCGCGCCGACCGGGCACAGCGTGGTCAAGACGATCGGTCGTGCCCGCGCCGGTACCGCCATGGCAGCGCCGCTGACGGCACCGCGCACGTCGTTCAACGGCACGATCACCGGTCATCGCACCATCGGGCTGTGCGACATGAGCCTCGACGACATCCGGGCGGTCAAGAACGCCACCGGGACCACGGTCAACGACGTCGTGCTGGCGGTGTCGGGAGGGGCGCTGCGCGCCTACCTCGAGGAGCGCGGTGAGCTGCCGGAGACCTCGCTGCTCGCCTCGGTGCCCGTGTCGGTGCGCGAGACCTCGCGGCGCTCGGGCGGCGCCAACAAGGTGTCCTCGCTGTTCGCCCGGCTCGGCACCGACGTCGAAGACCCGCTGGAGCGACTGGCCGACATGGCCGCGGCCAACAAGATCGCCAAGGAGCACCACAACGCGATCAGCGCCGATGCGCTGCAGGACTGGGCGGAGTTCGCCGTGCCCCGCACGTTCGGACTCGCGGTCCGTGCCTACGCCGGGCTCCGCCTCGCCGAGAAGCACCCGGTCGTGCACAACCTGGTGATCTCCAACGTGCCGGGGCCACCGATGCCGCTCTACTTCATGGGCGGGCGGATCACGGCGATGCACCCGCTCGGACCGGTCTTCCACGGCGCCGGGCTCAACATCACCGTCGCGTCCAACAACGGCACCGTGCACGTCGGCGTCATCGCCTGCCGTGAGTCGATGCCCGACGTCGACGCGCTGGTCTCGCACTTCCCCAAGCAGCTGGAGCGGCTGCGCGAGGCCGTGGCGGGTCTCGAGGCCACCACCACGCCGATCCGGGGCGCTCGCGGCGGCAAGACCCGGTCCAGGAAGAGCTGAAGCGATCAGCCGCGCCGGAAGTCGCGGCGCCGCGCGTTGACCGTGGCCACGGCCTCGAGCAGGGCGGGCACGAACTTCTCCGACTCCAGCACGCACGCGGCGTGACCGGAGTCCACCTCGTGGACCGTGGCGCCGGCGATGGCACGGGCGAGCGCGAACTGGCGCGGGAGCAGGGATCACCCGGTCCCTGGTCGTGACCACGACCGCGGTGGGGACGTCGATGCGACCCAACCAGGGGCGTGAGTGGTGTCGACCGAGGGCGGCCAGCGCCTGGCCGACGGCCCAGGGGCTGGTCGAGCGGAACTCGCTGAGGGCCCACTCACCGATGTCGGAGGGCATCAGGTCCGCTCCGTGCGCCGCGGCCCGCGCGGCCCGGGTCAGGGTCGCGGACCGCGACAGCCCACGCAGCCCCATCATCGTCGTGCCCATGCCGGTGAAGAATCCCCGCTCGATCGCGCTGAGCTGGAACTTGTCGGTGGTCGAGCACAGCACGAGCCCCTGGATCTTGTCGGCGTGCTGCCGCCAGACGCGTTGCGCGACCACGCCGCCCATGGAGTAGCCCGCCACGATCACGTCCTGGAGGTCGAGCTCGTCGATGAGGGCGGCCACGTCGTCGGCGCAGTCGTAGAGCGAGAACTCCTCCGCGGTGATGCCCTGGCCGTGCCACCGCTGGTCGAGGGTGACCACGCGATAGCGGCGCGACAGCTGCTCGATCGCGGGGAACCAGGTGAGGAGTCCGGTGCAGCCCAGGGCGTGCAGCAGCACGATCGTGGGGGAGCGGGGGTCGGGTCCCGGGGTGTCGGTGACGTACGTCGAGCCGCGGCCGGGGAGCTCGACGACGTGACCCGCCGGAATCCGGACGAACGGCAGGTAGACGCGGTTGCGCAGCGCCCGGATGGGCGCACGCAGGGTGGCGCCGACCGGACCGCCCCTCGCGACACGGGCCGGGGATGCCGGGTGCTCGGTGCTCATCGGTCCGCCGTTCGACTCGGGATCAACCTTCGTGGGCATGGCCGCACCTAACTAGAACAGGTTACAGTTTCGTCGGACGGCGACACCGACGGCATCGAGGAGCAACCCGTGGCAGTGGATGTGGCAGTAGAGAGCATGACCGAGACGTCGGTCGACGGCTTCACCCCCGCGGACGCCGAGTCGCTCGCGGCCGTGCGCAGTGTGGCCACCCAGGCGCTGGACCGTGCGGGAGACTGGTCGGCCCTGGCTGCCGCGGGCCTGCTGTCCCTGCCGGTGCCCGAGGAGCACGGCGGCGAGGGCCTCGGCCTGCCCGAGGTCGGCGTGCTGCTGCGCGAGACCGGTGCCCGTGCGCGTCACCTCCCGGTGTGGGAGACCCTCTGCTGCGGCGTCCTGACCCTGGCATCCCACGGCACCGACGACCAGCAGCAGGAGCTGCTGCCCGGCGTGGCCTCGGGGGACGTCGTCCTGACTCCCGCGCTGCGCGAGGTGGGCCGCTCGATCTCCGCGTCGCCGGCGACGTCGCTGGTCGACGGACGGGTGACGGGGCGCAAGATCGGGGTCACCCATGCCGCCGACGCGACCCGCCTGCTCGTGACCGCCCTCGACGGCGACCAGGTCGTCGTGGTGCTCGTGGACCCACGCGGACCGGGCGTGACGCTGCTGGATGCCGGCTCGTCGGCACGGCTGACCACCCACACCGTCGTCCTCGACGGTGCCCCGGCCGACGTCCTGCTGCCGGGGGCCGCCACCCGACTCACCGACCTGGCCGTGGCCGGGCTCGCGCTCACCGCGGCCGGCGTGGTCGCCGGTGCCCGGGACCTCACCGCCGCCTACATCAAGGAGCGCACCCAGTTCGGACGCGCGCTCGCCCAGTTCCAGGCCGTGGCGATGCAGGCCGCCGACATCTACATCGGCGCACGCACGATCGACCTCGCCGCCGAGAACGCCGCCTGGCGCGTGGCCGCGGGCCTCGACGCGAGCGACGACCTCGCCGTGGCGTCGTACTGGGTCACGACCGAGGCGACCCGCACCCTGCACGTCTGCCACCACCTGCACGGCGGCATGGGTGTCGACGAGACCTACCCGCTGCACCACTACTTCTCCTGGATCAAGGACATCGCCCACGCGCTGGGGTCGACCGCCGCCGACGTGACCATCGAGGACCCCGCGGCCAAGAACCTCGAGCTGACCGAGGCCCAGCGAGCGCTCAAGGCCGAGATCCGCGCCTACTTCCACGGACTGGCCGACGCTGACTCGCACCAGGAGGTCGGCCAGGAATCGGGTCCCCGTGACCGGCACGGTCCCGTCTACCAGCGCATCGTGCGCCAGATGGGCGACGACGGCTGGATGGGCATCGGGTGGCCGAAGGAGTACGGCGGTCACGGTCTCGGCGAGATCGAGCAGACGATCTTCGCCAACGAGGCCCAGCACGCCGACGTGCACCTCCCGGCGGTCACCCTCCAGACGGTCGGCCCGACCCTGATCCGCTACGGCACCGAGCTCCAGAAGGACCTGTTCCTGCAGCGGATCCTCGCCGGTGACGTGCACTTCGCGATCGGCTACTCCGAGCCCGACGCCGGCACCGACCTGGCCGCGCTGCGCACCACGGCCAAGCGCGACGGCGACCACTACGTCGTCAACGGCCAGAAGATGTGGACCACCGGTGGACACCAGGCCGACTACGTCTGGCTGGCGGTGCGCACCGACACCGAGGCGCCCAAGCACAAGGGCATCTCGATCCTGATCGTCGACACCACCGACCCCGGCTACTCGTTCACGCCGATCATCACCGCCGACGGATCCCACCACGTCAACGCCACCTACTACAACGACGTGCGGGTGCCCGTCGAGATGTTGGTGGGCGAGGAGAACCAGGGGTGGAAGCTGATCACCACCCAGCTCAACCACGAGCGGGTCATGCTCGGCCCCGCCGGCCGCATCGAGGGGCTGCGTGACCGGGTCGCGGCGTGGACCGACTCGGCCGGGCTCGGCGACCTGCCCGACGTCCGCGAGGTCATGGGCCGTGCGACGGCGATCTTCCGCGTCAACGAGCTGCTCAACTGGGAGGTCGCGCGCGCCGCGGCGGTCGGGGAGGTCTCGGTGGGCGACGCCTCGTCGTCGAAGGTCTTCGCCGCCGACCAGGTGCAGCACGTCGCCGCCGACCTGATCGCCCTCGTGCACCGCCACGGCGATCCGGCGGAGCCGGCGACCAAGGCGCTGATGGACTACTTCGACGGCCAGATCAAGCGCAACCTCGTCCTCACCTTCGGGGGCGGGGTGCAGGAGGTGCAGCGCGAGCTGATCGCGATGTTCGGCCTCGCGCTGCCGAGGGTGCCCCGTTGAGCGGCGATGCCCACGACCTGATCATGGCCGAGGCCGAGCGGATCAAGGCCCTCGGTGAGGCGGCCGAGCGTGACGCTCGTGACCCGGTCAACCAGCCGACGATCAACAACTGGGTCGAGGCGATGGGCAACGCCAACCCCCGCTGGCACGCCGGCGAGGCGCCACCGTCGATGGCGCAGGTCTGGACGATGTACGGCCTCGGCGGCAAGCCCCCGGCCGACGACCCGCTGCACGGCATGATGCAGGTGCTGACCGAGACCGGGTTCACCGCCGTCCTCGGCACCAACTGCGAGCAGGACTACCTGCGCACCCTGAAGGTGGGGGAGCAGGTGCGGGTCACCACCGCCCTCGACTCGGTGGTCGGGCCGAAGACCACCGGCATGGGCGTCGGCTACTTCGTGACGTCGCGCAACCGGTGGTACGTCGGCGACGAGCTCGTGGCGACGATGCTCTTCCGGGTGCTCAAGTTCGTGCCGAAGCAGGCCGCGTCATGAGCATCACCCGCCCGATGGTCAACCGGGACTCGCAGTTCTTCTGGGACGGCACCGCGATCGGCGAGCTCCGACTGCAGACCTGCAACGCCTGTGGTTCGCTCCGCTTCCCGCCCGGCCCGACCTGCCCCGACTGCGGCGCCTTCGACCGCGGCCACCAGGTGGCCTCGGGACGCGGCACGATCTTCTCCTACGTCGTCCACCGGCACCCGCCCGTGCCGGGCAAGGAGCTGCCGATCGTGATCGTGCTCGTCGAGCTCGAGGAGGGCCTGCGGATGCTCGGCGAGCTGGTGGACGTCCCGGACGACGAGATCGACTCGATCGAGATCGGGTCGGCCGTCCAGGTGGACTTCAACCGCGTCGACGACGACCTGACCCTGCCGATCTGGAGGCGCGCATGAAGCTTCACGACACGCTCCCGGAGTGGAGCGTCCCGATCACGCCGACGCTGGTGGTGAGCACGGCCATCGCCACCCGCGACTTCCAGGACGTGCACCACGACCGCGACCTCGCCCAGTCGCACGGCTCGAAGGACATCTTCCTCAACATCCTCACCTCGACCGGGCTGGTCGAGCGCTACGTCACCGACTGGGCCGGGTCGGACACCGAGGTGCGCGGCATCGCCATCCGCCTCGGCGCACCGGCGTACCCCTACGACACGCTGACGTTCTCGGGTGAGGTCACCTCGGTCGAGGACGGCCTCGCGGTGATCTCGGTGACCGGCACCGTCTCCCTGGGCAGCCACATCACCGGCACCGTCAAGGTCGCCGTCGGGAGCGACGCGTGAGGACGCTGAGCGGCCAGGCCGCGATCGCCGGCATCGGGGCCACCGAGTTCTCCAAGGCCTCGGGCCGCTCTGAGCTGCAGCTGTCGGTCGAGGCGGTGCAGCACGCCCTGGCCGACGCCGGCCTGACCGTCGCCGACGTCGACGGGCTGACGACGTTCACGATGGACACCTCGTCGGAGATCGCGGTCGCCCGCGAGCTGGGGATCCCCGAGCTGCGTTTCTTCAGCCGGATCAACTACGGCGGCGGCGCGGCCTGCGCCACGGTCCAGCAGGCGGCGATGGCCGTGGCCACCGGCGTCGCGGACGTGGTGGTCGCCTACCGCGGGTTCAACGAGCGCTCCGAGAGCCGGTTCGGCCAGTTCTCGGTCGCAGCCGCGACCCAGGTCAACACCAACGGCCTCGACAACGCGTGGAGCTATCCCTTCGGTCTCGGCACCCCGGCCGCCACCGTCGCCATGCAGGCGCGCCGCTACCTGCACGAGTACGGCGCCACCTCGGCCGACTTCGGGGCCGTCGCCGTGGCCGACCGACGTCACGCCGCCACCAACCCGCACGCGTTCTTCTACGAGAAGCCGATCACGATCGAGGACCACCAGGCCTCGCGGATGATCGTCGACCCGCTGCACCTGCTCGACTGCTGCCAGGAGTCCGACGGCGCACAGGCGATCGTGGTCGTCTCGGCCGAGCGAGCCCGCGACCTGAAGCAGAAGCCGGCCTACATCGCGGCCGCGGCGCAGGGGAGCGGTGCCGACCAGTTCGTCATGACGTCCTACTACCGCGACGACATCGGCATCCCCGAGATGGGGGTGGTGGGCCGCGAGCTGTGGCGACAGTCGGGGCTCACGCCGGCGGACATGCCGATGGCGATCCTCTACGACCACTTCACGCCGTACGTCCTGATGCAGCTCGAGGAGCTCGGCTTCTGCGGTCGTGGCGAGGCGCCCGGCTTCATCGCCGACGGAGCGATCGAGGTCGGCGGGCGGCTGCCGCTCAACACCCACGGCGGTCAGCTCGGCGAGGCCTACATCCACGGCATGAACGGCATCGCCGAGGGTGTGCGCCAGATCCGCGGGACGTCGGTCAACCCGGTCGAGGCGGCCGCGTCGTCGCACGTGCTCGTCACCGCCGGCACCGGGGTGCCGACGAGTGGCCTCATCCTGTCGGCTTGAATCGCCTCATGGAGCCCTTGATCTCGGGACGGTCCAGGACCGAACAGGTCGCACGCGTGCTGCTGGCGGCGGCACTGACGGTGCTGCTGATCAGCACGGTCATCGACCTGGTGGGCAGTGACGACGGGCTCTCGGTGTGGAACGTGTTGCTCCTCGCGATCATCGTCGCGTTGCTCGTCAACGAGGTCGTCGGCTGGATCCGCGCGCCACGCGGTCAGCTGATCGACACCAGCTCGTTGGATCTCGATCGCGTGCTGGCCGTGCGGGAGAGCGACGGTCTGATCGCCGCGGTCAAGGAGGTCCGGCAGCAGGACTCCGACGATGCTGCTCGGTGATGCCAAGCGCGTGGTGGACGCGCTCTGACCCGAGTCCTGCCTGCCGCTCCTCAATGAAGCAACGATGTTCATTCGTTCCATATGAAGGTATCTTCTTCATATGCCAGAGATGACGTCGTCGGTGCTCCTCATCGGGGACGTCATCGGCTCTCGCAACGTCCCCGACCGCTCGTCCCTGCACGACAGCCTCGCCGCGGCGTTGGCCGAGGTCAATGAGCGGTGGGGCACCGACCTGCGAATCACCGTCGGCGATGAATACCAGGGCACCGCGCCGAGTGTCGGTGCCGCCACCGCCATCGTCCTGGCCATGCGTCTCGCGTTGCTTCCGGCGTACGACGTGCGCCACGGCATAGCCCGGGGCGACGCGGCGGTGCTGGACGTCGACGCCGGCATCGAGGACGGGCCTGGGTGGTGGGCCGCGCGCGCTGCCATCGACGCCGCCGAGGACCGGTCGCGACGCGCCGCGACCCGGTCGTCGCGGACTGCCTTCCGCTCTGCAGACCCCGACGAGCCGATCGGTGCGCTCGAGGCGGCACTGCTCGCGCGCGACGAGCTCGTCGGTCGCCTCGACGAGCGCTCGCTGTCGGTGCTGCGTGGTCTGCTCTCCGGACGCACCCAGCGTGACCTCGCCGCCGAGGCGGGCGTGTCCGCCTCGGCCGTCTCGCAACGGGTGCGCCACGACGGTCTCGGCGTCGTCGTGACCATGACCGAGTGGATGGAGGCACAATCATGACGGGCTCGGCCCGGACGTCGGAGCCGGGTGTGAGGTGTGAGGTGTGAGGTGTGAGCGAGCTTCTCAGGGGGCTTCGAGCTCGAAGAACAGGAAGCAGATGAACGACCGCCCGTCCTCGGTGGGCAGCAGCGCGGCAGGGGTGTCCGCTGCGGGTGGAGGCTCCGTCATCTGCGTGATGCGGAAACCTGCCCGGATGAACGTGGTGACGACGTCCTGCAGGGGCCGGTGCCAGTAGGTCATCCAGACGGTCCGGTCCTCGTAGTCGTAGTCCTCGGAGTACTTGGTGAGGGCGAAGTAGTCGGCATCGGGGTTCACGATCGCGTAGACCATCGGGTGGATGATCGACACCGTCAGCCGACCGCCGGGCTCGAGCACCCTCCGCAGCTCGGCCAGCGCTGCGTCCCAGTCCTCGACGTAGTGCAACGACAACGATGCGACGACGAGGTCGAACGTGTCGTCGTCATAGGGAAGTGGCGCGCCGAGGTCCGCGACCCGGACATCGGCAGCGTCGCCGAGCCGCCGTCGCGCCAGGTCGACCATCACGAGGCTCAGGTCGAAGCCGGAGACGACCGCACCGCGAGCCTGTAGGGCTGCTGTTAGCGGCCCTGACCCGCACCCGGCGTCGAGCACCCTCAGACCCGCGACGTCCCCGGCGAGACGGATCATCTCCGGGCGCTCGTAGTAGGCGTTGAAGAGGCTGTTCTCGTTCCGTGCCGAGTACTCGGCTGCGAAGGCGTCGTAGTCGGCGTCAGGGCTGCCGGAGTTGCTCACCGAGTCGGGCATGAGTCGTTTCTATTCGAGCCGCAGCCGTGCGCCGGCGAGGCGCGCAGGCTCGGTGGGTCGTCACGGGTGCAGGTCGGCACCGAAGATCAGGACCGGACCGCCTCGGAGCTCCTCGACCTCGCGCTCGAGGGCCAGGCCGATCTTCGCGGCAACGCGCTGGGACGGCACGTTCTGCGGGCGGATGATCGCGATCAGGTGCTCGACGCCGCCCATACGAGCAGCCTCCTTCACCGCCGCGGCGGCCTCCGCCGCAAGTCCCTGACGGCGTAGATCGGATCGCACGTGCCAGCCGGCCTCGACGTACGACTGCCCTTCGACCTCCTGCACGGTCAGGCCGCAGTCGCCGACGAAGTCGCCGCCGTGGGTCTCGACGACCCATAGCCCAAACCCGTGCTCGCTGTAGTTGCGCCGCGTCCAAGCGATCCAGCCCTCCGGGCCACGTGAGGCGGCGATGTCCAGCGTGGCGATGTCCGGCAGGTCGGCCGTCGTCATCTCACGGAATCGGAGTCTCGAGGTGGGAGCGGGCAGCACCGGGTCACGGTAGCGCCGGCGTTGCCGCACGACGATCAGCGCGCCCTGTCGTTCAGACGCGTCCTGCTCGCCGCGGGCGGCGGGGTCTTCTACCTGTGCCACTGATTACGCGAGGGAACGTCTGGCCTGACGGTCGTGAGCCCGATGCAGCAGCCGGTTGAGCCCACCGCGTTGCCAATGTCGACGGGCTCGACTATAATCGAACACATGTTCCCCATCGACCTCCCCGACACTGCACGCGAGTGCGTCGAGGAGCTCGACGAGGTCGAACGCCTCAAGTCCGCCCTCTGCGCACGCCAGGCCAGGCTCACCGCCCGCCTCGACCAGAGCGGCATCCGCACCACCACCAGCCAGAAGGCGATGGCTACCGAGGTCGGCCTGGCGCGCCACGAATCACCAGCACGCGGTGCACGCCTGCTCAAGCTCGCCCGCGCCCTGGTCGAGGACCATCCCGAGATCCTCGGACTCCTCGACTCCGGCGACCTCAACGAACGCCGCGCCGAGCTCATCATCAACGAGACTGCCGACCTCGCCCTGGCAGACCGCCGCGCAGCCGACCTGGCCATCGCCGCCAGGATCCACGCCGAGCCCACGTTGGGCGACCGCGACCTCACCGACCTCGCGCGGCGCATCGTGACCCGCATCGACGAGGAAGCCGCCACCAAGCGCCGCGAGCGCGCCCACCGCGACCGCACGGTCACCGCCCGACCCCGCACCGACGGGACCGGCGAGGTCACCGGAGTCGTGGCCGACTGGCAGATGGCCGCGATCATGGCCTCCCTCGGCGCGCGCGCCGACTACCTGCGCCACCAGGGCGATGAACGCACCCGCGCCCAGCTCCTGGCCGACCTCTTCGTCGAACGCCTCGCCGGCCTGCCGGGCGCCAGCGCCGTCCCGGTCCACCTCGACGTCATCATGGACGCCGAGACCCTCCTCGGCGAGGGCCACGAACCCGCCGAGATCCCCGGCCTCGGCCCCATCCCCGCCTCCGTGGCCCGCCGACTCCTCGACGCCTCACCCCTGACCCGCACCCGCATCCGCCGCCTCTTCGCCGACACCGACCACCTCGTCGCGATGGAATCGACCTCCCGGACCTTCGACGGACTCCTGCGCGAATTCATCAAGCTGCGCGACCGCCGTTGCCGCACCCCCTGGTGCGACGCCGCCATCCGTCACCTCGACCACCCCCAGCCCGTCCACCAGGGCGGGGTGACGAGCCTGCACAACGGCCAAGGCCTCTGCGAAGCCTGCAACTACGCCAAGGAGGACCCCGGGATCACCCACCGGGTCATCTCCGAGGACGTCATTGAGGCCCACACCACCCGCATCACCACCCCCACCGGAACCACCTACCACTCCCGCGCCCCCGACCCACCTCGCACCAACCCCCAAGACCACTTCATCCAGACCCACCCCGGCGTCTGGACCCTCATCGCCTGAGACCCCCTGCTGCCGCGAGCTGAGGCTCGCGCCATGATGAGGCTTCGTTGATCGGGCGTTGGGGCGCGTCGGTGGCGCTGGTCGTGGCAGCTGCGGCCATGGTGGCCGGTGACCCGGGTGTCGGCGGTGTCGTCATCGCCGCTCTTCTCCTGCTTCTTGCCGTGGGGTTCTCTTCGCTGATCTTCCCGCGCTCGGCAGGGGACGCCGCCGGGCAGCAGGCAGCCGCCGACGGGACACCGGCTGTCTACTGGCGTCCGGGGTGCTCGTTCTGCTTGCGCCTGCGAGTGTCGCTCGGTCTCGCCGGTCGTGAGGCGGTCTGGGTGGATATCTCCCGCGACCGCGACGCCGCGGCGCGCGTGCGCAGCGTCAACGGCGGCGACGAGACGGTGCCCACCGTCTTCATCGGCGACCAGAGCCGCACGAACCCGGAGCCGTCCTGGGTGCGAGGCCTGCTCAGCGCGACCTAGGCTGGAGCCGTGACGCACGTGCTCTCGATCCACGTCGCCAAGGCGACGAGGCTCCCGATGCGGGCGGTCGACGCGGTCGAGGTGGAGGCCGGTCGCGGCATCGTGGGCGATCGCTACCACGGCACCAAGCACCGCCACGTCACCGTGCAGAGCGCCCAGGCGCTCGCCGAGGCCACCGAGCTGTACGGCGCCGACGTGCCCGCCCACCTCACGCGCCGCAACATCACGCTGGACGGCGGCGTGGTGCCCCGCGATCCGGGGGACCGGATCCGGATCGGCGACGTGCTGCTCGAGGTGGTGCGGGTCGCGGCGCCGTGCAAGCTCCTCGACGACACGATCGGCCGCGGCGCCCAGGAGGCGCTGCGCCGCCGGGGCGGCTCGGTCTTCCGGGTGCTCGAAGGTGGGCACGTCGCGGTGGGCGACGACGTCGACCTCGCGGCGGTGTGACGGCTGGTCCCAGCCGCGTCGTCAACCCGGAAGCATGATCGCCGACCGGGTTGCTCCCGGGTCGACGTCCTGGACCCGCCGTTGGGCGATCTCGCAGGTCCCGAGGGAGAGCGTGCAGGTCACCAGGTCGGCCACCGGGAACCGCCCCGACTGGGTGACCCCGTCGTCGTAGTCACGACCGAGGATGTAGGTGCGTTGCACCACGACCACCAGCGTGCGGTCGTCGACGAACTGGGCACTGAGCACTGCCGTGCCGGGCAGGTCGAGGGGCGGTGGGAGGGATCCGCGGACGCTGCCCAGGGCGATCCCGGGACCGCCCACGTCCCACGAGGCGGTCAGAGCCCCGTCCGGGGAGACCGCCTCGGGCGTGACCGGCGCGACGGCGAGCGGCTCGTCATCACCGGCGGGAGTGGTGTCGCTGCCACCCGCCCGCCAGGTCTCGACGCCGCCGTCGGACGCGCGGAGGTAGGCGGTGTCCTCGGCGAAGGCGATCAGGCGGGCCGCAGCTCCGACCCCGGTCCCGTCGAGGTCGAGCGAGGACACGGTCGACGAGGTGGTCGCGTCCCACAGGACCAGGCTGGGGTCGCCGGCCGTCTCGTCGATCCACACGACCTGTCCCGACTCGTCGCCGATGATCGGCTCGTCGGGCTCGGCCGTGCCCACGAGCGCGCTGCTGCCGTCGGCCTCGACCTGGATCACCTGGCCGGAGGAGTCGCCGTAGACGACCGCGTACGTCGGGTCCGCCCCGGCCTGGGCGAGGACCCGCAACCCGACCGCCGGCACCTCGACCGCTCCGAGGTGGAGCACGTCGTCGCCCCACCAGGCGAGGGGGATCGCGTTGCGCACCTCCGGTGGGTCGGGGACCGGGAGGTCGAGGGTGTCGGAGGTCGGCCGGAGGACGACCAGCGTCACGACGAGGGCCGCAGCGAGGACGCCGGCCGCGGCCACCCGGCGGCGGCGACGGGCGCGGCGTACGGACTCCAGCAGGGCGGGCAGCGGCGCCGGGGCGGCGTAGAGGTCGTCCCAGTCCTCACGCCTCCAGGGCAGGTGGGTCGTCCCGGTCTCGCCGGTGAGGTCCTCGACCTGGTGGGCGGTCAGGCCGGCCCCGCCTCCGAGCACCCGGGCCACGTCGGACTCGGCAGTGCCCGGGTCGCGCGTCCGGTGCAGGCGCAGGAGCTCGCCGTAGACGAGCACGTCGACGTCACCGGAGCGCTGCTCGTCAGCCCAGTCCGACCAGCACCGGAGCAGCGTGTCGCGAGCGGTGCGCTCGGCCTCGTCACGGTCGACCCCGAGGGCGACCTGGGTGCGGACGAGGTCGTTCCACCGCGCCCGGACGTAGTCCTCGACGGTCTCCACGAGCGCTGCCGTGGACTCCGGGCTCAGCCCGAGAGCTTCTCGTCGAAGAACGCGAGGACCCGGTCGACGCCCTCCTGCTGGCGGTGCATGGTGACGGTCGAGTGCTTGCGTCCGGGGAACTCGACCTTGATGAACGCGTCACCGAGCTCGGTGGTGAGCGTCTCGAAGCGGGTGCCCACGGCGACGTCGCCGGTGAACCGCAGCCCGAGCACCTCGCACCCGGCCGCGGCGCGCGCCTTGACCTTGGTGAGGTCGGCGGGGGAGAGGTTGAGGTCGGCGGCGCGCTTCTTGCCGACCGGGAAGGGCGTCGACGGCTGGCACAGGACCGGGGCGGCGACCGACTCATCGATCATCATGGCGAGGGCGAAGCCGCCGGTGAAGCACATCCCGAGGGCGCCGACACCCGGGCCGCCGAGCTCGCCGTGCAGCTCACGGGCCAGGCTGCGCAGCCACTCGGCCATCGGCGTGGTCTCGCGGGTGGCGAGCTTGGTGAACTCCTTGCGCACGCAGACGTTGGCCATCGTCGTGACCACGCCGATCGGCTTGATGCCGGGGTGGCCGAAGAGCTGGGGCATCACGACGGTGTAGCCGGCGTCGACGACCTCCTGGCCGAAGCCGATCACGTCGTCGGTGAGTCCGGGGATCTCGTGGATGACGATCACCCCCGGCCCGGTGCCCTTGCGGTAGGTCGGGAAGGTCTTGCCGTCGGCCACGTGCTCGCCGAGGGTCCAGGAGTCGATGAGGCCCATGAGGGTGAGCCTAGTGTCGTTACGGTCGCTGCATGGCCGAACGACCTGTCCGACTCGTGCTGCCGCACCAGCTCTTCGAGGACCACCTGGACGCCCCGAGCGGCACCGTCTTCGTGCTCCTCGAGCACGACCTGCTGTTTCGTCACTACCGCTTCCACGTGCAGAAGCTGATCCTGCACCGCGCCTCCATGCGCCGCTTCGCGCTGCGGTTGGAGGAGGCCGGCTTCGAGGTCACCTACCTCGCCACCGACGGTCGTACGACGAGCCGTGCGGCGCTGGCGCGGGTGCTGACCGACCTCGCGCCCACGAGCGTGACCGTCCACGACGTCGTCGACGACTGGCTGGGCCGCGACCTCGTGGCAGCGTTGGCCGACGCGGGGCACACCCTGACCGCCGACGACGTGCTGGAGTCGCCGAACTTCCTCACCACCCGGGCCCAGGTCGCCGACGCGTTCGGGTCGTCGAAGAAGGGCCAGCCGCGGATGCAGCACTTCTACTCCTGGCAGCGCCGCCGCCTCGACGTCCTGATGGACGGCGACCAGCCGCGCGGCGGCCAGTGGTCCTTCGACGAGGACAACCGCAAGAAGCTGCCTCGCGGGCACGCGGTGCCCGCCGTGACCGCTCCGGAGCGGCACCCCGAGGTCGAGGAGGCGATCGCGTGGGTCAAGCGCGCCTTCCCGGACAACCCGGGCAACCCCGACACCTTCGCCTGGCCGACGAGTCACGACGAGGCCGAGGCGATGCTGGAGGAGTTCCTGGCCGAGCGCCTCGTCGAGTTCGGTCCCTACGAGGACGCGCTCTCGACCGCGCACCCCCACGTCTTCCACTCGCTGATGACGCCCGGGCTCAACATCGGGCTGCTGTCGCCGGAGCACGTGCTCCACCGGGCCCTCGACGTCGGTGAGGCGGACGACGTGCCGCTGGCGTCAATGGAGGGGTTCGTGCGCCAGGTGATCGGCTGGCGGGAGTACATGCGGGCGACCTACCACCTGCAGGGGCGGGCGATGCGCTCGCGCAACCACCTCGCCCACACCCGGCAGCTGGGGGCGGGCTGGTGGACCGCCGAGACCGGCCTCGCTCCCGTCGACCACGTCATCGGGCAGGTCCTGGAGACCGGCTACGCCCACCACATCGAGCGGCTGATGGTGCTCGGCAACGCGATGTGCCTGCTGCGCACCGATCCCGAGGCGGTCCACGAGTGGTTCATGGAGCTGTTCGTCGACGCCTACGACTGGGTGATGGTGCCCAACGTGCACGCCATGAGCCAGTTCGGCGCGGGCGACGCGATCACGACCAAGCCCTACGTCTCGGGCAGCAACTACCTGCGCAAGATGAGCGACTACGCCAAGGGCGACTGGTGTGAAGACTGGGACGCCCTGTACTGGACCTTCGTGCGCGACCACCACGACGTCTTCGCACGCAACCCGCGCGCGCGGATGATCGCGACCCTCTACGACAAGCTCGACCCGTCAAAGAAGGCCGCGCACACCCGCCGCGCCGAGGCGCTGGCTGTCCTGATGCCCAAGCTGCACTCCCTCGAGCTGCTGCCCGACGACGCCGGGACGGACGTCGTACGTCGGTCCTGGCAGGCGCTGCGGGACGCCGGCCTCCCGTCGATGCTCGACCACTCCGGGGCCACCAACACCCCGCACGTGACCGTGATCGCGGTCCCGTCGATCTCGGCCCACGACGAGGCCCGCGCGGTCGAGCTGCTCGCGCCGCTGCTGCCGATCACCGCACACCTCTCCGGGCTCGTCGTGCTCGGCGGGCGGCGACTGACACTGGCGCGCCTCCTCGACGTGCCCGACGCGGTCGTCGCGGCGGTCCTCGCCCTGCGGGCCGCCACCAGCGGCCACGAGCACCCGGGCTGGCTGCCCCACGCCACGCTCGGGAGGCGGATCGATCGGGAGGCGCTCCAGGTCGCGGTCGACGCGGTCGAGGCGGTCGTCGGCGACGACGTAGCCGTCACCCTGACCCGGATTCGACGCTGGGACCCCGACCAAGGCACGGTCCGCGAGCTGTGAGGCACCCGCGGGCGGCGTACGGCCCTCACGGGTGAGGTCCGCCGGGCAGGACGCTCCTACGGTGGAGGCATGCCTACCGTGAGCCGTACCTTCTCCGTCGACCCGTCTCCCTCGGTGGTCATCGACTACCTCAAGGACTTCTCGCACGCCGAGGACTGGGACCCGGGCACCGTCTCCTGCACCCGTCAGGACGACGGCCCGGTCGAGGTCGGCTCGACGTTCCACAACGTCTCGAAGATCGCCGGAGTGGAGACCGAGCTGACCTACAAGCTCGACCAAGCTCACCGGCGGCAGCATCGTCTTCGAGGGCGAGAACGACTCGGCGACCTCGATCGACACGATCACGGTGGTCGCTGCGGGCACCGGCAGCGAGGTCACCTACGAAGCGGTCATCGAGGCCAAGGGTGCCGGCAAGCTGGCCGAGCCGCTGATGAAGCTGGTCTTCGAGCGCATCGGCACCAAGACCGAGGAGCAGATGACCGAGGTCCTCAACGCGCTGTGAGCGCGCGGCGCAGCCTCTCCTCGAGATTGCGCCGTCCAACCGTGCTCTCGACGAACCCTTCCTTACCCAGGGGCGGCAGGAAGCCTACGGCGTCCATCACCTCGTAGTACGGCAGCGACGACCGTCCGGTGAGGGCGACGTAGGCCTCGACGAAGCGTCGGCCACGGCCTCGCCGTGGTCGATGGCGAGGTTGGTGCGACAGTGCGCGACGTCGAGCCAGGCCGGACCGACCGAGGTCTCCACCCAGTCCACGACCCCACTGACCGCATCGCCGACCCACAGCACGTTGCGCAGGTGGAAGTCGCGGTGGAGGAAGCAGGGCTCGTACGGCGGTGGCTCCTCGCGCAGCAGGTCGAAGGCCGCCCGCCAGAGGTCGGGGTCCTGCGCCCACGACGGAACGACGTGCTTCGCCTCCCAGGCCCAGGACTGGTAGGTCCTCAGGTCTCGCGCAGGAGTGACCGCGTGGATCTCGGCCAGGGTCGCCGCGAGCGCTGCGAGGGAACCACGGTCGACGCGCTCGGTGTCGACCTGCCCGGGGAGCATCGTCATCAGGTGCGCCGGATGACCGGTGCCCGTGCCGTCGGCGTCCAGGACGCGCGAGCCTGGAGCGGGCACGGCGGTGCCGGCGAGCAGCATCTGCACGTCGTGCTCGCGTCGGGTGAGCTCGGCGCCGTGGGTGCGCCAGGGCTCGCGGGTCATCAGCCGCAGGACGACCGTCTCTCCGGCGGCCGGCGTGAGGGCGAGCATGGTGGAGGTCCACCCGCCGATCAGCTCGGTCACCCCGGTCACGGGACCGACCTGCTCCTCCACCCAGGCGAGGACGCGCGTGAGGTCGAGAGGTCGGCGGTGGGCATCGGGGCATTCAACCAAGGACCCGGGTGGGGTAGAACAGCGAGCATGGAGGAACACCGCCCCGGAGCCACCCCCGAGCATCCCGACCTGCGCGACTACGTCAGCTGGCACGCGGCGTACGACGACCCCGGCTCCAGCCTGGCGATCCGGTTGCGGCACGTGCAGCAGGCGATCGCCGACTGGCTCGACCGGACCTCCGGGCCGGTCCGCGTGGTGAGTGCCTGCGCCGGCCAGGGGCACGACCTCCTGGGGTCGCTCGAGGCCCGAGATCCGGGGGAGCGCGCCCGGGTGAGTGGTGCGCTGGTCGAGGTGGAGCCCGGCAACAACGTGGTCTCGCGCCGCCGGATCGCCGACCTCGGCGTCGACCTCACGGTCGTCGAGGCCGATGCGGGCGTCACCGACACCTACGTCGGACTGGTCCCTGCCGACCTGGTGCTGCTTGTCGGCATCATGGGCAACATCTCTCCACCCGACATCGAGCGTCTGATCCACACCGCCCGGCAGCTCTGTGCGCCGGGGGCCACGGTGATCTGGACCCGTGGCGCGCAGGGCCACGACCTCTGCCCCGACATCCGCCGGTGGTTCGGCGAGGCGGGCTTCGAGGAGCTCTCCTGCGAGGAGTGGGTCGAGGGGTCCGGCATGCGGGTCGGCGTGGAGCGCCTGGTCGCCGACCCCGAGCCGCTGCGCGAGGGCGAGCAGATCTTCACCTTCTACCGCTGACGGGGCGCACTAGGGTCAAGGCATGGACATCCAGCTCGCCGGGGAGAGGGCTCTGCTCGACGGCATGGTCGACCGCCAGCGCGAGGCGATCGCCGGCCTGCTCGACGGCCTGTCGGAGGAGGAGGCGCGGGCCCGCCTCGTGCCCTCGCTGACCACACCGCTCGGCCTCGTCAAGCACGCCACCTTCGTCGAGCGGGTCTGGTTCCATCACCGCGTGGCCGATGTGCCACGCACCGAGCTCGGCCTGCCCGACGAGGTCGACGCCACCTTCGAGGTCGGCGACGAGGACACCGTGGTGACGGTCCGGCAGGCGTTCGTCGACGCCTGTGCACGCTCCCGCGAGATCGCGGCCGGTCGTGACCTGGCCGAGACCTTCGCCTGGCACGCGGGCGACGTGACCCTCCGGTTCATCCTCGTCCACGTCGTGCAGGAGCTCGCACGGCACGCGGGGCACGGTGACATCCTGGTCGAGCAGCTGGTCAGTGATCGAGGTTCGGGTCGTGCGAGCGCATGCCCCAGGACCTAGTTCGGGGTAGGTCGACGGTGAAGGTCGAACCTTCCAGGTGTGCCGAGCGGACCCGGACGGTCCCACCGTGCTGGCGCACGATCGCAGCGACGATGCTCAGCCCGAGGCCGGTGCCCGGGATGAGGTGGCTCTCGGCGGTCGTGGACCGGAAGAACCGGGTGAACAGCTCCGGCTGCTCGGCCACGGGGATACCCAGACCGTTGTCGGCCACCTCGATGCGCACCAGCTCCGGAGCTGCGGCGACCGGCCCGACGGTGCAGCGGACCCACCCGCCGTCCGCGGTGAACTTCAAGGCGTTCCCGACGAGGTTGACCAGCATCCTCTCCAGGTCCTCGACGACACCGTCGACAAGGGCCGACCCGGGTGTCGAGGAGAAGTCCACCGTCACCGAGCGCTCGGCGATGCTGGCGGCGAGCGCATCTCGTGCGCCCTTCACGACGTTCGCGAGGTCCACCTCGACATGAGGACGAGGATCCCGTGACTCCAGGGACGCGATGAGGAGGAGATCGGCCGCCAGCGCCGTGGCTCGGCGACTGTTGCGATCGATGGAGTCGACGATCTTCTGCTGGTGCGGGGTCAGGGCGCCGGCCTCCCCCTCGCGAAGGACCTCTGCGTAGCCGGCGATGCTGGTCATCGGGGTGCGCAGCTCGTGGCTGACGCTGGCGACGAACTCGGTCCGGGCCGTGCGTGCCTCCGCGCTGACGATGTAGACGGTCGCGACGTCGGCAAGGGTGCGGGCCACCGCTACGTCCTCGGGATCGAGCGGGCCGGCGCTGTAGCGGTAGAGGTCCAGGGCGCCGACCCGCCGATCCTGGCTGCGCATCGGGAAGGCGAACACTGCCGCGAGTCCGCTCTCCTGCGCGCGCGCGGCGAACTCCGGGAATCGGGTGTCCGCAGCCAGGTCCGGCACCAGGATCGGGTCGTCGCTCGCAACGGCGGCCGTGCACGGGCCCCCGTCGAGCTCGGTCTGCAGCTCCTCGAGCCGCTTGGCCAGCGGGTCACTCCCCGCGACCATCCGCGGGCGTGCGTGCCTCGAGATCAGGCTCACGCCGGCAGCGTCGATCGGGAGCAGGTCGACGGTGTGACGGACGAGGTCGTCGAGCAGCACCTGGACCGGGGAGTCGGTCAGGAGCGTCCGCGCGAACTCGCTCAGGACGTCGGACAGGCGTGTGGTGGACAAGGCGGCTCCCCTCGATCGCGACCCATGGTCCACACGACGCGGCAGGACCGGGAACACCCGCACGGATGACACGCCGACCTCTGGCGCGAAGCGTCGGGACCACGACGTCAGGCCGTGATCGCCCCGTCGTCGCCGCCGGACGCCACGCCGAGCAGCCGGTCGCGCAGGGTCACGAGCTCGGACACGGCCTCGAGGAAGCGCTCGGTGCTCTCCCCGACCCGGAGGTCGTCGAAGTAGTGGTGGCGCATCGCGACCCGGGCCAGCTGGTGCTCGTCGTGGTCGAGACGCGACGCCACCAGTGCGCTGAGCCCGTCGAGCGTTGCCGCATCGATCACGTCGGCGCACCGACTGACGGGCACGTCCTGGCGCAGCCGCTCGGCGTCGCCCTGCGGGTCGGTGAGCAGGAGCGGCTTCTCGTTGCGCAGGTAGAGCCAGTCGAGGCCCACTGAGGACACGTCGGTGACCATGGCGTCGCAGTCGGGGATGACCGCGAGGATGTCGCCGGCGGTCACCGTCACGTGCCCGGACGAGGGATCGTCGTGAGCCGCCCGGGCGACGACCTCGAGGATCTCCAGGTGCGCGGCCCGCACGGCCGGGGTCCGACTGGTGACGATCTGGGGGTGCGGCTTGTAGACCAGCCGTACGTCGGGCACGGCCAGGACGGCGCGCACGATCTCGACCCCGAGGCCGCTCACCGAGGTGTAGTCGTTGTAGTCGGCGTCCCCCTCCCAGGTCGGCGCGTAGAGCACGGTCCGCCGGTCGGTCGGCGCCAGCAGGGCGGGCGGGCGCAGGTCCAGCTGCGGGCGGCCGACGCGCACCAGCCGACCGGTGTCGAACTCCAGCAGCGCCGCGAGGTGACGCTGGACCGCAGCCTCACCGGCCACGAAGACCCGGTCGTAGGCCTTGGCGTTGTTGCTCGCCATGCTCTGCTTGTCGCTCTCGCCGTGGTTGATGTGCACGTGGAGGTGCCGGTTGCTCAGCAGGGACTGGAAGTTGAGCATCGAGTTGTTGCAGTAGAGCACGACCTTCGCGTCGAGCTCGTCGTAGAGCTCGGTGAGGTCGGTGAGGGACACCGCGGTCAGCACCGGCAGCGACGTACGCCGTTCGAGGACGGCGGCCGAGGCCGGGTCACGCACGACGACGACGACCCGGTGCTGCGCGTCGAGGATCTCGAGGACGTCGAGCCACTGCACCAGCTGGTAGGTGCGGGTGGGGTCGTCGGCGAAGTAGGCGATGACGGAGACCTCGGACACCTCCAGATCATAGTCGCAGCCGCAGCACCTCGGCGCCGATCAGCCGGTGCACCTCCCAGACGAACGCGCGCGTGGGAGCAGCCGTGGACGGGTCCGCCGTCTCGTGGACCCGCCGCCAGGGCTCCGGACGGTCCGCGACCGCCCGCAGGACCAGCGAGCGATGCTCCTCGGGCACCACGCCGAGCGCCCACGAAGCGGCGGCCGCCTTGCTCGTGACCTCGCCCGTGTACGCCGTGTGGAGTGCCCGGCACAGGGTCACGACGAGGTAGGGCTGGTACCACCCGTTGGCGAGGCTGTCGGGGTCCTCCTCGATGCCCTCGGCGCGGGCCCGCGCGACCCCGATCATCTCGGCCCGCATGGCGCCCACGTCGACCGGAGCGACGTACGTCGAGGCGGCCGGCCCCATGATCGGCACGCCGCGCTCTCGCAGCACCCAGCGAGCGTGCAGCGTGTTGTCGTGGTCGGAGGCCACCACCTCGCGCGAGCCGTTGTCGACGTAGGGCCACGACCGGCCCACCGTCATGGGGCTCCGCAGGTCGGCCGTCGGCGCGTAGCTGCCCTCGAGGTGCTGGGCGAACCGGCCGGCAAGGTCGGGCAGTCGGGCGTGCAGGCCCTCGAGGGCAGCGAGCTGCCCGGGGGAGACCCGGTCGGCGGTGATCGCCACGAAGTCGACGTCGCTGTGCTCGTCCGCGGCCCCGAGCGCGTGCGAGCCGACCAGGTAGAGGCCGAGGAGATCGTCGCCCAGCGCCGATCGCGCGCCGTCGGCGAGCGCCTGCAGCGCTGTGTCGAGATCCATCCCCCCATCCTCGACCGTCGAGCAACTTTCTGCCGACCACGCCCAACCCGAGGCGGTGTCACACCCGTCTACCCTGCGACGACGCGGACGAGCGGTGGGAGGCGGGACCGATGGCGAGCCATGACGAGGAGTTCGGCTCCTTCGTGGCCTCCGCACTGGGGCCGCTGCGCGCCACCGGCTACCTGATGTGCGGCGACTGGCAGCACGCCGAGGATGCTGCCCAGGAGGCGCTGATCCGGCTCTACCGTGCCTGGCCGCGCATCGAGCGTCGTGAGGCGCTGCTCGCCTACGCCCGTCGTACGACGGTGCGGATCCTGGTCGACGAGTCACGACGCGCGTGGCGCCGGCGCGAGCGCTCGGGTGACGTCGCCGGACTCGAGGCTGCGGTCCCCGACCCGGCCGACCACGTCGTCGCGAGCGAGGCACTCGTCGCCGCCCTCTCCCGGCTGTCGCCACGGCGGCGCGCCTGCATCGTGCTGCGCTTCTACGGCGACCTGTCCGTGGCCGAGACCGCCCGCGCGCTCGGGTGCTCGGAGGGCACCGTCAAGAGCCAGACCTCCGATGCACTGCGCGCCCTGCGCCCGATGATCGAAGACGCCCCCGTCACCCCTGGAGGAACACCATGACCGGCTCCAGCTCCCTGACGAGCACTCCGACGCCCTGTCGGACCGGCTTCCCGGTCGGTTGCGCGCCGCTGCCGACGACCAGGGCCGTCCCCTGACGACCGATGTCGAGACGCTGCTCGGTCGGGCACGGCGCTCCCGCTCGCGGCGCCGGGTCGCGGCGGGTGCCGGGGCCACCCTGGCCGTCGCGACGGTGGCTGCGGCCGCGCTCGCCTCGGCGTCCCTCGGTGGCGAGGCCACGGGACCCGACCGTGCCACCGCCCCTGCGGCGACCAGCACCGTCGCGACCGATCCGGTGCCGCGTGAGCCCGATGCCACACCCGTGCTCGCCGATCGCGAGGTCGTGCGCCGCTGCCGGCCACAGCTCGCGAAGTACGACGACCTGCCGCAGTACGGTCCCGCCGGCCACCTCGAGGTCGCCCACGACCGCGGCTACCGCGCCGGTGACGTGGTCCTGCTCGACAGCGGGCTGACCCAGGAGGTCGGCGGGCTCGTGCTGCGGGCCGGGCCCAACCCGGTGCTCTGCCTGATCCCCGAGGCCGGCGAGGAGGACGCGCCGGTTCCCTTCTCGCGCTTCGAGATGGCGGCGGGCACCCTCGACGAGGCTCGGCTCACCGAGCTCTGCTCCGAGCAGCAGCTGCCCGAGCCCGACCCGGCCTTCGCCACGGCCTGGGTCGACCTGCGCGGCGGAGACGTCCGTGCGGTCGACCGCTCAGGGCCCGGTCGTCGAGGCCCTCGTCCGGGTGGCGGGCACCCAGGTCGCCTGCACCCTGTCGCCGGTCACCTGGGACGCCGGCCTCACCCAGGTCGACCCTGCCGGACGCGGCGAGATCTACCTGTCGGGCGGCACGACGGGCATCAAGTCGATCGTCGAGGAGGCCGCCGCCTACTACTCCGGGGCCGGGGTGACCAGGCGCGACGCCGACCGGATCGGCTCACGCTCGTCGACGGTCGGTCCTTCGAGCGTCCGGTCGGCGCGGACGGCGCCTGGGCGATGATGGTGAAGGTGCCCGGCTCGGAGGGTCTGCTCGACCACACGGTCGACGTGCTCGCGGCCGACGGGTCGGTGCTCGAGAGGCGCTACCTCGGACCCGGCCTCCTGACCCGGACCGGGTCGGTAGCCTGCACCCGTGGCCTCCGACCTTGCGCTCCCCGAGCTGAGCGCCGAGGAGCAACGCGTCCTGGGCAGCCTCCTGGAGAAGGAGGTGACGGTGCCGGCGAGCTATCCGATGTCGGTCAACGCCGTCATCACCGCGTGCAACCAGACCAGCAGCCGCGAGCCCGTCACCGACTACGACGAGGCGACGGTGCACCGGGTGCTGCGCGCGCTCAAGGAGAAGGACCTCGTCGCGGTCACGTGGCAGGACTCCGGGCGACGCACGCTCAAGTACGTCCAGACGATCGCCGCCCGCCACGACTGGTCGCCCGACGAGCGCGCCCTGCTGACCGTCCTGCTCCTGCGCGGCGCCCAGCCGCCGGGCGCGCTCAAGACCCGCACCGAGCGGCTGCACCCCTTCGCCGACCGCTCCGAGGTCGAGGCGTGCCTCGCCCGGATGGCCGCCGCCGAGGCGCCCCTGGTGGTCGAGCAGCCGAAGCGCCCGCGCGAGCAGGACCACCGCTGGGTCCACCTCCTCGGCCCGATCGAGGAGGCCGCTCCACCGCCGCGGCCGTGCGCCGCGGAGCGGGCGCCGACCGGGAGTCGGTGATCGCGCGGCGGCGCCGAGGCGCGCGACGCGAAGGTCCGCGCGTCGTACGGCGCGGTGGCGGCGTCGTACGCCGAGGCGCTCACCGACGAGCTGCCGACGCCATGCCCTTCGAGCGGATGCTGCTCGACCGGATCGCCGCCGGCCGGCGGGCCGGTGGTCGAGGTGGGGTGCGGGCCGGGCCACGTCACGGCCTACCTCGCCGCCGCCGGCGCCGACGCCACCGGCATCGACCTGACGCCGGAGATGGTGGAGCAGGCCCGGCTGCGCTTTCCTGACGGTCACTACGAGGTCGGCGACCTGCGGCGCCTGATGCGACCCACCAACGCCGAGGGCTGGGTGCCGTGCTGGCGTGGTACTCCGCTCATCCACCTCGCGCCCCTCCGAGCTGCCTGGCGCGATCGACTCGCTGGTGCGGCCCCTGGCCCCGGGCGGCTGGCTGCTGCTGGCGATGCACTGCCGGTCACGACGTCCGCACACAACCCGACCTGGTTCGACCACGAGATCGACCTCGACTTCGTCTTCAACGAGCCCGCCGAGGTCGTCGGTCTGGTCGAGCGGGCCGGGCTCCAGGACGTCGAGTGGTACCACCGCGGGCCGATCACCGCGCGCGGCGAGAAGACCGAGCGGCTGTACGTCGTGGCCCGCAAGCCCTGAGCTCGATGCGGAGTCAGCCCGCCGCCATCGATCGCATCAGCTCGGCGGTCGCGTCGTCGGCGGGGAACCACGCCTCGATCGCGAGGTCCTCGACCGCGGCGTTCTGGGGTGCCTGGAACGCGGTGACCATCGTGATGAAGCGGAGGTCGAGGTCGCCTGCTCGCAGGTGCACGACGAGCGGCGGGCTCGGCCGGCACCGACAGGTCGACCTCGCGCCAGCCCGGGTCGACCGTCGGGCATGGCGAGCACGTCGTCGAGCACGGCGCGCAGCAGCCCGTCGTCCGGGTCGGCCAGCACCTCGCGCTGCAGGCGCCAGAGCAGGTCGCGGCCGACCTCGTCGATGTTGACGACGTACGGGTGCGCGCCCGGCGGGGTCGAAGGTGAACCGAGCCAGGTTGAGGCCGTCGGCGACCGCCGGCAGCACCGCATCGGCATCACCGACCAGCGCCGCGAGCAGCGTCACCGCGCCCTGGTTGAGGTCGCGGACGGTGTAGGCGCGGTCCATGACGATCAGCGGGTACGGCTCCTGGTGCGACTTCAGCAGGTCGAGCGCCTGCTGCACCGAGGGCGGCAGGACCTCGCGGTCGTCGTCGTAGACGGCCTCGTGGCCGGCCGCTCGCAGCATCGCGTTGACGTGGCGCAGCGGCACGCCGAGCGTTGCTCCGAGGCGCAGCACCATCTCGGCCGAGGGTCGGCTGCGCCCGGTCTCGAGGAAGCTGACGTGGCGCGAGGACACGTCGGCCGCGAGCGCCAGGTCGAGCTGGCTGAGCCCGCGCTGCCCGCGCCAGTGCTTCAGCAGCGCCGGGAAGAGGCCGGCGCGGTGGTCGAGGTCGGGCATGGCGAGGACGCTACGGCGCCGCGGGTCGGACGGCACCTACCTCGGCGAGGTCGTTGCGCGTCGCTGCGGACCGTCGACGCACCGTGGAGCCATGACCACCCTCGATGCCACCGCCGCCGCCGACCTGTTCCGCTCCGCCCCCCACGGCTGGCTCGACGTCGGCGCCGGCGAGGTCGCCTACCGCCGCGTGGGCACCGGGCCCGACGTCCTCTTCGTGCACGGGTGGCCGGTGAGCGGGGCGACGTTCCGCCGCTGCTCCCGCACCTCGTCGAGCACGTCACCTGCCACGTGATCGACCTCCCGGGCGCCGGCGACAGCCGGTTCGACGCCGCCACCACGATCACCTTCGACCAGCACATGCGAGTCCGTGCGTCGCGTGGTCGACCTGCTCGGGCTCGACGACGTCGCCGTCGTCGGCCACGACAGCGGCGGCCTGATCGCCCGTCACGCCGTCGCCGGCGACCCGCGCCTGCGCGCCCTGGGCCTGATCGACACCGAGCAGCCGCACGGCCTGAGCTGGCGGTTCAGAGCCGTTCCTCGCCGCGCGGCGCCTCCCGGCTTCGGCGCGCGCGCTGGGCTGGGCGTCGCCGGCGCCCGCGACTGCGTCGCAACCGGTTCGTGCTCGGCGACGCCTTCGTCGACCGGTCGCTGCTCGACGGCGAGTTCGACGAGTTCTTCCTCCGGCCCCTGCACGACGTCCGCGTCGCGCATCGGACGCCGCGTGCGACTGCTGCGCAGCTTCGACGACGCGCTACGTCGACGAGCTCGGCGACGTCCACCGCCGCATCGACGTGCCCGGTGCAGCTGGTCTGGGGCGAGCAGGACCCGTTCTTCCCGGTGGCCTGGGCCCGCGAGATGGTCGGCGACCTTCCCCGACGCCCGGCTGCACGTCGTCGCGGACGCCGGCCTGTTCGCGCACGAGGAGCGCCCCGCCGAGGTGGCCGAGGCGCTCCTTCCGGTGCTGGTGGGGCGCTCGACTGTCAGCTCTCGAGCGCGGCGTCCAGGGTGATCTCGACGCCGGTGAGGGCCTTGCTGACCGGGCAGCCGGCCTTGGCGTCCTCGGCGGCCTTGGTGAAGCCGGCCTCGTCGAGACCCTCGACCTCGCCGCGGACGGTGATCTTGATGCCGGTGAGGCGGAAGCCGCCGTCCGGGTCCGGGCCGAGCGAGACGTCGGCGGTCACGTCGAGCGACTGCGGCGTGCCGCCGGCCTCGGCGATGATGGCCGAGAGCTGCATGGCGTAGCAGGAGGAGTGCGCGGCGGCGATGAGCTCCTCGGGGCTGGTGAAGCCGCCGGCGTCGTCGGCCGCACGCTTGGGGAAGGAGACGTCGTAGGTGCCGACCTTCGAGCTGGAGAGCTCGACCTGGCCGGAGCCGGTCTCGAGGGTGCCGTTCCAGGCGGTGCGAGCGGTGCGAGTGGGCATGATGATTCCCTTCGTCGAGGCACCAGCTCGGTGCCGATGTCCTTGTCACAAGAGCCGAGTGGACCCGCGGTATTCCCCCGGCACGATGTGGCGGCCTCTCAGCGCGGGTCGCTGACCTCGATCGCGGCGGCGGCCTCACGGGCGGTGGCGCGCGCCGCCTCGACGTCGTCGCCGAGGGCGAGGGTGACCGCCATCCGTCGTCGCCCGACGACCTCGGGCTTGCCGAAGAGACGCACCTGCGTGTCCGGGTGGGCGAGCGCCCGCTCCACCCCGCTCGAAGGACGGTGCCACCCGGTCGCCCTCGACCAGCACCGCGCACGACGCGGCAGCGCCGCGAGCGCGGATCGAGGGGATCGGCAGGCCGAGGATGGCCCGGGCGTGCAGGGCGAACTCGGAGAGGTCCTGGGAGACCAGCGTGACGAGCCCGGTGTCGTGCGGTCGCGGGGAGAGCTCGGAGAAGATCACCTCGTCGCCGCGCACGAACAGCTCCACGCCGAACAGTCCGCGACCGGTCGGTCCGCACAGCTCGCGCACGACGGTCTCCGCCATCTGCTCGGCGGCGGCGAGGACCGCCTCGCTCATCGGCTGGGGCTGCCACGACTCGCGGTAGTCACCGTCGACCTGCACGTGCCCGATCGGAGCGCAGAAGGAGATCGCATCCTGCGCCGGGTCGTCGGGAGCCGTGGTCGAGGCGTGCTTGATCGTCAGCAGGGTGATCTCGTAGTCGAACGGCACGAAGCCCTCGACGATCACCCGACCCTGTCCGGCGCGGCCGCCCGACTGGGCGTGCTCCCAGGAGGTCGCGACGTCGTCGGGCGAGCGCACCACCGACTGGCCCTTGCCCGACGACGACATCACCGGCTTCACCACGCACGGGGTCCCGATCTCCTCGACGGCAGCCGCGAAGTCCTCGGCGGTGTCGGCGAAGCGGTACGGCGACGTGGTCACCGCGAGCTCCTCGGCGACCAGGCGGCGGATCCCCTCGCGGTCCATCGTCAGCCAGCGCCGCCCGCGCCGTCGGGATGACCGTGACCCCCTCGGCCTCCAGCTCGCGCAGGGTCGGGGTGTGGATCGCCTCGATCTCCGGCACCACCCAGTGCGGCTGCTCGAGCTCGACCACACGACGTACCTCGGCGGCGTCGAGCATGTCGATCACGTGGCTGCGGTGCGCCACCTGCATCGCCGGGGCATCGGCGTACCGGTCGACGGCGATGGTCTCCACACCGAGCCGCTGGAGCTCGATGACGAGCTCCTTGCCCAGCTCGCCCGAGCCGAGCAGCAGGACACGGGTGGAGGTCGGACTCAGCGGGGTGCCCAGGATCGTCACGACGCAAAGGTAGCGACCGACCGGCGAGGACGCCGGAGGCTGAGCAGGGCGAGCCCCTGGGCGAGCCCGTCGACGAAGCCCGGTGAGCCGGGTGCAGACCGCAACCACCCTCACGGGGCTTCGTCGACGCTCGCTGGCGCTCGCTGCTCAGCCTCCGTGGGTGGTGCTGGCGCTCGCTGCTCAGCCTCCGGTGGTCTCCAGCACCACGTCGGCCAGCACGGGCGAGCCGTCACGATCGCCGCCGACGATCGCGGCCGAGGCGACGATCCGGCCGTCCTCGCGCCAGCCGCGGACGCCGATGGTCTCGCCGGGGAAGACGACCCCGGAGAACTTCGCGCCGAAGCCCGACACCCGGGTCGCGTCGCCGTCGAGCAGGGCGTCGGTGAGCTCGCGCAGCACGATCCCGTAGGAGCAGAGTCCGTGCAGGATCGGAGCCGGGAAGCCGGCACCCGCCGCGAAGTCGGGGTCGGCGTGCAGCGGGTTGCGGTCGCCGCAGAGCCGGTAGAGCAGAGCCTGCTGCGGGGTCACGGCGTACGTCGTGACGGCGTCGGCCTCGCGCTCGGGCAGCACCACGGGCTCCGAGGAGCCGCGCTCACCACCCCAGCCGCCCTCTCCCTTGACGAAGATGGAGGAGCGGGCCGTCCACAGCACGTCGCCCGCCCCGTCGGTGCCCGAGGTGGCCACGCTCTCCTGCCAGATCACGCAGGCCTTGGTCTTGTCCCAGATGTCGGTGAGCGTGGTGGTGACGGTGGCCGTGCCGGACGTCGGCACGGGCGCCGTGACAGTGACCGACTGCGAGCCGTGGACCACCTGGGCGAGGTTGATGTCGCAGCCGGGGAGGTCGAGCGGCGGCGGGTCGGTCTCGTGGAAGGTCGGCGCCACGACGCCGAACGACGGCAGGACCTGCAGTCCGGGCCCGTCGAAGGTGTAGGCGAGGGCGGTCGGCGACAGGTTGTCGCCGGCGTGGGAGCCGGCGCCGATGCCGAGGTGGTAGAGCAGGACGTCGCTCGCGGACCACGAGAACGTCCTGCTGCCGAGCTCGGCGCCGATCGCGACGTCGGGGTCGATCGGCATCAGGCGGTCTCCTGCTCACGCGGGGCCGCGACCGGGTCGGCCACCGAGGCCGAGGCGATGTCCTCGGCGGCGAGGTAGCCGAAGGTCAGCGCGGGCCCGATCGTGGCGCCCGGCCCGGCGTAGGTGCGACCCATGACGGCCGACGACACGTTGCCGGCCGCGTAGAGGCCGGCGATCACCGAGCCGTCGGGCCGCAGCACGCGGGCCCGGCTGTCGGTGACCAGACCGCCCTTGGTGCCGAGGTCGCCGGGCACGATCTTGACGGCGTAGAACGGGCCGGCATCGATGACGTGCAGCGACGGGTTCGGCTTGACGGTGGGGTCGGAGTAGTACTTGTCGTAGGCCGACTCGCCGCGGTGGAAGTCGGCGTCCACGCCGGCTGCGGCGAAGCCGTTGAAGCGCTCGAGCGTGGCGGTCAGGGTCGTGGCCGGCACCTCGATCTCCGCGGCGAGCTTCTCGATGGAGTCGGCCTTCTTGATGGTGCCCATCTTGTACCAGCGACCGGGGAAGGGCTGGCGCGGGAACAGGCCGGCGAAGAGGTAGCGGTTGCGGTAGCGCTGGTCGATGATCATCCAGCTCGGCACGTGCCCGACGCCGCTCTCCTCACCCTTGTACATCTCGTGCACGGCCTCGACGTAGGGCAGCGCCTCGTTCATGTAGCGGGCGCCGGCCTGGTTGACGATGATCGAGCCGGGCAGGTTGCGCTCGGCCAGGCAGAACCACGGGCCGCTCGGCAGCGGGATGGTCGGCCCCCACCAGGAGTCGTCGAGGAGGTCGGTCTCGGCCCCGGCGGCGATCCCGGCCTCGAGCCCGGCACCGGTGTTGAACTGGGAGCCGGTGGTCCAGTCGACGGACGTGGGCTGCGGCTGGTACTTCTCGCGCAGCTCGAGGTTGCGCTCGAAGCCACCGCTGCCGAGGATCACGCCGCGTCGGGCGCGCACGACGTGCTCGACGGCGCCCGTGTCGGTGACCTGCTTGACGCGGACGCCGACGACGCGGCCGTCCTCGATCACGAGGCCGACCAGCTCGGTGTCGTAGTGCAGGGGCACGTCGGCGTCGATGAGCCCCTTGCGCAGGCCGATCGCGATCGCGTTGCCCATGGCATACATGCGACGCCCGCGCAGGCCGGCCCAGATGCGCGCGAGGAGCACCTTGACCATCGTGATCGGACCACCGACCGTGCGCAGGCCCAGGCTGATCTTCCGGAACATCGCCTGGGTGACGATCATGTTGGCCGGCGCCTTGGTGTACTGCGGGTGGAGGCGGTCGAGCTCGTCGCCGAGGAAGCTGGCGTCCATCGGGATCGGCTCGCAGCTGCGTCCGGCCACCCGCCCGCCGGGGGCCTCGGGGTGGTAGTCGGCGTAGTCGGGCACCCAGGTGAAGCGCAGCGGGGTGTTGTCGCGGATGAAGTCGAGGACCTCCGGACCACGGTCGAGGTAGGTGTCGCGACGCTCCTTCGGCACCACGTCGCCCACGATCGAGTCCAGGTAGCGCTTGGACTCGTCGATCGGGTCGGCCTGGCCGGCCGCCCGGAGCGCGTAGTTGCCCGGCATCCACACGCCACCGCCGCTGCGCGCCGTCGACCCGCCGAAGTGCCCGCTCTTCTCGAGGAGGACGGTCTCCAGGCCCTGCTTCTTGGCCGCCAGGGCGGCACTCATGCCGGCGCCGCCGGCTCCGACGACGACGACGTCGACCTCGGCGGGCAGCGGCTGTGCAGGGGTGCTCATGGCGCAAAACTGTAACAGGTTCTACCATTGCGGCCGTGACCCTTTCGGACGAGATCCAGGCCGCCGTCGACCGTCTGGCCGACGCCCTGGAGACCCGGGTCCCGTGCCCCGCCGTGCGTGACCTCATCGGCACCGACGACCTGTCGGCGGCCTACGCCGTCCAGCAGGGCCTGGTGCAGCGGCGACTCGCCACGGGGGCCGTCGTGGTCGGTCGCAAGATCGGCGCCACGTCCAAGGCCGTCCAGGACCAGCTCGGTGTCGACCAGCCCGACTTCGGCTACCTGCTCGACGAGATGGACGTCTCCGACGACCACCCGATCTCGATGCGCACGGCTGCTCCAGCCGCGCGTCGAGGCCGAGGTCGCCTTCGTCCTCGGCCGCGACCTGGACCTCGCCGAGGACGACCTCACCCTGGACGCGGTCCGTGCGGCTGTCGACGTGGCGCTGCCGGCGCTGGAGATCGTCGACTCGCGCATCGACGGCTGGGACATCGGCTTCACCGACACGGTCGCCGACAACGCCTCCAGCGGCCTGTACGTCGTGGGCAGTCCCGAGACGCAGGGCCGCACCCTCGACGAGCTCGAGCCGCGCGACGTCGTCATGTCGCTCACGATCAACGGCGAGGAGCGGTCGTCCGGCAACGGCGCGGCCTGCCTCGGTGACCCCCTCGAGGCGCTGCGCTGGCTCGCCGTGCAGGCGGCGCGCTTCGGCGACCCGCTGCGCGCCGGCCACTTGATTCTGTCCGGGGCCCTGGGCCCGTTCGTGCCGTTCGCCCCGGGGGACCGGGTCGAGGCGTCGATCAGCGGGTTCGACACGCTGAGCGTCGAGTTCGAGGAGTAAGAGATGACGCAGAAGAAGCTGACCGCCGCGATCGTCGGGCCCGGCAACATCGGGACCGACCTCATGTACAAGCTGTTGCGCAGCGACGTGATCGAGCCGCGCTGGATGATCGGTGTCGACCCCACCTCGGAGGGGCTGAGGCTCGCCGCCGACAAGGGGTTGGAGTCGACTCACGAGGGAGTCGACTGGCTGCTGAAGCAGGACGTGCTGCCCGACCTGATCTTCGAGGCCACCTCGGCCTACGTGCACCGCGAGTACGCCCCGCGCTACGAGGAGGCCGGCATCGTCGCGATCGACCTCACGCCGGCTGCGGTGGGGCCCGCGGTGATTCCGCCGGTCAACGGCGAGGAGCACCTGACCAAGCCGAACGTCAACATGATCACGTGCGGGGGGCAGGCCACGATCCCGATGGTCGCCGCCGTCTCGCGCGCTGCTGCGGTGTCCTACGCCGAGATCGTGGCGTCGGTCTCCTCGATGTCGGCCGGTCCGGGCACGCGGGCCAACATCGACGAGTTCACGCAGCACCACCTCGGCCGGCGTCGTGCTCGATCGGCGGCGCCGAGCGGGGCAAGGC
This sequence comes from uncultured Actinomycetota bacterium, assembly GCA_963822915.1. GTDB lineage: Bacteria > Actinomycetota > Actinomycetes > Propionibacteriales > Nocardioidaceae > Nocardioides. Next base: position 61,192 of record CAWGJR010000039.1, read on the forward strand.
GATCATCATCCTCAACCCGGCCGAGCCGCCGATGATCATGCGCGACACCATCTACTGCGCGGTCGACCCCGACGCCGACCGCGACGCGATCATCGCCTCGGTCCTCGCGATGGAGAAGGCCGTCCAGGCCTACGTGCCGGGCTACCGGCTGCTCCAGGAGCCGCAGCTCGACGACCCGTCGGCGGCCACGCGGGGCAAGCTGAAGGTCTCGGTCTTCGTCGAGGTCGAGGGCGCGGGGGACTTCCTGCCGCCGTACGCCGGCAACCTCGACATCATGACCGCCGCCGCCACCCAGGTCGGCGCAGAACATCGCCCGCGCCAAGCTGGCCGGAGGCTGAGCAGCGAGCGCCAGCGAGCGTCGACGAAGCCCCTGTCACCCGAAAGGCAACAGAACCCATGACCGACATCAACCGCTCCGGCGCACCTGGTCGGCGACCCACGGCGACGACCCGTGGGGCCACCTCGACCTGCGCCTGACCGACACCTGCCTGCGCGACGGGTCGCACCACAAGCGCCACCAGTTCACCGCGACCGAGGTGCACGACATCGTCGAGGCGCTCGACAACTCCGGGGTGCCCGGTGATCGAGGTGACCCACGGCGACGGCCTGGGCGGGTCGTCGTTCAACTACGGCTTCTCCCGCACCCCCGAGCAGGAGCTCATCAAGATCGCCGCCGAGACGGCCAAGCGGGCCAAGATCGCCTTCCTGATGCTGCCCGGGCTCGGCACCAAGGACGACATCCGCGCCGCCCAGGACAACGGCGGCCAGATCTGCCGGGTCGCGACCCACTGCACCGAGGCCGACGTCTCGATCCAGCACTTCGGGCTGGCCCGCGAGCTCGGCCTGGAGACGGTCGGGTTCCTGATGATGAGCCACACCCAGCCGCCCGAGGTGCTGGCCAAGCAGGCGCGGATCATGGTCGACGCCGGCTGCCAGTGCGTCTACGTCGTCGACTCGGCCGGGGCGCTGGTGATGGAGCAGACCGCCGACCGGGTCTCCGCCGTCGTCGCCGAGATCGGTGACGTCGCCGACGTCGGCTTCCACGGCCACGAGAACCTCGGCCTCGGCGTCTCCAACACCGTGATCGCCGCCCGTGCGGGCGCGACCCAGATCGACGGTTCCGTACGTCGTTTCGGCGCCGGCGCGGGCAACACGCCGCTCGAGGCGTTCGTCGGCGTGTGCGACAAGCTCGGCTGGACCACGGGCGTCGACTTCCTGACGATCGTCGACGCCTCCGAGGACGTCATCAAGCCCGCCATGCCCGAGGAGTGCCAGCTCGACCGGATGACGCTGATGATGGGCTACGCCGGGGTCTACTCCTCCTTCCTCAAGCACGCCGGCAACGCCGCCGAGCGCTACGACGTCTCCGGCGCCAAGATCCTGCTCGAGGCCGGACGCCGCAAGCTGATCGGCGGCCAGGAGGACCAGCTCATCGACATCGCCCTGATGCTCAGGGCCGAGCAGGACACAGCCGCCGCCACCAGCTGACCGGGGGTCAGTCCAGCGCGGGAAGCACGACGTAGCCGTAGCGCGCGCGGTACGACTCCGGATCGTCGATCCGGGTCATCAGTGCAGTACGCCCGGTCTCGCGCCGAGGGGCCACGAACCCCTTCGGGACACCCGGGACGCGCAGCACCTCCGTGCCGGAGCGGGCGTCGAGCACGACCGTCGTGCAGACCCCGCTGCAGTCGGTGTTGGTGGCCACGTAGTCGCCGTAGCCGTACCAGCCACCACCGGTGCCCGACCAGCGCCAGCGCTCCTCGCCGGTGCGCGCGGACAGAGCGACGGTGCTGCGCGTGGCGTCGTCCTGGACGATCACGAGCGACCGGGTCGTGTTCTGCACGTACGGCGTGCGGGGGCGTCGCCACAGCTGCTCACCGGTGCGGCGGTCGAGCGCGACCAGGGAGCCCGCCAGGCTGAGCACGACGGTGCTGTCGGTGTCGTACGGCGTCGCCTCGGCACACGTCCTCGGTCTGAAGCCGTCGCGACCCGAGGGCACCGTCGTGGACCACACGGCCGCTCCGTCGAGGTCGTGCAGGGCGACCGCCTGGGAGCAGTCGTCGGCCGGTCGCCCGCCGAGACCGGTGGTGATCACCTGGTCGTCTCCCGAGGCGTAGGCGAGGTAGTCGACCTCGTCGTCGAGCAGGTCGTCGTCGACGAGGGTGCCGGTCGCGGCGTCCAGCAGGAGGAACGACGGGTTCTCGGCGTCCGGGAACGACTGCACGAGCAGCCGGTCGCCCACCGGGAAGACGTACTCGGTGTAGGTGAGGAGCGCGCGCGTCCAGACGACGGCGCCGGTGCGCGCGTCGTGCGCGGCGATCGTGCAGTCGGCCTCGGGGTCGTCGATCCGACCGGGGCAGGTGGTGACGAAGATCCGCTCGTCGTCCGCCGCGGTGCTAACCGTTGCTCGACGTGGACCACAGCTCGGTCGCCGGTGCGGCGCGTCGAGCCCGACGACCTCGTGGTCGGCGCGGGGCGAGGTCCGGCTCGACGTAGACGACGTCGTCACCGACGAAGTCACCGTAGACGTCGTCCTTGGTGGGTGGCTCCCAGCGCCACAGCTGCGTGCCGTCGGCCGTCATCCGGGTGACGCCGCGGGTCTCCAGCCCGATGAATCCGTTGCCGTACCTGCGGATCGCGTAGGGCTGGCCGACGCGCTCGACCGAGTACCAGTCGAGCGTGTCGAGGCCGGGCTTCGCAGGTGGCTCGGGCGTCGGCGCGACCGGCGGGCGTCGCCGGCGTGGCGAGGAGCCGAGGAGAGGGGCGTTGCCGGCCCGGGTGAGCCGGCGGCGTCGGCGTCAGCGGAGTCGTCGCTGCAGCCACTCAGCGCCGCGAGGCAGGTCAGCGCGAGGGCCGCGGACCACGCGGTCACACCACGGCCGACGGCCCGGTGGCGGAGCGGATGCCGGGCGAGGGGGGAGGGGGCCATGTGGAGGTGTCTGCCCCGTCTCCGCGATTCCATACCTGGGCACGAGCCAGGGTGCAGCGGGTTCACCTTGGGGTGTGGCGGCATCCTCCGCGCACGGGTTCGATGTCCCCACTCGACCAAAACGAGAACGTGTTCTAGTCTTGGTCCCAGAAGTACTCAGACAGGAGCCCTCCCATGTCATCTGCCGCCACCGCCGTCCTCGACGGCGTCCGTGACGTCCTCCCCACGCTGCGCGAGCGTGCCGACGAGACCGAGACGCCTGCGCGTGGTCCCCGAGGCGTCGATCAAGGAGCTCGAGGAGACCGGCTTCTTCAAGCTGCTCCAGCCCAAGCGCTTCGACGGCCACGAGGCCGACCCGGTCGACTTCTACACCGCGGTGCGCGACATCTCGGGGGCCTGCGGGTCCACCGGCTGGGTCTCCAGCGTCGTCGGCGTCCACCCGTGGCAGGTCGCCCTCTTCTCCGACGAGGCACAGCAGGCCGTCTGGGGCGAGGACACCAACACCCGGCTGAGCTCGTCGTACGCCCCCACCGGCAAGGCCACGGTCGCCGAGGGCGGCTACCAGCTGTCCGGCAAGTGGAGCTTCTCCTCCGGCTGCGACCACTGCTCGTGGGTGCTGCTGGGCGGGCTCGTCTTCAACGCCGAGGGTCAGGTCGTCGACTTCAAGACCTTCATGGTGCCGCGCGACAAGTACGAGATCGTCGACGTCTGGAACATGGTCGGCCTGGCCGGCACCGGCTCCAACGACATCGTGGTCGACGACGTGTTCATCCCCGAGGCGTTCACCCTGAGCATGGGCGAGACCGGTCAGTGCCGTGGCCCGGGGCAGGAGCAGAACCCCTCCGACCTCTACAAGCTGCCCTTCCACTCGATCTTCACCGGCACCATCACCACGCCGATCATCGGCATCGCGATGGGCGCCTACGACGAGCACGTCGAGATGCAGCAGAAGCGCTCGCGCGCGGCCTACCTCGGTGAGAAGGCCTCGCTCGACCCGTTCGCCGCGGTCCGGATCGCCAGGGCGTCCTCCGAGATCGACGCCGCCTGGGCGCTGCTCGTCAACAACATCCGCGAGGAGCAGTCCTACGTCGCCAAGGGCGAGAAGATCCCGCTGCGCTCGCGCCTGAAGGTCCGTCGCGACCAGGTGCTGGGCAGCCAGCGGGCGATCGACGCGATCGACGCCCTCTTCGAGGCCTCCGGTGGTCGCGCGCTGGTCAAGGGCACCTACCTCCAGCGCGCGTGGCGCGACGCCCACGCCGGCCGGGTCCACGCGGCCAACGACCCCGAGCGCGCCCTGCAGATGTTCGGTGCCCACGAGTTCGGCCACAAGATCGACCCAGGGATGTACTGACCTCCATGACCGACACCGCCCCCGCTCCTGTTGACCACACACAGGAGGGCACCCGGCGCTCCGCCAAGGCCGCCGGGATCACCCTCAACTACTACGAGGCGGGGGAGTCGTCGGCCGAGGTCGGAGCCGGCCTGCCGCTGGTGATGCTCCACGGTGGGGGACCGGGCGCCAGCGCCTGGTCCAACTTCGGTCCGGCGCTGCCGCACTTCGCCACGCACTTCCGCACGCTGCTGGTCGACCAGCCCGGCTTCGGCGGCTCCGACAAGCCGCCCGTCGTCGGCAACTTCTACCGCCACGCCGCCGACCACGTCGTCGCGCTGCTCGACGAGCTCGGCATCGACAAGGTCCACCTGCTCGGCAACAGCCTCGGTGGCGGTACGGCGATGCGCCTCGCGCTCACCCACCCCGACCGGGTCGGCCGGCTGGTGCTGATGGGCCCGGGTGGCCTCAGCCTCAACCTCTTCCACGCCGACCCCACCGAGGGCGTCCAGCGGCTGATGGACTTCGGCGCGTCGCCGACGCGCGAGGCGCTGCGCGCGTTCATCTCCACGATGGTGGTCAACCAGGCCCTGGTGACCGACGAGCTGGTCGAGCAGCGCTTCGCCGACGCGACCGCGCCCGGGGCGCAGGAGGCGATGCGCTCGATGGGCATGTCCTTCTGGAACCCCGAGACCGCCGAGGACGGCATGCTGTGGCGCGAGGCACACCGGCTGCGCAAGCACACCCTGCTCACCTGGGGCCGCGAGGACCGCGTCAACCCGCTCGACGGGGCGATGGTCGCGCTCAAGCTGATCCCGAAGGCGCAGCTGCACGTCTTCCCCAACTGCGGCCACTGGGCACAGATCGAGGCGGCCGCGGAGTTCGCCGAGATCACCACCGCCTTCCTCGCGCGCCACGTCGAGCGCCCACCGCGGAGCAGAGGGGCTGAGCCATGACCATCGACGTGAAGTCCATGGGCTACGTCCGCGTCTCCTCGACCGACCTCGTCGCAGTGGACGACGTTCGCGGGCAAGGTGCTCGGCCTGGCCGAGGGCCGCGGCCCCCACCCCGACCACCAGTACTGGCGCATCGACGAGGTCTCCGCCCGGCTCGTCGTCGTCCCCGTCGGACGTCGACCAGCTCGAGCTGCGTCGGCTGGGAGGTCGCCGACCCGCGGGCGCTCCAGGAGGCGCGCGAGCACCTGCAGAAGGCCGGCGTCGCGTTCGAGGAGGGCACCGCCGACGAGCTCGCCGAGCGCCGGGTGCAGGAGCTCATCCGGTTCAGCGACCCGTGGGACAACGTCTTCGAGCTGTTCCACGGCATCACCTACGAGTCGCGGCCGGTCGTGACGCCGTACGCCGCCAGGTTCGTGACCGGCGACCAGGGCATGGGCCACATCGTGCTGCCGGTGCTCGACGACGTCGAGGCGCTGCGCTTCTACACCGACGTGCTCGGCTTCCGGCTGCGCGACTCGATGAGCATGCCGGGGGAGTTCGTCGGCAAGGAGCCCGGCTCGAAGGTGTGGCTGCGCTTCCTCGGGGTCAACCCGCGCCACCACTCGCTGGCGTTCCTGCCGATGCCCAACCCGAGCAAGTGCGTGCACATCATGCTCGAGGTCGACACGCTCGACCACGTCGGCCGCGCCCTGGAGCGGGTGCGCAAGCACCGGGCGCCGCTCTCGGCCACGCTCGGGCGTCACATGAACGACGAGATGGTGTCGTTCTACGTCAGGTCGCCCGGCGGCTTCGACATCGAGTTCGGCACCGACGGCCTGCAGGTCGACGACGACCGCTGGGTCGCCCGCGAGTCCACGGCCGTGTCCTACTGGGGACACGACTTCGGCGGCGGCCAGTAGGGGACCGACCCACGGTGACTAGCCTGGACGGCATGGACAGCCACTCGAGCCCCGAGATCCCCGAGGGGATGCAGCTGCGGACGCGCGCGAGACCTGGCCGAGCAGCGAGCTCATCTACTCCTGGCTCGGCCGACTCCGCCTACGACCTCCAGCTGCACCCCGGCGAGGACCTCGAGGTCGACACCTCCTCGCCCGAGGCGGTCGCCGAGGCGCGTCGCTTCCGCGACGTGCTGGGCCGCTTCGCCTCCGGGATCACCGTGGTGACCACGATGAGCAACGGCGAGCCGGTCGGCCTGACCTGCCAGTCGTTCTCCAGCGTCTCGCTCAACCCGCCGCTGGTGCTGTTCGTGCCGGCCCGCTCGTCGCGCGCCTGGCCGCGGATCCAGCGCGCCGGCAAGTTCTGCGTCAACTTCCTCGCCGCCGACCAGGCCGACCTGTCCAACACGATGGCCAGCCGCGGCGCCGACAAGTTCGCCGACGTCGCCTGGCAGCCGTCCCCGGTCACCGGGTCGCCGGTCTTCGACGGGCACGCTCGGCTACGTCGACTGCACGATCCACGCCGTCCACGAGGCCGGTGACCACTTCATCGTCATCGGCCGGGTCCAGGAGCTCGTGGTCGGCACCGGCGAGGAGCCGCTGCTCTTCTTCCAGGGCAAGTACCGCACGACCGACGAGCGCCCGTCCTCCTAGGCCGTGGCGCGCGGAGCGCACGCACTCGGCTGCCCGCCGCGAGATGCCGGCGGCCCGGTCGTCGACAGTGCGGTGGATCGGATCAACCTGCTCGATCCGATCCGACCGCACAGATCGGGAATCACCGCATCGGTCCAGCCCGTCCGGGACGTCCTCGGCCCCACCGCTCGGCGATCCGCCGGCGCGTGGGTGACGAACACCCCGCGTGGAGACACTCACGTTCGACAGCCACGGCGACCTCTGCGAGGCCGACCACCTCACCGGTGCCAGCACGGCACTGAGCGGCCCCGCCGGACGACCGTGCGTCGTGATGGCCCACGGGTTCGGTACGACCCGCGACTCGGGGCTGATGCCGTTCGCCGAGCGCTTCGCCGCGGCCGGCTGCGACGTGCTGCGTCTTCGACTACCGCGGCTTCGGCGGCTCCCAGGGCTTCCCGCGCCAGGACGTCGACCACCGGCGGCACCGCGAGGACTACCACGCCGCCGTCGCGGCGGCGCGCGCCCTTCCGGGCGTCGATCCGGCCCGGGTGGCGGTCTGGGGCTCGTCCTACAGCGGGGGGCACGTCATCGCCGTCGCCGCTCAGGACCCGACGATCGCCGCGGTGATCAGCCAGGGTGCGGCGGTCGACGGGCTGAAGGCGCTGACGGGCCGCGGCAAGGTGCGTGACCCAGCCGCTCCGCCGCGCCAGAAGGCGAAGGGCAAGGGGCGCGCGGGATCGCGAAGGCGGTCGTCGACGACCTCCTGCGGCGCCGCGACCCGACGCCCGCCACGGATGATCGCCTTCCTCGGCGACGCCGACTCCGGCGCGATGATCTCCGGACCCGGCGCCGAGCAGTTCGCGGCGCTCACCGGCCCGAGCTTCCGCAACGAGATGTGCGCACGCGGGCATCGCGCGGATCGCGTTCAACCGACCGGTGCGCCTGGCCGGCGACGTACGGTGCCCGACGCTGCTGGTCATCGCCGAGTACGACGAGATCGCGCCGTCGACCGCCGTGCACGAGGTGGCGCGGCGGATCGGCCCGCTCGCCGAGGTCGTGTCCTACGACTGCGGGCACTTCGCGATCTACGCGGGCGAGGAGTTCGAGGACTCGGTGGGGCGGCAGGTCGAGTTCCTCGAGCGAGTCCTCGGCCGAGACGGTCGAGCGGGTCAGAGGCGCGCACGCGTGGGGCTGGCCAGCATGCCCGAGGGGAACTCCTGGTCGTAGCCGCGGCGGCCCTCGGTCGCGTCGTCGTGCTGCTCGTCGATGTGGCTGAGCGTGGGGGAGGTCATGCGACGAACTCTAGGGATCGCAGGTGACCGGGGTGGTCTCGCCACGGCAACAGCACGTCAACAGCGCTGTCACGTCGGTCACACCCGCCCTGCCACTACGATGAGGTCCATGAGCCTGACCACCCCGCCCCAGCGTGCCGAGCAGGAGCCCGACCTCGTCGGCGCGATGTTCGCGAGCCGCTCGCTGGTGGTGCACTACGCGCGCGGGCTGGTCGGGCTGGTGCTCCTCGTCGCCGGCCTCGGCCTCGCCCACCGCTCGGCCTTCTGGCTGCTCCTGGTGCCGGTCACCGTGGTGCTGTGGCGTGGCTGCATGTCGTGCTGGACCCTCGGCCTGATGGCCACGCGCGCCCGGACCTGCCCGATCCGCGACTGAGCCGACGCGCCGCAGGTCGACCGTCAGAGGTCGATCAGCGCGCGGTGCTCGTGGGCCTGGCCGAACAGCTGGCCCAGGGCGTGGGCGCGCTTGAAGACCAGGTGGGCGTCGTGCTCCCAGGTGATCGCGATGCCGCCGTGCAGCTGGATCGTCTCGCCGGCGATCTGCTCGAGCGCGTCGGAGCAGTAGGACTTGGCGATGTGGGCCAGCTCCTCGGCGTTGTCGGCGCCGACCGAGACGGCGTACGACGCCGCCCACGAGGCCGAGCGCGACATCTCCAGCAGCACCAGCATGTCGGCCATCCGGTGCTTGAGCGCCTGGAACGAGCCGATCTGGCGGCCGAACTGCACCCGCTCCTTGCTGTAGGCGACCGTCATGTCGACGCGCCCGGGCCGCGAGCCCGGCCTGCAGGGCGGTCGCGCCGACGGCGCCGACGAGCGCGGCACGCGCTCGCGCGCGGGGCCGGCCTCCCCGATGACCTCGGTGCGGGCGCCGGTGAGGTCGACGTGGGCCAGCCGCAGCGTCTGGTCCATCGTCTCGACCGGCGTGCGGGCCGCGGCTCGGGGTCGACCTCGACGAGGTCGTCGCCGACGAGCGGCGACGATGACGGTGGCGTCGGCGGCGTCGAGGACGGGCGGTCGGGCTTGTCGGCGTCGACGCAGCGCCGCGACCTCGCCGGCGGCCAGCCGCGGGAGCAGCCGCGCCTGGGCGTCCTCGTCGGCGCCGGCGAGCACCGCCTCGGACGACGATCAGCGAGGACAGGAGGGGGGAGGGAGCCAGCGAGCGGCCGACCTCCTCCAGCACGACGAGCGACTCGAAGAGCGTGAAGCCGGCGCCGTCGTACTCCTCGGGGATGGCCAGCGCGGCGGCGCCGATCTGCTCGACCAGCGTCTGCCACAGCTCGAGCGTCGTAGCCGGTCTCGGAGGCGATCGGCGGCGCGCACGGCGCGCGAGTCGGCGCGCTTGGTGAGCAGCCCGCGCACCGTGGCGGCGAGCTCGGCCTGCTCCTCGGAGAACCCGAACTCCATCAGCGGACCGTCCCGTCGGTCAGGGGGGCGAGCAGCGCGGCGCGGTGGAAGGCCGGGGTGCCCCAGGCGGTCAGCAGGGCGCGGATCTTGGTGATCCACAGGCTCAGGTCGAACTCGGCGGTGTAGCCGATCGCGCCGTGGACCTGCAGCCCCGTGCGCGACGCGAGGTAGGCGGCGTCGCCGGCGGCGATCTTGGCCGCCGATGCCGGCACCTCGCCGAGCGCGGCCCCGAGCACCAGCGGGCGGGCGAAGTCGAGGGCGATCCTGACGTCGGCCAGCGCGTGCTTGATCGCCTGGTAGCTGCCGATCTCGCGACCGAACTGCTTGCGCGCCTTGACGTAGGCGACGCTGTCGGCCAGCACCCGTTCGCCGGCGCCGAGCAGCTGGGCGGCGGTGGCGAGGACGGCGAGGTCGAAGGCGGCCGTCGATCCGCCTCGACCCGGTGCCGGTCACCTCGAACAGCCGGCGCGTGCGGTCGACCGAGGCGACGTAGGTCCCGACGGAGGGGGCCGGCGCGCTGCCGAGGTAGACCTGGTCGGCGACGTCGGCGTCCAACGCGTAGGGGACGTGCGGCGGCAGGGCGAGGGTGGAGACTCCCTCGACCTCGCGGCCCAGGGCGATCGGGAGGTAGGCGGCCGACTCGACCCACGGACCGGGTACGGCGTGACGGCCCAGCGCCTCGAAGGCGATGCAGACCTCGACGGCGCTCGCCTCGGTGGCCAGCATCGTGACGCCGAGGTCGACCAGCCGCTTCCACAGCGCGAGACCCGGACGCGCGTCGCCGTCGGCCCAGGCGCGAGCGACGCCGGCGGTGTCGGAGGCGGTCAGCAGACCCTCGAGCGCGCCCGCGAGGTCGCGCTGGTCGTCGGTGAGCTCGAACCTCATGGTCGTGCTCCCTGCTGGGGCTTGGGCTCGCGGGGGAGCCCGAGGATGCGCTCGGCCACGATGTTGCGCTGCACCTCGTTGGTGCCGGCGTAGATCGGGCCGGAGAGGGAGAAGGTGTAGCCGTCGAGCCAGGCCGACTCGGTCTCGGCCGAGGGTCCCAGGAGGTCGAGCGCCGTCTCGTGCAGCGCGATGTCGAGCTCGGACCAGAAGATCTTGTTGATCGACCCGGCCGCGCCCATCTCCCCACCGTCGGCGAGGCGGGTGACGGTGCCCCAGGTGAACAGGCGGTAGGCCTGGGCCTTGAGCCAGGCGTCGACGACGCCGTCGCCCGCGGACGGCACGTCGGCACCGTGCTCGCGCCACAGCGCGACGAGCCGGTCGGCGGCGGCGCAGAACCGTCCGGGCGAGCGGAGGGAGAGCCCGCGCTCGTTGCCCGCGGTGCTCATCGCCACGCGCCAGCCGTCGCCGGGGGCGCCGAGCACGTCGGCGTCGGGGACGAACACGTCGTCGAAGAAGATCTCGGCGAAGCCGGCCTCGCCGTCGAGCTGGGCGATCGGCCGCACCGTCACGCCGTCGGCGTCGAGCGGGAAGCAGTAGTAGGTCAGGCCGGCGTGGCGCTGGGCCTCGGGGTCGGAGCGGAAGAGTCCGAAGCCCCAGTGGGCCAGCGCCGCGCGCGAGGACCAGGTCTTCTGCCCGTTGAGCACCCAGCCACCGCGTACGTCGTCGCGCCGGGCGGTGGACCTCAGCGACGCCAGGTCGGAGCCGGCTTCGGGCTCGGACCAGCACTGGGCCCAGACCTGCTCGCCGCTGGCCATCGAGGGCAGGTAGCGGTCCTGCTGGTCCGGCGTGCCGTGGTCGAAGATGATCGGGGCGAGCAGGAAGATGCCGTTCTGCGAGACCCGGCCCGGTGCGCCGGCGCGGTAGTACTCCTCCTCGAAGATCACCCACTCGACGAGCGAGGCGCCGCGGCCGTGGTACTTCTCGGGCCAGGAGACGACCGACCACCGCGCCTCGGTCAGCCTGGCCTCCCACTCCCGGTGGAGCGCCCAGCCCTCGGTGGTGTCCATCGAGGGCAGCGGCTCGGACGGCACGTTGGCCTCCAGCCAGGCGCGCGCCTCGGCCTGGAAGGCGAGCTCGGACTCGGACAGGGTCAGGTCCACGGTGCCTCCACTAGGTCGTTGCCTCTCGCAGCTCGGTCTTCAGCACCTTGCCCGACAGGTTGCGCGGGAGCACGTCGATCGTCTCGACGTGGCGCGGCACCTTGAAGTTGGCCAGGCGCTCCCGGGCGAACGCGAGGACGTCGTCGGGGTCGGCGGTGCCGACGACGTACGCCTTGCCGACCTCGCCCATCCGCTCGTCGGGCACGCCGACCACGGCGACGTCGTCGACGCCGTCCATGCGCAGCAGGGCCTGCTCGACCTCGGCGGGGTAGACGTTGAAACCGCCGGAGATGTACATGTCCTTGAGCCGGTCGGTGATGCGCAGGTTGCCGGCCTCGTCGAGGACGCCGACGTCACCGGTGTGCAGCCACCCGTCGGCGTCGATCGCCTCGGCGGTCGCCTCGGGGTCGTCGAGGTAGCCGAGCATGACGTGCTCGCCGCGCACCAGCAGCTCTCCCGAGCCATCGGCGTCGTCGGCCGGGGAGTCGATCCGCGTCTCCATCCCCGGGATCGCCCGACCGCAGGTCGTCGCGACGGTCTCCGCGGAGTCGTCCTCGCGGCACATGGTGACCACGACGGCCTCGGTCATCCCGAACGCGGTGACCACCTGGTCGATGCCGAGGCCCTCGGGCGCGGCAGCTCGCATCCGCTCGATCAGGACGACCGGCACCACCGCGGCGCCGGTGACGGCCAGCCGCAGCGACGACAGGTCGCGGCGCTTGCGGGCCGGCGCCGCCAGGATCGACTGGTAGATCGTCGGAGCGCCGGGGAGCACCGTGATCTTCTCGGTCTCGATGAGGTGCATCGTGTCGTCGAGGTCGAAGGTCGCGAGGGGATAGAGGGTGCACCCGGTGAGCAGGCCGACCAGGATGCCGATCTTGTAGCCGAAGGAGTGGAAGAACGGGTTGACGACGAGGTAGCGGTCGTCGGCGCGGACCCCGCCGAGCTCGGCCCAGGCCCGCGCGACGCCGATGCTCTGCCGGTGCGCCGACATCGCGCCCTTCGAGCGCCCGGTCGTGCCGCTGGTGAAGAGGATGTCGGCCACGTCGTCCGGGCCGACGTCGTCGGCACGCGCCTCGAGGCGCACCTGGCTGAGGACGGTGCCGCGCTCGCCGAGGCGCTGGAGGTCGACGATGTCGGCGCTCGACCCGGCCGGCAGCGCCGCGACGAGGTCGGCGATCTGCGACCTGCCGAGGAACCCGTCGGCGACGACCACGACGCGCGCGTGGGTGCGCTCCACCAGCTCGGCCACCTCGTGGGCGGTGTAGCGGGAGTTGGCCGGCACGACGGTGGCGCCGGCGTAGGTGGCGGCCAGGGCGGCGACGGCCCACTCGATGCTGTTGGGACCCCACACCACGACGCGGTCCCCGGCCTGCACGTCACGCGCGAGGTAGTCGCGCGCGACGCCGCGGACCCGGTCGAGCAGAGCGGCGTAGGAGAGCGACCGCCCGCCCTCGACGTACGCCGGCCGGTCGCCGTGCTGCACCGCGGCCGTGCGGAGCAGGCGGGGGATCGTCGTCACGGGGCTCCTTCGGGCGAGCGTCGGTCAACCAAGCAAGTGCTTGGTAGGGTAGCACTCGTGGACCTCCGCTACTCCGACGCCGACCTCGCCTTCCGGGCCGAGATCCGCGACTGGCTGGGCGACCAGCTGGCCGGGGAGTGGGGCGAGCTGCGCGGTCTGGGTGGGCCCGGTCGCGACCACGAGGCCATCGACGAGCGGCTCGCGTGGAACCGCCACCTCGCCGCCCACGGGTGGACCTGCGTCGGCTGGCCGAAGGAGCACGGCGGCCGCGGGCTCAGCCTGTGGGAGCAGGTGATCTTCCACGAGGAGTACGCCCGCTCGAACGCCCCGGCACGGGTCAACCACCTCGGCGAGGAGCTGCTCGGTCCGACCCTGATCGCCTTCGGCACCCCCGAGCAGCAGGCGCGCTTCCTGCCGCCGATCGTCGCCGTCGACCGAGCTGTGGGCGCAGGGGTACTCCGAGCCCGGCGCCGGCTCCGACCTGGCCAACGTGCAGACCAAGGCGACGCCTCGACGGGGGCGAGTGGGTCATCGACGGGCAGAAGGTCTGGACGTCCAACGCGCACTTCTCCCAGTGGGTCTTCGTCATCGCCCGCACCGAGCCAGGCTCCCAGCGCCACCAGGGGTTGTCGTTCCTGCTGGTGCCGCTCGACCAGGACGGCGTCGAGGTGCGGCCGATCGAGCAGCTCACCGGCGGCTCGGAGTTCAACGAGGTCTTCCTCACCGGGGCCCGCACCGCGGCCGACCTGATCGTGGGGGAGCCCGGCAAGGGCTGGGGGGTCGCGATGGGGCTGCTCGGCCTCGAGCGCGGCGTCTCCACGCTCGCCCAGACCGTCGACTACTCCCGCGAGCTCGCCGGGGTCATCGCCCTGGCCAAGGACAACGGACGCATCGACGACCCCGTGCTGCGCGACCGCCTCGCCGGCCTCAAGGCCGAGCTCGAGGTGATCCGCGCCAACGCGCTCCGCGGCCTGTCGTCGGTCGCGACCGGCGAGGACTCCGCGGCAGGCGGGGGCGCCGGCTCGATCTTCAAGCTCGTCTGGGCCAACTGGCACCAACGCCTCGGCGAGGTCGCGATGGCGGTCTCCGGACCGGCCGGACTGCTGACCAGCGGGCCCGGCTACCAGCTCGACGAGTGGCAGCGACTCTTCCTCTTCTCCCGCGCCGACACCATCTACGGCGGCAGCGACGAGGTCCAGAAGAACATCCTGGCCGAGCGTGTGCTCGGCCTCCCGCGTGAACCGAAGGGCACCTGATCCATGACGACGCAGCGACCCGAACAACCCGTCCCCGACTACGTCGCCGGCCACGACCTGCTGCTCGGCAAGGTCGTCGTCGTCACCGCCGCAGCCGGTGCCGGCATCGGCGCCTCCGTCGTACGACGTGCGCTCGAGGAGGGCGCGAAGGCGGTCGTCTTCTCCGACACCCACGCGCGCCGGCTCACGGAGTACGAGCAGACCCTGGCGGCCGAGTTCGGCGCCGACCGCGTGCGCCAGACCGTCTGCGACGTCACCGACGAGGCGCAGGTCGCTGCCCTGCTCGACCTCGCCGACGAGGTCGGCGGCGTCGACATCATGATCAACAACGCCGGGCTCGGCGGGACCGCCAGCGTGCTCGAGATGACCGACGAGCAGTGGCTCACGGTCCTCGACATCACACTCACGGGGACCTTCCGCTGCGTGCGAGCGGCCGGACAGCGTCTCGTCGCGAGCGGTCGCAAGGGTGTCATCGTCAACAACGCCTCCGTCATCGGGTGGCGGGCGCAGGAGGGTCAGGCCCACTACGCCGCGGCCAAGGCCGGGGTGATGGCGCTGACCCGGTGCAGCGCGATCGACCTCGCGCCCCACGGCATCCGCGTCAACGCGGTCAGCCCCAGCCTGGCGATGCACCCGTTCCTCGCGAAGGTGACCTCCGACGACCTGCTCGCGGAGCTGAAGCAGCGCGAGGCCTTCGGTCGTGCCGCGGAGCCCTGGGAGGTCGCCAACGTGATGATCATGCTCGCCAGCGACTACGCCTCCTACATGACCGGCGAGGTCGTCGCCGTCAGCAGCCAGCAGGCGTAGGGGGTGCTGCCGTGACCGCCCAGCCCAACGAGCCCGCCAACAGCCGCCGCGCCGAGCTCCTGACGATCGCGGCCGGGCTGTTCGCCAGCAAGGGCTTCACGAACACGACGGTGCGCGACATCGCCGACGCCGCCGGCATCCTCTCGGGCAGCCTCTACCACCACTTCGACTCCAAGGAGTCGATGGTCGACGAGATCCTGGTCAGCTTCCAGGCCGAGCTCTTCGGCGCCTACGACGCCATCCTGCTCAGCGACGACGACGCCCGCAGCAAGCTGGAGCGGGCCGTCGAGGTGTCCTTCGAGGCGATCGACCAGCACCGCGACGAGGTCGCGATCTTCCAGAACGACGCCGCCTACCTCGGTGGCTTCGAGCGCTTCGGCTACCTCGCCGAGCGCAACGCCCAGTCCCGCGAGGTCTGGATCACCCTGCTCCACGACGGCGTGCGGTCCGGGTCGCTGCGTGCCGACCTCGACATCGAGCTGACCTACCGGTTCCTGCGCGACACCGTCTGGGTGGCGGTCGCGTGGTACCGCCCCGGCGGCAAGCTCACCCACGACGTCATCGCCCGCCAGTACCTCTCCATCCTGCTCGACGGAATCGCAAAGGACCCGCACCCATGACCGAGGCCTACATCATCGACGCCGTCCGGACGCCGGTCGGCAAGCGGGGCGGGGCCCTCGCGGGCGTCCACTCCGCCGACCTCGGCGCCCACACGCTGGCCGCCCTGGTGCGACGTACGGGCGTGGACCCCGGCGCCGTCGACGACGTCATCATGGGCTGCTGCGACACGATCGGCTCCCAGGCCGGCGACGTCGCCCGCTCGGCGTGGCTGGTCGCCGGACTGCCCGACCACGTCCCGGGCGTGACCATCGACCGTCAGTGCGGCTCCTCGCAGCAGGCGGTGCACTTCGCTGCCCAGGGCGTCATGTCCGGCACCCAGGACCTCGTCGTCGCCGGTGGCCTCCAGAACATGTCGGCCATCCCGATCTCGGCGGCGATGCTGGTGGGCCAGCAGTACGGCTTCACCACGCCGTTCGCCGAGTCGCCGGGCTGGAACGCGCGCTACGGCGACACCGAGATCTCGCAGTTCAACTCAGCCGAGATGATCGCGGAGAAGTGGGACATCAGCCGCGAGGACATGGAGGCCTTCGCGCTCGCCTCGCACGACCGCGCTCGGGCCGCGATCGCCGAGGGCCGCTTCGCGAACGAGATCGAGCCGGTGACGCTCGAGGACGGATCGCTCTTCGACACCGACCAGTGCCCGCGCGAGACGTCGCTGGAGAAGATGGCCGGGCTGCAGCCGCTGGCCCCGGGCGGGCGGATCACCGCCGCGGTCGCCTCGCAGATCTGTGACGCGTCGAGCGCGATGCTGATCGCCTCCGAGCAGGCCGTCGCCGACCACTCCCTGACCCCGCGCGCCCGCATCCACCACCTCTCGGTGCGCGGCGACGATCCCGTCTGGATGCTCACCGGCCCGATCCGCGCCACCGCCCACGCGCTGGAGAAGACCGGCCTCTCGATCGACGACATCGACCTCTTCGAGTGCAACGAGGCCTTCGCCTCCGTCGTGCTCGCGTGGATGAAGGAGACCGGCGCCCCGCACGACAAGGTCAACGTCAACGGCGGCGGCATCGCCCTGGGCCACCCGATCGGCGCCACCGGCACCCGTCTGATGACCACCCTGCTCAACGAGCTCGAGCGCACCGGCGGCCGCTACGGGCTGCAGACGATGTGCGAGGGCGGCGGCCAGGCCAACGTCACGATCATCGAGCGGCTCTGACCGACCCCGCAGGCGCCGACTCGGCGCGGGTCAGTGGAAGACGACGTACAGCCCGACGACCGCGGGCACCGCGCCCACCGCCAGTGCCGTGGCCACGCGGGTCGGGGTGACCGCCTTGCGGTGGATGGCGTACGCCGCCGCCACGGCGAGCGCGCCGAAGGCCCCGCCCAGGAGGCACAGCCCGACCTGTGCCACGCGCTCGCTGTCGTCGATGAAGAACGCACCGATCACCAGGCCCACCGAGAGGTGGAAGATCGTGGTGCCGACGAGCACGGACATCACCACGCGCTGCACGTGCTCGAGGCGTTCGCGGTCCTCGGGGGTGGACCTCTTGCGGGGAGCGTTGGGATCCATCAGGTGCCGGGCGCGCGGGGTGCTCGGTTCCTGGGTCATGCCTCGACACTACTGAGCGGACACTGCCGACCAGTGCTCGGTGTCGCGACGCAGTACCTCAGCGATCTCGCCGACGTCCGTGTCCGGGTGGACGTCCTGCCCGAAGACCGACGCCCGAGGCCGCTGAGCCGCAGAGTCGAGGAGCCCCTTGTCGCGCACCTCGGCGGGTCGCAGCGCCATGGCCATGCGGCGCCGATGCCAACAGTGGTGTCACACGACGTAGTCGCGCCCCGCCGCAGCTCCTCGACCGCGCCGAGCACGATCCGGTCGATCAGCTCCTCGCACGTCGGCAGGTCGTCGATGACGCCCACGACCTGGCCCGAGGCGAGGACGCCGGCCGAGGTGTCGCCCTCGACGAGGCCGGCCTTGAGCATCACCGGCGTGTTGGCGGCCAGTGCCATCTGACCCAGCGAGCGGCCTTGCGTCTTCTTCATCGCCCGGCCGTCCTTGGCCAGGTCGAGCCAGCTCATGCCGGAGTCCTTCTTGAACTCCAGCGTGCGCCGCGCCGTCGGCCCGAGGCGCTTCATCGCGCTGGTGCCCTCGAGCGACTCCACGAGGTCGGTGCGCAGCATCCGGTGCGGCATGCCGTCGACCTTGGCGGTCACGACGGTGTCGGTCAGGCCCTGGGTGAGGTAGAGGTCCTTGACCGCCTGGGGCACCGCGGAGTCCTGGGTGAGCAGGAAGCGGGTGCCCATGCCGACGCCCGCGGCGCCGTACGACAGCGCGGCCGCGAGGCCGCGGCCGTCGAAGAAGCCCCCGGCGGCGATCACCGGGAGGTCGACGGCGTCGAGCACGGTCGGGAGCAGCAGCGTGGTGGGCACGGGTCCGGTGTGGCCGCCGCCCTCGCCGCCCTGCACCATCACCGCGTCGGCTCCCCAGCCGGCCACCTTGACGGCGTGCTTGGCCGCGCCGATCGACGGCATCACGACGATCCCGTGGTCCTTGAGCTTCTTGATCAGGTCGGGCTTGGGGGCCAGCGCGAACGACGCGACCTTCACGCCGTGCTTGATGAGCAGGTCGCACCGGTCACCGGCATCGCCGGCATCGGCGCGCATGTTGACGCCGAACGGCTTGTCCGTGCGGGACTTGGTCTCGACGATCGCGTGCTCGAGCTCCTCGAAGCTCATCGTCGCGCTGGCCAGGATGCCCAGCCCGCCGGCGTTGGCGGTGCCGCTGACCAGGCGTGGGCCGGAGACCCAGCCCATGCCGGTCTGCACGATCGGGTGCTTGACGCCGACGAGCTCGGTGAAGGGCGTCTTGATCTGCTGCTCGATCATCAGCTGTCCTCGGTGACGGGTTCGGGCACCTCGCGGTGACGCAGGCTCTTGGGGTCGAGCACCTCGCGGATGATCACGAGCTCCTCGGCGGTCGGCTCCCGCGTGACCGGTACGGCGGTCAGGTCGCCGAGGTCGAAGCCGGTGGCGGCCTGCACCTCGTCGGTCGTGACGCCCGGGTGCACCGACAGCAGCCGCAGCGTGCGGTCGGGGCCGTGGGTGTCGAAGACGCCGAGGTTGCTGACGACGCGGTGGATGTCGTTGAACCGCGCCGCGCCAGGTCCTGCGGCTGCGGCGCGCGTGGGGCCGACGCCGGTGACGATGTCGACCTGCTCCACGAAGACGCGTGGGGAGTGCTTCGGCACCCAGTAGGAGGTGCGGTTGTTGGCGGTGTTGCCCGGCGCGCCCCGCGAGCCGAGCAGCTGGCGCTTCGGCTGGGCGAAGTCGCCGATGGCCGAGATGTTCTGGTTGCCGTCGCGGTCGACCTGGGTGGCGCCCATCATCACGTGGCGCTTGCCGTAGGCGACGACGTCGAAGACCCTGCGGAACGGGATCCAGCCCTCGACCACGTCGCCCTTGGCGAAGAGCGGCGGCACCCCGGCCAGGAAGAGCGACTCACCGTCGGAGATCACGAGGTCGGGGTTCGAGGTCAGCTTGGCGAGCCGCACGCCCAGCATCGGCAGCATGCCCATCGGGCTGGCGAAGATCTCGCCGTCGTCGGCGAACGCGTCGGCGATGGCGGCCGCGCACACGTCGGCGCGGGTGAGGGTCGTGCTCATCGGGCCGCCTCCTGCTGCTCGACGGTGAACGCCGCCACCGCTGCCTGGTAGGCGGCCTCGTCGCCGGACAGGAAGCGCTCCTCGAACGCCGCCCAGTCCTCGTCGGTGCCGCCGGCCGCGGTGGCGTACGCCTTCTGGAACCTCTCGTCGCGCTCGTAGTCGGGCGTGCAGGTCGTGAAGTGAGCGCCGTTGGGCGTCTCGACGACGCCGGTGACCATCATCCGACTGAGCAGCAGTCGCTGCACGGGGGTGTCGACAGTCAGGCCGGCGGTGTCGACGATCTCCTCGACGCTGAGGTAGGTGCGCTCGGCGGCCATCGCGAAGAGGTCGTCGAAGTAGGGGTCGGGCCCCAGGTAGGTCGCGTTGCCGTGGCAGTCGGCACGGTTGAGGTGCACCAGCGCGACGTCGAGCCTCAGCGCCGGGACCGCGACGAGCTCCTCGAACCCCACGCCGTCGTCGTACGGGCTGGTGACGGTCTTGATGTCGGGGTTGTTGACCAGGACGTCCGAGCCGAGCCCGGCGCGCATCGGGAGGAAGGGCAGCCGTTGGGCGGCGGCGCGCAGCCCGGTCTGGAACATGCCCTCGTCGAGCTCGACGACCTCGGGGATCGTGCCGCCCTGACGCGCGCGCTGGAAGTTGGGCTCCAGCGGGATGGAGTCGAGGGAGACGAAGGCGTAGACCAGCCTGCGCACCTTGCCGGCGCGCACGAGCAGGCCGACGTCGGCGCCGCCCCAGCTGACGATCGTGAGGTCTGTCAGGTCGGAGCGCAGGATCGCGCGCACCAGCGCCATCGGCTTGCGCCGCGGACCCCAGCCGCCGATCCCGATCGTCATCCCGTCGCGCAGCTCGGCGACGACCTCGTCGATGCTCATCCGCTTGTCGCGGGGTCCCTTGCTCACTTCTTGCTCTTCTCTGTGCCGGCGAACTGATCGCGCAGCTCGTCGGCCACGCCCATCAGGTTGAGCTCCATCGTGAAGCCCTGCTCGAAGCGGTAGCTCTTGTTGACGTCGATCGGGTCGATGCCGTTGAGGCACTCCTTGGCGGCCCGGATCACGCGGGTGTCCTGCGCGGCGATGTCGGCGGCGACGCGCATCGCGGCGTCGTCCAGCTCGGCGCGCGGCACGACCTCGAGCACGGAGCCGAACTGCACGAGGTCCTGGGCCTTGATGGTGCGCGAGGTGAAGTAGAGGGTGCGCATCATGTGCTGCGGCACGAGCCGCGCCATGTGGGTCGCGGCGCCGAGGGCGCCCTGCTTGACCTCGGGTACGCCGAAGTAGGCGTCGTCGCTGGCCACGATGCAGTCGGCGTTGCCGACCAGGCCGACCCCACCGCCCACGCAGAAGCCGTTGACGGCCGCGATCACCGGCACCGCGCACTCGTAGACCGCCTTGAAGGCGGCGAAGCAGCCCTTGTTGGCGCCGATGAGGGCGTCGAACCCGGTGGTGCTCTGCATCTCCTTGATGTCGACGCCGGCGTTGAAGCCCCGACCCTCGGCCCGCAGGACGACGACGTGGGTGTCGAGGTCGGCGCTCGCCTCGTCGAGGGCGCCCGCGACGTCGTACCAGCCCTGGACGGTGAGGGCGTTGACCGGCGGGTGCGCCATCGTCACGACGCGGATCCCGTCGTCGCGCAGCTCTGAGGTGATCGTCATGGGGCTCCTGGGATCGGGGTCGGGCGCGGCGTGCTGCTTGTAACTCACCGTTCGTACGTCCACCACACCCGTCGAACGGCGTGGTGGCTGTCGCAACGGTGAGTTACAAGCAAGGCCGCAACCCAACCAAGCACTTGCTTGGTAGGGTACCAGCCATGGCCCTCGCCCTCGACCTCTCCGGACGCGTCGTCCTCGTCACCGGCGGCACCCGCGGCATCGGGGCGGGCATCACCGGGGCCTTCCTCGCCGCCGGCGCCACCGTGGTCACCTGCGCCCGCTCGGAGGTCGCCGACGATCGACGGCGCCGAGCACCGCACCTGCGACGTGCGTGACCCGGACGCGGTCAGCGAGCTCGTCGCCGGCATCGTCTCGACCCACGGGCGCCTCGACGTGCTCGTCAACAACGCCGGGGGAGCCCCGGCTGCCGACGCGGCGACCGCGTCGCCGCGCTTCCACGACAAGATCGTCGGCCTCAACCTGCTCAGCCCGTTGCTGGTCTCGCAGGCCGCCAACGCGGTCATGCAGGAGCAGGAGGGCGGCGGTGCCATCGTCAACATCTCCTCGATCTCGGCGCACCGCGCCGCCCCGACCATCGCGGCGTACGGCGCCGCCAAGGCCGGCCTCGACTCGCTCACGACCTCCCTCGCGATGGAGTGGGGTCCCCGGGTCCGCGTCAACGCGATCGACGTCGGACTGTGCCGCACCGAGAACACCGACGACCACTACGGCGGCGACGACCGGGTCGCCGCGATCGAGCGCACCATCCCGCTCGGGCGGATGGCGCGACCCGAGGAGGTCGGGACACGTCGCGGTGTTCCTCGCCAGCGACCTGGCCTCCTACGTCTCCGGAGCGCGCGTCGGCTGCGACGGCGGCGGCGAGCCACCCGTCTTCCTGCACCTCGACTGACCACGACCGACCCACCGACCCACCGACGAAGGAGCACCACGTGTCTGATCTGCTGGCAGGTCGCGTCGCGATCATCACCGGCGCCGGTCGCGGCATCGGCCGCGCCCACGCCCTCGAGCTCGCCTCCCACGGCGCGAAGGTCGTCGTCAACGACTTCGGGGTCTCCCTGGCCGGCGAGGACTCCGGCGACTCGCCCGCCGACGAGGTCGTCGCGATGATCCGCGAGGCCGGGGGAGAGGCGGTCGCCAACGGTGCCGACGTCGCCGACTTCGCGCAGGCCGAGGCGATGGTGCGCCAGGCGATCGAGATCTTCGGCGGTCTCGACATCCTGGTCAACAACGCCGGCTTCGTGCGCGACCGGATGCTGGTCAACACCTCCGAGGAGGAGTGGGACGCCGTCATCCGGGTCCACCTCAAGGGTCACTTCGCGCCGCTGCGCCACGCCGGTGCCTACTGGCGGGCCGAGGCCAAGGAGGGTCGCCAGCGCGCGGCCCGCGTCATCAACACCTCCTCCGGCGCGGGCATGCAGGGCTCGGTCGGCCAGGCGACGTACTCCGCCGCCAAGGCCGGCATCGCCGGGCTCACCCTCGTCGCCGCCCAGGAGATGGGGCGGTACGGCGTGACGGTCAACGCGATCGCGCCGGTCGCGCGCACCCGGATGACCGAGGGCGCCTTCGACACCTCGGCGATGGCCGTGCCCGAGGACAACTCGCCGGTCGTGGCCTGGCTGGCCTCCGAGGAGGCCGCCGACGTGACCGGCCGCGTCATCGAGATCGACGGCAGCACGATGACGGTCGAGAACGGCTGGGCCCACGGCCCGTCCCGCGACGCCGGGGCGCGCTGGAGGGCCGCCGACGTCGGCGCCGGCCTGCGCGCGATGCTCGCCGAGGCGCCCACCCCGGAGCCCGTCTACGGCGCCTGACCGAGGACGCGTCTAGGCTGCTGCCCGTGAAGACGTTCGAAGGGCTCTGGGCCGAGCTGTCCGAGAAGGCCCGCACCCGCCCGGCCGGCTCCGGCACCGTGGCGGCGCTCGACGCCGGCGTCCATACGATCGGCAAGAAGCTGGTCGAGGAGGCCGCGGAGTCCTGGATGGCCGCCGAGCACGAGGGCAAGGACCGCGCCGCCGAGGAGATCAGCCAGCTGCTCTACCACGCCCAGGTGCTGATGATCGCCAGCGGCATCGAGCTCGACGACGTCTACGCCCACCTCTGACCCGAGGACCCCACGCCATGCCTGATTCCGCGAACCCGCCGATGCTCCGCATCGCGATCCCCAACAAGGGATCGCTGTCGCCAGTCGGCCTCCGAGATCCTGCGCGAGTCCGGCTACCGCCAGCGCGAGGACTCCAAGCAGCTCACCCTGCTCGACCCCGAGAACGGCGTGGAGTTCTTCTACCTGCGCCCGCGCGACATCGCGCTGTACGTCGGTGAGGGCACCCTCGACGTCGGGATCACCGGCCGCGACCTGCTGCGCGACTCCGCCGCCAAGGCCGACGAGGCGCTGACCCTCGGGCTTCGGTCGCAGCACGTTCCGCTTCGCCGGCCCGCAGGGCGCCTTCAGCAGCCTCGACGACCTCGCCGGGCACCCGCATCGCCACGTCGTACACCGGCATCGTGCGGGCCTACCTGCAGGAGCGCGGCATCGAGGCCTCGGTCACCCGCCTCGACGGCGCGGTCGAGACCAGCATCCAGCTCGGGGTCGCCGACGTGATCGCCGACGTCGTCGAGACCGGGGCCACCCTCAAGGCGGCGGGGCTGGAGACGTTCGGCGAGCCGATCCTGCAGTCCGAGGCGGTGCTGATCACCCGCGCCGGTGCGGGCGAGCCCGCGGGCTTCGAGGTGTTCCGGCGCCGCATCGAGGGCGTCCTGGTCGCGCGCAGCTACGTGATGATGGACTACGACGTCGCCGCCGAGCACCTCGACGCGCGCCCTCGCGCTCACCCCCGGCATCGAGAGCCCGACGATCGCGCCCCTGCAGCGCGAGGGCTGGAACGCCGTGCGGGCGATGGTGCCGCGCGCACGGCGCCCAGCGCCTGATGGACCAGCTCTACGACCTCGGCGCCCGCGGCATCCTGCTGACCGACATCCATGCCTGCCGCCTCTGACCCCACCGGGCAGCTCGCGCTGCCCCACACCTGGCGTCCGCTCGGGTCCGCGGATCGCGGCGGCGGTCGCCGGCGGCTCGCTGTTCTTCATCACCGCGCTGCTGTGGATCGGCTTCGACGACGAGACCCGCGCGTCGGTCACGCCGTTCCAGCGCGGCACCGTGATCGCTTCTTCGGCTGCTCGGCTTCGCCTGCCTCTACGCGCTGATCCGCTCGCAAGGTGCGAGGCGCACCCCGACCGGCTGGTCGTCGTCAACGGCTACCGCCGCCACACCTACGACTGGGCCGAGGTCGTCGCCGTCCGGCTCACCCCCGGCGCGCCCTGGGTCAGCCTCGACCTCGCCGACGGCACCTCGGCTCCCGCGATGGGCATCCAGGGCTCCGACGGCGCCGCGCGCCAAGCAGGCCGTGCGCCAGCTACGCCTGCTCCTCGACAGCGCGCACGCCCCAGGAGACTGACACCTCGTCGCCGGGCTCGCCGGCCGGAGCGAGGGTGAGCAGGTCCTCGCCGGTGCGGAACGCGTCGGCGTTGGCGGTCATCGGCTCGATCGCGAGCGAGCGGCGCGCCGTGGCCGGCACGTCGTCGGCGGTGTAGAGCTGCAGCCAGCGGTGCGCCGGCGTCGACCCAGAGCTCGAGCGCGCGACCCGACGACGGGTCGCGCAGCGACGACCGTGGCGACGCCGCGCGTCGTCGCGCTCGAGGTCGGTGAAGGCGTGGTTGAGGGCCACGTCGCCGATCGCCCGCGCCCCGCGGAAGTCGTACGGCGTGCCCGCGACGTCCTCGCGTGCCCACCGGGAGCAGCCGCTCGTCGGTGACCGACGCGCCGCGCCGCGGGCAGGCGTCAGCTCCCAGCGCGTCGACCGGGCCGGGCCGACGCGTGAGGTAGGGGTGCGCCCCGCTGGCGTAGGGCGCGGGGGAGCCCGACATGTTCGTCGCGGTCTGGGTGACGGTGAGGCCGTCGGCGGACAGGTCGTAGAGCACGTGCAGGTCGACCAGCCAGGGGTAGCCGGTCTGCGCCATCAGGCGGTACTGCAGCGACACCGAGTGCGCGGTGTGCTCCTCGACGCGTCCAGGCCGCCCAGCGGGCCAGCCCGTGCGAGGCGTTGGCGCGCGTGCGGCTCGGTGAGCGCGAGCTGGAGGTCGGCGCCGCCGAAGGAGTAGCGCCCGTCGCGGATCCGGTTGGGCCAGGGCATGAGCAGCTGGCCGCGTCCGCCCGACGACATCTCGTCGGCGGCGAACCCGTCGACGCAGGTCGCGCCCGCGTGGGTCAGCCGCGCGCAGCGCCGCGCCGCTCTCGGTGACGACGGCGTCGTACCCGCCGCCGGAGATGGCGAACTGGTCGCCGCTGGGTGCCACCCGGTCGGCCGACGGTCGCGTCATGGCCGTCAGACAACCACGTCGGCGCGGGCCCGCGTGTCCTCGTCCACGAAGTGCCGCCGCTCGTCGAGCATCCACCGCTCCCAGTGCGGCGCGCATCGCCTCGCCGTCGCGCTCCATGCCGCGGCGCAGGCGCAGGTCGTCGTCGACCTCGACCCAGACCAGCACCGTGCCAGGTCGCGTGGCGTCGGGCGCCGCGAGCCGACGCCCTCCACCACGAGCAGCGGGAGCGGGCTCGACCGGCACCCAGCTCGGCGAAGCGCCCGGCGTAGCCAGTCGTAGCGCTCGTAGCGCCCGGTCTCGCCGTCGGCGAGGGGGAGCAGCAGCGGGTCGAGGCGCTCGGCGACGCCGGGCAGGCCGCCCCACCCGTCGAGCAGGTCGTCGAGGTGGACGACGACCGTCGCCCGGCGCAGCGCGTGCGAGCGCGGCGGCGAGGGTCGTCTTGCCCGACCCGGCCGGTCCGTCGATGCAGACCAGCCGGCCCGCGCCCGAGGGTCGCGCGGCCGCGACGCGGCCACGTCGAGCACCCGTCGGGCGGTGTCGAGCACGCCGGTGGGGCGGCTGCTCGCTCAGGAGATGCCCGCGCTTGCGCAGGATGGCCTCGATCTCGGCCATGTCGTCGTCGACGGGGTCGGCGGCCGGACCGGAGTCCTTCGAGTGCGCGGGGCGGCTTCGACGCCGACTTCTTCCCCGAGGCCTGCTCGGACGGGTCGCGCCACCGCGGTGGACGCCGGCCGTCGACGACCCGCGCCGCGCCGAGGAGCAGCACCGACATCCCCGACACGATGACGCCGAGCCAGACCGCGGGGCTGAAGACCAGGCCGGTGGCCCAGTCGCCGACGGCGTCGACGATCCGGGTGAACATCCGCAGGGTGTCGGTGAGGTAGGCCGCGAGCGGGAGCAGCGTGAGCGCCGCGCCCCGCAGAGCCGGCGGCCAGCCCGCGGCGGTGGTAGGCGTAGTAGGTGTAGGTGCCACCGACCAGGGTCAGCGACAGGGCCAGCACTCCCCAGGCGACGTCGTCCATGCCCTCCAGGGTGACACAGGCGGGGTGGCACACTGGCCGGGATGAGCCGAGCGGCACACTTCAGGGACCTGCCTTCCCCGACGACGACGGCAGCGCCGACCCGGCCCTGGCCGCCGCGCTGGCGGCGCTACGGCGCGTCCTCGGAGCCCGAGGCGTACGTCGCCGCCCTGGCGCGCGCTGCAGCCCGCCCGGGTCCTGGTGCCGGTGGTGGCCGTGCTCGGCGAGGTCGAGGTCGACGAGCCGGGCTGGCGCACGACAAGTCCAGCGACATGGCCGCCGTCCTGATGCAGACCCCCGACGGACGCAAGGGGCTGCTGGCCTTCACCGGCACCGACGTCCCTCGCCGGCGTGGAACCCCGAGGCCCGGCCCGTGCCGGTCACCGCGCGCACCGCCGCCGCAGGCCGCGGTGCAGGAGCAGGCCGCCGCCCTGGTCCTCGACGTGGCCGGGCCCGACCCGCTTCGTGGTCGACGGCGACTCGCTGCCGCCCTGGCCGCCGGCTACACGCTGGCCCGCCTCGACGGCGGGCTGGCCTGGGTGCAGACCGGGACTGACCGGTCGAGCAGCGGCGGGACCGCCGACGATTCGCCCGGGCCGGAATGATCGACTAGTCATCGGGCGTTGACCGGATCAGTGGGCACGCTCGTGTGCCCACCGATCCATCAAGCGGAGATCAGGCTCGATCATCTCCCACCCGCATCGACCGCAGCACCATCCAGGTCGTCGGGTCCGGTCTGATGGCCCGACCTGGGCTCGTGGGTGACTTCTGTCCACGAGTCGGAGGTAGGTGGTCATGGCTGGCCTCCGCTTGGACGCACCGCGACCAAACGGATCGACCGCCTGATATCACCTGCCACCCATCCACTGGAGGACCCATCAGCACCGAGCTTCGAATCAACGACCGGATCCGCGTCCAGGAAGTCCGCCTCGTTGGCCCCAGCGGCGAGACCGTCGGCATCGTTCCCACCGCCGACGCGCTGCGCCTTGCCCAGGAAGCCGACCTCGACCTCGTCGAGATCGCGCCGATGGCGCGCCCCCCGGTCTGCAAGCTCATGGACTACGGGAAGTTCAAGTACGAGAACGCCCAGAAGGCTCGTGAGGCGCGGCGCAACCAGACGAACGTGATCATCAAGGAGATGAAGCTTCGTCCCAAGATCGACGCGCACGACTACGAGACGAAGAAGGGCCACGTCGTCCGCTTCCTCAAGGCCGGCGACAAGGTCAAGATCACGATCATGTTCCGCGGCCGCGAGCAGCACCGCCCCGAGCTGGGCTTCCGGCTGCTGCAGCGTCTGGCCGAGGACGTCACCGAGCTCGGCTTCGTGGAGTCCTCGCCCAAGCAGGACGGCCGCAACATGATCATGGTCCTCGGCCCGCACAAGAAGAAGGCCGAGGCCAAGGCCGACCACCTCGTCCAGAAGGCCGAGAAGGAAGCCGAGCGCGCCGCGGTCGTCGACGCCGAGAAGGCCGAGCGCGACGCCGCGCACGCCGCCGGACCGGTGGCGGCCAAGAAGGAGCGCGGCCGCTCCGAGAACCTCGATCCCGAGATCGAGGCCTGACACCGCCGGGGCTCCGCCCCAGCACGCCCGGTACCGCCCGGGCACCCGAAGTCTGTTCCAACCAAGGAGATATCGAGATGCCGAAGAACAAGAGCCACAGCGGCGCCGGGAAGCGCTTCCGCGTGACCGGCTCGGGCAAGATCCTGCGCGAGAAGGCCGGCAAGCGTCACAACCTGGAGAAGAAGTCCTCCAAGGTGACGCGCCGCCTGACCGGCACCGTCGAGGTCGCCAAGGCCGACGTCCCGCGCGCCAAGAAGATGCTCGGTCTCTGACGCCACCGCTCGCCCCGGATCCCCCGCTGGGCTCCGAGCGCGGCCTCGCGCACCAGTCCAGCTGAGCCCAGCTAGCAACAAGGAGAACCCCATGGCACGCGTCAAGCGCGCAGTGAACGCCCACAAGAAGCGTCGTACCACCCTCGAGCGCGCCAGCGGCTACCGCGGCCAGCGCTCGCGCCTCTACCGCAAGGCCAAGGAGCAGGTCACCCACTCCCTGGTCTACAGCTACAACGACCGCAAGAAGAACAAGGGCAACTTCCGTCGCCTGTGGATCCAGCGGATCAACGCCGCCGCGCGCGCGCAGGGCATGACCTACAACCGCTTCATCCAGGGCCTCAACCTGGCCGGCGTCGAGGTCGACCGCAAGATCCTCGCCGACCTCGCCGTCAACGACGTCGCCGCGTTCAACGCGCTCGTCGAGACCGCCAAGGCCGCGCTGCCCGCCGACGTCAACGCCCCGCGCGAGACGACCGAGGCCACGGCCTGAACGTCGTGCCCCTCGCGGTGGGCAACGCCCGCCTCAAGGACATCCGCAAGCTCAGCCGCCGCTCGGAGCGATCCGAGCGGCGGCTGTTCCTTGCCGACGGCCCGAAGGCCGTCGAGGGCGCGCTGCGGCGTGCCCGGGTGCGTCGTCGAGGTCTTCGCGACCCCGGCCGGCGCAGTCCCTCGCACCCGGCCGGGCACGCCGAGGTCACCCTCGTCGACGAGCGGGCGCTGGCCTCGCTGAGCGACTCGGTCAACCCCGCCGGCGTCGTGGCGCTGTGCCGCTTCGTCGACCGGCCGCTCGAGCACGTGCTCGACGCGGTCCCCGCGGCTCGTGGCGATCTGCGCCGACGTGCGCGACCCCGGCAACGCCGGCACGGTCGATCCGCACCGCCGACGCCGCCGGCGCCGACGCCGTCGTGCTGGCCGGGACGTCGGTCGACCTCTACAACCCCAAGACCCTGCGCGCCAGCGTCGGCAGCGCCTTCCACCTGCCCGCGGCCGTCGAGGCCGATCGTGCCGAGCGCCATCGCCGCGGCCCGCGCAGCCGGGCTGACGGTCCTGGCCGCCGACGGCGCCGGCGAGGTCGACCTGCACCGCGCCGGCGACCTGCTCGCCGGCGCCGACGGCCTGGCTCTTCGGCAACGAGGCCTGGGGCCTGCCCGCCGAGCTCGCCGCGCTGGCCGACCACCGGGTGCGCATCCCGATCCGCGGCCGCGCCGAGAGCCTCAACCTCGCCACCGCCGCCGCGCTGTGCCTCTACGAGTCCGCCCGACAGCACACCGGGCGGCTGAGCAGCCGCAGTAGCCTGCTCCGTGACCGACCGGAGCCTGCAGGACGCCGTCGACGACCTGCCCGACGGCGTGGTGATCGCCGACGCGGACGCTCGGGTCACCGTCATCTCCTCGGTCGCGGCCGGCATGCTCGGCTGGCCCTCGCCCGCCGCGGCGGCGGGCCTCCCGCTGGAGGAGGTCCTGCGGCTCCAGGGCCAGGACGGCCAGGCCTGGGTGCGCTGCAACTCGCCGTACGTCGGGCTCCGCACCCGCACCGCCGTGCCCGAGCAGTCGTGGTTGCTGCCCGACGGCACCGAGGTGCTCGTGACCGCGCGCCTGCACCGGACCCGCCCGCTCGGCGAGGTCGAGCGACTGGCCATCAGCATCCGCTCGGGGCGAGGGCGCGCGCGGCTCGACCGCGAGCGCTCCGACCTCGTCGCGACCGTCGCCCACGAGCTGCGCTCGCCGCTGACCGGCGTCAAGGGCTTCGTCCAGGCCCTGCTCAACCGCTGGGACAAGCTCAACGACGACCAGAAGAAGCTGATGCTCACCACCGTCAGCGCCGACGCCGACCGGCTCAGCCGGCTGATCGCCGAGCTGCTCGACGTCGCCCGCATCGACACCGGGCGGCTGCAGATGTATCGCCGTCCCGCCGACGCCGACGCTGCTCGTCGCCCGCATCGTCGAGTCGGTCGGCGCCGGCACCAAGCGCCCGATCGAGCTGCACGCGACCGACGGCCTCGCCCAGGTCTACGTCGACCCCGACAAGTTCACCCAGGTGGTCACCAACCTCGTCGAGAACGCCGTGCGCCACGGCGAGGGGACCGTGCGCGTGCACGGTGCGCCCCCACCAGCCACGACGGACGCCCCCGACGGGGTCGCTGGTCTCGGTCTCCGACGAGGGCGAGGGGATCCCGCTGGAGCTGCGCCGCCGGGTCTTCACGAAGTTCTGGACCGGCGGGCGCGGCGGCTCCGGGCTCGGGCTCTACATCGTGCACGGCCTGGTCCGCGCCCACGGCGGCGACGGTGACGATCGACGACGCGCCGAGCGGGGGAGCGGTCCTGGCCTGCACCTGGCCGGGCGTCCCGGACGACCTCGGCTCCTAACCGGTCTCGGTCCGGCAACCGGTCGCGACGGGGCGCGATCACTACCCTCGGACGCCATGTCCGGACCCAACACCGACTACGACCCCGTGGAGGTCACGCCCTTGAAGTCCGAGGAGGTCGAGAGCGCCCGCGACGCGGCCGCTCGCCGCGATCGCTGCTGCCGCCGACCTCGACGAGCTCAAGCAGGTGCGCATCGACCACACCGGTGACCGGTCCCCGCTCGCCCTGGCCAACCGGGAGATCGGCGCCCTGCCGCCGCAGGCCCGCAAGGAGGCCGGCCAGCGCATCGGTCAGGCGCGCGGCGCGGTCAACCAGGCGCTCGCCGCCCGCACCGCCGTGCTCGAGGCCGAGCACGAGGAGCGGATGCTGGTCGAGGAGACCGTCGACGTCACCCTGCCCACCGACCGGCTGCCCGCCGGCGCGCGCCACCCCGTCACGACCGGCTCCGAGCTGATCGCCGACATCTTCGTCGCGATGGGCTGGGAGGTCGCCGAGGGCCCGGTCATCGAGGCCGAGTGGCTCAACTTCGACGCCCTCAACCTCGGCCCCGACCACCCGGCGCGCACCATGCAGGACACGTTCTGGACCGACCCGCACGACAACGGCATCGTCCTGCGCACCCACACCTCGCCGGTGCAGGCGCGCACCATGCTCACCCGCACGCCCCCGATCTACGTCGTGTGCCCGGGCCGGGTCTTCCGCACCGACGAGTACGACGCCACCCACAGCCCGGTCTTCCACCAGGTCGAGGGCCTCGCGATCGACGAGGGCATCTCGATGGCCCACCTCAAGGGCACCCTCGACCACTTCGCGACCGCGATGTTCGGCGAGGGCATCACGACCCGCTTCCGCCCGTCGTACTTCCCCTTCACCGAGCCCAGCGCCGAGGTCGACCTGGTCTGCTTCGTCTGCCGCGGCGCCCAGCAGGTCGACACCGGCGACGGGATGGCGCCGTGCCGCACCTGCAAGGGCGAGGGCTGGATCGAGTGGGGCGGCTGCGGCGTGGTCAACCCGCGCGTCCTGCGCGCCTGCGGCGTCGACTCCGAGCGCTACTCCGGCTTCGCCTTCGGCATGGGCATCGACCGCACCCTGATGTTCCGCCACGGCCTCGAGGACCTGCGCGACCTCTTCGAGGGCGACGTCCGCTTCACCACTGCCTTCGGAAGCGAGCTGTAGACCCATGAAAGCCCCCGTCTCCTGGATCAAGGAGTACGTCGACCTGCCCGCCGACGTCACCACCGAGGCGCTCGCCGCGCGGCTGACCGCGCTCGGCCTCAAGCTCGAGGCGATCGAGAGCCCCCGCGACGCGATCACCGGTCCGCTGGTGGTCGGCCGCGTGCTGACCCTGGAGCCCGAGCCGCAGAAGAACGGCAAGACCATCAACTGGTGCACCGTCGACGTCGCCGACGCCAACGGCACCGGTGAGCCCCAGGGCATCGTCTGCGGCGCGCACAACTTCGCCGTCGGCGACCTCGTCGTGGTCGTCCTGCCCGGCGGCGTGCTGCCCGGCGACTTCGCGATCTCCGCGCGCAAGACCTACGGCCACGTGAGCGCCGGGATGATCTGCTCGGCCGCCGAGCTCGGCACTCAGCTCCGAGGCCGACGGCATCATCGTGCTGCCGGCCGGTGCCGGCGAGCCGGGCGACGACGCGTTCGCCGTGCTCGGGCTCGACGACGAGGTCATCGAGTTCGAGATCAACCCCGACCGCGCCTACGCGCTGAGCCTGCGCGGCGTCGCCCGCGAGGCCGCGCTCGCCTACGCCGCCGAGGGCGCCGCGTTCACCGACCCCGCCGACCGCCGCGTGCCCGGCCGCCAACGCCGACGGCTACCCGGTCGTGCTCGACGACCCCGAGGGCTGCCCGCTCTTCGTGGCGCGGCTGGTCTCCGGCTTCGACCCGACGGCGCGCCACCCCCGACTTCATCGCCCGCCGGCTCACCCAGGCCGGCATGCGCCCGATCAGCCTGGCCGTCGACGTCACCAACTACGTGATGCTCGAGATCGGTCGCCCGATCCACGGCTACGACGCCGACAAGCTCACCGGTCCGATCCGCGTGCGCCGGGCCGCGGCAGGGGAGCGGCTGACCACCCTCGACGGCACCGACCGCAGCCCTCGATCCCGGTGACCTCGTCGTCACCGACGACTCCGGCATCATCGGCCTCGGCGGCGTCATGGGCGGCGAGCCGACCGAGATCTCCGCGACCACCACCCGCGTGCTCGTCGAGTCGGCCCACTGGGACGCCACCTCGATGTTCCGCACCGGCAAGCGCCACAAGATCACCTCCGAGGCCGGCAAGCGCAACGAGCGCGGCGTCGACCCGGTGGTCTGCGAGGCCGCGGCCGACCGGGTCGTCGAGCTGCTCACGACCTACGGCGGCGGGGTCGCCGAGCCCGGCGTCACCGTCGTCGGAGCGGTGCCCGGCCCACCGACGATCGAGCTGCCGCGCCGACCTCCCCGCGCGCATCGCGGGCATGGAGATCTCGCGGGCGACCACGATCGCGCACCTCGAGGCGGTCGGCTGCCACGTCGTCGACGGCGCGGACCTCACGGTCACCCCGCCGACCTGGCGTCCCGACATCACCGACCCCTACGACCTCGTGGAGGAGGTCGCCCGCATCGTCGGCTACGACCAGGTGCCGTCGGTGCTGCCGACGCCGGGCGCCGGGACGCGGACTGACCCGCCACCAGCGGCTGCGGCGCAGGATCGGCCGCACGCTCGCCGGTGCCGGCTGCGTGGAGGTCATCACCTTCCCGTTCGTGGGCGACGCGGCCCTCGACCGGCTCGGCCTGCCGGCCGACGACCCCCGCCGACACACCGTGCGGCTGGCCAACCCGATCTCGGCCGAGGCGCCGTCCTACACCACGACGCTGCTCCCCGGCCTGCTCAAGACGGCGGCGCGCAACCTCGGGCGCGGAGCGCCCGGGGTCTCGCTCTTCGAGACCGGCACGGTCGCGTTCCCGGCCGACCGCGGCCCGGCGCCCATCTACGGCGTCGACTGGCGTCCGACCGACGACGAGCTCACCAAGCTGATGGAGGCGATCCCGCTCCAGCCGCTGCACCTCGCGGTCGTCCTCGCCGGCGAGCGCGAGCGCGGCGGCTGGTGGGGAGCCGGTCGTGACGCGGGCTGGTCGGACGCGGTCGGCGTCGTGCGTCGACTCGCCGCCGAGCTCGGCGTCGAGATCGAGGTCGGCAGCGCGTCCCTGGCCCCGTGGCACCCGGGGCGGTGCGCCGAGGTCCGGATCGGCGACGTCGTGCTCGGCCACGCCGGCGAGCTGCACCCGAAGGTGTGCCGCGCCGTCGGTGTGCCGGCGCGCAGTGCGGCGGTCGAGATCGATCTCGACCTCCTGCTCAGCCACGCCCGCGAGGTCGTGCCCGGCCCGGACTTCTCGACCTTCCCGCTCGCCAAGGAGGACGTCGCGCTCCTGGTCGACGACGCCGTGACGGTCGCCGCACGTCGAGGACGCCCTGCGCGAGCGGCGCCGGGGACCTGCTGGAGTCGATCCGGCTCTTCGACGTCTACACCGGCGAGCAGGTCGGCAGCGGGAAGAAGTCGCTGGCCTTCGCCCTGCGCTTCCGGGCGCCCGACCGGACCCTCACCGAGGAGGAGACCGGCGCCGCCCGCGACGCTGCGGTCGCGGCCGCCGTCGAGAGGTGCGGCGCCGTCCAGCGGTGAGACCCGCCGGTTGCCAGGTGGTCGCCAGGTGGTTGCCAGGTGCAACAAAGGCGAGTGGTCGTGCGTCACAGGGACATGACGAGCTCCAGAGCCCTGACCCTGACCGCCCGCGGCGCCGCTGCCGCTCTCGCGCTGGCCGTGCTGGCCGGCTGTGGCACGGACGACGCCGACTCGTCGGCCTCGTCGCCCCCGGTGGTGACCGATACCGCCACGACGACGAGTGAGCCGACCACCGACGCGACACCGGAGCCGACGCCCGAACCGACGCCCGAGCCGACGCCGAACCGACACCGGAGCCGACGCCGGAGCTGATCCCCTACGTCGGGGGCGAGGCCGACGGCGTGTTCGTCCAGACCCGGGCCGAGGCCGAGAAGCTGACCGGCGCCCCGACCGACTTCAAGAAGTTCATCGGCACCATGGCCCAGAAGCTCATCGACGGAGCTGCCGGCGACCGGCCGCGCTCGGGATCACCGTCGAGGCGGTGCGCACCGACGGCTACGCCGTGGGCGGCGTCAACGAGTGCGGCGGCTACCAGGCGATGTGGGCCGACGTCGACGGCGCCTGGCAGGAGATCGACGGGCACCCAGGACGACGTGGGACTGCAAGATCCTGAAGAAGTACCGCGTGCCGAGCGACGTCGCTTCGGTGACTCGGTCTGCTACGACTACCACGGCGACCAGAAGGAGCACCGCTACCAGCAGGACTGAGCGGTGGACGGCGGCTGCTCAGAACGATGTGAGCGCCCCGAGCAGGAGCGCCGGGAACGCGAGGAACCAGTACGCCGCCGCACGGGTCGCGCACCACCCGTGGTGCCCGCCCGACCGGGCCGCGGCGACGCAGCCCGCGAGCAGCAGCACCGAGCAGCGCCGCCGCGATCAGCCGACCCGGCAGCGGCTCGAGCCGAGGATCACGGCCAGGACGATCGAGCGCGATCAGCGCGATCCCCACGAGCGGGACCAGCACGCCCGACCACAGCACGCGGGCGACGCTGCGCCCGAGCACGACGCGATGTCCGCACCAGGTGGCACGAGCACACGTAGCGCGGCTGTGCCGTCGGGCTCCGGCTCGAGCGCGGTGCCTGCAGGCATCGCAGCGAGCTCGGCGGGCGTCGGGTCCTCACGAGCCAGGTGACGGTCAGGGAAGCGCGGCTCCGGTGGCATCGCAGCAGCCTAGGCCGAGGAGCGCTCAGTTGATGCCCTGGCTCAGGATCCCGCCCAGGTGCGCGAGCGCGGCAGGGTCGCCGCTCAGGTCGACGTGCGACGCGTGGCCTCGACTCCACAGCCAGGCGTCCACTCACCGGCGCTCGCCGCGCACCACCGCGTCCGGCTCGACTCCCGGGTCGTCGACGACCGACAGGTCGGGCTCGTCGTGGACGACGTCGGTGTCGGGGTCGGTGCCGGCGAAGCGGCCCAGCGCCACCCAGAGGGACACCTCGACGTCGGTCAGGTCGAAGCGCACGTGCATGCCGCTCGGAGTGAACCGTCCCCAGGGCGGCGCCGCCGCCGTACATCACCGCGAGGCACTCCTCGACCCCGTCGGCAGCGAGCGCGGGGTCGAGCGGGGTGACGCCGCCGGCCGTCTGCTCGGCGTCGAGACGGTGGATCAGCGCCTCGTGGGCCTGACGCCGGAAGGTGAAGCCCGCCGTCTGCTCGGGCGCCCAGGTCCAGGCGGCCTCGGCCGGGTCGGCGGCGGCCAGGGCCGCGACCAGCCCGGCCGAGGCCGCGTCGAAGGCCGTCAGCAGCTCGTCGTACGACGCCGCTCGATCGGGCCGCTCCAGCGCGTCGGGACCGGCCGGGCGCTCGGTGATGATCCTGCTCCAGAACCACTGGACCTCGGCGAGGTGCCACAGCAGGTCGGCGGCGTCCCAGTCGGGGCAGGCCGGCACCCGTGCCGCCGGGTCGCACCCGGCGAGCACGTCGCGGAAGCGTCGGGACTCGGAGCCGATATGGTCGAGGTAGGTCGTGAAGTCGAGGCGCGTCATGACGTCGACGCTAGGGCGAGCAGCGGTCAGGACGCGACCGGATTGTCGTGCAGGTGCGATGCTGCGGACTCGATGTGAGTAATCATGCACTCATGTGTATAGTCATGCGCATGACGACGAAGTCGAACCATCCACGCGTGGCGGTCGCCGGCGCCAGCGGCTACGCCGGCGGCGAGGTGCTCCGCCTCCTGCTCGGGCACCCCGGCGTCGAGATCGGCGCCCTGACCGGCGGCTCCAACGCCGGCCAGCCGCTCGGCGCCCTGCAGCCGCACCTGGTGCCGCTGGCCGACCGGGTGCTGGAGCCGACGAACGCCGAGACCCTCGCCGGGCCACGACGTGGTCTTCCTCGGGCTGCCGCACGGGCAGTCCGGTGAGATCGCCGCGGCGCTCGGCGACGACGTCGTCGTCATCGACTGCGGCGCCGACTTCCGGCTCGTCCGACCCCGCGCTGTGGGAGCGCTTCTACGGCGGCGACCACGCCGGCACCTGGCCCTACGGGCTGCCCGAGCTGCCCGGCCAGCGCGACCTGCTGCGCGGCGCGCGCCGGATCGCCGTGCCCGGCTGCTACCCGACCGTCTCGACGCTGACCCTCGCCCCGGCGATCGCCGCCGGACTGGTCGAGCCGGACGTCGTCGTCGTGGCGGCCTCCGGCACCAGCGGCGCCGGGCAAGGCCGCCAAGCCCCACCTGCTCGGCAGCGAGGTGATGGGCAACGCCAGCGCCTACGGCGTCGGGGGCGTCCACCGGCACACGCCGGAGATCATCCAGAACCTCGCGTG
This sequence comes from uncultured Actinomycetota bacterium, assembly GCA_963822915.1. Taxonomy (GTDB): domain Bacteria; phylum Actinomycetota; class Actinomycetes; order Propionibacteriales; family Nocardioidaceae; genus Nocardioides. The sequence continues at coordinate 98,219 of CAWGJR010000039.1, forward strand.
CGGCTCACCGACGGCCACGGTGTCGGTGAGCTTCACCCCGATGCTGGTCCCGATGTCGCGCGGCATCCTGGCCACCTGCTCGGCCCCGCTGGCCGGTGACGTCTCCGCCGACGACGCGCGCGCCGTCTACGCCAAGGCCTACGCCGACGAGCCGTTCGTCCACGTGCTGCCGGTCGGCCAGTGGCCGCAGACCCAGTCGGTGCTGGGCTCCAACGCGGTCCACGTGCAGGTCACCGTCGACGTCGACGCCAGGCGCCTCGTGGCGGTCGGTGCGGTCGACAACCTCGCCAAGGGCACCGGCGGCGCCGCCGTGCAGTGCATGAACCTCGCGCTCGGGCCTCGACGAGGGCCTGGGCCTGACGACCGTCGGGATCGCCCCGTGAGCGAGCCCGTGACCGCCTCGACCTACACCCTCCAGGCCTTTCCCCGAGACCCTCGCCGTGGTGCGGCTCGGTGTCGGCGCCGAGGTCCCGGCGTGGGCGGAGTCGTCCTCGATCTTCTCCGTCACGGTCACCGCCACCGAGACCTCGCTCGTGTGCGCGGCGCGCAGCGTGCCCACGAAGGCGCGCCACGAGCGCGGCTTCATCGCCTTCGAGGTGCAGGGTCCGCTCGACCTCGCCCTCGCCGGCGTCCTCGTCTCGCTGCTCGCGCCGCTCGCCGAGGAGGAGATCAGCGTCGTTCACGCTGTCGACGTTCGACACCGACTGGATCCTCGTCCCGCAGAACGACGCGGAGCGGGCGGCCGAGGCCTGGCGACGACACGGCCACACGGTCATCGCCGCCGTCCCCGCCAAGAAGCCACGCTCACCCTCCAGAAAGAGTCCGTCATGACCATCACCCACCCCGCCGGGTTCCGCGCCGCCGGCGTCGCCGCCGGCCTGAAGTCCACCGGCGCCAAGGACCTCGCGCTGGTCGTCAACGACGGCCCGCGCCACGACTCGGCCAGCGTCTTCACCGCCAACCGCTGCAAGGCCAACCCGATCCTGTGGAGCCAGGAGGTCGTCAAGGACGGCGTCGTCCGCGCCGTCGTCCTCAACTCCGGCGGCGCCAACTGCTACACCGGCGCCGACGGCTTCCAGACCACCCACAGCGTCGCCGAGCGGGTCGCCGAGCGGGTCGGGAGTCGGAGCCGTCGACGTGGTCGTCTGCTCGACCGGCCTGATCGGCCTGGCCAACTCGCGCGACGACCTGCTGACCGGGGTCGACGCGGCCGACGCCGCCCTCGCAGCCGACGGGCGGCGACGATGCGGCCCAGGCGATCATGACCACCGACTCGGTGAGCAAGCAGGCCGTCGTCGAGGGCGCCGGGTGGAGCATCGGCGGCATGGCCAAGGGTGCCGGGCATGCTGGCGCCCCAGCTCGCCACGATGCTCGTCGTCATCACGACCGACGCCGTCGTGCCGGCCGCCGACCTCGACGCGGCGCTGCGCGCGGCGACCCGGGTGAGCTTCGACCGGCTCGACTCCGACGGCTGCATGTCGACCAACGACACCGTCACCGTGCTGGCCAGCGGGGCCAGCGGCATCACGCCCGCGCTGCCCGACTTCACCGCCGCCCTCACCCAGCTGTGCACCGACCTCGCGATGCAGCTGCTGCGCGACGCCGAGGGCGCCGACCACGAGATCGCGATCACGACCGTCAACGCCGCGACCGAGGACGACGCGGTCGAGGTCGGCCGCAGCGTCGCACGCAGCAACCTCTTCAAGGCCGCCGTCTTCGGCAAGGACCCCAACTGGGGCCGCGTGCTCGCCTCCATCGGCACGACCGACGCCGCCTTCGACCCCGCCGACCTCGACGTCGCCATGAACGGCGTCTGGGTCTGCCGCGCCTCGACGCCCGCGGAGGACCCGAGCGGGGTCGACCTCGGGCCCCGCGAGGTCACCGTGACCATCGACCTCAAGTCCGGCACGGAGCGAGCCACCGTCTGGACCAACGACCTGACCCACGCCTACGTCCACGAGAACAGCGCCTACTCCTCATGAGCGAGATGACCGACCACCCACACACCCAGCCCAACAACGACAGCTCGCTGGCCTCCGGGGCGTTCGACACCAGCAAGCCCGACCAGGCGAAGGCCAGGACCCTGGCCGGTGCCCTGCCGTGGCTGAAGCAGTACCACGGCAAAATCGTGGTCATCAAGTACGGCGGCAACGCCATGACCGACGACACGCTCAAGCGCGCCTTCGCCGAGGACGTCGTGTTCCTGCGGATGGCGGGCTTCAAGCCCGTGATCGTCCACGGCGGCGGACCCCAGATCTCGGCCATGCTCGACCAGCTCGGCATCGAGTCGGAGTTCCGGGGCGGGCTGCGCGTCACCACCCCCGAGGCGATGGACGTCGTGCGGATGGTGCTCGTCGGGAAGGTCCAGCGTGAGCTGGTCGGGCTCATCAACGAGCACGGGCCGCTGGCCGTCGGCCTGTCCGGGGAGGACGGCGGACTCTTCACCGCGACCCAGACCAACACCATCGTCGACGGCGAGGAGGTCGACCTCGGCCTCGTCGGGGAGGTCACGAAGGTCTTCCCCGAGGCGGTGCTGGACATCATCGAGGCCGGCCGGATCCCGGTCGTCTCGAGCGTCGCCCCGGACGCCGACGGGCTGGTCCACAACGTCAACGCCGACTCGGCGGCCGCCTCGCTGGCGGTCGCGCTCAAGGCCGAGAAGCTGCTCGTGCTGACCGACGTCGAGGGCCTCTTCCTCGACTGGCCCGACTCCGAGGACGTCGTGGGGGAGATCAGCCCCGAGTCGCTGGCCGAGATCCTCCCCGGCCTCGCGACCGGCATGGTCCCCAAGATGGGCGCCTGCCTCCAGGCCGTGCAGAACGGCGTGCCCCGCGCCACCGTCGTCGACGGCCGCGAGCCGCACGCGGTCCTCCTGGAGATCTTCACCAAGGAGGGGGTCGGCACCCAGGTGCTCCCCGGCGTCGAGACCAAGACCAGGAAGGCGCGTGACGCGGGTGAGTGACAACGCCTCCTGGACCGAGCGCTACACCTCCTCGGTGATGAACACCTTCGGTCCGCCCAAGATGGTCCTCGAGCGCGGTGAGGGCACCCATGTGTGGGACGTCGAGGGCAACGAGTACGTCGACTTCCTCGGCGGCATCGCGGTCAACACCCTCGGTCACGCCCACCCGGCGCTGGTCTCGGCGGTGACGCGGCAGCTCTCGACCCTGGGCCACATCTCCAACTTCTTCGCCAGTCCGCCCCAGATCGAGCTCGCCGAGCGACTGCTCGCGCTGATGGCCCCGGGCCGCGAGGGCCGGGTGTTCTTCGTCAGCTCCGGTGCCGAGGCCAACGAGGCCGCGCTCAAGATGACGCGGCGCACCGGGCGCACGCACCTCGTCGCCATGGAGGACGCCTTCCACGGGCGCACCATGGGCGCTCTCGCGCTCACGTCCAAGCCCGCCTACCGCGAGCCGTTCGAGCCGCTGCCCGGCGACGTCACGTGGGTGCCGTACGGCGACGTCGACGCCCTCGCCGCCGCAGTCACCGACGCGACGGCCGCGGTGGTCATCGAGCCGCTCCAGGGCGAGGCCGGCGTCAACGTCGCGACCACCGAGTTCCTGCTGGCCGCCCGCGAGATCACCACGTCCGCCGGGGCCCTGCTGTGGCTCGACGAGGTGCAGAGCGGGATGGGCCGCACCGGCTACTGGCTCGCCAGCCACCCGAGCGGCGTGACGCCCGACATCGTCACCCTGGCCAAGGGCCTGGCCGGCGGCATCCCGATCGGTGCCTGCCTCGGACTCGGCGATGCGGGCTTCCTCCTCGAGCCCGGCAACCACGGCACCACCTTCGGTGGCAACCCCGTCGCCTGTGCCGCAGCCCTGGCCGTCATCTCCACCATCGAGGACGACGGCCTGCTCGCCCACGCGGTCGAGGCGGGGGAGCGGCTGCGCGCCGGTGTCGGCGCCGATCCGCGGGTGGTCGAGGTGCGCGGTGAGGGCGTGCTGGTCGGCCTCACCCTCGCCGGACCGGCCGCCCCGGACGTCGTCGCCGCCGCGCAGGCCGCCGGGTGGATCATCAACGCCACGGGCCCCGACCGGATCCGCTTCGCCCCGCCGCTGATCGTCTCCGATGCTGAGGTCGACGCGCTGGTGGAGGCCTGGCCGGGGTTGCTGGACGCTGCGGAGGTGGCCGGCTCATGACCCTGCGCCACTTCCTGCGCGACGACGACCTGAGCCCGGCCGAGCAGGCCCACGTCCTCGAGCTGGCCGCCAAGCTCAAGGCGGCGCCGTACGACGAGCGTCCGCTGGCGGGTCCGCAGTCGGTCGCGATGATCTTCGACAAGCCGACCCTGCGCACCCAGACGTCGTTCGCCGCCGGGATCGCCGAGCTCGGCGGCAACCCGATGCTCGTGGAGGGCAAGCTCGCCGGCATCGGGATCCGCGAGTCCGTCGAGGACGTCGCCCGGGTGCTGGGCCGTCAGGTCGGCGTCGATCGTGTGGCGCACGTTCCTCCAGTCCGACCTCGACCTGATGGCCGCCCACGCCGGCGTACCGGTGGTCAACGCGCTGACCGACGAGTTCCACCCCTGCCAGGTCATCGCCGACCTGCTGACGATCCAGGAGCACAAGGGCGACCTGGCCGGGCTCACGGTCGCGTTCGTGGGCGACGGCGCCTGCAACATGGGCAACTCCTGGCTGCTCGGCGGCACGACCGCCGGCATGCACGTGCGGGTCAGCGCGCCCGGGGGCTACGTGCCCGACGACGCGATGTTCGCCCGGGCCACGGAGATCGGCGCCGTCACCGGCGGCAGCGCCTGTGCGGTGTCCGACCCGGTCGAGGCGGTCACGGGCGCCGACGTCGTCGTCACCGACACCTGGATCTCGATGGGCAAGGAGAGCGAGCAGGCCGCCCGCGCGTCGGTGTTCACGCCCTACTCGCTCACCGCCGAGCTGATGGCAGCGGCCAAGCCCGACGCGATCGCCCTGCACTGCCTGCCGGCCTATCGCGGGATGGAGATCGCCGCCGAGGTCCTCGACGGCCCGCAGAGCGTCGTGTGGGACGAGGCCGAGAACAGGCGCCACGCGCAGAAGGCCGTGCTCGCGTTCCTGCTCGAGCACGCCCGCGAGGGGGGATCGTGAGCATGGTCCCGCCCACCAAGAGCGCCCGCCACCAGCGGATCATCGACCTGGTGACCCACCACGAGGTCCACTCCCAGACCGAGCTCGCCGACCTGCTCGCTGCCGAGGGCCTCCGGGTCACCCAGGCCACGCTCTCCCGCGACCTCGTCGAGCTCGACGCGCTCAAGGTGCGCTCGGCCTCCGGCTCGCTGGTCTACGCCGTCCCGGGGGAGGGCGGCGACCGCCGGCTCACCTCGCCCGGTGAGACGGCCGCAGCGCTGTCCCGGCTCAGCCGGCTCTGCGGCGAGCTGCTGGTCAGTGCCGACGCCAGCGCCAACCTGGTCGTCCTGCGCACGCCCCCCGGCGCCGCCCAGTTCCTCGCCTCCGCCTTCGACAAGGCCGAGATCCCCGACATCCTCGGCACGATCGCCGGCGACGACACCGTCTTGATGATCGGGCGCGACCCGGCCGGCGGCGACGCGCTGGCGCGACGATTCCTGGCGCTGGCGGCCAGCTCGCCAGTGCCCACCTACTGACTCTCCTTCCCACCAACCAAAGGATTTCCCCGTGAGCAAGGTCCTCACCTCCCTGCCCGTCGGCGAGCGCGTCGGCATCGCGTTCTCCGGTGGTCTCGACACCTCCGTCGCCGTCGCCTGGATGCGGGAGAAGGGTGCCGTCCCGTGCACCTACACCGCCGACATCGGCCAGTACGACGAGCCCGACATCGCCGGGGTCCCGGGACGCGCCAAGGAGTACGGCGCCGAGATCGCCCGCCATCTCGACTGCAAGACCCAGCTCGTGGAGGAGGGTCTCGCCGCGCTGGCGTGCGGCGCCTTCCACGTGCGGTCCGGCGGGCGCACCTACTTCAACACCACGCCGATCGGGCGTGCGGTGACCGGCACGATGCTCGTGCGCGCGATGCACGAGGACGGCGTCGACATCTGGGGTGACGGGTCGACCTTCAAGGGCAACGACATCGAGCGCTTCTACCGCTACGGACTGCTGGCCAACCCGGCGCTGCGCATCTACAAGCCGTGGCTCGACGCCGACTTCGTCGAGGAGCTCGGCGGCCGTGACGAGATGAGTCGGTGGCTGACAGCGCGGGGCCTGCCCTACCGCGACTCCAAGGAGAAGGCCTACTCCACCGACGCCAACATCTGGGGTGCCACCCACGAGGCCAAGACCCTCGAGCACCTCGACGCCTCCCTCGAGGACGTCGAGCCGATGATGGGGGTGAAGTTCTGGGACCCCTCGGTCGCGATCGAGACCGAGGACGTCACGATCGCCTTCGAGCAGGGGCGACCGGTCGCGATCGACGGCAAGCGCTTCGACGGCCCGCAGGGCGCGGTCGAGCTGGTACACCTCGCCAACCAGGTCGGTGGACGCCACGGGCTCGGGATGTCGGACCAGATCGAGAACCGGATCATCGAGGCCAAGTCGCGCGGCGTCTACGAGGCGCCCGCGATGGGGCTGCTCTTCATCGCCTACGAGCGCCTCGTCAACGCGATCCACAACGAGGACACCATCGCCCACTACCACCACGAGGGCCGCCGCCTCGGACGCCTGCTCTACGAGGGTCGCTGGCTCGACCCGCAGGCGTTGATGATCCGGGAGTCGATCCAGCGCTGGATCGCCTCGGTCGTCACCGGCGAGGTCACCATCCGACTGCGCCGCGGCGAGGACTACACCGTCCTGCGCACCGACGGGCCGGCGTTCTCCTACCACCCCGACAAGCTGTCGATGGAGCGCACCGAGCACGCCGCGTTCGGTCCGGTCGACCGCATCGGGCAGCTCACGATGCGCAACCTCGACATCGCCGACTCCCGCGCGCTGCTGGAGCAGTACGCCGCCCAGCCCCTCAACCAGGGACAGGTGCTCGTCGAGAACGGCACGCTCTTCGGCGAGATCGAGCAGGGCGGCGCCGACCGGATCACGAGCAACCCGACCGCCGAGGGCGACACCAGCGAGATCGCGCTGGACGCCGCGGCGATGGAGCTCGGCACCGACTGATGGCACGCATCCCTCGCACCGCGGCGCGGGTGATCCCGGTGTCCGCGGACGGCGCCTGCCTGCTCCTGCTGGAGCGCGACCCCGCTCGACCGGAGGCGCACTACTGGGGCACGATCGGCGGGTCGGTCGACCCGGGGGAGAGCCTCGAGGTGACCGCGCTCCGCGAGCTGTTCGAGGAGACCGGCGTCGCGTGCTGCGCCCGACGAGCTGACCCGCTCCGTGGGCCGGGTGGTGGCCGAGTTCAGCTGGGACGGCGTGGACTACCTCGGGGACTCCACCTGCTTCGGCCTGCGCCTGGCCCGCGACGTGGCGATCAGCTTCGACCACCTCGAGGCGCTCGAGGTCGACAACGTGCTCGAGGCTCGGTGGATGACGCCCGAGGAGGCCGCACTGGACGGCCGGCTCGTGTGGGCGGACCTGCCCGACATCATGACCGCGGCCATCGCCGCAGTGGAGGAAGCATCGTGACGAAGCAGGACGCCACCAACACCGGCAAGCTCTGGGGCGGCCGGTTCGCCGGCGGGCCCTCGCCGGAGCTCGAGGCGCTGTCGCGCTCCACGCACTTCGACTGGCGGCTGACGCCCTACGACCTGGCGGGCTCGCGGGCCCATGCGCACGCGCTGCACCGCGCCGGGCTGCTGGACGACGCCGCGGCGGCCGAGCTGGAGCGCGGGCTGCTGGTGCTGGGGGAGCGGTTCGCCGCCGGCACGCTGCATCCCGACCCGTCCGACGAGGACGTGCACGGTGCGCTGGAGCGCCTGCTCCTGGAGGAGGTCGGTGCCGACGTGGGCGGCCGGCTGCGCGCCGGGCGCAGCCGCAACGACCAGATCGCCACGCTGTTCAAGATGTTCCTGCGCGACCACGCCCGGATCGTCGCGGGCCACGTCCTCGACCTCGTCGAGGCACTCGTGGGCCAGGCGCAGTCACATCGTGGTGCGGTGATGCCGGGGCGGACGCACCTGCAGCACGCCCAGCCGGTCCTGCTGGCGCACCACCTGCTCGCCCATGCGCAGCCCCTGCTGCGCGACGTCGACCGGATCCTCGACTGGGACGCCCGCGTGGCCGCCGACTCGCCGTACGGCTCGGGGGCGCTGGCCGGGCAGACGCTCGGTCTCGACCCGGTCGCGGTCGCTGCCGAGCTCGGGTTCACCGGCTCCAGCGCCAACTCGATCGACGGAACGTCCGCTCGCGACTTCGTCGCCGAGCTCGCCTTCGTGTGCGCCCAGATCGGCGTCGACGTGAGCCGCCTCGCCGAGGAGGTGATCTTCTGGTCGACGCGCGAGTTCGGGTTCGTCAAGCTGCACGACTCCTGGTCGACCGGCTCGAGCATCATGCCGCAGAAGAAGAACCCCGACATCGCCGAGCTGGCCCGGGGCAAGGCCGGGCGCCTGATCGGGAACCTCTCCGGGCTGATGGCCACCCTGAAGGCGCTACCCCTCGCCTACAACCGCGACCTCCAGGAGGACAAGGAGCCGGTCTTCGACTCGATCGACTCCCTCGAGGTGCTGCTGCCCGCCTTCACCGGCATGGTGGCCACGCTCGACTTCCAGACCGAGCGGATGGCCGAGCTGGCTCCGGCCGGCTTCTCGCTCGCCACCGACGTCGCCGAGTGGCTGGTGCGCGAGGGGGTGGCCTTCCGGATCGCCCACGAGGTCGCGGGTGCCTGCGTGCAACGGTGCGAGGAGCTCGGCGTCGAGCTGCACGAGCTCACCGACGAGCAGTACGCCGCGATCTCGCCGCACCTGACACCGGCCGTGCGCGAGGTGCTCACCGTCCAGGGCTCGGTGTCGGCACGTGACGGACGCGGGGGCACGGCACCGGAGCGGGTCGACGAGCAGACGAACGACGTCGTGTCCCTGGTCGCGAGCCTGCGTGAACGACTGGCCTGACCTCCTCGGCCCGGTCGAGGAGGTCGCCCCGCGCCTGCTCGGCGCGGTGCTGCGCCACGGGTCGGTGGCGGTCCGGCTCGTGGAGGTCGAGGCGTACGCCGGCAGCGACGACCCCGGCTCCCACGCCTTCCGCGGCCCCACCCCCCGCAGCGCCATCATGTTCGGCCCGGCCGGGCGCCTCTACTGCTACCTCAGCTACGGCATGCACGTGTGCGCCAACGTCGTCGTGGGTGACGACGGCGACGCGGGCGCGGTGCTGCTGCGCGCCGGCGAGGTCGTCGAGGGCCTCGCCGTCGCGCGCGAGCGCCGACCCGGCGCGCGTGATCGCGACCTCGCGCGGGGCCCGGCGCTGCTCACCCGCGCGCTCGGGATCGACCTCTCCCACAACGGGGGAGACGTCGCCTCCGGGACCGTCCGCCTCGAGCTCCCCGGACACGAGGAGCGTCCGTGCAG
>CAWGJR010000040.1:0-58736 GCA_963822915.1 uncultured Actinomycetota bacterium
TGGACAGCGGCGTCTCGTCGTTCCAGCAGTAGGGCAGGACACGGAAGCCCTCGTAGACCAGGCCCTTGTCGTGCAGCTGCTTGAACGCCCACATCACCGACTCCATGTAGTCGGGGTTCATGGTGCGGTAGTCGTTGTCGAAGTCGACCCAGCGCGCCTGGCGGGTGACGTAGTCGCGCCACTCGCCGGTGTACTTCATCACCGACTCGCGGCAGGCCTCGTTGAAGGCGTCGATGCCCATCTCGACGATCTCGTCGGTGGTCTTGATCCCGTTGAGCCGCATCGCCTCGAGCTCGGCGGGCAGGCCGTGGGTGTCCCAGCCGAAGCGCCGCTCGACCTTCTTCCCGCGCTGGGTCTGGTAGCGCGGGATGAGGTCCTTGACGTAGCCGGTGAGCAGGTGGCCGTAGTGCGGCAGCCCGTTGGCGAAGGGGGGGCCGTCGTAGAAGACGAACTCGTTGCTGCCGTCGGCGCCGGCGTCGCGCGCGTCGATGCTGGCCTGGAACGTGCCGTCGGTCTCCCAGAACGACAGCACCCGCTCCTCGATCTCGGGGAAGCGGGGGTTGGAGGGCACGCCGCCTGGTGCGTCGGTTCTTCGGGTAGGCTCATCGCCGGGCTCCTGCATCGCTTCGTCGGATGGATCGACGAGGACGACAGGCTGCCGCGGTACCACCTCGATTGCCGCCGCGTCGAGCCTGACGGGACCGGACCACTCGTTCACGGCTGTGACGGGCCTACCCGTCCGGTTCTACTGGGCCCCTGGGCGAGCGGGCTGTTCTTCCGGAGACTCACCGCTGATGACGGCTCGGACGTCTGTGGTGCCAACGGTAGCCCCCGCGCGGGCCTCGCTGCCAATCAGTTCGCCGGTCAGGTGGTCGGCTGCTCCTTGGTCAGGTGCAGCAGCCAGTCGCGGCCGGTGTCGATGAGCGCGTAGCGGCGAACGTCGCGCTCGCCGTGCAGCTCGAACACGAACCGGCGGTCGCTGCGGTCGACGAGCTCCCACCAGCCGTGGTCGGCGATCTACTTGTGCTCGTCGGTGTACGTCGCGTGGTCGAGGTCGTGGTCGTCGACGGCCACCGCGAGCCGGTCGTGGCGCACGTCGGTCGGGCAGGCCCTTGGGCACCGCCCACGACCGGAGCACGCCGTCCTCCTCGAGGCGCAGGTCGAAGTGGTGCCTGGGTCGGTGGTGCTCGTGCAGGACGAAGACGGGGCGGGCGCTCACCCCCCGATCGTCGCGCACCCGTCGACGAGCCTCCTGACCCCCGCCTGCGACGCTGGCGCCATGACCCGGCGCTCCGACTTTCCCTGGGTGGTGGGGCTCGGGTTCGTCCTGGTGTGGTCCTCGGGCTACATCGCCGGGCCGGCCGGCGTCGATGCGGTCGCGCCGTTCACGCTGCTGGCACTGCGATTCACGCTCGCCGCAGCGATCCTCGTGCCGATCACCCGGTGGCGGCGCGGCCCGCTGCGCATGGACCGAGCCACGCTGACCCGGGTCGCCCTGGTCGGGCTCACCATGAACGCCCTGCAGTTCGGCCTGATGTACCTCGCCTTCGACGCCGGGCTCGGCGCCACGCTCGGAGCGCTGCTGCACTCGCTGTCGCCCGTGCTGACCGTCGTGCTGGCGAGCCTGCTGCTGCGAGAGCGGGTCCGGCCGGCTCAGGTCGTGGGGCTCGCGATCGGCGTGGCCGGTGTCGTGCTCGTGCTCGGCCCGGACGTCGACGAGGCGGGCGGCGCGATCGGCGTCACGCTGGGCCTGCTCAGCATGCTCACCCTCAGCCTCGGCACGATGGGGCAGCGCTGGATCCCGCTCGGCACCGACCCGTGGTGGTCGGCGAGCGTGCAGTTCGCCGCCTCGGTCCCCCCGCTCGCCGTCCTGGCCCTGGTGGTCGACGGCACGAGCGGCGTCCGGGACCCCGGCGAGGGGCTCGCCGCCCTGCTCTACCTCGCCGTGGTCAACTCGATCGTGGGCCTGCTCCTCCTCGGCAGCCTCGTGCGCCGCGGCGGCGCGGGGGCGTCGTCCAGCGTGTTCTTCCTGATGCCGCCGGTCACCGCCGTGATGGCCTACGTCGTGCTCGGCGACACCCTCGGGGTGCGCGAGCTCGTCGGGCTGGTGGTCGCGGTGGTCGGCGTGGCCGTGGCGACCCGTCGACGGACAACTCGATTGCCCACACCTGCGTCAACCGGTTGAGTGGCGCCATGAACGACATGTGGCTGCCCGAGGACCAGGACCCCCGCGAGGCCATCGAGCCGGGCAGCGGCGAGAAGGCCGTCGTGCTGGAGTACCTCGACCGCTACCGGATGACCTTCGAGCTCAAGTGCGAGGGACTGGACGCCGAGCAGCTGGCGCGCCGGTCGGTCCCCCCGTCGACACTGTCGCTCCTCGGGCTGTTGCGCCACCTCGCGAAGGTCGAGCACTCGTGGTCGCGCCGCGTGCTGGAGGGGCACGGCAACGACCTCCCCCAGCTCTTCGCCGACGGCGCGGGCCGCCATGACGACTTCTCGGGCGCGGTTGCCGACGACCAGGTGGTCGCCGAGGCCTGGGCCGTCTGGCGTTCCGAGGTCGCCCACGCCCGTGAGGTCGAGGCGGGGCTCGACCTCGACACCCTCGTGCGCACCAAGACCGACGAGGTCGAGGCCCGCGACGTCCTGGTGCACCTCGTGGAGGAGTACGCGCGCCACTGCGGCCACGCCGACCTGCTGCGCGAGTGCATCGACGGACGCACCGGGCAGTAGGTCCCCGACCCCGCCTAGGCTTGACGACCGTGACGTCCCCAGCCGCCTCCGGCCACGCCCTGCTCACCCTCGACGCCGACGGCGCCGTCCTCGACGCGTGGTTCCCCTCTCCCGTGCTCGGCGCCTCCCCTGCCGAGACCCCTGACGAGCTCAGCGCCCTGGCGACACCCGACGAGGTCCGAGGCGTGACCCGCGAGACGCGGCTCGTCGAGATCGCCGACCTCGCCGCCGCCCCGGCCTCGACGGAGGAGGTCTGGCTGCGGCTGCACCTGCTCTCGCACCGTCTCGTCGCGCCGCACGCCCAGTCGATGGAGGGCGTCTTCGGGCTGCTCACCAACGTGGTGTGGACCTCGGCGGGCCCGTGCGCCGTTGCCGGCTTCGAGCTCACCCGTGCCCGGTTGCGTGCGGACGGTCAGCACGTCACCGTCCTCGGCGTCGACAAGTTCCCCCGGATGGTCGACTACGTCGTGCCGAGCGGGGTGCGGATCGGCGACGCCGACCGGGTGCGCCTCGGCGCCCACCTGGCCGAGGGCACGACCGTCATGCACGAGGGCTTCGTCAACTTCAACGCCGGCACCCTGGGTGCCTCCATGGTCGAGGGCCGGATCTCGGCCGGCGTCGTGGTCGGCGACGGGTCCGACGTCGGCGGCGGCGCCTCGATCATGGGCACCCTGTCGGGCGGCGGCAAGGAGACGATCTCGATCGGGCAGCGATGCCTGCTCGGCGCCAACGCCGGCATCGGCATCTCGCTCGGCGACGACTGCGTCGTGGAGGCCGGCTGCTACGTCACCGCCGGCACCAAGGTCACCATCGCCGACCGCGACGGCAAGCCGCAGGTCATCAAGGCCGCTCGAGCTCTCCGGGCTCGACAACGTGCTCTTCCGCCGCAACTCCGTCACCGGTGCGGTCGAGGCGGTCCCGTGGAAGGGCAGCGGCGTGGCGCTCAACGAGGCACTGCACGCGCACTGAGCGCACCCCTGTGGCGAGCAGGTCGCCTCCTCGCAGCCGTTCGGGCAGCATCGCGTCATGCTGTTGCGCACCCCGGGAGTGAGGCACCATGGACGCCATGACGACCATCAGTCCGCCGACCACGTCGGAGTGGCTGCCGACCGGGCGGCACCGTCGCCGACTCGGCGCGGCCCGATGACGGCAACCGCTACGAGCTCGTCGACGGGGCGCTGCTCGTGACCCGCGCCGGCGATGCGTCATCAGCGTGCCGTCGGTCGCTCTACGCCGTGCTCGTCGCACCTGCCTCGCCGACCTCGAGGTCTTCGTCGCCCCGTTCGACGTGCGGCTCTCCGACGACACCGTCGTCCAGCCCGACGTGATCGTCGCGCGACGCAGCGACCTCACCGAGGCCAACCTGCCCACGGCACCGGTGCTCGCCGTCGAGGTCCTGTCCCCCTCGACCCGCGGAATCGACCTGCTGCTCAAGCGCGACCTGCTGCAGCGCGCGGGCTGCCCGTCGTACTGGGTGCTGGACCCGCTCGAGCCGCGGCTCATCGCGTGGGACCTGGACACCAACGGCGACTACAGCCAGGGCACCGACGTCGCCACTGACGAGACCTGGACCGCAACGATGCCCTTCCCGGCGACGATCACCCCCGGACGCCTCGTCAACTGACCCGTGCGTCCGACGGGGTGCACCCACCCACCACCCGACACACTTGCCCCATGGCACAGGGGACACGGTCGGCGGGCTCGCGCTACGTCGCGCCCGTGGTCCTGCTCGGCGCTGCGGCCCTCGTCGTCGGCGGGGTCGCGATCGGCCTGGGCGACCTCACGGTCCCGTTCGTCGCCGGCGAGCGGTGCAGCGCCGAGGTCGACGGCCACCGCGTGGAGCTCGACGTCACCCAGGCCGAGAACGCTGCGACCATCGCCGCGATCGGCACCCGCCGGGGGCTGCCCGCCCGCGCGGTGTCGATCGCGCTCGCCACGGCCTACCAGGAGTCGGACCTGGAGAACCTCGACTACGGCGACCGCGACTCGCTCGGCCTCTTCCAGCAGCGGCCGTCCCAGGGGTGGGGCACCGAGGAGCAGGTGCAGGACCCGGTCTACGCCGCCAACGCCTTCTACGACGCCCTCGTGCGCGTCGACGACTACCAGACCCTGCCCATCACCGTCGCCGCGCAGGAGGTGCAGCGATCGGGCTTCCCCGACGCCTACGCCGACCACGAGCAGGACGCGCGGGCCCTGGCCTCGGCCCTGACCGGCAACTCCCCCGAGTCCTTCGCCTGCCGCATCGACGGCGACGCCGGTGCCGGCGATCCGGCGCTGGTCGACAGCGGGCTGACCGCGCGGGCCGACGCCGTGCGCGCCGACCTGGTCGAGCGCTTCGGCGACCTCTCCCTCGGCGGGTTCGCTCCCGGCGGGGTGCGCGACGGCCACATGGAGGGCTCCACGCACTACGACGGCCGCGCGGTCGACATCTTCTTCCGCCCGGTCGACGCCGACAACCGGCAGCGCGGCTGGGCGCTCGCGCAGTACGTCGTCGCCCAGGCCGACCGCCTCGGGGTGCAGACCGTCATCTTCGACGACCGCATCTGGCGCGCCGGACGGGACGAGACGTGGCGCGACTACCGAGCCCCCACCGGCGGCGACCCGGTGATCCTCGAGCACCGCGACCACGTGCACGTCGACGTCTTCGGCTGACGGCTGGACCCACGCCGGTCAAGGTCGCGTCAAGATCGCGGCAGCGGGCGTCAAGGAAGCATCAAGGCCCAGGTCAGGCAGTCCCTGGCGCGTCACATGCTGAGGAGGTGAACGATGTCCTCTACCTGCTGCTCACCCTCGTCTGCTTCGGCGTCCTCGCCGCCGTGGTCGGGCTCATCGATCGTCGCCTCGGCTCCGACGGCGAGCCCCGACGGAGCGACTCATGAGCGAGACCCTGCCGGCGCTGCTCCAGATCGGCGTGCTCGTCGCGGCGCTGGTCCTGACCGTCCCTTTCATGGGGCGCTTCCTCGCCCACACCTACACGTCCGGGAGGCACCTGCGCGTCGAGCGGGCCACCTACCGCGCGCTGCGCCTGGACCCCGACGCCGACCAGAGCTGGCGTGGCTACGCGATGTCCGTCCTCGGCTTCTCGCTGGTCTGCGTCCTCGCGCTGTTCGGCTTCGCTCGCCTGCAGCAGCACCTTCCGCTCTCGCTCGGCTTCCCGGGCCTGCCGAGCGACGGCGCCTGGAACACAGCCGTCTCGTTCACGACCAACACCAACTGGCAGTGGTACTCCGGCGAGGCCACGATGGGTCACCTGATCCAGATGTCCGGCCTGACGGTCCAGAACTTCCTCTCCGCCGCCGTCGGGATGGCGGTCGCCGCGGCCTTCGCCCGCGGCCTGGCCAAGCGCGACGGTGACCTGGCCGGCCGGGTCGGCAACTTCTGGGCCGACCTGGTGCGCACCGTCGTCCGCGTGCTGCTGCCGCTGTCACTGCTGGCGGCCCTGGTGCTGATCGTGCTGGGGGTCGTGCAGAACCTCGCCGAGCCCCACACGATCACGACGCTGACAGGCGGGCAGCAGAGCATCACCGGCGGCCCGGTCGCCAGCCAGGAGGCCATCAAGGAGATCGGCACCAACGGCGGCGGCTTCTACAACGCCAACGCCGCCCACCCCTTCGAGAACCCGACGCCCCTCTCCGACGTCCTGGAGATCTTCCTGATCCTGCTCCTTCCCTTCTCGATGGCCTGGGCCTTCGGGCTGATCGTGCGTGACCGTCGTCAGGGCGTCGCGATCCTCTCGGTGATGGCTGTCCTGCTCGGGATCTCCATCGCGCTGCTGACGTGGTCGGAGATGGCCGGTCCCGGGTCTGCCCCCAGCTCGCCGGCGGCGCGCTCGAGGGCAAGGAGCTGCGCTTCGGCACCGCCGCCTCTGCCCTCTTCGCCGCTGCCACCACCGGCACCTCGACCGGCTCGGTCAACGCGATGCACGACTCGTTCACCGCGCCCGGCGGTGGCGTCGCGATGTTCAACATGATGCTCGGCGAGATCGGCCCCGGCGGGGTCGGCTCCGGCCTCTACGGCATGTTGATGCTCGCGGTCGTCACCGTCTTCCTCAGCGGCCTGATGGTGGGGCGCACCCCGGAGTACCTCGGCAAGAAGATCGGTCAACGCGAGATCGTCCTCGTGGCGGCGTACGTGCTCGCGACGCCGGCGCTCGTGCTCGTCGGCAGCGCGGTCGCGCTCAGCACGGGAGCCGGACTGGCCGGACTCCAGGAGAGCGGCAGCCACGGCCTGAGCGAGGCGGTGTACGCCGTCACCTCGGCCTCGAACAACAACGGGTCGGCGTTCGCCGGGCTGGCGACCGGCACGCCCTTCTGGAACACCTTGCTGGGGTTGTGCATGCTCGTCGGCCGGTTCCTGCCCATCGTCCTGGTCCTGGCCCTCGCCGGACGGTTCGCGGCACGGTCGCCGCTGCCGCCGGGCGCCGGCACCCTGCCGACCCACCGTCCGCTGTTCGCGGCCCTGCTGACCGGCGTGGCCCTCGTCGTGGTCGGTCTCACCTACGTGCCCGTCCTCGCCCTCGGTCCGATCGCGGAGGCGCTGTCATGAGCGACGTCACCACCACCCAGCACCGCACGAGCGTGCTCACCCCGGCCCAGGTCGTCGAGGCGCTCCCCGGCGCTGCGCGCAAGCTCGACCCACGCCTGCTGGCCGCCACCCCCGTCATGCTCCTGGTGGAGCTCGGCGCCGTCGTGACGACGGTGCTCTCGATCCTCGACCCGAGCACCCTCGGCTGGTCGGTCACCGTCTGGCTGTGGCTCACCGTCCTCTTCGGCACGTTGGCCGAGTCCGTGGCCGAGGGTCGCGGCAAGGCACAGGCCGCGAGCCTGCGCGAGCTGCAGTCCGAGACCCCGGCGACGCGGGTCCTCGGTGGCGACCTGGGTCGTCTCGAGACCGAGCAGGTCGCCAGCACGGCCCTGCGCTCCGGCGACGTCGTGATCGTCGAGGCCGGCGAGCGGGTGCCCGGTGACGGTGACGTCATCGACGGCGTCGCCTCGGTCGACGAGTCCGCCGTGACCGGTGAGTCGGCTCCCGTCATCCGGGAGTCCGGCGGCGACCGCAGCGCCGTGACGGGTGGCACGGTGGTGCTGTCGGACCGGATCGCGGTGCGCATCACCTCCGACCCCGGCCAGTCGTTCGTCGACCGGATGATCGCCCTCGTCGAGGGCTCGCAGCGTCAGCGCACCCCCAACGAGATCGCGCTCAACGTGCTGCTGACCTCGCTGACCGCGGTGTTCACCGTGGTCTGCGTGACCCTCTACTTCATCGCCGACTACAGCGACGCCCACCAGGACGTCCTGGTGATCGTCGCCCTGCTCGTCTGCCTCGTGCCGACGACCATCGGTGCCCTGCTCTCGGCGATCGGCATCGCCGGGATGGACCGGCTGGTCCGGCGCAACGTGCTGGCGATGTCGGGACGCGCGGTCGAGGCCGCCGGCGACGTCGACGTGCTGCTGCTCGACAAGACCGGCACCATCACCTACGGCAACCGGCAGGCCAGTGAGCTGCTCCACATCTCAGGGGTCTCCCCCGACGAGCTCGCCGAGGCTGCGCTGATGGCGTCGCTGGCCGACGAGACTCCCGAGGGACGCAGCATCGTCACCCTGGTGGGCGAGCGGCCGAGCCTCCCGGAGGGTGCCGAGCTCGTCGAGTTCTCGGCGACGACCAGGATGAGCGGCCTCGACCTGCCGGACCGCCGGATCCGCAAGGGCGCCGGCTCCGCGGTCGCCCGCTGGGTCCAGGGCACCGGGGCCTCCGACACCGACGTCCTCGAGATCGAGGCCCACGTGCAGCACGTGAGCGAGAGCGGCGGCACGCCGCTCGTGGTCGCCGAGCAGCGTGGCGCCGAGCCGGCCCGGCTGCTCGGGGTCGTCCACCTCAAGGACGTCGTCAAGGACGGGATCCGCGAGCGCTTCGAGGAGCTGCGCGCGATGGGGATCCGCACAGTCATGATCACCGGCGACAACCAGGTCACCGCGGCCGCGATCGCCGCGGAGGCCGGCGTCGACGACGTCCTCGCCGAGGCGACGCCCGAGGACAAGCTCGCGCTGATCCGGCGCGAGCAGGCCGGCGGTCGGATGGTCGCGATGTGCGGCGACGGCACCAACGACGCACCGGCGCTCGCCCAGGCCGACGTCGGGGTCGCGATGAACACCGGCACGACGGCGGCCAAGGAGGCCGGCAACATGGTCGACCTCGACTCCGACCCCACCAAGCTGCTCGACATCGTGGAGATCGGCAAGCAGCTGCTCATCACCCGCGGCGCGCTGACGACGTTCTCGGTGGCCAACGACGTGGCGAAGTACTTCGCGATCCTGCCGGCGATGTTCGTCACCGCCTTCCCCGCGCTCGACGTCCTCAACGTCATGCGGCTGTCGAGCCCCGGCTCGGCGATCCTCTCGGCGGTGGTGTTCAACGCGCTGGTGATCATCGCGCTGATCCCGCTGGCGCTGCGCGGCGTCGCCTACCGGCCCGCGTCGGCGGACTCCCTGCTGCAGCGCAACCTGCTCGTCTACGGCGTGGGCGGCCTGATCGCACCGTTCATCGGCATCAAGCTGCTCGACCTCGTCGTCTCGCTCATCCCCGGACTCTGAGAGGAACACCCATGAAGGACATCTACGAGCTCGTCCGGTTCAGCTGGGCGGGACTGCGACTGCTCGCCGCGATGACGCTGCTCGTCGGCGTCGTCTACCCCCTCGCCGTCACCGGCGTCGCCCAGGTGGCTGCCCCGTGGCAGGCCAACGGCTCCCTGGTCACCGCCGAGGGCGCGCACACGACCGATCCGGCGCAGGCAGTCGGCTCGGCGCTCCTGGGCCAGTCGGTGGCCGGTGACGCCGGCGCGGGGCTCTTCCGGCCGCGGCCCTCGGCTGCCGGCGACGGCTACGACCCGCTCGCGACCGGTGGCTCCAACCTCGGCCCGGAGAGCGACGAGCTGCTCGCCGCCATCCGGGATCGTCGGGCCGAGGTGGCCGCGCGGGAGGGGGTCGCGGTCGGCGACGTGCCACCCGACGCCGTCACGGCATCGGCGTCGGGGCTGGACCCCCACATCTCCGAGGCCTACGCGGCCCTCCAGGTCCCGCGGGTCGCAGCCGCGAACGACCTCACCGAGCAGCAGGTGCGGACACTGGTCGCCGAGCACACCTCCGGGCGGACCCTCGGGTTCCTGGGCGAGCCGCGGGTCAACGTGCTCGAGCTCAACCTCGCCGTGACCCGGGCTGCGAGATAGTGGGGCCATGGCACACGAGGCTCGGCGGGGCGGACTGACGGTCTACCTCGGCGCTGCGCCCGGGGTCGGCAAGACCTACGCCATGCTCGGCGACGCGAAGCGACGCTGCGCCCGCGGGACCGACGTCGTCGTGGGCTTCGTCGAGACCCACGGGCGGCAGCACACCGAGGCGATGCTCGACGGCCTGGAGGTCGTGCCGCGCCGGCACGTCGAGCACCGCGGGGCGTCGTTCACCGAGATGGACACCGAGGCGGTGCTGGCGCGCGCTCCCGACGTCGTCCTGGTCGACGAGCTGGCCCACACCAACGTGCCCGGCAGCCGTCATGCCAAGCGGGTGGGCGACGTCGCGGATCTCCGGGCTGCGGGCATCGACGTGATCACGACGGTCAACGTGCAGCACCTGGAGTCCCTCAACGACGAGGTGGAACGGATCACCGGCGTGCGACAGCGCGAGACGGTGCCCGACGACGTCGTCCGGACCGCCGACCAGATCCAGCTCGTCGACATGCCGCCCGAGGCCCTCCGGCGCAGGCTGGCCCACGGCAACATCTATGCCGCCGACCGGGTCGACGCGTCGCTGTCGTCGTACTTCCGGGTGGGCAACCTCACCGCCCTGCGTGAGCTGGCGCTGCTGTGGGTGGCTGACCGGGTCGACGACGCCCTGGGCGACTACCGCCGCACGCACGACATCGACCGCCCCTGGCCGACCAAGGAGCGCATCGTGGTGGCGGTCACCGGCGGCGCCGAGAGCGAGGCCCTGCTCCGGCGTGGCGCCCGGCTGGCCCAACGGGCCGCCGGCTCCGACCTGCTCGCCGTGCACGTGATCGTCGACGACGGGCTCACGAGTGCCGACGACCGCCGGATCCTGCGCGCCCAACAGCTCGTCACCGAGCTCGGAGGGACCTTCCACTCCGTGCTCGGCGACGACGTCGCCGCTGCCGCCGTCGACTTCGCGACGGCCTCGAACGCCACGATGATCGTCGTCGGCGTGTCGCGCCACACCCGGTTGCGCCGCCTGTTCACCGGCACCACCGTCGACCGGATCGCCTCCCGCGCCGGCTCCATCGACGTGCACCTGGTCACGCACGGACACGTCGCTCGGGGGGCCCGACAGCACTTCAGGCTGTCGTCCCTCAGCCGCACGCGCCAGGTCGTCGGCTGGATGGCGGCGGTGCTCCTGCCGATCCTGGTGACCTGGTCGCTCCGCGGGGTCGCCGACCCCGACCAGCTCCCGCTCGGGGAGATGCTGCTGCTGGCGGGCACCGTCGCGGTCGCCCTGGTGGGTGGGCTGCTCCCGGCCCTGACCGCGGCGCTGATCAGCTTCGTGGCGCTCAACTACTTCCTCACCTCCCCCCGCGGCACCCTGACGGTCGCCGACACCTCCGACGTCGTGGCGCTCGTCGTCTACGTCGCCGTGGCAGCCGGGGTGGCCACGGTGGTCGACCTCGCCTCACGGCGGTCGCTCGAGGCCGGGCGGGCCCGCAGCGAGGCGGCGACGATGAGCTCGCTGTCCCGCTCGGTCCTGACCGGCCAGGACACCGCCGAGGCGATCACCGAGCGGGTCCGCGAGGTGTTCGGGCAGCGCTCGGTGTCCCTCCTCGTGCGTCGTCCGGGGTCGTGGGAGGTCGTGGCCGTGAGCGGCACCGAGGGCGCCACCTCGCCCGACACCAGCGACGCCGCCGTCACCGTGGACGACGACCACGTCCTGTGCCTGCGCGGTGACCGGTTGCGCGCGAGCGACCAGCTGGTGCTCGAGGCCTTCGCCGTGCAGACGAGCCTGGTCCTGGAGTACCGCCGGCTGCGCGAGCGCGACGAGCACGTCGCCGCGCTGGAGAGTGCGGAGGCGACGAGCACCGCGCTGCTGCGTGCGGTCTCCCACGACCTGCGCACCCCCCTGGCCACGATGCGCGCGTCGGTCGACGGCCTGGTCGACGCCGCCGTCGGGGCCAGGGACCGAGCAGCACTCCACGACGCCCTCGAGTCGTCGACGACCAGCTGGAGAACCTCATCGACAACCTCCTCGACCTGTCCCGGCTGCAGGCCGGCCAGCTGCGACCGGTGCTCACCTCGCGCAGCCTCGACGAGATCCTGCCCCTCGCGCTGGCCGGGTCTCCCCCAGGTCGCGTGGTGCTGGACGTCGCCGAGCCCGCGCCGCTGGTGACCACCGACCCGGGGCTGCTCGAGCGGGTGATCGCCAACCTGGTCTCGAACGCCGTACGGGTCTCGGGACCGACGCCGGTGCGCGTGCTGGCGCACGAGCTGGCCGAGACGGTCGAGGTCCTGGTCGTCGACCGAGGACCGGGTCTGCCCGCCGCCGCCCGTGACCGGATGTTCGAGCCCTTCCAGCGGCTCTCCGACGCCTCCCCCGGAGGACTCGGGCTCGGCCTCGCTGTGGCCCAAGGTCTGGTGGAGGCGCTCGGCGGCACCCTCACGGCCGAGGACACGCCCGGTGGCGGCCTGACCATGGTCGTGTCCCTCCGCAAGGCGGTGTCATGAACGACGCGCCACGTCCCACCGTGCTGGTCGTCGACGACGAGCCTGCGCTGGCCCGCGCCCTGGCGATCAACCTGCGGGCCCACGGGTGGGACGTCGTCACCGCGGCCGACGGACGCTCGGCCCTCGACGCCGCGGCCACGACGCATCCGGACGTCGTGCTGCTCGACCTGGGCCTGCCCGACCTCGACGGCACGGAGGTGATCGCCGGCCTGCGTGGCTGGACGTCGGTGCCGATCGTGGTGCTCTCGGCGCGCCAGCACGGCACCGACAAGGTCGCGGCGCTCGACCTCGGCGCCGACGACTACATCACCAAGCCGTTCGCGATGAACGAGCTGCTGGCGCGACTGCGGGCCGCCGTACGACGGTCGGCGCAGGCGGCACCGAGCGCCACGGTCGTCGTGGTCGGTGACCTGGCGATCGACCTGGCCCGCAAGCGGGTGACCAAGCAGGGAGACGACGTGCGGCTCACGCCGACCGAGTGGGGCTTCCTGGAGCTCCTCGCCCGCAACGTCGGTCGGCTGGTGACCCAGGAACAGGTGCTGCGGGAGGTCTGGGGTCCGGGCTACGAGCACGAGACGCACTACCTGAGGGTCTATGCGGCCCAGCTGCGCCGCAAGCTGGAGTCCGATCCCTCGGCGCCGCGCCACCTGATCACCAGTCCCGGGCTGGGCTACCTCCTGGAGGGCGACCCCGAGTAGTCCACGGACAGGTGGAGCGAGCAGGACGGGACGCGGCGCCGCTCCTCGTGCTGGACTGGGCGCATGACGTTCGAGACGCACCCGCTCACACCGCGGCGCTTCGAGGACTTCGCCGACGTCGTCAACCCCAACCGGCGCTCGACCCACTGCTGGTGCCTGTCGCACCGCGTGCCGGCGCGTGAGATCGAGGAGCTGGGTGGCGGGGACCGCGAGACCGCGATGCGGGCGCTCGCCGCGCGGCGTACCCGACCCGGCGTCGTCGGGTACGCCGACGGCCTCCCCGTCGGCTGGTGCTCCATCTCGCCGCGCTCGGCGATCCCGCGCCTGGAGTCCTCGAGCCTCATCCGCCGGATCGACGACGTCGAGGTGTGGAGCATCATCTGCGTCGTCATCCGCAGCGGCCACCGTCGCCAGGGCCACACCGGCCGACTGCTCGAGGGAGCCGTCGCCTACGCCGCCTCGCGCGGTGCGCCGGCCGTGGAGGCCCATCCGGTGGAGCCGACCGGACGGATGGACACGACCATGGCCTTCGTCGGGACCCGGGCGATGTTCGAGGCGGTCGGCTTCGAGGTCGTCGGCCGCACCGACGCCGTCGCCAGCCGGCTGCCACGACTGGTGATGCGCCGCGACCTCGGCTGACCACCGGCTCAGCCGATCGTCGCCACCTCGAAGGCGCCGTCGCGGCGCCGTACGACGAGGCTCGTCGCGGTGCTGCGGGCCTCCTCGATCGCTGCGCCCAAGGAGGCGCACACCTCGAGCGCCGGGGCACCGCGTCGCACCCCTTCGGCAGCAAGGGCCACCTGGTCGAGCCGTGCGCGCAGGGCCACCGGGTCGCCAAGCTCGGCCCGCAGCTCGGAGAGCTCGGCGATCACGTCGTCGAGCACGGGCGCCAGCGCGGCGGCGTTGTCGGTCAGCATGTTGGCGGTGCGCGGCGGCGTTGCGGCCGGCGACGCGGGTGCCGTCACGGAAGCTGCCGGCTGCGAGCAGGCCGGCGATGCCCGGGGTCGGGGACCTCTCGGCCGCCGCGAGCAGCGCGTGGGCCACGGCGTGCGGCGCGTGGCTGACCCGCGCGACGCTGCGGTCGTGCTCGGCGCGCGTCGAGCAGGACCACGGTGGCCTCGAAGTCGTCGGTGACCCAGGCGACGACCCGCTCGGTCTCGGCGAGCCCGCCGCCGTGGGTCACCGCCCAGGTCGCCCCCACGAGCAGTCGCTCGTCGGAGTGGGCGAAACCGGAGTGCTCGGTGCCGGCCATCGGGTGGCAGCCGACGTAGCGCTCGCCGAGGCCGGCCGCCGCCGCGGCCTCGGCGCGGCGCCTGCTTGACGCTGCCGACGTCGATCACCACGGCCGCGCCCGCGCCTGCGGCCCGGGCGAAGGCGCCGGCGAGCTGGTCGAGCGGGGTGGCGACGACGACGAGGTCGCGGTCGTCGGGCACCTCGTCGGCCGTCGGCAGCCCGAGCGCGTCGACCTGGTCGCGGGTCGCGGGGTCGGGGTCGACGACGACGACGTCACGACCGAGCGCAGCGAGACGCCGGGCGACCGAGCCGCCGATGAGGCCGGCGCCGACGACGGCGACCCGGTCGAAGCCGCTCACGACCGCTCGGAGCCGTGCGCGAGGTCGGCGAGCGGGGAGATGCGGCCGATGGCCCGGGCGGTGCCGCCGAGCCCCGCCCACTCCACGCGCATCGCGTCGAAGTCGTCGGCGGTGAAGTGACCGGCGAGGAAGAGCAGGAACTCGAAGATGCCCGGCCTGCCCGGGACCGGCCGGGTGACCAGGTTGGTCATGTTGACGTCGCGCTCCTCCAGGACGCCGAGGAGACGACGCAGCAGGCCCGGCACGTTGGCGTCGGGCAGGATCGAGACGAGCAGGCCGTCGTCGCCGTCGCCCTCGACGGGAAGCGCGCTGGAGGACACCAGGGCGAACTGCGTGAACGCCGCGACGTGGTCCTCGACCGCGGTCTCGACGACGTCGAGGGAGTAGAGGTCGCGACAGATCGCCGGGCCGAGCCCGATCTCGCCGGGACTCAGGTCGCGGCAGGCTGCGGCGGTCGACAGCGCCTCCCGGGTGGCGAGCCCGCGCGCCTCGATCCAGGCGCGGCACTGGGCCAGGGCGTGCGGGTGGCTCACCACGACGGTGCGGCTCGACCGCGGGGTCGCGGGTGAAGGCGTCGAAGGAGATCGCCACGACGGCGCTGTCGACGATCGACAGCGCCGGGCGCTCCAGCAGGCCGTCGAGCGTGGGCACGACGACCCCGTTGACCGAGTTGTCGATCGGCACCACCGCGTAGGCGGCGTCGCCGGCCTCGACCGCGGCCAGCGCCTCGGCCTGCGACCCGAGCGGTACGGCGTCGGCGTCCGGCTGCAGGGCCAGGACCGCCTGGTGGGTGAACGTGCCCGACGGCCCGAGGTAGGCGACAGCCGGACGGGTCACGTCGCCGCGCCCCCGGGCAGCGCGAACGACCCGAGCACCCGGCTGCTGAAGTGCACCTCGGCGAGCCGGCTGCGCAGCGTCTCCACGTCGGCCGCGGCTGAGCGGAAGCCGAGGTAGAAGTCGTGCTGGTCGGGCTCGCGCGGGTCGCTGTGGAGGAAGTCGAGGTTGAGCCCGAGAGCGCTGAACTGCTCCAACGCCTGCATCAGGGTGCCGGCCGACTCGCGTGGGGCCCGCATGGAGAGCCACACGACGTCGGCCTCGCCCTCGGGCTCGGCCGTCAGGCGCTCCTCGCGCGAGACCAGCCCGTAGGAGAGGCCGTCCTGGTGGTCGAGGTAGCCCGGCACGACCTGGGCGTCCGGGACGTCGGTCGCCTCGTCGACGTCGACGACGGCGGACCCGAGGGCGCGTCCGATCGCCAGGACCTCCTCGGTGGGCGTGTCGTCGGCGAGCACGCGGAAGGTCAGGCCGGCTCGTCCGAGAGCCCCGACGACGTCGGCGTAGGCCTGCTGCCGCAGCGCGACGCCCGACAGCTCGGCCGTGCCCTCACCGACCCGGATCCAGCGCCACGGCGCGGGCAGGGAGGCCATCCGGGTCACGCGGAGCCCGGTGACCGAGGCGTTGATCGCGCGCAGCAGGCGCAGCGGCGGCGACGTGGGATCGCCGAGGCGGACCAGCGCGTCGAGGTCGCTGGCCACCTCCAGGGTGTCCATCAGCTCGTCGTAGCCCTGGAGGCTGACGAGGAACTCACTGCCCTGCCAGCCCAGCGCGGCACGGGCGCGCGCGATCAGGGTGGGCGGGTCGGTGCTCGGGTGGGCCAGCGAGCGGATCAGCTGGGTCATCGACAACTGCCGGGTGGTCACGTGGAGGCCTTCGTGGGGTCGAGGGTGGCGAGACGTTGGACGGCGAGGTGCACCACGTCGTCGGGGGCGGTGAGCGCGAAGCGGACGTGGCGCTCGCCGTGCGGCGCCGTACTCGTGCCCGGCACGGCGACGATCCCCACGTCGGCGAGCGCCGCGATGCGTCACCTCGCACGGCTCGTCGCGGGTGGCCCACAGGTAGAGGCCGGCCTCGCTGTGGTCGATCCGGAAGCCCGCGGCCTCCAGGCGCCGGGCGCAGCACGTCGCGGCGCGCCGCGTAGCGGGCTCGCTGGGCGGCGACGTGGTCGTCGTCGTCGAGGGCGGCGATGGCTGCGCCCTGCTGGGGGCCGGGCAGCTGCAGCCCGAGGTTGCGACGCACGTTGGCGAGCTCGGCGACGAGGCGTTGGTCGCCGGTGACGAACCCGATGCGGTAGCCGGCGAGGTTGGAGCGCTTGCTGAGCGAGTGGACCGCGAGCACGCCGTCGTGCTGGCCGCCGCACACGTCGGGGTGCAGGACGCTGGTCGGCGTCGTCTCCCAGCCGAGGTCGAGGTAGCACTCGTCGGAGACCAGGAGCGAGCCGTGGTCGCGGCACCACGTGACCAGGGCCCGCAGCGCCGCGCGGTCGTGGACCGCACCCGTCGGGTTGCTCGGCGAGTTGATCCACACCAGGCTCGGGGTCCGGCCGGCTGCGGCGTGCGCCTCGAGGTCGTCGACGTCGTCGGCCGCGAGGCCGTGGGCGCCGACGAGGGCCGCTCCCACGGCGTAGGTCGGGTAGGCCAGGCGCGGGAAGACGATGACGTCGTCGGGCCCGAGCGAGAGGTGCAGCGCCAGCGAGCCGATGAGCTCCTTGGTGCCGACGACCGGCAGCACCTGGCGGTCGAGCAGCCCCGACACGCCGTGCACGCGCCCCAGCCAGGAGACGACCGCCGTCGCAGGTCGGTGCGTCCGATCGTCAGCGGGTAGCCCGGCGAGTCCGCCTCCTCGGCGAGCGCACGTCGTACGACGTCGGGAGTCGGGTCGACCGGTGCTCCGATGGAGAGGTCGACGACAGGCCCGGCGTAGGCGGCCGCCCGGTCACGGATGCCGGCGATGGAGGCCTGGACCGCCGCCGGCAGTCGCTGGGAGAGCGTGCTCAGCGCTCGGTCACTCGTCGTGGCTCTGCGGCGGCAGCGCGGCGATGATGGGGTGGTCGAAGTCGATCTCGCCCATCTTGGCGGCGCCCCCGGGCGACCCGATCTCCTTGAAGAAGTCGACGTTGGCGGTGTAGTAGTCCTTCCACTCCTCCGGGGTGTCGTCCTCGTAGAAGATGGCCTCGACCGGGCAGACCGGCTCACAGGCACCGCAGTCGACGCACTCGTCGGGTTGGATGTAGAGCATCCGCTTGCCCTCGTAGATGCAGTCGACGGGGCACTCGTCGACGCAGGCGCGGTCCTTGAGGTCGACACAGGGCTGCGAGATGACGTAGGTCATCGTGTTCCTCCAACTGGGGTGTGAGCGCCGGGGTGGCGGTCGTGCGGAATCGTGCTGGAGCAAGCCTAGTACTCCCCGACGTGCCGGACACGCGGGAACCCCATTCTGTGGACACCGGTCGGCACCTGCTCGGGCCCCACGTCGTCGGCACCCGCGTCGTCGTACGACGGGTCGTGCCGGGTGAGCACGGGCCCAGCGGCGGCCCGGCGCTGACCGACCTGCTCGGCGATCTGCGTGGCCTGGGGTGACGGCGTGTGCGTCGTGCGACCCGAGGGCGGCGCCGACGTGGCCGATCCCGATCGCCGACATCGTGTCCGGCAAGCCCGTGCCGCCGCGGCCCTCGGTGCGCGACCGGGTGCTCGCCGGCGACGGCCCAGCGCCACGGGTTCGCCCTCTTCCCCGACCTGGTGACCTCCGAGATCGGCGACTGGGTGCTGCGCGACTCCGCCACCGCGACCGCGCGGCGCGCCCACTCGGTGCTGGCCTTCGGACCCTCCGGCGTCGCCGACGACGTCGAGCGGGTCGTGGCCCACTACGAGCGGCCGATCGCCGCGGTCGCTACGCGGGTCGCCCGAGCACGAGCGACTGCTGGCCCTGGGCTGGGTGCCGGAGAGCAACGAGGCCGACACGCTCTTCCAGGTCGCCGGGGTCGCGCAGGTCGCCCGGGCGCTGCGCGGCCACGGCTCGGCCGACGCCGTGCTCGACGAGGCGGGCCGGGCGACTGGGCCCGGGTGCGGATCGGCGACCGGGCGACCGGGCTACGCCGGCTTCGCCGCGACTGGGTCGGGCTTCGGCGGCATCGAGGTGGCCCCGCCCAGCGCGTCGCCGCGGGCTCGGCCTGGCGGTGATGGCCGAGCTGCTCGACTGGGGCGCCGAGCGCGGCGCGACGACGGCCTACCTGCAGGTGCTGGCGACAACGCGCCCGGCCCTCGCGCTCTACGAGACCGCTCGGCTTCCGCACGCACCACCGCTACCGCTACCTCACGCCCAGCCTGAGCTGCGGGCTCGTCCGGCGGCGCGAGGGTGAGCACGGCGTCCTCGATGAGGCCGTGGCTCTCGATGTCGGACTCGACCTTGCGGAAGCCGCAGGGCGAGGTGGTCCTCGGTGTCGTCACCGACCAGGTCGACCGCGGCGACGACGAAGAGCCGCTGCGGGCCGACGTACTCGATGTGCAGGTAGGTGATCCGCTCGATCTCCGGGTGCTCCAGCAGCCGGACGAGCACCTGTCGCCGCATCTCGGGGCCGATGCCCTCGCCGAGGAGGTAGTCCATGTTGCGGCGCATCAGGAAGACCGCGACGACCGCGAGCAGCAGGCCGACGGCGATCGACCCGACGGCGTCCCAGACGCGCTCGCCGGTGACCTGGTGCAGGCCGATGCGCCGCGCCGGCGAGCAGGATGCCGAGCAGCGCGGAGAAGTCCTCGAAGAAGACCGCCCGCAGCGTGGGGTCGCTGGTGCGGGTGACGTAGCGCCAGCGGGTGCAGGCCGAACCGGCCGGCGGCGCCCCTGCACCTGGCGGGCGGCCTGCACGAACGACGTCCCCTCGAGCAGGAAGGCGATGCGCGAGCACGACGTAGTTGACCGTGAAGCTGGCCTCCTCGGCCCCGGCGCCGAGCTCGGTGATGCCGTGCCAGATCGAGACGACCGCGCCGGCCGAGAAGAGGCCGAAGGCGGCGATGAGCGACCAGATGTAGGTCGCGCGGCCGTAGCCGCGCGGGTGCTCGTCGTCGCGCGGGCGGCGGCCGCGCTGCTCGGCGACCAGCAGGAAGACCTCGTTGCCGGTGTCGGCCCACGAGTGCGCCGCCTCGGCCACCATCGCGGCCGACCCGGTGAGGAGGGCCGCGACGGTCTTGGCGACCGCCAGCAGCGCGTTGGCGACCAGCGCCACGACGACGGTCAGCAGCGAGTCGCCGCCACCCTGGCCGTCGTTCCCTGCGCCGGTGTCGCCCACCGCGTCGACGATCGACACCGGGTCACTCACGAGGGACTCCCGAAGACGCTGAAGATCCGCTCGGACCGCGCGACGAGCCAGGGCCACGACGTGCGCACGAGCAGCAGCGTCAGGGTGCCGGCCACCACCATGCCCGCGACGTTGACGCCGAGCTGGGTCAGGGAGCCGGTGATCTCGCTGCCGTCACGCACCGCCAGGCCCAGGGCGAGGTTGCCGGCGGCGGGCACGGTCGTGACGCTGATGAAGACGCCGACCATGATCGAGGACCGCTCGATGGCCAGCGCGAGCGCGCCGGCGGCGCCGGCGAGCAGGGCCACGACGACCGACCAGGCGTCGGGGTGCCAGATGAAGCCGGTGTTGGGCCGGTCCGCGGTGACGTCGGCGGCGTCGAGGAAGCCGAGCAGGTCGGCGAGGATGGCCAGCACCGTCACGACCCCGACGGCGAGGGCGAAACCCAGCACCAGCAGCCGCAGCCCCGCGGCGATCAGGCGCGGGCGCCCCAGCACGATCCCGGCGCAGAAGGCCGCGATCGCGCTGAACTCCGGACCCACGACCATCGCCCCGACCACCAGGATCGAGGAGTCGGTCACCACGGCGACCGCGGCGAGGGCCACGGCGATGACCAGGAAGACGTGGAAGGTCAGCGTCGGCACCGCACCGGCGTACGCCGAGGACTCGACCGACTCCCAGATGACCGCGTCGTCGGGGTGGCCGGGGATGGCCTCCTCGATCTCGCGCGCCCGCCGGACGGGCGTGCCGGTCGGGCTGGTGATCACGATGCCGCCGCGTTCGTCGAGACCGAGGTCGGCGAGCTCGCGCACGACGACGCCCGCCGACTCCCGCGCGACGTCGCACTCGACGAGGTCGCCGACGGGCTGGATCACCGCGCCCGTCTGCACGGTGATGTTGGTGATGCTCTCGTGGTCGAGGAGCAGCCGCTGCAGCGCGGCGCTCAGGTCGGCCGGGACGGTCAGCCGGAAGTGGACGAGCACCGGGTCAGGCTACGAGCTCACCCGCAGCGCGGCGTGACGTCGGGATCGGCCGGCCCGGCGTGGGTCAGCGCGTCGAGCGCGATGGCGATCGTCGGTGTGGCCAGCGGCATCGTGAGGTGCTCGGCGAGCGCGAGCGGGCACAGGTCCTGGACCGTGATGTTGGTGGTGCGGGGGCCCGCGGCGAGGTAGCCGGAGGTGTAGGGGACGACGACCTCGTCGTAGCGGGTGGTGATCTGGGTGTAGCTGACCTTGCCCGGCGTCTCGTCGCCCGCGTTGAGCTTGGTCAGGAACGGCGAGCCGGCGCCCTGCTGCACGCAGGCGCGACAGACCACGTCGAGCGGGAGCCGACCAGCGCGGTGAACGGGTTGCCACCCTCGGTCAGGGCGGTGCCGTGGTTGGACGGGGAGATGCCGACGAGGTCGTCGACGAGCTTCGTCGCCGTCCGAGGTACTTGATGTAGTAGCGCGGCATCATCCCGCCCTGGGAGTGGCCGACCATCGACACCTGCTCCGCGCCGGTCGCCCGAGCACCCGGGTGGTGTAGCGCTTGAGCTCGCGCGCGGAGTCACGGATGTCGTTGAGGCCGCGGTTGCCGTAGTCGAGGGAGAAGACGCAGAAGCCCTCCGCTTGATCGAGCGGGACAGGCGCTCGAGCAGGTTCTTGCGGTCGCCGATCGTGCCGTGCACGAGGATCACCGGCGTCGGTCGCGCGGCGGTCGGCTTGCAGTCCCAGTCGTTGGCGCCGGGCGGGTCGCCCTGGGGCGAGGTCGGCAGCGTCGGGACTCCGCCGGTGCTGCTGTCGGCGTACGACGTCGGCGTGACGACCACGACCAGGGCGCCGAGGAGCGAGATCACCAGGGCGAGCAGGGAGAGACCGATCCTGTGGCGCATGTCACGGATGGTACGCGAGCGCAGGCGTCACGTCTGGTCGGGCGCCGGCGGCGCCGGACGGCAGATCACCGTGTCGCTGGGCGTGTAGACGGTGGTGAACACCTCGCGGTGGTCGACCTCGTCCTCCCCGACCTTGCGGAAGACCCGCGTCACGTCGATGGTGAACCCGCCGTAGCCGGTGTTGGGGTAGCAGTCGGGGGTCGACAGCGTGCGGGTCTGCGGGGACGTCGGGTCGTAGCGGTCGCCGGTGATCGACTCGATGTCCCAGACGTGCGTGGAGAACATCCGCACCCGGACCTCGCCCTGCGAGGACGGCGTGGACGGGGTCACCTCGGCGTTGACCAGCACGCCGTACTCCGTGTCGTTGCGGAAGCGCAGGTCGAGGCTGCCGAACACCACGGTGGCCTCGCGGCCGACCGGGTAGCGGTCGATGTAGAACGAGTGCGGCTTGTGCTCGACGTCCTCGAGGCCGGCGAAGAACATCGCGTTGAAGAGCGTCGTCGCCATCTGCGAGACGCCACCGCCGAGGTCCTGCTTGAAGATGCCGTTGCTGATGACGAAGCCCTCGGTGAAGCCGTTCTCGCGGGTGCGCTCCCCCACGATGTCGTTCATCGAGAAGGTGTCGCCGGGCATCAGCACCGTGCCGTCGATGATCTCCGCCGCGCGGCCGAGGTTGGTGTTGCGGTACTCGGCGTAGGGGAAGAAGGTGCTGAACTCGGAGACCTGCTCCTTGATCTTCAGCGCCCGGGCGTCGGCGGTGGTGAAGTCGGCCGGTGCCGACGTGCCGTCGACCTTGGCCGAGCGCTCGCCCGAGGGCCGCACCACGAGGTCGAGGAACGCGGTGACCACGTCGGTGGGCTCGAAGCTCAGGCCGGGCTTGGAGCGGACCACCTTCGGCTTGTCGCCGTCCAGCGCGACCGTCGCGTCGACCGGCGAGCCGTTGCCGACGGTCGCGTCGTCGACGAGGTCGACGATGACGTCCTCGTCGACCGACGGCACCAGTGCCCCGTCGACCGGGTCGAGCGAGAGCGCGTCGGCGTAGTCGCGAGGCGCGAGGGTGACCCGTGACTTCCCGAACCGCAGCGTCACCGGTGCCGAGAGCGCCGGGTTGGCGAACGTGTCGAGCGCGTCGGCGACGGCGTCCTCGTCGATCTCCGGGTCCCGACCGACCAGCGAGACCGACACCTGGTCGTCGACGAGGAAGGCCGCCCGGATGGCGTCGGTCGTCTCCTGGAGGTCGAGGCCGCTGCCCCTGCGCGGCTCGCGCACCACGGCGCGGCCGTCGCGGAAGACGATGCGGCCGTCGCGCGGCTCGTCGCCGACCTGCTCGTCGAGGGCGGCCACCGCCGCCTCGAGGCGGGCCTCGTCGACCACGACGACCGGGTCGAGCTCGTCGCCGCCGGTGTAGTAGTCCCAGAGTCGACCGGGGTCCCAGGACCGCCCGGCGCCGGCTTGGCGCACGGTGGCCTGGAGGTCGACGCCGAGCCCGGCGTCGACGGGGTCGATCGTCAGGGACTCCTCGCCGACCAGCACCTCGATGGGCGCCTCGGCCCGCGGTCCGAGCTCACCCAGGAGCGTGGCGACCGCCGTGCTGCGGGTCTGGCCGCCGATGCCGATGTCGGCCACGGTGGTGCCGCGCGGGACGTTGTCACCGGCGATGCCGTAGGCCGCCGCGTAGCCTCCGCCGGCCAGCACGGCCAGCACCAGGACGAGGATCACGACCACGCGCCCACCGGCGCGCTCCTTGGGCTCGCTCGGGGCGTCACCGCTCTCGTCCAGGATGCTCACGCCCGTACTCTAGGAAAGATCGGCGACAGCGCCGGAATCCCCGGCCGCGCGTGGACGCCCCGATGCGGGCCGCAGCGTGATGATGGACGCCACCACGATCACCACGCCGGTGCCGAGCAGGGTGTAGCCGGTGGTGTCGCTGGCCACCAGGTAGTCGCCCTCGGGCCGGGGGTTGCTGAAGTAGAAGACGACCAGCAGCCATCCCACGGCGAACGGCAGCCGCGACCACCACCCGGGTGGCAGGGCGAGCACCGAGGCGAAGGTGGCGACCAGGGCCAGGACGAGCCCGACGGGGAGCGCGTGGACGAAGGTCGAGGCGGCACCCACCACGACGCCGGCCGCGAGCAGCAGCACCGCGAGGGGCACGCGCACCCGCATCTCAGCCACGTCGCCGCCTCATCGCAGGACGGCTCTCACAGACCGGCGAAGAGATCCGACTCGAGCCCCTCGTCGTCCAGCGGGCCGCGCTGGCCCTTGGCGATGCGGAAGAACTCGACGCCCCAGGCCGTGTCGCCGACGTTGTTGGACAGTGCGAAGAACGGCCCGTCCATCGTGATCTGGGTCTTGTGGGCCGCCATCGCGGCCATCTTCCTGCCGACGTGGTCCAGCGCGTCGACGGCGGCCGAGAGCTGGTCGTCGGGCGTGACGAAGTGGGGCAGCGGACCGTCGGGGTCCATGCCCTCGAACGACGTGGTGTCACCGGCGTCGCGCATGGCCCGCAGCCCCGCGCGCATCCGCGACTCCGACATCGCTCCCCAGTAGATCTTCGCGATCTCCCAGGCCTCGCCGAGCTCGGGCCTGTAGGACGGCACCGCCGCGAGCGAGGCGGCGTACGTCGCGACGCGGTGGGCCTGGATGTGGTCGGGGTGGCCGTAGCCGCCGAACTCGTCGTAGGTCACGAGCACCTGGGGGCGGACCTCGCGGATCACCTCGACGAGGTGGTTGCTGGCCTCGGTCAGGTCGGCGCGCCAGAAGGCGTTGTCGTGGATGTCGTCGGCCGCGACCGCGTGGCCCTCCGCGTGCCACTTCATCCCGGAGTCGCGATAGGTGCCGAACCCACCGAGGAAGCGGTGGTCGGTGACGCCGAGCTCGGCCATCGCGTCGGCGAGCTCGCCCCGGCGGTGCTCCCCGAGCTTGTCGTCGCGGTCGGCGGCGAGGTGCTCGAGCTCGGGCACGAGGATCTCGCCCATCTCGCCGGCGGTGCACGTCACCAGCGTCACGCCGCGGCCCTCGGCGACGTACTTGGCCATCGTGGCGCCCTGACCGATGCACTCGTCGTCAGGGTGGGCGTGCACGAGAAGCAGGCGCTGGGCGGGGGTCTCACTCATGGACTTCAGACTAGTCGGGACGCTTGACCCGCTTCGGCGCGGCCGGGAGGTCGAGCGGCGGCAGGACCGGGGCGGGCGGGTCGTCGACGTCGAACCAGCCGTCGAAGTCGTCGACGAGCAGCTCGAGCACGATGTCGGGGGCGTCGGTCACGACCGCCCAGGGGTGGTCCTCGTCGTCGTCCTCACCGGCAAGTCGCTCGCGGGTCACCGCGGCGTCGTAGCCGTTGGCGCGCAGCCGCTCGACGGCCGCGAGGGCGTCGCCCTCCTCGAAGAAGATGCCGCGGGCGCTCACGTCGGTGGCTCGCGCAGCAGGTCACCGAGCTGCCAGAGGAAGGGGAGGTCGGGGGCGAGCCACTCGACGTCGTCGAGCTCGTCGGGCCCGAGCCAGGCGATCGCGTCGTGCTCGGTGGGCTGGGCCCGCCCCGCCGCCGCGGTGGCCGTGGCGACGCGGAGCTCCATGGGCTGGTGGGTGGTGCCGATCGGGGAGGCGCCGTCGAGCCAGCCGGTGATCTCGATCTCGAGCTGGAGCTCCTCGGCGATCTCGCGCACCAGGGCCTGCTCGGGCGACTCCCCCGTCTCGACCTTGCCGCCCGGGAACTCCCACAGTCCCGCCGCCTTGGGTGGCGCCGTACGACGACAGGCCAGGACCCTGCCGTCGCGGATGATCGCGGCGCCGACGACGGTGCGCACCGCGGGCCTGCTGGGTCGGGGCCACTGGAGGCGGGCGCAGTCATGTCGGCAGGATAGGGGGATGACGTCCCCATCCGGACTCCACCTGCGCCGTGGGGCGGACCTGACCCCCGCGATCGACGCCCTTGCCACGACGTTGGGCGGGACGGGTCGGAACCGGCGTGCTCACCGACCTGCCGCGGATCGGGAGGCGTGCCTGGGCACCGGGACGTGCCGTCGACCGCGCCTGGACCTTCGACACCACCGATCGACTCGACCTGCGCTGGTGGCCGCAGGGCATCGACGTACGCGGCTCGACGGCGATCGTGACGTGGTACGCCAAGACGCTGCCCCGCGAGCGCACGCAACCAGGGGTCGCGGATCACCGTGTTCGACCTCGAGTCGGGTCGCTACCGCCACGTGCTGCTCGTGCAGCCCACGCTCACCGACGGGGTGCCGGGGGTCAAGCCCCTCCAGGTCCACGCCGGTGGGTTGGTCTGGGCGGGCGACCACCTCCACGTCGCGGCGACCGCCAAGGGGTTCTGGACCGCGCGTCTCGACGACGTCCTCCGCGTCCCGGACTCCTCGACGGGTCCGGCCGACGCCGCCGTACGTCGTGACGGCTTCGGGTACCGCTACCTGCTGCCGGTGAACACGTCCTACCGCGGCGGCGCCGAGGACGGCGACGGGCGGCTGCGCTACTCGTTCTTCTCCCGCGACGGCTCCGACCTGGTCGTCGGCGAGTACGCCACCGGTGCGGCCTCGCGCCGCCTGGCTCGGGTTCCCCTCGACCCAGCCACCCTCCTGCCGGCCGGCGAGTCGGTGCCCGACGTGCTCGGCGACGGCGTCGGCAACATGCAGGGCGCCGTGCGCGTCGGCGGGCCGGACGGACCCTGGTACGCCACGACGTCCCACGGGCGCTCCCGGCTCGGCTCGGTCTGGACGGGACGACCAGGCGACCTCACGCGCCACCGCTGGGCGACGCCGATGGGGCCCGAGGACCTCAGCCACGACCCCGACACCGACACCCTCTGGTCGGTCACCGAACACCCCCTGGCGCGGTGGATCTGCGCGATGAAGCGCTCCGCGTTCGACTGACCACCGGAGGCCGAACAGCAAGCGCCAACCCACCGGAGGCTGAGCAGCAAAACGCCAGCGAGCGTCGACGAAGCCCCGTGACCCTGACGCCAACGCACCGGAGGCTGAGCAGCGAGCGCCAGCGAGCGTCGACGAAGCCCCGGGACCCTGACGCCAACCCCTACCTCGGCAACCGCGCCAGCTGCCGCGACTGCGCCACCAGCCGCCCGGCGGAGTCCCAGACCTCACAGTCCTCCTCGAACATGCCGCCGGCGATGTTGCGCGTCGCGTGGCGCACCCGCAGCCAGCCCGGGGCGGGCTTGGCGCGCACGTGGGCGGTGAGCTCGAGGGTCGGCGCCCACCCGAGCTGGCCGTAGGTGAACATCACCGGCGGCAGGGCGTCGACGACGAGCAGCAGCTCGATCGGGTCGGGGTCGCGGCCGTCCTCGAGGCGGAACCACGCGCTCAGCTCGCCGCTGTCGTTTGGCTTCCCGATCGTCCACCCGACGTGCTCGGGGTGGAAGAGCATCTCGAAGCGATCCATCAGCGGTGCGATCTTGCGCAGGCTCTCGGGCGCGTTGGTGTTGGCGACGCACTGCTCGATCGGCGGCAGGTCGAACGGCACGGCCGTGGTGCGCACGTCGTCGGCCTGCCGGTCGAGGTCGCCGTACGTCGCCAGCACGGTGATCCTGCGTGTCGCCACCCTGCTTCAGGTCGGCGGCGGCGGTCGCGACGCTGCCTCCCTCCCGGAGCACCCGGACCTCGACCTCAGCCGGGCCGGCGGTGCTGGCCGAGAGGTAGTAGGCGCTCACGCTGAGCGGGTCGGGCTTGGCCGGCATCGCCGCCCGGAGGGCGTTGCCGATGACAGCGAGCAGGTAGCCGCCGTTGATCCCACCACCGACCATCCAGCCGGCATCGAGCGTGGCGGCGTACGTGGAGCCGTCGGGAGTCGTGGGGGTGACGGCGGTCTGGGTGTCGAAGATCGAGCTCACGTCTGCGACGCTAGCGAACGTGCCCGTCGAGCCCGATCCGAGGTTCACCCTCGCCAACGAACGCACCTTCCTGGCGTGGGTCCGCACGGTGCTGGCGATCCTCGCGGGCGCCGTCGCACTGCACTCCCTGGAGCTGCCCGACCCGGAGTGGCTGCGCCGCACCCTCGTCGGCGTGCTCCTGGTCTTCGCCGCAGCGATGATGCTGGCCGCCTATCGCCGCTGGCACGCGGTCGACCGGGCGATGCGGAGCGGCGAGCCGCTCCCCCGGTTCACGATCGGGGCGGTGATCACCGCGGCGATCGTCGTCACGTCGCTGCTGCTCGTGATCGCCTTCGTCTGAGCGCACCCTGCCGACGAGGCTGTGGATCACCACTTGCACGTCGAACACCTGTTCGATATCATGTCTACATGCTCGCCAGCCCACTCGACGCCCAGGACGTACGCCGCTTCCGCGACGCCGCCCTGGCAGCGATACGTCCGAGTGGTGATGCGGTGGTCACAGATGCGGCGCGGGTCGACCTGATCACCGAGCTCGAAGCCCTGAAGTCAGCCGCGTGCGCGCTGCAGGCCGAGCTGGCGGTCGACCTCGACGCCTCGGTCCGCTCCCGTGACGCCCGCCAAGGCGTCCGCCCCGAGCGGCAGGGCCGCGGTGTCGCTCAACAGATCGCGCTCGCCCGCCACGAGTCCCCCGCACGCGCCCGGGTGCTGCTGGGCCTGGCCAAAGACCTCGCCACCGACCTGTCCTGCACCCACACCGCGCTACGCGAAGGACGGATCAACGAGTACCGCGCCCAGATCATCGCCACCGAGACCGGCTGCCTCGACCGCGAAGGACGCGCAGTCATCGACGAAGAGATCTGCGGCACCCGCGACGACGGCACAAGCCCGGCCGACACCTGGGGCACCGGACAGCTCGGAGGCGAGATCCGCAACCGCGTCCAGACCGCCGACCCCGCCGCCGTCGTACGACGGAACTCCAAGGCCGAGAACGAACGCCGCGTCAGCATCCGCCCGACTGAGGACACCATGGTCTACCTGACCGGACTGCTCCCCGTCACCCAAGGCGTCAAAGCCTTCGCCGCGCTCACCAAGCACGCCGAGTCGCTGATCAGCCAAGGCGACGAGCGCACCAAGGGCCAGATCATGGCCGACCTGATGGTCGAGCTCATCACCGGACAAACCACCGCAGCCGACGTCGGCCTCACCGTCGACGTCATCATCTCCGACGACACCCTCCTCGGCGCCGGCAACCAACCCGCCACCCTCCCCGGAGCCCCCGGCGCACCCACGATCCCCGCCCAGATCGCCCGCGAGATCATCGCCCACGCCCTCCGCGCCGAGACCATCACCTACATCCGCACCCTGTACGCCGACCCCACCGGCCGCCTCGTCGCCATGACCAACCGACAGCGCTTCGTCGCCGACGGCCTCGCCGACTTCCTGATGATCCGTGACCAAGGAATCTGCCGCACCCCCTGGTGCGACGCCCCCATCCGCCACCACGACCACATCACCCCCGCAGCCCACGGCGGTGAGACGTCCGAGGCCAACACCCAAGGCCTCTGCCAAGCCTGCAACCACGCCAAACAAGCCGACGGCTGGACCCAGACCACCGTCGAAGACGCTTCAGGTCGCCACACCGTCGAGACCACCACCCCCACCGGCCACCGACATCGATCCACCGCACCCACACCACCCACACCAGCCCGACCAGCCCGACCCGGGCGACGGCCCCGACCCGTCGCCAGACCTGCGGTCGCCTACTACCGACCCGCCATCGACATCAGCCTCGCCGACAACTACGCCGCGGCCTGAGAGCTGGGGGCGGTCAGCAACTGATGATGCTGCGCGGCTGCGAGACGAGCTCGCGGAGCACCTCCGAGTTCATGCCACTGAACTCGATGTCGATCACCGGCCCGCTGCGAGTCGCCTCGAACGACCCGAAGGTCTCCAGCGGCTTCCCGTCGTCACCGAACTTCCCGTCCTGGAGGTAGGGAAGCCGCGCCTCGAGGTCGGCAGCGGCTGCCGCATCGTCGACGAAGCTCATCCGCGCCGAGACCCGCAGATCACTGCCGTAGACCACCGCGCCGACCGCTGTCGGCTCGGTGTCGCTGGTGACCCCATCGTCGGCCTCCGCGAGGCACGGGTCGGCCTCCAGGTCGGCAGTTTCGACCCGGTCGGTGGCGGCCAGCAGGTCGTCGAAGATGCCCGAGTCGGCCAGTGACTCCCGCTCGCCGTCGAGCACCTCGAGCACGGTGTCACTGTTGCTGCCGACGATCACCAGGTCGGCGTCGGTGTCGACCGTGACGTCGAGGAAGTCCCGGGGGTAGCCCTTCCCGACGACACCCCCCACGAGGACCGAGCCGGGACTGTCAGCCACCAGGTGGCGACGACCGGACAGGTCCTCCTCGACCAGACCCGCCTCGGCCAGGTCGTCGGCGATGGCGTCGAGGTCGGTCTCCGGCTCCATCTGGTAGACGGTGACGCCCGCCAGACCGATGGCACGAGACGGCTCGAAGGACGCCCGCGCCGTCCACAGCACACTGAACTCGTTGAACGGGAGGTCAGCGGTGATCTCGGTGAACTCCGTGGACGGCCCGAACAGACCGCCCAACTCCTCGGACCCGTCCAGCAGGCCTTCACCGATGGCGTCAGCGAAGCCAGCCGCGTATTCAGAACTCGTTGATGCTGTCAGACCTAAGCGCTCCGCCGCGGCCGACCGGTCGTTGAACGACACCGAGAGCGCGTCTCCGGGGAGGACCCTGAGGGCTCCGTCCAGCGTGCTGGTCCCACCACCGTCGGGAGCGATGACCTCCGGCGCCGAGGAGCGGTCATCGCCCAGCCCGACCACCGACAGGGTGGTCGCCACGACGGCGACCGCCGCAGCGGCCGCGACCACGGTGAACGCCGTACGACGCTTGCGCAGCGTGTCGGCCCGTCCGGTCATCGCGGCGAGGGGTGCACCGCCAGGGTCGACCGCCTCCGCGCGGCGCTCGAGGGCCTGCATCAGGTCGTGCTCGTTCATCGGTGTCCCCCCTCGGTCGCAGCATCGGATTGGTCGGCGAGCACCGGATCGATCGCCATCGCCTTCAGTGCCCGCGCCAGCCGGCTCTTCACCGTGCCGGGCGCGACCCTGAGGGTGTCGGCCATCTGGGCCTCGGACTGGTTGAGGTAGTAGCGAAGGACCACCGCGACCCGCTGGTCCTCGGCGAGGTTGGCCAACGCCCGATCGATCGCGTCGCGGTCGTGCACCTCGTCGGTAGGACTGCGCTGCCCGACCACACTCGGCTCCGGCAGCTCGTCGGTGGGCTTCTCCGAGGTCCAGCGGCGGCGCCGCGAGTCGGTGAAGGTGTTGACGAGGATGCGGTAGACGTAGGCGTCACGGTCGTCGGCGCGCTGCACCTTCGACCACTT
Source organism: uncultured Actinomycetota bacterium (assembly GCA_963822915.1). GTDB lineage: Bacteria > Actinomycetota > Actinomycetes > Propionibacteriales > Nocardioidaceae > Nocardioides. The sequence continues at coordinate 31,004 of CAWGJR010000040.1, forward strand.
CACCAGGCAGCGCGTCAGCGCGGTCTGGGTGACGTCCTCGGCCTCGTGGGGCGTGCAGCCGAGCAGCACCGCGGCCCGCACCAGGCGGGTCCAGCGGGCGGCGACGTACTCACCGAACTCGGTGTCCCGGGACTGGCTCATACCTGTGCGACGCGCGAGCCGACCGGCGGGGTTCCCCTCGCGCGTCGACTTTCGGCGCGGCGCACGGCTCCGACGCGGCTCACGACGCGGCGATGCCGTCGTACATCAGCCGCTGGATCGCACGGGCGAGCTCGGCCTGCGACTCGGCGTCGTGATGGCGTACGCCGTGGAGCACCGCCCCGAGGATCATCCCGTTGATCGCGCGTGCGCTGGCACCGATGTCGAGGTCGGCGCGCAGGTAGCCGAGGTCGACGCCGTGGGCGAGGTAGGCCGCCGTCACGTCGCTCATGGACTCGATGAAGTCGAGCACCCGCTCGCGCAGCTCCGCGTCGACGCCGGGAGCCTCGAGCAGCAGCAGTCGGGGGACCCGGGGGTCGGCTCCGATGAGGGCCGCGACCGCCTCGCCGATGCGCGCGCTCTGGAGCCGGTAGTCCTCCAGCGTGCTGACGGCGTCGGGGGCGTTCTCGTCGGCCAGCGCCGCCAGGATCCTCGCGATCAGGTCGTCGATGACGTGCTCGACGATGTCGCGCTTGTTGGCGAAGTAGCGGTAGAAGGTGCCGTGGCCGATGCCCAGACGTGCGGCGACGTCGGCGATCCCCGTCGCGTGGTAGCCCTGCTCGGCGAAGCAGTCGAAGGACGCCTCCACGATCTCGCGTCGCAGCTCGGCCTTGCGCAGCTCGGCGCGAGACGAGGAGGAGGTGGCCGTCATGTGGGACACCCTATTGCCGACCGGGTGAGATCTGACATAGCGTTCCGGAACTGACATCCCGTTCCGCATCGCCGCCAGGAGGCAGCCGCATGACGTCCTACCCCCCGATCCGGCTCGCCGGCGCCACGGTCCTGGTCACCGGCGGTGCCCAGGGGATCGGCAAGGCCGTCGCCACCCGCCTCGCGGCCGGCGGCGCCCGGGTCGCCATCGGCGACCTGGACGCCGACCTCGCGCGCACCACCGCGACCGGGCTCCCCGGCCGGGGCTCCGGCCACCTGCTGGACGTCCGCGACCCCGACTCCTTCGCCGCCTTCGTGGCCGAGGCCGAGTCGGCGCACGGACCGGTCGAGGTGCTGGTCAACAACGCCGGCGTGATGCCCAACGGCGCCTTCCTCGACATCGCCCCGGCCACCGACCGGATGACGATGGAGGTCAACGTGTTCGGGGTGATCACCGGCATGCGCCTGGTCCTGCCCGGCATGGTCGAGCGCGGGCACGGCCACATCTGCAACATCGCCTCCCTGGCCGGCAAGGTCCCGCTCAAGGGGCTGGCTGTCTACAACGCCTCGAAGTTCGCGGTCGTGGGGCTCACCGCAGCGACCCGCGCGGAGTACGCCTCCACCGGCGTGAGCATCAGCGCCGTCCTGCCCTCGGCCGTCGACACCGCCCTCGCCTCGGGGATCGACTTCCGCCCCCTGCCCAAGGTCTCCCCCGAGGTGATCGCCGAGGCCGTCGAGCGCTCGATGATCACCCGCGCCGGCGAGCTGCCGGTGCCGCGCTACATCGGCGCGATCGCCGCGACGATGAACGCCATGCCCGAGCCGGCCCTCAACGTCGTACGACGCCTCGTGCGCGACGACCGCGCGCTGACGCCCGACGACGCCGAGCGTGCCGCCTACAACCGGCGGATGTCCGACGAGGCACGCGCATGAGCCACGTGCACGACGCGATCGTCGTCGGCGCCGGCTTCGGTGGCATGGGTGCCGCCATCCAGCTCCGGCGCAACGGCTACGACGACGTGGTCATCCTCGAGCGCGAGTCCGACCTCGGCGGCACCTGGCACGTCAACCGCTACCCCGGGCTGGCCGTCGACATCCCGTCCTCGACGTACTCCTACTCCTTCGAGCCCAACCCGCACTGGACGCGACTGTTCGCCCCGGGAGCCGAGCTCAAGAAGTACGCCGTCCACGTCGCCGACACCTACGACCTGCGGCGGCGGATGCGCTTCGACACCGTCGTGGAGTCGGCCGCCTGGGACGAGGACGCCGACCTGTGGGTGGTCGAGATCGCCGGCGGTGAGCGGCTGCGCGCCCGCTTCCTCCTGACCGCGACCGGCTTCCTCTCCCAGCCCAAGCTGCCCGACATCGCGGGGATCGACTCCTTCGCGGGCGCGGTCGTGCACACCACGCGCTGGGACGACGACGTCGAGCTCGCCGGCAAGCGCGTCGGGATCATCGGGACGGGCGCCACCGCCGTCCAGCTGATCCCCGAGCTGGCGAAGGTCGCCGGCGACCTCACCGTCTTCCAGCGCACGCCGATCTGGGTGACCGCCAAGCCCGACGTCGCCGTGCCCCGCCTGGTCCGCAAGGCCTTCGCCGCGCTGCCTCTCACGCAGCGTGCCGTCCGCCTCGGCGGCACCGCGATCCTCGAGGCCCTGATGGTCTCGGCGGTCCTGCACTACGACCAGGTGCCGCTGGTCAACGCGGGCGCCGAACGGCTCGCGCGCCTCCAGCTGCGGCAGGTCAAGGACCCCGAGACGCGACGCCGACTGACTCCCGACTACACGTTCGGCTGCAAGCGACCGACGTTCAGCAACGACTACTACCCGACGTTCAACCACGACCACGTGCACCTGGAGACCACCTCCATCGACCACGTCGACGCCGGCGGCATCGTCACCACCGACGGCGTCCGCACCGACCTCGACGTGCTCGTGCTCGCCACCGGCTTCGACCTGTGGGAGGCCAACTTCCCCGCGATCCGGATCGTCGGTCGCGAGGGACGCGACCTCGGCCAGTGGTGGCGCGAGCGTCGCTTCCAGGCCTACGAGGGTGTCGCCGTGCCGGGTTTCCCCAACCTGGTCTCGCTCAACTCGCCCTACTCCTACTCCGGGCTGTCCTACTTCACGACCATCGAGTCGCAGATGCGCCACATGGATCGCCTGCTCACCGAGCTGCAGCGCCGGCGCGCCGTCAGCTTCGAGGTCTCCGAGGCGGCCAACGCCGCCTTCCTCGACGACATGACCGACCGGGTGGGGCACTCGATCTTCACCCTCGGCTCCTGCGCCAGCGCCAACAGCTACTACTTCAACCAGCACGGCGAGGCGACCCTCCTCCGCCCGACCTCCACCCTCAACGCCTACCGCGCCGCCAGCACCTTCCCGCTCGCCGACTACGAGTTCGCCTGAGCGCGAGCGCACTAGAGTGAAGCGGTGGCCATCGAGACCCCCGTCACTCCGCTGAGCACCTCGCTGAGCATCCCGCTGAGCAGCCCGCTGAGCACCCGCCGGCCCGGGCGGCAAGGCATCACGCACCCGTGAGGCGCTGCGCCAGGCAGCGATCCGGCACTTCGTCGCGCACGGGTTCGAGGCGGCCAACGTCCCGGCGATCGCCGCCGAGGTCGGAGTCACCGAGCGCACGTTCTACCGCCACTTCGCCACCAAGGACGAGGTGCTCTTCGTGGACGTGACGACCAGCCTCGCCTGGTTCCGTACGTCGGTCCGCGAGCGGCTGGCGGAGGGCGACGACATCGTCGCGGCCGTCCTGCACGCCATCACCTCGCCGCCGACCGACCCCCGACTGATGGTGGAGATCGCCCGCCTGCGCACCCAGCTCCTGAGCCCGGCCCGCATCGAGCGCTCCTTCCGCGACGCCCAGGGCGCCATGGTCCGCTACCTGCGCGAGGTCCTGACCGAGCGCGATGACGACCCGCTCCGCGCGGCGGTGCACGCCGAAGCACTCGCGGGCGCGGTCTTCGCCGCACTGACCGTCTGGACCGAGTCCCCGAACGCCCGGCTGGGCGAGCTCCTCGAGGCCACCGAGCGAGCCCTCGAGGAGATCCGCCCGATCCTCTGAGGTCTCCGTGCCCGGGACGGCCGTCGCGGCGACCCTATGCTGCGCCCATGGTCGACAGCGCACGCGAGATCGAGAACCTGCTCCACACCTACGCCCGCCTCATCGACGCCGGTGACTTCGACGCCGTCGCGGGCCTCTTCGCCCACGGCCGAATCCTCGGGCAGGAGGACGGTCCGCCGGAGACGGTCTTCGAAGGACGTGACGGCGTGCGCGCGATGTACGAGATGACCACCCGCCTCCACGCCGACGGCACGCCGATGACGAAGCACATGACGACCAACGCGATCATCGAGGTCGACGAGGCCGCCGGCACCGCGGCGGCACAGTCGAACTACCTGGTCACCCAGGCCACCGACGACCTGCCGCTGCAGATCATCGTCACCGGCCACTACCGCGACACCTTCCAGCTCCTCGATCCCCTCGACGGGCGGCCGGGGCAGTGGTGGTTCGACTCCCGCACGATGTACGTCGACCAGGTCGGCGACCTCAGCCATCACCTCACGTGGTGAACGCATCCACGCCGGTCAGCGCCGCCGACCACGCCCACAGCCGCTCGGCGTCGTCCGGGTCGAGCGCGTAGCGCTTGACCCCGTCGGAGTCGCTGCCGGCCTCCTCGTCGTCGGGCGCCCAGGGCGCGACGTCGCAGTCGACGAGATAGGTCCCACCGCGTCCGGTGAGCAGCGGGCTCGTCGCCGCCCAGGCCGCCGTCGCAGCGCCCTGCTCGGGGGTCTTGAACGTCGGGATCGCGACGTTCCCCTCGGCGTCGGGCTGCATCAGGGCGGCGATGTCGTCGTCCGTCAGGTGCTTGCCCAGGTTGGTGAGGATCGCGCCGGGGTGCAGCGAGTGGGCCTGCACCCCGCGGTCGCGAGCGCGGGCGTCCAGAGCGAGGGCGAAGAGGATGTTGGCGGTCTTGGACTGTCCGTAGGCCAGCCACTTGTCGTAGTCGGTCTCCAGCCACGGGTCGTCCCACCGCATCGGCGAGTAGTAGTGCCCCGACGACGAGACGCTGATGACCCGGGCCCCCTCGGCGATGACCGGCCACAGGCGGTTCACCAGGGCGAAGTGGCCGAGGTGGTTGGTCGCCAGCTGGAGCTCCCAGCCGGCGTCGGTGCGGGTCTCGGGGAGCGCCATGATCCCGGCGTTGCCGATGACCAGGTCGAGGCGGCGCCCCGACGCGACCACGGCATCGGCGTACGACGCCACCTCGCGCTGGTCGGCCAGGTCGAGGCGGCCCACCTCGACCCGAGGAAGCCCGGCCAACGCGCGAGCGGCCTCCTCGGGGCGTCGAGCCGGCGCGAGCACGGCCGCTCCGGCGCCGACGAGCGCGCGCACGACCTCCAGCCCGATCCCGGCGTAGCCGCCGGTCACCAGCGCCGTCCGGCCGGCGAGGTCGATGCCGGCCACGACCTGCGCCGCGGTGCTCGTCGCCCCGAACGGCGAGCCGAGGGGGGTCTGGTCGGGCCTCGTGGGCAGGACGGTCATGGCGCTGACCCTAGGACCAGGCTCGGCCCTAGGTCAGGTGATCAGGCGGTCGCCATCAGGTCGCGCAGGCGCAGCAGCCCGTCGCGGATGCGCGTCTTGGCGGTGCCGAGCGGGATCCCGACCAGCCCGGCCACCTCCGTGTGCGTGCGGCCCTCGAAGTAGGCCAGCTCGATCGCGACCCGCTGCAGGTCGGTGAGGTGCTTCATCGCCGCCCGCACACGCGCGGCGTCGAGCGAGGCGTTGACCGCCGCCCCGGTCGGGTCGTCGCGGTCGATCCGGAGCGGGTCGTTCTGGCGCTCGTAGACCTCCTCGCGCGTGCTGCGCGACTGCGACGAGCGCACGTTGCTCACCGCCGTGCCGTGCACGATCATCAGGATCCACGAGATCGCGCTGCCGCGCTCGGCGTCGAAGCGCGCCGACTGGCGCCAGACCTGGAGGTAGGCCTCCTGCACCGCATCCTCGGCCTGGGCCCGGTCGCGCAGCACGCGCACCGCGAGACCGAAGGCTCGCGCCGACGTCGCGTCGTACACCTCGGCGAAGGCCTGCTCGTCCCCCGCTGCGCACCGGCGCAGCGCCGAGGCCAGGTCGCTGCCCGCGGCGTGCTTGGGCTCGCCGGCGGGGCTGCCGGATTCCTCGGCAGCATGAGTCATGAAGCGGGTCTGACGGTCACGGGGTCTCGATGCTGGGCACTCTCGGCGCGACCTACGGTCTGCGCCTGGGGGGTGGAGGAACAAACCGTAACGCGTTCGACCTCGTGTGCAGTACACCCCTTCTCGCACGATGCAAGAACCCCCCAGGGGGTTGGTACAGTGGCAGGACCACGCCACACCACCTCCCGAGGAGCCTCCATGGCCGACTTCACCATCCGCACCACCACCGCGCTGCCGTACGACGACGCCCTCGCGGCGGTGCGCGACCTGCTGGCCGACGTGGGCTTCGGGGTGCTGACCGAGATCGACATCAAGGCCACCCTGAAGGCCAAGCTCGACGTCGACGTGGCACCCCACGTCATCCTGGGCGCCTGTCGACCCCAGCTCGCCCACGTCGCCCTGCAGGCCGAGCCGTCCATCGCCGCCCTGCTGCCCTGCAACGTCGTGGTGCGCGCGCTCGAGGAGGGCGGCTGCGTGGTGGAGGCCGTCGACCCGGACGTCATGATGGCCGTGGCCGGCTCGGGCCCGGCGGCCGAGGCGCTGCGCACCGTGGCCGTCGACGCCCGCGAACGCCTGACCTCGGCGCTGGACCGCCTCCCGCACCAGACCGACCTGACGGCGACAGGAGCACGCTGATGGACCTCCAGCCCGACGAGATCAAGGCGATCATCACCCGCATGAAGCGGGCCAACGGGCACCTGGCCACCGTCATCCGGATGATGGAGGAGGGGGCGGACTGCGAGGCGGTCCTGACCCAGCTCGCCGCCGTCAACAAGGCCATCAGCCGCAGCGGCTACGCCATCGTCGCCACCGGCCTCCAGCACTGCCTCGAGGCCGGCGACGATGCCGAGGGCAGCGAGGGCATGACCGTGCAGAAGATGGAGAAGCTGTTCCTGGCCCTGGCCTGAGGTGGGCGCCCGCGGGGTCGCGGATAGGGTCGGGAGGTGGACCCCGTCACCGCTGAGCCCGACAACCCCGACCGGCCCGAGCCCGAGCTCGAGGAGGCCTTCGACCGCCTCGTCGACGAGGGGCGCGAGCGCCTCGAGCGCCCCCTCCTCGCCCTGGTCTCCACCGGGGTCCTCGGTGGGATCGACGTCGGCTTCGGGGTGCTGGCCTACCTGGTCGTCAAGGAGCACACCGGTGACACCCTGCTCGCCGGACTCGCGTTCTCGATCGGTTTCGTCGCCCTGCTGCTGGCGCGCAGCGAGCTGTTCACCGAGAACTTCCTGGTCCCCGTGACTGCCGTGGTCGCCCGCAGCGGGACCCTCCTCGCCCTGGCCCGACTGTGGGGCGTCACGCTCGCGGCCAACCTCGTCGGCGGGGCACTCATCATGTGGATCCTCGTCGCCGCCCGGCCGGACCTCCACGCGACGGTGATCGAGGTCGGCACCCACTACGCCGAGCTCGGCGCCACCGGGGAGAGCTTCGCGCTGGCGGTCATGGCCGGCGCCGTGATCACCCTGATGACCCGCATGCAGCACGCGACCGACAACCTCGGCGTCCAGCTGGTGCCGGCCGTGCTCTTCGGCGCCCTGCTCGCCGGCGCCGAGCTGTTCCACTGCGTGCTCGACTCCCTGTTCATGCTCGGCGCCCTGTTCGCCGGCGCCGACTTCGGCGTCGCGGCCGCGGCGGGCGCCCTCGGCTGGGCCCTGCTGGGCAACATCGTCGGCGGCGTCGGCCTCGTCACCGGCCTGCGGCTGCTGCGCGTGCCCAAGCGGGTCGAGGAGGAGCGCGAGCACCCGGGCTGACCCAGCCCGTCAGCGGTCGCCGGCGACCAGCGTCTCGAGCGTGAGCTCGGGGTGGTCGCGCTCGACCACGCTGATGCGCCACTTGTCGGGGGCGAGCACCAGCAGCGTGCCGTCGCCGCGCTCGAGGACCTCGAGCCCGCGCACGGCGCTGAGCCCGGCGACCGAGGCTGCGTCGGTGCGGCGGGCCTGGGTGTAGCCGAGTCGCTCGAGCCGGATCGGGGCCCCGAACTCGGTCTCCATCCGGGCCTGGGCCACCTCGAACTGCATCGGCCCGACCGCCGCGAGCACCGGGGACTGGTTGCCGCGCAGGTCCGAGCGCAGCACCTGCACGGTGCCCTCGTGGTCGAGCTGCTCCATGCCCTTGCGGAACTGCTTGAAGCGGCCGGCGTCGGCCGAGGTGGCGACCGCGAAGTGCTCGGGGGCGAACGACGGGATCGGCGGGAACGCGACCTCCTCGTCGAGGTAGATCGTGTCGCCGACCCGCAGGGCGTTGGCGTTGACCAGCCCGATGATGTCGCCGGGGAAGGCGGTGTCGAGCACCGAGCGCTCCTTGCCGAAGAGCGCCTGGGCGTACTTCGTGGCGAACGGTCGGCCGCTCTGCGCGTGGGTGGCGACCATGCCGCGCTCGAAGACGCCCGAGCAGACCCGCGCGAAGGCGACGGTGTCGCGGTGGGCGGTGTTCATGCCGGCCTGGACCTTGAAGACGAACGCGCTGAACGGCGCCGCCACGTCGCGCACCTCGGCCGGGCGCCCATCGGCGTCCTGCTTGCCGTGGCGGAACGCCGGCGGGGAGGGAGCGCAGCTCGACGAGGGTCTCGAGGATCGCGGCGACCCCGAAGTTGGAGATCGCCGAGGCGAAGAGCACCGGGGTGGTGAATCCGGACAGGAAGAGCTCCTGGTCGTGGTCGGAGCCGTCGGAGGCGAGCAGGTCGGACTCCTCGACCGCTGCGGTCCACGCGTCGCCCTCGCGGGCGGCTGCGGCGTCGGCGTCCATCCGCTCCTCCGGTGCCCGCGTCGCGCCTCCCGCCGTACGGGTGTAGGCGACGTAGGTGCCCGTGCGGCGCTCGAGGACACCGCGGAAGTCGCCGGCGATGCCGACCGGCCAGGTCAGCGGCGTCGGCTGCAGCTCGATCTGGTTCTCGATCTCCTCCATCAGCGCCAGGGCGTCGAGCCCGGGTCGGTCCCACTTGTTGATGACCGTGATGACCGGGATGCCGCGGGCCTTGCAGACACGGAAGAGCTTGAGCGTCTGCGGCTCGAGGCCCTTGGCGGCGTCGATGAGCATGACCGCGCAGTCGACGGCCGACAGGACGCGGTAGGTGTCCTCGGAGAAGTCGGAGTGGCCGGGGGTGTCGACGAGGTTGACGACGTGGTCGCCGTAGGCGAACTGCAGCGCGGCGGAGGTGATCGAGATGCCGCGAGCCTTCTCCATCTCCATCCAGTCCGAGACCGTCGAGCGGCGCCCGGACTTGCCGTGCACCGCGCCGGCCTCGTTGATGACCTGGGCGTGCAGGGCGAGCGCCTCGGTCAGCGTCGACTTACCGGCGTCGGGGTGGCTGATGACCGCGAACGTACGTCGCCGCGCGGCCTCGCGCGTCACGTCGGCGGCCTGCCGGGCGTCGGCACGGTCGGTCGCGGGCTGGGTGTCGGGGATAGTCACAGTGCTGTCGAGTCTAGGAGCCTGCGCGCCGATCTCCAGATCGTCGCCCCGGAGCCGACCCGGGACGACTGGCTACCGTGCTCCCATGACGAGCAGCTGGGTGCGTGACCTCTTCGAGGGCCGCGCCACTCCCCCGCCGGCGGCCACCCTGCTCGGCTTCGAGCTGCGCGCCTTCGACCCCGAGGCGATGACGATCGAGGTCGGGTTCACCGCGCGCGCGGAGTTCCTCAACACGATGGGCCACGTGCAGGGCGGGATGCTCTGCGCGATGCTCGACTCCACCCTGGGCTCGGCCGTCGTGGCGACGCTCGGCGACGGGCGAGTGGGCGCCGACGACCGACCTGCACACCCAGTTCCACTCCCCCGGGCTGCCCGGGCTCATCATCGGCCGCGGGCGGGTCACCCGGCGCGGTCGCGCGATCGCCTTCGCGGCCGGCGAGCTGGTCGACAGCGACGAGCGGGTCATCGCGAGCGCCGTGGCGACGTCGGCGATCCGATCGGGCGGCTGACGCGCGCCGGCCCCGCTAGTCCGAAGGAGTCTCCGGCTGGTCGTGGATCGGCTCGTCGGGCAGCCTCTTGATCCGCTTGCTGCGCTTGCGGCGGCTCGGGATCATCGAGCGCATCTCCTCGAGCTTGCCGAAGCAGAGCAGCCGGTCGCCGGCCTCGAGCACGTGCCGGCTGTTGGGGTTGGGGATCACGCTCGTGCCGCGCTGGAGCGTGAGCGCGGAGATGTCGCGCTCGCGCAGGCCGGAGTCGCCGAGCGTCTTGCCGACCAGGTCGGAGCGCCGACTGCACGAGGATCTCGGCCACGCCGTACCCGGTCGAGACCGTGAGGCGCTGGCGTACGTCGATCTCGGGGAAGGCGACCTGGTTGTCGATGAAGTCGATGATCGAGCCGGCCACGTCGAGCTGGGTGGCGCGCTCGATGCCCTCCAGGCCGGGCGAGGAGTTGACCTCCATCACCTGCGGACCGTCGTTGCCCTCGAGCATGTCGACGCCGGCGACGCGCAGGCCCATGATCTGGGCCGAGCGCACGGCCGCCTTCTCGAACTCCGGGTCGAGGTCGACCTTCTCGACCGACCCGCCGCGGTGGACGTTGGAGCGGAACTCCTCGCCCTGGGCGACGCGGCGCATCGCGGCCACGACGCGGTCGCCGACGACGAGGGCCCGGATGTCGCGGCCCTTGCTCTCCTTGACGAAGCGCTGGATCAGCACGTTCTGCTTGGTGCTCTGCAGCGTCTCGATGATCGCCTCGGCGACCTTGATGTCGGGGGCGAGGATCACGCCGATGCCCTGGGTGCCCTCGAGCAGCTTGATGACCACCGGCGCCCCGCCGACCCGCTCGATCGCGGGGATCACGTCGGCGCGGTCGCGCACGAACGTCGTGGCCGGCATGCCGATCTCGTGGCGCGAGAGGATCTGGGTGGCGCGCAGCTTGTCGCGCGAGTTGCTGATGCCCCACGAGGTGCAGGGCGTGTAGACGTCCATCTGCTCGAACTGCCGCACCACGGCGGTGCCGAAGTAGGTGATCGAGTTGCCGATGCGCGGCAGGACGGCGTCGTACGTCGAGAGCCGCTTGCCCCGGAACTGCAGCGCGGGCTCGTCGCCGGCGAGGTCGATCCCGAAGCGCAGCGTGTTGAGGACCTTCACGTCGTGACCCCGGTCGAGGGCGGCGGTGCGCAGGCGCTGCGTACTGTACGACCGGGGCGCGCGGGAGAGGATCGCGAGTTTCACGGGGGATTCACCAACTGATGACGGAGGGATGCGGACGACGTGTCGGACCAGTCCTACACCCTCGCGGGTTGGCGTGAGTGGGTGAGCCTCCCCGACGCCGGCGTCGCCTGGATCAAGGCCAAGCTCGACACCGGCGCGCGCAGCTCGGCGATCCACGCCTTCGACCTCGAGGAGTTCGAGCGCGACGGCGCCCGCTGGGTCCGCTACAGGGTGCACCCCTGGCAGGCGACCGACGAGGACCCCGTCCGTGGTGGAGAGCCCGGTGCTCGACGTCCGCGAGGTCCGCAGCTCGTCAGGCCACAGCGAGGAGCGTCTGGTCGTGCCGATGACCCTGCGCGTCGTCGGCCTGACGATCACGGCCGAGATGACCCTGAGCAACCGCGACGAGATGGGTTTCCGCATGCTCGTCGGGCGCGAGGCCCTGCGCCAGGGCGTCGTCGTCGACCCCAGCCGGTCCTACCTCGGCGAGCGCCCGCCGCTCGCCGTACGACGCCGGAACAGGGGCCGCTGACGTGGCGCGGGCATCCTTCGAGATCGGCACCGTGCGGGTGCGACCCGGACTGCGCCAGGCCGTCACCCTGCCGATCACCCGCCTGGTGACCGGCGCCGACGTCGACCTGCCGATCCGCGTCGTCCACGGGCGCGAGGACGGCCCGACGATCTGGGTCAACGCCGCGATCCACGGCGACGAGGCCGTCGGGGTGGAGGTGATCCGGCAGGTGCTCGCCGACCTCGACGCCAAGACGCTGCGCGGCACGGTGATCGCGATCCCGATCGTCAACGTCCTCGGCTTCATGAACGGCAGCCGCTACCTGCCCGACCGGCGTGACCTCAACCGGTCCTTCCCCGGCTCGGCCCGCGGCTCGCTGGCCGGTCGGATCGCGCACCTGATGATGACCGAGGTCGTCGACAAGTGCACGCGTGGGCATCGACCTGCACACCGGCTCCGACCGCCGCACCAACCTGCCCCAGATCCGCACCGACCTCGAGGACCCCGAGACCCGCAAGCTCGCCGCCGCCTTCGCGGCCCCGGTGATGCTGCACGCCCAGCTGCGCGACGGCTCGCTGCGCCACGCCGCCCGCGAGCGCGGCGCCAAGGTGCTGCTCTACGAGGCCGGCGAGGCCTGGCGCATGGACGACTGGGCCATCGACGCCGGCGTCGTCGGCGTACGTCGGGTGCTGGCCGCCCTCGACATGATCGACCCGATCGCCGACGACGACCCGCACGCCGAGCGCCGAGAGCTGGCGCAGCGGCTGGGTGCGCGCCCGTGGCACCGGCATGGTGCACCTCGACGTGCGCCTCGGCCAGGAGGTCATCAAGGGCGAGCGGATCGGCGGGCTCTTCGACTCCCTCGGCCGGCGGGTGCGGCTGATCCACGCCGACCGCGACGGTCTGGTCGTCGGCCGCACCGAGGCGCCGGTCGTCAACTCCGGCGACGCGGTCGTGCACATCGCCGAGACCGGGCCCGGCCGACCTGGACGGCTCGCCTCAGGCGGACCGAGGGCCGACGAAGCGCTCGCGCGCGGCGTCCGAGAGCGGTGCCGGCCGCCGGGTCTCGTCGTCCGTCTGCACGATGACGGTCTCGGCCCGAGCCACGATCCGGCCGTCCTGGAAGAGCGCCTGCTCCATGCCGACCGAGGTCGTGCCCGACCCGCTGCACGCGGGTGCCGATGTCGACCTGCCCGGGCCACAGGACCTCGCCGAGGAAGTCGAGGGTGAGCCGGGCGATGACCCACTCGCGGCCGGCCTCGGCCAGCTCGGCGGTGATCTCGCTCAGGATCTCGATGCGTCCGGTCTCCAGCAGCGTGGAGAAGACCGCGTTGTTGACGTGGCCCTGGCGGTCGGTGTCGCCGTAGCGGAGCTTGTCGTGGCTGTGGGCGGGGAAGTCGTCGAGGGTGGGGTGGTCGGTCACCTCAGGCATTGTGCCGTGGGGGCGCTCGAGGTCCGGCGCGCACCCGGCTCCCCGTCGTAGGGTCGCGCCATGCCCTCCCGGAGCAGAGCCGCGACGCACGCCCGTCGGCGCAAGCGCCGGATGGCTGCCGTGGTCCACGACCTCGACGACGCGGGATGGGCGACGCTGAAGGAGTCCTGGGGCGGCGCCTGCGCCTACTGCGGCGTGCTCGACGGCGCACCGCAGAAGGACTGCGTGCTGCCGATCTCGCGCGGAGGCCGCTACACGATCGACAACGTCGTGCCGGCCTGCCGGTCCTGCAACGCCAGCAAGTGCAACCTCGAGGTGACGATGTGGATGCGTCGCAAGAAGCTGGACGAGACGCAGTTCCTCGTCACCCAGCGACGCATCGTCCTGGCGCTGGCCGCCGCCGCGCCGCCCGACCTCAGCCCCTGATCGGGCCGTCCCAGCCCCACTGCTGCATCGGGAGCCCGTCGGGCACGTCGTCGGCGCTGTCGTGGTAGTCACTCATCCGGTCGATCGCCCAGGAGAACCACTCGGTGAGCACTCGCGCGAGTGCGGGATCCGCGCCCAGTCCGACCTCGTCGAGGGCGGCGACGAAGCACGCGAGCGCGCGGGCATCCATGTCGGCGTGGGGTCCGTTCCCCGAGTGCATCCGCACCACGGTCGAGTGGTCGGTGATCTCCGACGTGAACCGCGCCCCGCCACCGAGGCTCTCCTCCCAGTACGCCGCCAGCCGCTCCGCGTGCTCCGGGTGCACGGGGCTGTGCTCGAAGGCATGGTTGACGACCGGGTCCGCGACGCAGTTGCGGTGCCAGGCGTGCGCCAGGCGCAGGAGACCGTCCGGTCCGGCGGCGGTCACCACGGCGTCGTGCACCGACGTGCCCATCAGGAGTCCTGCGCGCAGAGGTCGCGCATCTCGTCGAGGTAGTCGGCGTACGGATCGAGGCCCGCTGCATCACGGCGCACGTCGAGGCCCGCCCGGTCGTCGATCGGGGTCGACGGCTCGGGTCCGTCGGGCGCACAGGCCACCTGGGTGCCGTAGGTCTGCGGCTCTCCCGTCGCGACCGCGACCCGGTCCTCGAGGTAGGCGAGGTTGCCCATCGAGGCCTGGCCCTCGTCCACCGCTGTGCGCAACAGCTCGAGGGCCTCGGCCTGGAACGCCGGGTCGAGGTCGGCGTGCTGGGCGATCGCCCACGCGGCGGTGCCGGCCTTGCGGCCCACGAGGTCGAACCCGGGCCAGCCGTGCTCGTCGAAGATCTCGCCCAGCCGCGCCTCGCGGTCCTCGCGGGTCTCCTCGGGGGCCGTGCCGAGCCGTCGACCCTGGTCGCGCTCGAGCATGAGCAACAGCTCGTCGCGCAGCTCGGCGTCGAGCGCCACCGGGGTGGCGGCCGACTCGGAGGGAGCCGACGGCGAGACCGGCGGAGTCGACGCCGTCGACGCGGTCGACCCCGTGTCGGGCGGTGGGCTCGCGGACCCTCCGGCGCCGTCGGAGCAGGCGGCCGTCAGGGTCAGCACGGCCGCGACCAGCACGGCACACCGGGGCTTCATGGGTCCATGGCACACCTCGGTGCCGTCGGAGGCAACCCTCGCACGGTCACCTCACGGCGTAGGCTGCGAGGAACCGCTGAGCGAGGACGTGCCATGGCCACCAAGGACCTGCTGGAACAGCTCGAGCCCGTCGTGGGCGAGAACCTCGACCGCCACCTCTCGATGGCCCAGGAGTGGCATCCGCACGACTACGTGCCGTGGAGCCAGGGCCGCGACTTCGCGTTCCTCGGTGGAGACGACTGGGCCCCCGAGCAGTCGAAGCTCTCGGAGACCGCCAAGGCGGCGATGGTCGTCAACCTGCTCACCGAGGACAACCTGCCGTCGTACCACCGCGAGATCGCCACCCGCTTCGGACGTGACGGCGCCTGGGGCACCTGGGTCGGGCGGTGGACCGCGGAGGAGAACCGGCACGGCATCGCCATGCGCGACTACCTCGTGGTCACCCGCGGCGTCGACCCCGTCGAGCTCGAGCGGGCCAGGATCGACTACATGACCTCCGGCTACGACTCCGGTGACAAGACCGCCCTGGAGGCCGTGACGTACGTGTCCTTCCAGGAGCTCGCGACCCGCGTCTCGCACCGCAACACCGGCAAGGTGACCAACGACCCGATCGCCGACCGGATGCTGGCGCGGATCTCCAAGGACGAGAACCTGCACATGGTCTTCTACCGCAACATCGTGTCGGCGGCCCTCGAGATCGCTCCCGACGAGACCATGCGGGCCATCGCCGACGAGGTGATCGGCTTCGAGATGCCCGGGGCCACCATGGCGGGCTTCCGCCGCAACTCGATGATCATCGCCAAGGCCGGCATCTACGACATCCGGCTGCACCACGACGAGGTGCTCCAGCCGATCCTCCGGCACTGGAGCTTCTTCGACCGCACCGGGCTCGGCGCGGTCGGCGAGCAGGCCCGCGAGGAGCTCGCGACGTTCCTCGAGGCGCTCGACGAGCAGGCGACCACGTTCGTCGAGCGACGCGCCGAGCGCCGCGCCCGCGCCGCCGCGAAGTCCGACACCGACCTCACGCCCGACATCGCCTCCTGACGCCGACCTCCCGACGCCGTCGATGGGCTACTCGACCCTGACCTCACCCATCTCGCCCCAGCCGTCACCCTCGACCTGCCGGCTGATGATCTGCGGCGTGCGGACCAGGGCCTGAGGCATGGCGGCGACGGCCTTCGTGAAGTGGTCGCTGTTGACGTGCTCCGCAGCAGCGTCGTCGGCGAAGCCCTCGACGAGCACGAACTCGGCGGGGTCCTCGACGCTGCGCGACCACTCGAAGAAGAGGTTGCCCGACTCGGCGCGGGTCGCCTCGGTGAAGTCGGCGACCAGGTCGAGCCAGCGATCGGTCCACTCGGGCTTGGTCTGGAACTTGACGACGATGAGGTACACGCGGAACTCCTGGTCTCGGTGGGGTGCTGTCCGCGACAGACTGGCAAAGTGGCGTCGCGGCCCCGTCAGCGGGGTGGGCCGAGGATGACGTTGCCGTACCGCTCGGCAACCCCTCGGTCCGGCGTCACCTCGAAGTCCGGCGGCCGGGGCGTGGCCAGGTCTCGGCCGGTCTCGCGGAACATGCCCTCGATCCCGGCGGGCGTGTTGATCATGAGCAGGTCGGCCCTGTCGGAGGTGATCCGGTAGGCGTGCGGGACGTTCTTGGGGAGGAAGGCGATCCCTCCCTCGGACAGCTCGAGCTCCTCGTCGTCGACCCAGACGAGGGCACTTCCCTTGATGAGCAGGAACACCTCGTCCTCCAAGGTGTGCAGGTGGTAGGGCGGCGCTTCCCCCTTGCTCACGTCGAAGCGTCCGACCATCAGCTGGCCGGCGGTGGCTGCGCCGTCCAGGAGCAAGAGAGGGTGCCCCCGTCGAGCCACTCCAGCTGCTGGTGCTGCTCGGGCTGAGCGAGGTAGGCGATGCTCATGCGGACTCCTGGCGCACGAGGCGGATGTTGAACTGCGGAGTCTCGAGTGACTGCATGAGAGCAGCGAACAGCAGGAAGTAGTGCTCCGTTCCCCGCGCGGACGCGATCCCGCCGAGGTCGACGATGCCGTCGGCCGGCCACCCGAGGTCCTCCAGCAAGGACCTGACCACGGCCTTGGCGCCCGCGTCGTCCCCCGAGAGGAACACGCTGCTCGCAGGGAGGGCGGCGGGCTCGGTCATGACCGTCATGGCGGCGGTGTTCATCGTCTTCACGACCTTGGCTGACGGCAACGCCGCCTGGAGGAGCTCGCCGAGGCTCGAGTTCGGGTACACCAGCTCGAAGTCCGGGGTGTTGGCGTTGGCGACATCGATCAGCACGCGATCGCCGAACGCTTCCGCACCGATGTCCTCGACCAGGCGCAGAGATGCTGCCCCGGGGGTGGCGTTGACCACGACCTCGTTCTCGGTCACCGCTCGCTCCGAGGAGGTGACCGGAGCATCGACACCGGTCACCGAGTCCGGGTTCCTGGAGCCGAGCGTGACGGCGTGACCGGCCTGGGCCCACCGTCCGGCCAACGTCTGTGCCACGCGACCCGTGCCGAGTATGCCGATCTCCATGTGTGACCCCTCGTTTTAAGTGGATGATTTCATCCGTTTCCACCCACCATAGCGGCCCGTACGCCGCCGTGCGACGACGAAGTGTCCGAGCAGCGTCCGCTACGGTTCCTGGGTGGGGAGACCCGGATCGACGGCGCGCAAGCCGCGACAAGATGCCGAGGACAACCGCGAGCGCGTGCTGGCAGCGGCCGCTCCGGTGATCCTGCGTGACGCGTCGCCGGTGTCGCTGGCCACGATCGCGGCGAGCGCCGGGGTCGGCATCGCCACCCTCTACCGCAGCTTTCCGGACCGTGACGCCCTCCTGCACGCGCTGGAGCTGCGCGCCTACCGGCTGCTCAACGACGTCCTCGACGCGATCGACCAGGCCTCGCTGTCGGGCCTCGACTCGGTGGGAGAGTTCCTGACCCGCGCGCTGGAGATCGGCGACCAGCTCGTCCTCCCCCTCCACGGCGCCCCGCCCCTGGTCAGCATCGAGGCCACCCGGGGTCGGCAGCGCATCAACGACCGCCTCGACCTCTACATCGCACGAGGCAGGGCCGAGCGCAGCATCCGGTCACCGATCAACGCGACCGACATCATCGTCTTCAGCGCCCTCGTCACCCACCCGCTGCCCCACGGTCCGGACTGGCCCACCATGGCCGCGCGCCAGGTCGCGAACTTCCTCAACGGGCTTGCGGCGAGCGGGCCCATCGACCTCCCGGGGCCGGCCATCACGCAGGCCGACATCGAACGAGCCTTCACGCGCACCGCGGACCCGGACCGGGCCTGAGTCGGCCCCAGGCACCAGAAGGTTCGAGCCCGGGCTGACTCTGTGGTGGATCGGTTCGACCTACGTCACGCGAACAACCACACGGTGCATCGCGGAGACCTACCGAGTCAGCGCGCCGGCACGCGACGGATGAACCATTCGGTCGAGAGCAGCTCCGCCCTGGCCTCCCATGACAACGCGGCCACGAGCCCCGGGAGGGCGCCGCGATCGACTTCAGAGCGGTGGGCCAGGATCGCGGCCACCTTCTGCTCCAGCCAAGGAGAGACATCCACCTGGTCCGTCACCTGCTCGTCGGGAGTGGTGTACGCGGCCCTTCGAGCACCGATGACCTGCTCGATCCTCTGTACCGACGAACGCGGATGGGTCGCCAGGTAGACGGCGCCCGGTGACCACGGGTCGCCCGCATCGGGGTACACCTCCAGCCCTGCTGCCTCGGCAGCCAGCATGGTCACCCGATGGGTCTGCACGTGATCGGGATGCCCGGTCAGACCGCCATGGGCGTCGAAGGTCACCAGGGCCTCCGGCCGGAACGCGCGGATCTGGACCACGAGCCGACGGACGGCTTCGTCAAGCGGCGCATCGCACCAGCGCAGGCAGCCCGGGGCAGACTCGGGGACCTTCGCGTCGGCGTATCCGAGCATCCTCGGCTCACCTGCACCCAGGATCTTCAGCGCATCGGCCAGCTCGGCTGCTCGCTGCGAGGTGGTAGACCACGTGGCAGTGACCACCGCGGTCCTCGCGCCCGCAGCGGCATGTCGGGCCAGGACGCCGCCCGCGGCCAGGGACTCGTCATCGGGATGACCGAACACCCCGAGCAGGCTCGACAACCTCACGCGAAGATCCTCCTGCCTCGCGCGACGGGCACGTCGAGGCAGCGGTTGCGCATGCCTGCGCCTACCTGCGCTGCAGCCGCATGCGTCGCCACAGCACCAAGGCGGTGGCCACAGCGAGGAGCCCGACGAGGCCAATCCCCACGCCGACGATGCGCACCGCGGACGACGAGGTGTCGCTCGAGGCGTTCTCGTCGCCGGCCGCGGGGGGTGCCTCCGACTCCTCCGGCTGCGGGGTGCCACTCTCGGGCTCGTTGGTCGCAGCGGCGTTCGACAGCTCGCCGTCGAGCCCGCCGGCGACGCTCCAGCTGACGTCGTCGGCGTAGGTCGGTCCGTCCTGGGCTTCGCCGATGACCTCGACGTCGATGGTGAAGGGAAACTCGAGCGAGTAGTCCGCCTTGTCCAGGCTCATCGACAGGTAGTAGTCGCCGGCCGTGGAGTAGTCGGACGTGCCGTTGAAGGCCCCCTGGGCGTCGACCAGCTCCCGACTCACCGCGGGGGTGGCGGTGCGGAAGACCTGGTCCTGGTCGTCGCCGACACTGCCGGACAGCTCGGCGCCGGGAGGATTGCTGAGCTGCGCCTGCATCGGGTTGAAGAGCCTCATGTTGGCCAGCGGCGGGAACAGGCCAGTGGCCTCTGCCAGCGCGCCCGTGGCGCGGGGGAAGCGAACGCTGACGCGGGCGCTCTGGCCGAAGTCGAGCGGAATCTTGAACAGGAGCGCCTCGCCCGGCACCACCGTGCTCGACCAGCGGCCGTCGCCGATCTGCGTTGCCGTGGCGAACCCGGACCCCCCGACGGCCGGCGTCGGCCGGCCGGAGACCTCCGGATCGCGGATCTCGGGGGCTGCCGGGTCCTGGCCGCTCGGGCTCGAGAAGCCGACGTCCTCGACCGGTGGCTCGTCGCTGACCCGGAGGCCGAACGGCACGCGGGTGGCGCTCAGACCGTGCTCGACCCGGATCCGGTAGTCGCCGGCCCCGTCGCACTCGTTCTCGGCCGCGGCCGTCGCCTCCACCCCCACGATCTCCCGGGAGCCGCCGAGCTGGCGAATGGCCTGGCCGTAGCTGCAGCGATCTCCGTTCGCGTCGTAGATCTCGACCAGGAGACCCTGGTCGCCCGGTGGGCCCTGGGTGATCGCGGAGGCGCGCAGGGTCGTGCCGGCCGTGGTGCGGGTGAAGACGTAGTTGAGAACGCCCTCCTTGCTGTCGACCGGTCCGAGGGTGTCGATGAAGTCGCCGACGGTGACCGGGGTCGGGTCGCTCTCGGGACCGCCCTCGATGGGCTCGCCGGTGAGGGTGAACGGGCGCAGGGACCGCTCGGCCACCCGGGTCAGGTTGGCCTGGATGTCGTCGGCGTCCTGGGCGTCGTAGTAGGTGCCGTCGCCGGCGTCGGCGATGCAGCGCAGCTGATCACGGGCCTGCCCGAGACCGACAGGCCGACGACGTCGATGTGCAGGTCGATGCCGGAGCGGGAGAGGCTCCTCGCGACCTTGCAGGGGTCAGGGGTGCAGGTCGACTCGCCGTCGGAGACGAGCACGATCGAGCGGGCGCCCTCGGTGCCGAGGTCGTCGGCCGCGGCGCGCAGCGCGGCGGGATCGGGGTCTCGCCGTAGGGCTCGTAGTCGCCGATGGCCGAGCGCAGCTCGGTGCGGTTGTCGGTGCCGGGGGCCACGACCTGCTGGGTGTCGCTGCACGAACCGGGGTCGGTGCGGGAGAAGACCTCGGAGCCGAAGACCCGCAGGCCGACCTCGGCCTCGTCGGGCAGCCCCGCGACCACGCGACGCAGCGCGTTCTTGGCCGCCGCGATCTTGCTCTGGCCGCCACCGGCCGACTCGGACATCGAGCCTGACGAGTCGAGCACCAGCATCAGCCGGCCGAACTCGACCTCGTCGGCGCTGGCGGCGCCCACCGTCGAGCTGACGGCAGCCGACGACTCAGCAGAGCGCTGGGCCTCGCCCCGCGCGAACGCCGGGGCCGCGGAGCCCATCGAGCAGAGCGCCGTGGTGATGATGCCGGCGAGCGAGCCGGCGATCATGGTGCGGGTGTGTCGCATGGTCGAATCCTCCTAGGTCGATGACAACCTTATGCTCGATTTGCTAATGCGTAAACATCGATCGCGAAAGTAGATTTCGGCTAGGGTGGGACGCAGCGGCCCGCCGGAGGCCGCGGCGGAAGGACGACGTGGACGAGACCGCGAAGGCGATCCAGCAGCGCGAGCTCTACGGCGAGTCGCTCGGGGTGCTGGTCGGACGGGTGCGAGAGGGGCTCGGGCTCAACCAGTCGGGCATCGCCGCCGTGCTCGGCCTGAGCCCAGCGATGCTCTCGCAGCTCGTCACCGGCCAGCGCGTCAAGATTGCCAACCCGCTCGCCGTCGCGCGCCTGCAGAGCCTGCTTGTCCTGGCCGACGAGTCCGGGGACCTGCCGCAGCACGCGGTGGCGGAGCGACTCGACGCGATCCGCGACTCCCGGGTCACCCTCACCGGCGCCGCGCCCCCGAAGCCTGCGATGTCGAACGTCGAGACCGCCCGAGCCATCGGTGCGCTCCTGCGAGCGGTGGCTTCAGGCGCCGAGCTCCACCGTGCGGCGCAGGCACTGGACGACGTCGCCCCGGGTCTTGCCGAGGTGCTCCGCGTCTACGGCGCCGGCTCGCCGGAGGAGGCGGCGGAGCACCTGGCCGCGATCGACCACCTGCTGCGCACCTGATCGAGTCCGAGACGGTCGACGACGTCCCACTACGATCGGTCGCGTGGGACAGGTCTTCGCGCGACGCTACGAGCTGCTCGAGCCGATCGCCGAGGGCGGCATGGGCTCGGTCTGGCTGGTGCGAGACCACCAGGACGATGACGTCAAGGTCGCGAAGATCCTGCAACAACGCGACGCCGGCTCACTGCTGCGCTTCGTGCGCGAGCAGGCGACCCGCATCCACCACCCGCACGTGGTCACCCCACTGTCGTGGTCGGGGGAGGACGACGTCGTGCTGTTCACCATGCCGCTCGTGCGGGGGGGTCGGTGGCCGACCTCGTGGGTGACTGGGGTGCTCTGCCGAGGCGTGGGTGGTCACGATCCTCGACCAGACCCTGGCCGGATTGGCCGCGGTGCACGAGGCGGGGATCGTCCACCGTGACGTGAAGCCGGCCAACCTGCTCCTCGAGGCCACCGGTGCCGCAACGCCGCACGTGCGCCTGACCGACTTCGGGATCGCCCAGGCTGTCGGCGAGCCGAGGTTGACCGCCCCGTATGCGGTTGTCGGCACCCCGGGCTACCTCGCGCCTGAGCTGGAGGAAGGGGCCGACCCACACCCGCGCCAAGACCTCTTCGCGGTGGCGACCCTCGGCCTGGAGATGTTGCTCGGGCACCGTGGGCCCTTCGCCGAGGACGAGATCCCCGACACCGCTCTGGCCCGCACGCTGCTGGCGCGCGTGACCCGGACCCGGCCGGGCGGCCGGACTCGGCACGCGCGATGCGCCAGCAGCTGCAGCACCTGATGCCTCCCGTCTGGGACGCCGAAGGGGTCGAGGTGCTCGACCAGTTCGGCCGGTCCGACGAGCCCGCCGCGCCAGCGGCTCGACGTCACGACGTCGTGCCGACGCGCGTGTCCGCTCGTGAACCGAACGCGACACTCGGATCGCCTGCGCTCGCCATCGGCCTCGCGGTGGTCGGGGCCGTGCTGCTGGTGACCGCGGCGTTGCTGATCCTGCTCGGCTGAGAGCTGGAACTCGTCACACGTCCTGCTACACGTTGAAGCGGAACTCCACCACGTCACCGTCGGCCATCACGTAGTCCTTGCCCTCGATGCGCACCCTGCCGGCTTCCTTGGCCTTGGCCATCGAGCCGGCCGACATCAGGTCGGCGAAGGAGACGATCTCGGCCTTGATGAAGCCACTCTGGAAGTCGGTGTGGATGACGCCGGCGGCCTCGGGGGCGGTGGCGCCCTGACGGATGGTCCAGGCCCGGGACTCCTTGGGGCCGGCGGTCAGGTAGGTCTGCAGGCCGAGGGTGTCGAAGCCGACCCGGGCCAGGGTGTCGAGACCGGGCTCGGTCGACGCCCATCTCGGCGAGCATCTCGCGCGCCTCGTCGTCGTCGCCGAGCTCGACCAGCTCGGACTCGAACTTCGCGTCGAGGAAGATCGCCTCGGCGGGGCGACGAGGGCCTGCATCTCGTCCTTGAGCGCCTCGTCGGCGAGCTCGTCGGCGTCGCAGTTGAAGACGTAGATGAAGGGCTTGGCGGTCAGCAGGGACAGCTCGCGCACCAGGTCGAGGTCGAGCCGGTGTCGATGATCGGCGACCGGCCTCGAGGTGGCCCAGCGCCTCCTTGGCCGCCGCGAGGGCGGCGGCGTTCTCCTTCTTGGCCCGCGCCTCCTTCTCCAGGCGCGGGATCGCCTTCTCGACCGTCTGGAGGTCGGCCAGGATCAGCTCGGTCTGGATGGTGGAGATGTCGGTGCCGGGGTTGACCTCGCCGTCGACGTGGGTGACGTCCTCGTCGCGGAAGACCCGGGTCACCTGGCAGATCGCCGAGGACTCACGGATGTGGGAGAGGAACTTGTTGCCCAGGCCCTCCCCCTGCGAGGCGCCGCGCCACGATGCCGGCGATGTCGACGAACTCGACCGTCGCGGGCAGGTGCTTGGCCGAGCCGAACACCTCGGCGAGCTGGGGCAGCCGGTCGTCGGGCACCCCGACGACGCCGACGTTGGGCTCGATCGTCGCGAACGGGTAGTTCGCCGCGAGGACGTCGTTCTTGGTCAGGGCGTTGAAGAGGGTCGACTTGCCCGCGTTCGG
Organism: uncultured Actinomycetota bacterium; assembly: GCA_963822915.1. Taxonomy (GTDB): domain Bacteria; phylum Actinomycetota; class Actinomycetes; order Propionibacteriales; family Nocardioidaceae; genus Nocardioides. The sequence goes on from CAWGJR010000040.1 coordinate 54,572, forward strand.
GAGTCCGACGATGCCGATGGTGAGTGCCACGGGCCGGGAGTCTACGGGCGGGCACCCGGGGTCACTTCGCAGCGGCGCCACCCTCCGGTCGGGTTGTGCCGCCCGTCACAGTCCGGGTAGGCATGACGGGTGGCGGCGCTCTCGCGACGACACCCCGGCACACGTCTCGGCGACCCACGTGAGTCAGTTCACCAGCGACGGACGACGACGGCTCAGGGGCCGCCGCGCCCCTCGACCTGCTGCTCGCCGACGCCGCCCAGCACCCGCTGCGACGCTTCGTCCCCGGCATCTCGGGGGCGAGTTCGGGTCCAGCCTCGCGAGCCGCCCCCGCACCGTCGTACGGCGCGGCGGGCACCTGGCCGCCGAGCTCGGAGGATCGGGGTCGGCCGCTCCGAGGTCGCGCCGCACCCGAAGGACCGCCGCTTCGCCGACGAGGCGTGGACCACCAACCCCTTGCTGCGACGCACCGTGCAGACCTACCTGGCGCTGTGCGAGACGGCCCGCGGGCTCGTCGACGACACCGAGCTGGAGTGGGCCGACAAGAAGCGGGTGAGCTTCCTCGTCGACAACCTCGTCGACGCCTCCGCGCCGAGCAACAACCCGCTGCTGAACCCGATGGTCCTCAAGGCCGTCGTCGACACCGGCGGCCGCAACCTCGTCGGCGGCGCCCGGCGCTTCGTGCGCGACATGGCGACCTCTCCCCGGGTGCCGTCGATGGTCGAGCCGGACGCCTTCGAGGTCGGCCGCGACCTCGGGGTCTCCGGGGCTCGGTGGTCCTGCGCACCGAGATGTTCGAGCTCATCCAGTACGCCCCCACCACCGCCAAGGTGCGCGCGGTGCCGCTGCTGATCGTGCCGCCGACGATCAACAAGTACTACGTCATCGACCTCGCCCCCGAGCGCAGCCTCGTCGAGCACCTGGTGGCCAGCGGCCAGCAGGTCTACTGCATCTCGTGGCGCAACCCCGACGCCCGCCACCGCGACTGGGGCCTGGACGAGCTACGGCGCCGGCCATGATCGAGGCGATGGACGCCGTGCAGGCGATCGCCCGCCAGGACCGGGTCGCGCTCTTCGCGCTCTGCTCCGGCGGGATGCTCGCCTCGATGGTGCTCGGCCACCTCGCGGCGATCGGTGACCTGGACCGGGTGGCCGCGTTCAGCCTCGCGGTCACGGTCATCGACCAGGCCCGCGCCGGCATGCCGAGTGCTCTGGTCTCCCGCAAGGTCGCGGCCGCGGCGACCAAGGTGTCGCAGGAGAAGGGCTACCTCGACGGCCGGATGCTGGCCGAGGTCTTCGCCTGGCTGCGCCCCAACGACCTGGTCTGGAACTACTGGGTCAACAACTACCTGCTCGGCAAGACCCCCAAGGCGTTCGACATCCTCTTCTGGAACGCCGACTCCGTGCGGATGACCGCGGCGATGCACCGCGACTTCATGCAGATCGCCGTCGAGAACAGCCTGACCCGGCCCGGCGGCACCCGCATGCTCGGCAGCGACGTCGACCTCGGGGCGATCGACATCGACTCCTACCTCGTCGCCGGCATCGCCGACCACCTCTGCGACTGGAAGGCCTGCTACCGCACCACCCAGCTGCTCGGCGGCGAGCTCGCGCTTCGTGCTCTCGACCAGCGGCCACATCGCCTCGATGGTCAACCCGCCCGGCAACCCCAAGGCCAGCTTCCAGACCGCCGACGCACAACCCCGAGCGACTCCGGCGACTTCCTCGAAGCCGGCCGAGACCGTCAAGGGCACCTGGTGGACCGACTACGTCGCGTGGCTCGCCGTCGCGCACCGGTCCGGAGCGCAACAAGCCGCGCAGCCCGGCTCCGCGGCGTACCCGGTCGTCTGCGACGCTCCCGGCACCTACGTCCATGACAGCTGAGGCCGCGGCGCCAAGGACAGGTCCGCACGCTCGCCGTACGACGGATCGCGGTGCGCGTCAGGGAGCGCCCGCGGCACGGGCGCGCTGGCCGACCGGCCGCCGCTGCTGCTGTGCAACGGGATCGGCGCCAGCTTCGAGGCGCTCCAGCCCCTCGTCGACGCCCTCGACCCGCGGCGCGGCGTCGTCCGCTTCGACGTCCCCGGCGTCGGTGGCTCACCGCCGCCCCCGTTCCCCTACAGGATGCCCGCCCTGTCCTCCTGGGTGACGGCCCTGATGGCGCGGCTGGGCCACGACCGCTTCGACGTCCTCGGGCTCTCCTGGGGCGGCGGGCTGGCCCAGCAGCTCGCCTTCCAGTCGCCGCGCCGCGTACGCCGGCGTGGTGCTGGTCGCGACCGGCACCGGGTCGCTGATGGTGCCGGGCCACCCGCGCGTGCTGGGCACGATGCTGACGCCGCGGCGTCACCGCGACCCGGAGTACGCCGCCCGCGTCGCCGCCGGCATCTACGGCGGCACCATGCGCACCGACCCCGAGCGCGGGGCCGCCCTGCTGCACGCCGCGACCCGGGCCGGGCCCAACGCGGCTACTACTTCCAGCTGCTCGCCGGCACCGGCTGGTCGAGCCTGCCCGGACTGCCGTTCGTGCGCCAGCCCACCCTCGTGCTGGCCGGCGACGACGACCCGATCATCCCGCTGGCCAACGCCCGGATCATGCACCGGCTGCTGCCCCACTCCCGGCTGCACGTCTACCCCGGCGGCCACCTCGGCGTCCTGACCGAGAGCGACGACCTCGCCCCCATCGAGGACTTCCTGACCTCGGCCGATCCCCTCCCGACCACTCCTCCACCGAGCGAAGCGGAGCACCCATGACCGACCCCAACGCCGACCCCGTCCTCGACCCCGACGACTCGCCGTCCTCGGACTTCCTCGGCTTCGAGCTGCTGCTCGACGAGGAGGACCGCGAGCTGCTCAGCCGGGTGCGGGGCTTCATGAACCAGGTCGTCGAGCCGGTCATCAACGACCACTGGATCCGCGCGGAGTTCCCCCACGAGCTGATCCCCCAGATCGCCGAGCTCGGCATCGCCGGGCTGGCCTACGACGCGCCGGGCTGCCCGGCGCGCGGGGCCCTCGTCGACGGCATGGTCGCGATGGAGCTGAGCCGGATCGACGCCTCGATCGGCACCTTCATGGGCGTGCACGGCGGCCTGGCGATGGGCTCGATCGCGCTGTGCGGCTCCCCGGAGCAGCAGGAGCGCTGGCTGCCCGCGATGGCGCGGATGGAGCAGATCGGCGCCTTCGGCCTCACCGAGCCGGACGTCGGCTCGGCCATCTCGGCCGGGCTGGAGACCTCTGCGCGCCGCGACGGCGACGGGTGGGTGCTCAACGGCGCGAAGAAGTGGATCGGCAACGCCTCCTTCGCCGACCTCGTCATCATCTGGGCGCGCGACACCGACGACGGCCAGGTCAAGGGCTTCGTCGTCGAGCAGGGCACCGAGGGGATGACCTGCGAGGTGCAGCAGGACAAGATGGCGCTGCGGGTGGTGCAGAACGCCGAGATCACCCTGAAGGACGTTTCGTGCCCGAGACCGACCGGCTGGCGACGCCGACTCGTTCGCCAGCACGCGAAGGTCCTGCGCGTGACCCGGATGGGGGTGGCCTGGCAGGCCACCGGCTGCGCGCGGGGCGCCTTCGAGCACGCGGTGCGCTACACCAAGTCACGCGAGCAGTTCGGCAAGCCGATCGCCGGCTTCCAGCTGGTGCAGGACCTCCTGGTCAAGATGCTCTCCAACGTCACCGCCGCCACCGCGATGAACGCCCGCGCCTCGCAGCTCCAGGACGCCGGGAGCCTGCGCGACGAGCACGCCTCGCTGTGCAAGGTCCACTCCACGGTCCGGATGCGCGAGACCGTGGGCTGGGCGCGCGAGGTGCTCGGCGGCAACGGCATCCTCCTCGAGCACCACGTCGGTCGCTTCGTGGCCGACGCGGAGGCGATCTACTCCTACGAGGGCACCCGGGAGATCAACACCCTCATCGTGGGCCGCGCGATCACCGGCGAGAGCGCATTCGTGTGAGCTCGGGCGCTGTCCGTCGGCGGCCCGGTCAGCCCTAGGGTTGTCGGGTGCGACTCGCCACCTGGAACGTCAACTCCCTGCGCTCACGCATCGACCGCGTCGAGGCCTTCCTCACGCGCTGACGACATCGACGTGCTCGCGGTCCAGGAGACCAAGGCCCGCGAGGACCAGCTGCCCCTGACTGGGCCTCCAGTCGCTGGGCTACGAGGTCGCGGC
>CAWGJR010000041.1:0-237810 GCA_963822915.1 uncultured Actinomycetota bacterium
GCCAGCTCATGATCGCCAGGGAGTAGACCATCCCGGAGCGCGAGAAGGTCGGGAACTCGATGAACGGGATCGAGCCCATCAGGTTGTTGAAGAGCACGAAGAAGAACAGCGTGAAGAGGTACGGCGTGTACTTCTGGAAGTCGTGGCTGCCGATGATGTCGCGGCCCATGGAGTTGCGGACGAAGGCGTAGCCCTCCTCGCCGACGTACTGGAGCTTGCCGGGCACCATCGCCCGCTTGCGCGAGGCGTAGTAGAAGAAGACGAAGACCAGGATCCCGGCCAGCACGATCTGCACCATGGGCTTGGTGATGCCCGACATCTGCGCCTGGCCGAGGAACTCGAACGTCCCGCTGCCGTGCCCGGGATCGCGGGGTAGTCGAAGTCCGCCGGGCCGGGTTCCTCGAAGGGCTCCGTCTCCTCGCTGAGGAAGAAGAGGCTGCTCACCGTGTCTCCTGTGTCTGCACTACCGCTGGGGTTCGGTGGGATGGCTGGGGCTGTCTGTGGGCGTGGGCGCCGGCGTCGTGGTGTCGGGCGGCGCCTTGAAACGTTGCCAGGTCATGTAGAGGCCGAGGACTGCGCCGAACATGATGCCGACCGCCACCAGGAAGCTCGTGCCCCACCAGCGGTCGAGCCCGAAGCCGGCGAAGCCGTACACCACGACACCCGCCACGATGTAGCCGAAGGCGTTCCAGGGATCGCCTCGAGGTGTGTCGTCGGCCTGGGTCATTGCGCCCCGGACAATAGCAGCCAGGGGACCTCATCGCGCACCCCCCTCTGCAGCGGACGGACTGCCGGCGCGGGCGTGCTCGCCGCCCTCGGAGTCGGGCAGGTCGAAGACCGCGATCCGGGCCCTCGTGGCCAGCAGGACCTGGCGCGACGGTCCACACCAGGGCGCCCGCGATCACCGTCACGGCGAGCCAGCGGACCTCGAGGTGCTCGGCTGCCCACGCGCTGGTGCCGAGTGGGATCAGGAGCAGGGCGAGCAGCCCCATCTGGAGCGTGTAGGTCATCAGCGCCACCAGCAGGGAGGCGCTGCGGCATGAGGTCGGCGACCACCGTCACGATCATCGCCCCGCTGAACAGCACCGAGACGACGACGACGGTGCCGAGGGCTGCGGCCGTGAGCGCCTGCCCACCGGAGAGCAGCGCCGCCGCGACCGAGATCGCGAGCCCGGCCAGCAGCGCCGCGAGGCTCGCCCGGACCAGGGTGCTCACACCGGTACGGCGGGCGTCCTGCCTGGTCTCGGTCGTCATCGTCGGCGGCCGTTCTGGTCGAGGGCTGACTGCGCTTCTCAGGGGATCTTCAACTGCTCGTGAAAGTTATCACAAAGTGTGTGAGGGGTCCGCATCGGCCACCGGGACGCTCTCGAGCGGCTCGGTGTCGAGCCGCCGCGGGCGGTGCAGGACGGGCAGGACGAAGGTCAGCAGGAGCGCGAGGGCGAAGCCGGACGACACCGCGATCCAGACCGGGGGGCCCTCGTAGAGGCTCGCGAGGACGGTCGAGAAGGCGATCACCCCGGCCCAGACCCACATGATCACCACAGCACGCCGGTGGGAGTGCCCGATCTCCAGCAGCCGGTGGTGCAGGTGCTGCTTGTCGGGGGCGAACGGCGAGCGTCCGGCTCTCGTGCGTCGTACGACCGCGAGGACGAGGTCCATCAGTGGCACGATCAGGATCAGGATCGGCAGAGCCAGCGGCAGCAACAGCGGCAGGAACGTCGCGCGAGCGCCGGCGGCACCGGGTGAGGTGAAGTCCGCGCTGGAGAACTGGGAGGTGACGGTGATCGCGGTGGCCGAGAGCACGAGCCCGATGAGCATCGAGCCGCTGTCGCCCATGAAGACCCGCGCCGGATGGAAGTTGTGGACCAGGAAGCCCACGCACGCACCCGCGAGCGCGGCGCTGAGCAGTGCCCCGGTCGTGGCCCGGTCGACGTCGTTGATGCGGGTCAGCGCGTAGCAGTAGACGAAGAAGGCCATCGCGCTGATGCCCACGACGCCGGCGGCCAGGCCGTCGAGGCCGTCGACGAAGTTGACCGCGTTGACGGTCGCGACCACGATCAGTGCCGTCAGCAGGGCGCCCTGCCCGGGGTCGAGGGCGAACTGCTCGTCGTTGGGCGCGAAGAAGAAGCGGAACTGGATGCCCGAGTAGATCAACAACCCGACCGCGAGCACCTGTCCCCCGAACTTGGTCAGCGCGTCGAGGTCGAAGATGTCGTCGAGGACGCCCACCCCGCAGACCAGGGCACCGGCGACCAGGACCGCGCGGGCATCGGGGAAGGTGAACTCGTTGCTGGTCGACAGGAACGGCAGCTGCTGGGCCACCAGGTAGGCCGCCACGAGTCCGCCCAACATCGCCAGGCCGCCGAGGTAGGGCACCGGCTCGGCGTGGACGTCGCGGTCGCGCACCTTGGCCACGGCCCCGGTCCGCAGGGCGATCTCACGAGCCACCACCGTCAAGAGGTAGGTGACCGCGGCCGCGACCAGGAAGACCAGGAGGTACTCGCGCATCCGGCCTCAGGCCTCGTCGTCCGACGACTCGTCGGTCAGGGTGGCTCCCAGTGGCTCCAGGACGTCGTTGAGCGCCTGGAGGGACAGGGCGCCGATGCGCAGGACCCGGCCCTGGCCGCTGGTGGCATCGACGATCGTCGACGCCTCGCCCCCGGAGGACTCCCCCGCGTCGACGATCACGGCGACCAGCTCGCCGAGCATCTCCTCGGCCTGGTCGGCGTCGGTGGCGGCCGGCATCCCGGTGGCGTTGGCCGAGCTGACCGCCAGCGGTCCGGTGCGCTCGAGGATCTCCAGGGCGATCTCGTCGTCGGGCATGCGCAGCGCCACGGTGCCGCGCGCGTCACCGAGGTCCCACTGGAGCGATCCCTGCTGGCGGCACACGACGGTCAGCGGACCGGGCCAGAAGGCCTCGACCAGGGCGCGCGCGAAGGCCGGGATGTCGGTCGCCAGCGCGTCGAGGGTGGCCGCGCTGCTGATCAGCACCGGGGGCGGCATCGAGCGCCCGCGCCCCTTGGCGGCCAGCAGGTCGGCGACGGCGTCGGTGTCGAAGGCGTCGGCGGCGATGCCGTAGACGGTGTCGGTCGGCATCACGACCAGGTCGCCCCCCTGCAGGGCCATCGTGGCGGCCTCGATCGCCTGCTCCCGCTTCTCAGGGGTGTCGATGCCGTAGCGCTCGGAGGTCACCGCGACATCATCGCAGCCGCGCGGTGACGAAGCGGGGACGCCCCGCGAGATCGCGATGATCCTCGACGTCGTGCCAGCGACCGTCGCGCAGGAAGATCTCCGGTGCTGATCCGCCCTGGACGTCGGCGTGCTCGGCGCCCACCACTCCCCCGGGTCGCAGCAGGCGGCGTGCGGTGACCTCGAGGACGCGGAAGGCATCGAGCCCGTCGGCACCGGAGAACAAGGCCAGGTGCGGGTCGTGGTCGCGCGCCTCGGGAGCGACGGACTCCCACGCCTCCAGGGGGATGTAGGGCGGGTTGCAGACCACGACGTCGACGCCCGCGTCGAGATCGGCGAACGCGTCGGCCATCGAGCCGTGCCGCAGGTCGACGCCGCTGCCGGCCAGGTTGCGCTCGGCCCACCCCAGCGCGGACTCGTCCAGCTCCACGGCGTGGACCCGGGCCCGGGGCACCTCGTCGACCACGGCGGCGGCGATGGCGCCGGACCCGGTGCACAGGTCGACGACGACGGGGTCGGGGCGTGCGAGCGCCTCGGCGATCGCCCACCCCGCGAGCAGCTCGGTCTCGGGACGCGGGACGAAGACCCCGGGACCGACGGCGAGCTCGACGTGGCGGAACCCGGCGGAACCGGTCAGGTGCTGGAGAGGCTCGCGGGCGGCACGTCGAGCGATGAGCCGACGGAAGCGCTCGGCGGCAGCGGGCTCGACCTCGTCGACCGACATCAGGCGCGACCGGCTCACTCCCAGGGTGTGCGCCAGCAGCTCCTCGGCGTCGTACGACGGGCTGGGCACGCCGCCCGCGGCGAGCTCGGCGGTGCCCGCGCGCACCAGCGCGCGACGCAGCTCGACCACGTCTCAGTCCTCCAGCGCCGCGAGCTGCCCGGCCAGGTCGGCCTCCAGGCTGGAGTCGATGACCGGTTGCAGGTCTCCGTCGAGCACCTGGTCGAGGTTGTAGGCCTTGTAGCCGGTGCGGTGGTCGGAGAGCCGGTTCTCGGGATAGTTGTAGGTGCGGATCCGCTCGGAGCGGTCGACGGTGCGGATCTGGCTGCGCCTGACCTCGCTGGCCGCGGCGTCGGCGGCCTCCTGGGCCACGGCGAGCACGCGGGCGCGCAGGATCCGCATCGCCTGCTCCTTGTTCTGGAGCTGGCTCTTCTCGTTCTGGCAGCTCGCGACGATCCCGGTCGGCACGTGCGTGATGCGGACGGCGGAGTCGGTGGTGTTGACGCTCTGCCCACCCGGGCCGCTGCTGCGGTAGACGTCGATGCGCAGGTCGTTGTCGTCGATCGAGACCTCGATCTGCTCGGCCTCGGGCACGACCAGGACCCCGGCAGCGCTCGTGTGCACCCGTCCCTGCGACTCGGTGACGGGGACCCGTTGGACACGGTGGACGCCGCCCTCGAACTTCAGGACGCCGTACGGCGCGCTGCCCGGCTCACCGCCCGCTCCTCGCGCCTTGATGGCTGCGGTCACCGACTTGTAGCCCCCCAGGTCGGACTCGGTGGCGTCGAGGATCTCCACCGACCAGCCCTTGCGCTCGGCGTAGCGGGTGTACATCCGCAGCAGGTCGCCGGCGAACAACGCCGACTCCTCCCCGCCCTCCCCCGACTTGACCTCGATCAGGACGTCCTTGTGGTCGGCCGGGTCCCGCGGCACGAGCAGTCGGCGCAGCCGCTCCTCGGCCACCGGGATCCTCTCGGCGATCGAGTCCGCCTCCGCGGCGAACCCGGCGTCCTCGCCGGCCAGCTCACGCGCCGCGCCGAGGTCCTCGCCCAGCCCGGTCCACTCGCGCCAGGCCGCGATGATCGCGCTCAGCTCGGCGTAGCGTCGGTTGAGCTGCTTGGCGAGCCGGGGGTCGGCGTGGGTCTCGGGGGCGCCCAGTCGCGTCTCGAGCTCGCTGTGCTCGGCGACCAGGGCTTCGACGGCCTCGAACATCGTGGGTGCTCACTCCTCGTACTCGCGTGGATGGTGCCTGGCAGGCGGGGACAAAACACACCGACGCCGGTCCCCGCTCACGCGGGGACCGGCGTCGGTCAGCTGGCTACTTGTCGGCTGCGGCCGGCTCGTCGGCCTTCGGCTCGGCGGCCTTCTTGGCGTAGCGCGCCTGGAACCGGGCCACGCGGCCACCGGTGTCGAGGATCTTCTGCTTGCCGGTGTAGAAGGGGTGGCACTGCGAGCACACGTCGGCGCGGATCGTGCCGGCCGAGGCGGTGCTGCGGGTCGTGAACGTCGCTCCGCAGGTGCAGGTGACCTGGGTGGCGGTGTAGTCGGGGTGGATGTCCTTCTTCATGGTGCACCTCGCAGATAGTCCCATCGCTGGGAGAGTGCCGGGTCGCCCGCACGCGGGATGCGCGAGGCGTGAACCGGTACAGCTGGTCAAGAGTACTAACGCCGGACCGGCCCGCCCAATTCCGCAGGGTGCTCGGGGGTGGCGGGCTGCAGCTGCCCGGTGCGCTCGCCGTCGAGGCGCAGCCGCACGAACACGGTGGTGCCCTCGCCCTCGGCGGACTCGATGATCACGTCGCCGGCATGACGGTCGATGATCGTCTGGACGATCCGCAGGCCCAGGCCGGTGCCCGCGATCTCGTTGGTCATCGCGTTGGACGCCCGGAAGAACCGGGTGCCCAGGCGGTCGAGCTCGGCCTTCGGGATGCCGATCCCGTGGTCGCGCACCGAGATCTCCACGCGGTTGAGGACCCGCTTGACCGTGACCTCCACCGACCCGTTGTCGCGGCTGAACTTCACGGCGTTGGTCAAGATGTTGAGGAAGGCCCGGTAGAGCATCGCGCGGTCCGAGAACACCAGCATCGGCTCGTCGGGCGCCACCACCTCCACCGAGATGCCGCGACGCGCGGCGGTCATCCGGATGTCGGTCACCGCATCGACGACCATCTCGTTGACGTCTGCCGGCTCGAGATCGCTGGCTCGCTGCTCGGCCTTGGAGAGGGCGAGCAGGTCGTCGATGAGCGTGCGCAGTCGCGTCACGTTGCGTCGGGTGGCCTCGAGCATCCGGTCGTGGCGGGGCTCCAGCCGGCCCTGGAACTCGTCGGCGACCATCTCGAGGTAGCCGCTGATCGTGGTCAGCGGGGTCCGCAGCTCGTGGGAGACGTTGGAGACGAAGTCGTCCTTCGCGCTGTCGAGCACGTGGAGCTCGTCCTGGATGCGACCCTCGACCGCACGCGCCCGCGACTGGTCGTCGGCGAAGTCGTTGAGCGCCCGCGCGATCGCCCGCACCTCCTTCGGACCGCGGTCGTCGGCCGCACGCCCCTCCGGATCGTTCTTGAGCATCCGCTGCACGACCTGCTCGAGAGCCAGCAGGGGCTCGGACAGGTCGACCAACATCCGCGAGCGGGCGCGACCGATGAGGATCCACGACAGACCGGTGAGCAGCAGCGCGGCGACGATCGTCACGCGCAGACGCAGCAGCGCATCCCCGCGCGCTTCCTCGAGCGCATCGTCGAGCGCGTCGTCGGTGCGGGTGCGCGCCCCCGTGATGTCGGCCTCCAGGTCGCGCCCGGACTCGAAGGCGGCCTGGTCGAAGGTCCCGGCCCCCCCGGGTCGGGCGATCCGCGGCTGCGCGTAGGTGTCGAGCCAGGTCCTGATCCGGGCGATCTCGGACTCCACGGCCGGCTGGGCGTCCTCGAGCCGGGCAGCCTGGTCCTCCAGCTCGACCAGCGCGACCTCGAGCGTGCTGAGGCTCAGGTCGAAGTCGACACGGAACGTCCCCGAGCCACTGAGCTCCCACCCGGTCACCGAGGCCACGACGTCCTCGAGGTCGCGAGCGACCTCCTCGTGGGCCCGGACCGTGGGGGTCACGCCGTCGGCGGACCGCCCGACCGACTGCATCGACCACGACGACGCCCACGACGCAGACCGCCGCCATCAGGCCGATCAGCATCCCGAGACGCCAGATCACCGGCGCGACCATGCGGGAGACGGGGCGCCCGGCATCGACCACCTTCACGACCACCGCCCCCACCCCCACGTCTCGGCACGCCTCGAAAGGTCGCCTGACCCTACCCCGCACCCGAGGCGGGTCGGACCGAAGCCGAAGGACGTGGACCGTCAGGTGGTGCGGGTCAGCAGCGCCTCGACCCGTGCCGCCAGCTCACGAGGACTGAACGGCTTGGTGATGTAGTCGTCGGCACCCGAGTCGAAGCCGGTCTCGACGTCGGACTCCTGGGCGCGAGCGGTGAGCAGGATGACCGGGATGTCGAGGAGGTTCGGGTCCGCACGGATCATCCGGATCGCGTCCAGTCCCGACACGCCGGGCATCATCACGTCCAGCACGGCCAGGTCCGGCTTCTGCACCCGACAGGCCTCGAGCGCGGCCCCGCCGTCGCCGACGGCCACGATCTCGTGGCCCATCGTGGACAGCTTGAACTCCACGAGCTCCCTGATGTCGATGTCGTCGTCGGCCACCACGATCCGCGCCATCTCACTCAACTCCGGTGGATCTGGGGGTGGACTTCTGCACCTTCATGAGGAACTCGATGTTGGTCTGCGTGGCGGAGAGCCGCTCGAGGAGCTGCTCGGCAGCGGTGCCTGCGCCGACCGCGGCGAGCTGACGACGAAGCTTCGTCATGATCGCCACCTCCTCGTCACTCATCAACAGCTCCTCGCGCCGTGTGCCGGACGCTACCGGGTCGACGGCCGGGAACACGCGCCGGTCCGCCAGGTCGCGACGCAGGCGCAGCTCCATGTTGTCGGTGCCGTTGAACTCCTCGAGGATGACCTCGTCCATGCGGGAACCGCTCTCGACGAGGGCGGTGGCGATGATCGTCAGGGATCCGCCGTTCTCGATGTTGCGAGCGGCCCCGAAGAACCGCTTCGGGGGGTGGAGAGCGCCGGCGTCCACCCCACCGGACAGGATGCGCCCCGATGCCGGCATCGACAGGTTGTAGGCCCGTCCCAGCCGGGTGATGCCGTCGAGGAGCACGACGACGTCGTGCCCCAGCTCGACGAGGCGCTTGGCCCGCTCGATCGCGAGCTCGGCCATGATCGTGTGGTCGCCGGGCGGGCGGTCGAAGGCGGAGGCGATGACCTCGCCCTTGACCGAGCGCTCGAACTCGGTGATCTCCTCCGGTCGCTCGTCGACCAGCACCACCATCAGGTGGCACTCGGGGTTGTTGGCGGTCACCGAGGCGGCGATCGACTTCAGCACCATCGTCTTGCCGGCCTTGGCCGGAGCGACGATCAGCCCGCGCTGGCCCTTGCCGATCGGAGCGGTGAGGTCGATCACGCGCCCGATCACGTTGCCCGGACCGGTCTCCATGCGCAGGCGGTCCGACGGGTTCAGCGGGGTGAGCTTGTCGAAGTCGGCTCGCCCACCGGCGTGCTGCGGGTCTGCCCCGTTGACGGTGTCGATGCGCACCATCGGGTTGAACTTCTCCTTGCGCTCGCCCTCGCGGGGCTGGCGCACCTGCCCGACGATCGCGTCACCGCGGCGCAGCCCGAACTTCCGCACCATCGACAGGGAGAGGTAGACGTCGTCGACACCCGGCAGGTAGCCGCTGGTGCGCACGAAGGCGTAGTTGTCCAGGACGTCCAAGATGCCGCCCGCGGGCACCAGGACGTCGTCCTCCAGCACCGTCGTGTCGGGCTCGTTGCGCTGCGGGCCGCCCCCAGCACCTCCGCCGGGTCCGGCTGCCGGGCTCCCGGCGCGGGTACGGTCACGACCGCGCCGCCGCCGGTTGCGCCCCGTGCGTCCCTCGTCGTCGCCGAGGTCGTCCTGCGGGGCGCCCTGCTTGTGGGGGCCGGCCTGGTTCTTGTCGGCCTGGTTCTTGTCGGCCTGGTTCTTGTCGGCCTGGTTCTTGTCGGCCTGGTTCTTGTCGGCCTGGTTCTTGTCGGCCTGGTTCTTGTCGGCCTGGTTCTTGTCAGCCTGGTCCTGACCGCCCGGGGCCTTCTCACCCTGGTTCTGCGGCGCCCTCTGGCCGCTCCTCGGCGACTGCGCGTCGGCGTCGCCCTTCTGGGGCCGACGGTCGGCCTCACCACGGGCCGGTGCGGACCCGCCGCTCGCCGTGGCCGCGGCCTTGGCCGAGCGACCCTCGGGGGGCGGGTCGGCCGGGCGGTCCTCCCGCCGAGGCTCGCGCGCCTCGACGGACGCCGACGGCGTCACCTCGGTCGCAGGGGCGGGCGCCTCGTCCTTCGCGGCCCGCGCGGATGGTGCAGCGGCTCGTGGTCCGGCCTGGGCCGACTTGATCGCCTCGACGATCTGCGCCTTCTTCATCGATCCGGCGCCGTCGATGCCCATGCCGGAGGCCATCGCCCTCAGGTCGGCGAGGAGCATCGAGCTGAGCCCCCCCGAGCGCTTCTTGGGGGCCGGTGCCGACGCGTCAGCCGGTGAGTCGGAGGTGTCAGTCACGTGAGGTCCTTAGCACGTTCGCTGTGTCGGCCGGCCGATGGCGCCGACAGCTGGTGGTGGTGGTGAGTGCCGCCGAGCGGGGTGTCGCCCGACGTGATCGCCAGGCCCGGGAACGACGTGCGTGCCTGGCGAGACCACCGGCACAGCGTCGGGCTGCTGACGCAGTGCTGAAGGTATCACTCGCACACGGGCCGATCGCCGCCACGCTCACCGATCAGTCCTCGACCTCGACGCCCCGCAGGTCGACGGCGAGGTGCTGCGCCGCCCAACCGTCCGGGCACGAGCTCAGCACCGATGCCGTGGTGGGGCTGGACGGACCGTCGGTGAACGCCAGGACCGTCGGACCCGCGCCGGAGACGATCGCGGCCACCCCGCGCGACCTGAGCGCGTCGACGAGGTCGAGGCTCTCCGGCATCGCGGGCCGACGGAACTCCTGGTGCAGCGCGTCCTGGGTGCCCCGCAGCAGCTGATCGGGGCGACCGGCCAGGGCCGCGACCAGGAGGGCCGCGCGCCCGGCGTTGGCGGCGGCGCTGGCATGGGACACCTGGGCGGGGAGCAGTCCACGCGCGAGCTCGGTCTCGACCCCGACCGGCGCGATGAGCACCACGGCCGAGATCCCCGGCGCCACCGCGGCCGGTACGGCGTAGAAGTCACCGTCGCCGTTCGGCGCGGCGTCACGTCCCGAGATCATCAGCCCGCCGAAGCAGGCGGGGGCGACGTTGTCGGGGTGTCCCTCGATCGCGGCCGCCAACCGGAACAGCTCGTCGTCGTCCATCCGCTCGGCGCCGTCGACGACCAGCGCGCGAGCGAGGGCGAGACCACCGACGATGGCCGCAGAGGACGACCCGAGCCCGCGGGCGTGCGGGATGACGTTGCGACACGAGAGCCGCAGTCCGTCGGGGCGCTCGCCGAGCACCTCGAAACCGACCTGCATCGAGCGCGCCACCAGGTGGCGCTCGTCGCGGGGCACCGAGTCCGACCCCGCACCCACCACCTCCACGACCAGCCCGTCGGGCCGCACCTCGGCCTCGAGGTGGTCGCGCAGGTCGAGCGCCAGCCCCAGGGCATCGAAGCCCGGTCCGAGGTTGGCCGATGTCGCGGGGACGCTGACCTGCACCGGTCCCTCACGGAACACCACGAGTCCTGGGCTCCCTAGGCCAGGCCGGCGGCCGTCGCCGCGGCGCGCACGTCGGCGTCCACGACGGTGTCCACCAGGGGGCCGATCCCCTCGAGGGCGGTGGCGGTGTCCTTGAGCCCGTGACCGGTCACGGTGATGGCGACGGTGCTGCCGGCGTAGGACTCACCGGCGGCGAGCTCCTGGAGCAGTCCGGCGATGCCGGCGGCCGAGGCGGGCTCGACGAAGACCCCGTCGTGGCGGGCGAGGTCGCGCTGGGCGGCGAGGATCTGGTCGTCGGTGACCGCCGCGAAGCGACCGGCCGACTCGTGTGCGGCGGCCTCGGCGAGCTTCCACGAGGCGGGATTGCCGATCCTGATGGCCGTGGCCTTGGTCTCCGGGTCGGGGAACGGCTCCCCGGTCACCAGCGGGGCCGCACCGGCCGCCTGGAAGCCCCGCATGACGGGCGTCCTGGTGGCCAGTCCGAGCTGGGCGTACTGGCAGTAGCCGAGCCAGTAGGCCGAGATGTTGCCGGCGTTGCCGACCGGCAGCAGGTGGTAGTCGGGGGCGTCGCCGAGGAAGTCGACGATCTCGAAGGCTGCGGTCTTCTGACCCTCGAGGCGCACCGGGTTGACCGAGTTGACCAGCGCCACGGGGTACTCCCACGCGAGGCCGCGCGCCATCGTCAGGCAGTCGTCGAAGTTGCCGCGGACCATGATCACCTGGGCGCCGTGCACGATGGCCTGGGCCATCTTGCCCGCGGCGATCTTGCCCTCGGGCACCAGGACGAGGGGCTTCAGCCCGGCCTTGGCGGCGTAGGCGGCCATCGAGGCCGAGGTGTTGCCGGTCGAGGCGCACACCACCGCCTCGGCACCGTCGGCCTTGGCGACCGAGATGGCCGCGGTCATGCCTCGGTCCTTGAAGGAGCCGGTCGGGTTGTTGCCCTCGACCTTGAGCCACACCTCGGCGCGGGTCAGGCCGGAGAGCCACTCGGAGTGGACCAGCGGGGTCCCGCCCTCACGCAGCGTGATCGCCGGGACGCCCTCGGGGATGTCGAGCAGGTGGCGGTACTCCTCGATGATGCCGCGCCACTGGTGGGTCGGAGCGAGCGTGCTGCGCGGGGTGCTCATTCGTCGCCGCCTTCCACGCGCATGACCGAGGTGACCTCACGGACGATGTCGAGGCCGCGCAGGTGCTCGACGGTGGCGCTCAGCTGGGCATCGGTCGCCCAGTGCGACACGACGACGAGCTGGGCGTCGTCGTCGCGTCCCTCCTGGCGCACGGTCTGGATCGAGACGCCGTGCTCGGCGAAGGCCAGGGCCACGGTGGCCAGGACCCCCGCCCGGTCGTCGACGTCGATGGCCACGTGGTAGCGGGTGCGCGTCTCCCCCATCGGCAGCACGGCTCGGTCGGCGTAGGCCGACTCACCGGCGCCACGGGTGCCGGCGAGGCGGTTGCGCGCTGCCGAGACGAGGTCGCCCAGGACCGCACTGGCGGTGGGAGCGCCCCCGGCCCCGGGGCCGTAGAACATCAGCTCGCCGGCCGCGTCGGACTCGACGAAGACCGCGTTGTAGGCGCCGCGCACGCTGGCGAGCGGATGAGCCAGCGGGATCATCGCGGGGTGGACCCGCACCGCCACCGCCTCGGTCCCGTGGCCGTCGGCCTCGTCGAGGCCGGTGCGCAGCTCGCAGATCGCCAGCAGCTTGACCACGCACCCCATCTCGCGGGCCGAGTGGACGTCGGCCGCGGTGACCTCGGAGATCCCCTCGCGGTGGACGTCGGCGGCGGTGACGCGGGAGTGGAAGGCCAACGAGGCCAGGATCGCGGCCTTGGCGGCGGCGTCGAACCCCTCGACGTCGGCGGTGGGGTCGGCCTCGGCGTACCCGAGCTCCTGCGCCTCGGCCAGGGCCTCGGCGAACCCGGCGCCGGAGGTGTCCATCTTGTCGAGGATGAAGTTGGTCGTGCCGTTGACGATGCCCAGCACCCGGGTGACCCGGTCACCGGCCAAGGACTCCCGCAACGGGCGCAGGATCGGGATCGCCCCGGCCACGGCGGCCTCGTAGTAGAGATCGCGCCCGGCCTTCTCGGCGGCCTCGAAGAGGGTCGGGCCGTCCTCGGCGATCAGGGCCTTGTTGGCGCTGACGACGCTCGCGCCGTGCTCGAGGGCCGACAGGATGAGGGTGCGGGCGGGCTCGAGCCCGCCGATGACCTCGACCACGAGGTCCACGTCCTCGCGAGCCACCAGGCCGGCGGCATCAGTCGTGAGGAGGCCGTCGGGCACGTCGATGTCACGCGCCGCGTCGATGCGGCGCACGGCCACCCCGGCCAGCTCGACCGGCCGGCCGATCCGGGCCGCGAGGTCGCCGGCCTGCTCGAGCAGCAGCCTGACCACCTGGGAGCCGACGACCCCGCACCCGAGGACCGCGACCTTCAGGACCGGCTGATCGGTGCCCCCAGCGTCTGCGTCACGCTCGTTCATCTCGCACCCACGTCCGTCGCCAACAAATCGTCCTCAGTCTCGCGCCTGAGGAGCACTCGCGCGACCCCGTCCCGAACCGCGATCACCGGAGGACGCAGCGCGTGGTTGTAGTTGGAGGCCATCGAGCGGCAGTAGGCCCCGGTGCCGGGGACGGCGAGCAGGTCGCCTGGGGTGACGTCCCCGGGGAGGAACTCGTCGCGCACCACGATGTCCCCGGCCTCGCAGTGCTTGCCGACGACGCGGGTGAGCACCGGCGGGGCGTCGGAGTGGCGCGCCGCCAGGGTGCAGGAGTAGTCGGCGTCGTAGAGGGCGGTGCGGATGTTGTCGCTCATGCCGCCGTCGACCGAGACATAGGTGCGCACGGCGCCGCCGTCGAGCGCCACGGCCTTGACCGTGCCGACCGTGTAGACGGTGCACATCGCCGGGCCGACGATCGCGCGGCCCGGCTCGATCGACAACCGCGGCTCGGCGACACCGAGGGCGCGGCACTCGTGCTCGACGATCTTGGTCATCTCGGTCGCCAGCTGCGCGGGGTCCGAGGGGTCGTCCTGGGTGGTGTAGGCGATGCCGAAACCCCCTCCGAGGTCCATCTCGGGCAGCACGACGGACAGCTCGCTGCTCACCCGTGCGTGCAGGGCGAGGACCCGCCGGGCGGCCACCTCGAAGCCGGAGGAGTCGAAGATCTGGCTGCCGATGTGGCTGTGGAGCCCGAGCAGCTCCAGGCCGGGGGCGGCGAGCACGCGGCGCACGGCCTCGAAGGCGTCGCCGGAGGTGATCGAGAACCCGAACTTCTGGTCCTCGTGGGCGGTCGCGATGTATTCGTGGGTGTGGGCCTCGACCCCGGCCGTCACGCGGATCATCACGCCCTGCGGTGCACCGACGCCGCGCGAGGCGGCGGTGATCTCGGCGAGGCGCTCGATCTCGACGAAGGAGTCGAGCACGATCCGCCCGACGCCCGCGCCGACGGCGCGCTGCAGCTCGGCGTACGTCTTGTTGTTGCCGTGGTAGCCGATCCGGGCCGGGTCGAAGTCGGCGCGCTGCGCGACGAGGAGCTCACCGGGCGAGCAGACGTCGAGGCAGAGGCCCTCGTCGGCGACCCAGCGGACCACCTCGGTGCACAGGAACGCCTTGCCGGCGTAGTAGACGTCGTAGGCGGAGAAGGCGTCGCGGAAGGCACCGGCGCGCGCGCGGAAGTCGGCCTCGTCGAGGACGTAGGCCGGGCTCTCGTGCTCGGCGACGAGCTCGGGGAGCGGGACTCCCCCGATCACCAGGTCGCCGTCGACCTTCTGCGCCGTCGAGGACCACAGCAGCGGCACGAGGTCGTTGGGGTCGGCCGGCTCGCGCAGCCACGACGGTCCGCGCAGGGCACCGGGCGCGTGGGCCCAGCCGGCTTCGTGGGTCATCGCCAGTCCTTTACATGCGCTCCGGCGCGGAGACGCCGAGGAGGCCGAGGCCGTTGCCGACGACGATCCGGGTCGCGTGCACCAGCATCAGCCGCGCCTCGTTGGCCGGCGTCACCGGCTCGTCGCCGTGCGGGAGCATCCGGCACTCCTTGGTGTCGTACCACTTGTTGAAGACCGAGGCGGTGTCCTCGAGGTAGCGCGCGATGCGGTGCGGCTCGCGCAGCTCGGCGGCGCTCGTCACCACGGCCGGGAAGTCGGCGAGCGCGCGCAGCAGGGCGCGGTCGCGCTCGTGGTCGAGCAGCGAGCCGTCGAAGTGGTCGGGCAGGCTCATCCCGAGGTCGGTGGCGTTGACCATCATCCGGCAGGTGCGCGCGTGGGCGTACTGCACGTAGTAGACCGGGTTCTCGTTGCTCGCACTGGTCCACAGGCCGAGGTCGAGGTCGATCGGCGAGTCGCTGGAGTAGCGCGCGAGCGCGTAGCGGCTCGCGTCGACCCCGATCGCGTCGACGAGGTCGTCGATCGTGATGATGGTGCCGGCGCGCTTCGACATGCGCAGCGGCTCGCCGTCGGTGACGAGGTTGACCATCTGCCCGATGAGGATCTCGAGGTTCTTGCCCGGCTCGTCGCCGAAGGCGGCACACATCGCCATCATCCGCGAGACGTAGCCGTGGTGGTCGGCGCCGAGCATGATGAAGCAGCGGTCGAAGCCCCGCTCGCGCTTGTCGAGGTAGTAGGCGAGGTCGCCGGACAGGTAGGCGGGCTGGCCGTTGGAGCGGACGATGACGCGGTCCTTGTCGTCGCCGTACTTCTCGGTCGACAGCCAGAGGGCACCGTCGGCCTCGAAGGTGTTGCCCAGCTCGGTCAGTCGGGTGATCGCCCGGTCGACGGCCCCGGTCTTGTGCAGGTCGTCCTCGTGGAAGTAGACGTCGAAGTCGACCCCGAAGTCGCGCAGGCTCGCCTTGATCTGGGCGAACATCATGTCGACGCCGAGGGCGCGGAACACCTCGAGCGACTCGTCCTCGGTGAGGTCGAGCACGTCCGGCCGCTGGGCGACCACGTCGGCGGCGATCTCGTGGACGTAGATCCCGCCGTAGCCGTCCTCCGGCGCGGGCTCGCCCGCGGCCGCGGCCAGCAGCGAGCGGCTGAAGCGGTCGATCTGCGCCCCGTGGTCGTTGAAGTAGTACTCCCGGGTGACCTCGGCCCCGGCGAACGTGAAGACCCGTCCGAGGGCGTCCCCGACCGCGGCCCAGCGGACGCCGCCGATGTGGAGCGGCCCGGTCGGGTTGGCGCTGACGAACTCCAGGTTGATCTTCTCCCCCGCGAACGCCTGGGAGGCGCCGTACGACGAGCCGGCCGCCACGATGTCAGCGGCGACCTGGCCCTGGGCGTCCTCGGCGACCGTGACGTTGACGAAGCCGGGCCCGGCCACCTCCGCCCGGGAGATCGCGGGGTTCTCGCGCAGCCGCTCGGCGAGCAGCTCGCCGATGGCGCGCGGGTTGGTGCCGGCCGCCTTGGCCGGCTTGAGGGCGACGTTGGTGGCGTAGTCGCCGTGACTGGGATCGCGCGGCCGCTCGACGCCGACCTGGTCGGGCGGACCGTCGGGGAGCACCAGTGCCCCGTCGTCGACGAGCGAGACGAGTGCGTCCCGCACGGTGGCGGACAGCTGATCGGGATTCACCCGGCCAGCCTATCGGCGCACACTGGTTTCCTTTCCACCAGTTGTCACCGGTAGTGTCCACCTCGCGCTGTGAGGCGCGGGCCTCCGTAGCTCAGGGGATAGAGCACTGGTTTCCGGTACCAGGTGCCGCAGGTTCGAATCCTGCCGGAGGCGCCCGATCAGCACCTCTCGCACCGTGTCCGGGTCGTCCTGACCGTCGATGACCGCGTCGTCGCGGGCGTCGTCGCCGTAGCCCTGGCCTGCTCGACGTAGGGCAGCACGACACTGGCGGTGTTGATCGTCGCGATGCTCCCCTGCACGACGCAGCCGGTGATCTGCCGGGGTCGACCTGGGCGACGGCGACCGCGAGGCGGAACAGCTCGGCGGGACCGACACCGCTCACGTCGAGGTGCTTCATCACGGTGAGCACCCCGGAGGCCAGGAAGCCGGTCTGGTCAGCGCGCTCGGCGACCCGTGCCTGGATCCCCCTCAGGACGATCTGCTGGTTGGCCGAGCGGTCGAAGTCTCCGGCCGGGAGCGACTTGCGGATGCGCGAGAAGGCCATCGCGCCGTAGCCGTTGAGAGTGATCTCGCCCGCCTCGAAGCCCTGGGGCTTGAGGTAGTAGTCGGAGAAGAAGCGCGGGTTGTCGACCGCGATGCCTCCGATGTCGTTGATCATGTTCTCGAAGAACGGGAAGCGGGTCACCATCACGTAGTCGGGCTCGATCCCGACCAGGTCGCCCACCGCCTCGCCCAGCAGCTGCGGGCCGCCGTAGTAGAGGGCGGCGTTGATGCGGTCGGAGCCGACCCCCGGGATGCTGACGTAGGAGTCGCGCGGGATCCCGATGGACGTGGCCGCGCCGGTGACGGTGTCCATGCCGACCAGCTGGAGCGCATCGCCTCGGGTGCGGGTCATGTCCTCCCCGGGCCGGGCGTCGCTGCCCGACGGCGAGGATCCAGATCGTGTCGCGCTGGAGCGCCACGGCGGTGCCGTGGTCGACCTTGACCAGGGCCACCTGCGTGGAGGCCCGGCTGCTGTCGGGGACGATCAAGCCCGTCACGGCCAGGACCAGCGCCAGGGTGAGGAGGCGGGTGAAGGTGCGCATCAGACCTCCCTCCGCCTCACGTCGTAGCCGAAGACACGCCAGGCGGCGACCCCACCGGACTTGTCGTAGGTGAGGTAGAGCGACCCGACGACCTTGTCCTCGTCGGGTGATCTCGCCGCTCAGCTCCAGCCCGAGGTTGACCCGCGCGGTGACCGCGACCGCCGTCCCGTCGACGCCCAGCACGTCGATCCGCACCCGGCGCCGCACCGGGGTCACCGCGTCGACCTGCAGGCCCACGGTCGCGTTGCTCATCGTGTCCTCGTCGGACGTTGCCCTGGCCACCGCGCCCTCGGTGAAGCTGTCGAAGGCGTCGGCGAAGTCGTCGCGGGGGTAGGACCCGCCGTAGGCGGCGTCGATCCAGGCGTCGACCGACTCGGTGACCCGTTCGCGGAGCCGCTCGCGGGCGCTGTCGGCGAGGTCGCCGCTGACGCGATTGATGCTGGACTCGGTCTCGACGGACTCGGCCTCCGGGTCGGGGGTCGCCGACTCCGCGGGTCCTCGCGAGGCGTCGGGCCCCGGCTCCACGGGGTCGTCGCCCGAGCAGGCGGTGAGCCCTGCCGCGACGGCGAGCGAGCCGAGCGCGAGCACGGCCGTGCGCACGGCGAGCAGCGGTGGTCGCATCATCTGGGGGTGTGTTCCTGTCGTCCGGACTGTGGTGTGGGAGACAGAGTGCCCGAAACTGCACCACACCGCGCGCATTTGCTGGCGTGTGGGTCTAGCCTTGCCAGAGGCGCCGGACGAGTCCTGGCGCGCCCATCTGCACCCATCCAGCACCCATCCAGCACCTTTGTCGGAAGAGGCGAATCCAGTCGTGCCGCAGTCCCCAGGCCCCTCCACCAGCTCCACCGAGCCCTCGGACACCGACTTCGGTGCCAACGAGTGGCTCGTCGAGGAGATGCGAGAGCAGTACGCCGCCGATCCTGGCAGCGTGGACCCGGCGTGGAAGGCGTACTTCGGCGCTGAGAACGGGTCGACCAACGGCACGAGCAACGGCTCGACCAACGGCACGGGCACGGGCAGCTGCCGCCCGAGAAGGCGGCCACCCCGCCGAGAAGCCGGCCTCGAAGCCGGCTGCCGACAAGCCGCCGAGAAGCCCGCCGAGAAGGCGCAGAAGCTGCCGAGGCCTCGAAGCCGGCCGAGGCTCCGGCGTCCGAGGCCGCGAGCAAGCCCGCCGGCGACGTCTCGCCGAAGGCCGAGCCCCGCACCTCCGGCAAGGCTGCGGAGCCGGCCAAGGCGACGAGCAACCCGACCCCCAAGGACGCCAAGCCGCCGGAGCCCTCCCAGGCGAGCGACGAGCCGACCTACACCGTCCTGCGCGGCGCACCTGCTCGCGTGGTCAAGAACATGGACGACTCGCTCACCGTCCCGACGGCCACGTCGGTGCGCTCGGTGCCGGTCAAGCTGCTGTGGGACAACCGCATCGTCATCAACAGCCACCTCGCCCGTGCGCGCGGCGGCAAGGTCTCCTTCACCCACCTGATCGGCTACGCCCTGGTGCGCGCAGCGCGCTCGATGCCGGAGATGAACGTCGGCTTCGACGTCGTCGACGGCAAGCCCAACCTGATCACCCCGGCCCACATCAACCTCGGCCTCGCCATCGACGTCCCCAAGCCCGACGGCTCGCGCCAGCTGCTCGTGCCGGCGATCAAGGCGGCCGAGAACATGGAGTTCGCCGCCTTCTGGACCGCCTACGAGGAGGTCGTCCGCAAGGCTCGTGACAACAAGCTCACCGTCGCCGACTTCCAGGGCACCTCGATCAGCCTGACCAACCCCGGCGGCATCGGCACGGTGCACTCGGTCCCGCGGCTGATGGCCGGCCAGGGCGCGATCGTCGGCGTCGGCGCGATGGAGTACCCCGCCGAGTGGCAGGGCGCCTCCGACGAGGCCATCGCCCGCAACGGCATCAGCAAGGTGATGACCCTCACCTCCACCTACGACCACCGGGTGATCCAGGGCGCGCAGTCGGGCGAGTTCCTCAAGCGGATGCACCAGCTGCTGCTCGGCGCCGACGGGTTCTACGACGACATCTTCCGCTCGCTGCGGATCCCCTACGAGCCGATCCGCTGGGGCAGCGACATCGCCACGTCGCACGACGACGAGATCAGCAAGCAGGCCCGCATCCTCGAGCTGATCCACGCCTACCGCGTGCGCGGCCACATGATGGCCGACACCGACCCGCTGGAGTACCGCCAGCGCACCCACCCCGACCTGCAGATCGAGTCGCACGGGCTGACCCTGTGGGACCTCGACCGCGAGTTCGCCACCGGCTCGTTCGGCGACGGTCGCCGGTTCATGAAGCTCCGCACGATCCTGGGCATCCTGCGTGACTCCTACTGCCGCACCACCGGCATCGAGTACATGCACATCATGGATCCCGAGCAGCGTCGCTGGGTGCAGGAGCGCGTCGAGCGGCCCCACACCAAGCCGCCGCGCGAGGAGCAGCTGCGGATCCTGCTCAAGCTCAACCAGGCCGAGGCGTTCGAGACGTTCCTGCAGACCAAGTTCGTCGGGCAGAAGCGGTTCAGCCTCGAGGGCGGCGAGACGACGATCCCGGTGATCGACGAGATCTGCGAGGCAGCCGCCGAGGTCGGCCTCGACGAGGTCGCGATCGGGATGGCCCACCGTGGCCGGCTCAACGTGCTGGCCAACATCGTGGGCAAGAAGTACAGCCAGATCTTCCGCGAGTTCGAGGGCAACATCGACCCGCGCACCGTCCAGGGCTCCGGCGACGTGAAGTACCACCTCGGCGCCGAGGGCGAGTTCGTCGCCGGGTCCGGCGACAAGATCAAGGTCTCCGTGGCCGCCAACCCCTCGCACCTCGAGGCGGTCGACCCGGTGCTCGAGGGCATCGCCCGCGCGAAGCAGGACGTCCTCGACCAGGGCGAGACCTTCCCGGTCATGCCGCTTCTCGTGCACGGCGACGCCGCCTTCGCCGGTCAGGGGGTCGTCGCGGAGACCCTCAACCTCTCCCAGCTGCGCGGCTACCGCACCGGCGGCACGATCCACGTGGTCGTCAACAACCAGGTGGGCTTCACCACCTCTCCCGGCTCGTCGCGCTCCTCGCTCTACTGCACCGACGTCGCCCGGATGGTGCAGGCGCCGATCTTCCACGTCAACGGCGACGACCCCGAGGCCTGCATCCGCGTGGCCCGGCTCGCCTTCGAGTACCGCCAGGCCTTCAACAAGGACGTCGTCATCGACCTCGTCTGCTACCGCCGTCGCGGCCACAACGAGGGCGACGACCCGTCGTACACCCAGCCGCTGATGTACGACCTGATCGAGCAGAAGCGCTCGGTGCGCAAGCTCTACACCGAGTCGCTGATCGGTCGTGGTGACATCACGATCGAGGAGGCCGAGCAGGTGCTGGCCGACTACCAGCAACAGCTCGAGAGGGTCTTCACCGACGTCAAGGACGCCTCGTCGAAGCCGCCGGAGTGGACCACGGTCCCCGACTACCCGGACAAGCCGTCCGGTGAGACCCGCACGGCCATCGACCGGGAGTGCCTCAAGCGGATCGCGGACGCCTACGTCACCCCACCCGACGGCTTCACCGTCCACCCGAAGGTCATGCCCCAGCTGCAGCGCCGGGCCACGGCGATCACCGAGGGTCCCATCGACTGGGGCACCGGCGAGATCCTGGCCCTGGGCTCCCTGCTGATGGACGGCCGACCGGTGCGGCTGGCCGGCCAGGACTCGCGCCGCGGCACCTTCGTGTCGCGCTTCGGCACGATCATCGACCGCAAGAACGCCGACGAGTGGACGCCGCTCTCGGCGCTGACCGAGGACCAGGCGAAGTTCTACATCTACGACTCGCTGCTCTCGGAGTACGCCGCCCTCGGTTTCGAGTACGGCTACTCGGTGGCACGTCCCGAGGCCCTGGTCCTGTGGGAGGCGCAGTTCGGTGACTTCGTCAACGGCGCCCAGACCGTGATCGACGAGTTCATCACCTCGAGCGAGACCAAGTGGCGCCAGAACTCCGGCGTGGTCCTCCTGCTCCCCCACGGCTACGAGGGACAGGGCCCCGACCACTCCTCGGCCCGCATCGAGCGCTTCCTGCAGATGGCGGCCGACGACGCGTTCGTCGTCGCCCAGCCGTCGACGCCGGCGTCGTACTTCCACCTGCTGCGCCACCACTCGCTGAGCGAGAAGCACCGCCCGATGATCGTCTTCACGCCGAAGTCGATGCTCAAGCGCAAGGAGGCCGCCTCGCAGCCCGGCGACTTCACCGAGGGCACCTTCCGTCCGTTCATCGGTGACGCCGAGGCCGACCAGGACAAGGTCGACACCCTGCTGATCTGCTCGGGGCGGGTCACGTGGGACCTCATGGTCGACCGCGCCAAGCGCGAGGGTGGCGAGCGCTTCGCCATCGCCCGCGTCGAGCAGCTCTACCCGCGTCCGATCGACGAGATCAAGGCCGAGATCGCCCGCTACCCCCACCTCAAGCAGGTGCGCTGGGTGCAGGACGAGCCGGCCAACATGGGCCCGTGGCCCGACTACGCGCTCAACGTGTGGCCCGAGGTCGACGCGACCGTCGAGCAGATCACGCGCGAGCAGTCGTCCTCGCCCTCGGTGGGCACCGTCAAGCGGCACACGGCCGAGCAGAAGGACCTGCTCGACCGGGCGTTCGCCTGACAGGGACGCGCGAGGAACGAGCGCGCACCTGTGGATGGTGGTCGAGCAAGGCGCACGGCTGAGCCTGCGAAGCCGTGACCGACGTGTCGAGACCCGGTAAGACGAAAGGCAACCTCAACCCATGTACTTCACCGACCGCGGCATCGAGGAGCTCGTCAAGCGCCGGGGTGACGAGGAGGTCACCCTGGCGTGGGTCGCCGAGCAGCTGCAGGTCTTCACCGACACCCACCCGGAGTTCGAGACGGCCGTCGAGCGCTTCGCCACCTGGCTCGCTCGGCTCGACGACCCCGACGACTGACGACCTGATCAGCCGAACGGCAGCGGCTCGGAGGCCATCGAGACCGCCTTGGCCCTCGCCGCGGTGAGCGTGCGGCGGTGGTGCTGGCGGCAGAGCACCTCGTAGGCCACCTCGGCCGGCGGACCCTGCGTCGCACGGTCCTCGACGTCGCCGACGACGATCACCTCGCCCTCGGTGACCATCACGCCGTCCTCGGTGCGGGCGTTGTGGGTGGCCCTCTTGCCGCACCAGCACAGCGCCTCGACCTGGAGCACCTCGGTGCGGTCGGCCAGCTCGACGAGCCGAGCGGCACCGGGGAACAGCCGGGTGCGGAAGTCGGTGAGGATCCCGAAGCAGAAGACGTCGATCTGCAGCTCGTCGACGACCTTGGCCAGCGCGTCGATCTGGGCGGGGGTGTAGAACTGCGCCTCGTCGCAGATCAGGTAGTCGATGCGCGCTCCCTGGGTGAGCGCGTCGACGACGTAGCGCCAGAAGTCGAAGTCGGGCGCCACCTCGAGGGCGTCGTGGGTGAGCCCGAGCCTGGAGGAGATCAGCGCGGTCCCGGCACGGTCCTGCGAGGTGAAGATCCGCCCCACCCGCCCCCGGGCGGCGTGGTTGTGGTTGGTCTGGAGCGCCAGGGTCGACTTGCCGGCGTCCATCGTTCCGGTCCAGAAGGTCAGGTCAGCCACGGGCCGGATCATCTCACCTCCCGCGACCGTCGGGGGTGGCGAGCCCCCTGCCCACGCCGCTAGGTTCCGGTGTGACCCCCGCCACACGGCGTACCACTCGGACCCAGGAGCACCCCCACATGTCTCGGACAGCCACCGGTCGGCGCCGTTCCGCGCTCACGGCCTCCCTCGCCCTCCTCGCCGGTCTGCTCACCGTCGTCGCCCCCACCCTGGTCGCCGCCCCCGCCTCGGCCGACGGCCCGGGCGCCGGGACGCCGTACGTCGTCACGCTCGGTGACTCCTACATCAGCGGCGAGGCCGGGCGGTGGGCGGGCAGCAGCAACGCGTCGAGCTCGCGCGCCGACGCGTTGGGCCCCACGGCGTACTTCGACAACGCCGCGGGCACCGGGGAGACGATCGACCGCTGCCACCGCAGCCGCTCGGCCGAGGCGTTCATCGGCGGCGGGGTGCAAGGCCTCAACCTGGCCTGCTCCGGAGCGACGACGGCGACCTCCGATGGCGGCAGCTTCAAGCCGGGCATCGACTTCGCCGACCTCGGGGGCGGCAAGATCGGGCAGGCGAAGGCGCTCCAGCAGTTCGCCACGACCCACCACGTGAAGCTGGTCTCGGTGTCCATCGGAGGCAACGACTTCGACTTCGCCTCGATCGTCGCGACGTGCGTCGCCGACTTCCTCTACTCCCCCAGCTGGTGGAAGGACTACTGCAAGGACGACAGCTCGGTGACGCGCAACTTCACCTCGGCCAACGTCACCGCGGTCCGCACCAAGATCGCCGGCGCCTTCCAGAACGTCCGCACCGCGATGCGCAACGCCGGCTACGCCGACTCCTCCTGGACCCTGCTCGCGCAGACCTACCCCTCGCCGATCCCGAGGGCCAGCGGGTTCCGCTACTCCCAGAGCGGCTACACCCGCCAGTCGACCGGCGGGTGCGGCTTCTGGAACGCCGACGCCGACTGGGCCAACGACTACGCCCTGCCGACGATCAACGCCACCGTGCGCGGAGCCGCCACGCAGTCCGGGCTGAGCAACATCAAGATCCTCGACCTCTCCTCCGCCTTCAACGGTCGTCGGCTCTGCGAGAGCGGCGTCGGGCTCTACGAGGAGCAGGGCCTGGCGAGCTGGACCTCCGCCGGCGCCGTCGACAGGACCGAGTGGATCAACCAGATCCGCACCGTCTCCACCTGCTGCAGCAACAGCCCCTACTACATCCAGGAGTCGCTGCACCCCAACTACTGGGCGCAGCTGGCCACTCGGTCGTGCGTCCGGCAGGCCTACAACGGTGGCGCCGTGCGTGGCGGCACCTGCCGCATCGCCGGTACCGGCCTCAGCGGCGGCGAGCCGCGCATGACGCTCCAGTGACACTGCCCACCGTCGAGCACGCCACCACCGCCGAGCTGCTGCTCCGTCGCAGCGAGGACGACGGACCTGCCCTGCTGTTCGAGGACGAGCAGTGGTCGTGGCGCGACGTCGTCGCCGAGGCGCGGGTGCGGGCGGCCCTGATGTCGTCGTGGAGACCGGTCGACTCCCGGCCCTGGCACGTGGGCGTGCTGATGGACAACACGCCCGAGTACCTCTTCCTCGTCGCCGGCGCAGCCCTGAGTGGCGCGACAGTGGTCGGCATCAACCCGACGCGTCGCGGTGACGAGCTGGCCGCCGACCTCCGGGCCACCGACTGCGCCGTCGTGGTCACCGAGCCGGCATACCGACCCCTCCTCGACGGTATCATCCTCGACGGTCTCGACGGCGCGTCGGGTGTCCTCGTCGTCGGCAGCCGCGAGTACGACGAGCTGCTCGCGGCCCACCCGCGCGATGCTGCGGCGTCCGAGGAGGTCAGCCCGTCCGCGCTCGACCCCTCCACCACGTTGCTGCTGCTCTTCACCTCGGGCTCGACCGGTGCGCCCAAGCCGGTCATCTGCTCGACGGGCCGCTTCGCCTTCCTCGCGCAGGTGACGCCGCTGCTGCTGGCGCGCGAGGAGGTGGCCTACAACGCGATGCCGATGTTCCACGGCAACGCGCTGATGGCCTCCTGGGCGCCGACGTTGCTCAACGGTGCGACGTTCGCCACCCGGCGCCGGTTCTCGGCGTCCGGTTTCCTGGGCGACCTCCAGCGTTTCGAGGCCACCTACTTCAACTACGTCGGGCGCTCGCTGGCCTACGTCCTGGCCCAGCCGGAGTCGCCTGCCGAACGACAGAACTCCTTGAAGTTCGGCTTCGGCACCGAAGCGTCGGCGCGCGACCGCGAGGAGTTCGAGCGGCGCTTCGGGTGCCCGGTGGTCGAGTCCTACGGCTCGTCGGAGGGGATGTGCGTCATCCGGCGGTTGCCGGAGACTCCCCCCGGCGCTCTCGGCCTGCCACCGGAGGGCTTCGTCGTCGACCTCGTCGACGAGCGGGGCGAGGCGTGCCCGCGTGCGAGGCTCGGTGAGGACGGCCGTCTGCTCAACGCCGACGAGGCGATCGGCGAGATCGTCTCGCGCGGTGCGGCGGCACGCTTCGAGGGCTACTACGGCAACCCCGAGGCCGGCGAGGCCAAGCTGCGCGGCGGTGACTACTACACCGGTGACCTCGCCTACCGCGACGAGGACGGCTGGTTCTGGTTCGCCGGGCGCACCAGCGACTGGCTGCGGGTCGACTCCGAGAACTTCGCCGCAGCCCCGGTCGAGCGCATCCTGGCCCGTTTCCCGGGAGTCGCCGTGGTCGCGGTCTACCCCGTGCCCGACCCCAGGACCGGTGACCAGGTGATGGCGGCGCTCCAGCTCGCCGACGACACCGACTTCGACGAGCGACGCCTTCGCGCGGTTCCTCGCGTCGGCCCCCGACCTCGGCACGAAGTGGGCACCGACCTATCTCCGGATCACTCGCGACCTCCCCGTGACGGCGACCCGCAAGGTCGACAAGCCGGCCCTGCGCCGGGCGCTGTGGCACGGGCCCGACCGGGTGCTCGAACGCATCGGGAGCCGCTTCGTGGAGGTCGACGACGCCCGCAGGAGCGAGATCCTGGCGAGCTTCGCCGAGCACGGCCGCACCGCCCTGGTCAGCTGAGACCGGGCTCAGTCGACCAGGATGGGGATCAGCATCTCGTCGGCGGTCAGGCTGCCGTGGAGCCCGACGAGGGTCGTCTCGTAGTCGAACTTCTCGCTCGCGAACACCCCGTGGTCGCCGCGACAGGCGACCACGACGTCGCCGAGGCGCGGCAGCACGCGGGCGTCGACCGGGCCGAACCATCCGCGCGTGATCGCCTCGCCGCGGGTGAGGATGTCGGCACGGTCACCGAGCGCCTCGCGCCAGGTGGCGATGACGTCGTCCACGGCGCCGCTGCGACAGTAGAGGTGGCGGAAGCGCGCCTCGCCCCCGAGCAGGGCGACCCCGTCGAGGAGGTGGGTGTCGGTGTCGACGTCGGTGCGGCTCTCGGTCGGCGAGTCGACCATGCCGTGGTCGGCGACGACGACCAGGCGCACCTCCGGGGGCAGCGTCTCGCGCAGCTGCTCGGCCTCGGCGTCGACCATCGCGAGCTGCTGGAGCCACTGGCTCGACGAGACGCCCCAGCGGTGCCCGGTCCAGTCGAGGTCGCTGTCGTAGAGGTAGGTCATCGACGGCCGGCCCGACGACGAGGAGACCGCGGCCGCGATCCGCTCCCCCACCTTGTCGGCCCCGACGAACGCCGCACCGCGTGAGGAGGCGACGGTCAGTCCGGAGTCGCGGAACTCGCGCTTGTTGACGACCGTCACGTCGATGCCCTCCGCGGCGAGCGTGGCGAAGGAGGTCGGGTGCGGCTGCCACTCGAGCGGGTCGACGCTCTTGTCCCACCAGAGGTGGTTGAGCAGCGAGTCGGTGCCGGGGATGCGAGCGGTGAAACCCACCAGCCCGTGCGCGCCGGGCGTGAGCCCCGTGCCGAACGACGTCAGGCTCGTCGCGGTGGTCGAGGGGACCCCCGCGGTGCCCGGCTCGTTGTCGACCAGCAGCGAGGAGAGGTACGGCGCCGCGTGGGCGTAGCGCTGGAGGAGCCGGGCCCCCAGGCCGTCGATGAGGAACACGACGTACGCCGGAGCCTCGGGCAGGCTCAGCCCGCTCGGCGCCTGCGCCGGGGGCGCCCCCAGGGCCGCGCCGACGGCGGGCATCACGTCGGCCAGCGAGCGGCGACCGTAGGCGGGCTCGACGAAGGCGTCGAGCACCTTCGGCGACGAGGTGGCGTCCACGTCAGTGCTGGGTGCTGGCCGACAGCGCGGCAGCGAAGCCGAGAAGTCCACCGACGGCGTCGCGGCCGTCGGCCGCGGCCGAGACCCGCAGCGAGAAGTCGTCGGAGGCCATCACACCGGTGTAGCCGTGGTCGGCGTCGCACTCGGGGTCGCTGCACCCGGCCGGCTCGAGGTCGAGGCGGCTCACGCCGCCCCACCCGATCGTCATCACGGCCTCGGCCGGCGGCTGGGGGCCGGCCGTCGGGTTGGCCGTCATCCGGGTCACCACGACGGACTTGACCGCCGTCAGGCTGATCGCCTCGGTGGAGGTGGAGGTGTAGGGCTCGGGCAGCAGGTCGTCGCCGGCGTGCTCGTCGGTGTGGGCCAGGATCAGCCGCGACGGCGTCAGCACCACGACCGACAGGTGTCGGCGGACCTCGTCACGCTCGAAGGTCGGCTCGTGGTGGACGTAGAAGGCATGCACGGCCTCGCCGGCCACCGCACCGTTGACCGCGTCGGCGACGACCTCGGGGTAGTAACCCGTGTGGTCGATCGCCTTGCGGAGGTCGCGGGTCTGATCGAGATCGTCGAGGGGTCGGCGCACGGCGTCAGTGTGCCACGCGAGCTACTCCGGGATCGTGTCGCCCGGGTGGTCGGGCAGCCGCCGGACGAAGTGGTCCGAGCGCGGGTCGGCGACCGGGGCGACGCGGGCCGAGGCGGTGAGGACCGAGGCGGTCTCGGTGCCCGCCAGCACGAGGGAGAGCTCGAGCGCGCTGAGCTGGGGCAGGTCGTTCTGCATCTGGGCCACCCGGCTGATGAGGTGCTCGATCTGCGCCACGTCGACCGGTTGCGCGCCGCGGTAGCCGAAGAGGATCGGCGAGCTCTTCACCTCGCGCACCATCGCGGCGACGTCGCGCTCGCCGAGCGGTGGGATGCGATAGGACCGGTCGGCGAGGAGGTCGATGATCGGGCCGGAGATCCCGAAGGACACCACCGGTCCGAAGAGCGGGTCCTCCAGGCTCCTGATCGCGACGGGCACGCCGGCGGCGGCGTTCTTCTGCACGACGAAGTCGGCCACCGAGGGATCCTTGACCAGGTCGGTGAGCGAGGTCCACGCGCTGCGCATCTCGGCCGCGGTGTCGATGTTGCGCCAGACGTGGGCGAGGTCGGGGCGCTCGCGCAGGCCCTCGGCGGTCGCCTTGAGGACGACGTCCCAGCCCAGCCGCCGCCCCGCTGCCTGCGCCTCCTTCACGGTGGAGACCGGCACGGACTCCCAGACCTCGATGCCGTAGGTGCGCAGCAGCGCCGCCACCTGGTCGCGGGTGAGCGCGGCTCCCTCCGGCTCCAGGGACAGTGCCTCGTTGAGGATCCGCTTCGCGGCGAAGGTGTCGACCTCGCCCGGGTCGGGGGCGGGACCGTCGGGGGTGCGCAGCCACACGGCGTAGTCGACGACGCGGGCCAGCGCCCGCACCGCCGCCTCGACGGCGGGGTACGACGGCACCGAGCCGCGCCCGGCGTCGGAGCCGGCCACGTCGGGCACCCGGAGCAGCTCGGGCACGCCCTCGGCGCCGAGGAAGGAGGAGACCAGCGGCTTGTCGGACTGCTCGCCGACGGCGGCGAGCACGTTGGCGACGTCCTCGCCCGAGACGTTGAGCGGTGGGATGTAGACCGCGACGACCGAGTCGACCTCGGGGTCGTCGATCGCGTCGTCGAGGGCGTCCTCGAAGTCCTCGGCGCTCGGCTCGGCGCTGAGCGTCACCGTGCGGGCGACCAGCAGCCCCACGGCGGCGGCGGCGTCGGCCGCGAGCAGGCCGAGGGCGTCGGAGTTGCCGACGATCGCGACCCGGCGGCCCCGGGGCAACGGCTGGTGGGCCAGCAGCTGGGCGACGTCGAACATCTCCTCGAGCGTGTCGACCTGGATGATGCCGGCCTGCTTGAACATCGCGTCGAGCGCCTCGGGCGGCGCCACGATCCGTCGTACGGCGTGGCCCATCGGCACGCCCTGGGTCGTGCGACCCGACCGCACGGCGATGATCGGCTTGCGCAGCGAGACGCGCCGCGCGATCCGCGAGAACTTGCGAGGGTTACCGATCGACTCGAGGTAGAGCAGCACGACCTCGGTCGCGTCGTCCTCCTCCCAGTACTGCAGGAGGTCGTTGCCGGACACGTCGGCGCGGTTGCCCGCGCTGACGAAGGTGGTCAGGCCGAGGCCGCGGTTCTGGACCTTCTCCAGGATCGCCGAGCCGAGGGCTCCGGACTGGCAGAAGAAGCCGGCGCGACCGCGCGGCGGCATCACCGAGGACAGCGAGGCGTTGACCGACACCGCCGGGTCGGTGTTGATCACCCCGAGGCAGTTGGGGCCGATCAGGCGCAGGCCGTAGGACCGCGAGAGCCCGACCAGGTGCCGCTGGCGCTTGCGACCCTCCTCGCCGACCTCCGCGAAGCCGGAGGAGATCACGATCATGCCGTGCACGCCCTTGGCCGCGCAGTCGAGGACGACGTCGTTGACCGCCTCGGCCGGGACCGCGACGATCGCCACGTCGACGTCGTCGGGGATGTCGGTGACCGAGGCGTACGACGGCAGCCCGGAGACAGCGGGAGCGCTGGGGTTGACCGCGTAGATCCGCCCGGTGAAGTCGTTGCTCACCAGGTTGCGCACCAGGACCTGACCGATCGTGTCCTGGCGACGACTGGCACCGATGACCGCGATCGAGCGCGGGTTGAAGAACCGCTCGATGGAGGCGGCCTCGGCGCGGTGCTCGCGCCCGCGCATCACCCCGATCGAGGTGTCGGTGGGATCGATCGAGAACTCCAGGCTCAGCACGCCGTCCTCGTACCCACTCGCGACGCGATAACCCGCATCTCGGAACGTGTGGATCATCGCCTGGTTGTCGGGGAGCACCTCGGCGGTGAACCGCTCGATGCCGCGCTCGCGCGCCGCCTGGGCCAGGTGCTCGAGCAGCAGCTGGGCGATGCCCCGACCGTGGTGCTGGTCCTCGACGAGGAAGGCGACCTCGGCCTCGCCGTCGCCGACGACGTCGTAGCGACCCACGGCGATCATCTGCCCCTGCAGGACCATCACCAGCGCGACCCGGTGGTCGTGGTCGACGACGGTGAACCGCTTGACGTCGCGCTCGGACAGGTTGGGCATCGGGCTGAAGAACCGGTAGTACTTCGAGCGGTCCGAGACCCGTGCGTAGAACTCGACGAGCAGCTCGGCGTCGGCCGGCCCGATCGGGCGGATGTGGGCGGTGCGACCGTCGCGCAGGAGGACGTCGGCCTCCCAGTGCCGGGGTGCGCTGACCTCGGGCGCGTCCACGCTCTGGGGGTCCGTGGTCACGAACCCGACCCTACCGCGGCGTGCCCGCCGCACTTCGGCTGCGGTGGACCGCGAGAATGGCCCCATGGCTCGCCGTTCCACGAAACAAGACCTCCCCGACGACTTCGAGGAGCACATCCTCGACATCGACATCGGGGAGGAGATGCGCAACTCGTTCCTGGAGTACTCCTACTCGGTCATCTACTCCCGCGCCCTGCCCGACGCCCGCGACGGCCTCAAGCCCGTGCAGCGCCGGATCCTCTACACGATGAACGACATGGGGCTCCGTCCCGATCGCGGTCACGTCAAGAGCGCCCGCGTCGTCGGTGAGGTGATGGGACGCCTGCACCCGCACGGCGACTCGGCGATCTACGACGCCCTGGTGCGGATGACGCAGCCGTTCGCGATGCGGGTGCCCACCGTCGACGGCCACGGCAACTTCGGCTCCCCCGACGACCCGCCGGCCGCGATGCGCTACACCGAGTGCCGGCATGGCGCCGGCCGCCGTGGCGATGACCGCCGACATCGACGAGGACACCGTCGACTTCCGACCCAACTACGACTCCCGCGAGCTCGAGCCCTCGGTGCTGCCCGCCGCGATCCCCCACCTGCTGGTCAACGGCACCACGGGCATCGCGGTCGGCATGGCCACCAACTGCGCCCCGCACAACCTCGTCGAGATCGTCGCGGCCCTGCGCCACCTGATCAAGACCCCCAGTGCCTCGCTCGACGACCTGATGCGCTTCGTGCCGGGCCCCGACCTGCCGACGGGCGGCAAGATCGTCGGGCTCGACGGCATCCGCGAGGCCTACGAGACCGGCCGCGGGTCGTTCCGCATGCGCGCCACGGCGCGCATCGAGACCGTCGGGCGGCGCAAGGCGATCGTGGTGACCGAGCTGCCCTACACGGTCGGCACCGAGAAGGTCATCGAGCGGATCAAGGTGCTCGTGCAGGGCAAGAAGCTCCTCGGCATCAGCGACGTCAAGAACCTCCAGGACCTCGACAACCCCCTGCGCCTGGTGATCGAGGTCAAGAACGGCTTCGTGCCCGAGGCGATCCTCGAGGAGCTCTACCGGCTCACGCCCCTGGAGGACTCGTTCTCGATCAACAACGTCGCCCTCGTCGACGGCCAGCCCCGCACGCTGGGCCTCAAGGACCTGCTCGACGTCTTCCTCAAGCACCGCTACGACGTCGTACGCCGTCGCTCGGCCTTCCGCCGCGCGAAGAAGGCCGACCGGCTGCACCTCGTCGAGGGGCTCCTCATCGCGCTGCTCGACATCGACGAGGTCATCCAGGTGATCCGCACCAGCGACGACACCGCCGCGGCGCGCGAGCGGCTGCAGACCGTGTTCGAGCTGTCGCGCCCGCAGGCCGACTACATCCTCGAGATGCAGCTGCGGCGACTGACGCGCTTCAGCAAGCTCGAGCTCGAGAAGGAGCAGGCCGAGCTGGTCGCCGAGATCGAGGCGCTCGACGCGATCCTCGGTGACGAGAAGCTCCTGAAGAAGGTCGTCTCCGACGAGCTCGCCGCGATCGCCAAGACCTACGGCACCCCCCGCCGCACGGTGCTGCTGCAGTCGGCGGGCACCGCGGTGACCGCCGCGACCACCTCGCTCGAGGTGCCCGACGACCCGTGCTTCGCGCTGATGTCGTCCGGTGGGCTGCTCGCCCGCACCACCGGGACCGAGATCGGCGAGGGCGGCGACCGCACCAACCACGACGTGGTGACCTCGGTGGTCGCCGCCAGCGTCCGCGGGGAGGTCGGCGTGCTGACCTCGGCCGGTCGACTGCTCCGTCTCGGCGTGCTCGACCTCCCGGCCCTCCCGCCCTCGGCCAACGACCCCAACCTGTCCGGCGGCCTCCCGCTGAGCGAGGTCCTGCCCCTCGATGCCGGCGAACGGGCTCTGGCCCTGTGCACGCTCACCGCCGAGGGCCCCGGCCTGGCCATCGGCACCCGCGACGGCATCGTCAAGCGGGTCAACCCCGAGGTGCTCGGACGTGACGAGTGGGAGGTGATCGCGCTCAAGGACGGCGACGAGGTCGTCGGCGCCGTCGAGCTCGCGACCGGTGAGGAGACGCTCTGCTTCGTCTCCAGCGACGCCCAGCTCCTGCACTTCTCCGCCGCTCTCGTGCGTCCCCAGGGCCGTGGCGGCGGCGGGATGGCCGGCATCAAGCTCGGCTCCGGTCAGCGGGTCGCGTGGTTCGGCACCGTCGACACCCTCGGCACCGGAGCGCCCGACGGCCCCCACAGCCCCGTCGTGGTCACCTCCTCGGGCTCCTCCACGGCCTTGCCGGGCACCGAGCCGGGACTCGTCAAGGTCACCCCGTTCACGGAGTACCCCCCAAGGGCCGCGCCACCGGCGGGGTCCGGTGCCACCGCTTCCTCAAGGGCGAGGACACCCTCGTCTTCGCCTGGGTAGGCGCATCGCCCGCCCGGGCCGGTGCCGCGAGCGGCGCCCCCGTCGCCCTCCCGGAGGCCACCGGTCGGCGTGACGGCTCCGGCGTACCCGCGAGCCAGCCGATCGCCGCCTGCTCCGGGCCCGTGGCCGGCCGCGTCCCGGCGGCGACCCGCGCGGGCAGCGACGCGGAACCGACCGCAGACGATGTGACAGGCTGACGCCATGACCCTGACGCGCCGCATCGCCGCGGGAGCCGCCGTCGTCCTCCTCGCGCTCCCGTTGACCGCCTGCGGCGGCGACGACGACCCCGACGGCAGCAGTGACGGCGGGGCGACCCCCGAGGAGGCCATGGCCACGGCCAAGGCCGCCCTCGACGAGACCTCGGGCGTCGAGCTGTCGCTGTCGACCCAGGACGAGCGCGCCGACGGCGACTTCCTGAAGAACGCGCAGGGCGTCATCACCGACGCCCCGGCCTTCCAGGGGACCGCCGGGGGGCGCTTCCTCGGCTTCGACGCCGAGGACGTCGAGGTCCGCTCCGTCGACGGCGACTTCTACGTCAACGCCCCGATCATCGGCTGGGACACCTACGACCCGGCCGAGCTGTGCGCCCCCGACCCGGCGACGCTGCTGGATCCCGACACCGGGGTCTCGAACGTCCTGGTCGCCGCCACCGACCTCTCCGCCGGCGACAAGCGCCGGGCCGAGGACGACAACTCGGTGATCGTGACGCCCTACGACGCGACCGTGCCCGGCACGGCCGTCAGCGTCGATCCTGCCCTGCGCACCGGGCGAGTCCTTCGACGCGACGTTCACCGTCGACGAGGAGGGTCGCCTGCGCGCCGCCGACCTGACCGGCGAGTTCTTCTCCGGCGGCGACGACATCACCTACACGATCGCGATCACCGCCTACGGCATCAACCAGGAGATCACCGCCCCGGAGTGAGGCTCCCTCACGATCGGTGCCCGAGCCCGGAGGTCGACTCCATGAGCGCTGACGTCCCAGGCGCCACGGCTGGACCGTCGCTCGCGCACGCTCCTGGTCGTTCTGCGCGGTCGCCGTCGCGTTCGCGGCGATCGACACCTACGTGGTCGTCCTGGCGCTGCCCGAGATGATGACCGCGGTGTCGATCAGCGCCCAGGACCTCCAGCGCGCCGCCCCGATCATCTCCGGCTTCCTCCTCGGGTACGTCGCGATCCTGCCGCTGATCGGTCGGGTCGCCGACCTGCGCGGGCCCGGTCCCGGTGCTCACCGCCTCGCTCGTCACCTTCACCGATCGGCTCGCTGGTGACCACCGTCGGCTACGACCTCACCTCCGTCGTCCTCGGCCGCTTCCTCCAGGGGCTCGGCGGCGGCGGGCTGGTGCCGGCGACCTTCGCGCTGGTCGCCGCGCTCTACCCGGTCGAGCGGCGCGGGCTCCCCCTCGGCCTCGTCTCGGCCGTGCAGGAGATCGGGTCGGTGCTCGGGCCGCTCTTCGGGGCAGCGGTCCTGTCGGTGTCCTCGTGGCGTGCGATCTTCGCGATCAACGCAGCGGTCGCCCTGCTGCTCGTCGTCGTCGTGCGTCTCCTGCGCCGCGAGGACCTGGCGCCGGGCCGACGCCGGGCACGTCGGGCCGCCGCGTCAGGGGCTGCCCGACCTCGTGGGCGCGGCTGCCCTGGTCGATCGCCGTCGCCTGTGCCCTCCTGGTCATCTACCCGCCCGACCGGCTCTACCTCGACCTCACCTACGGCGAGCTCTTCACCCCGCTGACCGGCTCGGGGCGCTGGCTGTCGCCCCTGGGGATCGCCGCTGCCGCCGGGCTGCTGATCGTCCTGGTGCGCTGCGTGGTCGCCCGCCGTCCCCTCGTCGACGCACGGTCGTGGGGGCGCAGCCTGCTCGCTGCCGACCTCGTCGGCGCCACCTACCTCGCGGTGGCGCTCGGCGGGATCGTCCTCGCCTTCGCCACCGCCGATCCCGAGGTCTCGGTCTTCTCGCCGCAAGGGCCCTGGCTGCTCGCCGGCTCCGCCGTCGCTGTCCTCGGCCTGGCCCGCCACCTGCGGCGCAGCGACGCTCCGCTCGTGCCGCGCGGCACGCTGACGGCCAGACCGGCATGGGGATCACTCGTGGTGAGCCTGCTCGTCGGGTGGGCGCTGATCGCGGCCCTCGTCGACATCCCGCTCTTCGCCCGCACCACGACGTACGACACCCAGCTGGGCGCGGCGCTGGTCCTGCTGCGCTTCCTCGTCGCGCTGCCCGTGGGCGCCGTCCTCGGCGGCTACCTGCTCCGTCTCGCTCCGGCGGGCGCGATCGCCGCTGCCGGGATGCTCGCCTCGGCCGGGGCGTTCTGGTGGATGTCGACGTGGGGGGCGACGAGCCTGGACGACGCTGTCTCGAACGTCCCCCTGCTCCTGGGCGGTCTCGGCTTCGGCCTGGCGCTCGCCCCGGTCAACGCGGCCATCCTGGCGACCACCCGCGAGGACACCCACGGCATCGCGAGCGCCCTGGTCGTCGTGGCCCGGATGATCGGGATGCTCGTCGGCATCTCGGTCCTGACCACGTGGGGCCTCGCCCGGCTCTACGACGCAGGGGCGGCGAACCCCGACCTGACGGTCAACGAGCTCGGCATCCTGCAGGAGCAGGCGGTCTTCGAGGGAGCGGCGGTGTTCGCCCTCCTGGCGGCCGTCGCCGCGGCGATCCTCTTCCGCGGCGCTCCAACCCGTGGGATCGAGACCAGCATCACCGTGCGGGCCGGTGGCTGAGTCGATATCCTGCACCGGTGTCTGACTTCGACGACCTCGTAGCCGCGAACGCCGCCTACGCCGCGACCTTCACCGACGGCGGGTTCGACGGCATCGCCCGAGCCGGCATCGGCATCGTCACCTGCATGGACTCCCGCATCGAGCCGCTGGAGATGCTCGGGCTGAGCATCGGCGATGCCAAGATCCTGCGCACGCCCGGTGGGCGCGTCGACCACACCACGCTCGAGGCCCTCGTCATCGCCGTTCACCTGCTCGGGGTCCAGCGCATCCTCGTCGTGGCTCACACGCGCTGCGCGATGGCCAGCAGCACCACCCAGGAGCTGCGCGATCGCATCGAGGAGTCAGCGGGCCATGACGCCTCCTGGTTGACCATCAGCGCGATCCCCGACCAGATCGAGTCGCTGGCCGACGACGTGCAGAAGCTGCGCACCCACCCGCTCGTGCCCGAGACCGTGACGGTGGGCGGTTTCATCTACGACGTCGACACCGGGCTCCTCGACCAGAAGTACTGATCGGCGAGCAGCCGAGCCGGCCCACCTCAGAAGTCCAGGTCCGCCTCGGTGAGGTAGCCGCCACCGGCGACGATGAACTCCTTGCGGGGAGCCACGTCGGCGCCCATGAGCAGCTCGAAGACCGACGTCGCAGCGTCGCCGTCGTCGATCGTGAGCTTGCGCAGGGTGCGGTGGCGCGGGTCCATCGTGGTCTCGGCCAGCTGCCCGGCGTCCATCTCCCCCAGCCCCTTGTAGCGCTGCACCGGGTCCTTCCAGGACGTGTTCTTCTTCTTCAGCTCGGCGAGCTTGCGACGCAGCTCGTCGTCGGAGTAGGTGTAGACGTACTTGTCCTGGCCCTTGCGGGGGTTGGAGATCTCGATGCGGTGCAGCGGGGGCACGGCGGTGTAGACCCGGCCCTCGGTGATCAGGTCGGGCATGTACTTGAAGAACAGCGTGGCCAGCAGGCACCTGATGTGCGCACCGTCGGAGTCGGCGTCGGCCATGAAGATGATCCGGCCGTAGCGGCGGGCCTCGAGGTCGAAGGTGCGACCGGAGCCGGCGCCGACGACCTGGATGATCGAGGCGCACTCGGCGTTCTTCAGCATGTCGCCGACCGAGGCCTTCTGGACGTTGAGGATCTTGCCGCGGATCGGCAGCAGCGCCTGGAACTCGGAGTTGCGGGCGAGCTTGGCGGTGCCGAGCGCGGAGTCACCCTCGACGATGAACAGCTCGGTGCGGTCGTTGTCGCCGGAGCGGCAGTCGGCCAGCTTCGACGGCAGGGTGGAGGACTCCAGGGCGTTCTTGCGGCGCTGGGTCTCCTTGTGCTGGCGGGCCGCGATCCGGGTCTTGGACGCCCCCAGGACCTTCTCCATCAGCAGGCGGGCCTGCGCCTTGTCGGCGCGCTTGGTGGAGGTCAGGAACGTCTTGAGCTCGGTCGAGACGACCTTCTTGACGACGCCGAGCACCGCCGGCGTGCCGAGGATCTCCTTGGTCTGCCCCTCGAACTGCGGCTCGGCGAGGCGCACCGTCACCACCGCGGTCATCCCCTCCAGGACGTCCTCCTTGATGACGTCGAGGTCGTTGACCTTGAGCACCTTGGCCGCGCGCATGGCGTCGTTGAACGTCTTGGCGAGGGCACCCTCGAAGCCCGAGACGTGCTTGCCGCCCTTCGGGGTCGCGATCACGTTGACGAAGGAGCGCAGCTCGGTGTCGTACCCGGTGCCCCAGCGCACCGCGATGTCGACGGCGAGGTCGCGCTCGACGTCCTGCGGCGTCATGTGGCCCTTGGCGTCGAGCATCGGCACGGTCTCGGTGAACGCACCGGAACCCTGGATGCGGAGGACCTCGGTGACCGGCTCGTCGTGGGAGAGGTACTCGGTGAACTCGGCGATGCCGCCGTCGTGGCGGAACTTCTCCTCGACCGGGGTCTCGCCGCGCAGGTCACGGATGACGAGCTCGAGGCCGGGGACGATGAAGGACGTCTGCCGGGCACGCCCGAGCAGGCCCTCGAACTCGAAGTGCGCGTCCTTGGTGAACGTCTGACGATCGGGCCAGAACCGGATGCGGGTGCCGGACCTCGCCTTGGCGACCCGCCCGCCCTTGCGGGTCAGGCCACTGCGGGGCGTGAAGGATGCCGTGGGGCCGTCACCGTCGAAGACCCCGGCGGCGCCCCGGTGGAAGCTGATCCCCTGGGCGCTCGGCGAGCGGTCGACGTCGATGTCCATCCGCGAGGACAGGGCGTTGACCACGGACAGGCCCACGCCGTGCAGGCCACCGGTGGCGACGTACGAGCCGCCACCGAACTTGCCGCCGGCGTGCAGCTTGGTCGCGACCACCTCGACGCCCGGGAGCCCCGTCTTGGGCTCCTTGTCCGTCGGGATCCCGCGGCCGTCGTCGTGCACCTCGGCCGAGCCGTCGGGGTGCAGGGTGACCTCCACCCGGCTGGCGGCACCTGCCAGGGCCTCGTCGACCCCGTTGTCGATGATCTCCCACAGGCAGTGCATGAGGCCCCGGGTGTCGGTGGAGCCGATGTACATGCCGGGACGCTTGCGCACCGCCTCGAGCCCCTCGAGGACGAGGAGGTGGGCGGCGTTGTAGGTGTTGTCGGCGATCGTGGGCTCCTGCTGGCGCTCGAGTACTCGTCTCGGGGGGAGGGTAAATCCGATGACCCCGCTGACTCGAATCTACTAGCGACACGCCGGGGAGCAGTGCAGGCTCGCCTACCCCCGGAACGTCACGATGAGGACACGGTAAGAACATCGTCACCCGATTGTGCAACCGCACCGACTGTCGGACGGCACACTTGGGTACAGCACCACCAGCACCGGCTCCACAGGTTCGACCAGGACGATGGTTTCTCACCCCAGTGATGTGGTGTGAACCACCCGGCAGCGGGAATCTTGAGCTCCCCGGCTACGTTGGAACAGGCACCGACCGAGATGAGAAGAGGCCGACAATGACGACTGCGACCGCCCCCAGCACCTCCCTGACCGCCGAGGACCGCTGCGACCGCTGCGGCGCCCAGGCCTACCTGCGCGTCGAGCTCCAGACCGGTGGGGAGCTCCTCTTCTGCGCCCACCACGCCCGCGAGCACGGCGACAAGCTCGCCGAGGTGGCCGACATCGTGGTGGACGAGACCCACAAGCTCACGGCGACGCCGTCGCGCTCCGCCGACGACGCCTGACAGCACCAGCGGCGCCAGCCGCTCGCACGCCTGACTCGGCCCCGGACCACGTCCGGGGCCGAGTCGTTTTCATGCCTGACGGGACCCGAGGAGCAGCCGACGGCGTGCGCGTGCGAGGTTTCCTCCGTGGCCGTCGCTCTCTCCCTGCTCGCCGCCTTCGTCTACGGCCTGTCGGACTTCATCGGTGGCGTCGTCTCGCGGCGGGTGAGCCCGTGGACGATCGCCTTCACCGCCCAGGCCGGCGGCTGCCTCACCATCCTCGCCATCAGCCTGGTGACGCAGGGCTCGCCGCAACCCTCCGACGCCGCATGGGCCGTGCTCGCGGGACTGGGAAACGGACTCGGCACGGGCTTCCTCTACCGCGGTCTCGCCGCCGGGAGGATGGGCGTCGTCGCCCCGATCTCCGGGGTCGGCGCAGCACTCGTCCCGCTCGTGGTGGGGCTCGCCACCGGTGAGCGTCCCGGTCTGCTCGCCTGGTTCGGCATCCTGGCCGCCCTTCCCGCGATCTGGTTGGTCGCCCGCGAGCCGGTCTCGCCGGCCGGGAGCTCGCCTGGTCCGGCGCGACGACCGGCCGGCGCCGGCGTGGTCGACGGCGTCCTGGCCGGGCTCGGGTTCGGCATCCTGTTCGCTGCCCTCGCCCAGATCCCCGAGTCCTCCGGGTTCCTGCCGCTGGCCCTCAACCAGGTCGTCGGCACCCTGGTGGTCGCCGCCCTGGCCATCGCGCTCCGCGAGTCGTTCGTGCCGCGACGGGCCACGGCGTACGTCGGAGCGCTGTCGGGGGTGCTCGGCGCGACGGCCACCGTGCTCTTCCTGGCCGCCACGCAGACCGGACTGCTCACGATCGCAGCGGTCATCACCTCGCTCTACCCCGCGTTCACGGTCCTGCTGGCCGCCCTCGTGCTGCGTGAGCAGGTCCGGCGCGACCAGGGCGTCGGGCTGCTGCTCTGCGGGATGGCGGTGGCCCTGATCACGCTGGGGTGATCGGGAGCGACCGACGTGACGTGAACGTCGTGTCGACTGGTCATCCGAGCCGAAGTGGTGGCATGCTGGTACCGCCGTCAGGCCGTACCGACGGACTGCCCCCCAGCCTCCGGTCCGGCCTGGCGGTTCTTGCTGTCCAGAGGGCCTATCCGTGGTCGCCCCGCCGGTCTCAGGCCTCGCAGGCGGTGCCGTCGTTGTCGCGGTCGAGGCGTGAATGGTTGGTGTTGTAGACCGCCTTCGCCTTGCGCCCGGTGGCCGGGCGCCCGTAGCCGTCGCGCACCTGCTTGGCGGCCGACTGACTGCTCTTCGCGACGCCGTGCTTGAAGTCCTTGTGCAGCGCATCGCAGCTCGAGTAGTACTTCCCGGCCGCCTCCGCAGGTGCCGTGACCGAGCCGATCGTGACGGCGGGGACCGCGACGAGAACGGCGGTGACGATGATGGATCTGATGCGC
The DNA here is from genome assembly GCA_963822915.1 of uncultured Actinomycetota bacterium. GTDB lineage: Bacteria > Actinomycetota > Actinomycetes > Propionibacteriales > Nocardioidaceae > Nocardioides. The sequence goes on from CAWGJR010000041.1 coordinate 40,141, forward strand.
GTGAACATGGCGTGGACTCCGTGGGTCTGGGTGGTGGTGCGTTGACCCTAGGCGCTCGGCTCGCGTCGCGGGCCGTCGGTAGCGTCGTGCAGGATGGCGGCGTGGCGGACAAGCACGGGACCCACCAGACGATCGCCGAGCGCGTCGCCTCCACCCGAGCGGTCGAGGGTCACGGCACGGTGAACCGCCCGCCGCACCACGAGCCTGGTCCTGGCCGCGACTATGGCGAGACGTCGGACTATCGCGACCTCGAGCCGTGCCACGTCTGGGTCACCACCGAGGCCGGCACGCACCCCGGTCTGCTCCTCGAGTGGCGCAAGCCCAGTCAGCTGCCCTGGGAAGGCCACGTCGTGCACGCCCGGCTCGACGCCGGCCGCTGGATCCGGGCCGACGAGTGGGTTCCGGCCGGGTCCATCGACCGCGCCTGAGCAGCTCCACTGAAGTCATCACGCGTGCCGAGGACGTGACCTACGATCCTCCCGGAAGCTTCGGAACACCGCATGTGGGTGACGCCGGACCCGAGATCGGCGATGCCAACCCGGGGTGAGCCGAAGCCTCCTCATCCGCACTTCGAGCGCCTATCGGGCCCTCCCTGATGCGCGCGCGGAAGGCGCTCAGTCCAGGTAGTCGCGCAGGACCTGCGAGCGCGACGGGTGGCGCAGCTTCGACATCGTCTTGGACTCGATCTGGCGGATCCGCTCGCGCGTGACGCCGTAGACCTTGCCGATCTCGTCGAGAGTCTTCGGCTGGCCGTCGGTGAGACCGAAGCGCATGGAGACCACGCCGGCCTCGCGCTCGGACAGCGTGTCGAGGACGGCGTGCAGCTGCTCCTGGAGGAGCGTGAAGGACACCGCGTCGGCCGGGACGATCGCCTCGGAGTCCTCGATGAGGTCACCGAACTCCGAGTCGCCGTCCTCGCCCAGGGGCGTGTGCAGCGAGATCGGCTCGCGGCCGTACTTCTGGACCTCGATGACCTTCTCGGGGGTCATGTCGAGCTCCTTGGCGAGCTCCTCCGGGGTGGGCTCGCGGCCCAGGTCCTGGAGCATCTGGCGCTGCACACGGGCCAGCTTGTTGATGACCTCGACCATGTGGACCGGGATCCGGATGGTGCGGGCCTGGTCGGCCATGGCGCGGGTGATGGCCTGGCGGATCCACCAGGTGGCGTAGGTCGAGAACTTGTAGCCCTTGGTGTAGTCGAACTTCTCGACCGCACGGATCAGGCCGAGGTTGCCCTCCTGGATGAGGTCGAGGAAGAGCATGCCGCGACCGGTGTAGCGCTTGGCGAGGCTGACCACGAGTCGGAGGTTGGCCTCCAGCAGGTGGTTCTTGGCGCGCTTGCCGTCCTCGGAGATCCACTGGAGCTCCTCGAGCACCTTGGGCGTGATCTTGCCGCCCTTGGCGAGCTTCTCCTCGGAGAACAGGCCGGCCTCGATGCGCTTGGCGAGCTCGACCTCCATCTCGGCGTTGAGGAGGGGCACCTTGCCGATCTGCTTGAGGTAGTCCTTGACCGGGTCGGCCGTCGCACCGGCGACCATGACCTGCTGTGCGGGCTCGTCGGTGTCGTCGGTCGAGGAGATGACGAACGTGGCCGACTTCTCGTCCTCGACGATCGTCGGGTCGGTCTTGACGTCCTTCTCGAACTGGTCGTCCGGGATGTCGGGCAGGACCTTCTTGCCGTCAGGACCCGCGGCGGCTGCAGCAGCAGCCTTCTTCGCGGCAGCGGTGGTCTTCTTCGCCGGGGCCTTGGCGGCAGGTGCCTTCTTGGCGGGGGCGGCCTTCGCCGGAGCAGTCTCGGCGGGCGCGGCAGCGGCAGCGGCCTTCTTCGCCGGGGCCGCCTTCTTGGCCGGGGCGGCCTTCTTGGCCGTGGCGGTCGTGGTCTTGCGGGTCCCGGTGGCCGCGGCCGCGCGCGACTCGACGGGCAGCGCCACACTCAGACCGAGCGAGCTCAGGTGCTCGAGGAGCGACTTGAGGTGGCGCGGCTCGACGCCGGCCTCGTCGCTGGCACGGCGTACCTGGTCGGGGCTGAACGAGCCCGAGGGACCGGCCTGGTCGATCAGCGAAAGTACGGCGGGGTGCTCGAGCACCTCGGTGGGGATCTTGCGTGCGTTCGAGGACACGAACACCTCTCGTGAAGCTGCGCTGGGATGACGGTCTGATCTGCTCGGGGCGGATCGAGGGCGCGACAAAGACCGATGTCGTCAAGAGCCGCTGACGTCATTCTGCCACGGGTCCGAAGCTGGTCCGACCACCGGTGGCGATCTCGACGGGCGGCGCGCGGTCAGGTCGCGGCGCGGGCGGCCGCCTTCTTCTCCTTCTTGAAGTCGCGCACCTTCTGCAGGCTGGCCGGATCGACGACGTCGGCGACCGAGCGGTAGCCGTCGAGCGCGTAGTCGCCGACCAGCTTCTCCCACCCGTCCTTGCGGACGTCGAGCTGCTTGGCGAGCAGGGCGACGAAGATCTTGGCCTTCTGCGCACCGAACCCGGGGAGCGCCTGCACCCGCTTCATCAGGTCCTTGCCGTCGACCGCCTCGGTCCACAGCCGCGTCGTGTCCCCGTCGTAGTCCTCGACCACGACGTGCGCGAGGTCCTGCAGACGTTTGGCCATCGACCCGGGGAACCGGTGGATCGCAGGCGTGACGGTGCACAGCTCGGCGAACTCCTCCGGGTCGGCCTCGGCGATCGCGCGCGGGTCGAACCCTCCGAAGCGTTCGGCGACCTTGGCCGGGCCGCGGAAGGCGTGCTCCATGGGGTACTGCTGATCGAGCATCATGCCGGCCAGCAGCGCGAACGGGTTGTCGGTGAGGATCTCGTCAGCGTGGTCGAGACCGGTGATGTGGATGGCCATGGCGGTCATCTTCCCACCGAGGAAGCCTGCGCAGCCGTGCCGGTCGAGCATCATCGCGGCCTGTCGTGGGAACGGGGTAGGTGAGTGCCCTGCTCCCCCCACCCCCCCAACCCCCTTGCCGGCGTCGCCGTGCGCGACACCTAGGCTCGGCGCACCCGGAACAGAAGAGGATGAAACCTTGATGACTCGACCCCTGGCCTGCGTCCTGACGGCGTTCGCCACCGGCCTGGCAGTTCTCGTGGCAGTCGTCTCCCCCACCGGCGCCTCCGCCCAGCAGGGCGCGTCGTCGCTGACGGTGACCCCGAGGGTCTTCGTGGGAGGACAAGCCCTCACCTTCACGGGCCGGATCGCCGGCGCTCCCAACAAGAAGCTGCGCATCCAGAGCCGCACCAACCGCCCTGGGGACCCGTGGAACACCCGTGACGGCTCCGTGGGGACCACCAACGGCCAGGGTGAGTTCAGCTTCGTCTACCAGGCGCCCAACAACGTCGGCATCGAGTACCGCGTCAAGGCGAGCAACGGCAGGACGAGCGAGGCCGTCGTGCTCGAGGCGCGTCAGCAGGAAGTGGTCCTCTCCCTCGACGGCGGCAAGGCGCAGAAGGGAGGCACGGTCGTGTCCGGGCGCACGTTCACCATCGACGTGAACACCACGCCGAGAGGTCGCGGTGACCTGGGTCGTCCACCGCCGGCCTTCCCGAGCCGCAGCCTGGCGCTGCAGCATCGAGTCCGGGGAACCGAGTGGGAGACGGTCGCGACGGCGGCCGCCGCGACCAACGGGACCGCCACGTTCCAGCGCGTCGCCGGCTCGCCCGGCTCGGACGCCTACCGGATCCGCCAGGCCGCCATCCGCGGAGGCGGCAACCAGATCGGGTGGTTCCCCTCGTTCCCGCTCCTGGTGAAGGTCGTCGCTGCCGGCTCGCGCGCCGCCGCCCGCCTCGACGCCGCGCCCACCACGTCGTACCGCTCCGGTGACGCGGGCGACCGGGCAGCCGCTCCGACGCCCCCGCAGGCCGACCTCTTCCGCAATGGCACGCGCACCCCGTTGGCCAGCCAGCGCTACCGGTGGGGCCCGCCGCAGTTCGACTTCGCCTGGGTCGACGGTGAGTCCCTCACCGACCCGCCCTACCGCGGTCGCAAGCTCACGGGCCGCTGGATCGACCGGTCCGACGGGTCGGGCCGTGCGTCGCACTACAACGGCGGGATGGCCTTGAGCACCAACGTGAGCGAGTCCCCCGGCAAGGGCGATCGCGGGTCGACGTCGGTCACGCTCGAGCAGAACCCGCTGACCTACGGGCGGTGGGAGTTCCGCCGGCGCATCGACGTCTTCGAGAAGAAGGGCCGCGACTACCGGGTCAAGATCGACCTGGTCCCCGCACGCGCCGAGGACCGTGGCTGCGGCGTCGGCATCAACGTGGCGAACGTCGAGTTCAACTCCCGCAAGGCCCGCATCGGCCTCACGTCGAAGCGGGCGAAGCGCTCCTGGTCGGGAGCACGGCGCATCCCCTCCCTGGGCGACGGACCGCACACCTTCGGCGTGGAGGTCACGCGCGACCACGTCACCTGGTTCCTCGACGGCAGGAGCCTGGCCACCGTCAAGGGCCGCAAGGCCGCACCCGGTGTGCCCCTGACACCGCGACTGAGCCTCGTCGGTCAGAAGCAGAAGGAGATGCGCCGCACCCGGGTGCTCTACGACTGGCAGCGCGGCTGGAAGCTCAACAAGCAGGCCAAGCGTGCCCAGGTCGGGCCGGGCCTGAAGTCCAAGCCCTTGAAGGGTTCCTGCTGACCGAACGGTGCGCTGCCTGACCCGTGGTGCCTGGCAGAAATAGCCGATCGGCCATTTCAGGGGCACAAGCCTTCCCGGGGTGCCCTCACTTCAATACGCTCGCCCGACAGGCCCCCCCGCCTCACCACCCAGCCCGTCCGCTCCATCCGCTGCACGTTCCCCCCCACCCCCCCGGTCCGGTGCCGAGCCATCCGGACCCATCGACTCGAGGAGAGCACGATGAACAGACCTCTGCGACGCGCGGTCATCGCTCTGACCAGCAGCCTCCTGATGATCACCGGCCTCGGCGCCACCTCGAGCACGTCTGCCGACGGGACGTCGTGGTCGTTGACGACGTCGCCCCAGGTCTTCGTCGGCGGCCAGGCACTCAGGTTCGTGGGCGCCATCCCCGAGGCTCCGAACGCCAAGCTGCGGATCGAGACGCTCACCAACCGTCCCGGCGACGAGTGGAACCTGCGCGACGAGATCGTCGCCACGACCAACTCCGCCGGCGAGTTCGACTTCGAGTACGCCGGACCCAGCAACTTCGGCATCAAGTACCGGGTCCGGACCACGACCGGTGAGACCAGCCCGGAGGTCCTCTTCGAGCCGCGCCAGCAGGAGGTCGTCCTCGCGCTCGACGGCGGCGAGCAGCAGGCTTCCGGGACCGTCGTCAGCGGCGACACCTTCACCCTCGACGTCGACACGACCCCCACCGGTCGGGGCGTCATGGGTCGCCCGGCGCCGGCCTTCCCCGGACGGATCCTCGACCTCCAGCAGCGGGTGCTGGGCGACCAGTGGTCGACCGTCGCCACGACCACGGCGTCGAGCACCGGCGCGGCTCAGTTCGTGCTCACCGCGGGTGACCCCGGCGTCGTGGCCTACCGGGTGCGCCAGGACGACATCACCGACGGTGTCAACGAGATCGGTTGGTTCCCGTCGTTTCCGCTGGAGGTCACCGTCGTGACCGCCGGCCGCGCGAGCCGTGCGCCGGCGCCCGCCGCGCCGACGACGTACGACGACGTGACGGGTGACCCCTCGCAGCGCTCGGTCGGCGCCACCCCGCTGGCCAGCGCTCGCTACAAGTGGGGCCCGACGCAGTTCGACTTCGCCTGGGAGAGCGGCGAGTCCCTCACCGACCCGCCCTACCGCGGACGCAACCGCACGGGCAGCTGGCTCGACGCGTCCAACGGATCGGGCCGTGCGGCCCACTACAACGGGGGTCTGGCCCTGAGCTCCAACGTCAGCGAGTTCGCCGGCACCGGCGACCACGGTGACACCTCGGTCACCCTCGAGGGCAACGCGATGACCTACGGCCGCTGGGAGTTCCGTCGGCGCATCGACGTCTTCGAGAACGTCGGCGCCGACTACCGCGTGCTCATCGAGCTGGTGCCCGCCAGGTCCCAGGACGACCACTGCGGCGCCAACACCATCGTCGTCTCCGACACCTCCTACAACGCGACCCGGGCCAAGATGGGAGTCAGCTCGGCTCGCTCCGGCAAGTCCTGGAGGGGTTCGCGCAAGATCCCCCGCGCCGGCGACGGCCCGCACAGCTTCGGCATCGAGGTGATGCGCGACCACATCACCTGGTTCCTCGACGGCGAGAGCCTGGCCACGGTCAAGAAGCGCCGCGCCATCCCGAGGGTCCCGCTGACGCCTCGCCTCAGCCTGATCGGTCGCGGCGACGACGAGATGCGTCGTACGCGCGTGATCTACGACTGGCAGCGCGGCTGGCAGCTCAACAAGCAGGCGCGCAAGGCCGAGAGGGCCAAGGGCTTCAAGCCCAAGCCCATCGGCGGAGCGTGCTGATCACGCCTTGACGGCGAGCACCGGACAGTGGGCGTCGAGCAGCACCCGCTGGGCGTTGGAGCCGAGGATCAGCTTGCCCACGGGCGTACGACGCCGCAGGCCGATGACGATGAGCACCGCGTCGTTGGCCTCGGCCACGCTCACCAGGTCCTCGGCGGCCTCGAAGCCACGTGCGAGCTGGCGCACCTCGTAGGTGACCCCCGACGACTCCAGGAGCGCGGTGGCCGCGCCCAGGTCGGGCTCACCCTCCCCCGTGGTCGCGCGGTGCGAGTTGACGACGATCAGGTCGGCCCCGCGCAGGCGCGCCTCGGTGATCGCGGCAGCGAGGGCGGCGTCGCCCTCCGGCTTGGGCACGTATCCCACGACGACACTCGACATGGCCCGCACGCTACCCTCCGCAGCCGACCGGGGCACCCTGTGGACGAGCCGCGCGCGCCGCCACCGGACTCGGGCACCCTGGAGCCATGGCGTCCCCGGACCTCGCCGACACCGCCCGGCTCACGGAGCGTCTGCTCCGGCAGGCCGTGGTCGACCACGTCAGCGCCGAGCGACGCCGGGTGTTCGCTCCGGTGCTCCACGTGGGTGAGCCGGGTGCCCGGGTGGTCACGCTCCCGCTCGGCGAGGAGCACGTCGACCAGCGTCTGGCCGCGAGCCTCGACCACGCCCTGCGCACCGACGTCCTCGAGGCGATGGTCCGACGCCTAGGGGTCGACGGGGCCGACGACTCGCCCGGCCACCCCCGGGCTCCTCTGGCGTGGCTCACCCGGCGAGGCCCCCTCGACGCCCAGGACCTCGACCTCGCCTGGGCGAGTGCCGCCCGGAGCGCGGCAGCGGAGCTCGGCCACCCGCTGCTGCTGGTCGTGGTGACCCGCCGGGGCTGGCGCGACCCGGTCACGGGCGCGACCCGCACGTGGCGGCGGCTGCGCCCGCGACGACCCTGACCCGCACGCGCACCCCACCCGCGACCTACTGCCAGGTGTGGACCGGGTCGTTGGTGTGCATGTGCGAGCGGTACTCCAGCAGGGTCGCGCGCAGCGCGTCGAAGCGGTCGGAGTCACCGCGCGCGGCCATCGACCGGGCGAACCACTCGGCCCCGTTGGTGCCGAGCAGGCACCGCTGCTCGATGATGCCCAGGAGTCGCTCGGCGGTCTCGGTCTCGACTCCCCAGGCAGCGAGCCCCTCGTGGGCGAGCGGCAGGAGCCGGCGCAGCACCAGCTCGGTGGCCGCCACCTGCCCGACGCCGGGCCAGTAGACCTGGGCGTCGATGCCGTGCTGGGCGGCCACGTGGAAGTTCTCCTCCGCGGCGCTGAAGGACATCTGGGACCACAGCGGCCGCTCGCTCTCGGCCAGGGCACGCACCAGGCCGAAGTAGAGCGCGGCGTTGGCCATCGTGTCCGCGACCGTGGGACCGGCGGCGAGGACGCGGTTCTCGACCCGCAGGTGGGGCACGCCGTCGGCGACGTCGTAGACCGGGCGGTTCCAGCGGTAGATCGTGCCGTTGTGGAGGCGCAGCTCGGAGAGGCTCGGGGTCCCGCCGGCCTCGAGGACGGCGAGCGGATCCTCCTCGTCGGTGATCGGCAGCAGGGCCGAGAAGTAGCGGACGTTCTCCTCGAACAGGTCGAACACCGAGGTGACCCAACGCTCCCCGAACCAGACGCGCGGCCGCACGCCCTGGGCCTTGAGCTCCTCGCTGCGGGTGTCGGTGGCCTGCTCGAAGAGCGGGATGCGCGTCTCGCGCCACAGCTGCTTGCCGAGCAGGTAGGGCGAGTTGGCGCCGACCGCGAGCTGGATCGCCGAGATGGCCTGGGAGGCGTTCCAGTAGTTGGCGAAGGAGTCGGGCGAGGTCTGCACGTGCAGCTGGGTGCTCGTGCAGGCGGCCTCGGGCAGGATCGAGTCGGAGGTCGTCTCGAGCCGGTCGGTCGCCCCGCTGATCGAGATCACCAGGTCCTCGCCGCGCGCGTGCAGGATCTGCTCGCTCAGCAGTCGGTAGCGCGGGTTGCCGCTGATGCTGTGCACACCCATGTGCCCCTCGGCCAGCGTGGGCAGGACCCCGATCATCACCAGGTGCGCGCCGACGCGCGACGACTTCTCCTCGGCGTCGTTGAGGCTGCGCCGCAGGTTGTCCTCGAACCGCTCGAGGCCACGCTCGCGCAGCTTCGCGGGCGGGACGTTGATCTCGATGTTGAACTGTCCGAGCTCGGTCTGGAAGTCGGGGTCGGCGATCTCGGCCAGCGCCTCGGCGTTCTTCAGCGCCGGGTCGCCGGCGTCGTCGACGAGGTTGAGCTCGACCTCGAGCCCGGTCATCGGGTCGTCGGTGTCGAAGGCGGCCTCGCGCAGCATCCGGGCGAAGACGTCGAGACAACGCCGGACCTTCTCGCGGTGGCGCGTGCGATCGGACGGGGTGAACTCCTGGAGGTCGACCTCTTCTCCCATGGGGGCAGGGTAATCCAGGCGGGCGCCGCGGTGGGCGCGACTCAGCCGGCGCGCGAGGTCGCGTCGAGCCCGGCGCGCCAGTCGATCGTCTCGTGCCACGACGACGGTGGCTGCGCCCGCTCGAGCAGGTCGGCGACGATGCGCCCGAGCCCGTAGCCGGGGTCGACGGTCTCGCAGCGGTCGAGGGCGCACCAGGCGAGGGCGCCGTTGCCGTGCAGCCAGGCCGACCAGGCGAGCAGGGCGGCGGGGCCGGCGGCCAGGTGCTCGGGGCAGCGGGTGAGCACGCTGGGCCCACCAGGTCACCGCCTCACGCGCGCGGTCGCGGGTCAGGACGCTCCAGGCCGCGTCCCGCAGGCGCAGGTCGAGCATCGCCACGGCCAGGCGGGCGACCTCCTCGTCGTCGGGGAGCGTCGCTCCGGCCAGCTGTCGCCGCAGTGTCGCCTCGATCCACGACCCCTCGGCGCGCAGGTCGTCGACCGGAGGCGCCCGGAGGACCAGCTCGCCGACGCGGTCCACCGCGGCCTCGTCGGGCTCCAGCGTCTCCGCGAGCGCCTCGCGCGACCCGTGGGTCACCCGGCCGTCGACGATCGCCTGCACGAGGAACGGGTGGCTCGAGATGTCGTAGGGCACCCCCGACCGCCGCACCCTGGCGTCTCGGCCCGTCAGCGGGTACCACCGCTCCTCGGCGACCCGCAGCGCCTCGACCACAGTGATCCCGCACCGCTCGAGGCCGCGACGCAGACCGTCCCACACCGCCTCGGAGCGCACCCGGTCGCCGTAGACGAGGAGGACGACGCGCTCGACCCGGTGCACCTGCGCCGGGGCGACCAGGGACTCGACGACCTGGCGCACCTCGCGCGCGTCGGAGGGGAGGTCGACCCGGGCATGGAACGGCGCGACCGCCCCGAAGGTCAGCATCACCACCGAGTCGGCGGGGAAGAACCCCAGCACCACGGGCACGAGCGCCAGGAGGTCCTCCGGCGACCGGGCGGTCAGGGTCATCGGGGTGGCGGGGCCGGGCGGCTCGGGCGGTGAGGTGGAGGTCATGGCGACGACCATCGCGACGTACGACGTCGTACGGACAGCGGGGCGGGCGGCGCCTGTGGAGAGCCGAGAGGCGCATCTCGACTGTGGACGACTCGGGGCCCGGTCTCACGACTCACCCGGGTCGCGGGGATAGGTTGCCCGGGTGCGTAGGAAGGCCTCGGTGCTCCATCTCGACCTCGACGCCTTCTTCGCCGCCGTCGAGCAGCGTGACAAGCCGTCGCTGCGCGGCAAGCCGGTCGTCGTCGGCGGTGTCGGCGGGCGCGGCGTGGTGGCGACGGCGTCCTACGAGGCCCGTCGGTACGGCGTGCGCTCGGCCATGTCGACCCGCGAGGCCCGCTCGCGCTGTCCGCATGCCGCCTTCCTGACCGGTCGCTTCCACGCCTACCGCAGCAGCAGCGCCATCGTCATGGGTCTGCTGCGCGAGGTCTCCCCGCTGGTCGAGCCGCTCTCGCTCGACGAGGCGTTCGTCGACCTCGAGCAGGCGGGCCTGCCCGACCTCGAGGTCGCCACCGTCACCGCCTTCGCCGAGGAGCTGCGCACGCGGGTCCGCGACGCGACCGGTGGGCTGACCGCCTCGGTGGGTCTCGGGACGTCGAAGTTCATCGCCAAGGTCGCCAGCGACCTCGACAAGCCCGACGGCCTCGTCGTGGTCGCGCCCGGCACGGAGGTCGAGCTGCTCCGCCCGATGCACGTCACCGTCATCCCGGGCGTCGGCCCGGCGACGGCGGAACGGCTGCGCCGCGCCGGCATCCACACCGTGGCGGACCTCGAGGCCGCTGGGCTCGACGAGCTGGTCGGGCTGGTCGGCACCGCCCACGGCACGGGCCTGCACCACCTCTCCCACGCCCGCGACGACCGACCGGTCGTGGCCGAGCGCGAGGCGAAGTCGGTCAGCGTGGAGAGCACCTACGAGACCGACCTCACCGATCGGGCCCTGATGGCCGGTCTGCTGACCCGCCAGGCCGGCGAGGTGGCCACCCGCCTGCGCGCGCAGGGGCTCTCCGGTCGCACGGTGACCATCAAGGTGCGCGCCCACGACTTCACCACCCTGACGCGCTCCACCACGCTCCCCGAGCCCACCGACCGGGTCGCCACCATCAGCCGCCTGGCGCGGGGGCTGCTCGCCGAGCTCGACACCTCCGGCGGGGTCCGGCTGCTCGGCGTGGGGGTCTCGGGGCTCGCGGACTGGATCCAGGACGACCTCTTCGGCGAGAGCGAGGACGACCGGCAGGCAGCCGACGAGGCCGACGCCGCGGCCCTCGCGACGGGCAGCGCCCTCGACCGCGTCACGGCCCGTCGCACGACCTGGGGCGCCGGGCAGGACGTCGTCCACGACGAGCTCGGCCGCGGCTGGGTGTGGGGCTCGGGTCGCGGCGTGGTCACGGTGCGCTTCGAGACCGCCGAGACCCCCGCCGGGCCGGTGCGGTCCTACGCCGTCGACGACCCCGCGCTGCACCGGTGGCCGGAGTCGCCCGACGACAATTCGGTGGCCGTCGACCCCGCCGCGCCGTAGCGTCAGCCGGCGTGGAGATCACCGACCTGGACATCGACGACGACGTCGCCCTGCGCACCGTCTACGACATCGACACCCGCTCGTCGCTCGAGGGCCGCGAGGACGCCCCGCACTGGTCGTGGCAGGAGATGTCGGTCGGCATCCGCCGTCCGGACCCCGGCGAGCGGCAGCACTACGTGGTCGGGCGGGTGGACGGCCGGGTGGTCGGCTTCGCCGCCGCCTACCTCGGCCTGCTCGACAACCTCGACAAGGGCTGGGTGGCGGTCCACGTCGACCCTCCCGAGCAGCACGCCGGGCACGGGCGCGCCCTGCTCGACCACATCTGCGGCGTGGCGCGCGACGCCGGGCGCACCACCGTCATCGCCGAGGCCACGCTGCCCTTCGACCGGGTCGCCGACCATCGCTCGCGCCGCTTCGCCGAGGCGGCCGGCTTCACGCTCTCCAACATCGAGATCGTGCGCCACCTCGCGCTCCCGCTGTCCACCGCCGACGTCGACCGCTGGGAGGCGCGGGCCGCGGTCAAGAGCGGCGGCTACCGGATCGAGACCTACGTCAACGAGATCCCGGACAACCTCGTCCCCTCCCTGGTGGTCCTGATCGGCCAGCTCGCCGTCGACGCCCCGACCGGAGCCGTCGACTGGGAGGAGGAGCAGATCAGCCCGGAGCGCTTCGCCGAGAACCGCGCCTCGCTCGTCGCGGCAGGTCGCACGATGTACGAGACGGTCGCCATCGCGCCCGACGGGACGGTGGCCGCCCAGTCGACCATCTCGGTGCCGCCACCGGGCCGCCTCGACGCCTCGCAGTGGGGCACGTTCGTCCACCGCGAGCATCGCGGGCGCACGCTCGGACTCGCCGTGAAGGCCGCCAACCTGCGCGCCGTCGCTGCCGCCCATCCCGACCTGCGGCGGGTGGTGACGCAGAACGCCGAGACCAACGACTGGATGGTCGCGATCAACGTCGAGATGGGTTTCGAGGCCGTCGAGGCGTCGGCCGAGTTCGTACGGCGCCACTGACCCCACCTCCTGCGCGGGCCGGCCGCGATCAGCCCAGGGTGAACCGCACCGGGTCGCCGGGGCGCAGCTGCGCGCAGCGCGCGAGGTCGCGGCGGTCGACGACCGCGACGACCGGGTAGCCACCGGTGGTCGGGTGGTCGGCGAGGAAGACCACCGGCAGTCCGTCCGCCGGCACCTGCACCGCCCCCAGCACCAGCCCCTCGCTGGGCAGCTCGCCCGGCCTCACCCGCTCGATGACGGCGCCGGACAGCCGCAGGCCGACCCGGTTGGACGACGGCGTGACGGTGTAGTCACCGTCGCAGAGTCGGGCCAGGGCGTCGTCGGCGAACCAGTCGGCCCGAGGGCCGGGGGTGATCCGCAGCCGGCCCCGGTCGACCGGCGCCGGCAGGTCGGTGGCGGCCGGGGTGCCGATCCGCCCACCCAGCGGCACCACGACCCCCTCGCGGATCGGGTCCGGCCCGACCCAGGCCAGGGTGTCGGTCGAGCGCGAGCCCAGCACCGGTGCGACGTCGACACCGCCCGCGACGGCGAGATAGCTGCGCACCCCTTCGTCCGCCGGTCCGAGGGCGAGCACAGCACCGGCCGGCACCCACGTCGCGCGGCCGTGGTCACGCACCACGTCGTCGACGCTGACCGCACAGCGCGCACCGGTCACCGCGACCCAGCGTCCGGCCCCGTCCTGGCGCACGCGGACCCCGCCGCCGGCGACCTCCAGCACCGCGTCGTCCTCCTCGTTGCCGACCAGTCGGTTGGCCAGCGTGGCGGCCGACGGGTCGAGCCAACCCGCGCGCGGCACGCCGAGGTGGGCCCAGCCCGGTCTCCCCCGGTCCTGGACCGTGACGAGCGCCCCGGCCGCGAGGACCGTCCAGGAGGCACTCACGTCGCCACGAACCTGACCCGCGTGCCCGGGGAGAGCAGCGCGGGGTCGTCGCGGGCGACGTCCCAGAGGGCGGCGTCGGTGCGTCCGAGCAGCTGCCACCCGCCGGGCGAGGCGCTCGGGTAGACGCCGCACCACTCCCCCGCCAGGCCGACCGAGCCTGCCGGCACCCGGGTGCGCGGCGTGTCCAGCCGCGGCACCGCGAGCCTCGCCGGCAGTCCGGAGAGGTAGGCGAAGCCGGGCGAGAAGCCGCAGAACGCGACGACGAAGGCGGTGTCCTGGTGACGGGCGACGACGCCGGCGGTGTCGGTGCCCCAGGCCTCGGCCACAGCGGCCAGGTCGGCCCCGTCGTACGTCGTCGCGAGCTCGACGACCGCACCCGGCGCGGGCACCGGGCCCGGCGTCCACGACCGCAGCCTCCTGCTCAGCTCCTCGCGGTCGGCGACGCCGTCGAAGAGCACGGTGGCGGCGCCGGGGACCACCTCGACCGCGAGGGCCGGTCCGGGGTGGTCGCGCACGTGGGCCGCCAGCGAGAGCGCCGCCTCGGTGCCGTCGACGTCGACCAGCACCGCGTCGGCGCCGAGCTCGTGCACCTGCATGTGACCAGTGTTCACGACATCGACACACCGCCGTGGTCTGCCGCGCCCGGAATCGGCGCAGACTGGAGGAGAGAAAAAGGTGAGGGCCTCTTGATGGTATGAGCATCAAGAGGCCCTCGGTGTGCTCGGAAAGGTGACGCCCGAACGACCTGACGATGTCTCCGATCCCGCCGCACCCGTCACCGGCCCGACGCCGCGAGTTGCCTCGTGGTGTGGATCTTCGCCACTGCCCTGTCTTGCCCGGCTGGGTGACATCCGGACGATCTCGCGCTCCCTCCGACCCCGCCGCGCCCGTCACCGGTACGACGCCTCGGGTTGCCCCGCGGGATGGATCTTCGGTCCTGCTCGATCACCGCCCTGCTGAGGTCCGGCCCGGTCTCCCGGCCCTTCGCCCCGCTGGCTTGGTAGGGAGAGTTCTACGCCCAGGAGACGGTGCCGCACAAGGCTTTCGAGCACTGATTCCCGACATTCCTCCAGTCCCACAGGGTCATCCACCACACCCGTCACTTGTCCACAGGTTGTGCACACCTTTGTCCACAACTCGGCGGGCCGGCCGTGGACGAGGCGCGATGCGGGCTCCTCAGAGGCCGGTGAGCGTGTAGCCCGCGCGCTCCAGGGACGCCCGGCACGCACGGGCGTGCTCGACCGCCCCCGGGGTGTCGCCGTGCACGCACACCGACGCGACCGTCGGCGCCAGGTCGACGGCGCGCCGGGCGATCTCGTCGGAGTCGTCGAGCACCGCGCCGGGCCGGCCGCGGGGCACCAGCCGGCCCCGGTCGTCGTACCCACGGTCGGGGAACCCCTCGAGCATGATCACCCGTCCGGAGGCGAAGGCCTGGTCGAGCAGCTCGCCGGGCATCCCGAGCACCGGCAACGACGCGGAGCCCGCGAGCACCGCCGCGGCCTGCTCCTCGTCGTCGAGCACGCGGTGGTAGAGCGCTCCGTGGGGCTTGAGGTAGCGCACGTCGGATCCCGCCGCACGCGCGATGTCGGTCAGGACGCCGACCTGGTGGGCCACCTGCTCGCGCAGGATCTCGTAGGCGACGTCGACGGCGAGCCGTCCGAAGTTCGGGACGGTCGGCGTAGGAGACCTGGGCGCCGATCGAGACGCCTCCCGCGGCAGCGGCCTCGCACACGGACTGCATGATCGCGGGCGAGCCGGCGTGGTAGCCGCAGGCGACGTTGGCGCTGGTGACCACGGTCAGCAGGGCGACGTCGTCGGTGACCTCCTCGCCGAGGTCGGCGTTGAGGTCGATGGTCGCGGCGGACTGCGGCGGCGTCGACGCTCACAGCGTGCTTGCCTCGGAACTCCTCGGCCACCTGGTAGCCGAGCCGGTCGTAGAGCGTGCGGGCGCCGTGGTTGTGGCCGAAGACGTTGAGCCCGAGCGCGTGCGAGCCGTGCTGTCGCGCCCACAGCGCCGCCGCGCGCATCAGTCCGGCGCCGTAGCCGCGACGCCGCTGCTCCTCGTCGACGACCACGTCGTAGACGAAGGCCATCGGTCGCTCGGTGCCGAGCCAGATGCGTGCCGACCCGGTGCCGTCCCGGCCGTCCTGACCTCGACGGTGCCGACGAAGAAGTGGTGGTGCGGCGGTCGCCAGCCCGTCGGGCAGCAGCTCCGCGTGCTGCTCCTCCGAGACCTGCCGCGCCCGCTCGGGGCTCTCGCCCGACTGCGCGCGCTCCTCGGCGTAGGTCTCGACGTCGTCGTCCAGCAGGCCGCGTAGGTCGCGTCGTCCATCGGCACGAGGAGGACAGCGTCCTCGGCTGGGAGCGCGTGCGTCGAGGTCGAGGCGCATCTGGAAGGCCGCGACCTCGAAGTGCCGCCCGGCGACGAGGGCGGCTCGCGGGCCGGGTCGCCCGGGGAGACAGCCGACGGTGAGCCGGCGGCTGCCCTCCGCCCTCGCGGGCCAGGTCGAGGAGCAGCTCGCGGACGCCGGCGCGCGTGACGGTGTCGTCGAGCGTGACGTCGGCACGACGAGGTGCGTCGCCGGCGCGCTGCCACGACGTGGCACCGCGCCGCGAGATCCCTGGCCCCGGCGCGCACCGTCGAGCAGCCGGGCGCGCTGGCGGACCCGCTCGACGCCAGGCCTGCGCGGCGGCTCGCGCGCTCCGCGTCGACGTACTCGCCGAGGAAGCGACGGTGCGTGCATCCGGTCCAGGACACCGTCCATCGAGGAGGCGGGACTCGAGGACGGAGTCAGACGGAGGTCGGCCACGGGGAGGACTCTGCCACCATGGCTACCGTTCCACGGATGAGCCTTCCCAGCCGCCCATCGCGCCACGGCGACCGGTCACCTCCGAGCACCACGGACACGTCCGCGTCGACGACTACGAGTGGCTGCGCGAGAAGGAGTCGCCCGAGGTGGTCGCCCACCTCGAGGCCGAGAACGCCTACACCGAGGCGCGCACCGCGCACCTCGCCGGCCTGCGCGAGGACATCTTCGGCGAGATCAAGGCACGCACCCGCGAGACCGACCTGTCGATCCCGACCCGCGTGCGCGACCACTGGTACTACGGTCGCTCCTTCGAGGGCCGCGAGTACGGCGCCTCGTGCCGCGTGCCGATCGCCGGCCCCGACGACTGGACCCCGCCGCAGCCCGCCGAGGACGCCACCCCCGACCAGCCCGCCCTGCCCGGCGAGGAGGTGCTGCTCGACCTCGACGCGCTCGCCGAGGGGCACGACTTCTTCTCCCTCGGCGGGTCGAGCATCAGCCCCGACAGCACCCTGCTCGCCTACGCCCTCGACGTCGTGGGCGACGAGCGCTACACGATCCGGATCAAGTCGCTGACCACCGGCGAGCTGCTGGGCGACGAGATCGTCGGCTCCCTCGGCGGCGCCACCTGGGACCGCGACGGCACCCATCTCTACTACACGACGGTCGACGACTCCTGGCGCGCCGACAAGATCTGGCGCCACGCCCTCGGCACGACCCAGGCCGACGACGAGCTCGTCTTCCACGAGACCGACGGGCGGTTCTGGGTCGGCGTCGGACGCACCCGCACCGACCGCTTCATCGTGGTGGCCGCCGGGTCGAAGACGACGAGCGAGTACCACGTCCTCGACGCCGACGCGCCCGAGCTGGGGCTGCGCTGCTTCCGCGAGCGCGAGGAGGGTCTGGAGTACGCCGTCGAGCACGCCGTCATCTCCGGCGAGGACCGCTTCCTGGTGATGCACAACGGCTCCGGCGCCGACTTCGAGCTCGCCGTCACGCCGGCCGCGCCGACCCCGCGGGAGGCCTGGACCCCGCTGATCGCCCACGACGCCGCCGTACGGCTCGAGGACGTCGACGCGTTCGCCGGGCACCTGGTCGTGCACCAGCGCAGCGCCGGGCTGACCCAGCTGCGGATCCTCGAGCTCGACGAGTCCGCGCCCCAGGGCATCGGTGACGACTACCTCGTCGAGTTCGACGAGCCGGTCTACACCGTCGGCTCGGGCGCCAACCCGCGCTTCGACGCACCGACGGTGCGCCTCGGCTACACGACGATGGCGATCCCCGCCTCGATCTACGACTACGACGTCCGCACCCGCGAGCTGACCCTGCTCAAGCGCGCCCCGGTGCTCGGCGGCTACGACCCGGCCGACTACGAGGAGCACCGCCTGTGGGCGCCGTCCACCGACGGCGCCTCGGTCCCGATCTCGGTCGTGTGCCGTCGCGACGCGCGCGCGAGCGGCGAGCCGCTGCCGTTCCACCTCTACGCCTACGGCGCCTACGAGGCCTCGATGGACCCGTCGTTCTCCATCGCCCGGCTCTCGCTGCTCGACCGCGGGGTCGCCTTCGGCATCGCCCACGTGCGCGGCGGCGGGGAGATGGGCCGGCACTGGTACGACGCCGGCAAGCTCGCCGACAAGCAGCACACCTTCGACGACTTCGTCGCGGCCGCACGCCACCTCGTCGCCGAGGGCTGGACCACCGCCGACCGGCTCGTCGGCGAGGGCGCCAGCGCGGGAGGCCTGCTCGCCGGCGCCGTCGCCAACCAGGCGCCCGACGACTTCGCCGGGATCGTGGCCGGCGTGCCGTTCGTCGACCCGCTGACCTCGATGCTCGACTCGACCCTGCCGCTGACGGTCACCGAGTACGACGAGTGGGGCAACCCCGAGGCCGATCCCGAGGCCTACGCGACGATCGCCGCCTACTCGCCGTACGACAACATCGCGGCGCGGCGCTACCCGGCGATCCTGGCCGAGACGTCCTTCCACGACACCCGGGTGCTCTACGTCGAGCCGGCCAAGTGGGTGGCCCGGCTGCGCGAGGTCGTCACCGACCCCGACGTCGTGCTGCGGATCGAGATGTCAGCAGGTCACGGCGGCGTGTCGGGCCGCTACCAGGCCTGGAAGGACCGCGCCTTCACCCTCGCCTGGGTGCTCGACGTGCTCGGCCTCGGACCCGCCCCGGAGGAGCCGTCGCACGGCGATCCAGCCTGAGAAGTGGGCTCCTGCCCTGAGAAGTCCCTGAGATGTCGTCAGCGACGGCAACTCTGGGCCAATCCGGGACGTACTTACCACCGAAGGACTTGCGAGCCTTCGGGGTGTGGTGGGAATCCTCCACAACCCGCCACCGTTGTAACAGACGAGGCCAAGACACTGGCCGACGAGGTAAGGAGGGTCCCCATGGCAACCAGGACCGCAACCAAGACGACGGGGTCACCCGCGAGATCGAAGGCCGCGACAGCGTCGGCCTGTATCTCGACGAGATCGCCCGCAACCCCCTGCTCGACGCAGCCATGGAGGTCGAGCTCTCCAAGACGATCGAGGCCGGCCTGATGGCCGAGGCGCTGCTCGCCGAGGGCCGCGTGGGTCGCAAGAAGGGCGGCGCCCCGATGCGCGCCTCCGAGGAGGAGCTCGAGTGGCTCGCCGAGGAGGGCCGCAAGGCCGTCGACACCTTCATCACCGCCAACCTGCGCCTGGTCGTCTCGATCGCGCGCAAGTACGGCCGGGCCCAGATGCCGATGCTCGACCTGATCCAGGAGGGCAACACCGGCCTGATCCGTGCGGTCGAGAAGTTCGACTACACCAAGGGCTACAAGTTCTCGACCTACGCCACCTGGTGGGTGCGTCAGGCCATCACCCGCGGCATCGCCCAGCAGGCCCGCGTCGTGCGGCTGCCCGTCCACGTGGTCGAGGAGCTCAACCAGGTCGGCGGCGCCCGCCGCACGCTCGAGCGCCAGCTCGGCCGCGACCCGGAGCCCGAGGAGATCGCCGCCGAGCTCGGCCTCGACGCTCGAGCGCGTCCTCGACCTGATGGCCTGGGGCCGCGAGCACGTCAGCCTCGACACCCCGGTCGACGAGGACGGCGACACCTCGCTCGGCGACCTGATGGCTCAGGAGACCTCGCCGTCGCCCGACCTCACGGTCCTCGACGTCGAGGCCCGCGACCGGCTCAACGCGCTGGTCGGTCACCTCGACGACCGTGCCGCCGACATCATCCGCTCGCGCTACGGCCTGGTCGACGGACGCCAGCACAAGCTGGCCGACATCGGCACCAAGCACGGCATCTCCGCCGAGCGCGTGCGTCAGCTCGAGCGGGAGGCGCTGCAGAAGCTGCGCCGCATCGGCGACCCCGACCTGGCCGCCTGATCGCTCAGCGAGTTCACGAGCAGCCCCCGCCGGTCACCGGCGGGGGCTCTCGTGCTCCTGACCGCGACTCGCCGTAGGCTCCGCGGAATGCAGATCGGACCGGGACGACCTGACCGATCCCGAGGTCGTCGCCTTCCTCGAGGCCCACGTCGCCCAGCTGCGCTCGATGGGACCGCCCGAGTCGACCCACGTGCTCGACCTCTCCGGCCTGCGGGCCCCCGACATGCGGTTCTGGACGGCGTACGACGAGGAGTCCGGCGAGCTGCTCGGCTGCGCGGCGCTCAAGCCGTTGACCACCGAGCACGCCGAGCTCAAGTCGATGCGCACCGCGCCGCACCGCACGCGCGAGGGCATCGCCGCCCGGCTGCTCGTCCACGTGCTCGACGAGGCCCGGGCGTCCGGGTTCGACGCGGGTGAGCCTGGAGACCGGGTCCTACGCGTTCTTCCACCCGCCCATGCGCTCTACGGCGTCACGGGTTCGTCGACTGCGAGCCGTTCGGCGACTACCGCCCCGACCCGCTCAGCCGGTTCATGACCGTGGCGCTGTGAGCTCGCGGTAGATCTCCTCGACCCGTGCGCGCAGGACTCCAGCGAGCCGGTGTTGTCGACGACGTACGTCGCGATGGCCAGGCGCTCCTCGCGGGTGGCCTGGGAGCCGATCCGCGAGCGGGCGTCGGCCTCGGTCCAGCCACGGTCGCGCAGCATCCGCTCGACCTGGAGCTCCTCGGGAGCGTCGACCACGACGACCTCGTCGAACTCCCCCGCCCGGCCCGACTCGGCCAGCAGCGGGATGTCGTGGATGACGACGTCGTCGGGACCGGTGGCGGCCTCGAGCTCGGCGTAGCGCTCGAAGACCAGCGGGTGCACGATCGACTCGAGCATCTTGCGCTTGGCCTCGTCGTTGAAGACGATCGCGCCCATCGCCGGTCGGTCGAGGTCGCCCTCGGGGGTCAGCAGCTCCGGGCCGAACGCCTCCACGACCGCGGCGAGCCCCGGCGTACCGCGCTCCACCACCTCGCGCGCCAGCTTGTCGCCGTCGATCACGACGGCGCCGAGCTCGGCGAAGATCGCCGAGACCGTGCTCTTGCCCGAGGCGATCCCGCCGGTGAGTCCCACGCGCATGGGCTCACCGTAGGGCTCGGGTCGGTCGATCAGCAGCCGTGGTTGAGCTGGGCGCAGGTGTCGAGGCCCCACTCGAGCGGCACGGTGTAGGCAGCCCCGCTGAGCGCGACCGTCACCTCGATCGGGTCGAGCTTGGTCTGGTTCTGCCGCGGGTCGGCCAGCACGCCCTCGCTCGTCACGTACTCCATGCGCCACCAGTCGCGACCCTGCTCGTCAGTGGCGACCTCGGCGACCCGCTCGACTCCGTCGGGGAAGAGATAGCTGATGCCCGTCACGCCGTCGGGCAACGGCCCGCCGGCGACGAAGAGGCGTCATGCTCTGCTGGCTGAAGTCGGAGATGTCGCTGCTCACCTGGAAGAGGGTCGGGTCGTCCTGGACGAACTCTGCGGCGAGCGGGCGCTGACCCGCCAACGTGGTCGCCTCGGGGCCGACCGTGCACTGCACCCACGTGTCGTTCTTGACGAGGAACGTGCCGACCGTGACGTCGCCGGCGACCTCGATGACGGGCTCGGCTCCCTTGAGCACGTAGCGCAGCTCCTGGTCGCAGTCGCCCTCACCGACCTCGATCGTCTTGGTGTCCGAGGGTTCGCTCTGCGTCGGGCTCGTCGGGCGCTGAGTCGCTCGGCTCCTCTGCGGCCGACGGCGCCGGCGACGGCGCCTGCGAGGTCGAGCCGGCTGGGTCACCCACCGCCTCGGTGGCCGGGTCCGAGCGCAGGGCGACGTAGCCGACCAACCCCGCCACGATCGCGACGGCCGCCGCCGCAGCCAGGGGGACTGCCCACCGACCGGCCGCTCGGGGCTCGTCGAGGCCGGCGATGACCTGCTGGCGGATCCGCGACTTCGCCACGGCGTCGAGGTGCTCGTCGGGAGGGGTCAGGTCGTCGTTCATGCGGAGGCTCCTGGGTGGTCGAGGGAGGCGAGGCGGGCACGCGCCCGCGAGAGGCGTGATCGGACGGTGCCGATCGGTATGTCGAGCGCTGCTGCAGCGGCCTCGTAGCTGAGACCCGACCAGGCGACGAGCGCCAGCACGTCACGCTCGCGCTGGGGCAGGTGCTCGATCGCGTCGAGGACCTGACGCATGCGCTCCTCGGCGTCGACGCGCTCGACGACCGCCTCGGCATGGTCGGACTGCGGGGGCGGCTCGGTGATCCGTGCCACCGCCCGCAGGTGCCTGCGCTGCTTGCGGGTGAGGTTGCGACAGACGTTGGTCGCGACGCCGTACAACCAGGGAAGCGCTGACCCGTCGTGCACCTCCACCCGTCCGTGGTGGCGCCAGACCTCCAGGAACGTCGTCGCGGTCGCGTCCTCGGCGTCGCTCCGGTCGGCGGTCAGGCGGAAGCAGTGTCGGTAGATCCGGTCGGCGTGGCGGTCGAAGAGCGTGGTCACGGCCGAGCGGTCTCCGGTCTGCAGCGCCTCGGCCAGCGCCGCCTCTGACATCTCGGTCACGGTGTCCTCCGGTGGGCTCATACCCGGTTCATGTCCGCTCGAACGAGCGAGTTCCCGACTCGGGCGGATCTTGGTGCTCGGCGAGACTCCGCATGGCATCGATCCTGGCGCTGCGCTGCGCTGCGCACCGCGACGTGCGGCGGAGGTGGCGGCTCATCGAGCGTGAACCATCCGACGTCGTTCGCGTGCGCGTCGTCCCACCATCGCGCCCGGGCCGCGGCCGGCAGTGGCGGAGCGCGGACCCACGCCCGGTACGAGAGACTCGGCACATGAGGAGCCGTCACATCAGCCGGGTGATCACCACGCCGCCACAGCGTGTCTACGACTTCGCATCCGACCCTGACAACTTGCCGAGGTGGGCCGCCGGCCTGGCGAGGAGCAACGTCGTCCGCCAGGACGACTCGCTGCTGGTCGAGTCGCCGATGGGGACAGTCACCGTCCGCTTCGTGCCGCCCAACGAGTTCGGCGTCCTGGACCACGACGTCGTGCTCCCCTCCGGGACGACCGTGACGAACCCGGTGCGGGTCCTGGCTCACCCCGAGGGCTCCGAGGTCGTCTTCACCGTCCGCCAGATCGAGCTGGGCGATGAGGAGTTCGACCGTGACTGCGCGATGGTCGCGCGAGATCTCGATGAGCTGAAGCGACTCATGGAACGACCCGCCTGAGCCACGAGCTGAGCCCACACCCTGACTGTCCCCTGCCCGACTGCGCCCCGGCGCCGCGATCGCTCGTCGTCCACGGGGGCCTGCTCGCCTCGACAGCCCATTGTCGGCGGTCGCCCCTAGACTCGAACACATGATCGAGCTCGGGCTGTTGAAGGCGCAGGTGCGGGACCTGCCTTCGCCGCGCTTGTCCGACGCCGAGCGCATCGACGCCCTGCGCGGTCTCGAGGAGCTCAAGTGCATCGCCGAGGCAGCACAGGCCGCGCTGACCGCTGACTTCGCCGAGTCCCAGGAAGCCAAGGCGGCCGATGCCGGTGTCCCGGCCGCACGACGCGGCCGCGGCATCGCCTCGCAGATAGCCCTGGCCCGTCGGGAGTCGCCCAACAAGGCTCAACGCCACCTCGGCCTGGCCAAGATCCTGTCCTCCGAGCTCCCCCACACCTGGGCCGCCTTCCAGGCCGGGCGGATCACCGAGTGGCGCGCCACCCTCATCGCCCGCGAGACCGCCTGCCTGGCCCTCGAGCAACGCCTCGAGATCGACGAGCGCCTCGCCGCCGCCCCCGACCGCCTCGAAGCCATGAGCGACGGCGAGATCATCGGTGCCGCGGCGAAGCTCGCCGCCGAGCTCGACCCCGCCTCGGTCGCCGAGCGACGCCGCCGTGCCGAGAACGAGCGCCACGTCTCCCTGCGACCCGCCCCCGACACGATGTCGCACCTCTCCGCGCTGCTGCCCGTCAAGGACGGCGTCGCGGTCCTCGCGGCCCTCATGTCGGCCGCTGACGCCGCGACCGGGCGGGGCGATCCCCGCAGCCGTGGGCAGATCATGGCCGACACCCTCGTCGCCCGCATCACCGGCCGCGACCCCCTGACCGAGGACGACGACCCCGGCGTGACGGTCAACGTCGTCATGCCCGACACCGTCCTGACCGGACAGACGGAGGCCGGCGCGTGGATCGACGGCTACGGACCCATCCCCGCCGACCTCGCCCGCGACCTCGCCGTCGGCGCGACCTGGTTGCGGCGCCTCTACGCCGACGCAGCCACCGGCGCACTGGTCGCCATGGACTCCCAGCGCCGCCTGGTGCCGGCCGGGATGGCGAAGTTCCTCCGCTTCCGTGACCGGACCTGCCGCACCCCGTGGTGCGACGCCACCATCAGACACTCCGACCACGTCGAGGCCGCCGAGGAAGGCGGCCCCACCAGCATCGCCAACACCCAAGGTCTCTGCGAGGTCTGCAACCACGCCAAGCAAGCTCGCGGCTGGACCGCACGACCCAGGCCGGGACCCCCCGGCACCGCCCACGTCGTGGAGACCACCACCCCCACCGGACACACCTACACCTCGACCGCACCCGCCGCGCGTGAACCCGTGTGGGTCGAGACCGGGTCCGGCACCTGGGAGCTCATCGCCTGAGCGGCAGTGGCGCGGCACACCTCTGCCCACGGGGTGGGCGACAGCCCGAGCTCGCGCTGGATGGCGGAGGAGTCCATGACGTAGGGGCGCTGGAACTGGTAGACGGTCTCGCGCATCTCCTTGAGGAAGCCCATGAACAGTCCGCCGACGCTGAGCATCGCCCTCGGCCACACCTTCACCTTCCCCGGCTCCCGACCCGCTGCCGCGCACACGTCGGCGACCGCCTGCGCCTGCGTGACCGGGGCGTTGCTCGGCGGCGTGCCAGACACGGCCGTGCGCCGACGGCGTCGTGGCGACGGCGACCAGGGCGCGGGCCATGTCGCGCACGTCGGTGAAGGTGTGGGGCACGTCGGCGGCCCCGAAGAGGCGGACGGTCTTGCCGGCGAGCGCGTTCGGCGCCACCACCGGCACGTGCGCCTGGGTCACGTCCGGCCCGAGGTAGTCGGAGCCTCGGACCTCGACCGCACGGATCCGTCCGGCCTCGTGGGCCGCAAGGGCGTCGGCCCACATGTCGGCGCGCAGCCGACCCTTGACGCCGGGCGCGGCATCGGGCATCCCCTCGACCATCGGGCCGTCGACCGGCCCGTAGGCGTAGAGGCACGACGCCGTGGCGAGCACCGCTCCCGAGCGACTCGGCCGCCGCGAGCAGCGCTGCCGCGATCGGCGGCCACCACGTCGGCCACACGTCGTACGACGGCGGGTTGATGCAGTTGTAGAGCGCGCTCGCGCCCTGCGCCAGCGTCGCCAGGGCGTCGGCGTCGCTCGCGTCGAGCGCGACCCGGCGCACCCCGTCGATCTCGGCGCCGGCGCCTGACCGGCTGACCAGCAGCACCTCCTCGTGCCCCTGGGCCACCAGCTCCCGGGCCGTCGCCAGTCCGACCGGTCCGGCTCCGACCACCACGTGCTTGCTCATGCTCATCTGCTGCTCCTCTCGAAGTGAGAGCGGTGCTCTCGTTTCGACGAGCATGCCACGGCGCACCGACGAAAGCAAGAGCACTGCTCTCATTTGTTTGCACTGCTCTCATTCCTGCGTCACACTTGTCCCCATGGCACCGACAGCCCCTCGCACCGCCCGCGCCGTCGCCCGCGCCGAGCTCACCCGCGCGATCCTCGACAGCGCCACCACCCAGCTCGCCGAGGTGGGGCCCGCCGCCCTGTCGGTGCGCGCCGATCGCCCGCGACCTCGACATGGCGTCGTCGGCGGTCTACCGCTACTTCGCCACCCGCGACGCGCTGCTCACCGCGCTCATCATCGAGGCCTACGACGAGCTCGGGTGAGGCGGTCGACGCGGCGGCGGCAGCACGGCGACCCGGCGACCTGATGCGGCCGCTGGCGGGCGCTCGCGCACGCCGTGCGCGACTGGGCGGTCGCCCACCCGCACCAGTACGCCCTCACCTACGGCAGCCCGGTGCCCGGCTACGCCGCTCCCGACCGACACGGTCGTCCCCGGCACCCGCGTCTCGTCGGCCCTCATCGCACCTGGTCGCCGATGCCGCAGCCGCCGGGCGTGACACCGCCGCGGTCCGCCCAAGCGGGTGAGCGCCGCCGAGAAGGCCGCGCTCGAGCCGATCCTCGCCTTCGTCGACGCAACCGATCCCGCCGGCATACGCCGTCCGCGGCCTCGCCGCGTGGGCCACCCTGTTCGGCCACGTGTCCCTCGAGCTCTTCGGCCACATGCACAAGGGCGTGCTCGACTACGACACCCACTTCGCCCAGGTCGTCGACCTCGTCGGCGCCGACCTGGGACTGACGTGAGCCTCCCCGACCTGGACGGGCTCTCCGACGTCGAGGCCCGCGCGCGCCTGGAGGCAGCCGGATGGCGCGTGGTCGGGGTGGGCGACTGGGCCACGGTGCTCGCCGATCCCAGCGACACCGAGTGCGTGCGCCTGGTGCCGTGGGACCCGGCTCACCGCCTCTTCGCCGACGACGTCCTCGCCGCCCCGCCCACCCCCTACCTGCCGCGCCTCCACGAGATCGTCGACCTCGCCGGCGAGGCCTACGCCGTTCGCATGGAGCGTCTCTGGCCAGCACCGCGACCGGTCGCCCAGCAGCTGTGCGACGACCTGGATCCGCACAGCCCGCCCCGCGCCGACCTCGACCCGCACCTCGTCGCGCTGCGCGACCGGCTGGCGCGGCTCGACGAGCGCGGGGCGTCCCGACACCCCTGGACCTGGGGCGGTCCCGACGTGCGGGCCGAGAGCGTGCTCGTGAGCGCCGACGGCTCTCCCGGCTGATCGACCCGGTGCACCTGGCCGGCGCCCGGTTGCTCGCGGCGATCCGCGCCGGCGATCGGCTCCGGCTGGCCGGCTTCACCCGACGCGAGCTGGAAGCGTTCGCGACCCTTCCCTGCTTCCACCGCACCGAGGACCGGTACGCCGACGGCGCGGAGGTCGCAGCTCGGGTCGCGCGCCTCGACCTGGAGGGACCCACGACCTTGACGGAGGGTGACCGTGTCGCCCTGCTCGTCGCCGGCTCGCAGGACTACCTCGACGCCGTCCACTCCCTGCTGGCGCGCGGGATCCTCCCCATCCCCCTCGACCCGCGGCTCACCGAGCACGAGCGGGAGCGGATCCTCACCCCGCTCGACCCGACCCTCGTGGTCGAGACGTCAGCACAGCTCGCCGCCGTCACCACCTCCGACCGGGGACTGCCCCGCGCCCGCCCGATGCACTGCACCAGCGGCACCACCGGCGTGCCGAAGGGCGTCGACAGCGGCCTGCTCGGCCCCGACGACGCCGCCGCGCTCGTCGCCGAGGAGCGGGACCTGTGGGGCTTCTGCGACACCGACGTCAACCTCGTGCTCAGCCCGCTCTACCACTCGGCTCCGCTGCGCTTCGCGCTCGGCACGCTCCTGGCCGGCGGCAGGGTCGTCCTCCCCGGGCCCTTCGACCCCGCGCAGGTCACCGCGCACCATCACCGCCGAGCGACCCACCAGCATGTTCTGCGTCCCGACCCACCTCCAGCGCCTCTTCGCCCACTGGGACGAGGTCGGCGTGCCCGACCTCTCCTGCTTCCGGCTGGTCGCCCACGCCGGCGCGCCCTGCCCGGCCGACGTCAAGCGGCGCCTCATCGAGCTCTTCCCGGACGGATCGACGTGGGAGTTCTACGGCTCCACCGAGGGGCAGTTCACCGCGTGCCGCAGCGAGGAGTGGCTCGAGCGGCCGGGCACCGTCGGTCGCGCCCGGCCGGGGAGGACCCTGCACGTCGACGACGACGGCACGATCTGGTGCACCGTCCCGCCGTACGCGCGCTTCACCTACTTCCGCGAGCCCGCCAAGACCGCTGACGCCTGGCGCGGGGACGCGTTCACGGTCGGCGACGCGGGGCGCCTGGACGCCGAGGGCTACCTCTACCTCGACGGGCGACGCTCCGACCTGATCATCAGCGGCGGCGTCAACGTCTACCCCCTCGAGGTCGAGCAGGTGCTCGGCGAGCACCATGCGGTCGAGGACATCGCCGTGTACGCCGTCGACGACCCCGCCTGGGGTCAACGCGTCTGTGCCGCGGTGGTCGGCTCCGCGACCGAGGCCGAGCTCACCGCGTACGCCCGCGAGCGGTTGGCGCCGCCGAAGCGCCCCAAGACGTGGACGATGCTCGACGAGCTGCCGCGCACGCTCACCGGGAAGGTGCGGCGCGACCAGCTGGGGTGAGTGGCCGGGCTGGGGTCGGCGGTCGGCCCACGGCTGAGGTCAGCAGGCGAACTGGCGCCGGTAGACCTGCGGGCTGACGCCACGGACGCGGGTGAAGTGGTGGCGCAGGGTGGCGGCGTTGCCGAACCCGACGTCGGCGGCGATCTCGTCGACGGAGTTGCTCGTGCGCTCCAGCATCTCCTCGGCCAGCGCGAGCCGCTGGGCGGTGACCCAGCTGTGCGGCGTGGTGCCGGTCTCGTCACGGAAGCGGCGGGCGAACGTGCGCGGCGACATGTGGGCCTGGCGGGCCAGCGTCTCGACGTCGAGGGGCTCGGCGAGTCGCTCGCTGGCCCAGGTGAGGACCGCGCCCAGCGTCTCGGCCTGGCAGTCGACGACCTGGCGAGCGATGAACTGCGCCTGCCCGCCGTCACGATGAGGCGGTACGACGATCCGCCGCGCGGTGGTGGCGGCGACGCGGGCACCGAAGTGCTGGCGCATCAGGTGGAGCGAGGCGTCGATCCCGGCGGCACTCCCCGCCCCGGTCAGGACGTTGCCGTCCTGCACGTAGAGGACGTCGGGCTGGACGTCGGCGAGCGGGTAGCGCCGTTGCAGCAGCGAGGTGTAGCGCCAGTGGGTGGTGCACCCCCGGCCGTCGAGCAGGCCGGCCGCCGCGAGCTCGAAGGCACCCGAGCAGTGCGCGTAGACGATCGCCCCGCGCGCGTGTGCGGCGCGGGCGACGTCGAGCACGGCGTCGTCGTGCTCGAGGAAGTCGAACTTGGGTGAGAAGCAGACCAGGTCGGCGTCCGCGGTGGCATCCAGTCCGTGCTCGACGTGGAGGTCGAAGCCCGACCGGCCCCGCACCCTGCCCGGCCGCGGGGTGCAGACCCGGAAGTCGAAGACCGGGTTGTCGTCGTCCTCGTGGTAGGGCTCACCCCACACCTCGACGAGGGATCCGAGACCGAACGGCTCGGCGCCGTCCTGCACCACCACTGCGACTGTCTTCATCCGGCGAGCCTAGCGCCGAGAGTGGCGGGAAATCGACGGAGGCCGTCATTCCTGCCACTGGTGGCAGCATCTGGGTGGGCGCATGATTACAGCCATGACCTCCTTCGTGATCCTCCTCGTCGCCATCGCCGCCATCGCCGCCACCGTCGCCACGGTCCTCTGGGCCCTCCGCCTGATCGCCTCCGACGACCGCGGGCACCGCTCGCCGCCCGCCTCGCACCTCGTCGACCAGCGCTTCCTGCCGCCCGCCGCCCGCCTCTGACCCCGTCACCAGGACCGCACCCCAGCACCACCACGCCGAAGGCCCGGCCCCCTCGCGGGGACCGGGCCTTCGGTGTCTGTCAGGTGCTCAGTGCTGCGAGCGAGCTGCGATCAGCTCGCGCCGCCGGTGAGCTTCTCGCGCAGGGCCTGGAGCGCCTCGTCCGAGGCGAGCGAGCCACCCTCGGACTCGGTGCCCTCGGCCGACTCACCCTCGCCGCCACCGGTGGCCGAGGAGTACGACGTCGCCTCGCTGGCCTCGATGTCGGCCTGCTTGGCCTCGGCCTGCTGCTTGACGTGCGCCTCCCAGCGGGTGTGCGCCTTGGCGTACTGGTCCTCCCAGAGCGCGCGCGCCTCGTCGAAGCCCTCGAGCCACTCGCCCGTCTCGGGGTCGAAGCCGTCGGGGTAGACGTAGTTGCCGGCCTCGTCGTAGGTCGCGGCCATGCCGTAGAGCGTGGGGTCGAACTCCTCGACGTCGGCAGCGGTCGCGGTCTCGTTGGCCTGCTTGAGCGACAGCGAGATCCGGCGACGCTCGAGGTCGATGTCGATGATCTTGACCATGACGTCGTCGTTGACCTGGACGACCTGCTCGGGGATCTCCACGTGGCGCTCGGCCAGCTCGGAGATGTGCACCAGGCCCTCGATGCCCTCCTCGACGCGGACGAAGGAACCGAACGGCACCAGCTTGGTGACCTTGCCCGGCACGATCTGACCGATCTGGTGGGTCCGGGCGAAGTGCTGCCACGGGTCCTCCTGGGTCGCCTTCAGCGACAGCGAGACGCGCTCGCGGTCCATGTCGACGTCGAGGACCTCGACGGTGACCTCGTCGCCGACGGTGACGACCTCCGAGGGGTGGTCGATGTGCTTCCAGGACAGCTCCGAGACGTGCACGAGGCCGTCGACGCCGCCGAGGTCCACGAAGGCACCGAAGTTGACGATCGAGGACACGACACCCTTGCGGATCTGGCCCTTCTGGAGCTGGGTGAGGAAGCCGTGGCGGACCTCGGACTGGGTCTGCTCGAGCCACGCACGACGCGACAGGACCACGTTGTTGCGGTTCTTGTCGAGCTCGATGATCTTCGCCTCGAGGACCTGCCCGACGTAGGGCTGGAGGTCGCGCACGCGGCGCATCTCGACGAGGGAGGCGGGCAGGAAGCCGCGCAGACCGATGTCGATGATGAGGCCGCCCTTGACGACCTCGATGACGGTGCCCTCGACGACGCCGTCCTCCTCCTTGACCTGCTCGATGGTGCCCCAGGCGCGCTCGTACTGGGCGCGCTTCTTGGACAGGATCAGCCGACCTTCCTTGTCCTCCTTCTGGAGAACGAGGGCTTCGACCTCGTCGCCGACCGAGACGACCTCAGAGGGGTCGACGTCGTGCTTGATGGACAGCTCACGCGAGGGGATGACGCCCTCGGTCTTGTAGCCGATGTCCAGCAGGACCTCGTCGCGGTCGACCTTGACGATGGTGCCGGCGACGATGTCGCCGTCGTTGAAGTACTTGATCGTCAGATCGATGGCGGCGAGGAAGTCCTCTTCGGAGCCGATGTCGTTGATCGCGACCTGGGGCGCGGTGTCGTCATAGCTGGACGGAAGAGGGAAGTTGAGGGTACTCGTCATAAGGGAACTGGATCCTTGGGTGGGCAGAAGTCGAACGGACGCGCCGAAGGTCGATTTCACTGCCCCGGTACGCACGACGGATCGACGTGATCGGGGAGCGAGCCACGGTCCGCTCCGTATGGGACGCGGCAGACAGTAGGCGCAGCCTCGAAGAATACGCCGCCCCCGATGGCACAGTCCAACTGAGGCCGATCTGATTCCTCGACAGCCTGTCGCGCATACCGCCGTAGGAGGCGCGGGTACGGGCCCGTCGAAGGACGCCATCAGCACATGGACGACCCCCGCACGACCCGTCCACTCCCTGACCCCCCAGCCGGCCCTCGGTCCGGCGCGCGAACGGAGCACCGCCATGCCCATCCATCACCCCACCTCACGACAGCAGCGAGCGGGTCGTCCGCTCCTGCGCAGTGTCCGACGGGCCGCCTCGCCCGTGGCACGCATCGCGGCCATCACGACGATCGCCGCTGCGAGCGGCTTCGCCGTGACCGTGTCGTCGTCCCCCGTCGCCGCCGCCGCGCCACTCGCGAGCTTCGACGCCACCTCCACCTCCGGGCTGCTCGACCTCACGGTGCTCAGCGCGATGGGGCTGACCGCCGGCGACGTCAGCGTCGCCGACGCCGGGGGCACGGTGGACAGCGCGTCGTCCCCGCGCTCGACCGCGACGTCCACCAACCTCGACGGATCGCTGCTGACCGCCGTCCCCATCAGCGGCATCCTCTCGACGACCACGCAGTCGGCCCCGCCGGACAACCCGCTCCCGGCCACCGCCGACGTCATCCCCGCGACCAGCACGCCGATCCTCGACCTGGGGGTCTCCAACGCCCTCGCGTCAGCCCGCTGGTCCGGCGACGACACCTGCCTGCCGGGCGACGTGCCGCTGACCCGCTCGGTCATCACGACCGCCGATGCCGCCGTCCTGCCGATCCCCGTCGGCCTCGGTGACGACGCCGCTCTCGTGGGCGTGCCCGGCGAGGTCTCGGTCACCCAGAGCACCAGCCTGCTGGAGACCACTCCCGGAGCACCTCGCGCCGTGGAGGCGAAGTCCGCGGGCACCGCCGCCGACGTCAACCTCCTGGGCAACGTCTCGGTGAAGGTGCTCGACGCCCCGACGCTGACCGCCACCACCACGGGCGTCGCCGGTGGTGCCGACGTCACCTACAGCGCCCCGCTCGTCACCGTCTCGGTGATGGGCATGGACTTCGACCTCCCCGTCGACGGTTCGCCGCTCGACATCACCGCGCCGGACAACCCGCTGCTCGAGCTCGAGCTGCGACTGGGCCAGGTCGACGACCTCGTCGAGAGCCCCGACGGCACCACCGCCAGCGCGACCGCGAGCGTGCTGAAGGTCAAGCTGTCGCTGCTCTCCGTCATCCCCGGTGGCGGCGTGAAGGTCGCCGATCTCGACCTGTTCCCGATGTCGGTGAGCTCGACGTCGCCCGTCGGCGGCGTCATCTGCCCGCCGGTCGCGACGCCGACGCCCACCCCGACGCCGACACCCACGCCGACGCCCACCCCGACGCCGACCCCGCACGACCCGACCCCGACGCCGACCCGACGCCCACCCCGACGCCGACCCCCACGCCGACGCCCGACGCCGACGCCGACCCCGACCCCGACGCCGACGCCCACCCCGACGCCGACGCCGACGCCGACGCCGACGCCGACGCCCACCCCGACGCCGACGCCCACGCCGACGCCCGCCGCCCGACCGCCGACTCCGACGGCGACGGCCTGACCGACGGCGAGGAGCTCACCGGCTCGCGAGAACCCGTTCGGCAACGAGCCGACCGACCCGTGCAACGCCGACACCGACGGTGACGGCCTCAACGACGGTGACGAGGTCTACGGCTCCGAACACGGCGGTGAGTCCACCGACCCCAACAACCCGGACACCGACGGCGACGGCCTCACCGACGGTGACGAGATCCTCGGCAACGGCGACCACCGACTCCGGCTCGGCGCAGTCGCACCGACCCGAACGACCCGACACCGACGACGACGGCCTCCCGACGGCAACGAGGTCAACGGCTTCGTCATCGAGCAGAGGGTGTTCGTCAAGAAGGCTCACACCAAGAGCTACATGATCGGCTACGTGCAGACCAACCCGCTCCAGAAGGACACCGACCGCGACGGCCTCACCGACCGCAGGAGCGACCGGGCGAAGAACAAGAGGTTGACAAGAAGGCCAAGACCGACCCGCGCAACTGCGACACCGACCTCGGCGGGGACAGCGACGGCAAGGAGATCAAGAAGGGCTCCAACCCGGCCGACCGTGCCTCGTCCCCCAAGAACCCCAAGGGCAAGCGCTGACCTAGGGTTCCTGACGTGCTCGATGCCCCGCCGTGGTGCCAGACCCGGCGGGGCATCGTCATGTCCGGGGGGTCACTGCCGCAGGTCCTCGGCGTCGTACGTCGTGCTCTCGCCGTCGGTGGTGGTCACCTGCACGTCCTGCAGCGTCGCCGCGGGGGCCAGGACGAGGTAGAACCGCCCGGTCCACGACTCGCCGGGCACCGGATCGACGGCGGTCCGGGCCCCCGAGCGGTCGCCCCACGTGACGTCGGCGAGCTGTCCGGTGCGGTCGTAGATCGCCACCAGTGCTTGCGCCGGGTCGACCCCGACCACGTCGTCGGGGTCGGCGAGCACGGAGGAGATGTCGTCCGGCACACCGTTGCCCCGGACGCGGGCCAGGACGAGCTGGCCGGGCGCGCTGCCGGCGTCGACGCACACGCGAGCCTCGCACCCGTAGGCGTAGCCGGTGATCCGCTTGGACAGGCCCGCCACGTCATAGGTGAGGCGGTCCAGCACCAGCACGGCGTCCGGATCGACGTCGCGGGCCCGCAGACCGGGCTCGGTGGAGGCGAGGCCCGGGTCGACGAGAGGCGCGGTGGCCGACCCGACGACGGCGTCGTTGGTGCACTTGGTGACCTCGAGACGGCGGTAGGCGCCGTCGACCTTCTCGAACGTGGTCACGCTGGCCAGCGTCGAGTCGGCGTTGCCCAGGCGCAGGGTCGCCCGATCGCCGTCCACGACCACGACATGCCGCGGCGCGTCGTCCGACCCACGCGTCGGACGAGCTCGAGCGTCCAGCTCGGGCAGGAACGAGTCGTCGTCGGAGGTGGTGAGGTCGGTCGTCCGCTGGACCGGGCAGGAGAAGGCGGAGTCGACCGGGCCGGCCGAGGCGTCGGAGGAGTCGGCGAAGAGCCGGTCGGTCACCACGGGCGCGACCACCCCGACGCCGGCGATCGTCACGACGGCTGCAGCGGCGAGCAAGCCCCCGCGGGCGGCCCCCCGGCGTCTCAGTGCGGCCCGGTCCTCCCGCTCGTCGAGCCGCGCCCGCGTGGCGGCGTACAGCGCCTGGACGTCGACCTCGTGTCGGGAGCCGTCGCGCTCCAGGGCCTCGCGCACCCGCTGCTCCACGCTCATGGCGTCTCCTCAGAATCGTTGTCGGGCTCGTCGGCCCACTCGTCGGTCCACTCCCGCAGGGCCACGAGGGCCCGCGACACCTGTGACTTGGCCGTGCCGGTCCGCACGCCCATGGCCCGGGCGACGTCCTCGTAGGGGAGGTCGAGCCAGAACCGCAGCACGATCGCCTCGCGCTGCCGGTCCGGAAGGGCGGCCACCGCCGCGCGCACCCCCAGTCGCTCGGCACCGTCGCTGCTCGCGACCACCGGGTCGACGACGACGAGGTGCGCCTTGGCGCGCGCCACCTGTGAGCGCCGGTGCCGGTCGCGCACCTCGTTGACGACGCTGCGGGTGAGGTAGCGCACCACCTCGCCCTCCTCGGCGCGCACGCGGCGGCGCGCGGCGAACACCCTGCAGTAGGCCTCCTGCACGACGTCCTCGGCATCGGCGGCACCCAGGAACCCCGCCAGCCTCACCAGCCGGGCGGCGTGGGCGAAGAAGAGCCGGGCGAACGCGTCGTCGTCCGCATGCTCCATCGCACCCCCCGAGGCCGCCATGCTCTCCAGTAGTCCCGTCACACCCTGACCTACGCCGAGCTGGGTCAGAAGGTTGCCTCGACACCCAGGTCGCCCGAGTGCGCGATGGCGCGCAGCAGTCGCTCGGCCCGGTCCGCGACCGGGTTCTCCCCCGCTCGTCCGGCGAGGTCGATCAGCGCGAACAGGTCGGCGGCGCGTGCGAGCGCCAGGGCCTGCTCGCGGGGCACGCCGCGCAGCCGCTCGTAGGCTCGCCAGCACGGCGTCGACGTAGGCCGGTTCGCGCTCGAAGCGCAGAGCGTTGCCCAGGTCGGTGAAGGGGTGCCCGGCGTGGGCGTACTCCCAGTCGACCAACCCGGTGATCGCCAGGGAGTCCGGGTCGACGAGGAGGTTCTTGGGGTTGAGGTCGCTGTGCACCAGGCAGGTGCGGTCCACCGTGCTCAACAGCTCGCCCGCCACCTCGGCCACCTCGGCCAGCCCGGCACGCTCCGCGGCCGGCCAGCGCTGCAGGGTCGTCGCGAGCGCGTGCGCCGCGAACTCCTCGAGGTCGGCCGCACCCTCCCACGGTCGGAGCAGGAGGTCGGCGCCGACGAACTCGCCCGGACGTGGCTGCGGCATCCCCCCGAGAGTCGCCACCAGCTCGCCCACCTGACCACCCAGCACGGCCAGGTCGGCGCCCCCGAGACGAGGCAGCACCAGGTCGCCCCGCTCGCCCGGGAGGTACGTCGTGACGAGCAGCGCCGGCAGGCCGTCGGCGGCCCGACGTACGTCGACGACCTCCGGCACCGGCACCAGCCCGCGCACCAGGCGCAGCAGCGCCGCGTCGACCTCGGCCCGCTCCGGGTTGCGGGCGTGGATCCGGACCACCTGACGCTCCCCCGCACCGACCCGGGCGACGAAGGTCTCCCCGGACCATCCGCCCTCCAGCGGCTCGAGCGAGGCGAAGTCCATCCGGGCATCGTAGTGGCGAGATAGCGTGACGCCATGGCCTCACCCGCGCTCGCCGCACCCGCCCCAGCGACCTTCACCGAGGCGCTCTCCGAGGCCGCGACCCTGCCGCTGCGGATCGCCGTCGCCGCCACCCGCTCGATCCTCGCGATCGGCACCCTGGCCGCCCCGGACGGACCGATCAGGCGCCCCGGCGGCTACGCCGAGCTGATCCTCCAGGTCATCGGCGAACGCGGCTACCTCGCCCAGCTGATGGAGCTGGTGCGCGACGAGGGTGGCGCGATGCGCCTGGTCGCCACCCTCACCGACCTCACCGCGGCCGATCGTCCGCTCGGACGCCTGCTGGCCCGCGACGGCGTGCTCGACGGGCTGATGGAGGACGACGGTCCGCTCCTGCGGCTGCTGGCGCGCGACGGTGCCCTGGAGCGCCTGCTGGCCGAGGGCGGTGCGCTCGATCGTCTCGTCGCCGACGAGGGCGCCCTCAACCGGCTCCTCGCTCCCGGCGGGGCCGTCGACCGGCTGACCGAGCAGGACGGTCTCATCGACCGGCTGCTCACCGAGGACGGCTTCGTGGACAAGCTCGTGGCCGACGGCGGCACGCTCGACCAGCTCGTCAGCCTGGGCGACACCCTGGAGCACATCCAGCCCCAGCTGGACGCGATCGCGGCCCTCATCCCTGCCCTCTCCGACTCCGCGGACTCCCTGCACCGCGCCGTCGGTCCGCTGGGAGACCTCGTCGGGCGACTACCCGGAGGCCGCCGTCGCACGGCCGCTGCCGCCGCGGTCGGGACGTGAACGACCCCCTCCCGCGCACGGCCCCCGACTCGCGTCACCACCCGCCGATGACCCCGGTCAGCGCGCACCGGCGACCCGTCGACGAGGCGGAGTCCCGACGAGCGAACGGACCCGACTGGGACCGCTACGCCGACGAGTACCAGGCCACGCACGGCGCCTTCCTCGGCGACATCGGGTTCGTGTGGGGGCCCGAGGGCCTCACCGAGGCCGAGGCCGGACTGCTCGGCGAGATCACCGAGCGTGACGTGCTCGAGGTCGGCTCGGGCGCCGGGCAGTGCTCGCGCTGGGTGCGCGCCCACGGCGGGCGGGCGATCGGCCTGGACCTGTCGCACCGCCAGCTCCAGCACTCGCGTCGCCTCGACGAGGAGACCGGCGTGGTCGTCCCGTCGGTGCTCGGCACCGCCACCCACCTGCCGTTCGCAGCCTCGACGTTCGACGTCGTCTTCTGCAGCTTCGGCGCGCTCCAGTTCGTGCACGACATCGACGCGGCACTCACCGAGGCGGCCCGCGTCCTGCGGGCCGGGGGACGCCTGGTCTTCTCGATCACCCACCCGACCCGGTGGATGTTCCCCGACGACCCCTCCAGCGGCGGCCTCGTCGCGAGCCAGTCCTACTGGGACCGCCTGCCCTACGTCGAGGTCGACGACGAGAGCGGCGAGGTGACCTACGTCGAGCACCACCGCACCCTCGGCGACTGGGTCGGGCTGCTGGCCGGCGCGGGCTTCGTGATCACCGACCTCGTCGAGCCCGAGTGGCCCGAGGGGCACGACCGGATCTGGGGCGGGTGGTCGTCGGTGCGCGGCCGCCTCACGCCCGGCACGGCGATCTTCGGAGCCGATCTCGCGGCGCACGCCGCGCCGGCGAGTCGATAGGGTCGCGGCGTGGACGAGGACGAGATCCGGAAGTCGGCGGCGCTGGAGCAGAAGCACTGGTGGTACGCCGAGCGTCGCGCGCTCGTGCGCCGCCTCGTCTCGCCGCTGACGCCGGGGCGCGCCCTCGACGTGGGGTGCGGCGGCGGGGGCAACACCGGCGTCCTGCGCGACCTCGGGTGGCGCGTGAGCGGCTTGGAGTACTCCCCCGCGGCCGCCGGCCTGGCGACCAGCCGCGGGCTCGACGTCGTGCGCGGCGATGCTCGCGTCCTGCCCTTCGCCGACGCGTCGATGGACCTCGTCATGTCGACCGACATGTGGGAGCACATCGAGGACGACGAGGCCGTGGCCCGCGAGACCTTCCGGGTGCTCAAGCCCGGTGGGCGTCTCCTGGTCGCGGTGCCGTGCAGCATGTCGCTGTGGAGCGGTCACGACGTGGCGCTGGGTCACGTGCGTCGCTACGAGAAGCCCGAGCTGACCGGACTCATGGAGCGGGTCGGTCTCGAGGTCGTCGACGTGAGGTCCTGGAACGTCCTGCTGCGCCCGGTCGTGCGGGCGCGCCGGCGGACCAACACCAGCGAGAGCGAGATGGAGGAGATGCACCCGGTCGTCAACGCCGGGTTGCGGGTGGCCGTCGCCACCGAGCGGTTCCTCCCGCTCCACCGACTCCCCGGGGTCAGCCTCGTGGTGCGCGCCGTCAAGCCCCATGGCTGAGCCGGCTGACACCACGGGGCCCGTCTGGATCGCCGACCCGGCCATCGCCTGGCGCATCGTGCTCACCGCCGACCTGGGCGCGCCCTTGCTGCTCGACGACGCGCGGCCCCGCCTCGCTGCGCTGCACGCCGACCAGGGCTGGCCGGGCGAGGGCACCGTCCGGGTGGCGGACGACCTCGAGGACCTGCGCCGCGACCTCGGCGACGAGCGCGAGGGCGTCGTGTCGCTCGGCCTCACCCCCGACGGGCGGCGCGTGGTCGTCTCGGCCCACCACAGCCGGGTCGACGGCCTCGGGCTGCTCGCGGTGCTGTCCGCGGTGACGCTGTCGACGATCACCTCCTCGGCGCGCGGGGTGGGCGAGCGACCCGACGGCTCCGGACCGCTCGGCACCGTCGTACGGCGCCTGGTGGAGGTCGGCGCGACCCCACCGGCGCGGATCACGACGAGTCCGCCGACGACCCCCGACCCACGTGACGTCTACGTCGAGCGCGACGTGTCGGGCGTGGTGCGCACCGGGCACCTCGTGCTGGCCGGCGGGCGGGGCGTGGCGGCCTTCGAGCGCGACCACGGAGGGGCCAGGCGTCCACCGCGCCACGTCGCCGTGGCCGTGGGGGTCACCCGCGACGCGACGCCGTCCCCCATCGCCGACCGCAGCGCGCTGCTGCGCCTGCGCGACGTGGAGCGCCTCGACCTGGCCGCGGTGACCGAGCTGCTGCGCCACGCCCCGACCCAGCGAGCCGCGCAGGGCGCGGGCGGCGGTGCCGGGGTGATGCGGGTCGGCCTGCGCCTGCTGGCGCCGCGACTGGGCTCGACCCTGCTGGTCTCGCACCTCGGCGAGGTCAGCGCTCCCGAGGTCGGGAGCCTGGCGTTCCACCCGGTCACCGCCGGGGGCACCGGCGTGTCCCTCGGCGCCGTCGGCATCGGTGGGACCACCCGGCTCACCGTGCGCGCGCGCGGGAGCGACTGGACGCACGACGGCCTCGAGCGTCTGCTCGAGGCCGTCGTGGGAGAGCTGGACCAGGTCAGGCGGTGACCAGCTGACGGTCGTCCTTGCGGGCGCCGCCGTCACGCTTGCCGCCGCGCCCCAGGCGCAGTCCGAAGGCGATGAACACGAGGCCCAGCACGATCATGGCCAGCGGGAACAGCCACACCATGCCACCGAGCACGAAGCCCTGCGACTTGCCGTCGGCGACGAGGCCGTCGACGGTGTCGGGGGTGTACTCGACGGTGCCGACGAAGGCCGGCACCTCCTGGCCGTCGAGGGCGAAGTACTGGTTGCGGGCCTCGGACCGCTTCACCGGCGACCCGGTGGTCGGCTCGAACCAGATGGTGCGGACCATGCCGTACATCTCGTCGGCGGTGACGGTGGCGTCGTCGGTGCCGAACACCGAGCCGGGCAGGTCACGCGTGCCGATCTGCGTCGGCTCGATCGTCTGGACGTACTTGTAGGTCTCGAGGCCGTCGATCTTCTCGGTGCCGACGAACTTCATGGTGGTCGCCTCGCCGATGTTGCCGTCCCACCACTGCAGGTCGGCCTTCTTCATGTCGAAGGGACCCTTGAAGATCTGGCCCGAGCGGGTGACGTCGACCTGCTGCACGACGTACTCGCCGCCCTGGTCGACGGCCTCCTCGACGTAGGAGCCACAGTCGGGGCAGGCCGCCGCCGCACCGGACTGGGCGTCGAACGGAGACCGGTCGGAGGTCTGCTGGAAGCAGCCCGGGAGCGCCGCGTCGACCGTCGGGTCGCAGGTCGCGCCCGCGACGCTGCTGTCGAGGATGGAGGTGCGGTTGACCCACACCACGACGTCGTCGGGGGTGGCCACGTCGCTGTCGGCGATGGTGAACGACGAGATCGCGAGGTCGGCCTGCTTGGGCGCCAGGGTCGCGGCGTCGAAGATCGTCGCGTCGAGCGCCTGCAGCTCGGTGGTCGACTCGTAGTTGGTCGGCATGGTGGCCAGGTTGGGGTGGGCGTAGAACTTGACCAGGACCGCGGCCATGATCAGGAACGCCCCGAGCCCGATGAGGACGGTGCTGGTGACTCGACGCATGGTGATTGCCTCTCAGTGGTCGCGGCGGTTGCCGCTGGTGATGCGCGTGGTGGGAATGTCGGTGGTGGGCCGGCTCCTGCGGGCCCGGAGCTCGTCGACCGCGAGGTCGACGGCGTCGTGGTGCATCCGCGACCAGCTGAAGCCGGCCGCCCAGGTGGTGCTGGCCTTGAACGCCAGGCGCCGGTTCTCGGGTGCCTCGAGCTCGGTGAGCGCGGTCCGGATCGCCGCGGTCAGCCGTCCCTGGACCTCGCAGAGGTCGTCGGAGTCGGGGACGAGGAAGCCGGTCTCGCCGTCGCGGATCGAGTCGCGCAGACCCGGTACGTCGCGGGCGACGGTCGGGATGCCGTAGCCGGCGGCCTCGATGACCACCTGCCCCCAGCCCTCGATGTCGGAGGCACACACGTGCAGCGCGGCACGGCGCAGGATGTCCTGCTTGGTGTCCTCGGCGACGTAGCCGTGGAAGGTCACCCGGTCGGCCAGGTCGAGGTCGGCGGCGATCCAGCGCAGCCGGTCGAGCTCGGGGCCCTTGCCGCAGACGTCGAGGTGCAGGCCCGGGCGCTCGTCGCGCAGGGCGTGCAGGGCGTGCAGCACCAGGTCGACGCGCTTGTGCGGGACCAGACGACCCAGGACGACCATGCGGTCGAGGTCCTTGTCCTCGAAGCCGGCGTCCTCGGTCGCGCCCGGGGCCGGCACCGTGGCGCCGTTGGCGATGATCTCGACGGGGCTGTCCCACCCGAGCTGGCCGACCATCTCGGCGCGCGTGGACTCCGAGACCGCGACCGTGCGGCGGCGTCGGTAGACCAGACGCATGGCAACCCTCTCCAACCAGCGGCCCAGGCCCGCGAGCGGGGCTGGGAAGTAGGTCGTGAACTGTTCCTGGTGGACGTGGTGGACGACGAGCACGACCGCCGTGGTGGGGGCGACGAAGAGCGGCGAGAACGTCGGGATCCCGCACTCGGGGTCGATGACGAGGTCGACCGACCCGCGGCGGCGCAGCAGCGAGTAGGCCGCGAAGGCGTAGAACCCGAAGGCGCCGCCCCCGCGCCGGATCTCGATCCCGTCGCGCAGGTCGCGGCGGGACTGACCACGGTCGCGGGCGGTGATGAACTCCACCGTCGCACCCGCGGCGAGCAGGGCGCGGGCGAACTCCCAGGCGTAGCGCTCCGACCCGCCGGCGAGACTGTGGTCGAGGTCGCGCCAGTTGACGACCACGGCACGGGTGCCGGCGAGGGGGGTGCTGCCCGGGCGGTCGCTCATGTCAGGCCTCGGCCGCCACGAGGGACGGCAGCGCGCGGGGCAGCGGGACCGGTACGGCGGGCACCGCGCGCAGCTGCCACGCGATCACCGCGAGGTTGAGGAACGAGCCGGCACCGTGGCGCAGCGGCGCGAACGTCGAGCCGGGGACGTCGGCCCACTGCACGGGGAACTCCACGATCTCGGCGGTGCTGCGCTGCAGGCGCGCGAGGAGCTCGACGTCGAAGGAGAATCCGGTCGTGCGCAGGTGGGCGAACGTCGTGCGGGCCAGGGCGCCTCGCAGCACCTTGAACCCGCACTGGGTGTCGCCGATGCCCGGCACGATCCGCGCGGTGAGCGCGCGGTAGCGACGCGCCCCGGACTCGCGCAGGCGGCTGTGCCGCGCGGCCGTGTCGGAGCCGAAGGCGGCCCGCGACCCGATCGCGACGTCGATGCCGCAGCGCCATCAGGCGCAGCGACTCCAGCAGCGCGTCGAGGTGCGTGGCACCGTCGGCGTCCATGAACGCGACGAGGTCGGCGTCGGTCACCGCGATCCCGGCGGCGACGGCGGCGCCCTTGCCCCGCACCGGGCACGCGAGCACCCGGACCGGCAGGATCGCGGAGTCGGCGGCACGCGCCACGTCGGCGGTGGCGTCGGTCGAGGCGTTGTCGACGACGATCACCTCGACCGCGCCGATGCGCGCCCGGTGGTCGCGGACGAAGCGCCGCAGCTCACGCAGGGTGCGCGGCAGGCGGTTCTCCTCGTTGTACGCGGGTATGACGATCTGCAGCATCTGGGCCCTCCCAAGCCGTCAGCAGCACCGGTCCCCACCCTCCCGGGGGGACCTCGAGACGTAGCAGCACGTCCTCGCTCGACCAGTGGGTCGGGCGAGGCGCGTGAAGCTGCGCTACTTCTCGGAGTACTGACTCAGCTTGGACTGGGCGACCGGCTTCTGGTCTCCCTTGGCGGCGTTGACGCCGCCGACGGTCAAGGCGGTGGCTGCTGCTGCTCCGACGATCGCCGCGACGACGACGTTGAGCGTGCTCCCCATGCCTGCTGCACCTGCAATGGCTCCAGTTTTCATGTGCTCGGTCCCCTCCCAAAGACCTCGCGGAAGCGGGTCGTCATATGTGACGACGGTTACTTCCAGAGCGAAGTATGTATCCGACACCGGCGATCAGCAACACGAACGCGCACAGGTGGCCCACAATGACCACCGGGGCATAGCCCGAATGACTAGACCACTGGCCTGATGTGACTACTCCGGCACCGGAGTCCGCCCGCGAGCCGAGATCGACGAGCGCCAGGGAGGTGCCGTCGTAGGCCGCCACCCCCGCCGGCACCTGCTGGGCGAGCTGGCCCTGCTCGACCAGGACCCAGCGCACCCCCCGCTCGCGCAGCGCCGCCGCGACCTCCTCGGGGGACCCGGAGTCGAGCGCCTCCTGGACCTCGCGCACCCGGGGGTCCTCGGACGCGACCTCGCTGCCGTCGACGTAGGTGCGGTCGTCGACCAGGACGTCGCCCGGCAGGAAGCGCGGGGCGGGGTCGAGCACCGCCCGCCCAGCGGCCCAGTCGAAGCGGCGATAGCTGCCGGCCCACGGCAGCACGATGGTGACGGCGTCAGGAGCGGCCTCGATCGTCCTGGCCACCTCCGCCCAGTCATCCGGGTACGACGAGCGCTCCAGGTCGCCGGCTCCCCACGCCAGGCTGGGCAGCAGGAGCAGCGGCGCCAGCACGAGCAGGCCGGCCAGCGCACCCATCGCCTCGCGCCCCGGCCCGACCTGCTCGCGCGCCCACGTGACGGCGCCGGCCAGTCCGACCGCGAGCAGCAGGGCCGCCGGCGCGAGGAAGCGGTGGGCGTCGCGCAGCAGGGCGAGCGCGGGGAACCGGTCGCCGATCGTCTGCAGCAGGTCCGCAGCCCCCAGCGCCGGCACCGCCGCGAGGCCGAGCGACACCGCCGCGAGGACAGCCAGGCGGCGTACCTCGTCACCGGTGCCGGGGGTCATGGCGCAGCCGCCAGGCGCCCAGCAGCGCGGCGACGGTCAGCAGGCAGGCCAGGACCACGATCACGGCGCTCGTGCGCTCCGCGGCGACCACCGAGGTCTTCCAGGTCCCGCCGAGCGAGAGCAGGCTGGGCAGCACACCGACCGAGGACTCGGCTCTGGGCGCGAACAGCGCGAACACCCCGTCGGTCGTGACCGTGCTGGCCGATGCCAGCAGCGACGGGAGCAGCCACGGCAGGTTGGCGACGAGCGCGAGCCCGGCCAGCGTCGTCCAGGACGACCAGGACCGCCGCAGTCCGAGCACAGCCGCGACCAGCACGGCCATCACCCCGCTCGAGGGGCTGCACCCGGCGCAGACGACCAGGGCGAGTGCGGTCGGCGCCCACCCGGTGCGGACGTCGGCGCGGTAGCGGCGCGCCGCCAGGGCGACCCAGGGCAGGGCGAGGTAGCCGCAGAGGATGGCCCACTGGCCGAGCTGGAGGTGGTCGTGCACCCAGGGGTTCCACACGAAGATGCCGATCGCCGCCGCGCGGGCGTACCACGCGCGGTCGTGCACCAGACGCCCGACGCCCGTGCCGCCCAGGAGCAGGGCGCCGACGAGGAACACCCGCTGGACGACCGAGCCGGGCACGACCTGGGTGAGGACGGAGATGATCGCGTCCATCGGGACGGCGCGCGGCAACGAGCCGTCGAGCCCGAGCCAGGACGCCTTCCAGGGCTGGTGCGGGACGAAGACCATGTCCCCCACGAGCC
Organism: uncultured Actinomycetota bacterium; assembly: GCA_963822915.1. Taxonomy (GTDB): domain Bacteria; phylum Actinomycetota; class Actinomycetes; order Propionibacteriales; family Nocardioidaceae; genus Nocardioides. Next base: position 84,068 of record CAWGJR010000041.1, read on the forward strand.
AGTACCCGCCTCCGAGCAGCAGCGGCGCGGTGATGGCCAGGGTCAGCAGCGCCGACCACCCCAGGTCGGCGCGACGCTCAGGGCGCATGCCCGGCACGCACGGGAGGCCTCGCGGCCGGCTCGCGCCGCACGGCGCTGGCGGCCAGGGCGAGCGCGAGGCCGAAGCCGGTGGCGAGGTCGATCCCGTCGAGCGGGAACTGCTGCTCGCTCTGGACCTGCAGGACCAGGGCGATGACCGCGGCCACCAGCGCCACGGCTGCGACCGTCTGCGCCCAGCGGGGTCGGGTGCCCAGCGCCGCACCCAGCAGCGCCCCCAGGGCGACCACGGGGCCACCGACGGCGTACGCGACGAGGCCGAGCGCCAGGCCGGTGGCGCCGATCGAGAGCAGTCGACGGCGGCGGTGCTGCCCGGGGTGGTCGACACGGTCGCCGCGATCTCCGGTGTGCACCGTGGGCTCGGCCCTGGAGGCGTGCCCGGGACGCAGACGCGTCGTCACCGCGACCACCAGACCGGCCAGCACGACGAGGCCGAGGAGGACGAGGCCCCCGAGGAGCAGGACCAGGTAGGGGCGCTGGGGCTCGTAGGTCAGCACCACGTCGCCGGCCGCGCCCTCGGGGACCAGCCAGCCCTGGGACCAGCCGTCGACCTGGAGGGGGGTCAGGGCGACGCCGTCGAGCTCGGCGGCCCAGCCCACGTTGAAGCTCTGCGGCAACGACAGGATCGCCTCCTCGCCCTCCCCCACGCGCACGACCCGCTCGGTCTCGCCCTCCGCGAGCACCTCGAGCGAGCGTGAGCGCTCGACGGGCACTGCGTCCTCGACGCTGTCGAGCTTGAGCTCGACGGGCTGGAACTGCTCGTTCGAGCGCAGCACGACGCGATGCTCACCGGCGCCGAGGGCGATCCGGTTCCTGATGCCGCACGCGCGCACCGCCAGCTGGCCCTTGGCCACCACCGACCCGATCTGGCCGATCACCCGCGTGGGGGTCGCGCGACCGTCGACCACGAGCTCGGGGCCGAAGCCGCACACGCTGCCGGTCGGCCCGGAGCCGTCGAGCGGCTGGGTGAGCCGGGCACCGCCGAGCTTGAGGTCGCGCATGCCGAGGAGGGAGAAGTCGTCGTCACCGGGCCGCGAGAAGGTGATCGTGAGCGACCGGGCGCTCAGCGGCTCGAACTCGCCCTCGCCGTCACTGCAGGTCCACGGTGCGGGTCTCGGCGCCGGCGCTGATGACCGCGAGCGTGGGCGCCTCGGCGATCTGCGCGGGCTGCTGGACGCTGATCGACGACATGGTCCGCACCCGTCCGAGGTCGACGCTCGCCGTCGGCTCGCGATCGCGCGGGTCGGCGATCCAGGACGTCGTGGGGTCGCCGTCGTAGGCCATCCGTGGCGAGACCGTGCGGGTCGGTGCCGAACCACGAGCTGCCGCTCAGCTGCGGCCCGCTCTGGGGACGGAGCAGCTCGGTGGTCGCCTGGTTGGACCTGGCCACCGCCAGCCCCGAGACCCGCCACCGGCCGCTGCTCGGCACGGTGAACGTCCGGTCGATGCCGGTGGCCTCCTCGCGCGGAGCGCTGACGCTGCAGGTCGCAGTCGGGCCCGAGCAGGGTGGTGATGCAGGCGCGCCGCTCGGGGAAGGCGTCGAAGAGGAGGTCGGGGGCCGGCGGCGAGGTCGACCTCGGGCAGCCGCGAGACGTGCGGGAGACGTCGAGGCCGTCGATGGTGACCTCGGCCAGCCCGACGGGATCCCGGTCGTTCTCGGTCGTGGCCACCTCGAGCCGCAGGTGGTCGGCCCGCGCGCCGTCGAGGTCGGCCACGGCGCGCCCGGTGAAGGGGTCGTTCTCGACGACGACGGTGCGAGTCGCCCAGGCTCACCCGCCAGGTCTCGACGTTCTGGAGCCCGAGGGGCGACGTCGGCCTGCTGGAGGTCGATCTCGCCCAGCCGCCGCACCTCGCCGAGGTCGACGTCGACCCACTGACCGGCGGGGTCGATGAACGGCGCGGTCTTCCAGAAGGTGTCGCGGTCGCCGTCGAAGGCCGACCACGGGGCCGTCCTCGGGGCGCACCTCGCCGATGATGTCGGCGTACCCGGCCGAGCTGGAGGCGGTGACGTCGAGCGATCCCGTCGTAGGCCGCGACGACCGGGTCGGCCCCGGGGGGCCGGGGTAGTTGGACAGCACCCGGCCGCCTCGGTAGGCGTCCTCGCTCGTCATCACGTTGCTCTCGGCCTGGTGGACGCGACCGAAGGCGCGCTCTCGGCGCCGTAACCCGTCCCCCTGGAGGTCGGCCGGGGCCTCCCACCCCTCGTCGCCCTGCACCACCATCGCCTGGTCGTCACCGACGAGGCCGGCGCCGACGGCGGTGATGGCGTCCTCGACCGACGAGGCGACGGTGACGCGTGTCGGCCACGTCGCGCAGCTGGTAGCCGTCGGCTGCCCGCGCACGCCGCTGCCACGAGCGTCGCTGCAGCTCGAAGACCTCGATCGCCGGACCGAAGTCGAGGCGCCCGAAGGTGGCCACCTGCTCGATCCCGGGCGAGCGCGCCAGCGCGAGCGCCGACCAGGTTGGACGGCGTGGACTGCGCGACCTCGGCTGGTCGAGGTCGTTGCGCAGCACGATCCGGTCGATACCGACGCGGCGCAGCATCTGGGCGAGGTACGGCGAGCCGGCGCCGGTCGTCGAGGTAGAGCTCGAGGCTCGAGAGCATCCGGATCGTCGCGGCGGGCACCAGCGGCACCTGCGAGCGGGTCACCCACGGCGAGGTGCCCAACACCTGCATCGGCTCCTCCATGGTCCAGCCCCACGTCTGGATGCCGAAGCCGGAGCCGGGCACGATCCAGGCGGCGCCCTCGGCCTGGGTCTCGTCGAGGTAGGCCGACGTCGCCTGCCAGTAGTCGGGGATCTCCTCCCACCCGGGCGTGCGCAGGTTGGCGTCGACGATCGGCGTCGCCAGCGTCCCGATCCCGGCCACGAGCGCGCCGACCAGGACACCGGCCGAGACCCGGCGCCACCGTGGGTCGCCCGACTCGGAGGCGGCTCGTCGCCCGGCGTGTCCGCGCGGCGACCGCGCACGACCGAGATCACCTGGGTGAGCAGGACCGCCGAGCCCCAGCGTGACGGGGACCCGGAGCACGGGGTCGGCCTTCGGGACGTTGCGCAGCGGTGCCAGGGGGCCGTCGAGGAGGTCCTGCAGCGGCTGCGCCAGGGGGCTGCTCAGCGCTCCGGTGTGGGCGATGCAGATCGCCGTGATGCCGACGGTCGCCGACACCAGCAGGGGCACCCGCAGCACCCCCCGGTAGCGCATCAGGCCGAGCACCCCCGCGGCGGCGACGACCCCGCTCGCCAGCACCAGCCACGGGTCGAAGGACACGTCGTAGCCGGACGGCCACCAGTTCCGACCGCCGACGACGATGTAGTCGACCCAGTTGCTCGTGCCGCGCAGCCCGTTGGACGAACCCGGCCGTCGCGGTGGTCGTCCGTGCGTCCTCGACGAAGTCGAAGAACGGTGGGCTGTAGGCACCGAACTGGACCAGCGGCGAGCGCCCACCACGCGTTGACCGCCACCATCAGCCCGGCCCACCCGAGGCCGAAGCGCCAGCCGAGCCGTCGCGAGAGCACGGCCCACGCCACGACGATGATGAGCAGCACCGCCGGCGCGAAGGTCGCCGTGCCGTTGACTCCCCCGCTGAAGGTGAACGCGGCTGCCGAGAGCACCGCCGCGCGCCACGGCGTGAGCCGACCTGTCACCGCGAGCACCAGCGGCAGCAGGGCCCACGGGAGCACCGCCCCCGGGAGGATCTCGGCGCTGCGGACTCCGAGCTCGGCGACCATCCGGGGGCTCAGCCCGTAGGCGAGTCCGGCGAGTGCGGCCGCCCACACGTTGAGCCCGAGGGCGAGGGCGACGCGACGCAGACCCTCGCAGGCGACCACCAGCACCAGCGCCGACCACAGCCGCTCGGTCAGCCAGCCCGGCACGCCCAGCTCGATGAGGCCGGAGTAGAACGGGCCCTGCGGCCAGAGGTAGCCGTAGGCCTGGTTCTGCAGCTCGCCCAGGGAGACCTGGGAGTTCCACAGCGTGAAGGTGTCGCGGAGGAACCGGGCGGGCGCGTTCGTCAGGTCCAGCCGGGTGTCGGACGTGGTCTGTCCGAACTTCTCCGTCAGCACGAAGACGGTCAGCATCAGGTAGGCGGTGACGGTCAGCGTGGTCGCGCGCCGGGCGTCCTCGCGATCGGCCGGGAGAGCGGCCTCACGACGGGCGACGCCCGGTCGAGGCTCCTGGGTGTGCGGCATGGCGGGCCTACTGTACGTGCGCGGTACGAGTTCCCGGTGGTGGCTGTGGAACACTCCCCGGGTGCCCGAGGCGACCTCACGACGAGCCGTGACCAACGGTGGGGTCATCGCGGTCGCGATCGGCGTGATGAACATCGCGACGTACGGCTTCACGATCATCGCCGCCCGCGCACTCGGGCCCCAGCAGTACGGCGCCTTCGCCGCGGTGATGAACCTGCTGATGGTCGTCAGCGTCGCCCAGCTCGCGCTGCAGGCCACCGCGGCGCGGCGGATCTCCTCCACCCCGGGTGACGTGTCGGTCATCGAGGCCGGGATCCGTCGGGTGACGTGGCTGACGGCGCTCACGCTCGGCACGCTCCTGGTCCTGGCCGCACCGCTGGTCAACTACCTGCTGCGGCTGGAGAGCCTGCTGACCGCCCTGCTCGTCGGCGCGATCGCGGTGCCGCTGACGGTGATGGGCGGCCAGGCCGGCACCCTCCAGGGCGAGCGTCGGTGGCGGCCGCTGGCGCTGCTCTACGCCGCCGCCGGCGTGCCCCGCCTGCTCGTCGGGGCACGGCGCTGATCCTGTGGCAGCCCGAGGAGTTCACCGCCATCCTCGGCGGTCTTCCTCGGCGCCCTGGCACCCGGTGGCCGTGGGGGCCGTCGCGCTGCGCGAGCGTGTCCACGACGCCACCCCAGCCTCGGCCGAGGACCACGGGGCGCGCGCACTGCTGCGCGAGCTGGGCCAGAACTCCCAGGCCCTGCTGGCGTTCTTCGCCGTCACCAACGTCGACGTGATCCTGGCCCGCAACGTGCTCGACAACGCCGACTCCGGCCTCTACGCCGGCGGGCTGATCCTGACCAAGGCGGTGCTGTTCCTGCCGCAGTTCGTCGTGGTCGTGGCGTTCCCCGACATGGCCGACGCAGCGCGACCGCGGGCGGGCGCTGCGCCTGAGCCTCGGTCGCGGTCGCCGGGCCTCGGCGTGGTCGGCGTCGCCGCTGACCTTCGTGCTCTCCCACGTCGCCCTGCGTCTTCGTCGGGGGCGAGCAGTACGCCGCCGTGGAGGACCGGCTGTGGCAGTTCGCGATCCTCGGCACGCTGCTCTCGATGATCCAGCTGCTCGTCTACGCCCTCATCGCCCAGCGCGGCGGCCGCGCCACCTGGCTGCTGTGGGGCGCGCTGGTCGTCATCGTGGTCGGCGCCCAGTCGACCGGCATCGATCGACCGCGCTGCTGCTGCTGGTGCTCGTCGTCGACGCGGTGCTGCTGGTCGGGCTGCTCGTGCCGGTGGTGCTCCTGGCGTCCCGCGCCGCGAGCGCCGAGGCGACCGCAGCGGCTGCGCGTCGCGCGTCTAGTGCGCGGCCTCGTGCCAGGTGCGGCCGGTGCCGACGGAGACGTCGAGCGGCACGAGCAGGTCGGCGGCGCCGCCCATCTGCTGGCGGACCAGCGCCTCGAGCGCCTCGGTCTCGCCCGGGGCGACGTCGAAGACGAGCTCGTCGTGCACCTGGAGGAGCATCTTCGAGGACAGCCCGGCGCGCCTCGATCGCGGCCTGGGTGTTGAGCATCGCGACCTTGATCAGGTCGGCGGCCGAGCCCTGGATCGGCGCGTTGAGCGCCATCCGCTCGGCGATCTCGCGGCGCTGCCGGTTGTCGCTGGTCAGGTCGGGCAGGTAGCGACGCCGGCCCAGGATCGTCTCGGTGTAGCCGGTGCTTGCGCGCCTCGACGACGACCTCGGCGAGGTAGTCGCGGATGCCGCCGAAGGTCTCGAAGTACTCCTCCATCATCACCCGCGCCTCCCCCGGGCTCGATGCCGAGCTGACCGCCGAGCCCGAAGGCGGACAAGCCGTAGGCGAGGCCGTAGTTCATCGCCTTGATCTTGGCGCGCATCTCGACGGTGACGTCGTCGGCGGCGACCTCGAAGACCCGCGAGGCGGTGATCGAGTGGAAGTCCTGCCCGGACTTGAAGGCCTCGATGAGCAGCTCGTCCTCGGAGAGGTGCGCCATGATCCGCATCTCGATCTGGCTGTAGTCGGCCGTCATCAGGCACTCCTGGCCGGCACCGACGACGAACCCCTCGCGGATGCGGCGACCCTCCTCGGTGCGGACCGGGATGTTCTGCAGGTTGGGGTCGGTCGAGGACAGCCGACCGGTGGCCGCGATCGTCTGGTTGAACGTCGTGTGGATGCGGCCGTCGCCGGCGACGGTCTTGAGCAGCCCGGCGATCGTCTGGCGCAGCCGGATCACGTCGCGGTGGCGCAGCAGGTGCTCGAGGAACGGGTGCTCGGTCTTGACGTAGAGCGCCTGGAGCGCGTCGGCGTCGGTGGTGTAGCCGGTCTTGGTGCGCTTGGTCTTCGGCATGCGCGAGCTCGTCGAACAGCACGACCTGCAGCTGCTTGGGCGAGCCGAGGTTGATCTCCTTGCCGATCGTGGCGTACGCCGCCTCCGCGGCGTCGCGGACCTCGGTGTCGAACTCGCGAGGCGAGCAGCTCGAGGTGCTCGACGTCGACGGCGATCCCGACCTGCTCGAGCCGGGTCAGCAGGCTCGACCAGCGGCAGCTCGACCTCGGCCAGCAGGCGGGTGCCGCCGTGCTCCTCGATCGCCGTCGTCGAGCGCCTCGGCGAGGTCGAGCACCGCGCGCGCCTGGAGCATCGCCGTCGCCGGCACCTCGCCGCCGTCGTCGAAGAGCGCCTCCTGGTCGGCGACCTCCTCCTGCTTCAGCTCGCGCTTGAGGTAGCGCACGGTCAGGTCGGCGAGGTCGTAGGAGCGCTGGTCGGGGCGCACGAGGTAGGCCGCGAGCGCGGTGTCGGAGACGACGCCGGCGAGGGTCCAGCCGTGGGCGGCCAGCGCGAGGGCCGGCCCCTTGGCGTCGTGGAGCACCTTGGGGCGCGCCGCGTCCGCGAGCCAGGCGGCCAGGGCCGCGTCGTCGTCGGGGCCGAGGGCGGTGGTGTCGACGTAGGCCGCCCGGCCGTCGCCGGTCGCCAGCGCGATCGCGTCGACCTGGCCGGTGCCGGCGCCCCACGACCCGCGGACGAGGACGCCGATCCGGTCGGTGCCGGCCTCCTCGAGCCAGGCGGCCACGTCGCCGGCCGCGAGCTCGGCGCCGTCGAGGTCGAAGCCGCTGCCGTCGACGTCCTCCACGCTCTCGAGGGTCTCGAAGAGGCGCTCGCGCAGCACCCGGAACTCGAGGCCGTCGAAGAGGGTGTGCACCTCCTGGCGGTCCCACGGCCGCAGCGCCATCTCGGAGGGCAGCAGGTCGAGCTCGAGGTCGCGGCACCAGGGCGTTGAGGCGGCGGTTGCGCATCACGTCGCCGAGGTGCTCGCGCAGGGACTCGCCCTTCTTGCCGGTGATCTGGTCGGCGTGGGTGATGACGTTGTCGAGCCCGTCGTACTGGTTGAGCCACTTGGCGGCGTAGCCCTGACCGACGCCCGGGCACGCCGGGCAGGTTGTCGGAGGTCTCCCCCACGATCGCGGCGAGCTCGGGGTAGCGCTCGGGCGACACGCCGTACTTGGCCTCGACGGCCTCGGGCGTCATCCGCGCCAGGTCGGAGACCCCGCGCATCGGGTAGAGGACCGTGGAGTGCTCGGTGACCAGCTGGAGCGCGTCGCGGTCACCGGTGAGGACCAGCACGTCCATGTCGTCGGCCAGCGCCTGGGTGACGAGCGTGGCGATGATGTCGTCGGCCTCGAAGCCCGGCTTCTTCAGGTAGGGGATGCGCAGCGCGTCGAGCACCTCCTCGATGAGGGGCAGCTGGCTGCCGAACTCGTCGGGGGTCTTGTTGCGCTTGGCCTTGTACTCGGAGTACTCCTCCATGCGGAAGGTCTGGCGCGAGACGTCGAACGCGACCGCGACGTGGGTGGGCTGCTCGTCGCGCAGCACGTTGATCAGCATCGAGGTGAAGCCGTAGACGGCGTTGGTGTGCTGGCCGGTCGTGGTCGAGAAGTTCTCGACCGGCAGCGCGAAGAACGCCCGGTAGGCCAGCGAGTGGCCGTCGAGCAGCAGCAGGCGCGGGCGCGCACCGGAGTCGGTCTGGGCGGCGTCGGCAGTCGTACTCGGGCTCACGTCGTCACCCTAGATGAGCCCACCGACGCTCTCCGGAGTGCGTCGAGCAGTTGCGGCTCAGCCGGCGGCGCGGGAGCGGCGCATCGAGCGGCGGGCGGCGACGATGCGGGTGACCTGGGCACCGTTGGTGCCGATCGTCGTGGTGGCCGGGCGCTGTCCTCGCACGCGAGCACGCACCAGCGCCGTCGGCGCGAGCCGGTAGGTGGCGAGAGCGCTGAAGCCCAGCCGCGCCATGAACCGGTTGGAGTCGCGTGCGCCCGAGGTCACCGCGGTGGCGAGGGTCGCCACGCCGTGCTCGTCGGCGAACGACAGCGCCGCCTCCAGCAGGGCGTTGCCCACACCGTGGCGTCGAGCATCCGGGACCACGCAGGGTGAGAGCACGCGCACCGTGTGGTCGAGGTTCAACGACGAGACCGTGTCGACCTGGAGGAGCACCGCGCCCGCCGGGGCGGCGTCGTACTCCGCCACCACGAGGCGGCGCGTCGGCGAGGCCGCCGCGTCGCCGATGATGGTGACCAGGTCGGCGACGTGCCCGTCGACCTCGGCGCGGCGCAGGCTCGAGGCCCACAGCTCGGCGAGGAACGGGGCGTCGGCGGGCGCCGCGTCGCGCAGCACGACCGGGGACCGACCCATGGCGACACCTGCTTCCGTCCGGCCCACCCGCCTGCGGACCAGGTGGCCGCGGGTCGATCATGGGGACGGCTGCACACTACGCTCGGGCCCGCCCATCTGTCAGTGCGACCTCTCGAAGGCGAGCGTGACCGCGTGATCCCCGGACTCGGCACCGCCGTCAACGTCGCCACGGTCCTCCTCGGTGCGGTCCTCGGCAAGCTGCTCGGCAACCGGCTGCCCGAGCGGACCCGCGACCTGGTGACCGACGGCCTCGGGCTCGTGACCCTCCTGATCGCGGCCACCTCGGCCATGGCCGTCCTGGATCCCGGGCTCGCGAGCGAGGTGGGCTCCAGCGCACCCCTGCTGATCGTGCTCGGATCGGTCATCGTCGGCGGGATCGTCGGCTCGCTGCTGCGTCTGGAGAGTCGGGTCGAGGGCCTCGGGTCGCTGCTGCAGCGGCGCTTGGCAGGAGGGGCCGACTCCGTCGAGCGCCAGCGCTTCGTCGAGGGCTTCGTCGTCGCGTCGCTGGTCTTCTGCACCGGCCCGCTGACCATCCTGGGCTCGCTCAACGACGGGCTCGGCAACGGCGCCGACCAGCTCTACCTGAAGGCCACCCTGGACGGCTTCGCCGCCATCGCCTTCGCCGCCTCCTTCGGCTGGGGCGTCGCGGCCAGCGCGCTGACCGTCGTGGCGGTGCAGGGCTCGCTCACGCTCGCGGGCGTCGCCCTCGGCGACGTCCTGCCGGACGCCCAGCTGGCCGCGATCACCGCGACCGGGGGGCTGCTCCTCGTCGGGGTGGCGCTGCGACTGCTCCGGATCCGCGAGATCGCGGTGGCCGACCTGCTGCCGGCCCTGCTGGTCGCCCCGGCCCTGGTGAGCGTGGTCGCGGCCCTGCGCTGACGCTGGTCGAGCACGTGTCGGCGGCATAACGAATGCACAACGAAGACCTCAGTTGCCGCATAGTCCCCGCGAGCGGGGCCTCACGGCACTAGGTTGCCGGTAAACCGATGGTTCTGACCGAGCCAGTATGAAAGTGGAGGATCGATGAATCGCATCACCACCCCCAACAAGCGTGCGCGCCTCGCGGCTGCCGCTGTGGCGAGCCTGCTCGTCCTGACCGCCTGTGGCAGCGAGGACGACACCGAGGGTCCCTCGACGGACCCCGAGCCCAGCGCCTCCGAGAGCGCCCCCAGTGAGCCGGCCGCAGCCGAGCCCACCGGTGACGGCACCCTGACGTTCGGCTCCCTGCTGCCCGAGACCGGCAGCCTCGCCTTCCTCGGGCCGCCGGAGTTCGCCGGCGTCGACCTCGCGGTCAAGGACATCAACGAGGCCGGCGGCGTGCTCGGCGCCGACGTCGTCCACGTGCGCGGAGACTCCGGCGACGCCGACTCCGGCATCGCTCCGGCCGAGTCCGACAAGCTCATCGAGGCCGGGTCCGACGTCATCGTCGGTGCCGCCTCCTCCGGTGTCTCGCTCACCGCTGTCGACCAGATCATGGACGCCGGTCGCGTCATGTTCTCGCCGGCCAACACCTCGACGGCCTTCGACGAGGGCGACTTCGCCGAGCCCGACCTGTACTTCCGCGTCGCCCCCTCCGACATCCTCCAGGGTGCGGTCATGGCCAACCTGCTGATCCAGGACGGGCGCAGCAACGTCACGATCATGGCTCGCCAGGACGCCTACGGCGAGACGCTCGCCGGCGAGGTCGCCAAGAACCTCGAGAACGCCGGCTCCAGCGTGACCGCGACCGTCTTCTACGGCGAGAACGCCCAGACGTTCGACTCGCAGGTCGACGAGGTCGCCGCCGCCGGTGGCGACGCACTGGTCCTCATCGGCTTCGAGGAGACGGCCACGATCATCCCGCAGCTGATCACCGCCGGTGCCGGGCCGCAGGACGTCCCGACGTACTTCGTCGACGGCAACACCGCCGACTACAGCGCCGGCGCCAGCCCGTCGCTGCCCCCGGGCACCCTCGAGGGCGTCAAGGGCACCATCCCCGGCGCCGACACCGGTGGCGAGTTCCAGAAGCGCCTCCAGGCGCAGCGTCAAGGAGGACGGCGGGAAGAAGCTCACCTCGTTCGCCTACGCCGGTGAGTCCTACGACACCGTGATCGTCTCCGCGCTCGCGGCTGTCGAGGCCGGCGACGACGACGGCGAGGCGCTCGCAGAGCACATCGTCGACGTCACCGAGGGTGGCACCAAGTGCACCACGTTCGCCGACTGCGCGGCCCTGCTGGCCGACGGCGAGGACATCGACTACGACGGCATCTCCGGTCCGCTCGAGCTGGGTCCGACCGGCAGCCCGACCGCCGCGTCGATCGGTATCTATCTCTACGACGCCCAGAACAAGAACGCCCCGACGGACTTCATCGAAGGCGCGATCTGACCCGCACCACCACGCAGGGCCCGGGACCGCGAGGTCCCGGGCCCTGTGCCCATTTCGGGCTGTTCTCCCGCACACCCGGCTCCGGCACGACGTAGCGCCCCGACGACCGAACGGCCCCAGGACCCGGTGCGGGTCCTGGGGCCGTTCGGCACGTCGTGGCGGGTGCTGAGGGGTGGCTAGTCCTTGGCGGCGGCACCGAGGGTGCCGAGGTAGAGCTCGATCACCTTGGGGTCCTTGCCGAGCGACGCGCCGGTGCCGGTGTAGGCGTTGCGGCCGTTGTCGAGGACGTAGCCGCGGTCGCAGATCTGCAGGCAGCGGCGGGCGTTCTGCTCGACCATGATCACCGAGACACCGGCCTTGTTGATCTTGCGCGTCTGGACGAAGACCTCGTCCTGCAGCACCGGGGACAGACCCGCGGACGGCTCGTCGAGCAGCAGCACCGATGGCGCCATCATCAGCGCACGCCCCATCGCGACCATCTGCCGCTCACCGCCGGACAGCGAGCCGGCGCGCTGCTTGCGGCGCTCTCCCAGCCTGGGGAAGATGTCGGTCACGAAGGCGAAGCGCTCGGTGAACTTCTTGGGCGCCTGGAAGCAGCCCATCTCGAGGTTCTCCTCGATGGTCAGGCTCGGGAAGACGTTCTGCGTCTGGGGCACGAACCCGATCCCTGCGGTGACGAGCTGGTCGGCGCGCAGGTTCGTGATGTCGCGACCCTCGAGCAGCACGGTGCCGGTGCGGACCGTGACGAGGCCGAACAGCGCCTTCAGCAGGGTCGACTTGCCGGCGCCGTTGGGCCCGATGATCCCGACGAGCTCACCACGGTTGCAGTAGAGGTCCGAGCCGTTGAGGATGTCGACTCCCGGCAGGTAGCCCCCGATGAGGTTGTCGGCACGCAGGACGGCGTCTCCGGCGGCGGCCAGGTGGGCCTGGCGCGCGTCGGCGATCTCCTTCTCGGCAGCGGTCTGGCTCATCGGGACTCCTCGGCGTCGAGCTCGGCCTCGACCTCGGCCTCGTCGTGCTCGCTCAGGTCGTTGTCGTGGTGGGATCCGAGATAGGCGTCGATCACGGCCGGATCGGCCATCACCGAGGCGGGCGTGCCCTCGGCGACGATCTGCCCCTGGGCCATCACGATGACCCAGTCGGAGATGTCGCGGACCATGTCCATGTCGTGCTCGACGAAGAGCACGGTGCGCCCCTCGTCGCGCAGCGACTTCACGTGGCCCAGGAGCGACTGCTTCAGCGCCGGGTTCACCCCTGCCATCGGCTCGTCGAGCATGATCAGCTCGGGGTCGACCATCAGCGCCCGGGCCATCTCGAGCAGCTTGCGCTGACCTCCCGACAGGGACCCGGCGAAGTCCTCGCGCTTGGCGTCGAGCTTGAACCTGGCCAGCAGGTCGTCGGCGCGGTCGGTGTTGGCGTTCTCCTGGTCGCGCCACAGGAAGGAGAACATCGCCGACAGGAAGTGCTCGCCGCGCTGGTGCGTGGCTCCCAGGCGCATGTTCTCGATCACCGTGAGCTTGGCCAGCACCTTGGTCAGCTGGAAGGTGCGCACCATGCCCATCCGAGCGACCTTGTAGGACGGCACCCGCTGCAGCGACCTGCCGTTGAAGCTCCACTTGCCCGTCTCCGGGACGTCGAAGCCGGTCAGGAGGTTGAACAGCGTGGTCTTGCCCGCGCCGTTGGGGCCGATCAGGGCGGTGATGACGCCGCGCTGGATCTCGATGTGCTCGACGTCGACGGCCTTCAGGCCCCCGAACTGACGGGTGATGTTGTCGCCGACGATGATCGGGTCGGACTTGGCGACACCCGGTGAGGGGTCCAGGTCCGCCAGCGTCGCCTGCGCGGTCGCGGCCTTGCTCGAGGTCACACGGCTGTCAGCGTCCATCGATCGCAATCTCCCTTCGGTCGCCGAATATCCCCTGCGGTCGGAAGATCATCAGGAGCATCAGCCCGAGCCCGGTGGCGATGAACCGGACCAGGCTGGACTGCGTGCTGTCCATCAGCCACTCGGGCATCAACGGGTCGGAACCCGCGGTGGCCTGGCCGAAGAAGGACCCCAGCCCGGCGATCAGGAACCACAGGATCATCGCGCCGATGACGGGTCCGAACACGCGGGCCGCACCCCCGATCAGGAGGGCCACGAAGGCCAGGAACGTCATGTTGGTCGAGTAGTCGCTGGGCACGACCGAGGCCTGCTTGAGAGCCAGGAAGAGGCCGGCCAGGCCTCCGAAGACCCCGCCCAGGATCAGCGACTGCATCTTGTAGGCGAAGACGTTCTTGCCGAGCGAGCGCACGGCCTCCTCGTCCTCACGGATGGAGCGCAGGAGCCGCCCCCAGGGGCTGCGCATCAAGGCCCACACGATCAGGCAGCACAGGGCCACGAGGCTCCAGCCGACGAGCATCGACCACTGGTCGCGCGCGCTGAACGAGACGATCCCCAGGTCGAGGCGGTCCTCGAAGGGGTTCATGTCCTGGTAGCGGTTGGCGTAGCCGGTCAGTCCGTTGGAACCGCCGAAGACGTCCTTGGTCTCCACCGCGCCGAAGATGAGGCGCAGGATCTCGGCGGTGGCGATGGTGGCGATCGCCAGGTAGTCGGCTCGTAGTCGCAGGGTCGGGATGCCGAGCAGCAGGGCCAGCCCGACCGGCGCGCCCAGCGCGATCACGACGCCGAGCCAGAAGGGGAGGTCCCAGGTGACCACGCTGACCGCGAGGCCGTAGGCGCCGACGGCCATGAACCCGGCCTGGCCGAAGTTCAGCAGCCCGGTGTAGCCGAAGTGCACGTTGAGCCCGATCGCGGCCAGGGCGTAGACGATGGCGTTGGGTCCGAACGCCTGGTTGAGCGCAGTCTTGAGGACCTGCTGCAGGTCGACCGGCAGGGCGTCGGTGGCGAGGCCCAGCACGAGCAGCACCACCAGGACGATCGTCCCGATGATCCCGAGGATCCGCCCGACCTGGGCGAGGTTGCGGCCCGAGTAGGAGTCGGGGTTGGCGTCGATCTCGCGCAGCGCCGTCTGACCCTTCATCCAGGCGAACGGCGAGGTCAGGCCCGCGAGGGGGATCGCCAGCAGGGCCAGGACGATGCTGCCGACCGCACCGGGGTGGGTCTGCCTGGCACGGACCGGCGGCGAGTCGCTCGGCGACTCCTGCGGCGGTGCGGTGTCGGTGTCGGTGCTCATCGGTGGCTCCCGTCGGTGGCGGTCGGTGCGAGGTGGAGACGGCGTCGTGGCATCTCGCTCACCCCACCCGTTCGCGTCGACCCAGGATGCCCTGGGGTCTGATCAGGAGCACGAGGATGAGCACCACGAGGGCGCCGACCTCCTTGATCGAGGAGGGCACACCGAACAGCGGACCGACCTCGACCATCAGGCCGATCACCATCGACCCGAACAGCGCTCCCCAGATCGTCCCGAGCCCGCCGAGGGTGACCCCGGCGAAGACCAGCAGGAGGAGCTTGAAGCCCATCAGGAAGTTGACCTGGCTGTTGACCGCGAGCAGGACCCCGGACAGGCCGGTCAGGGCGGTTCCGAGGATCCACACCTGGCTGATCACGCCGTCGACGTTCATGCCCGACGAGGCGGACAGAGCAGGGTTGTCGGAGACCGCTCGCATCGACTTGCCGAGCCGGGTGCGCATCAGCACGATGCAGGTGATCGTGATGGTGATCGTGGCGATCAGGATGATCGCCAGCTCCTTGTCGGCCAGCGAGATCGGGCCGTAGTCACGGCGACCCTGGCTGACGTACTGGCTCAGGGACTGCCGCGAGCTTCCGATGATGTACTGGAACAGGTTGCGCAGGAACAACCCGAGGCCGATGGAGACGATCATCATGGCGATCAGGCCGGTCCCCCGACGCCGCAGGGGTCGCCACAGCGCCTTGTCCTGGGCCCAGCCGAAGAAGGCCGAGACGAGCACGGCCACGACGCCGGCCAGGACCACCGGGAGTCCGAGGCCGCGGTTGGCGATGTAGGTCGCGATCGCGCCGAACGTGATCAGCTCGCCGTGGGCGAAGTTGGTCAGCCCGGTCGTGCCGAAGATCAGCGAGAGCCCCAGGGCGGCGAGCGCGACCAGCAGGCCGAACTTCACCCCCGAGGTCACGGCGGTGATCAGGCGGTCGCTGAAGGGCACCTTGTTGATCGCCTGGACGCCGATCGGGAAGAGCCCGCTGTTGGGTCCGGCGAGCTTGGCCGAGATCTCGATCGGGTTCTTGGTGTCGCCGTTGAGCTCGATGCCCTCGGGCAGGGTGTCGTTGTCGAGGGTGACGAAGTAGGTGCCGCCCGGCTCCACGGAGACGAAGACGAAGCCCTCGTCGTCCGTCGAGGCGGCGCCGATCTCCACGTCGTCCTCGTCGGTCACCGTCAGCGTGACCCCGACGACCGGCGCCTTGTCCTCCGTGCCACTGTCGATCAGCTTGACCACGATGTACGAGCCGTCCTCCGGCCTGGTCGAGGTCGGCACGTCCGACTGGCCCTCGATCGCCGTCGGGTCGTCCGTGGGTTGGCCCGTCGGGTCGTCGGTCGGCGTGCCGGTGGCGCTCGGGCTGTCCGTCGGTCCGGTCGTCTCCTCGGCCTGAGCGCTCCCTGGCTGCCACAGCAGCAGGAACACGATCGCCATGAGGAGTGTGATCACTCGCAGACGCTGCACGCATTGCCTTCCGTCGTCGGACGCCGAGATCGGAATCCGGGTCGTCGCAGGACTATAGCCACTTCGACGGGGTGCGCGGGCGGAGTCGGGAACCCTCGGTCGTAACAGTTGCGTGTCGAAGCGTGCCGACCCCTGACCTCGCCCGCCGAGGTGTCAGGACCCGCCCGCGATCTCGGGGCCGTGGGAGACCACGCCCTCGGCGACGTCGCGCATCGACAGCCGCAGGTCCATGGCGGTCTTCTGGATCCAGCGAAAGGCCTCCGGCTCGGTGAGCTCGAGCTTCTCCTGGAGGATCCCCTTGGCGCGGTCGATGGACTTGCGGGTCTCCAGGCGGCCCTGGAGGTCCTCCACCTCGCTCTCGAGCTGCACGAGCTCGGCGAAGCGCGACAACGCCATCTCGACGGCAGGCACCAGGTCGGACTGGGTGAACGGCTTCACCAGGTAGGCCATCGCCCCGGCGTCGCGCGCCCGCTCGACCAGCTCGCGCTGCGAGAACGCGGTCAGGATCACCACGGGGGCGATCCGCTTCGCCGCGATCGCCTCGGCCGCCGCGATCCCGTCGAGGACCGGCATCTTGACGTCGAGGATCACCAGGTCGGGCCGGTGCTCCTCGGCCAGCTCGATCGCTCGCGCCCCGTCACCGGCCTGGCCCACGACGTCGTACCCCTCCTCGGTGAGCATCTCGGCGAGATCCATCCGGATGAGGGCCTCGTCCTCGGCGATGACGACCCGTCGACGCGTCGACGCAGCGGTCGCAGGAGCCTGGTCTGGGGCGGGGGCTGCGTCGTTCACGCGCTCAGGCTAGTGGGCGTGCGCATCGCGGGTGCCCATCGGCTAAGGTTTCGTCCGCGCTGGCCCCGGTAGTCCAACTGGCAGAGACTATGCACTCAAACTGCATCCAGTGTGGGTTCGAATCCCACCCGGGGTACACAGGTGATGTCGGTGGTCGGCATCGAGACTGAACATCATGCACAGTGTCGAGACTCGCCGACGCGCGGCCGCGCTGCGTCGTCAGGGGTCGACGCTGTCCCAGGTGTCGCGCCTGCTCGGCGTCAGTCGCTCCACGCTCCGCACGTGGGAGTCCTCCGAGTCGCCTCGTCAGGACCGTTGTCCTCGCTGCACCCCGGCGCACGTGGCGGACCCGGCCTACGCAGCCCTGCTCGGCTACTACCTCGGGGACGGCTGCATCTCCCGTGCTCCCCGCTACTACTCGATGCGTGTGTCCTGCGACGCCAGCTATCCGCGTGTGATCGAAGATGTCACGTCCTGCCTCGCAGAGGTCTCCCAGGGTCGGGTGTTCCACGTCAGAGCCCCCGGCTGCATCGTGGTTCAAGCCAACTGGACGCACTGGCCGTGCTTGTTTCCCCAGCACGGTCCGGGACGCAAGCACGAACGTTCGATCGTCCTGGAGACCTGGCAGTCCCGCATCGTCGAGCACTGCCCTGATGCGTTCCTGCGGGGCCTCTTCCACTCCGACGGCTCCCGATTCACCAACTGGACTCGCCGACCGGTCGCCGGCGAGCTCAAGCGCTACGAGTACCCACGTTGGCAGTTCTGCAACGTCAGCGAGGACATCCTCGGACTGTGCGGCTGGGTGCTCGACCTGGTCGACATCCCGTGGCGCCGTAGTAGTGCCAAACACATCAGCGTCTCGCGGCGCGCAGCGGTGGCCCGTCTGGACGAGCTGATCGGGCTCAAGTCCTGAGCGTCCGCCGCGCGACACGAATGCCCTCGGGGCGTGGGCTGATCGCTCCGCCCCTCGCCTCGCTCGTCAGCCGGCTGCTCGCCGAACGACGGTCAGGCCGGCTCGGGCTTGCGGTAGGCGGGCGCGACCTCGTTGATCGCATCGCCCATCTGGTGGATCCGCAGCGCGTTGGTGGAGCCGGGGATGCCCGGCGGGCTGCCGGCGACGATCACGACGAGGTCGCCCTCCTTGACCCGCCCGATCTGCAGGAGCTGCTCGTCGACCTGTCGCACCATCTGGTCGGTGTGCTCGACCGCGTAGGTGCGGAAGGTCTCCACCCCCCACGACAGCGACAGCTGCGACCGCACCCGGTTCTCCGGCGTGAACGCCAGGACCGGGATGCCGCTGCGCAGGCGCGAGAGCCTCTTGGCGGAGTCGCCGCTCTGGGTGAAGGCGACGACGTACTTCGCCCCGACCCGCTCGGCCACCTCGGCGGCGGCCTTGGCGATCACCCCACCGGTCGTGTGGGGGTCCCAGGTGATCGTGGAGAAGCGTCCGGACTCGGCCCGGTCGAGGGCGTGCCCCTCGGTCGCGGTGATGATGCGGGCCATGGTCTCCACGGTGTGGATCGGGTGGTCGCCCACGCTCGTCTCCCCCGAGAGCATCACGGCGTCGGCGCCGTCGAGCACGGCATTGGCGACGTCACTGGCCTCGGCGCGCGTGGGCGACGGGCTGGTGATCATCGACTCGAGCATCTGGGTGGCCACGATCACCGGCTTGGCGTTGCGTCGGGCCTTCTGGACGATCAGCTTCTGCAGGAAGGGCACGTCCTCCAACGGGCACTCGACGGCCAGGTCTCCGCGCGCCACCATGAAGCCGTCGAAGGCGCTGATCACCTCGTCGAGGTTCTCGATGGCCTGGGGCTTCTCGATCTTGGCGATGATCGGCAGCATCACGCCCTCCTCGCGCATGATCGCCCGCACGTCCTCGGCGTCGGCGGCGTTGCGCACGAAGCTCAGGGCGATGAAGTCGACGCTGAGACCGAGCGCGAAGCGCAGGTCGGCGATGTCCTTGACCGACAGCGCCGGCACCGAGACCGCGACACCGGGCAGGTTGATGCCCTTGTGGTTGCTCACCGGTCCCCCGACGAGCACCTCGGTGAGCACGTCCGGCCCATCGACGGAGACCACGCGGAGCCGGATCTTGCCGTCGTCGATCAGGATCGGGTCGCCCGACTTCACGTCGCCGGGCAGTCCGGCGTACGTCGTGCCGGCGATCTCGCCGTCGCCGGGGACCTCGCGGGTGGTGATCGTCCAGCGTTGGCCGCGGTTGAGGATCGCGTGGCCGTCGGCGAACGTGGCGAGCCGGATCTTGGGCCCCTGGAGGTCGGCGAAGATCCCGACCCCGTGGCCCGAGGCGTCGGCCGCTTCCCTCACCAGTCGGTAGGACTCGGCGTGGTCGGCGTGGGTGCCGTGGCTCATGTTGAGCCTGGCGACGTCCATCCCCGCGTAGACGAGCTCGCGGATCCTCCGCTCGGAACTGGTCGCAGGGCCCAGGGTGCACACGATCTTTGCTCTTCGCACGTGCTTCAGCGTAGCGCGGATTGGATCGATCTAAATGGTTACCGACGAGTTCGGTCGAGCCCTGCGACGAGGGTGCCGGCCCCTCGTCACACCACCAGCGGCCTCGCCGTCGGCGGGATCGGGCTCGGCAGCGTGGTGGAGCCGGTGAGGAACTGGTCGACCGCCGCGGCCGCCGCTCGACCCTCGGCGATCGCCCAGACGATCAGCGACTGGCCGCGACCGCAGTCGCCGGCCGAGAACACCCCGGACACCGAGGTCATGTAGGCCTTGTCGCGAGCGACGTTGCCGCGCTCGTCGAGGTCGACGCCGAGCTGCTCGACGATGCCGGGCTGCTCGGGCCCGACGAAGCCCATCGCGAAGAGCACCAGCTGGGCCGGGATCTCCCGCTCGGTGCCCTCGATCTCGGTGGGCTTGCCGCCCTCGAAGACCACGTCGACGAGCCGCAGCGCCCGCACGTTGCCGTCGTCGTCGCCGAGGAACTCCTTGGTCGAGACGGCGTAGACCCGCTCGCCCGCCTCCTCGTGGGCCGAGGAGACACGGAACGTCATCGGGTACGTCGGCCACGGCTGGCCGGCGGGCCGCTCACCCGGGGGCTCGGGCATGATCTCGAGCTGGGTGATCGAGCGGGCACCGTGGCGGGTCGACGTGCCGAGGCAGTCGGCCCCGGTGTCGCCGCCGCCGATGATCACGACGTCCTTGTCGGTGGCCATGATCTGCTCCTGGCCCTCGAGCTGCTCCAGCCCGAGGGCGGCGCGGTTGGCCTGCGGCAGGAACTCCATCGCCTGGTGGATCCCACCGAGCTCGCGACCGGCGACGGGTAGGTCGCGCGCCTGGGTGGAGCCCATCGCCAGCACGACGGCGTCGTAGCGCTCGCGCAGCTTGGCGGCGCTGAGCCCGGACCCCTCCGAGCCGACGTCGATGCCGGCGCGGAAGACGGTGCCCTCGCGCTTCATCTGGTCGAGGCGACGGTCGAGGTGCTTCTTCTCCATCTTGAACTCGGGGATGCCGTAGCGCAGCAGGCCGCCGATCTTGTCGGCGCGCTCGTAGACGGCGACGGTGTGGCCGGCGCGGGTGAGCTGCTGGGCGGCGGCCAGGCCGGCCGGGCCCGAGCCGACCACGGCGACGGTGCGACCCGAGAGCCACTCCGGCGCCTGCGGGCGCACGAAGCCGGACTCCCACGCCCTGTCGATGATCGAGACCTCGACGTTCTTGATCGTGACCGGGTCCTGGTTGATGCCCAGGACGCACGCCGTCTCGCACGGCGCCGGACACAGCCGCCCGGTGAACTCCGGGAAGTTGTTGGTCGCGTGGAGGCGCTCGATCGCGCCCTCCCAGTCGTCGCGCCAGACCAGGTCGTTCCACTCGGGGATGATGTTGCCCAGCGGGCAGCCCTGGTGGCAGAACGGGATGCCGCAGTCCATGCAGCGGCCGGCCTGCGGCGCGATGATCGGGAGCAGGGCGCGCCCGATCCCGTCGGGGTAGACCTCGTTCCAGTCGTGGACCCGCTCCTCGACGGGGCGACGGGGCGCGACCTCGCGACCCTCCTTCAGGAAACCCTTGGGGTCAGCCATGCAGAGCCTCCATCATCGCGTTCGCGGTTGCGTTCTCGTCCAGCCCGTCGGCCTCGGCCTTCGCCTTCGCCTCGAGCACGATCCGGTAGTCGCGCGGCATGACCTCGGTGAAGCGGGTCAGCGAGGTCTCCCAGTCGGCCAGCAGCTCCTCGGCGACCGCGGAGCCGGTCTCCTCGGCGTGCTCGCGCACCAGCTGCTGCAGCTCCGCGGCGGCCTCGCCCACGACCGGGCCGAGCTCGACGAGCTCCTTGTTGACGCGGAAGTCCTTGAGGTCCAGGACCCAGGCGACGCCGCCGGACATGCCGGCCGCGAAGTTGCGACCGGTCTTGCCGAGGACGACGACGCGCCCGCCGGTCATGTACTCGCAGCCGTGGTCGCCCACGCCCTCGGTGACCAGCCACGCGCCGGAGTTGCGCACGGCGAACCGCTCGCCGACACCGCCGCGCAGGAAGATCTGCCCCGAGGTGGCGCCGTAGGCGATCGTGTTGCCGGCGATGATCTGCTCGTGGCTCGCGAACGTCGCCGACCGGTCGGGGCGTACGACGATCCGCCCGCCCGACAGGCCCTTGCCGACGTAGTCGTTGGCGTCACCCTCGAGGCGCAGGGTGATGCCCCGCGGGAGGAAGGCCCCGAAGGACTGCCCGGCCGAGCCGGTGAAGGTGATGTCGATGGTGCCGTCGGGCAGCCCCTCGCCGCCGTACTTCTTGGTGACCTCGTGGCCGAGGATCGTGCCGACCGTGCGGTTGACGTTGCGCACCGCCACCTGCGCGCGGACCGGCTCGCCGCTCTCGAGCGCGGCGCTGCCAGCGGGACCAGCTCGGTGACGTCGAGCGAGTTCTCGAGACCGTGGTCCTGGGTCGTGGTGCAGCGGCGGTCCTGGTCGGGGAACTCCGAGCGGTCGACCTGGTGCAGGATCGGGCTCAGGTCGAGCCCGGAGGCCTTCCAGTGGTTGACCGCGGTGGCCATGTCGAGGGCGCCGACGTCGCCGACGGCCTCCTCGAGGGAGCGGTAGCCGAGCTCGGCGAGGATCTCGCGCACCTCCTGGGCGACGTACTCGAAGAACGTCACGACGTACTCGGCCTTGCCGTTGTAGCGCTCGCGCAGGACCGGGTTCTGGGTGGCGACGCCCACCGGGCAGGTGTCGAGGTGGCAGACCCGCATGAGGATGCAGCCCGAGACCACCAGCGGCGCGGTGGCGAAGCCGTACTCCTCGGCGCCGAGCAGCGCGGCGATCACGACGTCGCGCCCGGTCTTCAGCTGGCCGTCGGCCTGGACGACGATCCGGTCGCGCAGGCCGTTGAGCAGCAGCGTCTGCTGGGTCTCGGCCAGGCCGAGCTCCCAGGGACCGCCCGCGTGCTTGAGCGACGTCAGCGGGGACGCGCCGGTGCCGCCGTCGTGGCCGGAGATCAGGACGACGTCGGCGTGGGCCTTGGAGACCCCGGTGGCCACGGTGCCGACGCCGACCTCGGAGACCAGCTTGACGTGCACCCGCGCCGAGGGGTTGGCGTTCTTGAGGTCGTGGATCAGCTGGGCGAGGTCCTCGATGGAGTAGATGTCGTGGTGCGGCGGCGGGCTGATCAGCCCGACACCCGGCGTGGAGAACCGGGTCTTGGCGATCCACGGGTAGACCTTGTTGCCGGGCAGCTGGCCGCCCTCGCCGGGCTTGGCCCCCTGCGCCATCTTGATCTGGATGTCGTCGGCGTTGGTGAGGTACTCCGAGGTGACGCCGAAGCGACCGGAGGCGACCTGCTTGATCGAGCTGCGTCGCTCGGGGTCGTAGAGGCGCTCGGGGTCCTCGCCGCCCTCACCGGTGTTGGACTTGCCGCCCAGCCGGTTCATGGCGATGGCGAGGGTCTCGTGGGCCTCCATCGAGATCGACCCGTAGGACATCGCGCCGGTCGAGAACCGCTTCACGATCTCGGTGATCGGCTCGACCTCCTCGATCGGGATCGGGTCGCGACCGGTGATCTCGGCACCCTTGAAGCGGAACATCCCGCGCAGCGTCATCAGCTTGGCCGACTGCTCGTCGACCGCCGAGGTGTACTGCTTGAAGACGTCGTAGCGCTGGGCGCGCGTGGAGTGCTGGAGGCGGAAGACCGTCTCGGGGTTGAACAGGTGCGGCTCGCCGTCACGGCGCCACTGGTACTCCCCGCCGATCTCCAGCTCGCGGTGGGTCGGCAGCACGCCGCCGCGGGGGTACGCCGTGGCGTGGCGCCGCGCGACCTCCTCGGCGATCGTGTCGAGGTCGATGCCGCCGAGCTTGGACGTCGTGCCGGTGAAGTAGCGGTCGACCACGTCCTGGGAGAGTCCGACGGCCTCGAAGATCTGGGCTCCGGTGTAGGAGGCCACGGTGGAGACGCCCATCTTCGACATCACCTTCAGCACGCCCTTGCCGAGACCCTTGATGAGGTTGGCGACGGCCACCTCGGGCTCGCTCTTGACGTAGTAGCCCTCACGCGCGAGGTCCTCGACGGACTCCATCGCCAGGTAGGGGTTGACCGCGGCGGCGCCGAAGCCGACGAGCAGCGCCACGTGGTGCACCTCGCGGACGTCGCCGGCCTCGACGAGCAGCCCGACCTGGGTGCGGGTCTTCTCGCGCACCAGGTGGTGGTGGACCGCGGCGGTCAGCAGCAGCGACGGGATCGGGGCCAGGTCGGCGTCGGCGTGACGGTCGGAGAGCACGATGATGCGCGCGCCCTCGGCGATCGCGCCACTCACCTCCGCGCACACCTCCTCGAGGCGGGCCGCCAGGGCCGTGCCGCCGCCGGCGACCTCGTAGAGCCCCCGCGAGACGTGGGTGATGAAGCCGGGCATGTCGCCGTCACGGTTGATGTGGCGGATCTTGGCGAGGTCGTCGTTGGAGATCACCGGGAACGGCAGCACGACCTGACGACACGACGCCGGTGTCGGCTCGAGCAGGTTGGACTCCGGGCCGATGGTGCCGTTGAGCGAGGTGACGAGCTCCTCGCGGATCGCGTCGAGCGGCGGGTTGGTCACCTGGGCGAAGAGCTGGCTGAAGTAGTCGAACAGCAGCCGCGGCTTGTCGCTGAGGGCCGCGATGGGCGTGTCGGTGCCCATCGAGCCGAGCGCCTCTCCGCCGGTGTTGGCCATCGGGGTGAGCAGCACCCGCAGCTCCTCCTCGGTGTAGCCGAAGATCTGCTGACGGCGGGTGACCGAGGCGTGGGTGTGCACGATGTGCTCGCGCTCGGTGATGTCGTCGAGGTGGATCAGGCCCGCGTGGAGCCACTCGCCGTAGGGGTTCTCGGCGGCGAGCTCGGTCTTGACCTCCTCGTCCTCGATGATCCGGTGCTCGTCGGTGTCGACGAGGAACATCCGGCCCGGCTGGAGGCGGCCCTTGCGCACGATCGTGGCGGGGTCGAGGTCGAGCACGCCGACCTCGGAGGCCAGCACGACGAGGCCGTCGTCGGTGACCCAGTAGCGCGAGGGACGCAGACCGTTGCGGTCGAGCACGGCGCCGATCTGCGAGCCGTCGGTGAACACGACGCACGCGGGGCCGTCCCACGGCTCCATCATCGCGGAGTGGAAGGAGTAGAAGTCGCGCCGCTGCTGGTCCATCTCGGTGTGGTTCTCCCACGCCTCGGGGATCATCATCAGCACCGAGTGCGGCAGGCTGCGTCCGCCCATGTGGAGCAGCTCGAGGACCTCGTCGAACGACGCCGAGTCGGAGGCGCCCTCCGTGCAGATCGGGTAGAGCCGGTCGAGGTCGCCGGGGATCAGGTCGGAGTCGAGCAGCGCCTCACGGGCACGCATCCAGTTGCGGTTGCCCTTGACGGTGTTGATCTCGCCGTTGTGGGCGATGAAGCGGAACGGGTGCGACAGCGGCCAGCTCGGGAAGGTGTTGGTCGAGAACCGCGAGTGCACGACCGCGAGCGCGGAGGCGATGCGCTCGTCGACGAGGTCGGGGAAGAAGGTGTCGAGCTGGTCGGTGGTCAGCATGCCCTTGTAGGCGAGGGTGCGCGAGGACAGCGACGGGAAGTAGACATCGGTCTCCTTCTCGACGCGCTTGCGCAGGCAGAACGCGAGCCGCTCGAGGGCCATGCCGCTCAGTCGCGGGCCGCTGGCGGCGAGGAAGAGCTGGCTGAACACCGGCATCACCGATCGCGCAGCCGACCCGAGGATCTCCGGGTCGGTCGGCACCTCGCGCCAGCCGAGGACGCTGAGGCCCTCCTCGGCGGCGATCTCCTCGATGCGGGTGCGGGTCGCGGCGACGTGGTCGGCGTCGCCGGGGAGGAAGGCGGTGCCCACGGCGTACGACGCCGGCGGCGGCAGCTCGAAGCCGGCCTCGGCGGCGGCGTCTCGCAGGAACGCGTCGGGGACCTGCATCAGGATCCCGGCGCCGTCACCGGAGTTGGGCTCGGCGCCGGCCGCACCGCGGTGGTCCAGGTTGCGCAGTGCCGTGAGCGCCTTGGCCACGATGTCGTGGGACGCCTCCCCGGTCAGCGTGGCCACGAAGGCGACGCCGCAGGCATCGTGCTCGTTGGCCGGGTCGTAGAGACCTTGGACTGGCGGGAACGCGTGCGGATAGGGCACTGGTGTTCTCCCGTCGGCGTCGGTTGCAACCGTCGAACCCGAGATCGGGTCAACCGGCGGCAACGGTGGGTCGCAGGGGACAACATTGGCCCGCGCGGCGGAGTCGCCAGATTACCACCGGGTCACCCTCCGCGCGGGTGGGCAGTGCCTACGTGGACACCGTCAGGTGCGTTCGTTGTCCGCGCCGACCTCGACGTCGGCGACCGCGTCCGGGTCCGGGTCCGGATCGCCGGCTGCGCCACCGTCGGCAGCGTCCTCGTCGAGCGGCATCGACGACTCGGCGTCCGCGTCGGCACTCGCGTCACCTGCTGCGGCGTCCACCCGGCCGTCGGGGCCGGAGCCGTCGCGGTAGACGGAGTCCTCGCGACCGGGGTGGCGCTTCGTGCTCCACACGAAGTAGGCCGCAGCAGCCACGAACAGCACGATCGAGGTCCACACGTTCAACCGGAGCCCGGCGACGTCGTTGAGCTCGACGGTGTCGATCCGCAGGTCCTCGATCCAGCCGCGTCCGAGGGTGTAGCCCATGACGTAGAGGGCCATCACCCTCCCGAAGCCCAGCTTGAAGCGCCGGTCGGCCCAGATGAGGATGCCGAACACCCCGAGGTTCCACAGGAACTCGTAGAGGTAGGTCGGGTGGAACGTCGTGCCCTCGGGGAAGTCGAGTCCGCCGGGGTAGTTCTGCGGGTCGATCTCCAGGCCCCACGGAAGGTCGGTGGGCTTGCCGTAGAGCTCCTGGTTGAACCAGTTGCCCCACCGCCCGATCGCCTGGGCGACGATGACCCCGGGAGCCAGCGCGTCGAGCATCGGGAGGAGTCGGATGCCCTTGCGGCGGGCGCCGACGTAGATGCCCACGGCGCCGAGCGCGACCGCACCCCAGATCCCCAGGCCGCCCTGCCACACGTAGAGCGCCTCGATCGGGCTCTTGCCCTCCCCGAAGTAGAGCCCTGAGTCGGTGGCCACGTGGTAGGCGCGGGCGCCGACGAGACCGAACGGGATCGCCCAGACCGCCAGGTCCTGCACGTCGCCCATGCGGCCGCCGCGCGCGACCCAGCGCCTCTCGCCGATCCAGATCGCCACGATGATGCCGAGGATGATCGACAGGGCGTAGCCCCGGATCGGGATGCTGCCGAGGTACCAGACGCCCTGCGAGGGGCTGGGGATCGACAGGGTGGTCAGCAGCGGGAGCAGGGTCACGTCAGGAGTCCTCGAGCAGAGTGTGGATGTCGGAGGCGAACTGGGCAGGGGTGGTGTCCTGGCCCCAGTAGACGGGAGCCTCGTCGGCGATGTCGACCCCCATGATCTGGGTGGTGTGACCACCCGGGTCGTTGCGGTCGATCCCGACGGCCAGGGCCCGACCGACCTCGACGGTGGTGTCGAAGTCGGCCCGCAGGCCGATGAAGGAGCGATCGAAGCCGTCGAGGTAGCGGCGGATCAGCTCGTCGGTGTCGTGGTCGGGGTCGCTGGTCACCATCACGACGTCGACGTCGGAGCGGTCGGCGTCGTCGAGGCGGGTGAGCGCTGAGGCCAGGTGGCTGAGCACCGCCGGGCAGACGTCCTCGCAGCGGGTGTAGCCGAAGAAGACCAGCGTCAGCCGCTTGTCGGTGTCGTCGGCGAGGGAGAAGGCGTTGCCGTCGGTGTCGATCAGCGGCGTGGTGGGCACCTCGTAGACCGGGTCGAGCGTGCGTCCGGAGAACGGCGGTGCGTCGCCGCCGCCGGAGCAGGCGGACAGGGCCAGCACGGCTGCGGCCAGGAACGTCGCGGCAGCCCGACGCGCGACGTGCCTAGCGCACGACGTACACCGGCTGCCAGGTCCTCGGTCAGGGCCACGAGCGCCCGGAGGCCGGCCGCCCGGTCGTCGGGGTGGTCGAGCAGGGTGCGCACGAAGGCCGAGCCCACGATGACGGCGTCGGCGAAGGCGGCGACCTCGGCGGCCTGGTCGCCGTTGGCGACACCGACGCCCACGCCCACCGGCAGGTCGGTGGCGGCCTTGGTGCGCGCCACGAGGGGGCCGGCCAGGTCGCTGGTGGCCGCCCGGGCACCGGTGACACCCATGACCGCGGTGGCGTAGACGAAGCCTCGACAGGCCTGGGTCGTCATCGCGATGCGCGCGTCGGTCGACGACGGCGCGACCAGGAACACCTTGTCGAGATCGTGGGCGTCGGCCGCCGCGATCCACTCGGGCGCGAAGTCCGGGGTCAGGTCGGGCGTGATGAGTCCCGCTCCCCCGGCGTTGGTCAGGTCGGCGGCGAAGCGCTCGACGCCGTAGCGCTCGACGGGGTTCCAGTAGGTCATGACCAGGGTGGGGGTGCCGGTGGCCGCCACCGCCTCGACCGTGCGCAGGACGTCGGCGGTGCGCACGCCGCCCTCGAGGGCGTGCTGGGCGGCGGCCTGGATCGTGGGGCCGTCCATCACGGGGTCGCTGTAGGGCAGGCCGATCTCGATCACGTCACAGCCGGCGTCGACCATGGCCCGCAGGGCCTCGATGCCACCCGCCACGTCGGGGTAGCCCGCCGGCAGGTAGCCCACGAGCGCGGCTCGCGACTCGGCGCGCGCGGTGGCGAAGGCCGCCTCGACGGTGCGGTTGCTCACCGGGCGTCACCCAGGCCGAACCACGTCAGGGCGGTCTCCATGTCCTTGTCGCCGCGACCCGACAGGTTGATCAGGATCGTCGCGTCCGGTCCGCGCTCGGCGACCAGCCGGGGCGCGTCCTTGATCGCACCGGCCAGGGCGTGCGCGGTCTCGATGGCCGGGATGATCCCCTCGGTGCGACTGAGCAGCGCCATCGCCTCCATCGCCTCGGTGTCGGTCACCGGGGTGTAGGTCGCGCGTCCGGTCCGGGCGAGGTGGGCGTGCTGCGGGCCGACCCCGGGGTAGTCGAGACCGGCCGAGATCGAGTGCGACTCGACCGTCTGACCGTCCTCGTCCTGGAGCACGAACGTGCGCGCACCGTGCAGGACACCGCTCTCGCCCGCGTGGATCGTCGCGGCGTGGCGCCCGGTCTCCACACCGTCGCCACCGGGCTCGTAGCCCCAGATCGCGACGTCGTCGTCCTCGAGGAACGCCTGGTAGAGCCCGATCGCGTTGGACCCGCCCCCGACGCACGCCGCGAGGGCGTCCGGCAGGACGCCGTACTGCTCGAGGCACTGGGCACGCGCCTCGTCACCGATGCCACGGGCGAAGTCGCGCACCATGCTGGGGAACGGGTGGGGACCCGCCGCGGTGCCGAAGAGGTAGGCGGTGTGGTCGACGCTGGCGACCCAGTCGCGCAGGGCGTCGTTGATGGCGTCCTTGAGGGTGGCGCTGCCGGAGTCGACGGTGACGACCTTGGCTCCGAGCAGCTGCATGCGGGCGACGTTGAGCGCCTGGCGCTTGGCGTCGACGGCGCCCATGTAGACGGTGCAGTCGAGACCGAAGTACGCCGCAGCGGTGGCGCTCGCGACGCCGTGCTGGCCGGCGCCGGTCTCGGCGATCACCCGCTTCTTGCCCATCCGCTTCGTGAGCAGGGCCTGGCCCAGCACGTTGCGGATCTTGTGGGCGCCGGTGTGGTTGAGGTCCTCGCGCTTGAGCAGCAGGCGACAGCCGACCTGCTTGCTCAGCCGCTCGGCGTGGTAGAGCGGGCTCGGCAGGTTGGCGTAGTCACGCAGGATCGCGTCGAACTCGGCACGGAAGGCCGGGTCGGCCATCGCGTCGTGCCACGCCACCGTCAGCTCGTCGAGGGCCGCCACCAGGGCCTCGGGCATGAAGCGGCCACCGAAGTCCCCGAACCAGCCCTGGTCGTCGGCGTCGTAGCGACCCGGCGTGGTGATCGTGCTGGTGGTGGTGCTGGTGGTCGGTGTCGTCGGCGTGCTGGTCATCGGTGAGCTCCCGTCATCAGTCCGGTCATCGCTGCCACGGCGGCGCGCGGGGCGCCGTCCTTGACCAGCGCCTCGCCCACGAGGACCGCCCGGGCTCCCGCAGCGACGTAGCGTTCGACGTCGTGGGGACCGGAGATCCCCGACTCGGCCACCGCGACCCGGTCGGCGGGAAGCTGGGGAGCGAGACGGGCGAAGGTGTCGTGGTCGACCGCGAGGGTCTTCAGGTTGCGCGCGTTGACGCCGATCAGCTCGGCGCCGAGGTCGACGGCCCGCTCGGTCTCGGCCTCGTCGTGGACCTCGACCAGGACCGTCAGCCCGAGCTCGCGCGCCTCGTCGTGCAGGCGGTGCAGGTCGTCGTCGCCCAGCGCCGCCACGATCAGCAGGGCCAGGTCGGCGCCGGCCGCGCGGGCCTCGACGAGCTGGTAGCCCTCGACGATGAAGTCCTTGCGCAGCACCGGCACGTCCACCGCGGCACGCACGGCGTGGAGGTCGGCGAGGCTGCCGCCGAAGCGGCGCTCCTCGGTGAGCACGCTGATCGCGGCGGCGCCCCCGGCGGCGTACTCGACGGCCAGGACGGCCGGGTCGGGGATGTCGGCGAGGTCTCCCTTGCTCGGGCTGCGCCGCTTGACCTCGGCGATCACGCTGGAGCCGGGGGCGCGGAAGTGTGGCATCGGGTCGCGCGGCGGCGGTGCGTCGGCCAGCGCCGCGCGCAGGTCGGCGAGGGACAGCGCTGCCTGACGTCGTGCGAGGTCGATCCGCACGCCGGCGACGATGTCGTCGAGCACGGACAACGATCTACTCCTCGATCTCGGGGCCGCGGGACACGAGGGTGCGTCCTTCGGCGAACTACCCAAGTCTGGCACGCGGGGTCACAGGGGCGCCGCGCGGTTGGGCGGCGCGACCGTCAGGGAGCCAGCCAGCTTCCGACCGGGACGTTGCGCAGGACCGTGAACACCGCCAGCGTGGTGAGTCCCGCCACGACCAGCACGCGGTGGAGACGCGCGTCCAGGGGCGTGCGCACCCGCCCGGTCCAGGAGTCGAGCACCCAGCGGGCGAGCAGGAAGACCGCCACCGGCAGGGCGAGGACGAGTAGGAGGTTGCTGGAGGCGGCGTCCACGAGACGCAGGTCCGTCAGGTCGTTGACCCCTCGCAGCCCCCCGCACCCCGGGCACCACACCCCGATCGCCGCCGAGGGGCACAGCCCCCAGGAGCCGGACTGGTGCGGATCGCGCAGGTGCAGGGCGAGGGTGGCGACCGAGAGGGCACCGATCACCGTCACCGGCCCCCGCAGCCGGGAGGCCCGCGAGCGCACCTCACCCGGACGCAGGTCGTGGGTCAGTGACATCGGGGGTGGTGGTGCGTCAGTGGTCGGTCTCGTGCAGCCCGAGCTTGGCCATCACCAGGAACAGGACGCCGGCGACGACGACGAGGGCGACACCGACCCAGAACACGACGTAGCTGACCGGGCTGAACATCAGCCCGGCGCCTCCCACGGCGAACCCGATCAACGCCACCGCGACCGCAGTCCAGGCGGCGGGAGTGTTGCCGTGGTTGTCAGACATGTGTGCTCCTCGCGTGGCGTGCCATGACTCGGGCGCAGGTCCTGCAGCCCGCGCCAACTCTAGTGGGTGCGACCCTCGGTGGGGTCGCGGCCCTCGTCGATGGCGCGCCACAGCTCGAGGTTGGTCTGCTCCTCCGGCGCCGGGTCGGGCGGTCGGGTCCCGCCGACGGCTCCGGGAGCGTCGTAGCGGCGCCCCATCTCCGGCCAGCCGCTCACCGAGATCGTCGCGAGGACGGACGTCGCGACGGTCGCGAGACCGGCCACCACCCCGACCCAGGACCACCACGTCCGTGACGCCGCCTGGGACGAGCCGTCGACGGTCGCGATGCTGACCAGGTCGCCGGGTGCGTGGAGCCACGCGGAGACGGCGAAGCCGACGACCCCGACGGCGGCCAGCAGACCCAGCACCGTCACCGCGCGCCGCGCCCATCCGCGCGAGACGAGGACGACGCCCCACGTGGCGAGCAGGACCAGCGCCAGGGCGACCACCGGCGGTGCGCTGGCGTCGGCGGCGGCGGACCCCGCGGAGGCGAACGCAGCCTCCGTGGCCCGACCGGCCCCGGAGTCCAGGGTCGCCCAGTCCTGGTTGCCCGCGACGGCGGCGAGGGTCGCGGTCGCCACCCCGGCCAGTGCCACCGGGACGAACCGCCGGTGGACCGGCACTCCCCCGGGCTCAGCCACTCGGCAGCAGCCCGGCGTCGAAGCAGCGTGCGGTCGCCGGTGTGGCACGCCGCCCCGACCTGGTCGACCTTCACCAGCAGGGTGTCGCCGTCGCAGTCGAGCCGGACCTCCTTGACGTGCTGGACGTGGCCCGAGGTGTCGCCCTTGACCCAGTACTCGCGCCGCGACCGGCTCCAGTAGGTCGCGCGTCCCGTCGTGAGCGTGCGGTGGAGCGCCTCGTCGTCCATCCACCCCATCATCAGCACCTCTCCCGAGTCGTACTGCTGGGCGATCGCCGCCACGAGGCCGGTCCCGGGGGCGCCGGCACCGTCCGAGGTGCGCTTCAGGCGCGCGGCGATGGCGGGGTCGAGGGTGCTCACCCTGCGAGTATGCCGGGGCCGCCGCGGCGGGGGCGAACCCGATCAGACGGCCGTCGATCCTCGTGGCCCCTGCTGGGCCGTCCAGGACGCGTGCAACCCGGCATAGACGCTGCCCGTCTCGGCCACGAGCGTCGTGTGGGGTCCGCGCTGGACGATGCGCCCCCGGTCGACGACCACGACCTCGTCGGCTCCCTCGGCGGTCGACATGCGGTGCGCGATGGTGACCGAGGTGCGGCCGGACATCAGTCGTTCCATCGCCCGGCCGATGCGCCGCTCGAGCTGCGGGTCGACGGCGCTGGTCGCCTCGTCGAGGACGAGGAGGTCGGGGTCGGCGAGGTGGGCGCGCAGGAGCGCGACCAGCTGGCGCTCGCCGGCCGAGAGCGAGTCGCCGCGCTGGCCGACCCGGGTCTCGAGCCCCCGCGGCAGCCCGGCCAGCCAGTCACCGAGTCCGAGCTCGGCGGCACTCGCGACGATCTCGGCCTCGGTGGCGTCGAGCTTGCCGTAGCGCACGTTGGCGCTGATCGTGTCGTCGAAGAGGAACCCCTCCTGCGGCACGAGCACGACGCTGCTGCGCAGCGAGGCCTCGGAGATGTCGCGCACGTCGATGCCGTCGAGCAGGACCGCCCCTTCGGAGGGATCCATCAGCCGGGTCAGCAGCTTGGCGAAGGTCGACTTGCCGGAGCCGGTCTCGCCGACGATCGCGATCCGTCGCCCCGGGGCGATCGTGAGCGTCACGTCGCGCAGCACAGGTGGACCGTGCGGGTAGGCGAAGCCCACCGCGTCGAAGCGGACGTCGATCGGCCCCCGCGGCAGGACGTGGCCCTGCGGGCCGGGGTCGACCAGGTCGGCGGGGGTGTCGAGGATGCCCAGCACGCGACGCCAGCCTGCGATGGCGTTCTGCGCCTCGGTCAGGATCTGGGTGCCGACCTGGACCGGTCCGACGAACAGGCTCACCAGGAAGGCGAAGGCCAGCACGGTGCCCGCCGTGAGGTCCCCGGCGAACCCCAGCAGGATGCCGACGATGAGCACGCCGGCATTGGCCAGCCCGGCTGACACACCACCGAGGGAGAACGAGAAGGCGGTGAAGCCCTGCGCGCGGACGCTCGCCCGCTGGTGGCGGGCCACGGCGTCGTCGATGCGGGCCTGGGTGCGGTGCTCGACGGCGTAGGAGCGGACCACCGCGGCGCCGACGACCGGCTCCGAGATCGCCGACAGCATCAGGCCCACCTGGCGTCGCACCGTGGTGTAGGCCTCGGAGAGCTTGCGCTGGAAGAAGCGCAGCGACAAGAACAGCGGCGCGAAGCAGACCCAGACCACCAGCGTCAGCTGCCAGGAGTAGACGAGCATCACCACGGTCGCGATCAGCACCTGTCCGACACTGATCACGAAGAGCAGGCCGCCGAAGACCAGGAACTGGCTGACCTGGTCGACGTCGCTGGTCACCCGCGAGACCAGGGCGCCGCGTCGCTCGGTGCTCTGGGTGAGCAGTGGCAGGTCGTGGACGTGACGGAAGGCCTTGATGCGCAGCGTGGCCAGCCCCCTCTCGGAGGTGACGAACAGTCGGCTCGTCATCGCGAAGGACGCCCACGTCGTCAGCAGGATCGCCGCCCCGGCCGCCAGGCCCAGGAGGACCGTGAACGACACGTCCGGCCCGCTGTCGCGACCCAACCCGCGGTCGAGGGTCTGCTGCACCGCGATCGGCACCACCACCTGCCCGGCCGAGGCCAGCACCGCCAGGAGCAGGGTCCCGACGATGCCCTCCTTGAGCTCGGGTGAGTAGTGCACGCCACGCCGGATGGTCTGCATCGCCTTCATCTCCTCGCCGGTGGCGAGGGTCGTGCTGTTGCTCCGGTTGCGCGCGGTCGTCGGCGCGGCGGGGTCGTCGACGGCGGTCACGGGGCGACCTCGGCCGAGACGGGACCGCCGGGCGCCGCCGCGGCGTGGTCGTAGGCGTTGACGAGGCGGGCGTAGGCAGGCGAGCGCTCCAGGAGGTCGCGATGGGTGCCGCGGTCGGCGATCCGCCCACCCGCGAGGTGGAGGACCTCGTCGGCGAGGGCGATCGTCGCCTTGCGGTTGGCCACGACCACGAGCGTCGTGTCGCCGCCGCCGGTGCGCAGGCCCGCGAGGATGCGCTGCTCCACCTCCGGGTCCACCGCCGAGGTCGCGTCGTCGAGGACGAGCAGTCGCGGGCGACGTACGAGGGCCCTGGCCAGGGAGATGCGCTGGCGCTGCCCGCCCGACAGCGACGTGCCGCGCTCCCCGAGACGGGTCGAGAGGCCGTCGTCGAGGTCGGCGACGAACTCCGCGGCCTGCGCGGTGCGGAGCGCCGCCCAGACCTGCTCGTCGGTGAAGTCGGCGCCCAGGGTGACGTTGCCCCGCACGGTGTCGTCGAAGAGGAACGCCGACTGGGGCACCACCGCCATCTCCTGCGCCAGCGCCCCCGGAGCCAGGTCGCGCACGTCGATCCCGTCGAGGACGACGGTGCCGGACGCCGGGTCGACCAGCCGGGTCAGCAGGGTCGTCAGGGTGCTCTTGCCGGACGCCGTCGCGCCGACCAGCGCGACGGTGCGACCGGGGGCGACGGAGAACGAGACGCCGTCGAGCACCGGCTGCTCGGGTGCGTAGCCGTAGACGAGGTCGGAGACCCGGAGGTCGGCGCCGCCGGCCGTGGGCCGGACCCGGTGGGTGCCGTAGGACATCTCACCGGTGGTCCGGAGCACGGCATCGACGCGGCGGTAGCCCACGACGCTGCGCGGGAACTCGCCCAGCAACCAGCCGATCGACCGGATCGGGAACGACACGATGGTCAGCAGGTAGGCCACCGTCACCACGTCTCCCGGGTCGGCCGCGCCGCTGGTGACCCTCGAGACTCCGACCCCGAGGACGACCAGGACCCCGATGTTGGGCAGGGCGGCGAGGATCGGGTCGAAGGCGGCGCGGATCCGGCCGATGCGGATGTTGGTCTCGCGCAGCTCGTGGGCCCGGGCGGCGAAGCGCTGGGTCTCCTGGCGCTCGCGCCCGAGCGTCTTGACGACCATCGCGCCGTCGAACGACTCGTGGGCGATCTCGCTGATGAGGGCGCGCAGCTCCTGGGCCCGTGTCGCCCATCCCTGGGCGAGGCGCTGGTAGGTCACGTTCGTCGCGATGATGGCCGGGAAGATCAGCAGCCCGACCAGGGCGAGGACCACGTCGGCCACCACCATCTGCCCGATGGCGATGACCATCATCGCGATGGTGCCGACCGCCATCGGCAGCGGGGCGATCGGTCCCCAGGCGGCCTCGACGTCGGAGTTGGCGTTCGACAGGAGCACCCCGGTCGGGTGCCGCTGGTGCCACTCCATGGGCAGCGCAAGATATCGACGGGTCACCGCGCGACGGGACTCCGCCTGGAGGCGGTACTGCATGATGCCGGCGCCGACGCGGCGCGCGACGATGCCGACGGCTCGCAGGATGGCCACGGCCAGGAACAGGGCGAGGATGGTCCACAGCAGCCCCGCCCCGATCTCGTCGTCGCGGAAGGCCGGCAGCACGACGTTGTCGGTCGACCACCCCAGGACCCAGGCGTCGGCCACGGTCAGCGCCCCGAAGAGCACCGAGCCGATCGTGGAGATCGCGAAGACCCGGGGCTGGCGCTTGATCCCGACCCAGAGCACTGCCAACCCCGCGCGGGTGGAGCCTCTGCCCCGGGACCGGGGGTCGGCGGACGTGGCCGTCTCGACCGACTCGTCGGCCCGGTCTGTGGTGTCGCTCACGGCACTCCTCGCGCGCCGGGCCCCGATGCCCGCACGCCTCAGGCTAGTTCACCGCTCAACTGGTCCGCACCCCGACGAACCGGACGGCGCGCGTGGTGAAGTGGAAGACCGAGGCAGCGCCGCGGAGGATCACGAGGAAGCCGGTGCCGTCCTCGTAGACCTCCCGCGACTCCAGGGACCACGGGTCGGGCGGCACGAACTCGAAGGCATGGTCCCGGGCGACCCGCAGGGCCACCTCGCTGGTCGGCAGGTCGTCGTCGAGCACTCGCACGACCGTCGTCGGGCGGTCGTCCTTGCGGGCCGCGAACTCCACCACGACGCACCAGCCGCCCTCGGCCGGGGCGAGCGTGACGCCGCTCGGGTCGCGCTCGGGGGGCGCGGTGCCGGTGCCGCCCAGCTCCCAGGGCAGCTCGGCGGGGTCGTAGACGTCGTACGGCTCGTCGGTGCTCATCGACGGACCGGGTGCCCCGCGGCGGCGAGGGCGTCCTTGACCTCGGCGATGCGCAGGGTGCCGAAGTGGAAGACGGTCGCGGCGAGCACGGCATCGGCCCCGGCCTCGACGGCCGGGCCGAAGTGCTGGAGCGAACCGGCGCCACCCGAGGCGATCACCGGGATGCTCACCTCGCGACGCACGGCCGCGATGAGGTCGGTGTCGAAGCCGTCCTGGGTGCCGTCGGCGTCCATCGCGTTGAGCAGGATCTCCCCGGCACCGAGCGCGGCCGCGCGCGCGGCCCACTCGACGGCGTCCAGACCCGCCGACTTGCGCCCCCCGTGGGTGGTGACCTCCCACCCCGAGTCGGTGGCGGGACCGTCACCCACGACGCGGCGTGCGTCGACCGACAGGACGAGCACCTGGTTGCCGAACCGGTCGGCGATCTCGGCGACCAGCTCGGGGCGGTGGAGGGCGGCGGTGTTGACGGCGATCTTGTCGGCCCCCGCCCGCAGCAACCGGTCGACGTCGTCGACGGAGCTGATGCCACCCCCGACGGTCAGCGGGATGAACACCTCCTCGGCGGTGCGCGAGACGATGTCCATCGTGGTCGCCCGCCCCTCGTGGGAGGCGGAGATGTCGAGGAACGTCAGCTCGTCGGCCCCCTCGGCGTCGTAGGTGCGCGCCAGCTCGACCGGATCGCCGGCGTCACGCAGGTCGAGGAAGTTGATGCCCTTGACGACCCGCCCGCCGTCCACGTCGAGGCAGGGGATCACCCGGACCGCCAGGCTCACCGGGTCTCACCCCGCGCCCGGTCTCGGGGCAACGTCAGCGCGAGCGCGTCCTGGAGGGTGAAGCGGCCCTCGTAGAGCGCCGTGCCGGCGATGGCCCCCTCGACCCCGTCGGGCACGAGCGCCATCAGGGCCTCGAGGTCGGCCAGCTCGGTGACGCCGCCGGAAGCGATGACCGGGGCGTCGGTCACCGCGCAGACGTCGCGCAGCAGGTCGAGGTTGGGACCCTGGAGCATGCCGTCCTTGTTGACGTCGGTCACGACGTAGCGCGCGCACCCCTCCGCGTCGAGCCGCGCCAGCACGTCGTAGAGGTCACCGCCGTCGCGCGTCCAGCCCCGGGCGGCCAGGGTGCGTCCTCGCACGTCGAGACCGATCGCGATGCGGTCGCCGTGCTCGGCGATCACCTTCGCGCACCACTCGGGCTGCTCGAGGGCGGCGGTGCCGATGTTGACCCGCCGACACCCGGTCGCCAGCGCGGAGGCGAGCGACTCGTCGTCGCGGATCCCGCCGGACATCTCGACGTCGATGTCGAGGGACCCCACGATCTCGGCCTGGAGGTCGCGGTTGGACCCGCGACCGAACGCGGCGTCGAGGTCGACGAGGTGCAGCCACTCGGCACCGGCGTCCTGCCAGCGACGCGCGGCGGCGATCGGGTCGCCGTACGCGCGCTCGGAGCCGGCGACCCCCTGGGCGAGCTGGACGGCGCGGCCCTCGGTGATGTCGACGGCAGGGAGGAGCTGGAGGTAGGGCTGGGTCATGGGAACACTCACTTCTGGGAGATCAGCAGGGTGGCGACGGGGGTGAGCAGCACGCTCAGGAGCAGCACGACCGAGCGCAGGGCCCACCCGTCGGCGGCGAGGAAGACCAGCACGTTGAGGGCGAACACCCCGACGAGGACCAGTCCGATGTCGCGACGCCTCCTGGCGGCCAGGGTGCCGCTCGGCGTCGGTGCCGGCCTCGGGATCCAGCCGACGAGGCGGTGCTTGAGACGCGCCCGCCGTGCCGCGGCCTCGGCCTCGGCCGCACGCTTCGCAGCCAGCTCCTGCGCCACCCGCTCGCGCTCGGCGCGACGCAGGGCGCGCTCCTTGCTCACAGGGAGCCCACCCAGTTGCGCAGCAGCGCCGCTCCGGCGTCCCCGGACTTCTCCGGGTGGAACTGGGTGGCGGTCAGCGGTCCGTTCTCGACGGCCGCGACGAACCGGTCACCACCGTGCTCGGCCCAGGTGACCAGCGGGGCACGGGTGCGGTCGTTGGTCTGCAGGACCCACTCGCGAGCTCCGTAGGAGTGCACGAAGTAGAAGCGCTCCTCCTCGATGCCGGCGAAGAGCGACGACTCGCCCGGCGTCTCGACGGTGTTCCAGCCCATGTGGGGCACGACCGGAGCCTCGAGCCGCGAGATCGTGCCCGGCCACTCGGCGCAGCCCTCGGTGGTGACGCCGTGCTCGACGCCGTGCTCGAAGAGGATCTGCATGCCGACGCAGATGCCCAGCACGGGCCGGCCACCCGCGAGGCGCCGCCCGATGATCCGCTCCCCCTTGACCGCCCGCAGCCCGGCCATGCACGCGGCGTACGCCCCGACGCCGGGCACGACGAGCCCGTCGGCGTGCAGCGCGGTGTCGAAGTCCGAGGTCAGGGTCACCTCGGCGCCCGACCGCTCGAGGGCGCGCACGGCCGAGCGGAGGTTGCCGGAGCCGTAGTCGAGGACGACGACGGAAGGGCTCACAGAGTGCCCTTGGTGGAGGGGATGCCCGTCTCGCGGGGGTCCAGGGCCACTGCGTCGCGCAGCGCCCGCGCGAAGGCCTTGAACTGCGTCTCGACGATGTGGTGGGGCTCGCGGCCCGAGAGCACCCGCACGTGCAGGGCGAAGTGGCCGTGGAAGGCGATCGACTCGAAGACGTGCTGGGTCAGGGACCCGAGGTAGGAGACGCCGGACCCGCCGAGCTGCACGTAGGCCTGCCCCTCGGGCTCGCCGGTGTGCACGCAGTAGGGGCGGCCGGAGACGTCGACGACGGCCTGCACGAGCGCCTCGTCGAGCGGGACCGTCGCGTCGCCGAACCGACGGATCCCGACCTTGTCGCCGAGCGCCTCGCGCAGGGCCTGGCCCAGGGCGATCGCGGTGTCCTCGACGGTGTGGTGGGCGTCGATGTGCACGTCGCCCTCGGTGCGGACCGTGAGGTCGAGCAGCGCGTGGCGCGCGAGGGCGGTGAGCATGTGGTCGTAGAAGCCCACGCCGGTGGAGATGTCGTGGCGGCCGGAGCCGTCGAGGTCGACCTCGACGACCACCGTGGACTCACTGGTCCGACGCTCGATGCGCGCGGTGCGGGCGGTGGGGGTGTTCATCTGTGCTCCTTCGTCACGCGCAGCAGCGCGTCCTTGAACGTCGTCATCTCGGCAGGTGTGCCGATCGAGACGCGCAGCCATCCGTCGGGTCCAGTCTCGCGGACCAGCACCCCGTGCTCGAGGAGGCCGCGCCACACAGCATGCCGGTCGTCGAAGGTGCCGAACAAGCAGAAGTTCGCATCCGAGTCCGCGACGCGGTGTCCCTGCTCGCGCAGCCAGGCGACCGTCGCGTCACGCTCGGCACGCAGGTCGTCGACCCGCGCGAGCAGCTCGGGAGCGTGGCGCAGGGCCGCCAGCGCCACGGCCTGGGTGATCGAGGAGAGGTGGTAGGGCAACCGCACGACCCGGATCGCGTCGGCGACCGCCGGGTCGGCGACCAGGTAGCCGAGCCGGAGCCCGGCGGCGGCGAAGGCCTTGCTCATGGTGCGCGTCACGACGAGGTTGCGGTGCTCGGGCAGCAGCCCGAGGGCCGACGGCGTGCCGGCCCGGCGGAACTCGCCGTACGCCTCGTCGACCACGACGATGCCGCGCTCCCCCACGAGCTCGCAGAGCGCACCGATGGCGGCCGGCTCCAGCGCGGTGCCCGTGGGGTTGTTGGGCGAGGGCAGGAAGACGACGTGCGGCTGCTCGGCCTCGACGAGGTCACGAGCGGCGTCGAGGTCGAGGCCGAAGTCGTCGGCGCGACGGCCGGCGACCCAGCGGGTGTGGGTGTCGCGGGCGTACTCGGGATACATCGAGTACGTCGGCGCGAAGCTGACCGCCGTACGGCCCGGACCGCCGAAGGCCTGCAACAGCTGCAGCATGACCTCGTTGGACCCGTTGGCCGCCCAGACCTGCTCGGTCGCGATCGACTGCTCGGTGTCCCCCGAGACGTAGGCCGCCAGGGCCTCGCGCAGCGCGACGTGCTCGCGGTCGGGATAGCGGTTGAGCCCCGTGGCCGCCTCGCGCACGGCGGCGGCGATGTCGTCGGCGCACGCCGGCGAGGGGCCGTAGGGGTTCTCGTTGGTGTTGAGCTGGACGGGGACCTGGTCGAGAGGGTGCTGGGGCGCGCCGTACGGCTCGATGCCCCGCAGCTCCTCCCGCAGCGGAGGGAAGGTCATGTCGTCCCTACCTGGCGAAGCGGACGCCGACACCGGCGCCGTGACCGGGGAGGTCCTCGGCCGAGGCCATCGCGGCGACGTGCCCGGCCACGACCGACAGCGCCTCGCGGGTGTACTCGACCTGGTGCAGGCGCTTGAGGAACGAGTGGACACCGAGACCCGAGGAGTGGCAGGCGCAACCGGCGGTGGGCAGCACGTGGTTGGACCCGGCGCAGTAGTCGCCGAGCGCGACCGGCGACCAGGGACCCACGAAGACGGCTCCGGAGTTGCGCACCCGGGCGGCGACCGCGACCGCGTCGCGGGTCTGGATCTCGGTGTGCTCGGAGGCGTAGGCGTTGATCACGTCGAGGCCCTGCTCGAGGTCGTCGACGAGGATGATCGCCGACTGCTCCCCCGCGAGCGAGGCCGCGATCCGTTCGCCGTGCCGGGTCGCTGCCACCTGCTTGTCGAGCTCGGCCTCGACGTCGTCGGCCAGCGACTCGGAGTCGGTGACGAGCAGGGCGGCGGACGTGCCGCCGTGCTCGGCCTCGGTGAGCAGGTCGGCCGCCACGAACGCCGCCTCGGCGGAGTCGTCGGCCAGCACCGCGATCTCGCTCGGGCCGGCCTCGGAGTCGATGCCGATGACCCCGCGCAGCAGGCGCTTGGCGGCGATGACGTAGAGGTTGCCGGGACCGGTCACCGTGTCGACGCGTCGACAGGACCCGGCGCCGTAGGCGAACATCGCGATCGCCTGGGCACCGCCGACGGCGTACACCTCGCTCACGCCGAGCAGGGCGCACGCGGCCAGGATGGAGGCGTCGGGAAGCCCGGTCTCGCGGGTCGGCGGGGCCGAGACGGCGATGGACCGGACTCCGGCCACCTGGGCGGGGACGACGTTCATGATCACCGTGGAGATCAGCGGCGCCGTCCCGCCGGGCACGTAGAGGCCCGCGCGGTCGACCGGGACGAGGCGGTGGGTGACCCGCGCGCCGTCGGCGACGTCGACCACCACGTCGCCCTCGAGCTCGGCCTCGCTGGCCAGCCGCAGCCGACGGATCGACTCCTCCAGGGCGAGCCGGAGCTCGGGGTCGAGCCCCGCGAGGGCGTCGGTCAGCGCCGCGGCCGGAACGGCGATGTCGTCGAGCTCGACACCGTCGAAGCGGGCCGTCAGCTCGCGCACGGCGTCGAGCCCGCGCGTCCGCACGTCCTCGAGGATGGGCGCCACCACATGGGTCGCCTTCTCGACGTCGAACTCCGCACGCGGGATCACGGTGCGGTAGTCGTCGGGCACGGTGCCACGGAGGTCGATACGGCGGATCATGGCGCCCAGTCTACGAAGGTCGTCTCACCCGCACGGCATCGCCGACGACTGCTGGACGGCGCACGGCGGCGCAGTAGGTTGGGCGGGTGACCGACACCTTGCCGATGTTCCCGCTGAACTCGGTGCTCTTCCCGGGCCTGAGCGTGCCGCTGCGTGTCTTCGAGGACCGCTACCGCGCCCTGGTCCACCACCTCCTGCGGGTGGAGGACCCGACGCAGCGGGTCTTCGGGTCGGTGGCCATCCGCGAGGGCTACGAGGTCGGTGACCACGGCGCGCAGTCGCTGTTCCGCATCGGCTGCAAGGCCCAGCTCACCGAGATCGAGGCGCATCCCGACGGCACCTTCGACGTCGTCGCCGTCGGTCTGGAGCGCATCCAGCTCGACCGGCTCGAGACCGGCGACCTGTTCCCGATCGGGCACGTCACCGAGCGTCCCGAGCAGACGCCGCCGGTCGCCGAGGAGGTCCTCGAGCGAGCACGCGCGACGTTCACCGCCTACCGGCAGGCGCTGGCCGACATCCGCGCCGATCCGTACGCCGGCAACCTGCCGCGCGACCCGACGTACCTCTCCTGGACGCTGGCGGCCTGCGCACCCCTTCCGCTCCAGGAGCGCCAGGCCCTGCTGGAGGCCGACGACGCGACCGACCGCCTGGTCCTGGTCACCGACCTGCTCCGCTCGGAGCTCAAGGCCATGAACGTCATCCCCTCCCTCCCCGCCACCGACGTCGCCCGCACGCGCTGGTCACCGAACTGACGCCCCCATGGCGAAGAAGCAGCCCGGCGGCACCCCCGCCACGCTCGCCCTGACCGCGGCCGGCATCGACTTCGTGCTGCGCCCCTACGACCACGACCCCCGTGCGGAGTCGTTCGGGATGGAGGCGGCCACCGCGCTCGGAGTGGCCCCGGAGCGGGTCTTCAAGACCCTGCTCGCCGAGCGTCGACGCGACGCTGACCGTGGCCGTGGTGCCGGTGAGCGGTCGGCTCGACCTCAAGGCCCTCGCCCGGGCAGTGGGTGGGCGCCGGGCCGAGCTGGCCGACCCGAGCGCCGCCGAGCGCGCCACGGGCTACGTCGTGGGCGGCATCTCACCGATCGGCCAGAAGCGGTCGCTCCGCACCGTGGTGGACTCCTCCGCGCTGGACCACGCGACCATCCTGGTCTCCGGAGGCCGGCGCGGACTCGACCTCGAGCTGGCCGGGGCCGACCTGGTGGCGATCACCGCAGCGATCACCGACCGGGTCGGCCGCCGGACCTGAGCCCGGGCCGCGGACGGTCACTCGGTGGTGATGCGCACGGCCACGTGACCGACCCCGTCGTCGTACCAGCTCGAGACGCCGAGCGCCCGCAGCGGGTCGAGGTTCTCCCGGACCTCGGGCGGTACGTCGGGCAGGGTGGTCAGACCAGGAGCCGGCATCGAAGTTGACGAACAGCACCGCACCGGCGTCCTCGGAGTTGATCATCACGTCGCGGTAGACCTCGGAGTCGCCCAGCCCGCCGTCGTCGATCAGCGACGACCGGTAGTCCGACGACGGTCCGGCTGCCACGAAGTCGTCGTCCGAGTCGTAGCCGAGCAGGGTGTCCAGGTCGTCGTCGCCCGCTGCGGCGAGGATCTTGCCGATCACTCCGCCGATCGCGTCCGGGTCGCCGGCGATCTTGACGCCGAGCTCGAGGTCCGGCGGCGGCGCGGGCTCGTCGAACGCGGTCAGGTCGGCGTCGCCGCCGAGCACCACGGCCACCGACTCGCCGAGGAGGGTCTCCAGGTCGGCCGGGAGGTCGAGGCCCGGTCTCGGCCTCGGCCTCGCTCAGCAGCGCGTCGAGACCGCCGTCACCGAGGAAGCCGTCGGCGTAGTCGCTCACCGAGTCGAACCACCCCTCCGGGAGTCCGAGCCCGAGCGCCACCGCGGTGTCCTCGGGGAGGGTGGCGACGACGTCGTCGCCGGCCTGGCTCGGCGGGAGACCCGCGGTCGCCTCGTCGGCACCGGTGGCGGTCT
Source organism: uncultured Actinomycetota bacterium (assembly GCA_963822915.1). GTDB lineage: Bacteria > Actinomycetota > Actinomycetes > Propionibacteriales > Nocardioidaceae > Nocardioides. The sequence continues at coordinate 127,576 of CAWGJR010000041.1, forward strand.
CGACCTCGAGACCGCCGTCGTCGAACCTGATCGTCAGCGCAGCGCCCTCGAAGCCGTCGAACATGCCGCTGAGCTGGTCGCCACCGGGCTCGAACGTCTCCGCGTCGCCGCACGAGCCGAACGGGTCGTCGGCGAACGGGTCCGTCGGTGAACGGGTCGTCGGTGGACGGTTCCTCGGCGAACGGGTCGCTCGGGGGCAGGAGGCAGTCGTCCGCGACGCCGCCTCCGAAGGCACCGAAGCTGCCGAAGCCGGCGAAGGCCTCGGCGAGCAGGTCGCCGGCCTCGGGTGCCACGTAGGCGGTCAGGATGCCGGGATCGCCGGCCTCGCCGGTCCACCGCTGGAACTCGTCGTCGTCGGACAACGACGCCTCGGCGGTGGCGTCGGTGACGTCCTCGGCGATCTCGTCGGTCTCCGCCAGGACCACCCAGTCGCCGGCGATCGACCAGCCGAACTCACCCTCGCCGTCGCCGCACTCCTGCAGCGCGGTCAGGCCGCTCTCGGCAGCCTCCGGCATCGTCGATCTGGACCACGCCGACCCCGGTGACGCCCAGGCCGCCCGTGCCCTCGCCCCCGAGGTCGATCGCTGCTGCGGCGAAGCGGTTGCCGAGCCACGGATCGATGTCGTCGGCGAAGTCGAGGTCGTCGCACACGCCCTCTCCCTGCAGCTCCTCGAACAGCCGCAGCCTCAGGTCGTCGTCGGCGCTCAGGTCGACGTTGTCGGCGAAGGCCGGGAACTTCTCGAGCGTCCGGAGCGCCTCGAGCTTCTGCTTGCCGCTCGGGTCGAGGTCGACCGAGACGTAGCCGACGGTGCTGTCGGGCAGTGCCTCGGCCGGCTGGGCGCCGGTGGCGAAGAACATGGAGTAGCCCGCCCACGCGCCCGCGGCGAGCACGCCGACCCCGAGCAGCGCTCCCCCGGCGATGAGACCGGTACGGCGTCCGGCGCGGCCACGCGGAGGGCCCGGCGGCAGCGGGGCGCCCCGGCCACTCTGCAGCACCTCGGCGGGACCCGGCTGCCAGCTCGGCGGCGGGCTGCTGGGAGGGGGCCCGCTCGGCGGAGGTCCGGCGGGTCCGGGTGGGGGGCCGGCGGGCTGCCCGGTCGGCGGCCCCCAGGGCTGACCGGGAGGTCCGAACCCTCCTGGTGGCGGACCGGTGGGCGGGAGATTGCTGGACATGGCGGTCATCCTCCACGAAGGGGCTGGTCGGCGGTGGCCGTTATGACGGTGCTGTACCCCGCGCGGTTCCCGTTGAATCCTGGTCGAGCCAGGAGGGTCGCTCGAGCCAGCGAGGATCCTCGCTCTCGCGTCGCGCCGACTCGGCCGTCGCCGAGGTGAACAGGTAGGTGAGTCCGAGGCCGATGAGGGCGCCGAGGGGCCACGCGACGAACGGGCTCCTGCCCGGGACCGCCAGTGCGGCCGGGAGGGCGGTCCCGTCCGGGGCCGACGCCTCCAGCGTGGTCGGATCCACGGGTCCGAGGTGGGTGCCGAGGCGGTAGGCGATCAGGCTCGCGAGTGCCGAGCCCAGCACCACCGCGACGAGCATCACGAGCTCCGAACGCCGCCCCAGGAGGCTCACCGCGACGCCCAGCACCAGCCCGGCGGCGACACCGATCACGACGTACTGGGCGGTGGCGTCGAAGAAGCCCTCGAGGCTCGGGAAGTCGAAGACGAAGACGTCTCCCTGCGGCCGGTAGCCCGGGATCCAGGTCCCGTCGATGACGACCCCGGCAGTGGGGGTCCACCACCGCTCCCACAGCCAGCCGGCAGCCGCGCCGGCGGCCGCGAAGACGGCCAGCACCACCAGCGGCTCGAGGAGCTGGCCCAGGAGGCGTGAGCGCGTCGGACCCGCGTCGGGCGGCGCGGTCGCGCCCGGAGTCATCCCGTCAGACATCCTGGTCCCAGCAGCTGCTTGAGGTCGGCGAACAACGCCGGGGTCGGCGTCACCCGGAGGCGGTCGTCCAGGCGCATCACCTTGGTCGACTCCCGTGAGAGCAACCGTAGCCGCACCTCGGTGAGTCCCGGATGCGTGCCGAGGACGTCCTTGAGCTGCTCGATCACCGGTGCCGTGCAGCGGGTCGACGGCAGGCTGATCGTCACCGGACCGGTCGGCCCGCCGGGACCGCTGCTGAGGTCGGGGACGGTGAGCTCCTGGCCGCGCAGCTCGGGCTGGTCCTTGTCGCGGGAGAGCTGGCCCTTGACCCGCACGATGGCGTCCTCGACGAGGTAGGGACTGGCGAGCTGGTAGGAGCTGGGGAACAGCAGCACCTCGATGGCACCGTCGAGGTCCTCGAGCGTGATCGTCGCCCAGGCGTCGCCCTTCTTGGTGATCTTGCGGTTGACCGACGTGATGAGCCCACTGATGGTCAGGGTGCTGCCGTGGGCGCGCTCCTCGTCGAGCATCAGCTGCCCGATGGAGCAGTCGGTGCCGGTGGACAGCACGTGCTCGAGGCCGAGGAGCGGGTGGTCGGAGACGTAGAGCCCGAGCATGTCGCGCTCGTGACCGAGCAGGGTCATCTTGTCCCACTCGTCGATGTCGGGGATGGTCACCGTGACGCCGAACGCGGCGCCGCCGTCCTCGGGGTCGTCGAGGCCCGCGAAGAGCGAGTCCTGACCGATCGCCTCGTTGCGCTTGATGTCGATGTACTGGTCGACGGCCGTCTCGTGGACGGCGACGAGCGCCTTGCGACAGTGCTTCATCTCGTCGAAGGCACCCGCCTTGACCAACGACTCCACCACGCGCTTGTTGCAGACCAGGGCCGGCACCTTGCCCATGAAGTCGTTGAAGTCGGCGTAGCGGCCCTTCTCCTCGCGCGCGCCGACGATGCCGTCGACGACGTTGGCGCCGACGTTGCGGATCGCGGTCAGGCCGAAGCGGATGTCGGTGCCGACCGGGGTGAAGTCGTGGGCCGACTCGTTGACGTCGGGCGGGAGCACCTGGATCTTCATCCGCCGGCACTCGTTGAGGTAGATCGCGGACTTGTCCTTGTCGGACTGCGTCGAGGTCAGCAGGGCCGCCATGTACTCGGCCGGGTAGTTGGCCTTGAGGAACGCCGTCCAGTAGGAGACCAGGCCGTAGGCCGCCGAGTGGGCCTTGTTGAAGGCGTAGTCGGAGAACGGCACCAGGACGTCCCACAGGGCCTTGATCGCCGCCGGGCTGAAGCCGTTGCCCTGCATCCCCGCCTCGAACAGGGGGTACTCGGCGTCGAGGATCTCCTTCTTCTTCTTGCCCATGGCCTTGCGGAGCAGGTCGGCCGCACCGAGGGTGTAGCCGGCCAGCTGCTGGGCGATCTTGAGGACCTGCTCCTGGTAGACCAGCAGGCCGTAGGTCTCGTCGAGGACGAACTCGAGGGCGTCCTTCAGCTCCGGGTGGATCGGCTCGACGGCCTCGCGGCCGGTCTTGCGGCGGGCGTACTTGTTGTGGGAGTCGGCTCCCATCGGGCCTGGCCGGTAGAGGGCACCCACCGCCGAGATGTCGGCGAAGCAGTCGGGCTTCATCGAGCGCAGCAGGGCGCGCATCGGCCCACCGTCGAGCTGGAAGACACCGAGGGTGTCGCCGCGCTGGAGCAGGGCGTAGGTCGCCTCGTCGGTGAGCTCGAGGTCCTCGAGCACCACCGTCTCGTTGCGGTTGGCGGTGATGTTCTTGAGGCAGTCGTCGAGGACGGTGAGGTTGCGCAACCCCAGGAAGTCCATCTTGATGAGCCCGAGGCTCTCGCACGTCGGGTAGTCGAACTGGGTGATCATCGCGCCGTCGGCGGGGCGCTTGAGCATCGGGATGATGTCGATCAGCGGATCGCTGGACATGATCACCCCGGCGGCGTGGACGCCCCACTGCCGCTTGAGCCCCTCGATGCCGATCGCGGTGTCGACGACCCGCTTGACGTCGGCGTCGCCGTCGTAGAGCGCGCGGAACTCCCCGCCCTCGCCGTAGCGCTTGTGCTCGGGGTCGAAGACCTCCTGGAGGGGGACGTCCTTGCCCATCACCGCGGCGGGCATGGCCTTGGTGATCCGGTCACCCATCGCGAACGGGTAGCCGAGGATCCGGCTGGAGTCCTTGACCGCCTGCTTGGCCTTGATGGTGCCGTAGGTCACGATCATCGAGACCCGGTCCTCGCCGTACTTGTCGGAGACGTAGCGGATCACCTCGCCGCGACGACGCTCGTCGAAGTCGATGTCGAAGTCGGGCATCGAGATGCGCTCGGGGTTGAGGAAGCGCTCGAAGAGCAGCCCGTGCACGAGCGGATCGAGGTCGGTGATGCGCAGCGCGTAGGCCACGATGGAGCCGGCGCCCGACCCTCGCCCGGGACCGACCCGGATGCCGTTCTCCTTGGCCCAGTTGATGAAGTCGGCGACGACGAGGAAGTAGCCCTGGAACCCCATCGAGCCGATGACGCCGAGCTCGAACTCGGTGCGCTCGCGCACGTCCTGGGTGACCCCGCCGGGGTAGCGACGCGCGAGACCGCGCTCGACCTCCGCGACCAGCCAGGTCTCCTCGGTGTGGCCGTCGGGACAGGGGAAGCGCGGCATGTAGGTGCCGTTGCCGGGCTGGAACTCCACCTCGCACCGCTCGGCGATCAGCAGCGTGTTGTCGCACGCCTCGCGCAGGTCGTACTTGTCGACCCACAGCGCCCGCATCTCCGCGGCGGACTTGAGGTAGTAGCCGTCGCCGGAGAAGGCGAAGCGCTGGCCCGGACCGTCGCCGGCCGGGATGTCCATCGTGGAGCCGGAGTTGATGCAGAGCAGGTGCTCCTGCGACTTGGCGTCCTCACGCATGACGTAGTGGGAGTCGTTGGTCGCGAGCAGCGGGATCCTGAGGTCCGCAGCGAGGCGGAGCAGTCCGTCGCGGACCCGGTTCTCGATGTCGAGCCCGTGGTCCATCAGCTCCATGAAGTAGTTGTCGCGGCCCAGGATGTCCTGGTAGTCGGCGGCCGTCTGGCGCGCGGCGGCGTAGTTGCCGTGGCGCAGGTGGACCTGCACCTCGCCCGAGGGACAACCGGTGGTGCCGATGATCCCCTCGGAGTGCTGCGCGAGCAGCTCGCGGTCGGCGCGCGGGTGCTGGAAGAAGCCGTCGCGCCACGCCCCGGTCGAGATCCGGAACAGGTTGTGCATGCCCTTCGTCGACTCCGAGAGCAGTGTCATGTGGGTGTAGGCGCCGCGCGAGGAGACGTCGTCGGGGCCGCCGCCGTAGAAGTTGACGCGCTTGCGCTCGTGCCGGCTGATGTTGGGGGTGAAGTAGGCCTCCATGCCGATGATCGGCTTGACGCCGGCCTTCTTCGCCTTCGTGTAGAACTCGTAGGCGCCGAAGACGTTGCCGTGGTCGGTCATCGCCACCGCGGGCATGCCCGAGCTCGGCAGCGCGCTCGGTCAGCGCCCCGAGCCTCGCCGCACCGTCGAGCATGGAGTACTCGGTGTGCACGTGCAGGTGGACGAAGGAGTCATGCGAGCCGGTCGACATCTCTAGCGGTCCTCGTCGGGTCGGGTTCGGGCGTGGAGCAGGGGCCTCGGGCTGTGCGATGACCACGCCGAGCGACCTTCTGGGGGAAGGGTCCTCAGCCTACGTCACCGGCAGGGCCGATGGTGCCAGGCTCCGCCGACAACGGGAGCGGCGGCGGCGAGGAACCCGTCCGAGCCGCAGCTCGGCGACGGCGGTCGAGAAGGGTCGTCCGCGGTGCCGCTCGGGCAGGCGGCGCACCAGGGTCGCGGCGCGCGCGTGACCAGCGGGCGAAGCGACGCTCGTCGCGCGTCGTCCACGGCAGGTGCATCTCCTCGCGCAGCTCCGGGGGCAGGAAACCCGTCGTCGACCACAGGCGAAGGTCGACCACGGCCCTCGGCACCCGGCGCGACAGGTACTCCAGCCGGATCACGCGCAGCAGGTAGGCGCGGGTGGCGGCGTCGATCCGCGCCGCGGCGAGGCCGGAGCGCCAGGACGCCTCGAAGGCGGCCCGGTCCGACGGCCACCGCGCGGCCGGCATCTGGAGCAGGCCTCCGAGGACGACCCCCTCGGCGTAGAACGCGGCGCGGTCGGGGCCGAGCGGGCCGTGGACGGCCTCGAAGGACTGCTCGAACCCGACGTAGAGGCAGGACCCGACCCACAGCTGGAGGTCGGGGTCGAAGGCCGAGTAGGCCGGCTCCTCCCCGGGGAGCGAGCGCACCGCTGCGTGCGAGGTGGTGACGAAGCGACGGTAGGTGGCCCGCTCGGCTGCGGTGCCGTGGACGGCGACGGCGAGGTAGCCGATCGTCGTGCGGCGGCGACGCTCGTGGTCGTCGAAGAGTCGTGCTCCCACGACCCGGCTGTCCCGGACACCGATCCCGACCTCCGGCCCGGGCCAGCTGCATGACGACGTTCGCGGTGCCGCTGAGGGCGAGGTACGGCGTCGCGGCGCGAGCGAGGAGGGGGGTCGGCATCGCGTCGACGCCCCGGTGACCCGACCGTCCGTGCCCGCTCACGCTCGCCAGGTCATCCGGATGTCGGGCGCCCGCTCCTCGTTGTCGCTGCCGTCGGTGCGCTCGACCTCGACCAGGCCGTGGCCGGCGTAGAAGGCGCGAGCAGGGGCGTTGGTCTCGAAGACCCACAGCCCGAAGCCTCCCGGGCGCAGGGCCTTGGCGGTCTCGAGCAGGGCGGAGCCGATCCCCCGCCGTGCGTGGCCGGGCACGACGTAGAGGTCGTCGAGCCACTCCTCGGTGAGCCGGAGGTAGGCCACGACGACGTCGTCGCACCACGCCGACCCACACCTCGGCCTCGTCGATCCAGCCCTCCACCCACGGAAGGGCCTCGTGGTCCTCGTGGATGCTCGCCGGCATGGTGCCCGTCAGCCACCGCACCCGCCCGGGCGGCGAGGTGGACCTCGGCGACGGCCGTCGCGTCGTCGGTGGTGGCGGGCCGCAGTGCCAGGTCAGTCGGATTCGCGGATGACATCGAGGGACCGCGCCAGGTCGTCGGGGTAGGAGGACTCGTAGGTCACGTAGGCACCGGTGTCGGGGTGCTCGAAGCCGAGCTTGACCGCGTGGAGCCACTGCCGGGTGACCTGGAACCGCTTCGCCAGGGTCGGGTCGGCACCGTAGGTCAGGTCGCCCACGCAGGGGTGCTTGAGCGCCGACATGTGCACGCGGATCTGGTGGGTGCGTCCGGTCTCGAGGTGCACCTCGAGCAGGCTGGCGAAGCGGTGCGCCTCGAGGGTCTCGTAGTGGGTGACGCTGGCCCGGCCACCGTCGAGGACGGCGAACTTGTAGTCGGCGCCGGGGTGCCGGGCGATGGGGGCGTCGATCGTGCCCTCCAACGGGTCGGGGTGTCCCTGCACGACGGCGTGGTAGGTCTTGTCGACGGTGCGGTGGCGGAAGGCGTTCTTGAGCACCGAGTAGGCGTGCTCCGACTTGCAGATCACCATCACGCCGGAGGTGCCCACGTCGAGTCGCTGCACGATGCCCTGGCGTTCGGAGGCACCACCGGTCGCGATGCGGAACCCGGCGCCGGCCAGGTGGCCGACGACGGTCGGACCGGTCCAGCCCGGCGAGGGGTGGACCGCCACCCCGACGGGCTTGTCGATGACCACGATCGAGTCGTCGTCGTGGATGATCCCGATGCCCTCGACGATCTCCGGCACCACCGCGAGCGGGTCGGCCTCCACCGGGATCGTCACCTCCAGGAGCGACCCGGGCAGCACCCGGTCGCTCTTGCTGACCCCGGCGCCGTCGACGGTCACCAGGTCCCGCGAGATCAGGTCGGCGGAGCGGGTCCGGGAGAGCCCGAACATCTGGGCGATGGCGGAGTCGACGCGTTCGCCCCCCAGCCCCTCGGGCACGTGCAGGCTGCGGTAGTCGGCCTGACTCACTCCGACTCCACCTGGGCGTCGTCGCGCACGTCGGTCTCGGCCTGCGCGTCGTCGTCGCGGCTGCCGTCGAGGCGGAGGCCACGGAAGGCCTGGACGATGATGAGCCCGGCGGCGACGTTGATGCAGATGTCGGCGACGTTGAAGATCGGCCAGTTGGGAAGCTGGAGGAAGTCGACCACGTGGCCGTGGAACGTGCCGGGCGCGCGGAAGACCCGGTCGGTGAGGTTGCCGGTCACCCCGGCCAGCAGCAGGCCGAGTGCGACGCCCCACCCGAGACTGCCGAGACGGCGGGCGAACCACAGCACGGTGAGCGCCGCGACGACCGCGAGGGCGCTGAGGTACGGCGTGAACTCGGTGCCGAGGCTGAACGCCGCGCCGGGGTTGCGCGTCAGGTGCAGCTGGAGCAGGTCGCCGACGACACGGACGTCGGGCTGACCTTCGAGCCGGGCCACGGCCAGCGCCTTGCTGATCTGGTCGACGGCATAGGCGGACAGCGCCACCAGCACGAAGGCGATCAGTGCGCGGCGACGGGCCCGGTCGGTGGTGGTAGCGACTGCTACCGACGTTCCTCGCGCTGCTTGCATGGCATGCACAGTGTGGCACGCGGGAATGCCATGAGCCGCATCTTGCCGATCGGCGACCCGCAGGACTCGCACACCCCGTAGGTGCCGTCGTCGATGCGCGCGAGGGCTCGGTCGATCTGCGCGACCTTGTCCCGCTCGTTGCTCAGCACGGTCATCTCGTAGTCTCGTTCGAAGCTGGACGCCCCGACGTCGGCCTGGTCCTGCCCGGCACCGTCACCGGAGTTGCGGAGCAGTCCTTCGAGCTCCGACTCGTGGTGCCCGACGATCTCCGAGCTGTGCTTGCGCTGCTCGTGGAGCTCGTCGAGCACCTCCTTGAGCTCCGCCGCGGTCCAGGCCGACTCGCCCTCCTGCACCACGAGTGAGCGGGCCGTCGCCTTCTTGGCCGGTGCGGCCTTCTTCGCGGGTGCGGCCTCCTTGGCGGGCGCGGCCTTCTTCGCCGGCGCGGCCTTCTTGGCCGGTGCGGCCTTCTTCGCGGGCGCGGCCTTCTTGGCCGGCGCGGCCTTCTTCGCGGGTGCGGCCTTCTTCGCGGGCGCGGCCTTCTTGGCGGGTGCGGCCTTCTTCGCCGGCGCGGCCTTCTTCGCGGGTGCGGCCTTCTTCGCCGGTGCGGCCTTCTTGGCCGGTGCGGCCTTCTTGGCCGGTGCGGCCTTCTTCGCCGGTGCGGCCTTCTTCGCCGGTGCGGCCTTCTTCGCCGGCGCAGCCTTCTTCGCCGGCGCGGCCTTCTTCGCCGGCGCGGCCTTCTTCGCCGGCGCGGCCTTCTTGGCCGGTGCAGCCTTCTTCGCCGGTGCGGCCTTCTTCGCCGGTGCAGCCTTCTTCGCCGGCGCAGCCTTCTTGCGGCGCGGCCTTCTCCGCCGGCGCAGCCGCCTTCGCGGGCGTCCGGGTCAATGCCTTGCGCGCCGCCTGTGCCAACTTGCGAGTGCTGCGAACCATCGGCGCCGGGCCTCATCTCCACTTGCCGCGACCGCTACGGGGGGTCCCGGGCGGCACGAACGTTAGCCGCTGGCGGTCATCCACTCAAAGAGGCGCACCCAGGAGATCCGACAAATTGCGCTCCCTCCCACGACGACGACGGCCACCCCTCGCTGGGGGCGGCCGTCGTGACGTGCTGGGGATCAGGGAGAGCGGTCAGCTCTCTTCCTTGTCGAGGATCGACCGGAGGCGCTTGGGCGCCGCGACCTCCTCGGCCGGCGGCTCGATGTCGCCGTTGCTGGACAACGCCTCCAGCTGCTGGCTGAAGTAGCTCTTGAGACGCGAGCGGTACTCGCGCTCGAACGAGCGCAGGTTCTCGACCTCGAGGTCGAGCTTGTCCCGCTCCTTCTCCAGGTCACCGAAGAGCTGGCGTACGACGCTCGGACGTCTCGGTGTCGAGCATCTCGGCCCGCGAGCGGGCATCCGACTCGACCCGGTCGGCCCGGCCCTTGGACTCGGCGTCGAGACGCTCCGCCTTGGTGCGAGCCTCGCCCACGATCTTGTCGGCCTCGTTCTTGGCCTCCTCGACGAGCTCGTCGGCGTTGCGGGTCGCGATCTCGAGCAGTCGGGCAGCAGCGTTGGACGCCTGCGGCACCGTCTCGACGCGGATCGTCGGCGGAGCCTCGACCTGGGCGACCACCGGCGCGGCGGGCACCTCGGGCTCCGGCTCGGGCTCCGGCGTGAACGTCGGCTCCGGCACCGGCGTGTAGGTCGGCGGCGCCTCGGGCGTCTGCACCGGGATCGGGCCCGTGGCCATCGAGCCGCTCTGGGCGGCCGAGAGCTTGGTGCGCAGGTCGTCGTTCTCCGCCGTCAGTCGTGCCAGCTCGGCTTCGACCTCGTCGAGGAACTGATCGACCTCGCCCATGTCGTAGCCCTCACGGAGCCGGACGGGAGTAAATCGCTTGTTACTCACGTCCTCAGGCGTCAACGGCATGACTTCACCCAATTCATTGGTCGATGTTGGTGGGTCCTGGTGGACCCCGGTGGAACTGTCTGGAGCACTTTAGCGCCTGCCTGGGGCTGGTGTGACCAGGCAGGGTCAGTGTGGCCGACCGAACCGCTCGCCGGATCGTCGCTCAGCCGATCAGGTGAGATAGCTGCCCGTCAGGTTGAGCAGGATGTAGGCGCTGATGAAGACGATCAGGAAGCTCAGGTCGAGGGCGAAGTTGCCCAGGCGCAACGGCGGGATCACCTTGCGCAGCGCCTTGATCGGTGGGTCGGTGATCGAGTAGACGACCTCGAGGATCACCAGCAGCACCCCGCGCGGGCTCCACGAGCGCGCGAAGACCTGCACCCAGTCGACGATGAACCGGACCCACATGCACCCGATGAAGGCAAAGATGACGCCGTGGAGAATTTCTCCGAAGACCTGCAACGGATTCGGCCGTCCTAGCTCTGGTTGAAGAAGCCACCCTCGACGATCCGCTGCTTGTCCTCGGCTGCGACCGAGACGTTGGGCGGGGAGAGCAGGAACACCTTGTTGGTGATGCGCTCGATGGTGCCACGTGTGGCAAACACCAGCCCGGCAGCGAAATCGACGAGACGCTTCGCGTCGGTGTCGTCCATCTCCGAGAGATTCATGATGACAGGGATGCCCTCACGGAAGTTCTCGCCGATGTTGCGCGCTTCGTTGTAGGTGCGCGGGTGGAGAGTGATGATGCGCGACAGCTCGGCGACGGTGCCGAGGGCGGGGTCGGGGGCCGGGGTCGCTGCGCCGCCGCTGCGCCGGCGCTCGGACAGGTCCGCCACGGGAGCGGGACGCTGCTCGGGACGCCGCCGGCCTGCGGCCGGGGCCTGGACCGGGGCGGTCTCCTGGCCGCGAGGCGCGTGAGCCGCTACCGGCTCGCGCGCGTCTGCATAGGTGTCGTCGTAGTCGCCGTCGTACTCGTCGTAGCGGCCGGTGTCCTCGAGCAGACCGAGGTACTCACCGATCCTGCGCATCGAACCACTCATGACACTCCACTCATCTGAGGTGGTCTCACCACCGATCGGGCTCGGCCGGGAGGCCGCTCTGACGTACTCGGGACATTACTGGACCGGAGGCCTCGAACCGAGGACCGCGGACCCGACACGCACGTGTGTCGCGCCGCGGTGGACAGCGGCCTCGAGGTCGCCGCTCATCCCCGCCGAGCGCCACGTCGCCGCGGGGTGGTCGCGCAGGAGCTCGTCGTGCAGCTGCGCGAGACGATCGAAGGCTGCGCCCGGGTCGGCGTCCAGGGGCGCCACCGCCATGATCCCCCGCAGCCGCAGGTCGTCGTGGTCCTCGATCCGCGCAGCCAGCGCGGCGAGGTCCTCGGGCGCGACGCCCGACCGTTGGTCGCGCCCGGGCCCGTCGAGGCTGACCTGCACCAGGACGTCGAGGGCACGACCGCGCTCGGCCGCGCCGCGCGCCAACGGCGCGAGCAGCTTGGCGCGGTCGACCGACTGCACGACCGAGGCGTACGCCGTCACGGCCGCGGCCTTGTTGCTCTGCAGGCCCCCCACGAAGTGCCACTGCAGCGCGAGGTCCGCACACTCGGCGGACTTGTCGAGCGCTTCCTGGTGACGGTTCTCGGCGACGTCGGTGACTCCGAGCTCGGCGAGGATGCGCACGTCGGAGGCCGGGAAGAACTTGGTGACCACGACGAGGGTGATCCCACCTGCGTCACGGCCCGACCCGGCGCAGGCGGTGGCGATCCGCTCGCGCACGCGACCCAGGTTCGCGGCGATCTCGTCGTGGCGCGTCACCGGGTCCACCTGATCAGGCCGGCGAGACGCCCGGAGTCGGCACCGTCGCGGCGGTAGGAGAAGAGGTCGGGCGACTCGCGGGTGCAGACGCCCACGTCGACCACCTCGACGCCGTCAGCCTCCAGCTGGGCGCGGACCCCGGCGCCGAGGTCCAGGGCGGGGGTGCCCCAGGAGGTGGTGGAGCGGGTGGCCGGCACCTTGTCTGCGACCTCGTCCTGGAGGTCCTCGGGCACCTCGTAGCAGGAGCCGCACACGTGCGGGCCGACCCACGCCGTCAGGGCGCGGGCCCCGAGGTCGCGCATCGCCGCCACCGTGTGGGGCACGACCTCGGCGGCGACGCCCTGGCGACCGGCATGCGCCGCCCCCAGCACCCCGACCGCGGGATCGGCGAGCAGGACCGGCACACAGTCGGCCGCCCGGACGAGGAGCACCACGTCGGCCTCGCCGGTGACCAGCGCGTCAGCGCTCGCGCGCGGACCACCCGGAGCGGCCCGCACCACGTCGCCGCCGTGGACCTGGCTGAGGTCGGCCACCCGGTCGACCCCGCAACCCGGAGCGAAGTCGTCGAGCAGGATCTCGAGGTTGCGGGTGGGGACCGCCCGGTCGCCGTGCTCGAAGAAGGCGAGGTTGAGCGAGTCGAACGGGGCAGCACTGACCCCGCCGTGCCGGTCGGTGAAGGCCAGCTCGACGGGGCCGAGTGCGGTGCGGAAGGCGTACAGCGAAGGCTCCTGTGGTGCGTGCGCTACCGACTCACTTGAGGAAGTCGGGGATGTCCAGGTCGTCGTCGTCGAAGGTGACCGGGGTCGGGCTGCTCGTGCGCTGGGGTGCGGGAGCCGCCGGCGCCGCCGGGGTCGAGGGCCGTACGGCGGTCGCGTCCTGGCGCTGCTCGGAGTCGCTGCGCTGCGACGGACCGGCACCCACTCGCGCCTCCTCGACCGGGGCTGCGGTCTTGGTGTCGCGGCGCAGGGCGTTGCCCTCCTCGCGCCGCTTGGGCACGCCGCCGTCGAAGCCGGCCGCGATGACGGTCACGCGCACCTCGTCACCGAGGGCGTCGTCGATCGTGGCACCGAAGATGATGTTGGCCTCGGGGTGGACGGCGTCGGCGACCAGCGCCGCAGCCTCGTTGATCTCGAACAGGCCGAGGTCGGAGCCACCGGCGATCGAGAGCAGCACGCCGTGGGCGCCGTCGATGGACGCCTCGAGCAGGGGGCTGGACACGGCCATCTCCGCGGCGGCGACGGCGCGGTCCTCGCCACGGGCGGAGCCGATCCCCATCAGTGCCGAGCCGGCGTTGGCCATGACGGACTTGACGTCGGCGAAGTCGAGGTTGATCAGGCCGGGGGTCGTGATCAGGTCGGTGATGCCCGAGACGCCCTGCAGCAGGACCTGGTCGGCCTGCTTGAACGCGTCGAGCACCGAGACGTTGCGGTCGCTGATCGAGAGCAGCCGGTCGTTGGGGATGACGATGAGGGTGTCGACCTCCTCGCGCAGCCCGGCGATGCCCTCGTCGGCGGAGTTGGCGCGGCGGCGTCCCTCGAAGGCGAACGGCCGGGTCACGACGCCGATCGTCAGGGCGCCCAGCGAACGGGCGATGCGAGCCACGACCGGGGCACCTCCGGTGCCCGTGCCGCCGCCCTCGCCGGCGGTCACGAAGACCATGTCGGCGCCCTTGATGACCTCTTCGATCTCGTCGGAGTGGTCCTCGGCGGCACGCGCCCCCACCTCGGGGTCGGCGCCCGCGCCGAGGCCGCGGGTGAGCTCGCGGCCGATGTCGAGCTTGACGTCGGCGTCGCTCATGAGCAGCGCCTGGGCGTCGGTGTTGATCGCGATGAACTCGACCCCCTTGAGGCCGACCTCGATCATCCGGTTGACGGCGTTCACGCCGCCACCGCCGATGCCCACGACCTTGATGATGGCCAGGTAGTTCTGTGCAGCAGCCACGGCGGCTTCACCTTTCCGAAAGTGATGTGGAAGGAACTGATGGGGATACGAGCAGGAGTCGACCTGAAACTGTGACCCTCAGGCTGAGGGTTATAGTTATGTCAACCTCGTCGTGGTGAAGACAGTAGGCACCGCGGGGCTCCCGCGAGCGCCGACACGCCGCGCCCGATCCCCTCGATCCGGCTCAGCCGGAGGTGGTCGGTTGGCCCGGGACGCTCACGTCGTAGACGGAGCCGGGCTGGTCGAGGAGCGCGACGAGCACCTCGGCCTTCGTCTCCGAGGACTCCGCACTCCCCCACCGGACGGTGCGGTCGTCGTCGAGCACCAGGACCAGCTCGTCGACCCCGTCGACCTCGAGGTGGTCGACGATCGCGCGGATCTCCGACGGCAGGGCCGCCAGCACCACCGCGGCGGCCTCGAGGGCCTCGCTGTCGTTGACGTCGGCGGCCTGGATGCGCGGCAGGCCGGCCGGCGCACGGCGGAAGTTGTTGAAGACCGCCCCGGAGTCGTCGACGGCGCGGAACTCTCCCCCGCGGTCGATGACGGCGACCGCCTCACGCTCCTCCACGTCGATCTGTACGTCGTGCGGCCAGCGCCGCGTCACCTCGACGCTGCGCACCGCGTCGATCACCTCGACCCGGCGGCGGATCGCCTCGAGGTCGGCGGTCATCAGCGGCCCACCGGTGGGGACCGCCGCGGCCTCGAGGATCTCCTCCTGCGAGAGCGTGTCCTCGCCGTAGACCTTCACCCCCTGCACCGACAGTGCCTGGGAGAAGTAGACGGTGTAGATGCCCCCGCCCACCACGGCCACCACGGCCACGGCCGCGAGGACGTAGCGCCAGGTGAGCCAGCGACGGGCCCACTGGCGACGCGTGAAGCGCTTGCGGCTGCGCTCCTCGGGGCTGCGGCGACTAACCATCGCCCGGCTCCGGTGAGCGCGACGCGATCAGCGCCAGCACCTCGGGACCGACGCCGGTCACCGTCCCGGCGCCCAGGGTCAGGACCAGGTCGCCGGGGCGGGCACGGGAGACGAGCTCGGCGGCGGCCTGCTCCAACGAGACTGTCGCGACCGCCTCCGGGGGCAGGGCGACCGCATCGGCGACCAGGCGCGAGGTGACCGCAGGGTCGGCGGCCTCGCGAGCGAGGTAGAGGTCGAGGACGACGACCTCGTCGGCGCCGGACAGCGCCTCGCCCATGGCGACGCCGAAGATCCGGGTGCGCGAGACCAGGTGGGGCTGGAAGGCCACGATCAGGCGACCGGTGCCGGCGATGAGTCGCGCCGCCTGCAGGTCGCCGGCGATCTCGGTCGGGTGGTGGGCATAGCTGTCGTAGACGCGGACTCCGCCGGCCTCGCCCTTCGGTTCCATCCGGCGACCGGTCCCGGTGAACGCCCCCAGCCCCGCGAGCAGGCCGTCCCGGTCGAAGCCGAGCTCGAGGCCGGCCGCCAGGGCGGCCAGCGCGTCGGCCCGGAAGTGGTCACCGGGCGACCAGAGGGTGACGCCGTCGAGCGCGTCGGGCCCGAGGTCGGCGTCGGCTCCGGGCCGGGTCGAGACGGTGATGGTGCGCCTGCCGGACGCGCGGTGACGCTCGGCCAGCCGGGCGGCGCCGGGGTCGTCGATGCAGCACACCAGGAACCCCCCGGGTGCGATCCGGTCGGCGAACTCGTCGAAGGCCGCGGCGTAGGCCTCGGGCGTGCCCCACTGGTCGAGGTGGTCGGCGTCGACGTTCGTCACGATGGCCGCGGCGGGCTCGTAGACCAGGAAGGCGCCGTCGCTCTCGTCGGCCTCGGCGACGAAGATCTCCGAGGCCCCGGCCTCGGCGTTGCGTCCGGTGGCCGACAGCACCCCGCCGATGGCGTAGGTGAGGTCGACCCCGCACGCGAGCAGCGCCACCGTCAGCAGCGAGGTGGTGGTCGTCTTGCCGTGGGTGCCGGCCACGGCCACGACCCGGCGATCGGCCATCACGGCCGCGAGGCCGGCCGAGCGCGGCAGCACCCGGAGGCCGCGGCGGCGTGCCTCGAGGACCTCGGGGTTGGCCTCGTCGGCGGCCGTCGTCACCACGACCGTGTCGGCGTCCCCGAGGTGGTCGGGGTGGTAGCCGAGGTAGCACGGGACGGCGCGCTCGCGCAGCCCTGCCAGGAAGGGGGTCTCCTGGTCGTCGCTCCCGGTGACCGCGACGCCCTGCGCTGCCATGATCCGGGCGATCGCGGACAGTCCCGCTCCCCCGATGCCGATGAAGTGCACCCGCCCGAGCCGGCCCGCGGGCAGGATCACGTCGGGCACCGGCACCTTCACCGCGAGGCCTCGTCCATCACGATCGCAGCGAGCTTGTCGTCGGCGTCCTTGGGGATCAGGCCGGAGGCCGCGGCGCTCATCGTGGCCAGTCTCGCGGCGTCGACGGCCAGGGCCGGCACGTGAGCGGCCACCCACTCGGCGGTCAGGTCGGCGTCGGAGACGAGCAGCGCGCCACCGGCGTCGACGACCGGTCGGGCATTGAGCGCCTGCTCGCCGTTGCCGATCGGAAGCGGCACGAAGATCGCCGGGGTGCCGGTCGCCGCGGCCTCGGTCACGCTGTTGGCACCGCCCCGGCAGATCATCAGGTCGGCGGCCGCGAGGGCGAGGTCCATCCGGTCGACGTAGGGCACGACGACGTACGGCACGTCGGTCGGCTCGGGAGCGGCCTCGCCCTTCGGACCGACGACGTGGAGCACCTGGACGCCGGCCGCGGCGAAGGCGCGCGCGGCGGCGGAGACCGACTGGTTGAGGCGGCGCGCGCCCTGGGAGCCGCCGGTGACGACGAGGGTGGGACGGTCCGGGTCGAGCCCGAACGAGGCGCGCGCCTCGGCGCGCAGCGCGGCGCGGTCGAGCTGGGAGATCATCCGGCGCACGGGCAGTCCGACGTACTCGGCGTGGCGCAGCGGGGTGTCGGGGAAGCTCACCGCGACCCGGTCGGCCAGGCGTGCACCGACCTTGTTGCCGACCCCCGGGAGCGCGTTCTGCTCGTGGACGACGAGCGGGAGCCGGCGCCGCCGGGCCGCGAGGTACGCCGGCACCGAGACGTAGCCGCCGTAGCCGACGACGACGTCGGGGCGGACGCGGTCGACGATCGCCAGCGTCTCCTTCACCGCCCCCCTGAGCCGGCCGGGCACCCGGGCCAGGTCGGCGTTGGGCCGGCGCGGCAGCGGCACCGGCGCGATCAGCTCGAGGGCGTACCCGGCCTCGGGCACGACGCGGGTCTCGATGCCCCGCGGCGTGCCGAGGCAGGTGATCTCGACGGAGGGGTCGAGGCGACGCAGCGCGTCGGCGGTGGCCAGGAGCGGGGAGGTGTGGCCGGCGGTGCCACCGCCGGCGAGGAGGACTCGAGTCATGAGGCGTCAGACGCTACCGGCGCGCGGACAGCCCGGCCGAACGCAGCCTGCGGCGCTGGGCCAGCGCCCGCGCGGCCTCGGGCTCGCGCCGGGCGAAACCGACGAGCAGCCCGATGGCGGCGAGGGTCGGGACCAGGCTCGAGCCACCGTAGGAGACCAGCGGGAGCGGGATGCCGATCACCGGCATCAGGGCCAGGGTCATGCCCACGTTGATGATCATCTGCCCGATGAGCCACACCACGATCCCGAACGTGGCATAGCGCACGAACGGGTCCTTGGTCTGGCGTGCGATGCGGAACGCGGCGTAGGCGATGGTGAGGAAGAGCCCGATGACCAGCAGGGTGCCGACCAGCCCGAGCTCCTCGCCGAGCACGGCGAAGATGAAGTCGGTGTGGGCCTCGGGCAGCCTGCCCCACTTCTGCTGGCTGGCTCCGATGCCCTGCCCGAACACCCCACCGCTGGCGATCGCGAGCAACCCGTGCCCAGCCTGGTACCCGGTGTCCTGGAAGTCCTTGAAGGGATCGACGAAGGTGGTGATCCGCGCCAGCCGCTCGGTGTCCGAGGCAGCCAGCGCGAGGACCAGGACCCCGATGAGGCTGCTGGCGAACAGGAACAGTCGCGCCGGCGCGCCGACGACCCAGAGCATCCCGACCAGGATGGCGAACAGGATCAGGGCGGTGCCGAGGTCGCGACCGAAGATGACGAGCCCGGTGGCGAGCAACATCCCCGGGACCACGGGGACCATGATCTGGTGCAGGCTCCCGAGCCGACGTTCCTTGTTGGCGTAGATGTGCGCGGCCCAGAGGACCAGCGACAGCTTGGCGATCTCGGACGGTTGCACGGTGAGCGGGCCGAAGACCAGCCAGTTGGTGTTGCCGTTGCGCTCCTCGCCGATGAACGCCGTGAGCAGCAGCAGTGCCAAGGAGACCGAGAAGGCCGGGTAGGCGAGGCGACGGACCCAGAGCAGCGGCACCCGACTGGCCACGAAGGCTGCGGGGAGCCCGATGACGGTCCAGGTCAGCTGACGACGCACGATGGCGTAGGAGTCACCGCTCTCGCGGAAGGAGAAGACGCTCGAGGCGCTCAGGACCATCAGCAGCCCGATGGTGAGCAGCAACCCTGCGGCGCCCAGCAGCAGGTAGTAGCTCGTCAGCGGCCGCTCGAGGGCCTCGCGCAGCGCCCGCACCCAGGCTCCGGGTGACAGGCGCAGGGGCGCGATGAGCGGGCGGTTGAGCGGCGGCGCCGGCTCGGTGTCGATCGTCGCCACCCGTTGTCTCCCCTCGCTGGTGCTGCGGTCGTGATGGTGGCTCCTCAGCCGTCCACGATGGTGTGGACCGCCTGCGCGAACGCGTCACCGCGAGCGGCGTAGTCGGTGAACTGGTCCTGCGATGCGCAGCCCGGTGCCAGGAGCACCGTGTCGCCGGGAACGGCCAGCGCTGCTGCCGCCTCGACGACCCGCACCATCAGGGCTGGTCCGCCGTCTACGGCACCAGTGTCGTCGGCATCGATCGTGATCACCCGCACATCGGGCGCGTGTCGCGAAAGCGCCTCGGCGATCACGTCGCGGTCGCGGCCGATGAGGATCGCCGCGCGCAGCCGCGAGGCGACCGAGCCGACGAGCTCGTCGAACCGCGCACCCTTGGCCAGGCCGCCGGCCACCCAGACGACCGGCTCGTGGGCCATCAGGGAGGACTGGGCGGCGTGGGGGTTGGTCGCCTTGGAGTCGTCGATCCACGTCACACCACCGGCCGAGGCCACCACGGCGATCCGGTGCCCGTCGAGGCGGAAGTCGCGCAGCCCGTCGCGCACGGCGCCCTGGCCGACCCCGTGGGCCCGCGCGAGCGCTGCGGCGGCCAGGGCGTTGGCGACGACGTGGGGAGCCGGCGCGTGCCCGCCCCCGGCGAGGTCGTCGATGGTGCACAGCTCGGCCGCGCTGGTGCTGCGCTCCTCGATGAACGCCCGGTCGACGAGCAGGTCCTCGACGACTCCCAGCATGCCGACCCCCGGCATCCCGAGGGTGAAGCCGACGGCCCGGGCGCCCTCGACGACCTCGGCCTCGCGCACCAGCGCCTCGGTCGCCGGGTCGGCCACGTTGTAGACGCAGGCGCGCTCGACGCCGTGGTAGATCCGACCCTTGTCGGCGGTGTAGGCGGCCATCGCGTCCGGCCCGACCGCGCCGCCGGCGTCGTACCAGTCGAGGTGGTCCTCGGCGAGGTTGAGCACCGCGGCTGCCTGGGCCCCCATCGACTCGGTGTAGTGGAGCTGGAAGCTCGACAGCTCGACGGCGAAGACGTCGTAGGGTGCCGGGTCCATCACCGCCTCGACGATCGGGAGGCCGACGTTGCCGGCGGCGACGCTGCGCAGCCCGGAGGCCCGCAGGATCGCGTCGAGCATCTGGACCGTGGTCGTCTTGCCGTTGGTGCCGGTGACGCAGAGCCACGGGGCGGGGACGCCACTGGGCCCGGCCGCCCGCAGGCGCCAGGCCAGCTCCACCTCGCCCCAGACCGGGATCCCGCGTGCGGCGGCCTGGCGCAGCAGCGGGGCATCGGGTCGGAAGCCCGGCGAGGTGACGAGGACGTCGACGTCCTCGGGCAGGGTGCTCGTGGCGCCCTGGTGGAGGTCGACGCGGGCGCCGAGCACCTCGAGGAGCTCGGCCTTCTCCAGCTGCGCCGCCGTGGCGGTGTCGGCCAGGGCGGTGACGTGGGCGCCGAGGTGGGTGAGGTTGTCGGCCGCGGCGAAGCCGGACACGCCGAAGCCGGCGACGACGGCGCGCACGCCGTCCCACGAGTCCTCGCGGCCCAGCAGCACCGGGTCGGGCCGGCTCACAGTCGAGCCACCCACTCGGCGTAGAACACCCCGAGCCCGGTCGCGACGAACAGACCGGTGATGATCCAGAACCGGATCACCACCGTGACCTGCTCCCAGCCGAGCATCTCGAAGTGGTGCTGCAGCGGCGCCATGCGGAAGACGCGGTGACCGGCCTGGATGCGGAAGACCCGCCGCACCAGGGCGCTGGAGCGACTGACCTTGAAGACGCTGACCTGGATCATCACCGACAAGGTGATGAGCACGAACAGGCCTCCCAGGATGATCAGCAGCAGCTCGGTGCGGGTCAGGATGGCGAACCCGGCCAGGGCACTGCCCAGGGCGAGCGAGCCGGTGTCGCCCATGAAGATCGCCGCCGGGGAGGCGTTCCACCAGAGGAAGCCGAAGCAGGCGCCGGTGATCGCCGCGGCGATGATCGCGAGGTCGAGCGGGTCGCGCACGTTGTAGCACTGCGAGCTCGGGTTGTCCTGGCAGAACTGGTTGTTCTGCCAGATGTTCATCAGCGTGTAGGCACCGAAGACCATCACGCTGGCGCCGGTGGCCAGCCCGTCGAGGCCGTCGGCGAGGTTGACGGCGTTGCTGGTGGCGGTGACGATCAGCCAGATCAGGATCACCGCCAGGATCGTGGGCAGGACCAGCCAGTCGATCTCGCGCAGGAAGGAGATCTTGTGGCTCGCGGGCGTGCGACCGTTCTCGTCCTCGAGCCAGGGCGAGAGCGCCAGGAAGCCGAAGACCACCGCGATCACGGTCTGGCCGGCCATCTTCGCCTTGCTGCGCAGCCCGAGACTGCGCTGCTTGGAGATCTTGATGAAGTCGTCGAGGAAGCCGACGACGCCCATGCCCACGAAGAGGAACAGCAGCAGCAGCGCGGAGGCCGAGGGGGCGGTCAGGGTGATGAGCTTGGCGGCGAAGTAGGCCACCACCGTCGAGGCGATGATGACGACACCACCCATGGTGGGCGTGCCCCGCTTGGTGTGGTGCGAGGCCGGGCCGTCGTCGCGGATCTCCTGGCCGTAGCCCCAGCGCGTGAAGGCCGTGATCGCCACGCGGGTGCCGAGCAGGGACATCAGCAGCGAGAGGCCGCCGCCCAGCAGGATCGCTCTCATGTCGCGGTGGGCTTCCTCTCGTTGCCGGTGGCCGTGGTCGGCCGGTCCGGGTGTGGACGGTCTCGTCGAGCAGGTGCTCGGCGACCTGTTCCAGCGCAGCGGCCCGTGAGGCCTTCACCAGGACCACGTCGTCGGCCCTGGCATTGTTCCGCACCCAGGCCCCGGCGTCGTACTGCCCCGCCGTGACGATCACCTCACACCGGCCCTCGGCACCCTCGGCGATGCCGGACGCGCCCTCCCCCACGACGACGACGACGTCGAGGCCCGCCTCGGCCGCCGCGCGCCCCACCTCCCGGTGGGCCTCGAGGTGGTCGGGCCCGAGCTCCTTCATCTCGCCCAGGACCGCGATCGTGCGGCCGCTGCGGGCGCGCCCGAGGCTGACCAGCGCGTCGATCGCGGCCAGCATCGAGGCCGGGTTGGCGTTGTAGGCGTCGTTGAGCACCAGCAGGCCGTCGGAGCGCTCGGTGAGCTCCATCCGCCAGCGCGACGCGGCCTCGGCGTGCGTCAGCCCGTCGGCGACCTGGGCGAGAGGCAGCCCGGCGGCGATCGCCATGGCTGCGGCCGCGGTCGCGTTGGCGACCTGGTGGGCGCCGGTCTGGCGCAGTGCCACCGGCTCCCAGGCACCCTCGTGACCCAGGTCGAAGCTCGCCCGACCCCGGTCGTCGAGGACCGGGCGGCGCCAGGAGACCGCGCCCTGCTCGCCGAAGGTCAGCACCCGGGCCGGCGTGCGCGGGGCCATCGCGGCCACGAGCGGGTCGTCGGCGTTGAGGACCGCCGTGCCGACGGGTGCCAGCGCCTCGACGATCTCCCCCTTCGCGAGGGCGATCGCCTCGCGACCGCCGAACTCGCCGATGTGGGCGGTCCCGACGTTGAGGACGGCGGCGATGGCGGGTGGTGCGATGCCGGTGAGGTAGGCGATGTGGCCGATGCCGCGGGCCCCCATCTCCACCACGAGGCGGTCGGTCGTCGCGTCGGCGCGCAGCACCGTCAGCGGCACCCCGAGCTCGTTGTTGTTGTTGGCGGACGTCGCCACCGTCGGGCCGTCCGCGGCGAGGACCTGCGCGAGGAGGTCCTTGGTGCCGGTCTTGCCCTGCGAGCCGGTCAGGGCCAGGACGGTGACGTCGAGACGGTCGACGACGTGGCGGGCCAGGAGCCCGAGGGCCACCGTGGGGTCGGGGACGACCACCGTCGGCGCCGACGTCGGCCGGCTCCCGAGCACGGCGTGGGCGCCGGTGGCGTACTCGTGGCCGTCGACACGCTCCCCCACGACCGCCACGAACAGGCCTCGCTCGACGGGCGTGCGGGTGTCGACGTACGCCGCCCCGCCGACGACGAGCCCCGGGTCGCCGTGGACCCGTCCCCCGGTGACGGAGGCGATCTCGGCGAGGCTGAGCTCGATCACGACGCTCCGCCACGAGCGGCGAGGGCCTCGCGGGCCACGGCCCGGTCGTCGAAGTCGTGCACGACGCCGTCGACGCTCTGGCCGGTCTCGTGGCCCTTCCCCGCGACGAGCACGACGTCGCCGGGACGCGCCTGCTCGATCGCCGCGGTGATCGCGGCGCGACGGTCGCCGATCTCGTGCACCTCGGCGCCGCCCGGACCGACCCCGGCCAGCACGGCCGCGCGGATCGCGGCGGGGTCCTCGGTGCGGGGGTTGTCGTCGGTGACGATCAGCACGTCGGCGAGACGGGCGGCGATCTCGCCCATCACCGGCCGCTTCCCCCGGTCGCGGTCGCCTCCGGCCCCGAGGACGACCAGCACCCGACCGCCCGACTCGGCCGCCACCGCACGCAGCGAGCCGACGGCGGCCTCGACGGCGTCGGGCTTGTGGGCGAAGTCGACCACGACGAGGAAGTCCTGGCCGGCGTGCACCCGCTCCATGCGCCCCGGCACCACGCGCTCGCGAGCCCGGCGGCGACGGCGTGCGGGTCGTGGCCGACCTCGGCGCAGGCCGCGATGGCGGCGAGTGCGTTGATGACGTTGAAGCTGCCGGGCAGCAGGATCTGGGTGGCGAACCGCACGCCGCCGGGGCCGGACACGTCGAAGGCCAGGCCGTCCTCGGCGGCGTTGACGCCGATGCCGGAGGCACTCCAGTCGGCCTCGCGACCGGAGGTGGAGAAGGTGCGCACCGGTAGCGCCGTCTCGGCGGCCAGCCGGCGCCCGTGCTCGTCGTCGACGTTGATCAGCGCGACCCGGGCGTGCTCGGGGGTGAACAGCGAGGCCTTGGCCCGGTAGTAGTCCTCGACGTCGCTGTGGAAGTCGAGGTGGTCCCGCCCGAGGTTGAGGAAGACCGCCACGTCGAAGACCACGCCGTCGACCCGCCCGAGCACCAGGGCGTGGCTGGAGACCTCCATGCAGCAGGCCTCGACACCGCGCTCGCGCATCAGGGCGAAGAGCCCGTGCAGGTCGGGGGCCTCGGGGGTGGTGAGGGACGTGGCGACGTCGACGCCGGCGATCCGGGTGCCGACCGTGCCGATGACGGCCGCCGACACCCCGGCGTCGAGCAGGCCGGTCTCCGCGAGCCGGGTGGTGGTGGTCTTCCCCTGGGTGCCGGTGACCCCGATCATCGTCATCCCTCGGGCGGGCTCGCCGTAGATCCCGGCGCTCACGAGCCCCAGCACGGCGCGCGGTGAGGGGACGACGATCACCGGGAGGCCCGCGGTGGTGGCGACCTCGGCTCCGACGGCGTCGGTCAGGACGGCGACCGCACCCGCGTCGGCGGCCCGGGCGGCGAACTCGGCGCCGTGGACGCGGGCGCCCGGGAGCGCGGCGTACAGGTCGCCGGGACGGACCCGGTGGGTGCTCAGGCTGACGCCGGTGACGACCACCGCGCCGCTGTCCGCTCCCTCGCGCACCTCCACCGGCACCTGCGCCTCACGCAGCCACCGCGCGACGGTGTCGAGGGGGGTGTGCGGCGGATCGGCGGGGCGGGTGGACGTCACAGGGCATCCTGACCCATCACCACTCGGTGGCGATCCGGGAGGGGCGCGTGCCGGTCGGGGGTACGCCGTAGTGGCGCAGGGTGTAGCTCATGAGCTTGGAGAAGGCCGGCCCTCCGACCGAGCCGCCGCCGCCGCCGTTGCGGGGGTTCTGCACCACGACGTAGATCGTGAACCGCGGGTCGTCGGCGGGGGCGAACCCGGCGAACGAGACGGTGAAGGAGCCGTCGTAGACGCCGACGCCGTCCTCGTTGGTGACGACCCGCTGGGCGGTCCCGGTCTTGCCGGCGACCCGGTAGCCGGGCACCGCCGCCCCTGGCGCCACCCCCACGCCGGGCACGACGACCTGCTCCATCATCTGCATCGTCTGGTGCGCGGCGTCCTCGCTGACCACGCGTCGCTCGGTGGACGTCCCGCTGCCGACCTCGGTGCCGTCGTCGAGGGTGGCGGTGCCGCGCACGAGGCTCGGGTCGACCCGCACGCCGCCGTTGGCGATGGCGTTGACGGCTGCGGTCATCTGCAGCGCGTTGACCGACAGCGACTGACCGAACGCGATCCGGTCGGCGGTCTGGCTCGTCATCACGTCGGGGGTGGGCAGGATGCCCTTGCTCTCACCGCTGAGCCCGACGTCGGTCCTGCTCCCGAGCCCGAAGTCGCTCAGGTAGCCGTAGAGCTGACCGGGCTCGTACTCGTCGGCGGCCATCACGGTGCCGATGTTGGACGACTTGGCGATGATCCCGGCCAGCGTCAGGCGGATCGTGCCGTGCTCGAAGTAGTCGCTGATCGGGCGGTCCTGGCGGTTCAGCACGCCGGGCACCTCGAAGCGGGTCTTGTTGGTCACCTTGCCGGCGTCGATCAGGCCGGCGACGGTCAGCACCTTCTCGACCGAGCCGGGCTCGTAGACGTCGCTGAGCGCCCGGGAGGTGTAGGTGCTCTCCGGGGAGTCCACCGGGTCCGAGGCGTCGTACGTCGGGTAGTCGGCCTGGGCGAGCACCTCACCGGTGGGCGTGTCCATGACGATGGCGTAGCCGGAGTCACCTCGGGCTCCACGCACGGTCTGGCTCAGGACCTGCTGGACGTACCACTGCAGGTCGCTGTCGATGGTGGTGGTCACGTCGTGACCGTCGCGCGCGTCGACCACCGTGTTGTCCCCCAGCGGGATCCGGTTGCCGGCTCCCACCTGGAAGCTCTCCTCGCCGTCGGTGCCGGCGAGGTAGTCGTCGAAGGAGAGCTCGAAGCCCGCGAGCGGTCGCGCCGAACCGTCGTTGCGAGGCGTTCCGAGGAAGCCCACGACGTTGGCGGCCACGTCGCCGGAGGGGTAGAAGCGCACCGGGTCCTCGCGGGTGGCGAGACCGGGCAGCTCCTGCTCGAGGGCGTCCGACACCACGGCACGCGCGTCACTGGCCGGCACCTGGCGGGCGATGTACTGGAACTGGCTGTCACGGGCGCGCAGTCGCTCGAGCACCTCGAAGTAGTCGAGGTCGAGACGCTGGGAGAGCAGGCGGGCCAGCTCGGGAGCGTTCTCGGACGTCACGCTCGGGTCGGCCACGATCATCAGCCCCGCGGCCGAGGCCGCGAGCGGCTTGCCGTTGCGGTCGAGGATCTCGCCGCGCCGGGCGGGCAGCACGACGGTCTGCAGACCCTCCTGGGCGGCCATCGGCGCGTACTGCTTGGGGTCGATCCCCTGGAGCTGCACCAGGCGGACCGCGAAGACCGACAGCACCATCGTGATCGCGATGAAGCCGACGCGCAGGCGCAGCGTCGACATCCCCCGCTTGGCCGAGACCCCCCGCGGAGCGGGGCGACCGGTGGGACGACCGGCGGCGGGCCGCCGGACGCGACGCGACGGAGGCCTGCCGGCAGGTGTCTTGGCCATCACGCGATCTCTCCTCGTACCTGGGATGCCACTATCGGCCGGACCCGGCGCCGCGACCCTGCGCCGCGCCGGAGCGAGCGCCGAGAAGTACGGGTTCCTCGGGCGTGGGAGGCGCCGGTCGCGCCACCGGCTCGAAGCCGCAGGGTCCGGCCACGGCGGCCGCCGGCGTGCCGACGACGCCGTGGGTGTCGACGTCGAGGAAGGCAGCGGTCGGGCCGACCACCATGCCGATGGCGCACGCCTGCGCGGCGAGTGCCTGCGGGTCCCGCAGCTGGTCGAGCTCCATGGCGAGGGCCTCCTGCCGGGCCGAGAGGCTGGTGGCCTGCGCCTCCAGCCGGGAGGCGGTGAAGGAGGCCTCCTGCATGGAGGTGTTGAAGAGGAGCAGTCCCACCACCCCGGCGAGCATGACCAGGCTGACCAGGGTCACGAACGGCACCCGTGGGGCCCGGGTGCGCAGGCGCGGCACCACGGTGAGTCGGGCACGGTCGACCGCGGCCTTCGCGTTGCGCGAGAGGGTCGTACGGCGCTGGGGGGCGGTGCTGCTCATCACGCTGCTCCTGAGGCTGTGCTGGACGTCGGGCTGGACGGGGCGATTCGTTCGAGGGCACGCAGGCGGACCGACGCGGCCCGCGGGTTGGCGGCCACCTCGTCCTCGTCGGCCTGCTCGGCTCCGCGGGTGACCAGCCGCAGTGCCGGCTCGCTCCCCTCGGGCACGAAGGGCAGGTCGATCGGGACGGTGCTGCGGGTCGCGGCGGTGAAGGCCTGCTTGACCAGCCGGTCCTCGAGGGAGTGGTAGGACTCCACGACCACGCGGCCCCCGACGGCGATCGCGTCGATGGCGGCCGGGATCGCCCGCCGCAGCACGGCCAGCTCGTCGTTGACCTCCATGCGCAGGGCCTGGAAGGTGCGCTTGGCGGGATGGCCACCCGTGCGCCGTGCCGGCGCCGGGATCTCGGCGTACAGCAGCTCCACCAGCGCGGCCGAGGTGGTGAAGGGCTTGGTCTCGCGCCGCCGGACGACGGCGCGAGCGATCTTGAGGGCGAACTTCTCCTCGCCGTAGTCGCGCAGCACCCGGGTCAGGTCGCCGACGCTGTAGGTGTTGAGGACCTCGGCGGCGCTCGGGCCGGTCGTGTTGTCCATGCGCATGTCGAGCGGGGCGTCGACCGCGTAGGCGAAGCCGCGCTCGGGCACGTCGAGCTGCATCGAGGACACCCCGAGGTCGAAGAGCACCGCGTCGGCGGCGTCCAGCCCCAGGTCGTGCAGCACGTCGGGCAGCTCGTCGTAGACCGCGTGGACGCCCGTGAACCGGTCACCGAAGGGGGCCAGCCGCTGCGCGGCGAGCGCCAGGGCGTCGGGGTCGCGGTCGATCCCGATCACCCGCGCCGGCTCGCAGCGCGTCAGGACAGCCTCGGTGTGTCCGCCGAGTCCCAGGGTGGCGTCGACCAGGACGGCCCCGTCGCGGGTCAGCGCCGGAGCCAGCAGAGCCACGACCCTGTCGAGGAGCACCGGGTCGTGGGAGACCATCAGCGACCCAGCTGGGTGAGCAGGAGCAGCGCCACGGCGCACGTCACGGAGAGCAGTCCGGAGAACGCCATCACGGCGACCACGTCCTGGGCCTGGTGCCGCACCCGGCGCTCGGCGGTCGCCGGCTCGCGCTCGGCCTCGGCGGCGGGTGTGCTGCTCATCGGTCTCGACCCCTGATGGTGTGCCGCCCGGAGGCGGCGGTGGACTGCTGGGAAGGGTGCTGCTGGTGGTGCCGGGCTGCGATCCGTAGGGCCAGGGCTCCGCCCGCTCCCCGATGTCCTGGGGAAGTGCCGCCTTCTGGGGCCGGGGAAGGTGTCCCAGACGGCGGCTGGAGGAAGCGGGTCGGAGACCTCGTCCTACGGATCGCTGTGCAGTTGTGGTCGTGCTGTGGGTGCTGGGGTGCTGCTGGGTGGTGCAGGTGTGGGGCGTGGTGGGGATCAGTCGTCGGACTCGTCGTCGTCGAGCTCGGCGAAGCGGCGGACCTCGTCGGCCTGGTAGTCCTCCCAGGCCTTGGGGTTCCAGATCTCGAGGCGGTCGCGCACGCCGATGACGACGACCTCCTTCTCGAGGCCGGCGTAGTCGCGCAGCGGCGCCGGGATGCCGATCCGACCGGACTTGTCCGGGGTCGTCTCCTCGCCGCCGGAGAAGAACATGCGCGCGTAGCCACGCGCCGCCTTGCTGGTCAGCGGCTTCTCCGCGGCCCGGTCGGCCTCGCGGTCGAAGACCTCGGGGGGCCACACGACCAGGCAGTTCTCCTGTCCCTGCGTCACGACGACCCCCTCGGCCAGCTGGTCCCTGAACTTGGCGGGGAGAAAGACGCGGCCCTTCTCGTCCAACTTGGGTCGAAAGGTGCCCATGAACCGCATCGAGCACCTCCCGCTTCAGCCACCAAGCCCCACGACGGCGCCCTCTTGCTCCACTTTCCCCCACCTTACGCCACATTTCCCCACCGTCAACCACTTTCGCCCGGTCAGTCCCCACCGCGACCCACCGCGCCGCCCCGGCGGGCCCCAGGCGTGCGTCATCGACCCACCCCGACCCCTGGGACCGGTGCGGGGGCAACCAAATCGTGACCAGCGGCGTCGCACAGGGGTGCGCCACGGCCGATAGGTTGCTGTGACGTCTACCGTGGGGACACCACGGCCCGGCGATCCCGACGGTGCCGGGCAAGTGAGGTGGAAGGACCGGACGTGAACAATCCGACTGCGGGAGCAGCCGACCTGGAGACCGTGTCGCGGGTGGTGGGGCGGATCCGCACCAACATCGAGCGCATCATCGAGGGCAAGCCCGACGTGGTGACCTCGGCGCTCGTGGTGCTGCTGGCCGAGGGCCACCTCCTCATCGAGGACGTCCCGGGAGTGGGCAAGACGATGCTCAGCAAGGCGCTGGCCCGCAGCATCGACTGTTCCGTGCGCCGCATCCAGTTCACCCCGGACCTCCTGCCCTCCGACGTGACCGGGGTGTCGGTCTTCAACCAGAACACCCGCGAGTTCGAGTTCCGCCCCGGTGGCGTCTTCGCCAACATCGTGGTCGGCGACGAGATCAACCGCGCGTCGCCGAAGACCCAGTCCGCCCTGCTCGAGTGCATGGAGGAGCGTCAGGTCACCGTCGACAACAGCACCTACACCCTCGAGGCGCCGTTCATGGTGATCGCCACCCAGAACCCCATCGAGATGGAGGGCACCTACGCCCTGCCGGAGGCGCAGCGCGATCGGTTCATGGCCCGCGTCTCCATCGGCTACCCCGTCGAGGCGGCCGAGATCGCGATGCTCAACACCCACACCCACGCGCGGCCGCTGGACGACCTCGAGGCCGTCACCGACGCCGGCGAGATCCGCAAGCTGAGTGCGATCGTCGGCCAGGTCTACGTCGCACCCGCCGTCCAGCAGTACGTCGTGGCGATCACCAGCGCGACGCGTCGCAGCGACGACCTCGTCCTGGGCGCCTCGCCGCGCGCCACCCTGCACCTGGTGCGCGCGGCGAAGGCCTACGCAGCCATCCACGGGCGCGAGTACGTCGTGCCCGACGACGTCGCGCACCTGGCGCGCGCCGTGCTGACCCACCGCCTCCTGCCGAGCGTCGAGGCCACCATGAACGGCCGCACGGTGGGCAGTGTCGTGGACGGCGTCGTCGGATCGGTGCCGGTGCCGCAACCCAGCGGCACCCACCCCCGTGCGTGAGGCCCTCTCCGGCCTCACCGTCCGGGGCCGGGCCTTCCTCGCCGCCGGGCTCACCGCGATCGTGTGCGCGGTGCTCCTGGGACAGCCTGCGCTGACCCGGGTCGGCGTGCTGGTCACGCTCCTGCCGCTGGCCACGGCCCTGCTCCTCGGACGCGCGCGCTACCGACTGGCGCTGGTGCGCACCACCTCGCCCCAGCTCGTCGCCGCCGGCCAACCGGCGCGCGTCACGCTGTCGCTGACCAACGAGGGCCGCACGCCCGCCGGCGTGCTGCTCCTGGAGGACCAGGTGCCCTACGTGCTCGGCACGCGGCCCCGCTTCGTCGTCGACGGGGTCGGTCACGGCTGGCGCCGACAGGTCAGCTACCAGGTGCGCTCCGACGTGCGCGGCCGTTTCGAGATCGGACCGATGACCGTGCGCGTGAGCGACGCCTTCGGCCTCGTCGAGCTCGGACGGGCCTTTCGCACCACCGTCCCCCTCATCGTGACCCCGCGGATCTCGCCGCTCCCGCCGGTGCCCCTCGGCGGCAGCTGGAACGGCTCCGGCGACAACCGCCCCCGCGCCTTCGCCTTCGGGTCGGCCGAGGACGTCACGGTGCGCGAGTACCGCCAGGGCGACGACCTACGTCGCGTCCACTGGCGCAGCTCGGCCCGCACCGGCGACCTGATGGTGCGCCGCGAGGAGCAACCGTGGCAGTCACGGGCC
The DNA here is from genome assembly GCA_963822915.1 of uncultured Actinomycetota bacterium. Classification (GTDB taxonomy): domain Bacteria; phylum Actinomycetota; class Actinomycetes; order Propionibacteriales; family Nocardioidaceae; genus Nocardioides. Next base: position 158,138 of record CAWGJR010000041.1, read on the forward strand.
ACGGTGATCATCGACAACCGGCTCCTGTCGCACCGTGGTCAGGGGATCGCCAGCTCCCTGGAGGCCGCCGTCTCGGTCACGGCCTCCCTGGCCGTGCACCTCGGTCAGCGCGGGTACGCCGTGCGCCTGGTCACCGCGTCGGGCGAGGACCCGGCCAACTCGTGGCACCAGCGCGACTCCGAGCTCAACAGCGGCCCGCTGCTCGAGGCGCTCGCCGTGCTCCAGAGCGACAACCGCTCGCGGCTGGAGACGTCGTGGATGGGTGAGCAGACCCAGGGCGGGCTGACCATCGGCGTCTTCGGTGCCCTCGACCAGGGCGACGTACCCCTGCTGCGGCGCATCGCCCACCACACGGCCTCGTCGATGGCCATCGCCCTCGACGTCGACGCCTGGGCCGGCGGACGTGCCGCCGAGCGCGGTGGGGCGGCCCCGGTGCTCACCACGGCCGGCTGGCGCGCGGTCTCCTTGGGACCGCAGGACAGGATGGACACGGCCTGGGAGGAGCTCGGCCGGATGAGCAACGGACGCGGGAGCCTGAGTGCCTCCGCCGGACGGGCCTGATCGATGCGCAGGCGTGGAGGAACGGTGAGCGAGCAACCATGAGCACCCGAGCACGAGACCGCGCGTCCCTGGGCGCCTCCCTGCGCCTCTCGGCCACCGCCGCGGCCACGACCTGGGCGGCCATGCTGTCGTGGGGCGGCTTCACCGACCTGGCCGCGCAGTTCCTCTCCGCCCTGATCGCCGTGGGGCTGGTCATCGCCGGGATCGGCGCCGTCGGGCGGTGGCGGCGCATCCCCGGCGCGGCCGTCTTCCTGGGCCAGGCCGTGGCGGGCTCCGCGATCACCTGCCTCTTCGTCGCCGACCGCCCGTGGCCGAGCGCGGCCTTCTGGACGGCGCTCGACGACGCCTTCACCGCCGCCCAGACCTACGCCGCGCCGGTGCCCAGCACCGAGGAGATCAACGTCCAGCCGCTGCTGGTCGTCGGCGGCCTCGCCGCGATGCTCCTGGTCGACGTCCTGGCCTGCACCCTGCGCCGGGTGCCGCTGGCGGGGCTCCCCCTCCTGGCCGTCTACAGCGTGCCGGTCAGCATGCTCGACGGAGGGCTGTCGTGGTGGGTCTTCGCCCTGACCGCCTTCGGGTTCCTGATGATGCTCTTCCTCCAGGAGCAGGAGCACGTCGGGCGGTGGGGCAGGTCGTTGGACCCGTCGGTCGCCTCGTCCCACCGCAGCGAGGCGGTGCGCGGCAGCGCGCTCCTGGTGGCCGTCGTCGCCACCGCAGCAGCCGTGGTCGCGCCGTTGGCGATCCCGACCCTGACCCTCTCGGTGTTCGACTTCGGCTCGGGCCCGGGCGGGGACGACCAGATCACCATCGAGAACCCCCTCACCGACCTGCGCCGTGACCTGCGCCGCGGTCCGGACGTGCCGCTGGTCGAGGTGGTCACCGACGACCCGACGCCCGACTACCTGCGGATCTCGGTGCTCAACCGCTTCTCCGACAACGAGTTCAGCTCCGGCGACCGCGACGTGCCGTCCACCAACATCGCCGGCGGAGCACTCCCGCCCCTCCAGGGTGTCAGCGACGCGGTCGCCGCCGGGGAGACGTCCTACGACTACGCGATCACGACGAACTCCAACTTCGACTCGCGCTGGTTGCCGACCCAGGCCCCCATCACCTCGATCGAGGCGGTCGGCGACTGGCGCTACGACGCGTCGACCATGGACTTCCTGGCCAGCGGCGACGACGCCTCGACGATCGGGCTGAGCTACTCCATGACCGGGGTCGAGTACGACTTCCGCGACGAGGACCTGCGCGCCAGCCCGCGCCCCGGGGAAGAGGTCAGCGACGAGGTCACGGCCCTCCCCGACGGACTGCCCGGACTCGTCAGCCAGCTCGCACGCGGCGTGACCTCGCGAGCCGTCACCAAGTACGACAAGGCCGTCGCCCTCCAGCAGTGGTTCCGTGAGGACGGCGGCTTCAAGTACAGCCTCAAGCGGGCGCCCACGGCCAAGGTGGGCACCGACGAGCTCGAGGCGTTCCTCACCGAGGACACCGGTCGGGTGGGCTACTGCGAGCAGTTCGCCACGTCGATGGCCGTCATGGCGCGGGTGATCGACATCCCCTCGCGCGTCGCGGTCGGTTTCCTGACCCCTGATCGCACCGCACCCGACACCTACGTCTACAGCGCCCACGACCTCCATGCCTGGCCCGAGCTCTACTTCCCCGGTGCGGGCTGGGTGCGCTTCGACCCGACCCCGAGCCGCCGGGTGCCCGACGCGCAGCTGCCCGCCTACACCACCCGCGGGAACGAGCCGGCGACTCCCGAGGAGCAGCCCGACCAGCAGCAGACCCAGGCACCGCCCGAGCGTCCCCCGGCAGCCGACCCCGCCCGCCCCACGGACACCCCGGAGTCGACCGACGACGCCGCCGGCCAGGGCTCCGGATCGGTCGTCCCCTGGCTGACCGTGCTCGGCATCCTCGTCCTGATCGGCCTCCTCGTCGCCTTGGCGCTCGCGCCGAAGTCACTGCGCGAGCGGCAGCGCTCGCGCAGGTTGGCGGCGGGCCCGGAGTCGGCGTGGGAAGAGCTGCGCGCGAGCACCGTCGACCTGCGCCAGACGTGGCCCGACACCCGTTCGCCACGTGAGACCCAAACGGTCCTGGTGGCCCGCTTCGGCCGAGCCGGGCGACGATGCCGAGCGGCCCGCGCGCGGACCGGAGCAAGCACCGGAGGCGGTCGACGCGCTCGCGCGGATCGTCCTCGCCGTCGAGCGGACCCGCTACGCCTTCGGCACGTCCGAGGAGCCCGGCACCTTCCACGACGACGTGCTGGTCTGCTGCGAGGCACTCATGGCCGGCGCGACCCCGCGGGTCCGCCGTCGCGCCACCTGGCTCCCGCGCTCGGTGGTGCAGCGCCGGGTCGTCGTCGAGGACGGCGGCGCCGCCACCGCCGCCGACGACCGGTCGGGCGAGCTCGTCGAGCACCTGTGAGGTGACGGGGGTCGCCCGCCCCTCGACGACCGGCCGGATCGCCGGCCGTCACCCGCGTCCGGCTCGACCAGCCATCGAGGGACACGCCCTCGGCGAGGAGCCGGTCCGACGGGTCGAGACCGCGAGGGCACCGACGTGCTGCGCCGTGACGGCGGGTGGTCGGGTGGCCCGCTCCGCTCGGCGCGGCTAGTGCGGCCGGCTCGGCGCAGGGTCGTGCAGCCGGCTCAGCCCGGCGTCGTGCGGCTGGCTCAGCGCGGGTCGTGCGGCTCAGTAGCCGCCGTTCTCCCGACGTCGGCGCCACCGGGCGTCCATGCGCTCCAGGAACGTGCCCGAGGGGCGGGTCTTCGAGGCGCCGCGGCTGCGCTTGGTGCGGCGGCCGCCGTCGATCACCGAGAAGCCCGAGGGGTGGCCGGAGGTCTGGGCCTCGGGGCCGGCCTGCTGCTGGCCACGCAGGGCACCGAAGAACACCGTGGCACCGCCGAGCATGAGGACGAAGCCGGCCACACCGACGTACCAGCGGTTGTAGACGGCCCCGGCCATCAGGACCGTGATGCCGAGGGTGAAGACGACCCCGGCGAAGACCGCGCGGCGCCGCGCGCTCTGGCGCAGCGTCGCGCCACGCAGGGTGGAGGCGAACTTCGGGTCCTCCTCGACGAGCGCGCGCTCCATCTGCTCGAGCAGTCGCAGCTCTTCGTCAGAGAGTGGCACCGGATCCTCCAGGTCATACGTGTACGCCGTGCGGCAAGAGTGGTAGAGCCAAGGATAGGCAGGAGATCGGCGTCACGGTAGGCGGGAGGTGAATTTTCCCTCGCCAATCTTCAGGGGTGGTCACCTGCGGGGTCGTCGGCAGCCTCACCGGAGCAGGCTGGCCGGCCGGACGGCGGCTCCACCGAAGCGGCGGGTGGCCCGGTCGACCGCCCGATCCGCCTCCGCCCAGCCGCGCTCCCGCTCACCGAGCACCCCCTGTCGCTGCACGAGGTGGCGCGGCACCAACCCCTCCACCCGGACGCCGACCAGCCGGATCCGCGCCCGCTGCAGCCCCAGGCCGTCGTAGAGCCGGACCGCGGTGGCGTAGACCTCCTGGGTGACGTCGGTCGACTCCGCGAGGGTGCGGCTGCGGGTGAGGGTGGTGAAGTCGGCGAAGCGCACCGTGATCGTCACGGTGCGGCCGGCGACCTCGGCTGCCCGGAGTCGCGCGGCGACCTTGGACGTCAGCTTGAGGATCTCCCGCAGGACGACCTCACGATCGTCGGTGTCGCGCCCGAAGGTCTCCTGCGCGCCCATCGACTTGTCGGGCTCGACCTCGCCGCTGCGGCCGCCGTAGCCGAAGGCGCCGCGTGCTCCTCGGCGCGACCTCGCGCCGGTCGGCCCCCCAGGCCAGGTCGTGGAGGTGGGCGCCGAGGTGGTGCCCGACCGCGCGCTGGAGCGTGCGCACCGGCGTGTGGGCGATGTCGCCGACCGTGACCAGGCCGAGGCGGTGCAGCATCGCCTGGGTCTTCTCCCCCACGCCGTAGAGGTCGCCGACGTCGAGCGGGTGCAGGAACGAGGTGATCTCCTCGGGGGGCACCACCACCACACCGTCGGGCTTGGCCCGCTTGCTGGCGAGCTTGGCGACCGAGATCGACGCCGCGATCCCGACCGAGCAGGTGATGCCCTGCTCGTCGTGGATGGTCGCCCGCAGGTCCTCGGCGATCTGGCGGGGTGGACCCAGCCGGCGCACGGAGCCGGAGACGTCGAGGAACGCCTCGTCGAGCGAGATCGCCTCGACCAGCGGGGTCGTCCGACGGAACAGCGCCATCACCGCGGTCGAGACGGTGGCGAAGGTGTCGTAGTCGGGCTGGGAGCACCACCGCCTGCGGGCACAGCCGCCGGGCGCGGGTGCCGGTCATCGCCGAGCGCACGCCGTACTCGCGCGCCGGGTAGTTGGCTGCGAGCACGACCCCCCGGTGCCCACCCCCGACGATCACCGGGAGGTGCTGCAGCTCAGGCCGGTCCCGCAGCAAGACAGACGCATAGAAGGCGTCCATGTCGACGTGCAGGATCGGGGTCGAGGTGGCAGCCGGAGCGCCAGCGGAGGCGTCACGTCGACCCCGATCCAGCCGAAGCAACGGCCAGGAGCCGAGTCGGCGCATCCTGCGGGAGGAGCGAAGCGGGGGGAGCATGATGCGCCGACTCGGCGAGCGCCGCCAGAGCGGCGAGCAACCAGAACGGCGTGCCCGCGCCGACCTCACCGCGCCAACAGGTGCACCTGCGTCGCCAGCGGGAGGTACTCCGGCCGCGAGGCGACCGCCCGCTCGAGCTCGACGAGCGCGCCGGTCGCACCGGGCTCGAGGTCGAGCAGCGACCCCGGGACGAGGTCGGCGAAGACCCGGATGCCGTGCACGGAGACGATCTCGAAGCCGGCGTCGAGCAGCAGCGCACCGGCCTCGTCGCGGGTGAACCGACGACCGGTGCGGCTGCGGGGCCCGCCCGAGGGGCCCGCACCGCCGCCGGCGTCGGCGAGCAGCGCCGTCGCCTGGGCGAAGTGGCCGGCCATCGCCCGGGCGACGACCGCGGCGTGGTGCTGGGCCAGGAGCAGGCTGAGGTGGCCGCCGGGACGCAGCACCTGACGCAGGGTCGCCACCGCTGCGGCAGGGTCGTCGACGACCTCGAGCACCCCGTGGCACAGCACCAGGTCGACCGTGTCGGTGGCGACGACGTCCAGCAGGTCGGCCAGGTCGCCCTGGCGACCGGAGACCTCGACCCCCTGCTCGCGCGCCCGGCGGTCGAGGGAGGCCAGGGCATCGGGACTGGGGTCGATGACCGAGACGCGGTGGCCACGCTCGGCGATCCGCACGGCCGAACCACCCGTGCCGCCACCGATGTCGAGCACGTCGAGGCCTGCGCCGCTGCGCTCCGCGGCGGCCAGGATCGGGTCGAGGACGTCCCAGACCACGGCGGTGCGGGGAGCGGCACGGCGATCACTGGCAGACATGTGGTCCAGCCTAGGGGCCGCGTCATCCGGGGCTGCCCGGGGAACGGTGCCAGAGGCTGCGCGGCACCTGGCTGGGGTCGGACCCGGCCGGCTTGACGTCGGCGTAGGGCGACGTCGCGAAGCCGCTGCTGTGCCGCAGGACCCGGCGCCGGGAGGGTTCGGTGGGGTCGCGGCGCGCTCCCGGGCGCGGGGAGGCGGCGATCAGGTCACCCACGGCTGCGAGCCCCTCGCGCCGCCAGAGTGCGTCCAGCTCGGAGAGCTCCCACGCGCCGGTGGCGCGCAGCGAGACACCGCGGTGGCCGGTGCGGCGCAGCTCGCCGCGGACCACCAGGAGCCACGACCCGAACACCGTCTGGGCGTAGGGACCCTGGGCATCCTCGAAGAACGTGGCGTCGACCGGGCCGGTGGAGTCGTCGAGGGTGAGGAAGACGACGCGCCGACCGCTGCGGATCGGCGGGGTCTGGGTGGCGACCTTCACCCCGGCGACCAGGAGCTCGCTGCGGCTGCGCTGCTCGAGCAGGTCACGACTGCGGGTGGTGCCGAGCGCGGTCAGGAGGCGGGCGTGGGCGTCCATGACGTGGCGGCTCACGTCGAGACCGAGGATCTCGAGCTCGGCGGCCATCGACTCGGCCGCGGTCATCTCGGGCAACCCCGAGATCTCACCCTCGCGGGGCGCGTCCCCGAGGTCGAGGCTGAGCTGCACCGAGTCGACCGGTCGCGGCACGGCGCCTGCCCGGCTCTGCGCCGAGGCCTGGGCCCACACCCCCGGTGCCCCGAGGGCGTGCCGTTCCGGGCCCGGCCGGTCGGCGGCGGTCTCCCGCGCGCCGGGGTCAGTGCTGTTGCGTGCGGTCGCCTCCGCGGCCCGCGCCTCGGCCGGTCGCACCTGTCGCGCGACGCGGCGCCCGGCGAGGCCACGGCCGCGCCCGGCCCGCTCGACCGCCTTGCCGAAGCGCTCGAGCTCGGCGACCTGCAGCAGCAGGTCGCGACGGGTCACCTGCCCCCGCGCGGAGATCTCGCCCCGCGAGCCGCGCAGACCGATGCCGTAGACGGAGTCGAAGGCGCCGGCGAGCACGAGGCGCTCGACGGTCGGACGCGAGACACCGGTGCGGCGCCAGAAGTCGGTGAGCGAGGCGTAGGGCCGGGCGGCGACGATGCGGTCGACCTCGCCGGCGTGGATGCCCTTGACCTCCGACAGGGAGAGCCGGATCCCGTACGCCCGGGGGGTCTCGTCCCGCGGTGTCCCCCGGGACTGGTTCGTGCTCGCTGCGCTCGCGCTGTCCTCGTCGTCCCGCGGAACGGGCGAGCTCCGCTCGCGGTCCGCGACCTCCACGACGTAGGTCTTCTCGGAGGCGTCGACGTCGAGGCCGAGCACGGCGATGCCGAGGCGTCGTACGTCGTCGAGGATCAGGCGCTTGGGATACATCCCCGGGTCGTGGGTCAGGACCCCGGCCAGGAAGTGCGCCGGCCAGTGGGTCTTGAGCCACGCGGACTGGTAGGTCGGCAGCGCGAAGGCCGCGGCGTGGGCCTTGCAGAACCCGAAGGAGGCGAAGGCCTCGATCACCGTCCAGATCTGCTCCACGAAGGCGAGCGGGTAGCCGCGCGCCAGCGCCCGCGGGAAGAACCACACCTTGGTGTCGGCCATCCCGTCGACGGTCCCCAGCGCCCGACGTCGCTCGTCGGCCTCGGCGTAGGAGATGGCGGTGAGCTCGCCGATGATCTGGATCACCTGCTCGTGGAAGACCACCACCCCGTGGGTCTGCCGGAGGATCGGGCGCAGGTCGTCGTGGAGGTAGGCCGGCTCCCTCCACCCGTGCTTCACGTCGAGGTAGGGGGTGATCATGTCGCTCTTGACCGGTCCGGGACGGAAGAGCGAGATGTCGGTGATGATCTCGCCGAAGTCGTCGATGCCGGACTTGCCGATCAGCTCGCGCTGGCCCGGCGACTCGATCTGGAAGACGCCGAGCGTCTTGGCGCTGCTGATCATCGCGTAGGTCTCGGGGTCGTCGAGCGGCACCTGCACCTCGTCGTCGAGGTCGATGTCGAGGCCCTCGACCCGGGCGATCTCCGCGACGGCGTGCGCCATCGCGGACTGCATGCGGATGCCGAGGACGTCGAGCTTGAGCAGGCCGAGGTCCTCGACGTCGTCCTTGTCGAACTGGCTCATCGGGAACCCGGCGAAGCTGGCCTCGACCGGGGTGCGGTCGAGCAGGGTCGCGTCGGAGAGGAGCACGCCGCAGGGGTGCATCGCGACGTGGCGCGGCAGCCCGTCGAGGCGCTCGACGAGGTCGAAGAAGAGGTCGAGCCGGCCCTCGCTCAACCCGGCCGAGCGCAGCTCGGGGAGATCGCGGAGCGCCGACCGCGCGTCGCGGGCCCGGATGTGCGGGAACGCCTTGGCGATCGCGTCGGTCTCCCCCGGCGGCATCCCGAGGGCCCCACCGACGTCGCGCACGGCGTGGCGCACGCGGTAGGTGTCCATCATCGAGACGGTGACGCAGCGCTCGCCGCTGTAGCGGTCGAGGATCCGCTCGTAGACCTCGAGTCGTCGCGCGGACTCGACGTCCACGTCGATGTCGGGGAGCGCTCGGCGCAGCGGCGAGAGGAAGCGCTCCATCAGCAGGCCGTGCCGGATCGGGTCGACCCCGGAGACCCCGAGCAGGTAGTTGACCAGGCTCCCGGCCCCCGAGCCCCGGGCCGCGCACCGCACGCCCATCTCGCGGATCAGGTCGGTGACGTCGCCGACGGTGAGGAAGTACGACGCGTAGCCGAGCCCGCCGATCAGCTCGAGCTCGTCGTCGAGGCGCTTCCACACGACCTGACGCGGACCCGAGCCGTACCGGTCGCCGATCGCCCCCTCGCACCGCGCGCGCAGGGCGACGTCGGCGCTCGCGTGGCGGGTGGACAGCTCGAACTCCGGGAAGTGCACCTCCCCCATGCCCAGGTCGCTCCGCGGGTCGAGGGCGCACCGGTCGGCGAGGCTCGCGGTCGCCGCCATCAGGCGGGTGGCCCCGTGGCGGGCGTCCTCGCCGAGGAGACCGGTGGCGTGGCAGATCTCCTCGGCCACCTCGTGCATCTCCTTGCCGGACTTGAGGTAGCCCTCGGCGTTGCGTCGCTCGAGGTGGCGCCGGTCGAGGGCGACCAGCCGGCGGGCTGCGTCGAGGACGTCGACGGTGACCGCGTCGCGACGCTCGGCGTAGCGCACCGCGTTGGTCAGCACCACCGACAGCCCGGAGCGGCGGGCGATCGAGGACATCCGCGCGGCGTGCGGGGTGGTGCCTGGTCCCCAGCCGTGGGCGTCCCCGCCGGGGAGCCGGTGGGAGACCACCTCGACCACCAGGTGGGTCGCCGGGACCAGGTGCTGCCACGGGGCGAGCGCCTCCCGGGCCCGGTCGTCGCGCCGCGTGGTCGCCGCGAGCCCCACCGCGGAGTCGGGTCCGAGCAGCACGACCAGGTCGCCGCTGCCGAGCAGGTCGGCCACGCCTGCGGGGAGGTCGACGAGGTCGAGGACCGGGCTTCCCCGCTCACCGGCGAGGTGGACCGCCGAGATCAGCCGGCACACCGCCGCCCAGCCGGCCCGTCCGCCACCGGTGTCGGCGCTGGCCAGGAGGGTGACCCGCGGCAGCCCGCCCTGCTCGAGCGGCAGGTCGCGGTAGGCGCCGCCGCGGGTGGGCGTCCTCGGACGCTCCGGCCTGCCGCCCGCCGCGCGCCGGGCCCCGGTAGGCGAGGTTGACCCCGAGCACCGGCCGGATCCCGACCCGCCGGCAGGCCTTGGCGAACTTCACCGCGCCGTAGGTGCCGTCGCGGTCGGTCAGCGCCAGCGTGTCCATCTCCTGCTCGGCGGCACGCTCGACCAGGACGTGGGGGTGGGAGGCGCCGTACTGCAGGGAGTAGCCCGAGGACACGTGCAGGTGGGGGAACGGGTCGGACACGGGGCGGCCTCCAGCCGGTTCGACCCCTGACTGAGCGCATGGACACGGACTACGTCGGACTGACGTGCGGTCGCTCTGGACCCTCATCCCGTCTGGAGGCGCACGAGGTGCTCGCGCAGCGGGGGGCGTGCGGCATCAGGCCCAGCGCACTCTCGACGACGCCGAGGAAGCGGTCGGCGTCGCGGACGAGGTCGTCGGCCTCACGCTCGGTGACCGCGCGGGTCGAGCCGGCCTCGGCCGCGGCCCGCTTGCCTGCCCCGGCGGCGAAGAACGAGGCCCACTCCCCCAGCTCGGGCGCCACCTCGCTGAGCAGGATCCAGGCGTTCTTCTGCGGGCGTCGTCGCGCCGGGACCGGGCGAGCCCGGGCCGCGAGCAGGGCGGCCGCGGCGCGCAGCGCGGCCACGTGGGCGCAGGCGTAGCGGGTGGCCACGTCGTCGGCGCCGATCGCCTCGCTGAGGGACTCGGCCGCGCGCAACAGGTAGGAGTGGGTCGTGGCGGGCAGCAGGTAGGGGTTGATCTCGTCAGCGCCGGAGGTCGTCATGGTCGTCGCCTCAGTCCGCACAGCCGACGAGCGCCCAGCGGCCGTCGTCGTGGTCGAAGCACAGCTCGAAGACACCGGTCGTCACGCCGCCGGCCGCACCGCGGCCCGCCTCGACGCGCCACACCTCGCGCTCCCCGAGCAGGTCGGGCGCCGGCCGCAGGGCGAGCGCGCCACCGCCGCGGTGCTCGAGGTCCTCGAGGTCGTGGACGCCGCCGTCAGCGCCGAGCACTGCGTCGACCTCGCGCGAGGTCCACCACGAGCCGGTCTCGACCCAGCTGGCCAGCACGGCCCGCACCTTCCAGAGCCGGCCGCGCCACAGGAACTGCTCGGGCGCTCCGGGGTGGACCGCGCCCTCCACCCAGCCCCGACGCACCTCGACGGAATCGTCATAACGCCTCACGACCGCACCTCCTGCTCCGAGCCACCTCGGTCGTCCACGTCGGGGCCGGTGGGGCCGGGGGTCGAGGTCGACCCCACCGGTTGATCGAACAGACGTTCGAACAACCCGGAATCTACACCCACCCGCCGACAGTGCGTCAAGGGCGAGAGATGCGACCCACGAACGTGCTCGTCGCAGGCAGGTACAGCAGCACCACCAGGACCCCCGCGAGCGCGAGGATCACCAGCGCGGAGACCAGGAACTCCACCGGTGGGTCGGTGCGGATGCCGGCGACGACGGACAGCACGGCCAGCACGGCGCCGGCCGCGATGCAGTGGCGCGCCCAGTTGTGGCCCCCACGCAGGAACGCCAGCAGCACCAGCAGCAGGCTCACGATCACGACGTACAGCACCACCACGACGGGGGTGAAGGACGGCGGGACCCGCGTGTCGTCGGGCGAGCGCCCCTGTCCCCCGGCCCAGGCCGCGATCACGTCGTCGTCACGGACGACGGCGAGCACCATGGTCACCGTGGCGACCGCGACCAGCAACCAGATGACCTGCGAGGCCCGGGTCACCGATGTCGGTCGTCGGCTCATCTGTCGCGTCTGATCCATCTGGTCCTCCACGCCTGCTGTCTACCCTGGTGGGCATCGGACCCAAACTCGGGCGAGCACCCGGTGGTCTCGACGGGTCCGAGCATAGGGTCGCACCCATGTCGAGCGAGCACCCCTCCGTCGCACGGTTCCGAGACGCCCACGCCGCGGCCGGCGGGACCGGTGAGATCGTGGTCCTCCCGGACGCGGTCCACACCGCCGTCCTCGCGGCCCAGGCCCTCGGGTGCGAGGTCGGCGCCATCGCCAACAGCCTGCTCTTCGACGCCGACGGCGCCCCGGTGCTCGTCCTGACCTCGGGGGCTCATCGCGTCGACACGGTCAAGGTGGCCACCCTCGCGGGCGTCGCACGGCTCCGACGCGCCACCCCCGAGTTCGTCCGCACGCACACCGGCCAGGTGATCGGCGGGGTGTCGCCGCTGGGCCACCCGACGCCGGTGCCGACCTACCTCGACCGGTGGCTCCAGCGCCACCCGGTCGTCTGGGCTGCTGCCGGCCACCCGGCCGCGGTCTTCTCCACCTCCCACGACGAGCTCCGCCTCCTGACGGGCGCACCCACGATCGACGTGGCCTGAGGCCTCCACGTGCCCGCCCCGGCGCCGTCGGTGGACCGGGACAGGTCCACTAGCCTCGGCACATGGCACGGGTGGTGATCATCGGCGGTGGGTACGGCGGCCTGGCGACGGCGGTTCGCCTGGCCAAGCTCGGTCACCAGGTCAGCCTGGCCGAGGCCTCCAGCACCCTCGGTGGGGCGCTGACGTCGATCAGCCAGGACGGCTTCACCTGGGACGCCGGCCCCCACTCCCTGCTGGTCCCGGCGGTGGTGCGCGACCTCTTCCGCAAGAGCGGCCGCCCGCTCGGCTCCGAGCTGGGCCTGGAGGGCGACGACGGCCTGGTGCCGCTGGACGTCGTCCGCGAGCACCGCTTCGTGGACAAGACGGTGCTGCGCCTGCCCGGTGGCTCGCGACGCGCGCAGGGCGAGGCGTTCGAGGAGCTGGGTGCCGGGCTCGGCAGCGCGTGGGACGCCTTCGTCTCCGACTACGCCGAGGTCTGGGACCTCCTGCGCCGCCACTACTTCGAGGCCCCCTGGGACCGCGACGCGATGCCCCGCGAGATGGCGCGGCTCTTCGGCAGCCGCGACACGCTCTACAAGCACCTGCGCCGCTCCTTCCGTGACGACCGACCCGCGACCGTCGCCGCCCACACCTTCGTCGCCGACGGTCACGACCTGCGCAACGTGCCCTCCTGGGCGGGCGTCGTCAGCCTCCTCGAGCAGCTCTTCGGCGCCTGGACCCTGCCCGGGGGGATGCACGGCCTGCGTGACCTCCTCGCCGCGCGACTGGCGAGTCGCGAGGTGGACGTCCTGCTCGACACCCCCGTGACCGACATCGTGGTCCGCGGGGGACGGGCCGTGGCCGTGCACCACCGCGCACGGCGACGAGCTCGCGGCCGACGTGGTGGTCTGCGCCGTCGACCCCCGCCGCCTGCCGACCCTGGCGCCGTACGTCGTCCGGTCGATGCCCGCACTGCCACCGGTGGTGACCCACCTCGGACTCAGCGGCGACGTACCGGACCTCGCGCACGAGGTGGTGCTCCACGGCGACCCGATGATCGTGGTCCGACCCGGCGGGAGCACCCCCGACGGCGCGGTCGCCTGGACCCTGCACGGCCGCGGCAAGCTCGCCGAGGACATGCTCACCGTGCTCGCCCGCGGCGGGATCGACGTGCGCAAGCAGGTCGTGACCCGCGTCGACCGCTCGCCGCTCGACCTCGTCACGAGCTGGGGCGGTTCGCCGCAGGGCGTGCTGTGGCAGGGACGGGCGACCGTCATGCAGCGACTCGGCCCCACGACCCCGGTGACCGGGGTGTACGCCGTCGGCGCACACGCGACTCCGGGCTCGGGGCTGGCCTACGTCGGCCTCGGTGCGGCGCTCGTCGCGACCGAGGTCGGCCCCGCGTAGGGAGGCCGAGCAGGCGAGTCGCCGTCGACGGAGCCCACGGAGGCTGAGCAGGCGAGTCGCCGTCGACGAAGCCCATCGGAGGCTGAGCAGGCGAGGAAGAGCCGTCGACGAAGCCCGCCGGAGGCTGAGCAGGCGAGGAACGAGCCGTCGACGAAGCCCCGTGAGCCGGGTGCAGACCGCAGCCACGGTCACCGGGGCTTCGTCGACGCTCGCTGGCGCTCGCTGCTCAGCCTCCGGTGCCGGCGCTCGCTGCTCAGCCTCCGGTGCCGGCGCTCGCTGCTCAGCCTCCGGTCAGACCGTGATCTGGAGCCGCTCGAAGATCTCGAGCGTGGCCTTGGAGTTGTTCAGGGTGTAGAAGTGCAGGCCGGGCGCCCCGCCGTCCAGCAGCTCGCGGCACAGCTCGGCGGCGAGCGCGATGCCCTCGCCCCGGATCGCCTCGGGGGTCTCGTGGGCGGAGATGCGGGCGATGACGTCGGACGGCACCTCGGTGCCGACGAGCTCGCCCTGGCGCCGGATGGCGTTGAGGTTCAGGATCGGCATGATGCCGGGCAGGATCGGCATGTCGACGCCGCGGGCGCGCACCCGCTCGACGAGGCTGAAGTAGTCGGCGGCGCGGAAGAACATCTGCGTCACCGCGAACTCCGCGCCGGCGTGGGCCTTGGCGACGAGCACGTCGGCGTCGTGGTCGAGAGAACTGGCGTTGGGGTGGCCCTCGGGGAAGGCGGCGACCCCGATCCGGAAGTCGCCACGGTCGCGGGCCAGCTCGACGAGGTCGGTCGCGTAGGTCAGGCCGCCCTCGGTCGGGGTCCAGGCCGCGCGCGGTCCCTCGGGCGGGTCGCCGCGCAGCGCCATCAGGTGGTGCACGCCGGCCTCGGTGTAGGAGTCGAGGATCTTCTCGAGCTCCTCGCGGGTGTGTCCGACACACGTGAGGTGGGCCACCGGGGTCAGCGACGTCTCCCGGGCGATCCGGCCGGTGATCTCGACCGTCAGCTCCCGCGTCGATCCGCCGGCGCCGTAGGTCACCGAGACGAAGCTGGGCCGGTAGGGCTCGAGGGCGTTGATCGACCTCCAGAGCCGCTCGGCCCCGGCCTCGTCCTTGGGTGGGAAGAACTCGAAGGAGATCGAGTGATCGCCGTCGCCGATCAGCTCACCCATGCTGCGTCCTCGACCCGTTGCCATGGGTCCATCGTATGAGGCATAGCCTCACCAGCGTGAGTCGAGACGGCCGATGGGACGACGTGACCTTCCGCACGGACCTCGATGCGGCGCTCTCGTCGTTCCTCGACGAGCAGGCGGCCCGGCTGGTGCCGCTCGGCCCCGACGCCGACCGGCTGGTGGCCGAGGCACGGGTCGCCGTGGCCGGTGGCAAGAAGTTCCGCGCGGCCTTCTGCCACTGGGGGTTCCGCGCGCTCGCCACGCCCACCGACGCCGCCGACGAGCTCTCCCTCCTGCGCGCGTGCGCCTCGCTGGAGCTGCTCCACGCCAGCGCCCTCGCCCACGACGACCTGATGGACGCCTCCGACACCCGGCGCGGCCGACCGGCGACCCACCGCACCTTCGAGTCCCAGCACCGCGCGGCCGGGTGGCGCGGCGACCCCGAGCAGTACGGCGCCGCAGCGGCGATCCTGCTGGGCGACCTGCTCCAGGGATGGGCCGACGAGCTCCTGCGGCGCTCCGGCTTCGGCTGGGACCGCGTCGGCCCCGCGCTGGAGGTCTTCGACCTGTGCCGCACCGAGGTGATCGCCGGGCAGTTCCTCGACGTCTCGGTCCAGGCCCGCGGGCACGCCGACGTCGAGACCGCGATGACCGTCCTGCGCTACAAGTCCGCCAAGTACTCCATCGAGCGCCCCCTCCACGTCGGCGCCGCCCTGGCCGGTGCGGGTCCCGCCCAGCTCGCGGCCCTCTCCTCCTTCGGGCTGCCGCTCGGCGAGGCCTTCCAGCTGCGCGACGACCTCCTGGGGGTGTTCGGCGACCCCGCCACCACCGGCAAGCCCGCCGGCGACGACCTCGTCGAGGGCAAGCGCACGGTCCTGGTCGCGCTGGCGCTCGACGCCGCACCGGCGGCCGACGCCGCGCTGCTCGACCGCTCGCTCGGCACCCCGCTCTCCCCTCCCGAGGTCGAGCGGCTGCGCGACGTCATCGAGGCCAGCGGCGCCCACGCCCAGGTCGAGGCCGTCATCGGCGAGCTCGCCGACATCGCGGTGGCCGCCCTCGACCAGGCGGAGGTCGACCCCGACGCACGCGAGGTCCTGCGCGGGCTGGCGGCGGCGGTCACCCAGCGCGTGGTGTGAGGCGGCGCGGCGGTGCGTCTCGAGACGCCTCGTCGCGGTGCGACGTCACATCACGCTGACGCCGGGCACCACGGGTCCCGGGCCGCGCAGCAGCGTGGTGACCTGCGAGGAGCCGAGCAGGTCGATGGCGATCGCTGTCACGCGCGGCTCCGCCCGGGCGAAGTCACCCCAGTCGTCCCACAGCAGCACCTGCGAGCCGTCGCAGTCGTCGAGGCACTCGGCCAGGGCGTCGAGGTTGCGCCCGTAGTACGGCGGGAACGTCAGCGCCGCGGCGATCGCGTCGTGGAAGTCGCCGACCGTCACGATCTCGGCGCCGGCCAGGTGCCCGAAGCGCCAGCCACCTCGTCGTACGGCCCCGCGGACGTAGGACACGTCGAGCGGCGAGGACCACCGGTGGACGCCGGGGACGAGGTCGGCCTCGAAGACCGCGCCCAGCGGGCTGGTGCCGGCGTCCGTCACGGCCGGGTCACAGCACGATCCGGGAGAACGACTCGTAGTGGTCGTCGGTCCAGTAGAGCTCGCCCTCGGCGCCCTCGACGACCCGACGCGCGCCGCGGTCGTAGGAGCCGGGGGTCTCGACGGTGAACTCCTGGTAGTAGCCGCGCTCGTGGTCGGGCAGCAGCCCCTCGTAGTTGCCGAACGTGCCGCCGTCCTGGTCATAGGGGTACGGCGGGCCCAGGTCGATGACCTCGACGGTGTCGGCGGCCTCGGGCGGCAGGTCGAGCAGGTAGACGTTCGCCAACCCCGAGTCGGGGTCGACGTCGCGTGCGCCGGGCTGTCCCGACTTCTCCGACGAACCCGACGGCTCGTCCGACGGCGGGCCCGACTCGACGGAGAGGTCGAGCGACGCCGAGGGCTCCGAGGGAGCGCTGGTGTCCGTCGCCACCGACGTGTCGTCACCCTCGTCCTGGCCCTGGCCGGTGAAGAGCCACAGCCCGACGACCACGGCGAAGACGAGCAGGAGCGCCAGGACGCCGGCCGAGCGAGGCTGCCGGTTGGTGCCGTCGTCCTCGGGCGGCGGGATGCGCGAGACCATCAGAAGGCCATGGCCTGGGCGCGGCGCTTGACCTCCGAGCCGCGGTTCTCGCGCAGGGCGTCGATGGCCCGGCCCGGGAAGTCCTGGTCGAGGAACAGCCACGCGATGATCTCGCGGTCGTCGTAGCCGTTGTCGTGCATCATCGTGAGCAGGCCGGCGAGCCCCTTGACCGGGAACTCCATGAGTCCGTCGTGCTGGATGAGGTCGGCCGGGATCTTCTGGCCCTCGCCGGCCACCGGGACCGCCGCGGCCAGCTCGTGGTCACGGATCATGGTCCGCACCTTGGCGACGGTGACCTCGAGACGGCGCGCCGCCTCGGCCCAGTCGATCCAGTCGGGCACCAGGGCGGCCAGGTCGGTCTCGGCCAGCGTGGGTTCGGAGCTCATGGGCTCATGCTTTCATGCGCACGACGTGCGCCGCCCGCGACCGGCCCCACCGCGCCACGCCGGGGCGTGCCGAGTCGGCCCTGCTCGGCGTGCCGCCCCGTAGACTCGGTCGCTCCGGAGCCTTCCCCTATCCGGTGCCAGGAGGGTCGCGCGTGGTCGAGGACGTGCCTGACATGCCCGCGAGGGCTTCCTCGAGCCTGCCCGGCGACAGCCTGCGCGGGCGCCTGCTCGACGGCCGCTACCGCATCGGCTCGCGGGTCGCGCGCGGTGGGATGGCGAGTGTCTACGAGGCCCACGACGTGCGCCTCGACCGCACGGTCGCGGTCAAGGTCATGCACCCCGGTCTGGCCGACGGCGACGACGGCGACTTCGCCGAGCGCTTCGTCCGCGAGGCCCGGGCGGCGGCACGGCTCTCGCACCCCAACGTCGTGGCCGTCTACGACCAGGGCAACGACGACGGCACCGTCTTCCTCGTGATGGAGCTGGTGCCGGGCCACACCCTGCGCGACACCATCACCAAGGAGAGCCCGATGGCGCCGAGCCGGGCGCTGGCGCTCCTCGAGCCCGTGGTCTCGGCCCTCGCCGCCGCCCACCGCGGCGGCCTGATCCACCGGGACGTCAAGCCGGAGAACGTCCTGATCGCCGACGACGGACGGGTCAAGGTCGCCGACTTCGGGCTGGCCAAGGCGATCAGTGCCGAGACCCAGCACACCGCGACCCAGGGCGTGCTGATCGGCACCGTCTCCTACCTCGCCCCCGAGCTCGTCGTCGACGGCCGCGCCGACGCGCGCGCCGACGTGTACGCCGTCGGGGTCGTCCTCTACGAGCTCCTCACCGGGGTCAAGCCGCACGAGGGCGAGACGCCGATCCAGGTCGCCTACAAGCACGTCCACCACGACGTGCCGCCCCCCTCCGAGCGGGTCCCCGAGCTGCCGGCGTACGTCGATGCGCTCGTCGCCCGGGCGACGGCGCGCGACCGCGAGCGTCGTCCCGCCGACGCCGCCGTGCTGCTCCACCAGGTGCACCGCGTGGCCAACGCCCTGGCCGAGGGGGTGCGCGAGGACGCCGAGCTCACCCTCGACCTCAGCCCCTTCCTGTCCGCGCGCGAGGACGTCGGCACCGACACGGCGCCCGAGCCCTGGGACGCCTCGGAGATGGAGGCCCTGCTCGCCCCCCGACGGGTCACGGGCCCGGCGGCGCCGGAGCACACCACGACGTACCCCCTCGACCGACCGCCCCCGCCGCCCCCCGTCCAGCAGACCCGCCGTCCGGCACCCACCGCTCCCCCGCGGTCGAGGCCTCCCCGGCAGCGCCGCGCGCGCCGCGGGCTGGTCCTGCTGCTCGCGGCGATCCTGCTCGCCGGCGCGATCGGAGGCGGCGCGTTCTGGTACGGCTGGGCGCGCTACGACGCAGCGCCGGCGGTGCTCGGCCAGGACGAGGCCACGGCCGTCGCCGCGCTGGAGCGCGCCGAGCTCGACGTCTCCTTCACCGAACCCGCCTACGACTCCGACGTCCCGGCGGGAGCGGTCCTCACCGCCGACCCCGGGGGCGGCTCCCGGGTGCTCCCGGGCGACACGGTCACCCTGACGCTCTCGCTCGGCAAGCTGCTCGTGCCGCCGGTGCGCGGCAAGGACGAGGACGCCGCCCAGGACGCGCTGCTCGCCGTCCAGCTGGAGTTCGGCGAGAGCCGCAAGCGCTTCAACGGCGCCCAGCCGGCCGGCACGGTCCTGGCCAGCGTGCCCGAGCGCGGCACCGAGCTGAAGCCCGGCGACACCGTCGACCTGATCATCAGCAAGGGCAAGCGCCCGATCGAGGTCGGCTCCTGGGTCGGCAAGGACATCGAGAAGGCGCGCGAGAAGATCGAGAAGCGCGGGCTCATCGCCAACGTCGCCGCCCTCGAGTTCGACGACACCGCACCGGAGGGGCAGGTGCTGGCGCAGGACCCGGCCGACGGCATCCTGAACAAGAACGACATGGTGAACCTGACGGTCTCCAAGGGTCCCGAGCTCATCGTGGTGCCCGACGTCGCCCGCTTCGGCATCAACGCCGCCGAGCAGGCCCTGGCGACGCCGGGTTCCGCACGACCATCAAGCGCAACGAGGTCTTCTACGCCGGTCTCGGGTTCGCCGTCAGCACCGATCCGGAGGCCGGGACGATGGCGCCCAAGGGCAGCCTGATCACGATCACGGTGGTGTGAGCGGCACCGACAGGTCACGCCGTCGGTCCGCGCGGCCGTCGACCACGCTCCTGGCCACCGGCGCCCTCCTGGCGATGACCGCCTGCTGGGGCTCGACCTTCTTCCTCATCAAGGACCTCCTCGACCGGGTGCCGACGCTGGACTTCCTCGCCGTCCGCTTCGCCCTGGCGGGCCTGGTCATGGTGGTCGTCGCACCCCGTGCGCTGGCACGGCTCTCCCCCACGGCGCGTCGGCAGTCGGTCGCCCTCGGCGCGCTCTACGGCGTCGCGCAGATCCTCCAGACCGCCGGGCTCGCCGACACCGCCGCGAGCGTGTCCGGCTTCGTGACCGGGTCTGTACGTCGTGGCGACGCCGCTGCTGGCCGCGGTGCTGCTCCGGACCCGGATCACCTCCTTCACCTGGGGTGCGGTCGCCCTGGCCACCACCGGGCTCGCGGTCCTCACCCTCGACGGCGTCTCGCTCGGCTACGGCGAGGCGATCACGCTGGTCGCCGCGATCCTCTACGGCCTCCACATCGTCGCGCTGGGAGCCTGGTCGACGCCCGAGGACGCGCTGGGCATGTCGATCGCCCAGGTCCTGGTCATCGCGGTCATCTGCCTGGTCGCGACCGCGCCGGACGGGCTGGTCCTGCCCGACGACACCCGCGACTGGCTCTCGGTCGTCTACATGGCCCTCGTCGCCGGCGCGCTCGCGCTCGTCGCCCAGACGTGGGCGCAGGCCCACCTCGCCCCGACGCGCGCGGCCATCGTGATGAGCATGGAGCCGGTCTTCGCCGCGACCTTCGCCGTCGGCCTCGGCGGCGAGCTGCTCACCTGGCGCCTGCTGGCCGGGGGCGCGCTCGTGCTCTGGCCATGCTCGTCGTCGAGGCCGGCCCGCGGCGCTCGATCGAGGGCGAGGTGCAGCACCTCGCGGTGTGACCGCGGGCGGCGCGGCACGGTGCGTCGCAGCCTGCGTCGGTGACGAACCTCCCGCTTCCTGTACAGAACTTCATGCCGAAGCGGCAGTTTCTCCGCTGAGGCGGAGAAACTGCCGCCGCGTCCCAGCCCGTGGAACCCCCGCGCGCCGGCCCGCCGCGCGCGGCTACAGTCCTTCTCGTGGCGCACACCTATTTCTTTGGACACCTGCCGGGAGCACCCGTGCAGGCTCGTTCCTAGACGCGCCCGCACCCACCAACGCCCCGGCCAGTGCCGGGGCGTTCGTCATGTCCGGGCCGGAGCCGGGGTCCGAAGAGAAGCAGAGGAAACCCCATGGTCGTCGTCATGTCACCGGATGCCACCGACGAGGACGTCGCGCACGTCGTCGAGAAGGTCGAGGGCGTCGGCGGTGAGGCCTTCGTCAGCAAGGGCGTCGTGCGCACCATCATCGGCCTGGTCGGCGACCTCGAGTCGTTCCACCACCTCAACCTGCGCACCCTCAAGGGCGTCGCGGACGTGCACCGCATCTCCGACCCCTACAAGCTCGTCAGCCGCCAGCACCACGCAGACCGCTCCACCGTGTGGGTCGGCAAGCAGGGCGCGCGCGTCCCGATCGGGCCCGACACGTTCACCTTCCTCGCCGGGCCGTGCGCGGTCGAGACGGCCGAGCAGACCCTCGAGGCAGCGAGGATGGCGCAGTCGGCCGGCGCCACCATCCTGCGCGGTGGTGCCTACAAGCCCCGGACGTCGCCGTACGCCTTCCAGGGCCTGGGCGTGAAGGGGCTGGAGATCCTGGCCGACGTCAGTGCGGCCACCGGGATGCCCGTGGTGACCGAGGTCGTCGACGCCCGCGACGTCGCGGTCGTGGCCGAGCACGCCGACATGCTCCAGATCGGCACCCGCAACATGGCCAACTTCGGTCTGCTGCAGGCCGCCGGCGACTCCGGCAAGCCGGTGCTGCTCAAGCGCGGGATGACCGCCACGATCGAGGAGTGGCTGATGGCGGCGGAGTACATCGCCCAGCGCGGCAACCTCGACGTCGTCCTGTGCGAGCGCGGCATCCGCACCTTCGAGCCGGCGACCCGCAACACGCTCGACATCTCCGCCGTCCCGGTCGTGCAGGTGACGAGCCACCTGCCGATCATCATCGATCCCTCCCACGCGGCGGGGCGCAAGGACATCATCGTCGCGCTGGCCCGGGCCGGCATCGCCGTGGGCGCCGACGGCGTCATCGTCGACGTCCACCCCGACCCGGAGACGGCGCTGTGCGACGGCCCGCAGGCGCTGCTCGGCGCCGAGCTGCGCGAGCTGGCCCAGGCCGTGCGCCGCCTGCCGGAGGCCGTGGGGCGGGCGTCGGCCCACGACTACATCGGCCGCGGCTGACCCCCGGGCCGCCGGGCTGGATCTGGGTCGGCAAGGAGACCTGACCTACCCTGGTCCGATGCCGAGCCGCCCGGGGCCCGGACCGGACAGCGAGGAGGCGGCGCCGATGGACACGACCAGCACCGCCGCGGGGCAGTGTCGGTCCTGTGGTCACGCCCTGGGCGTGGGACGGTTCTGCATCAACTGCGGGCAGGCCCGCGAGCAGGCGCCGACGCCGGTCCCGCCGCCACCGGCGCACGGCACTCCTCAACCCGCCCGCTACCCCCTGTTCGCCGACGACGCACCCCTGGCCCCGCCGCCGCCCCCGCCGACGTACGCCGCACCCACCTCCCCGGGGAGCGACCGGCCCGAGCAGCCGAGCCGAGGCGTCACCCGGCGACGCTCGGGGGTCGCGCCCTGGGCGGGCCTGGCCTGGGCAGCCGCGGCGGTCGCGGTCGTGGTCCTGGTCGGCGTGGGTGGCGCCGCTCTGCTCACCGGCTCCGACCCGGGCGACGACGCGGCCCGCGACACCCTCGCCGGCTCACCGGGTCCGGCCACCGTGTCGGACGCTCCCGCCACGCCCGACGACCCGGTCGGCTCCGACACTCCCGCACCGCCGACCCCCGACCCCCGACGCGCCCGAGACGGGCCCGGTCGACGTCGCCGCCGGGGCCGAGGCGACGCCCCCCGACACCGCTGCGCCCAGTCGCGACGTCAACGGCAACGCGGTGCGCTACGAGGCCTTCAACATGCTCGACGGGCAGAGCGACACCGCGTGGCGGATGGCCGGGGACGCCTCGGGCCGCGAGATCGTCTTCCGCCTGGAGTCCCCCACGGCCATCACGTCGGTGGGCCTCATCAACGGCTACGCCAAGGTCGACCCCGGCTACGACGGCTACCAGGCCAACCGCCGCATCACCAGCGTCGAGTGGGTCTTCGACGACGGCACCACCGTCGCCCAGGACCTCGCCGACGACCTCGCCCTCCAGAGCACCCCGGTCGACGGCGTCGTCAGCGCCACCGTCACGCTGCGCATCGTGTCGGTGTCCGGGCCCGCGAAGGGCCCGTCCGGACGCGACTACACCGCCATCAGCGAGATCTCGCTGGTCGGCACCCCCGCGTGATCACGTTCCCCGGGCCCCTGGGCCGGCTCTCGCCGCCGAGACGGCGCCTGTGGCTGGCCGTGCTGGCCCTGGTCGGTGCCGCGGTCCTGGTGCCGCTCGGCGTCGCCGCACTCGACTCCGAGCCGGCACCCGTGCCGGTCGCCCAGGACCGGCCCGGGCCGGTCCTGCTCGTGCCCGGCTACGGCGGGAGCACGGACTCGCTCGAGGTCCTGGCCTCCCGGCTGCGCGACGAGGGTCGCGACGTACGCCTCGTGCCGGCGCCCGGTGACGGCACCGGCGACCTGCGGGCCCAGGCCGACAACCTCGGCCGGGTCGTCGACGCCGTGCTGGCGCGCACCGGGGCGCCGTCGGTCGACCTCGTCGGCTACTCCGCGGGCGGGGTGGTCGTGCGGTGGTACGTCGCCTTCCTCGGCGGGAGCGACGACGTACGACGCGTCGTGACGCTCGCCTCGCCCCACCACGGCACCGACCTGGCCGCGCTGGCCGTCGGCGTCGCCGGCAGCGCGTGTCCGCTGGCCTGCCAGCAGCTCGCGCCCGACAGCGACGTGATCTTCGCCCTCAACCGGGGTGACGAGACTCCGGACGGGCCCCCTGGACCGCGCTGTGGACCCTCGACGACCAGACGGTGGTGCCGGCCGACTCGGGCCGCTCGACGGCGCGGTGGACTTCGCCGTGCAGGACGTCTGCCCGGGGCTGGTCGTCAGTCACGGCGACATGCCGACGCGCGCGCGTCGCGAGGAGTAGCTGTGCAGACGATGGTCGTCGCGGCGCTGGGCGCCGGACGCACCGGCGGTCCCGGCGTCCCCGAGGTTCCTGCTAGTCGGTGATGTCCTTGGTCGCGAAGTTGGCCCACGCCGCGGCGAAGAACACCACGACGTAGGCGACCTGGAGGATCACCCCGGACTGCACGTCGCGCCACAGGATCGGATCTCGGAAGAGGTCGACGAACGCCAACCAGTAGCGCGTCGGCAGGTAGTCGCGCAGGCCCTCGGAGGCGTCGAGGGTGAGCAGGAGCGAGGAGCCGACGAAGGCCGACATCGTGCCGAGCGCCGCCCCGAGCGACGACGACGCGACGGTCGACAGGAACAGGGCGATCGCCGCGACACCGAGCATGCAGAGCATCGCGTAGCCCAGGGCCAGGAACGTGCGTCCGACGAGCTCGGGGGTCGACAGCGAGGTGCCGGACACGCTGGTGGAGCCGACCGCGGTGACGCTCTGGTCACCCAGCAGCGTGATGCCCACGACGTACGCCGTCGCCGCGACGACGAGCACCGTGATCACGACGAAGGCCATGGCGCTGACGAGCTTGGCGACCAGCAGCCGCAGCCGCCCGACGGGGCGCACCAGGACGTAGCGCAGCGTGCCCGCCGCCGCTTCGCCGGCGATCGCCTCACCAGCCGTCACCGCCACGGCGATGGGCAGGAACAGCGGCAGCACGATGGCCAGGGCGGCCAGGGGGAACAGGGTGCCGTCGGTGAGGACCGCGGAGAGGAAGGCGGGGCCCTCGCCCGGTCGCGGCCCGAGGTCGGTGACCGCCAGCAGGACGCCGATCAGGGTCGGGAGGGCGTCGATGAGCAGGATCGTCGTCCACGTGCGGCGGCTGCGCAGCAGCTTGCTCAGCTCGACGCGGATCACGGCGTACCCACCCGCTGCGCGGCGTCCGGACGCGCCGGCCTGGCGAAGGTGTCGCTGCCGGCCGAGGTGGCGGCGAGGACGATCTCCTCCAGCGAGCGACGCTCCACGCTCAGCGCGTCGACGGCGATGCCGGCGCGCACCAGCTCGGCGTTGAGGGCGGCGGCGTCGGTGGCGCGCACGGCGAGCCGGGCACCGTCGCGGTGCTCGACACGATCGCCGAGCAACCGCACGACCTGGTCGGGGTGCGGCGCCCCGACGAGGATCCGGCCGGTGGGGGCGCGCAGGTCGGCGAGCTGCTCCTGCACGACCATCCGGCCCCGGTCCAGGACGCCGACCCGGGTGCAGAGCTGCTCGATCTCGGCGAGCAGGTGGCTGGAGACGAACACCGTGGTGCCGCCGGCGTTGAGCTCGAGCAGGAGCGCGCGGATGTCGCGGATGCCCTGCGGGTCGAGGCCGTTGGTGGGTTCGTCGAGCACGAGCAGGCGGGGGCGGCGCAGCAGCGCGGCCGCGAGACCGAGGCGCTGGCGCATGCCGAGCGAGTAGTTCTTCACCGGGCGGTCGTCGACCCCACCGAGACCCACGCGGTCCAGGGCGTCCTCGACCCGACCCGAGCGCCCGGAGCGACGGCTGCGTCGTGCCATCGCGTCGAAGAGCGTCAGGTTGGCCCGGCCCGAGAGGTGGGCGTAGGCCGCAGGTCCCTCGACCATCGACCCGACGAGCGGGAGCACGCCGCTGGCGCTGCGCGGCATCGGGCGGCCGAGCACCTCGATCTCGCCGGACGTGGCCAGCACCAGCCCGAGGAGCATGCGCACGGTGGTGGTCTTGCCCGAGCCGTTGGCTCCCAGGAAGCCGTAGACGTCGCCCTCGCGCACGTCGAGGTCGAGGTCGGAGACCGCCTCGAACTTCCCGAAGTACTTCGTCAGGCCGCGGGTGCGGATGGCCTGTCCGGACCCTCCGGCGATCTCGGCGCTCATCGTCGCGACACCCGGCCTCGGTAGCGCACGCCCGCGACCAGGTCGGTGGCGGCTGCCTGCAGGGTCTCGCCGGTGACGGAGCCCGCCAGGAGGTAGACGATGCCGTTGGAGTCGCTCGTGAGGAAGACCGACAGCGGCCCGACGGCCAGCAGGGTCCCGTCGTCCGTCGTGACCGCGGCCGGGCTCCCGGCCAGGGACTCCCGCAGCGGATCGGCGTCGCCCTCGCGGAGCGGGAAGGCGATCAGCCGGGTCACCCCGGCGCCGAAGACACCCACGGCCCCGTTGCCCTGCGAGGTGCGGCGCAGGCCGGCGATGTCGCGCGGGATGCGGAAGGGGGCGTAGCGGTTGGCGGCGTCGGCCAGGTCGACGGTGTCGTCGAAGTCCCGCTCCACCTGTCCCGAGAAGACCGCGGCCACCTCGGCGGGTTCCGGGCGCTCGGAGGAGAACTCGCGCAGCACGCTGCTCAGCACCGGCGCCGCCGAGCCGACGGCGTACACCTCGACCTCGAGCGCCAGCCCGGTCTCCTCGTCGACCCACAGGTCGACGTGGTCGATGGTCGAGGCCTCCGAGGCCGGGTCCAGCCGCAGCCCCGGGGCCGACACGCCGGCGACGCGACGAGCGGGCAGGCGGGTCACCTCGTCGGCGTCGGCGCCGTCGGTCGTGATGCGGGCCAGGGAGGGCGGCAGCAGGTCGGAGGTGCGCGGAAGGCGGATCGCGGGCTCGATCGACCGCTCCGCCCGAGCGCGCTCGTAGTCGTAGGCGGTGATCGTCTCGCCCGTGCGCACCAGGTCCTCCTCGCCGCTCAGCAGCAGCCGGTTGACCCGCCACGAGTCCTCGCCGTCCCACCAGACCCGCATCCGCAGGCGATCGCCGACCAGCTCGGCGAGGTCGCTGAAGTCGCTGCCGACGGCCAGCTGCACCGCGCCGTCGGTCTCGACGTAGCCGCTGTAGGGCACGGCACCCGACGCCTGCACGCGACCCAGCAGCTCGGCGGCGGAGATGTCGCTGGCGCTCGCGGGCAGCAGCCGCGGCAGCAGCGGTGCGGTGCAGACGACCAGTGCCACGACGGCCACCAGGGACCAGCGGCGCAGGGGCGTCATGGCTGAGACGGTACGCGGGAGCGCCTGACGGCCGACCTACAGCGTCGCCAGAACCGCTGCGGCCCGCTCGGCGTCGGCCCGGGTGACGTCGAGATGCGTCACCAGTCGGACGGTGGTCGGTCCCACGGTCGCCAGCCGGACCCCGTGCTCGGCCGCACGCGCGACGTACGACGCCGTGTCGGCCGCATCGGGCCGGGGCACCACGACGATGTTGGTGTCGACGCCTGCGGGGTCGACCCCGCAGGCCTCGGCCAGCAGCCGGGCGTGGGTGTGGTCGTCGGCGAGGCGCTCGACGTGGTGGTCGAGGGCGTGCAGGCCGGCCGCGGCGAGGATGCCGGTCTGGCGCATCCCGCCGCCCATCCGCTTGCGCCACACCCGCGCCTCGGTGACCACGTCGCGGCTGCCGACGAGCACGGAGCCGACCGGCGCACCGAGGCCCTTCGACAGGCACACGGAGATCACGTCGGCGCACGCGCCGTACTCGACGAGCGGGGTGCCGGTGGCGACGTGGGCGTTCCAGAGACGCGCGCCGTCGAGGTGGACGCGGGCGCCGACGCCCACGGCGTACTCCTTGAGGTCGCGCAGGTCGGCCAGCGGCAGGACCGCGCCGCCGGCGAAGTTGTGGGTGTTCTCGACCGAGATCGCCGCGGTGCGCACGAAGAACGGCCCCATGTCGTGGGCGAAGAGCGACGAGATGGTGGGCAGGTCGACCTGGCCACGCGGGTGGATCCACGTGCGCATGGTGACGCCGCTGTAGGCGCCGTGGGCGCCGAGCTCGGCGCGCGCGATGTGGGCCGAGGCCTCGCACAGCACCTCCTGGCCCGGCGCGACGAGGGCACGGACGGCCAGGACGTTCGACATCGAGCCGGTCGGCATGAAGAGCGCGGCCTCGTGGCCGAGCATCCCCGCGACCCGCTCCTCGAGGGCGGTGACGGTGGGGTCCTCGCCGTACACGTCGTCGCCGACCTCGGCCGCCGCCATCGCGGCCCGCATCGCCTCGGTCGGCCTGGTCAGGGTGTCGGAGCGCAGGTCGATCATCGGGGCCTCTGGTGCTTGTAACTCACCGTTGCGACCACTACCGGGCCGCTCGAGCGGTGTGGTGGAGGTGCGAACGGTGAGTTACAAGCGACCGACCGCTCACGCACGCCGCAGCATCTCCGCCACGAGGAAGGCCAGCTCGAGGGACTGGACCCGGTTGAGGCGGGGGTCGCAGACCGACTCGTAGCGGCTGCCGAGGTCGACCTCGAGCAGCTCCTCGCCACCGCCGACGCACTCGGTCACGTCGTCACCGGTGAGCTCGACGTGGACGCCGCCGGGCCAGGTGCCGAGCTCGTGGTGGACGTCGAAGAAGCCCTGGACCTCCTCGATCACGTCGTCGAAGCGACGGGTCTTGTAGCCCGAGCTGGCCTCGAAGGTGTTGCCGTGCATCGGGTCGCACACCCAGGCGACCTGGAGTCCCGCGGCGGTGACCTTCTCGACCAGCGCGGGCAGTCCGTCGCGGATCTTGCCGGCGCCGAAGCGGGTGATGAACGTCAGCCGCCCGGCCTCGTTGTCGGGGTTGAGCCGTCCGGCCAGCGCGATCGCGTCGTCGGCGGTGGTCGTCGGGCCGAGCTTGACCCCGATCGGGTTGCGCAGGTGGCTGAGCAGCTCGACGTGCGCGCCCGGTCAGCTGGCGGGTGCGCTCGCCGATCCACACGAAGTGGCCCGAGGCGTCGTAGTACTCCTGCGTGCGCGAGTCGAGGCGGCTCATCGCGTGCTCGTACTCCAGCACCAGCGCCTCGTGGGAGATGTGGAAGTCGACGTGGTGGAACTCGTCGGGGTCGGCCCCGATCGCCTCCATGAACGACATCGCCCGGTCGATCTCGTGGGCCATCGCGTCGTAGCGGCGACCAGCGGCCGACTCCGCCACGAAGTCGGTGTTCCACGCGTGCACCTGACGCAGGTCGGCGTACCCGCCGGCGATGAAGGCGCGGATCATGCTCAGCGTGGCCGCGGACGTGCGGTGCACCTCGAGCAGCCGCGTGGGATCGGGCACCCGCGACTCGGGGGTGAAGGCGAAGCCGTTGACGGCGTCGCCGCGGTACGCCGGCAGGGTCACGCCCTCGCGCGTCTCGAGGTCGGAGGAGCGCGGCTTGGCGTACTGGCCGGCGAGCCGGCCGAGCTTGACGACCGGGACCGAGGCGGCGTAGGTGAGCACGACGGCCATCTGGAGCAGCACGCGCAGCTTGTTGCGGGTGTTGTCGGCCGTGACGCCGGCGAACGTCTCGGCGCAGTCGCCGCCCTGGAGCAGGAAGGCCTCCCCCTTGGCGACCGCGGCGAGCTTGCTCCTCAGCTCGTCGCACTCGGCGGCGAAGACGAGAGGACGGGCCTGGCGCAGGGTCCGGACCGTCGCGTCGACCACGTCGCGGTCGGGGTACGACGGCTGCTGGGCCGGGTCGAGCGCATGCAGGCTTGCGAGGTCGGGGAAAGGCACGGCCTCAGCCTACGCGGGCCGGACCCCCCGACCGGAATCCGTTCGGCGCGATGTGGCACCCCTGGAGGCGCGGGCTACTGTGGCAGGACACTTATCCTGGGGGGGGTAACTCGACATGATCCGTCGTGTTCTATTCATCGCACTTCTCGGTGCTGCGGTCTCGATCCCGGCACCGGCCACCGCGCAGGCACCGCCGGCAGCGCAGGCTGCGCAGGCAGCCGCACCGAAGACCGGGCAGGTCCAGCTGATCCAGGGCGTCCCGGGGGTGCTCGCCGATCTCACCGTCGACGGCAAGCAGGTCGACACCGGCCTCGAGATCGGCACGATCGTGCCGCTGACGCTGGCGCCGGGGGTCCACGAGGTCGTCTTCAGCGAGTCCGGTGGCAGCTCGTCCACGGTGAGCCTCGACCTCGGGGCCGGGCAGAGCACGGACGTCGTCTACCACCTGCCGGCCTCGCTCACCGGCGACCCGGTGCTCAACACCTACCGCACACCGACCAAGCCCATCGGCCCCGGGAAGGCGAGGGTCCTCATCGCCCACACCGCCACCCTCGCGCCGGCGGACGTCGAGGTCGACGGCACGACGATCTTCAACGACATCGCCAACGGCGAGTTCGCGTCGGCCGAGGTCCCCGCCGGGAAGGCCTCGGTGGCCCTGATCCCGTCGGGCAGCGACGGCAAGGCGATCCTCGGGCCGCTGGACGTCACGCTCGAGCCGTCGACGGCGACGATGGTCTACGCCGTCGGTCGCCCCGCCGACGGCACGATGCAGGTCATCACCCGCTCGACCACGCTCGCGTCGGACGGCAGCGTCGTGCCCGACGCGATCGACACCGGGTCCGCCGGGTTGGCCGCCGACCTCGCGGTCACGCCGTTCCGTGCCGACAGCTCGACGGCTGCGACGCCGCTGGCTGACGGTCCAGCGACTCCTCGATCGTGCGCGGCGCGGCGCTGCCCTCGCTCCTCGGACCTGGCGGCCGCGCTCGCACTCGTCGCTGTCGCCGCACGCCGTCGGTGGGCCGTCGGGCTCGGCGCATCGTGCGGCCCACGAGCCCGTCCTGACCGCCCCACCGACCGCGGGCGACGAGATGACCGGGCTGGTGCGGACCGGCGCGTCGGTCCGCGACGTACGGCGCTCGTGGTGGCGGCCGTCGCCGCAGGGCTGGCGTTGGTGCTGGTGACCGCGATCGTCCTCGGGGTCGACCGGTCGCCGTCGGCGGCCGAGACCGACGCCGGTGCCGACACCGCTGCCGACAGCGGGTCCGGTGACAGCGCAGGAGGCGGCACGGATGCGGAGCCGGAGACGGACGGAGGCCCGGTCCTCGAGACCGAGCCCCGCGTCGGCGGGCCCGCCCGCCGCGCCGAGTCGGTCCTGCTGCCCGAGGCACCCCGGACGGTGGTGCTCGCCAGCGGACGGCAGGTGCCGGTGCGCTCGGTCGACA
This sequence comes from uncultured Actinomycetota bacterium, assembly GCA_963822915.1. Lineage (GTDB taxonomy): Bacteria > Actinomycetota > Actinomycetes > Propionibacteriales > Nocardioidaceae > Nocardioides. The sequence goes on from CAWGJR010000041.1 coordinate 188,451, forward strand.
CCACGCCGGACGGCACGCTCGACGTCCCCGACGACATCCGCGAGGCCGGCTGGTGGAGAGGCGGGTCGCGGCTGGCCGACCCGTTCGGGTCGACGCTGATCGCCGGCCACATCGACTCCAGCACCCAGGGGCTGGGACCGTTCGCCGAGCTGCTGCAGACACAGGTCGACGACCGGATCGTGGTGCGCTCGCGCAGCCTGGAGCAGACCTACCGCGTGGAGTCCCTGGAGCTGGTGGCCCGCAGCAGCGTCGCGCAGCTGCCCGAGCTCTTCGGGCCCGACGGGGACCGGCGGCTCGTGCTGGTCACCTGCGCACCGCCGTACGTGCGCGACGGCGGTGGCTACCAGAACCTCGCCGTCGTCACGGCCGTCCCGACGGCCCAGCCCGCGAAGCAGCAGTCCACGTCCTCGACCGGAGGCTCGCGATGACGCCCCCGCGCGACGCAGCTCCGGTCGGCTCGCCCCGTCTGCTCGAGGGGGTGCCGGTGGTCCTGGTGCTGACCGTGCTGAGCGCCGCGGCCGTCGTCGGCATCGTCCGACCTCCGTCCTTCGACCTCGCCGCCACCGGCACGGCGCCGGACCGGAGCGTGACCGGCGCGTCCGACCCGGCCTCGTCGACGGAGATCGACGTCGACCTCCCGCCCAGCGAGCTGCCCATCGTCGGGTCCTACGCCCGGGCGACCGTGCGCCCCGACGGCGACGTGGAGGTCGTGGAGTGGGTGCGCACCGCACGACGTACCGGCAGCCTCACCGTGCGCCTGCCCGCGGGCGCCCCCGAGACGACCACGGCGACCGAGGTCGTCGTCCTGACCGGCGACGGGACTGCCGACGGGCCCTCGCAGGTGACGTCGTCCGCCTCCTACCTCCCGGCCAAGAGCGCGAAGGTGTTCGTCCTGCGCTACGTGCTCAGCGGCGTCGCGCGGATCAGCCCGTCGTCACCGACCCGCGCACTCGTCCGCCCGATCACCCTCGCCACGCGCACGAGCGGCGCCAACGGCGACGCGGCGCGCGGCCCGCGCCTGCTCACCGTCGAGTCGAGCACCGTGCTGGCTCTCGCGTGCTCGATCCCCGGCAACGACATCGACCTCACCCCGTGCGGCTCCCAGACCGACGGCGAGTGGCGCGTCGAGCTCGAGCCCGGACGCTGGTCGACCCTGGTGGCCGCCCAGGTCGAGCTGGTCTGACAGCGTCGCGCGTCGGCCCGAGCCCCCGATCGTCGGCGTCGCGGGTCAGCCCTCCAGGTCACCGATGTCGCGGAAGCCGGTCTTCTTGGCGCGCAGGCCGCGGTTGGCCAGCCAGGTGACCGCCCACAGCACGACCCCGATCACGAGCAGCCCGGCGGCGATGCGGTACTGGATGTAGTCCTCGGAGTTGCGCGCCCACGGACCCACGAGTGCGGCGGAGAGGATCGCGCCCACCACCGGGATCGCGGTCGGCGCCCGGAAGCCTCGCCCGGTGTCCTCGCGGCGGAGGATCAGGCAGGAGACGTTGACGACCGCGAAGACGCACGAGCAGCAGCAGACCGGTGGTGCCGGCCAGCGCGCCGACGACGTCCGAGTCGGACTGGGTGCGCACGTAGATGATCAGGCCCATCGCCAGCACGGTCGTGAACGCGATCGCCGTCCACGGCGAGCGCCGCCCCGGGAGCACCTTGCCGAGCACCGGCGGCAGCACCTCCTGGCGCGCCATCCCGTAGATCAGGCGGCTGGCCATCAGCATGTTGATCAGCGCGGTGTTGCCGACCGCGAAGACGGTCAGGAACGGGAAGATGTCGTCGATCGGGACACCGGGGGCGCCCACCTTGACCACGTCGAGCAGGATCCCGGCATCGGGGTTGGACGGGTTGGTCAGGTCACCCTCCGGGATCACCATGATGACCGCGACGGCGACGAGCATGTAGAGCAGCGCGCAGATGCCGAGCGCGGTGAACATCACGCGCGGGAAGATCCGCTCGGGGTCCTTGGTCTCCTCGACCATGTTGACCGAGTCCTCGAAGCCGACCATCGCGAAGAACGCGATCGTCGTGGCCACGGTGACGCCGAGGAAGAGGCTCTTGTCCTCCGGGGTCTCGAAGGCGACCAGCCGCGCCGGGTCACCGTCGCCGGCGAGGATCGCCCAGAGCCCCACGAGGATCACGCAGCTCAGGGCGAGCAGCGAGATGACGGTCAGGACGACGTTGAACTTCACGCTCTCGCCGACGCCGCGCAGGTTGACCGCCGCGAGCACCGCCATGAAGACGAGGGCTGCGACGAGCGAGGCGGTGTCGCCGGTCGGCACGCCACCGAAGATCTCGTCGAGGCCGATGAGGAAGTTCGACGCCAGGAGGCTCGAGGACGTCGAGGCACTCGTGATCCCGGAGCAGACGACGGTGAAGGCGACCAGGAAGGTGACGAAGTGGATCCCGAAGGCCTTGTGGACGTAGAGCGCGGCGCCGGCCGCCTCCGGGTACTTCGTCACCAGCTCGAGGTAGGAGAAGGCGGTCATCGTGGCGATCGCGAACGCGAGCAGGAACGGCAGCCACGCGAGACCGCCGACCTCCCCGGCCACGATGCCGGTGACCGCGAAGATCCCGGCCCCGATGATGTCGCCGACGATGAAGAGCAGCAGGAGCCGGGGCCCGAGAACCCGCTTGAGCTCCGGCTCGTCGCTGTCGGTCTGCGTGGTTCCTGCGCTGGACGGGTCGTTGCCGAGGTCGTTGGTCATGGCCGAGATCTCCTGGTGGACGGGCGCGGGCTGGTGCAGGGACTACCCCACACCGTGTCGGTGCTCCTGCGCAGCACCTGATCAGGCGAGGTCACCCGAAGAAGACCTCGGCCTCTGCGTACTCCTCTGCGCTGACGAGCTTGAGCTTGCCGGTGCCCTCGATGAGCGGGACCCGCACGATCGAGGTGCCACGCAGCGCCATCATGGTGCCGAAGTCACCCTCGGCGACCGCGTCGATGGCCTGGAGCCCGAAGCGGGTGGCGAGCCAGCGGTCGAAGGCCGTGGGCGTGCCACCGCGCTGGACGTGGCCGAGCACGACGGCCCGCGCCTCCTTGCCCGTACGCCGTTCGATCTCGCCGGCGAGACGGTCGCCGATGCCGCCGAGCCGGACGTGGCCGAAGGCGTCCTTCTCCCCCGAGACCAGCGTCATGTCGCCGCCGTCGACGGGCATCGCTCCCTCGGAGACCACGATGATCGGGGCGTACTCGGACTCGAAGCGGGTCTCGACCTGCGCGCACACCGCCGCGATGTCGAAGGGCTGCTCGGGGATCAGGACCGTGCTGGCGCCGCCGGCGATGCCGGCGTGCAGGGCGATCCACCCGGCGTGGCGCCCCATCACCTCGACGACCAGCACGCGGTGGTGCGACTCGGCGGTGGTGTGGAGCCGGTCGATCGCCTCGGTGGCGATGTTGACCGCGGTGTCGAAGCCGAAGGTGAAGTCGGTGCCCGACAGGTCGTTGTCGATCGTCTTCGGCACGCCGACCACGTTGACGCCCAGGTCGGCGAGCTTCGTCGCGACGCCGAGGGTGTCCTCCCCGCCGATCGCGACCAGCGCGTCGACCCCGTCGGCGGCGAGGTTGGCGGTGATCTGCTCGACGCCACCCTCGATCGAGAACGGGTTGGTGCGCGAGGAGCCCAGGATCGTCCCGCCTCGCGGCAGGATCCCCCGACACTCCTCGACCCCGAGCGGACGCGTCAGCCCCTCCAGGGGCCCCTTCCACCCGTCGCGGTAGCCGACCAGCTCGAAGCCGTGCTGGGTCACGCCCTTGCGCACGACCGCGCGGATCACTGCATTGAGGCCGGGGCAGTCGCCGCCACCGGTGAGTACGCCGACGCGCATGGGGTCTCCTTCGTCTCGAGCCGCTGGATCGTTCACAACGGGCGGCTCCACCTAACCACGGCGGAGCACGGCGCGGCAGCCGGAACCGGGCAGAGCCCCGCGCGGGTCTCTCGATCCGGGAGGCCGGGCTCCCTATGCTCGCGCCATGACCTTCTCGATCGTGGCCCGCTCCGACGACGGCGAGACCTGGGGGGTGGCGGTCGCCTCGAAGTTCCTCGCGGTCGGTGCGGTCGTGCCGGCGGCCGTGGCGCAGGTCGGCGCCATCGCGACCCAGGCCGACGCCAACGTCGCCTACAAGGGCATCGCGCTCTCACACCTCGACGACGGCGCCACCGCGTCGGTCGCCCTGCAGCGGCTCCTCGAGGAGGACGACGGTCGCGACCACCGCCAGGTCGGCCTCGTCGACCTCGACGGCGGCGCGGCCTCCCACACCGGCCAGGCGTGCATCGACTGGGCGGGCGGGGTGACCGGGCCGGGCTACGCGATCCAGGGGAACTGCCTGGCCGGCGCCGAGGTCGTGGCGGCCATGGAGTCCACGTGGACCACGGGCGCCGAGCTCCCCTTCACCCATCGGCTGCTGGCCGCGCTGGCTGCGGGCGACGCAGCCGGCGGCGACAAGCGGGGGCGGCAGTCGGCCGCCCTGCTCGTGGTGCGCGACGGCGCCGGGTACGGCGGGGGCGACGACATCGCCGCCGACCTCCGGGTCGACGACCACGCGACGCCCGTCGAGGAGCTCACCCGGCTGCTGGACCTCAACGACCTCTACCTCACCGCCTCGACCGAGGAGGAGAAGGTCGCGGTGACCGAGGGCCTCCGCACCGAGCTCGAGGAGTTCGCGCGAGCGCAGGGCCACCCGGACTTCACGACCTGGGTCGGCACCGAGAACTACGAGATGCGCGTCTCCGACGACCTGGACTGGATCGACCAGCAGGTCCTCGCCATCGTGCGCGGCGACGAGGGGGCCGGCCCCGCATGAGCATCCTCGCCATCGACGCCGGCACGACCGGCGTCACCGCGGTCGTCGTCTCGGCGACCGGTGACATCGTCGCCCGTGGCTACCAGGAGTTCGGCCAGCACTTCCCGCGGCCCGGTTGGGTCGAGCACGCGCCGGAGGAGATCTGGCAGGCCACGCTCGACGCGGCCCGCGACGCGATCGCGGGGGTCGACGCCGGCGAGCTGAAGGGCATCGGCATCACCAACCAGCGCGAGACGGTGCTGCTCTGGGACCGCGAGACGCTCGGGTCGCCCCGACGCGCGATCGTGTGGCAGGACCGTCGTACGGCCGAGATCTGCACGCGCCTGCGCGACGACGGCCACGAGGACCGCGTCCGCGAGCTGACCGGACTGCGCCTCGACCCCTACTTCTCCGGCACCAAGCTGATGTGGCTCGCCGAGCACGAGCCGCGCACGTGGGCGCTGGTCGAGTCGGGCCGCTACGCCGTCGGCACCGTCGACTCCTACCTGATCGCCCGGATGACGCGCGGCCTCGAGCACGTCACCGACGTCTCCAACGCCTGCCGCACCCTGCTCTTCGACCTCGCCGAGGGCGACTGGTCCGACGAGCTGTGCTCGCTCCTCGGCGTGCCGCGCGACGCGCTGCCCGAGCTGGTGCCCAGCTGGGGCGAGCTGGCCGTCACCGACCCGCGCTCGTTCCTCGACCTCGAGCTGCCCATCGCGGGCATCGCCGGCGACCAGCAGTCGGCCCTGTTCGGCCAGACGTGCTTCGACGTGGGCGACTCCAAGTGCACCTTCGGCACCGGCTCCTTCATCCTCACCAACACCGGGACGTCGCTGGAGCGCTCCGACGCCGGGCTGCTGTCGACGGCCGCCTGGCGCTCGCCGTCGGGCGAGCTGACCTACGCCCTGGAGGGCGCGATCTTCGTGACCGGCGCGGCGGTGCAGTGGCTGCGCGACGGGCTCCAGATCGTCGGCTCGGCCGCGGAGACCGAGGCGATCGCGGCGACGGTGTCGTCGTCCGACGGCGTCGTCTTCGTGCCGGCGCTGACCGGGCTGGGCGCCCCCCACTGGGACCCGCACGCCCGCGGCACCATCCTCGGCCTCACCCGCGGCACCACCCGCGCCCACATCGTCCGCGCGACGCTCGAGGCGATCGCGTTCGAGGTCCGCGACGTGCTCGAGACGATGCCGACCGACGCAGGTGAGCTGTCGGCGCTGCGCGTCGACGGTGGCGCGGCGGCCAACGACCTCCTCTGCCAGCTGCAGGCCGACCAGATCGGCGTACCGGTCGAGCGGCCGCGGCTGGTCGAGACGACCGCTCTGGGGGCGGCCTTCCTCGCCGGCCTCGGCACCGGCGTGTGGGACTCCACCGACGACCTGCGCGAGACCTGGCAGCTCGACCGGTCCTTCACCCCCTCGGCCGACCGGGGCGAGGCGGACGCCGCCCACGCCCGGTGGTTGCGTGCCGTGGAGCGCTCGAAGGGCTGGGCCGACTAGTCCCGACCGACGCGCATCGAGCGTGGCAGCGGCGGCTACCGAGCTCGCGCCTCGGCCGTGGCGCCCTCGAGCGACTCGAACGCCTCGTCGCGCACGGCCTCGACGTCCCCGAGCTCGTCGTCGACCTCGTCGTAGGTCTCCTCCAGGGCCGCGATCTTCCGCTTCAGCTCGTCGACCTCCGCCTCGAGCTGCAGCTGGCGCGCCTGGAGCCGCTCGACGTCGACGACCGCGTCGTCGTAGGCCGTCTGCGCCTCGGTGACGGCCTCCTGCGCCTCGCTCAGCGCCTCCTCCGCCGCAGCCCGCGCCTTCGCCCCCGCGTCCGGATCGGGTACGACGTGGAGGTCCGGACGCGCGCGTGGCTCGGCCTCGCGCGACGTCGCGACGAAGCCGAGCGCGTCGGGCAGTGCCACGGCGGCGGCCAGGTCGACCTCGTCGACCCCGGTGGTGCTGATCGCCGCGACCAGCAGACCGCTGCGCACGGCCTGGCCGCACCGCTCGTCGACCATCGCCGCGGTCAGCGTCGCCTCCACCTGGTCGGCGACGGCCTGGGTGACCTTGACCCCCTCCTCGCCCGCCAGCGTCCGGGCCTGCTGGGTGATCGCCGCCGTCAGCTGTCGTCGCTGGCGGGTCAGGGCGCGCAGCTCCTCGCCGGACATCCCGGCCTGGGCCTCGCGCAGCGCCGCGCCCATGGCGAGCACCTGGTCGACCTGGGCACCCTCACGGCGCACGAACAGGTCGACGACCCATGCGGCGAGCGACGCCTTCCTGAGCGCCTTGACCTGCGTGGCCAGCTCGGTCTGCCCGTCGGCCTTGAGGGCCTTGGCGCGGGCGTCGCGTGCCGGCGTGAAGTCGCCCAGGCTCCCGGCGTACAGCTCGTCGGCGATGTCGAGCAGCGAGTCGGCCGGTGCGTCGGTCATGGTCGCCCCGCAGCGTCCCACGCGTGGTGGGCCACGAGCTGTCGGTCGAGGAGCGCCTCGGTGTGCTCGCGATGCTCGACCTTCGTCCACACCTGACCGTGTCGCCGCTCGACGCGGAGTCCCACGTCACGGAGAACCGCCTCGAGCGCGCCGTTCTGGTGGAAGCAGTAGCCGGCGCGGCCGGTCCGCACCAGACGCCCGAGCGAGTGCTCGGGCTCCACCGACGGCGCGCGACCGAGCATGATCTCGACGTTGTCGTAGGGCACCTGCGCGAGGTGCGCGCGGTGGATCGCGCGCAGGGTCTCGATCGTCGCGGGGAGGTCGGGCTCGAGACCGAGCCGGCGCAGGTAGCCCGCCGTCGCCTGGGAGACCCCGCTCATGTCAGTCGTCGTCGTCCTCGTCGAGGCCCTGCTCGATCGCATAGCGCGTGAGCTCGACGCGGTTGTGCATCTGCAGCTTGCGCAGGGTGTTCTGGACGTGGTTCTGCACGGTGCGGTGCGAGAGCACCAGGCGTTCGGCGATCTGCTTGTAGGACAGTCCCTTGGCGACCATCTTGAGGATCTCGGTCTCGCGCTCGGTGAGCTCCGGCTGGTAGGGGTCGTCGGTCGACTTGGCCGGGTCGGACAGCCGCCGGAACTCGCCCAGCACGAGCCCGGCCAGACCGGCGGTGAACACCGAGTCACCGCGGGCGACCCGGCGTACGGCGTCGAGGAGCTCCTCGCGCGAGGCCGACTTGACGAGGTAGCCGGTGGCGCCCGCCTTGACGGCCTCGAGCACGTCGTCCTGCTCGCCCGACGCCGAGAGGATCAGCACGCGCGCCGAGGGGTCGCTCTTCAGCACCGACGCCGTGACCTCGACCCCGTTGGGCCCGGGGATCTGGAGGTCCAGGACCACGACCTGCGGCCGGGCCGCAGGGAAGCGGGCGATCGCCTGGTGCCCGTCGGCGGCCACGGCGACCACGTCGAGGCCGGCCGCCTGCAGGTCGCGCTCGACGGCGTCGCGCCACATGGGGTGGTCGTCGACGACCATCACCCGGATCTGTTCGTCGCTCACGGCCCCGACCCTACGGCGCGCGAGGGGTCCGCGCACCGGTCGCGGCCTCCTCACCCCTCGGGCGTCGTCGACAAGCGCTCGGTGATCTTGGCGAGGACGGTCCCGAGCTGCTCGGTCTCCTCGGGCGTCAGCGCGTCGAAGACCAGCCTGTGCACCAGGGCGACATGGTCCGGCGCGGCCGCCTCGATCGCCGCACGCCCGGCGTCGGTCAGCACCACGAAGGCCCCACGGGCGTCGTCGGCGCACTCCTCGCGGTCGACGAGACCGCGCTGCTGCATGCGTCCGACGTGGTGCGAGAGCCGGCTGCGCTCCCACTGCAGCGCCTCGGCGAGCGCCGCGAACCGGAGTCGGCCGACCGGGTGCTCGCTCAGCTGCACCAGGACGTCGAAGTCGGGGAGCGAGAGCCCGTTGCGGTGCTGGAGGTCGCGTCCGAGCGCGACCGGCATCCGGGCCGCGGCCTCGAGCCACGCTCGCCAGACCGACTGCTGCTCGGGGGTCAACCACGGGTCGCGTGAAGCCGTCACGGCTCCACTCTAGCGGAATAGTTGACACATCATCTAAGTTGGACCCCGTGTAGGTGACAGATCATCTACTTTCCGTCAGGAGGCTCCATGAGCACCGAGCGCACCATCACCCTCGAGCCGCAGGTCGACGTCCGCCGCGCCGCCGACCGCTACGCCAGCAGCTACAGCTGGCTCGACTCCCACCACTCCTTCTCGTTCGGGCCGCACCACGACCCGGCCAACACCCACCACGGGCTGCTGCTGGTCAACAACGACGACGTCGTCGACCCGGGCACGGGTTTCGACACCCACCCCCACCGCGACATGGAGATCGTGACCTGGGTGCTCGACGGGTCCCTGGTCCACCAGGACTCCACCGGGCACAACGGCATCATCTACCCCGGCCTGGCCCAGCGGATGAGCGCCGGGCGCGGCATCCTGCACTCGGAGAAGAACGACTCGTGGCGCCTCGAGGGCGCCACCCACCAGGACCCGGTGCACTTCGTCCAGATGTGGGTCGTGCCCGACGAGAACGGCATCACCCCGGGCTACGAGCAGCTCGAGATCGACGGCGACCTCCTCAGCGGGAGCCTCGTCCCGGTCGCCTCGGGGATGGCGCAGCACGACGGCAACGCCGCGATCCACATCAGCAACAAGTACGCCGCCCTGCACGCCGCCCGGCTCCAGCCCGGCCAGAGCGTCGAGCTGCCCGAGGCGCCGTTCCTCCACCTGTTCGTCCCGCGTGGCTCCGTCACCCTCGAAGGCGCCGGAGCCCTGGAGACCGGGGACGCCGTACGGTTCACCGCAACCGGCGGCCAACGGGTCACCGCCACCGAAGCCGCCGAGATCCTGGTGTGGGAGATGCACGCCACGATCGCGTCCTGACAGGAGACTGCCCATGAGCGAGAACAACACCGCAGAACAGGTCGCCGAGCTGCACGCCGCACGCGAGCGACTGGCCACGACGTACCTCCTGCCGAGCGGCGAGCGACCGGCCTCGTCCGGGCGGGGCACCCACCACACCGCCCTGATCAGCAGCGACGTCGAGCAGACGATCCGCTTCTACCAGGGCGTGCTGGAGTTTCCGCTGACCGACCTGATGGAGAACCGCGACTACCCCGGCTCGACCCACTTCTTCTTCGACATCGGCAACGGCAACACCATCGCCTTCTTCGACTTCCCCGGCCTCGACCTCGGTCCGTCGCAGGAGGTCCTCGGCGGGCTGCACCACGTCGCCATCTCGGTCGAGCCGGAGCGGTGGAAGCACCTGGTCGCCAAGCTCGACGAGGCCGGCGTCGACTACGACATCCACTCCGAGGTCTCGGCCTACTTCAAGGACCCCGACGGCGCCCGGCTGGAGATCATCGCCGACCCGCTCGGCGAGATGTACGGCGAGTCGGTGCTCTGAGTCGTCCCGCCACCCGTGCGGCAGCCGCGGTGGTCCCTGACGACGTGGCCCCTGCGACGCCCCGTGAGGGGCCGTCTCGTCAGGGACTATCCCGGCGGCAGGGTGGCGTAGCGGCCCCGCCGGTGCAGCAGCGGCGCGTCGTCGTCGCCGACCGTGAGGTCGTCGACGGTGCAGGTCAGCAGCAGCGACCAGCCCACCTCGACGCTCGTCTCGACCGAGACCAGGGCGCGACTCGTCGCCCCCACCAGCGCCGGTCCGTACGGCGTCAGGTCGAAGGCCGCCGCGCGGAACGGCCCCCCGGGCGAGGGCGCCTGGCCGGCGAAGACCTCCGCGAGGTCGCGGTGCTCCCACGACAGCAGCGAGACGACGGCCCGGCCGGTCCGCTCGACGACGTCGGCGAAGTCGGAGTCGGGGTCGACGAGAGCGAGCAGTCGCGGGGGCTCCCCACCGGCGAGCAGCAGCGAGGAGACGGTGAGCCCCGCACGAGCGGACTCGTCGCCCGCAGTCCAGAGCGACACCGCTCCCCCGAGCCGCCCGCGCAGGCGGCGTGCGGGGTCGGGGTCCGGGTCGGCGAAGGGGTGGGTGGAGTGGATGGTCATCGGGGCACCACGAGCTCCCACTCGGTGCCGGAGGACCCGGTGGTCAGCCTGGCCTCGCCGCCGAGGTCCTCGATGCGCCCGCGGATCGACTGGCTGACGCCGAGACGGCCCTCGGCCTCGGCCGCCTCGAGGCGACCCGCCTCGATCCCCGGCCCCTCGTCGCGCACCGTCACCTCGACCCGGTCGTCGAACGCCTCCAGCAGCACCCAGGCGGGGGCACGCTCACCGACGTGGCGGGTGACGTTGTCGAGGCAGGCGTTCACGACGGCCACCAGCTCCGACGCGGCGGGGGCGGGCAGCTCGACCGCGCCACCGGGCACCGCGACGTCGACCCCGGGGCGCAGCCCGAGCCGGCCGAGCTGGTCGGCGACGTCGACCTCCCCCTCCGTGGCGTCGGAGCGGACCCCGTCCTGGGCCCGGATGAGGCTGCGCAGGGCGACCTCCTGCTCCCCCGCGAGGCGGCCGAGGTCGGCGGCGTCGCCGCCGAGCTCGCCGCCGCGCCGCTGCACCAGCGCCAGCACCTGGAGCACCCCGTCGTGCACCACCCGGGCGAGACGGGCCCGCTCGGCGGCCGCCGCGGCCGCCCGCTCGGCGACGTCACGGGCCGCGGCCATCTGCTGGAGCGAGCCGCACATGTACCCGACGATCGGCCCGCCCAGCAGGAGGAGGAACAGGTTGCCGAAGTCGGTGCCGTCGGGGGCCTCGCGGACCCCGATGTCGACGCCGCCGAGGACGACGCCGGCCACCAGGCCGCCGAGCCAGCGGTAGCGCACCGCCCAGGCCAGCAGAGCGGCCATCACCCAGAAGCCGGGCACGCTGGCGTCGAAGTCGGTCGACTTCACCACGGGGGTGGCGACGAGCAGCGCCAGCGCCACGGCCAGGTCGGCGACCAGCAGCGCCGCCCCACGACGTACGGCGTCGGCGTAGGCCCACGTGGCGAAGCCGGTCCAGGCGACCATCACCGCGAGCGACACGTAGCCGCCGACGGGGTGGTCGAAGTCGCCGACCCCGCGGACCAGGTTGCCGACGACGGCGTACAGCAGGACGATGCCGCGCAGCACGGCGATCGCACGGAAGAGCTGGTCCTCGACCGCGAGCGCGGCGCGCATCGACCCGGGGCGACCACCGGCGCCGGACACGGACACCGCCGTCAGGACGCTTTCTTCTCTTCGCCCGGTCCGTCGTCGTCGCTGCCCGGGGCCTGGCCGGCGGCCGTGCGGGCCGCAGCGGCCTTGGCCTCGGCCTCGAGCCGCTTGGACTCCTCCTTGGCCTGGCCGGCGTACAGGTCGACGTACTCCTGGCCGGAGAGCCGCATGATCTCGTACATGATCTCGTCGGTGATCGAGCGCAGGATGTAGCGGTCGTTCTCCATGCCCTCGTAGCGCGAGAAGTCCAGCGGACGACCGAAGCGCACGACGGGCCGGGTGATGGACCCGAACGTCTTGCCCGGAGGCGCCACGACGTCGGTGCCGACGACGGCGGTCGGGATCACCGGCACCCCCGACTCGAGTGCGAGGCGCGCCACACCGGTCTTGCCGCGGTAGAGGCGACCGTCGTGCGAGCGGGTGCCCTCGGGGTAGATGCCGAAGAGGCCCCCGTCGGCGAGCACGCGCTTGGCCGACAGCAGTGCTCCTGCGGCGGCGTTGGCCCCGGAGCGGTCGATGGGGACCTGGCCGGAGCCGGTGAAGAACTGCTTCTGGAGCCACCCCTTGATGCCCGGGCTGGTGAAGTACTCGGCCTTCGCCACGAAGGTCACGCGGCGCGGGAGCGTGAGGGGGACGAAGAGCCAGTCGGCGTAGGACAGGTGGTTGCTCGCGAGGATCGCGGGTCCGTCCGGCACGTGCTCGGCGCCCTCGGTCTGGGGTCGGAAGACGACCTTCAGCAGCGGCCCGAGTGCGAAGAACTTCAAGAACCAGTAGAACAACCGCGTCACCCTTCCCCGAGACACCGACCTGCAGCACCGGGTGGACCCCACGTGTCCCCGGTCGAACCGAACGCTGCGAACACTAGGGCATGCGGACCCCCGCCCCAATCCCGTACGGCATGATCGGCGCATGACCTCAGCACCGCCCGCCGGCGCCCACGAGCCGCTCACCGTCGCCGCCCGCCCGGACCTCACGGGAGGGCGCCGCATCGGCGTCCTCCTCAGCCACGGCTTCACCGGATCCCCCCTGTCGATGAAGCCGTGGGGCGAGCACCTGGCCGCGCTCGGGTACGGCGTCGCGGTGCCGCGCCTGCCGGGCCACGGCACGACGTGGAAGGACCTCAGCGAGCGCCGCTTCGACGACTTCTACGGCGAGATCACCCGCGTCTTCGACCAGCTCTGCCTCGACCACGACGCGGTGGTCGTCGGCGGCCTGTCGATGGGCGGGTCGTTGGCGCTGAAGGTGGCCGCCGACCACCCCGACCGGGTGGCGGGCGTGATGGTCGTCAACCCGGCGGTCGCCACCAAGCGACTCGACGTCAAGCTGCTGCCCGTGCTCAAGCACCTGGTGCCGTCCTTCCCCGCCATCGCCGGCGACATCAAGAAGCCGGGGGTGTCGGAGCACGGCTACGACCGCACGCCGCTCAAGGCGATCCACTCCTTCATGCAGGCCTGGCCGACGCTGATCGCCGACCTTCCGCACGTGACGTCGCCGCTGCTCTACTTCCGCTCCCCCGAGGACCACGTGGTCGACGGTCTCTCGATGCCGATCATCCTCGGCAAGGTCGCGAGCACCGATGTCACCGAGGTCAGCCTCCCGGAGAGCTACCACGTCGCCACCCTCGACAACGACGCGCCGACGATCTTCGACCGCTCGGCCGACTTCGTCGCCCGGGTCGCCGGCTGACCCGATCCCCGCGGTGAGGGCTCGTTGGTTAGGCTCGCCACGTGGCGCAGAACGACGACGAGGCGTGGCGCGCGATCGTCGACAACTACGGCGATCGGGCCGACCTCGAGGAGGTGGCCGGATCGGACGTCGACGACGCTGCGCCCGCGCGTGACGCGGTCGCCGACGAGTCGCCGGACGTGGCCGGACCGCCCGTCGGGCAGCCGGCGTGGGACGACCTGTTCCCCGACTCCGACTGGGAGGAGGACCGCTTCGTCCCGCCGCCACCTCCCCCGATACCGACCACGACCACCGACCGCCTCGCCGCCTGGCTCGGGGTCTTCGGCTCCCCTGCCATCCTGCTGGTCTGCCTGGTCCTCGGGATCCGCCCGCCCGAGCTCATCACCTACCTGCTGGTGGTCGGCTTCGTCGGCGGCTTCCTCTACCTGGTGCTGAAGATGAACCGCGAGCCCCGCGACCCCGACGACAACGGCGCGGTCTCTGACTCAGCGCCGACCTCGACGGGCCAGCTGCGGCTCGCGCGCCGGCCAAGCGCCGCGCCGACCAGGCCCGCCTCGGGTCCGAGTCGGGCGACCCTGACCTCGGGGACCACGCGGTGCTCGGCCCCGACCAGCGCCCGGCCCAGCGCGATCCGAGCAGGGTCCAGGAGCCGGTCGCCGGCCGCCGAGACGCCGCCTCCGACGACCACGACCTCGGGGTCGAAGGCCGCGACCAGACCGGCGAGACCGACCCCGAGCCAGTCGCCCACCGACGCGAACGCCTGGCGGGCGACGAGGTCACCGTCCTCGGCCGCCGCGGTGACCATGGGGCCCGTGAGCTGCTCGGGCTGTCCGTGGCACAGGTCGGTCAGCACGGTCGGCTCCGCGATCACGCGGGCCCGCGCGAAGCGCACGAGCGCGTGGCCCGACGAGTACTGCTCCCAGCAGCCGTAGTGACCGCACTCGCACGCGCGACCGTCGGGCACGACCTGCATGTGCCCGAACTCCCCCGCCATGCCGTTGGCTCCCCGCAGCAGACGGCCGTCGACCACCAGCGCTCCACCGATCCCGGTGCCCATCGTGACGACCAGCGCCGAGGAGGCCCCCCGGGCGGCGCCCAGCCTGCTCTCGGCGTACGCCGCGCAGTTCGCGTCGTTGTCGAGGGTCACCGGAGCCCCCCACCGCTCGGTGAGGCGACGTCGTACGTCGTCGTCGACCCACGGCAGGTGCGGGGCGAACATCACCCGCTCCGCCGTCGCGTCGACGAAGCCCGCCGCGGCGAGGCCGACACCGTCGGGGACCCGTCCGGCCGCCACGTCGTGCACCGCGTCGGTGAGCGCCCCCTCGAGCATGCTCACGCTCACGCGCCGACCGGGGGTGCGTCGGGTGGCGGTCCGCACGATCCGCCCCTCGGGGTCGACCTCGCCGGCGAGCACCTTGGTGCCGCCGACGTCGACGCCGATGAGGAGGGTCACGGCCGGTGACGCCTCAGCGCCGGGCCAGGTCGGCGGCGCCGATGACGCCGGCCTGGTTGGCCAGCGACGCCGCCCGGACCTCGAGGAACGGGCGGTGTCCGCGGCCGGTGAGCTCGTTGACGAAGGCCTCGCGGATCGGGTCGAGCAGCAGGTCGCCCGACTCGCTGACGCCGCCGCCGATCACCACGGCGCCGGGGTCCAGCACGGCTGCGAGCGAGGCGATCGCCTCGCCGAGCCAGGAGCCGAGCTCGCGCAGGCGCGCCAGCGCGAAGGCGTCGCCGTCGGCGGCGGCGGTGGTGATCAGCGGGCCGTCGATGCCCAGCACGTCGCCGCCGGCCCGCTCGAGCAGGTCGGCGGCCTCCGGGGTCAGCGCCAGCGCCCGGGTCTCCTTGACCAGCGCCGAGCCGCTGGCGTACTGCTCCAGGCACCCGTAGTTGCCGCAGCCGCAGAGCCGTCCGCCGCGCACGACGCGCAGGTGCCCGATCTCGGCGGCGGCACCGAACGCGCCGCGGTAGAGCTCGCCGCCGAGGACGAGGCCCCCGCCGACGCCCGTGCCGACGGTGATCATCAGCATGTCGTCGACGTCGGCGGCCGCGCCGAAGGCGAACTCGCCCCAGGCTGCGGCGTTCGCGTCGTTCTCGACGACGACCGGCAGGTTGACGCGACCCTCGATCTCGCTGCGGAGATCCTCGTCGCGCCAGGCGATGTTGGGGGCGAACATGACCACCGAGCGGCTCGCGTCGATGTAGCCGGCCGCACCGATGCCCACCGCCGTGACGTCGTGGAGCGAGGCGAGCTCGACGACCAGCGCCTCCACGGCGTCCTCCACGGCCGTGGCGTCGCCGGCCGGGGACTCCACGCGGTGCTCGGCGAGCACGCGACCCTGCTCGTCGACGACGGCGCCGGCGATCTTGGTGCCGCCGATGTCGATCCCGCACGTCAGGCTCATGGTCGCTCGTCCTCGGGGTCGTCGAGATCGATGTGCTCCATCCCGGAGCCCGACCCCGGGCCGGAGGCGGGCGGCGGGATGGTCGCCAGCATGCCGACGAGAGCCTGGAGGAACGACGAGGCCGCCCCGGCGAGGTGGGCCTTCACCTCCGGGCTCGCCTGCCGCACGACGTGCACGGTGCGGCACACCGGGCAGTAGGTGCACTCCGGCGCACCGGTCGCGAGGTGGGCGTTGATCTCCGAGACGGTGGACGCGGCGTGGCCGGCCAGACCGCTCAGGTGGTCGCCGAGGCTCTCGCCCATCGACCGCCCGCCAGCCCGCCCAGCCCGCCCAGTCCGCGCGAGAGTCCCGCGCCCAGTCGGAGAGCGCACCGAGGAGCTTGGCGGCCTCGTCGCCGACGCTCCCGACGTCGGGACCGTCGGCTGCGGAGCCACCTGGCGGCGCGTCAGCGCCGCGCGGTGCGTCACCGGTGTCCTCCCCGGACTCCCCGGGTCCCTGTGAGTCACCCACGGGCCTGCTCCCCTCCTGCTGATGGTCGTCCGCCCGGCTCCGGCTCACGGAACCTGACGCGTAGCTCGCCGTCCTCGACCCCGGCCCCGGCGACCCGCAGGCGGGCCAGTCCGGTCGGCAGGGTCAGCAGTCGGCGGTAGGAGCCTACGGTCACCACGAGCTCGTCCCCGTTGCGGGCGAGCCCGACCTCGGCGCGACTCACGAACGGCAGCGACAGGTGCAGCACCGCTCCCTGGGTCGTGCGGGTCACGCGGAAGGGTCCGTCGCCGACGGGGGGTGCGAGCGGGTCGCTCCCGTCGTACACCTCGGAGGCCAGACGGGTCAGGTCCTCGACACCGACCGGCTCGGTGGCGCGGTACTCCGAGCGCCAGATCGGCAGTCCTGCGAACGACTCGTCCACCTCGGCGAGCACGGCGTCCTGCGCCATCACCCACCCGGCCCGCCAGTCGTCGGCGTCCTCGCTCGGGAAGATCCGGTTGGCCACGACCCCGTCCACGCGGTAGCCGAACAGCGACAGGCTCGTGTAGCTGCGTCGGGCCTCGGCCAGCACGACCGTCTCGGGGGTCATCACGATCCGCACGCTGGCCAGGGGCCCGGACAGCAGCGCCCGCACCTCGTCGAGCTCGGCGTGGAGTCGCTCGATCGCCTCGAACACCGTGCCGCCCGGCATCGGCACGCCCGCGGCGCGACTCAGGACGGGGCGCAGCGCCTTCATCACGCGCTGCTGGGTCGGGAAGACCCGCTGCATGTACCACCCCAGCGCCTCGGGCAGCGCGAGCAGGCGCAGGGTCTCGGCGGTGGGCGCGCAGTCGACGACGATCACGTCCCACTGCTCGGAGAGGGCGTGCAGGCGCAGCTCGAGCAGCGCGAGCACCTCCTCGGCCCCCGGGATCACCGTGAGCTCCTCGGCGGCCACCGGGTCGACACCGGCGACGTCGAGCACCGAGAGCAGGTAGCCCTGGATCTCGGCCCAGGACTGCTCGAAGCGCAGCTGGGCGTCGACCTGCTGGACGAACAGGAACGGTGCGACCTCGGTCGGCTCGGAGCCCACCGGGGACCCGAAGGCGTCGCCGAGCGAGTGAGCCGCGTCGGTGGACAGGACGAGCGTGCGCCGCCCGCTCGCAGCAGCGAGGGCGGCGGTCCCGGCAGCCACGGTCGACTTGCCGACCCCTCCCTTGCCGGTGAAGAGCACGATCCGCACGGGTGTCACAGGTGTCACGGGGTCCAGGGTCCGCGCGGGCTCAGGCGAGCGACTCGACGCGCTGCTTGAGCCCCTTCAGTGCGGTGTCGATGAGGATCTTCTCGCCCTTGCGCTTGATCAGGCCGATCATCGGGATCGCCACGTCCAGCGCGAGCCGGTAGGTGACCTCCGTGGAGCCGCCGGCGACCTCGCGCAGCACGTAGGCCCCGTCGAGGGCCCGCAGCATCTTGCCCTCGACCAGGGTCCAGGTGACCTGGGCGTCGCCGTCCCAGACGTAGGCGAGGGTGTACTCGTCCTTGATCGGGGACACGTCGAGGGCGAAGAACACCTCGCGGGCCGAGCCGTCGTCGAAGGAGCTCACGACGTCGGCGGTGGTCACGCCCTTGGCCCACACCGGGTAGGCCGCGAAGTCGGCGATCACCGCCATCACGGCGCTCGCGGGAGCGTCGACGACGATCGACGAGGTCGTCTGGTCGGCCATGAGCCACCTCTGCTGTCCGGGGGTCGGTGCGGGCCCGCCGGGGCGGCACGGCAGTGACGCCGCGCCGTGACGTGGCGCCGCTCGGGAGGTTACCGGATCGTCGTGCTGTGCTCGCAGAGCGTGCAGCCTCCCGGCCCACGCCGCCGTGGCTGCGGGCGCGGGCGGTAGCGTGCGTCGTCGGGCGACCGATGCCCGCACGCACGTCCAGCAACACATCCTGCGAATCACGGAGGCACCGGTGCGCGAGTACTCCACTCCCCTCAGCCTGGAGCTCCCCACGAGCGGCAACCTCACCGACGACGTGGTGCGCAACGCCCTCGAGGCCCCGGACACCGTCGCGCTGTGCCGACCGGAGGCCGGCGGCTGGTCCGACGTGACCGCCGCCGAGTTCCTCGCCGAGGTGGCCCGCGTCGCCAAGGGGTTCGTCGCCTCCGGGGTGGAGGTCGGTGACCGGGTCGCGCTGGTCTCCAAGACCCGCTACGAGTGGACGCTGTTCGACTACGCCATCTGGTTCGCGGGCGCCGTGAGCGTGCCGATCTACGAGACGTCCTCGGCGGCGCAGGTCGAGTGGATCCTCCAGGACTCCGGCGCGAGCGCCGTGGTCGCCGAGGGTGCCGACCACTTGGCTCGCATCACGTCGGTGCGTGGCGGGCTCGAGCACCTCCACCACGTGTGGACGATCGACGACAACGCCGTGGAGATCCTGGCCAGCCTCGGCGACGACATCTCCGACGAGGTGCTGGAGGACCGTCGACGGGCAGCGACACCCCACGACGTCGCCACCCTCATCTACACGTCGGGCACCACCGGCCGACCCAAGGGCTGCGTGCTGACGCACGGCAACTTCATGACCGAGCTGGGCGTCACGGTCGACGAGCTCGGCCAGCTCTTCGACGCCGACGACGCCTCCACGCTCCTCTTCCTCCCACTGGCCCACGTCTTCGCGCGGATCATCCAGGTCGGTGCCATCAAGGCCCGCGTCCGGCTCGGGCACAGCTCCGACATCCGCGAGCTCGTGCCGGCGCTGCAGTCCTTCCAGCCGACCTTCGTGCTCGCGGTCCCCCGCGTCTTCGAGAAGGTGTTCAACACCGCCTCCCAGCGCGCGACCGCGTCCGGTCGCGGCACCCTCTTCGACAAGGCCGCCGAGACCGCGATCGCCTACTCCAAGGGCATCGACAAGGGTCGGGTGCCGCTCGCGGTCCGTGCCCGCCACGCGGTCTTCGACCGGCTGGTCTACGCGAAGTTCCGCGAGACGCTGGGCGGGCGCTGCACCTACGCCGTCTCGGGAGGCGCGCCCCTCGGTGAGCGGCTCGGCCACTTCTTCCGGGGCACCGGCCTGACGATCCTGGAGGGCTACGGGCTGACCGAGACCACGGCTGCCGTCACCGTCAACCTCCCCGACGCCCAGAAGGTGGGCTCGGTCGGACGGCCGATCCCGGGCACCGCCGTGCGCGTCGCCGACGACGGCGAGCTGCTGTTCCGAGGCGGTCAGGTGTTCGCGGGGTACTGGCAGAACGCCGAGGCCACGGCCGAGGCGATCGAGAGCGACGGCTGGTTCCACACCGGCGACCTCGGCGAGGTCGACGACGAGGGCTTCGTCAAGATCACCGGTCGCAAGAAGGAGATCCTGGTGACAGCCGGGGGCAAGAACGTCGCTCCGTCCGTGCTCGAGGACCGGTTGCGCGCGCACCCGCTCGTCAGCCAGGCGTTGGTCGTCGGCGACCGCCAGCCCTTCATCGCCGCCCTCGTCACGATCGACCAGGACGCCTTCCCGACGTGGGCCGAGCGCAACGACAAGTCCGGCTCGTTCGACGCCCTCGTCGACGACCCGGGCCTCGTGGCGGAGGTCCAGCGGGCCGTCGACGATGCCAACAGCGCGGTCTCGAAGGCCGAGTCGATCCGCAAGTTCCGCATCCTGGTCGGCGACTGGACCGAGGAGGGCGGACAGCTGACGCCCAGCCTCAAGCTGAAGCGCAACGTCGTCCTGCGCGAGTGCAAGGACGAGATCGCAGCCCTCTACGTGTGAGCAGCACCGTCACGGCGGCCGGACCAGCCCACCTGCGGTGACCTCCTCGCCGTACGACACCCGTCTCAGCAGCGGAATCTCACGATCAGGCAGCAATTGTGGCGATACCCTCCGAGGTGCTCCACGCCTGCCTAGAGTGTGTCGTCGGTAGCTTGCTCGGTCGGGCGCAATGGGACGCCGGACGGGTTTGAGAGTGGAGGATTACCAGCATGGATCGACGCAGGATTCTCTTGGTCGTCGCAGTGGTCGTCGCGGCGGTGGGTGCGGGTCTGGTGTTCTTCTATGCCCAGGACGCCGAGGACCGTGCGGCCGAGCAGTTCACCACCGAGAGCGTCCTGGTGGCCAACCAGATCATCTCCCCCGGCGAGTCCGCCTCCGACGCCGCCAACGCCGGCAAGCTCCTGTCCAAGCCGATCCCCACCGACGAGATCCTCGAGGGCGCGACCAACGAGGGCGCCGACTTCACCGACACCGTCGCCCTCACCACGATCTATCCCGGCGAGCAGCTCCTGACCCAGAAGTTCGGCACCGTCGACCAGGTGCAGGCCAGCCAGCGGCTCACGGTCCCCGAGGGCATGACGGCCACCGCGATCACCCTCAACGACACCGCCCGGATCAGCGGGTTCACCCCGGCCGGCACCCGGGTGGGCGTGTTCCTCAAGGGCACCTTCGACGGGGCGACCGAGCCCGAGGTCCGGGTGCTCTTCAAGCAGGTGCTGATCCTCGCCAACGGACTGATCACCGTCGCGCCCGAGATCGGCCCCGACGGGCAGCCGGTCGTGCTCCCCGACTCGGCCGCCCTGAGCCAGTACGTCCTCGCCCTGACCGCGCGCGACGCCGCCAAGCTGGCCCTGGCCCAGGACGCCGGCGACATCAGCCTCGTCCTGCTCCCGCCGGACACCCCGCTCAAGATCGGCGACCCGGTGACACCCGGCGACCTCTTCGAGGATGAGTAGGCCCCCATGCCAGTCCTTGTCGAACCCGACACCCCGACCGTGACATCGCTGCTCAAGGCGATGCCACCGGGGTCCCACGGGGTCAGCACCACCGATCGCATGCGTGCCTGGCTCGACCAGCATCCCGACGAGTACGTCGTCGTGCTCGGTCCCGACCTCGACATCGAGGACGCGCTCAAGATCGCCGAGGACCTGCGGATCTCCAAGCCGACGGTCAGCGTCGTGCTCGTCGTCGCCTCGCTCGACACCCAGGTGCTGACCCGCGCGATGAAGGCCGGCGCCCGCGACGTGGTCCAGGCCGACGACATCGAGGCCGTCTCCTCCGCCATCCGTCAGGCGCACCAGCTGTTCGTCGCCCTGCGCGGCCCGGCCGGCGCCAGGAGCGTCGGTCGCGTGGTCACCGTCTTCTCCCCGAAGGGCGGGGTGGGCAAGACCACGATGGCCGTCAACCTCTCCCTCGCGTTGTGCGAGGGCGGGGCGCGCAAGGTGTGCCTGGTCGACCTCGACCTGGCCTTCGGCGACGTCGCGATCACGATGCAGCTCTTCCCGACCCACTCGATCGAGCAGGCCATCGGGTCCGAGGACTCCCTCGACCTGACCATGCTCGAGGGTCTGCTGACCCGGCACCAGGACTCGATGATGGTGCTCGCCGCCCCGCCCCACCCCGACATCCGCGAACGGGTCACCCCCGCCCTGGTCTCCCGGATCCTGCGCACGCTGCGGGAGGGCTTCGACTTCGTCGTGGTCGACACCGCGCCGTCCTTCGACGACCAGGTGCTCACCGCGCTCGACGAGACCGACGAGTGCGTGATCATCGCGACCCTCGACGTGCCGACACTGAAGAACGTCAAGGTGGCCCTGGAGACGTTGGAGATGCTCAACATCGCCAGCGGACACCGCCACCTGCTCCTCAACCGCGCCGACGACGCCGTCGGGATCGGCAGCGACAAGGTCGAGGCGATCCTCGGCATGCCCGTGTCGACCGCGATCTCCACCTCGATCGACGTCGCGGCCGCGACCAACGCGGGCACCCCGATCGTGGTCGACCAGCCCCAGCACGGCGCGAGCGCCGCGATCGTCCGGCTCGCCTCGACGCTCGCCGGGGTGCCCGTCGCTCCGCCGACGGCGGAGGTCGCCGACACCCCCGAGGACGCCACGGACAAGGGCCGTCGGATGTTCCGCCGCAAGAAGGAGACATCAGGCATGAGCACCCTGTCCGAGCGGCTGGAGGCCGCGCGCCGCGCCGCCACGATCGACGACCCTGTCGAGGACGTCGAGGGACTGGAGGGTCGCGACGCCGCGCCAGCGCCCACCGCCGACGCACCCGCCCACGCTGACGCGTCCTCGCCCGGGCGTGCCTCGAGGGCTGCGGCGCCGCGCGCCACCGCCGAGGCGCCCACGACGGGGCGCCGCTCGATCGGCAGCGGTCAGACCGATCGGATCGACGAGCTCAAGAGCAGCGTCCACGTCGAGCTCCTCAAGCAGCTCGGCCCGCACCTCTACGACTCCGACCTCGAGCCCAACGAGCTCGACCAGCGGGTGCGGGCGGTCCTCGCCGACGTGCTCAGCTCCCAGGACCGCCCCCTGAGCACCAGCGACCGGGCGCGGGTCACCCAGGAGATCAGCGACGACATCCTCGGCTACGGCCCGATCGAGCCCTACCTGCGCGACCCCGAGGTCTCCGAGGTCATGGTCAACGGAGCCGGCTCGGTGTGGCTGGAGAAGAACGGCAAGCTGATGGCCGCCGACGCCTCGTTCACCAACGAGGCCCACCTGCGACGCATCATCGACAAGATCGTCTCGCGGATCGGCCGACGAGTCGACGAGTCGAGTCCCATGGTCGACGCCCGGCTTCCCGACGGCAGCCGCGTGAACGCCGTCGTACCGCCCCTCGCGGTCGACGGGTCGGCGCTCACGATCCGGAAGTTCTCCGAGGACCCGCTCACCGTCGACGACCTCATCACCTTCGGCTCGCTGAGCCCGCAGACCGCGGACTTCCTCGACGCCTGCGTCCGCGGACGCCTCAACATCATCGTCTCCGGCAGCACCGGCGCCGGGAAGACGACCACCCTCAACGTCTTGTCCTCCTTCATCCCCAACGACGAGCGGATCGTCACGATCGAGGACGCCGCCGAGCTGCAGCTCAAGCAGGCGCACGTGGTGCGCCTGGAGTCCAGGCCCTCCAACATCGAGGGCAAGGGCGCGGTCACGATCCGCGACCTGGTCAAGAACAGCCTGCGCATGCGTCCCGACCGCATCATCGTCGGTGAGGTCCGCGACGCCTCGGCCCTCGACATGCTGCAGGCGATGAACACCGGTCACGACGGCTCCATCTGCACGCTGCACTCCAACGGCCCTCGCGACACCCTGGCGCGCATGGAGACCATGGTGCTGATGGCGGGCATGGACCTGCCGATCAAGGCGATCCGCGAGCAGGTCGCCTCCGCCGTCGACCTGATCGTCCACCAGACCCGCTTCAAGGACGGCACCCGCCGCATCACCCACATCACCGAGGTCGAGCGCATGGAGGGCGACGTCATCACGCTCCAGGACATCTTCGTCTTCGACAACTCGATGGGCTTCGACGGCGAGGGGCGCAGCCTCGGCCGGATGAAGGGCACCGGCCTGCGTCCGAAGTTCCTGGAGAAGATGGCCTACTCCAACGTCACGATCGACCCGCTGATCTTCCACGGGGACCGCGCGTGAGCATCCGCGCCGCCGTCGTGCGACGACTCGTCGCGGGCGCGGCCGTCGCCGCCACCCTGGTGCTCAGCAGCGCCACCGGCGCCCAGGCCGTCGACGGGGCGATCGTCAACGTCGAGCGCAGCGACACCGGTCTCGACGTCTCGATCGACGTCCCCGCCGACATCGACGTCGACCTGGCGGGCGTCTCGGCCACCGTCGACGGTGTCGACTACCCGGCGGAGGCCTTCCGCCTCTCCGACGGCGACAGCCGGGTCCGCCGGACCACCGTCCTCGCCATCGACACGAGCGAGTCGATGGCCGGTGATCGCTTCGCCGCCGCGATCGCGGCCGCCACGACCTTCCTCGACGCCGTCCCGGCCGACGTCGAGGTCGGCATCGTCACCTTCAGCTCGACGGTCGAGACCGTGCTCGAACCGACGGCCGACCGTGACGCGGCGCGCTCGGTGCTGGCCGACCTGCCGCTCAGCCGCGGCACCCGGCTCTACCAGGCGGTGCTCGCGTCGTTGTCGCTGGTCGGCGACGAGGGCCAACGCAGCGTCCTGGTGCTCTCCGACGGAGCCGACACCGGAGCCACCCCGATCAGGGCCGTCACCGACGCCCTCGGCAACTCCGACGTGACCGTCGACGTGGTCGCCCTGGAGCAGGGCGCCGAGAACGCCGACACGCTGGCCCAGCTCGTCAGCGACGACGGGTCCGTCATCGCAGCCGACAGCGCCGGTCTCTCCGATGCCTTCTCCGAGGAGGCCGCGGTCCTCGCCCGACAAGTCGGGGTGAGCATCACCGTGCCGGCCGACGTGTCGGGGCAGCAGGTCTCGGTCGGCGTCGTCCTGCCCGCCACCGGCGGCGACGTCGTGGCCCAGTCGACGATCCCCGCCGCCGAGACCCCGGCCGAGCCGACCGCGGACCCGTTGTCCACGTCGATCGCGGTCGAGTCGCCGCCGTCGAGGAGCTTCGCGGTCCCGGGCTGGTTCATGTACGTCGGCATCGGCGTCTTCGGGCTCGGCCTGGCGGTGGCGCTGGCGATGATGGTCCCGGCCAAGCCGGCACCGATGTCGACCGAGGACCGCGTCTCGACGTACACGACGGGCTCGCCGGCACCAAGGCCGGCGGCGTCGCCACCAAGCCGCAGACCGAGGCGACCCTGACCCAGGCGTCGAACGCCGTCGGGACCCTGCTCAAGCGCAACCGCGGTCTCGAGGAGCGCATCGCCCGACGGCTGGCGGCCGCGGGGAGCGAGCTCAAGGCCTCCGAGTGGCTGCTGGTCCACGCAGGCGCCTTCCTCGTCATCACCCTCGTCGGCCTGGTCCTCGGGCGGGGCAACCTGGCGATCGGCATCATGTTCATGCTGGCGGGCCTCGTGGTCCCGTGGATCTACCTGGGGTTCCGGGCCGGGCAGCGACGCAAGCGCTTCGACTCGCTCCTGCCCGAGACCCTCCAGCTGATGTCGGGCTCGTTGTCCGCCGGACTGTCGCTGATGCAGTCCGTGGACACCATCGTGCGTGAGGGCGCGGAGCCGGTCCGCTCGGAGTTCAAGCGCGTGCTGGTCGAGACCCGTCTGGGCGTGTCCCTCGAGGACGCCATGGACGGCGTCGCCGACCGGTTCGACAGCCGCGACTTCCGGTGGGTCGTCATGGCCATCAGGATCCAGCGGCAGGTCGGCGGCAACCTGGCCGAGCTCCTCAACACCGTCGCCGAGACGATGCGCGAGCGTGAGTACATCCGCCGTCAGGTCAACGCCCTCGCTGCCGAGGGCAAGCTGTCGGCCGTCGTGCTCGGCATGCTCCCCGTGCTGTTCCTGCTCTACCTGATCGCCGCACAGGGCGACTACGTGGAGCCCCTGTTCAACGACGCACGCGGGCTGATCGTGCTGGGTGGCTCGGCCGCCTGGCTCGGCGTGGGTGTCTTCTGGATGAGCAAGCTCGTCAAGGTGGAGGTGTGAGATGACGTTGATCTTCATCCTGGGCGTGATCATGGTGCTCGTCGCCATCGGTCTGGTCGCCCTCTCGTTCAGCAGCTCGCCAGGTGACGGCGTCAGCCGGTCCCTGGCGGTGCTCGAGGCGATGACGAACGCTCCCGACGAGCTGCGCAAGGACCTCGACCGCCCGTTCTCCGAGCGGGTCCTCGAGCCGCTGCAGCAGCGCACGCTCGCCATCGGTCGCCGCGTGTCCGGCTCCGACTCCGCCGCACGCCTGCAGAAGAAGCTCGACTACGCCGGCAACCCGGGCGACATGGGCGCCGACCGGGTCGTCTCGCTGAAAGTCCTCGGCGCGATGGTCTTCCTGCTCGTCGGCCTCGCCCTGGGCCTCGTCCTCGACACGTCGCTGCCCACCCTGGCCCTCATGACGGTCGGCGGCCTGGTCCTGGGCTTCCTCGCTCCGGACATGTACCTCTACCAAGCCGCCTACAACCGCTCCGAGCAGCTCACCAAGGAGCTGCCCGACGCGATCGACCTGCTGACCATCAGCGTGGAGTCCGGCCTCGGCTTCGACGCCGCGTGCCAGCAGGTCTCGCGCAACACCACCGGACCCCTCTCCGAGGAGTTCTCCCGCATGCTCAGCGAGATGCAGATCGGTCAGAGCCGGTCGCAGGCGCTGCGCTCGATGGCCGAGCGCACCAACGTCGACGACGTACGCGGCTTCGTCAGCGCGATGGTGCAGGCCGACGCCTTCGGCATCCCGATCGGCAGCGTGCTGCGCGTGCAGTCGAAGGAGATGCGGGTCAAGCGTCGTCAGCGTGCGGAGACCAAGGCCCAGCAGGTGCCGGTCAAGATCACCGTGCCGCTCATCTTCTGCATCCTGCCGTGCCTGTTCGCGGTGGTGATGGGCCCGGCGGCGCTGATGATCATCGACAACGGCATCTAGGAACCTCCGTGCCAAGTCGGCAGCTGTTCCTCGTCACCCTGGTCGCTCGTGCGTTCGTCCTGGTGGCGCTGGCTGCCCCGATCGTCTGGTACCGCGACCAGACAGCGCTGCTCGGACTGGTGGCCATCGCTGCCGTCTGGCTGGTCGCCCAGGCCGCCGAGTCGTCGTGGCGCCGGTCGAGTCGGGTCGTGCTCGTCGAGGCAGCAGCCGTCGCGGTCATCGCCGGAGCAGCCATCACCGAGGCTCCTGCCCTGCTGCTGTGCCTGGCGCTCCCCCCGTTCCTCGCCGCCATCCACGCCGGCATCCGCGGCACGTTGCTGGCCCTCGGCACCGAGCTGGCCTTCGTCGTGGGTGCGGCCCTGCTCTGGCACCAGTACCTGTCGGCCGAGCAGAGCCTGAGCATCTTCACGTGGGGCATGGCCGGACTCGGGCTGGGGTTCATCGGCAGCTTCGTCCACGCGATGGCGGGGCGCGAGACCGACGACCTCGCGCCCTACCTCGATGCGCAGCGGCTGATCCGGCGGCTGCTGGACCTCTCCGGCGACCTGAGCTCGGGACTCGACGTCACGTCGTTGGCCGGGTCGGTCGTGAGCGACGTCCGCGACCAGCTGCCGACGGCCGCGATCGGGCTCTACCTGCCGCGCGGTGAGCTGCTGGTGCCCCTCGTGACCAAGGTCGGCGACGCCTCCGAGTCCCTGGACGATGCCGAGGCCCTGGCGGTCGAGTCGTGGGCCCGCAGCCAGTCGATCGTGCACGAGCGGCGCTTCGCCTTCCCGCTGGGCGACGCGGCGGTCGTGGCCGGGCTGCTCTCCACCGAGGTCGACCTGAGCCCGGCGGAGGTCGAACGGGCGATCAGGTCACTCGCCCCGGCCCTGCGCAGCAAGGCCGTCCAGCTCGACACGGCGCTGCTCTTCTCCGACTTCCGCGACCTGGCCTCCGCCGACGTGCGCAAGCGACTCGCTCGCGAGATGCACGACGGGGTGGCCCAGGACATCGCGTCCCTGGGCTACCTGGTCGATGCCCTGGCCGCCAAGCCGGCCTCGGACAAGCAGGCGGCGCAGTTCACCATGCTGCGCGATCGCATCACCAACATCGTGGGCGAGGTCCGCCAGTCGGTCCTGACCCTGCGCACCAGCATCGGGGAGTCGCAGAGCCTGGGAGCGGCGATCGGGTCGGTCGCGCGCCACCTCAGCGAGTCCTCGGGGATCCCGATCCAGGTGCAGCTCGACGAGCAGTCGACCCGGCTGCGCCCCGAGGTCGAGGCAGAGCTCTTCCGCATCGCCCAGGAAGCCATGAACAACGCCATCAAGCACGCCCGGTGCACGGCGATCGAGGTGGTGTGCCAGGTGCACGCCCCGAATGCGTGGATCGTGGTCAAGGACGACGGCCAGGGTCTGCAGAAGGCGCGCAGCGACTCCCACGGACTGAAGATCATGCGGGAGCGAGCCCGGTTGGTGGGAGGTGCCCTCACCATCGAGGACGGGCCCACCGGCGGGCTGCTGGTGTCCGTCCGCATCGGGAAGGCGCCGGACGCCTTCCCGCAACCTGCCAACGCTGAGAGAGTGAGCCCATGAGCGACGACACCCCCCGCACCATCCGGATCCTGCTGGTCGACGACCACGAGCTGATCAGGAGCGGCCTCGGGGCCGTGCTGGACATGGAGGACGACATGGAGGTCGTCGGTACGGCGGGCTCGGTCGCCGAGGCGACCGCCAGCTACACCGAGCTGGCACCCGACGTCGTCGTCGCCGACCTCCAGCTCCAGGACGGCACGGGGCTCGACATCGTGCGCACGATCCGCAAGCAGAGCAACGACACCGGGCTCATCGTCTTGACGATGCACTCCGGGGACGACCAGATCTTCGCCGCGATGCAGGCCGGAGCCTCCGGGTTCGTCGGCAAGGACGCCCCCTCCGCCGAGGTCGTCCGGGCGGCTCGGCACGCCTTCGTCTCGCCTCGAGCCTTCGTGTGCGCCGGCCTGGTGGGCGCGATGATGCGCCGCCACTCCGGGGAGTCGACCAACCTCAGCGAGCGCGAGCACGACGTCCTGCTCCTGCTGGCCGACGGTCTGGGTGCCGCTGCCATCGGCGAGAAGCTCTTCCTCAGCGAGTCGACCGCCAAGTCCCACATCGCGCGGATCTACCAGAAGCTCGGCGCGGCCAACCGTGCCCAGGCGCTGGTGACGGCGATGCGCATCGGCCTGCTGTCGAGCATCCAACCGGGCGAGCGGTAGCCACCGCTAGCACGGCGGACGGCATGGCTCCATAGTTCGAAGTGACTACCCGTCTCGACACGTTCTCCTGATCCCGCGAGGCGACGCAGAGCGGCAGAGTATGACGCGTGAGGTTCCCTCACTGAACGCAGGGGAACCGCCCCCCACCCCACCGAGACACAGGAGTCCACCATGATCGAGTACCTCATCATCATGATCAACGCACGCAAGGCCAACCTGGACGAGCGCGGCGCGTCCGCCGTCGAGTACGGCCTGCTCATCGCCGGCATCGCGGCCCTCATCATCGCCGTCGTCTTCCTCCTCGGCGGCCAGATCAAGGACGCCTTCAGCGACACCTGCGCCTCCGTCGCCGGCCGCGGCTCGGCACCGCCGCCTGCTGATCTCACCGATCCACCACCAGGGCCTCGCGTCCTCACCGGACGCGGGGCTCGCGCGTGCTCGCGACCTGGCCGTCGGTGCGCGACGTGACGGCCGGCGCTAGTCCGAAGTGACTAGTGAGCCGTTCTCCTGATCCGGCCGCCACTAGACGGCAGAGTCTGACTCGAGAGATTGCCCTCCAGGGCAACCGCCCCCACCCCCCGACACAGGAGCTCACCATGATCGAGTACCTCACCATCATGATCAACGCACGCAAGGCCAACATGGACGAGCGCGGCGCGTCCGCCGTCGAGTACGGCCTGCTCATCGCCGGCATCGCCGCCCTCATCATCGCCGTCGTCTTCCTCCTCGGCGGCCAGATCAAGGACGCCTTCAGCGACACCTGCGAGTCCGTCGCCGGCCGCGGCTCCGGCACCGCCGCCTGCTGATCGCCCTGACCAGCACCACCAGAAGGCCCCGCGTCCCACCGGACGCGGGGCCTTCTCGCGCGTCACGCTGTCTGAGCAACGGTCTCAGGGCAAGGTCGTCAGTCGGTCGCGCCATGCTGCGATCAGGTCGGCCTCCGACCAGTCGAAGCGACGGCGCAGCTCGCGCGGCAAGGACGCCCCGTCGACTCACCGCGTCGTAGAAGCCCAGGAACTCGGCGTCGCCGCCGCGATCGGCGAGGACCTGGCAGGCCAACCACGCCGACTCGTAGACGGCCCCGAGGTGCGGGCCCGAGGGTGTCGAAGTCGACCGGGCCGGGCAGCTCTGCCGGAGGCCCGTCCGACTGCACCTGCTCACGTATCTGCGCCGCGGTCTTCGTCAGCGGCAGGGTCGAGTCGCGCAGGGCGACATAGTCGGCGAAGCCCTCGATCAGCCAGGTCGGAGCTCGGCTCAGCGGGCCGTCGCCGGCGACGTGGGCCGTCTCGTGGTCGAGCACCACCTCCTCGCCGCGGGCACCCAGCCCGTCGAAGACGTCGGGGTTCACGTAGACGTGGACCGGGGTGTCCTGCGCTGTCGAGCCGTCGGCCGAACCGGTGACTGCTGCGATCTGCTGGTAGTAGCCCGCCTCGACCCCGAGGGCTCGCTCCAGCGCCACGCGATCGCGAGGCACCTCCACGACCAGCCGCGCATCCCAGTCGGTCACCACGCGTGACACCACCGAGACCGCGCGATCGGCACGTCGAGCGAAGCGGTCGAGGGATCCGGGATCCGCGACGAGGACGAGTGTGTCGTCGGTACGTCTGACACTCAGCGGCCCACTCATCCACACCGGCGTCCTCAGCGTGTCTCCCCCGATGCCGGCGATGCGGACCTCGTCGTCCTCGCTGACGAAGCGGACGACGGTCTCGGTGCTGGTGAGTGCCTGGTCGAAGTCTGCATAGCGCCACTCCACCGCCACCGCAGCCGACCACGAACCGTCAGCCCCCACACCACCGTCCTCGTCGATGTAGCGCAGAGACACCTCGACGATGTCGGCGTCGCGCGCGTTGTCGACCAACGCTGCGAGAAGGTCGGCCGACCCCGGGGTCGAAGCAGCCAGCGCGCGCGCCCGGTCGGGGTCGCGGTCCGAGATCGCGCGCTCGAGGCCCTGCAGGGCCACTGCCGCTCCTCCGGGCTCGACCTGCGACTGCGGCTCGGTGGGCGGCACCGCGACCTCGAAGGTCGGCGGCACGTCCCGGGACGTCGTCACCGCCCAGGCTGCTGCGCCGACCCCGAGGAGCAGGAGCGCCACGGCGACGACCAGCCACCGGCGCGGGTGCCGAGCATCCCGACGTCCGTCCGGCTGAGGGTGGTCCGGCTCAGCCAGGGCGAACGGCTCCGACGTACGGCATGGAGTAGAGGGGAGCGACAGCGACACCGGTGCTCGGGTTGGCGGCGTGGACGATCATGCCGTTGCCGATGTACATGCCGACGTGGCTGATCGGGCTGTAGTAGAAGACGAGGTCGCCGGGGCGCAGGTCGCTGGCCGCGACGCGGGTGCCGGAGCTGTACTGGGCGCTGGAGGAGTGCGGCAGACCGACTCCTGCCTGGGCCCACGCCATCATCGTGAGTCCCGAGCAGTCGAAGGCACTGGGACCGGCCGCACCGTAGACGTAGGCGTCACCGACCTGAGCCATGGCGTAGGCAACGGCGGCCGAGGCACGGCCGGAGACCGGCACGTTGCTCGTGACGTCGCTGGGCACCGGGGCGCTGCCTCGCGAGAGCACCTCGCGACGCTCCGCCTCCTCGAGCCGACCGAGCAGCTCCTTGGCGTCGGCCAGCTTGGAGTCGATGGTCTCCTTCTCCTCGGCGAGCTGCGCCTCGGTCTCGCTCACCTGGTCGAGTCGCTTGCGCGTGGCCTCCTGACGGATGCTGAGCGCCTTGAGACCGGTGCGGTAGTTGTCGAAGAGACCCTGCTGGATGCGCTGGTAGGACGACATCGTCGTCACCTGGTCGAGGAACTCACCCGGGTCGCCCGCGGAGAGGACCTCGCCCACCGTGCTCAGCGAGCTGCCGGCGTACTGACGCAGGAT
This sequence comes from uncultured Actinomycetota bacterium, assembly GCA_963822915.1. Taxonomy (GTDB): domain Bacteria; phylum Actinomycetota; class Actinomycetes; order Propionibacteriales; family Nocardioidaceae; genus Nocardioides. Next base: position 220,290 of record CAWGJR010000041.1, read on the forward strand.
CGACTCCCTCGCCTGGTCGCGGACGCCGTCGAGCGTCGTGTCGGCGCGGAGCCTCGTCGGCCCGCAGCGACCCGAGGTCGTCCTTGAGCTCGTCGAGCTCGATCTTCGCGTCGTTGTAGCGCTCGGAGGCCTGCTCGGCCTCGTGGAAGAGCGTGTCGACGCGTGCCTTGACGTCACTGATCTCGGGCTTCGCCTGAGCCGGCGAGCTGGGGATCAGTCCGAGAGTGGCGGCGAGCGCGCAGCCGGCCAGGACGGACGTGAGTCGAACCCGAGGGTTGGTCACAGCGGGTGGTTCCCCTTAGTGGTGTCGTACGCCTACCGGGTGAGCTGACGGATTCGGGCACGACTTGCCCTACCCCCGCTCCTGACCCGCGGTGCAGGTCGTCTCGCGGAGGATTCACCCCAGAAGAGTTGGTTCCCCGGCTCCGGGTTGCCCCGGACTCAGCGCGATGCCCGCGCGGACCCCTTGTGGTCCACTTCCACGAGCATCTGAGCGGCTCACGATAGACGTCCGCCGCAGAGCGCGCCAAACTTCGGCGAACCTGGAGGCGTGTCGTGCCCCACACGTCACAGGAGCCCCACCGGCCTAGGCGGACTCCACGTGCGGACCGGACACCGGGGTCACCAGCCGCAGCGGCGGCACCAGGCCGCTCTCGGCGAGCACGTCGAGCGCCCGGCGTTCGTCGTCGTCGATGATCAGGTCGGCCAGCTCCGGGGGTGGACCGAGCAGCACCGTGACCACGCAGTCGTGGCAGGACAGACCGCGCACCACACAGGAGTCGCAGTCGATTCGTGTCGTCATGAGAAGCACCGTGACAGCGACCGCCGACATCGACCCGCCGGACGGCCCGCCATCGAGTCTCTCGGTCGCGCTCCACGCGCGCCGCCGTCGCACTGTCGGTCCTCCGATCTAGCGTGCCTCTCATGGCCCACACGTCAGCCCCTCCGAGCCGTTGGGAGACCCAGCGCAGCTTCGACGAGCTCGGACGCCCCCTGCACGACGTGACGTTCTGCGTGGTCGACCTCGAGACGACCGGCGGCTCGGCGAAGGCGGGCTCGATGATCACCGAGGTCGGGGCCGTGAAGGTGCGTGCCGGCGAGGTGATCGGCGAGTTCCAGACCCTGGTCAACCCGCGCACCGACATCCCGGCCTTCATCGCGGTGCTCACCGGGATCAGCAACTCGATGGTCAGCGACGCACCGGCCATCGAGTCAGTGCTCCCCTCATTCCTCGAGTTCGCCGCCGGATGCGTGCTGGTGGCGCACAACGCCCCGTTCGACGTGGGGTTCCTGCAGCACTTCGCCGCCCAGCAGGGCCGCGACTGGCCGGCCTTCGACGTGGTCGACACCGCCGTCCTCGCCCGCCGCATCATCACCCGCGACGACGCCCCCAACTGCAAGCTCTCCTCGCTCGCCAAGGTGTTCGGCTCGACCACGACCCCCAACCACCGCGCCCTCGCAGATGCCCGAGCGACGGTCGACGTGCTGCACGGCCTCATGGAGCGGGTCGGGGCCCAGGGGGTGAGCACCCTGGAGGAGCTGCAGACCTTCTCGTCGCGGGTCTCCACCGCCCAGCGGCGCAAGCGCCACCTCGCCGACGGGCTCCCCCACGCACCCGGCGTCTACCTGTTCAAGGACGAGCGCGGCAAGGTGCTCTACATCGGCACCTCCAAGGACGTCCGCCGCAGGGTGCGCTCCTACTTCACCGCATCGGAGACCCGCTCGCGGATGGGCGAGATGGTCCGGCTCGCCGCCGAGGTCACGGCGATCGTCTGCGCCACCCCGCTGGAGGCGGAGGTGCGCGAGCTCCGCCTGATCGCCGAGCACAAGCCGTCCTACAACCGACGCTCGCGCTTTCCCGAGAAGGTCACCTTCATCAAGCTCACCCGGGAGCCGTGGCCCCGGCTCTCCCTGGTCAAGCGGGTCCTCGACGACGACGCCGACTACCTCGGGCCCTTCTCGTCGCGCGCCGTGGCCGAGACGTCACTGACCGCGCTGCACGAGACGTTCCCGGTGCGCCAGTGCACCGGGGCGATGGGGCGCAGCCCGCGTCGGACCGCGTGCGCGCTGGCCGAGATGGGACGCTGCCTGTCGCCCTGCGACGGCAGCGTCGACGTCCACACCTACGCCGCCGTCGTGCGTCAGCTGCGCGAGACCCTCCTGCAGCGCCCGGACGAGGTGGTCGACGTCGTCAACGCCCGGATGACGCGGCTGGCCGATGCCGAGCGCTTCGAGGAGGCGAGCGTGCACCGGGACCGCCTGGCCTCCTTCATCCGTGCCGCTGCCCGCACCCAACGCCTCACCTCCCTCACGGGGTGTCCTCAGCTGGTGGCCGCGCGACTGGAGGACGACGGGTCGTGGGCCGTCCACGTCGTGCGGTACGGCCGGCTCGCGGCGGCGGGAGTGATTCCGGCGGGCGGCAACGCCCACCTCTTCGTCGAGCAGCTGGGACTGGCCGCCGAGACCGTCTCGCCCCCCGACGCCACGCCCGGGCCGGTCCCCCGCGCCACGGCCGAGGAGACCGAGCGGGTCCTGCGCTGGCTGGAGTCTCCGGCCGTGCGCCTCGTCGAGGTGGAGGGTGAGTGGACCTGTCCGCTGGGTGGCGCCGCCCGCGAGCTGTCCCGACACGCGCCGCCCGCCGAGTTCGCGAGCGCGCACTGAGGCGCCGCCCTACGCTGGGCCCATGATCACCGCCATCGTGTTCGTGAAGGCCGAGGTAGACCGGATTCCCGAGGTCGCCGAGGAGATCGCCTCGATCGAGGGCGTGACCGAGGTCTACTCGGTCACCGGCCAGATCGACCTGATCGCACTCGTCCGGGTGCGCGACCACGACGACGTCGCAGGGGTCGTCGCCGACCAGCTCAACAAGGTCGCCGGCGTCAGGGAGACCGAGACCCACATCGCCTTCCGCGCCTACTCGCGCCACGACCTCGAGTCGGCGTTCTCACTGGGCCTGGACTGAGGCCGGTCCGTCAACTTCCGACGCTAGCCTGCGAGATGTTCGAGTTCAATCTGAAACATGAGGCCGTACGGGTATGACTCACCGACCTGAGTTCGAGTTCCTTCTTCCGCTCTACGGCGACGCAGGTCTCTGTCGCCTCGCCATCGAAAGTGTGCTGGGTCAGACTCGCACCGACTTCATCCTGACCATTGCCGACGACTCTGGCCCTGAGTTTCCGCTGGCGGAGTACGTCCGCACTCGTGACGACTCCAGAGTCGAGGATCACCAGAACCCGTCGGCGCTCGGCGCAGGAGGCAATTTCCGACGTGTTCTGTTCCTCGCGAGCGGAGCCAGGATCACCTTCATGGGGGCGGACGACATACTGCATCCCAACTACCTCGAACGGATGGCAGCGCTGGTGGAGCAGACGCCAGATGCCGACGTCATTCAGCCCGGCGTCCGCGTGATCGACGCTGGGGGTGCGCCCGTGAGAGGCGCGACCGACCGGGTGAAGGAACTCATCGCTCCGTCACCAAGATCATCCTCGGCACTCCTGAGCGGCGAACCACTCGCAATATCGTTGCTGACAGGCAATTGGACGTACTTTCCAAGTCTGATGTGGCGGCGTGAGTGCGTCTCGACCATCGGTTTCAGACACTATGACGTTGTCCAGGACCTAGGACTCCTACTCGATGTGGTGATGAGAGGGGGATCTGTGCTGATCGACGAGCAAGTCACGTTCGACTATCGCCGTCATGGTGGGTCTCCTGTCGGTCATGCGGGCCCACACGGGCGACCGCTTCGCGGAAGAGCGGATGTATCTCGACGTAGTCGCAGGCGAACTAGCCGATCTCGGGTGGAGCGAGCCGCTCGGCGTGCACGACTGAGGGTCCTCTCGCGCCTCCACGCTGCGATGCTGGCTCCTGGCGCCCTCATTCATGCGGACAGTTCCGCTGGAAGGAATCTGCTTCGCCATGCATTCGGGCGCTGAGCGCCCTACCCTACGAACACAGGTGTGTCCCCCCGACCAACCTCGAGGCATTACCGCTCTAGCTGCGAGCCTTGAGCTCTGCCACGATGAGGTGTCTGTTGCCCAACTTCCGCCGTGCAGGGGCGCTCTGTCTCGTCGCGTTTGTCAGCATGCTCATTCTCCAGTCGGCCTGGATCCTCGCGATTGACCCCTTCCGCGCTATCGACGAGTTCGACCACGCGCAGCGAGCAGACGCGGTCGCCTCAGGACAGTGGCTCGCTCCCGAATCAGGACTTGTCTCCGTCAACCCGCAACTGAACAGAGCGGCTCTCCCCGTGTGTCTTTCACGCCCTCGTCGCAGTGCTGAAGCCTGCCCGGCGTCGACCACTCCCGACGGTCGCGCCGTGGTCGCAAGCACGGCAGCGGCGTACAACCCGGTCTTTTACTGGATCGTCGGGACAGCCTCCCAACCCTTCACCGACAATGGCTATCACCAGCTCTACGCGATGCGCTTTGCGACCGCGCTTCTCAACGCCCTTACCTTCTCCGGCCGGCTCCTGATCCTGCTGGCAGCCTTTCGAAGCCGCTGGCCCTACGTCATGGCGATGGCTTCGATCTCCCCGATGGCGGCCTACACATCCGTTGTCGTGGCTCCCAACGGTTTGGAGATCGCAACGGCTTTCTGCCTGTGGTCGGCGGTGCTTGGTCTCCGATTCGGGCGCACGGAGTTCCGCAGTCTGCGCTGGCCTTGGATCGTCATCGGCTTCTGTGGGGCGTTCATGGGGATTCTGCGGACTCTCGGCCCGTTCTGGTTGGTCTGCATTGTGGGATGCATCGCGGTGGCCGCCGGTCGCGATGTCAACTGGTTGCGCCGTCGTTCCGCCGTAGCGACCGCTACAGTCATCGGTGTCAGCAGTCTGGCCGGTGGCGCATGGACCCTTCTGTCGGGAACCAATCGCGTCGACGAATCGACACCACTACCCGACCCTTCGCTGGCGCTGACTGGCGTCTCGACCGGACAGGACAGCCAGCAACTTCGGAACTCCCGCTCCAGGCCGTCGTCTGGGTGCTGCAGACCGTTGGCGCCATTCCCTACAGAGATGAGCCTCTGCCAGGCGTCGTCTACGCTGGCGTGCTGGTGCTCTGGGTCGTTCTCGTCGCCATCTCGATGCGCCGAGCACCCCGCCACATCAAGTGGGCGGCCGTTGCGGTGGGGGTCATCTCCCTGGCAGTGCCGATCCTCGTGTCGATCCCTACCCGAGAAGCGGGGTGGCTCTGGCAAGGACGCTACGGGTGGCCGTTGCTACTGGGCCTCTTCCTGCTCGCCGGAGTCGCGGGTGACTTGAAGGGATCGCTCACTACACGAAGGTCGGGGTTGCTGGTGGTCGGTGCTGTGGCCTTCGCGATGGCCGCCGCGAACGTGATGGCCCTGATCGATGTCGTGGGGCGCGAGTCAAAGCTTAGTCCTTTGGCTGGAACCTCCGCCGCGTGGACCTTGCCGGCGGCTGGGCTTGCCGCGCTCGTGCTGACTGGATTCGCCGGTCTTGTGGCCGCCGGTGCCCTCAAGCCGCTCGACGAGGCGTTTCAAGATGATCCAGAGCTCGTCTCGCACTCCGTCGTGACCACCTGCCTTCGGTCAGGGGCGCATAGTCCGTTGTGACTAGGTGACGCGGCGCGCGTCCATATCTTCATCGAACGAGGCCACAGGCCTCGACCGTCTCGCCCGATCGATCTACGTTGGCTCCACATCGACGTTCGGAGCCCCCCATGACCACCCCCTCCACCACGGAGAAGACGACCTACGTCGTCATCCCCATGTTCAACGAGGCCTCGGTCATCGCCGACGTCGTCCGCGACGTCCTGACCCGCTTCGAGCGCGTCGTGTGCGTCGACGACGGCAGCACCGACGGCTGCGCCGCAGTGGCCCGCGCAGCGGGGGCGATCGTCGTCCAGCACCCGATCAACCTGGGTCAGGGCGCGGCCCTCGAGACCGGCATCCGCTTCGCCCTGCGTGATCCGGCCACGGCGTACGTCGTGACGTTCGACGCCGACGGTCAGCACAGCGTCGACGACGCCGCCGCCATGGTCGGTGTCGCGGCCGACCAGGACGTCCAGGTGGTCCTCGGCTCGCGCTTCCTCGGCACGACGCAGAGCATCCCCACCAAGCGTCGCCTCCTCCTGCGCGCCGCCACCCGATTCAGCCGGGTCACCACCGGGCTGGAGCTCAGCGACGCCCACAACGGCCTGCGGGTCCTGCGCCGCGACGCGGCCGAGCGCCTCTCCCTGAAGATGCACGGGATGTCCCACGCCAGCGAGATCCTCGGCAAGATCGCGGCCGAGGGCTGGTCCTACGTCGAGCACCCGGTGACGATCACCTACACCGAGTACTCCATGGCCAAGGGCCAGCGCGCCTACAACGCGTTCAACATCGCCTTCGACGTCGCTGTCAGCAGGCTGCGCCACGCGGCATGATGATCTCGTGATCATCAAGGCCCTGCTCGTCCTCGCCCTCGGTGGCGCGGCGGTGATGCTCGTGCGGGGCCGTCCGACCGCGCTCAACCTGCTCGTACGCCGTGGGCTCACCCTCGCGGTGATCGCCGGCGGCATCGTGGCGGTGCTGGTGCCCTCGGCCCTGACCGCCGTCGCCAAGGCCGTCGGGGTCGGTCGCGGCACCGACCTGGTCCTCTACATCCTCAGCGTGACGTTCCTCTTCGTGACCATCTCGCTCTACCTGCGCCTCGGCCAGCAGCACGACCGTCAGGTCGAGCTGGCCCGGCGCTTCGCGATCATGGAGGCCGAGCTGCGCCAGCGCGACGAGCGCGAGAACCGCACCTGACGCTCAGGCCCTCGCGGCCTCGACCCACCGCTCGAGGGTGGCCTGCGCTCCCCCGCCGTCGATCGCCGCGACCGCCCGCTCGATGCCGGCGGCGAGTCGCTCGTCGACCGACCCCGTCTCCGCCGCGTGCACGGCCAGGGCCGCCCCCGCGTTGAGCACCACGGCGTCGCGCACCGGACCCACCTCCCCGGCGAGCAGACGACGTACGACGTCGGCGTTGTGGGCGGCGTCCCCGCCGCGGAGGTCCTCGGTCGTCGCCGGGGCGAACCCGAAGTCGCGAGGATCGAGCGTCGCCTCGAGCACCTCACCGCCGGTGACCGTCCACACCCGCGAGGTCGTGGTCGTCGTGAGCTCGTCGAGCCCGTCGTCGCCACGGAAGACCCAGGCATCGGCGCCGCGACCGGCGAACACCCCCGCCATGACCGGAGCCATCCGCAGGTCGGCGCACCCGATGGCCTGCGCGGCGGGTCGAGCCGGGTTGGTCAGCGGGCCGAGGAAGTTGAAGAACGTGCCGATCCCGAGCTCGCGACGAGGCACAGCCGCGTGCCGCATCGCCGGGTGGAAGGCGGCTGAGAAGCAGAACGTGATGCCGGCCTCGACGGCCACCTCGGCGACGCGCCCGGGCGGCAGGTCGAGGCGGATGCCGAGCACCTCGAGCACGTCGGCGCTCCCCGACTGCGACGAGGCCGACCGGTTGCCGTGCTTGACCACGCGCACCCCGGCGCCGGCGGCGACGATCGCCGCCATCGTCGAGATGTTGACCGACATCGAGCGGTCGCCACCCGTGCCGACGACGTCCAGCAGGCGCCCCTCGACCGAGATCGGCGTGCGCCGGGCGTACATCGCATCGGCGAGGCCGGCGACCTCCTCGGTCGTCTCGCCCTTCGACCGCAGCGCGACCGCGAACCCGGCGATCTGGGCAGGCGTGGCCTCTCCGGCCAGGATCTCCTCCATCGCCCAGGCGGCCTGCTCGGCACTCAGGTCGGTGCGGGCCACCAGGGTGGACAAGACGTCGGGCCAGCTCACGGCGCGGGACCGATCAGGCCTGGGCGGGCAACCGCGAGCGCAGCAGCTCCACGACGGACTCGCCCAGCTGGATCGGGTCGATCGGGTGCGGTACGGCGGCCTCGGCGCGCGACCAGGTCGCCAACCAGGCGTCCTGGGGCCGGCCGGTGAGCACCAGGATCGGCGGACAGCGGAAGATCTCGTCCTTCATCTGCTTGGCGATGCCCATGCCGCCCACCGGCACGGCCTCACCGTCGAGGATCGCGAGGTCGATCTGGCCGGAGTCCATGTTCTGGATGACGACCGGCTCGGTGGCCACCTCGACGTACTCCACCTCGGGCAGGTCGGGGTGCGGTCGACGGCCCAGCGCGATGATCACCTGCTGGCGCACGGAGGAGTCGTCGGAGTAGACGAGGATCTTCAAGCGACTGGTCACGGCACGAGCCTAGTGGTCGCGGCTCGCGTCCGCGGGCGAGCCCCGCTGCGCGGCGAGTTCGCGCGCCTCGAGCAGGTCGAGGCGTCGGTCCTCACGCACGGCCTCCTTCATCGACGACCTCACCCACTGGGTGAAGAGCACGCCGAAGAACGCCAGGCCCACGAGGTCGCCCGAGCCCCAGAGGATCCCCCCGGCGAGGTTCTGGTCGCTCAGCGGATCGGGCAACCAGGCCCCCATCGGCCCCTCGGAGAGCCGCGGGTACCAGTCACCGCCGATCAGGGTCGTCTGACCCATGATCGTGACGCCCAGGAAGGCGTGGAACGGCAGCGTCAGCACCGTCAGGAGCACCCGGAAGGGGTAGCCGACGCGCCCGGGGATCGGGTCGATGCCCATCAGCGGCCAGAAGAAGAGGGCCCCGACCATCACCAGGTGCACGTGCATGGCCTCGTGGACGTAGGTCGACTCCAGCGAGGCGCGGTACCACCCGGAGAAGTAGAGCGCCCACGGCGAGACGATGTAGAGGGTGAAGGTGAGCGGCGGGAAGGACAGGACCTTCGCGAGCCGCGAGTGCAGCAGGGACAGCAGCCAGCGCCGCGGCGTCCCGGGCAGGGTCCGCAGGGCGAGGGTCACCGGCGCGCCCAGCGCGAGCGCCAGCGGCACCACCATCGCGAGCACCATGTGCTGGACCATGTGGATGCTCAGCAAGGTGGTGTCGTACGTCGCCAGGCCCGACGAGGTCGCGACGTAGAAGGATCCCATCCCGATCACCACGAACGACACGGTGCGCCCGACCGGCCAGGCGTCGCCACGACGGCGCAGGACGGCCACCCCGACGAGGTAGAGACCGGCCGCCCAGACGGTGATGATCAGCGGCAGCGGGTCCAGGCCCCACTCGGTGAAGAAGGAGCCTGCGGTGAGGCGCGGGAGCACGTCGGAGCCCGGCTCGGCAGCCAGCTGGAGAGCCGCATTGATGGTCGGAGGCACGCTCACCACGATAGGTCGGCGCCACACGCGGGGGTCGGGGTGCCCTCCACCGAAGTGCAGGCCATAATAGGACCGTGGCAACGACGACAGCTCCCATCCCGGCCTCTCGCCTGCACGGGCACCACGACCGCCCGAGCATGGTCGCGGTCGGCACGATCATCTGGCTCTCCAGTGAGCTGATGTTCTTCGCGGCGCTGTTCGCGTCGTACTTCACGATCCGCTCGGTCAGCCCCGAGCTCTGGGCCGACAGCACTGACGCCCTCAACGTGCCGTTCGCGTTCGCCAACACCACGATCCTGGTGCTGTCCTCGTTGACCTGCCAGCTGGGCGTCTTCGCGGCCGAGCGTGGTCAGGTGAGCCGCACCGGGTCGGTGTTCAAGTTCAAGGGCTGGGGCCTGCGGGAGTGGTTCATCCTCACCTACGTCATGGGAGCGGTCTTCATCGGCGGCCAGGCCCTCGAGTACGCCGAGCTGGTCCACGAGGGCATCACCCTCGGCGGCGACGGCGGCCCGGGCGACACCTCCACGGCGTACGGCTCGATGTTCTACCTCACCACCGGATTCCACGGGCTGCACGTCACCGGTGGGCTGATCGCCTTCCTCCTCGTGCTCGGGCGCACCTACCTGGCCCGCAAGTTCACCCATGAGCAGGCGGTGAGCGCCATCGTCGTCTCCTACTACTGGCACTTCGTCGACGTGGTGTGGATCGGGCTCTTCGCCACGATCTACCTCATCAAGTAGCCCGCCGGTCCTCCATCCGCCCATCTTCTGAACACCTAGGGACGAGATAGTGCGCTTCCTGAACCGCTCCGCAGGTCGGCTCTCCCGGCACCGCCGGGCTCCCCTCGCCGGGGCCGTGATCCTGATGCTGGGGCTCCTCTTCACCGGGGGCCTCTACTCCGCCTTCTCGCCCGGCGCCAGCGCCGGTGAGACGACCACCACCGCCGAGGACGTCCAGGCCGGCAAGGAGCTGTTCATCAACGGCTGCACGTTCTGCCACGGCCAGAACGGCGAGGGCGTGCTGACCTCCGACGGCCAGCAGTACGGCCCGCCCCTGACCGACGTCGGGGCGGCCTCGGTCGACTTCCAGGTCGGCACCGGCCGGATGCCCCTGGCCCAGCCGGGCCAGCAGGCCGTCCGCAAGCCCGCGATCTACAACGAGGAGGAGGTGCGCCAGCTCGCGGCGTACGTCGACTCCCTCGGCACCGGCCCGGCGATCCCGACCTCCGCCGACTACACGCTGCCCTCCACGGCTCCCGACGGCTCTGCCTTCGACCGTGAGGCCGCGATCTCGCGCGGTGGCCAGATCTTCCTGACCAACTGCACCGCGTGCCACAACTTCGACGGCCAGGGCGGCGCGATGCCGCGCGGCGGCAAGGCACCCACCCTGCGCGGGGTGGAGCCGAAGTACATCTACGAGGCACTCCTCACCGGGCCCCAGTCGATGCCCACGTTCTCCAACGGCAACCTCACCCCCGACGAGAAGCGCGACGTGATCGCCTACCTCGCCGCCACCGACGCCCAGCCGGCCTACGGCGGCTTCGGTCTCGGCTCCCTCGGACCGGTTTCCGAGGGGCTCTTCGCCTGGGTCGTGGGGATCGGCGGGCTCGTCGGCTTCGCGATCTGGATCGCCGCCCACACGACCCGCTCGACCAAGGACAAGCCCTCGACCGTCGATCAAGGAGAACTCGCATGAGCATCCGACCCGACAACGACGGCAAGAGCTCCGGCGAGCTCGCCAAGACCTCCGACCCGCTGCCCGATCCCGGCCTGCCGGCCCACACGTGGCGTCCCACCGACGTCGACGAGGGGCTGGCCAAGCGCGCCGAGCGTCAGGTGGCCGGACTGTTCGGACTCTCCGCCGTCTTCACGCTCCTCTTCTTCGTCTCGTACTTCGTCTTCAAGGTCGGCGACAACTGGAACGTCGGAGGCGGCCTCGGCTCCTCCACCGTGGCCCTCGGGATGACGCTGGGCCTCGCCCTGCTGTGCATCGGTGTCGGCATCATCCAGTGGGCGCGCAAGCTCATGGCCGACCACGAGATCGTCGAGATGCGCCACCCCGCCCGCTCCTCCGACGAGGACCGCGAGGCGTCGATCGAGGCCCTCAACGCCGGCCTCGAGGAGTCGGGCATCGCCCGCCGCCCCCTCATCCGCAACTCCCTCTTCGGCGCGATCGGCGTCGTGGCGCTGGCCCCCATCGTGCTGCTGCGCGACCTCGGCCCGACCCCGGGTCAGGTCGAGAACGAGGAGGAGGGCCTCGGCCTCGAGCACACCATCTGGAAGGCCAACACGCGCGTCGTGCGCGACGTCGTCGGCACCCCGATCCGGGTGGCCGACCTCCAGGTCGGCGACCTGGTCAACGCCGTTCCCGACGGCCTCTTCGACCTCGAGGGCACCGAGCTGCAGGTGCAGAAGGCCAAGTCGGCCGTCATCGTCGTCCGCATGGAGCCGGAGGAGATCATCCCGGGCCCCGACCGCGACGACTGGTCGGTCGACGGTGTCATCTGCTACTCCAAGATCTGCTCCCACGTGGGATGCCCGATCTCGCTCTACGAGCGCACCACTCACCTGGTGCTGTGCCCGTGCCATCAGTCTACTTTCGATCTCGCCGACTCCGCTAAAGTCGTGTTCGGACCCGCTGCTCGGCCGCTGCCTCAGCTGCCGCTCGCGGTGGACGACGAGGGATTCCTGGTCGCACAGAGCGACTTCACTGAGCCCGTAGGCGCAAGTTATTGGGGGCGTGGGTAATGAGTATCGACACCAGTCGGGTCGCCGACAGCAACACCACGAGCGCGGCGACACCGAAGAAGCCGGCCAGGGCGGGTGCCGTGGCCAACTGGGCCGACGAGCGCCTGGGCCTCGGCGGTGCGATGAAGAAGAACCTGCGCAAGGTCTTCCCCGACCACTGGTCGTTCATGCTCGGCGAGATCGCGCTGTGGAGCTTCGTCATCCTGCTCCTCACCGGCGTGTTCCTCACGCTGTGGTTCGACCCCAGCATGGCCGAGTCGCAGTACCAGGGCTCCTACGACCCGCTGCGCGGTGTCGAGATGTCGCGGTCGATGGCCTCCACGCTGGAGATCTCCTTCGACGTCCGCGGTGGTCTGCTCATGCGGCAGATGCACCACTGGGCAGCGATGATCTTCATCGCCTCGATGATGATCCACATGATGCGCGTCTACTTCACCGGCGCGTTCCGCAAGCCGCGTGAGCTCAACTGGGTCATCGGCTGCCTCCTGCTGCTCCTGGGCACCCTGGAGGGCTTCACCGGCTACTCGCTGCCCGACGACCTGCTCTCGGGCACCGGCGTCCGTGCCGCGGACGGCTTCCTGAAGGCCACGCCGGTCGTCGGCTCCTACATGTCGTTCTTCCTCTTCGGAGGCGAGTTCCCCGGGGACTCCATCATCCCCCGGCTCTACACCATCCACATCCTGCTGATCCCCGGTCTGCTGCTCGGCCTGATCGCCGCGCACATGCTGCTGCTCGTCTACCACAAGCACACCCAGTGGCCCGGGCCCGGCCGCACCGAGGAGAACGTCGTCGGCTTCCCGATGCTCCCGGTCTACGCCGCCAAGGCCGGCGGTTTCTTCTTCATCGTCTTCGGCGCGATCGCGGTCATGGGTGGACTGTTGTCGATCAACCCGATCTGGAAGTTCGGCCCCTACGACCCGACCAAGGTCACCGCCGGCTCCCAGCCCGACTGGTACATGGGCTGGCCCGACGGACTGCTGCGCATCATGCCCGGCTGGGAGAGCACGGTGTTCGGCCAGCCGATCTCCTGGAACATCATGATCCCGATCCTGATCGTGCCGCCGCTGATGCTCGTCATCTTGATGCTGCTGCCGTTCATCGAGGCCTGGATCACCGGTGACAAGCGCGAGCACCACCTGCTCGAGCGTCCCCGCAACGCCCCGACCCGCACCGCGGTGATGGTCTCGCTCATGACGTTCTACGGTCTGGCCTGGGCGGCTGGTGGCAACGACATCATCGCCATCAAGCTCAACCTGAGCATCAACCAGATCACCTACTTCATGCGAGGCGCCGTCTTCATCGGGCCGGCCATCGCCTTCTTCGTCACCCGACGCTGGTGCATCTCGCTCCAGCGCCACGACGAGGGCAAGCTGCTCCACGGCTACGAGACGGGCATCATCATGCGCTCGGCCGAGGGCGGCTACAGCGAGCGGCACCTGCCGATCAGCGAGGCCGAGGCCTACCGCCTGACCGCTCGCGACCGTGACCAGGTCTGGACCCCCACCCAGGAGATCGACGCCAACGGTGTCGCCGCCCCGGGTGGTCGCCTCGACGGCATCCGCGGCAAGCTCTCCACGCTGATGTACGCCGACAACGTGCAGAAGCCGACGGCCGCCGAGCTCGAGGAGGCACACCACCACGCCGAGCACGAGCACGCACTCTCGGCTGCGCTCGACGGGCACTCGGCCGACGGTCACCAGTTCGACGGCCACCACGCCGTCGAGGGAGAGACGTTGACAACGACCACTGAGTCACCAGCACCACCTGTCACCAGGGCCCGCCGGACATCGTCCGGCGGGCCCTGGTGCGTCGAGAGGCACTCCCCCACGGTCCTCTCCGCCCAGCCTCAGCCGCACGCCCGGGCGAGTCCTGTCGGGCCCAGCCCGGTCGTCGACAGTGCACGCCGTTTGGTCCCCAACGACATCGATTCCGGGCCCGAACTCCGTCGTTTGGGACCAAACGGCGCACCCCGCGGGCCCTCAGGACAGCGTCTCAGCCGCGCCGGCCCCTCTGGGACCGCCTGGCACCGAGCCTGCTCGCCGGCCTCCCGCCGCGCCGGCCGAGCCGACGGGTCGGAGCCAGCGACGAAGGTGCCGTTTGGTCCCCAACGACATGATTCCGGGCCCGAACTCCGTCGTTTGGGACCAAACGGCGCACCCAGGGGCGCCACCGCCCATCGGGAGCGCGACGTACGCTGTCGGGCCGCCAGTGCCCCCGGCGCCATTGCTCACCGCAACCGCTCACCGCTCCCCCAACCGCCCCGCAGCACACAGAAGCCGACGTGCCCAGGGGGCGCGTCGGCTTCCGGAGGAGCGTGATCGAGCTGCTTACAGGGCCGAGCCCCGGGAGAACTGCTTGAAGGACTCGTTCCAGTCGCCGTAGCCGTTGTCGAAGGTCATCGGACGGTCGGTGCCGGTGTACTCCACCACGTCACCGCGCTTGCTGATCGAGTAGAGCCAGGCCGCCTGGTCGGTGCTCATCCCGGTGCACCCGTGCGAGACGTTGGCATTGCCCTGGGAGGCCACCGACCACGGGGCGGCGTGGATGAACTCGCCGGAGTAGGTCAGCCTCATGGCGTACTGCACGTTGTCGATGTCGTAGGCCTCGGCGCCGCCGATCCCGACGGTCTCGGAGTTCATCCGCTTCGACTCGAACTTCTCGATGATCACCTTGGTGCCCGAGCGGGTGGTGAAACCCTCCTTGCCGGTGGTGATCGGGATCGTGCGGAGCAGCTTGTCGTTGCTGAAGACCTTCATCTGGTGGGTCTGGGCGTCGACCTTGTAGATGTTGGCGTCGCCCACGGTGAAGTCGACGACGCGGTCCTCCTGGCCGTAGATGCCGTTGCCGGCGTCGACGCCGTTGACGTCGACGTCGACCGACACCTCGGTGCCGGCCTCCCAGTAGGACTTCGGGCGCCAGTGGGCCTCGTTGTCGCTGAGCCAGTGCCAGGCGCCCACCTGCTGCGGGGTCGAGGTCACCTCCATGTGCTTCTCGAACTCGGCACGGTTGCGCACGGCGACGTCGAAGGTCACGATGACCGGCATGCCGACGCCGACCGTCTCACCCTGCAGCGGTGCCACCGAGGGGTAGGTCTGCTCGGCCAGCGTGAGGTCCTGGGTCGTGAACGTGCTCTTGCGGCGTGCTTCCTGGCCGCCGGCGCTCTGCGCCACCGCACTGACGGTGTACGTCGTGCCTGGCTCGAGGCGCTCGGTCGCGGTCCAGGACGCACCGTCACTCCCCATCGAACCGGCGACCAGCCCGGCTCCGGAGGTGACCTTGACCGAGGTCAGGGTGCCGCCGGTGGCGTCCACGGCGACGAGGGTGGAGACCGGGACTCCGCTGGCTCCGCGCTCGACGTTGGAGTCGAGGACGGGGGCGGCGTCGTCGGAGCCGTCGGCCCCGGTGCCACCGGCAGGTGCGACGCTGCCATCGCCGCCGGTGCCCTGCTGGGAGCCCGTCGGGGACGACTGGGACTCCGGCGTGCTGGAGCAGCCGGCAAGCAGCGCCAAGGCCAAGGCGCCGGTGGCTACGGCCGTCATCCGGCGCTGCGACGGTGACACGTGCATCTGCTGATCCCCCAACGATCTCGGCTCACGGTCGTCGGCCAGAGAACCTCGGACGACCTCGACCCAAGGGTAGGCGACCGGTGGTCGGGCAACCCCATCGGCGGGTGTGGCGGGCGTGGCGGACCGAAAGAGGAGCCCGGCCGAACCGAGCCCGGTCAGCACCTCAGTGGGCGTGCTCGCCGCGGTAGTACTCGAAGATGAGTCCGCTGAGCGCGATCGCACCCAGGGCGGCACCGATGACGAAGAGCCACCAGGCGGCCATCGCGACACCGAACACCAGGGTCGCCAACGTGGCGCCGCACCACAGCGGCCACCAGGAGTAGGGCGGGAAGAAGCCCAGCTCGCCGGCGCCGTCGGCGATCTCGCCGTCCTTGCGATCCTCCGGCCGAGCGTCCATCTTCTTGGCGTGGAAGCCGAGGTAGAGGGTGACCATCAGGGTCAGCAGGCCGGTCATGGTCAGCGCCGAGGTGCCGGTCCAGTCGCCACCGCCACCTCCGACGTTGCCGTTGCCGGCGCTGTCGGTGACGAGCCAGTAGGCGGGTGTCACCAGGACCAGGAAGACGGTGGTGACGCCGAAGATCCACGCCTCGGTCTTCATCGCTTCTGGTCTCCTCGTCGGTGTCGGTGTCGAGCCGCTCCTTGAGCAGGGTCTCGCGGCCTTCCATGTCGGGGGCGTCGGCGAACTTGCCGTCACGCGCCGCGGCGTTGTCGTCGAGCTCGATCGCCGCGACCTCGGGGTGGTGCAGGTCGAAGGCCGGGGACTCCGAGCGGATGCGCGGGATGGAGTGGAAGTTGTGTCGCGGCGGCGGGCAGCTGGTGGCCCACTCGAGCGAGCGGCCCCACCCCCACGGGTCGTCGACCTCGACCAGCGGAGCCCGGCGCGAGACGTAGACGTTGTAGAGGAACGGCAGCGTCGAGGCACCCAGCAGGAAGGCCCCGATCGTGGAGATCTGGTTGAGACCTGCCCAGCCGTCGCTCAGGAGGTAGTCGGAGTAGCGACGCGGCATGCCCTCGACGCCCAGCCAGTGCTGCACGAGGAAGGTCGTGTGGAAGCCGACGAACAGGAGCCAGAAGTGCAGCTTGCCCAGGCCCTCGTCGAGCATCCGGCCCGTCATCTTCGGCCACCAGAAGTAGAACCCGGCGAACATCGCGAACACGACGGTGCCGAAGACCACGTAGTGGAAGTGCGCCACCACGAAGTAGGAGTCGGAGATGGCGAAGTCGAGGGGCGGGCTGGCCAGGATGACGCCGGTGAGGCCACCGAACAGGAAGGTCGTCAGGAACCCGATCGACCACAACATAGGGGTGTCGAATGAAATGGATCCACCCCACAACGTCCCGATCCAGTTGAAGAACTTCACCCCCGTCGGGACCGCGATCAAGAAGGTCATGCCGGAGAAGAAGGGCAGGTTGACCGCGCCGGTCACGAACATGTGGTGGGCCCAC
This sequence comes from uncultured Actinomycetota bacterium, assembly GCA_963822915.1. GTDB lineage: Bacteria > Actinomycetota > Actinomycetes > Propionibacteriales > Nocardioidaceae > Nocardioides. The sequence goes on from CAWGJR010000041.1 coordinate 237,221, forward strand.
ACGGCGACCGAGAGGATCGCGATGCCCAGGGTGGCGCCCACGAGGCCGACGTAGCCGAAGATCGGCTTGCGGCTGAAGACCGGGAGGATCTCGGTCACGATGCCGAAGAACGGCAGCGCGATGATGTAGACCTCCGGGTGCCCGAAGAACCAGAACAGGTGCTGCCACAGGATCGCGCCGCCGTGGGCGGTGTCGAAGACGTGGGCGCCGAACTGACGGTCGGCCTCGAGCGAGAGCAGCGCGCCGGCGAGCACGGGGAACGCGATGAGGACCAGCAGGCTGGTGACCAGGGTGTTCCAGACGAACAGCGGCATCCGGAACATCGTCATGCCGGGCGCGCGCATGCAGATGATGGTGGTGATGAAGTTGACCGCACCGAGGATCGTGCCGAGGCCGGCGAGCCACAGACCCATGATCCACAGGTCACCGCCGACCCCCGGGGAGCGGACGGCATCGGACAGCGGCGTGTAGGCGAACCAGCCGAAGTCGGCGGCGCCGGACGGGGTCAGGAACCCGGAGCCCGCGATCAGTCCGCCGAAGAGGAAGAGCCAGTAGGAGAACATGTTGAGCCGCGGGAACGCGACGTCGGG
>CAWGJR010000042.1:0-18997 GCA_963822915.1 uncultured Actinomycetota bacterium
GGGTTTGAACCAGTGACCTCTTCCGTGTCAGGGAAGCGCGCTACCACTGCGCCAATCGCCCGTTGCTGTGACTGCACAGCGGGTTATGAAGTTGTGGGTGGTGGAGGTGGGTACGGGATTTGAACCCGTGTACACGGATTTGCAGTCCGTTGCCTCGCCTCTCGGCCAACCCACCGTGCTCATGGATGGAGGTCGGGCCGTGACACTGACCTCTCCGAGCGGACAACGAGACTCGAACTCGCGACCTCAACCTTGGCAAGGTTGCGCTCTACCAACTGAGCTATGTCCGCCTGCGTTCCCGGCGGGCTTCGGCCCGCCGTGACTGCGTGTGGAACAGTAGCCGATGGCGTGGCGGTGGCGACAAAACGGGGTCCGGCTTGGCGTGGCGTACGCGCCGGGTGGGCTTCGGGCTCTAGAGTGGCGGCATGCAGTGCGTGGATCGATGGCGCTCCTGCTCCCGGACCCGAGAGCGGCGGCGATCAGGGTCAGCGACCACGGGTTCACGGTGGGTGACGGGGTGTTCGAGGCGATCAAGGTCGTCGAGGGCCAGCCCGTTCGCCCTGGACCTCCACCTCGAGCGTCTCGAGCGGTCCGCTCAGCGGTCTCGGCCTGGCTTCGCCCGACCTGCGACGTCGTACGCCGTGGGGTCGCCGCCGTGCTTGGCCGAGGAGCACCTGCCGCTCGGTCGGCTGCGGATCACCCTGACCGCCGGACCGGCGCCGCTGGGGTCCGGTCGCGGCGACCCACGCCGCCGACGCTCGTGGTCGTGGCCGTCCCCATGGACCCGACGCCCGACGCCACGGCGTCGTCACCGTGCCGTGGCCACGCAACGAGCACAGCGCCATCGCCGGCCTCAAGACCACGTCGTACGCCGAGAACGTCGTCGCCCTCGCCCAGGCCGCGCGAGCACGGCGCCAGCGAGGCGATCTTCGCCAACACCGCCGGCCACCTGTGCGAGGGCACCGGGTCGAACGTCTTCTACGTCGTCGACGGCGAGCTGCGGACGCCGACGCTCGCCAGCGGCTGCCTCGCCGGCGTGACCCGCGCGCTCGTGCTCGACTGGTGCGGGTGCGCGCGAGGTCGACGAGCCCATCGCCGTCGCCGAGGGGCCGACGAGGTCTTCCTCGTCTCGACCACGCGCGACGTCCAGGCCGTCACGCGTTGGGGTGATCGCGAGCTCGCGGTCGGGCCGATCACCACGCGCGCTGCCGCCACCTGGGCGCGAGCGCGAGCCGGAGCTGCCTGCTGCCGATCTGAGCAGCGTCGCCTTCAGGCGCGCAGGGTCTCGACCAACGAGTCGAGGTCGACCAGCGCGGCCTCGTCACCGACGGGCACCACCTGCCATGTACGCATCAGGAACGCCAGCAGCTCGGCGCTGCGGGCAGCGACCTGGAGTCGGCCTTCGGGGGAGTGGAAGGTCATCCGGACGACCGCGTGGCCGTCCTCGTCGATCCCCGGCGCGAGGTGGATGTCACCGTCGCCGACCGGTTGGGTCAGGCCCTGGTGGAGCAGGCAGCGTGCCATCACCCACGGCACCTCGCCGGCCGGCACGTGGAAGGTCACGCCACGGCGTACGGGTCCGACGCGCTGTAGGCGAAGGTCGCCATGAAGGCCATCGGTCGACCGCGGTCGTCGTCGCAGTGCAGCGCGATGTCCTGGGTGAGGGAGGGAGCAACCGGGTGAGCCATGACCGTCCTTGCCGAGAGGGGAGTGCGTGGGGCGCAGGACGCCCTTACTCCTAGACGCGGCGGGAGCCCGATGCGTTGCCTGTTCAACGGAGAACTTCTTCGCACGGGACTCCGGATGTGAGCCCGACCGAAGCGCATGCGTTAGAGTCTGCGACCGCACCCGCGAGCAGTTCAGCGGGCGATTGGCGCAGTGGTAGCGCGCTTCGTTCACACCGAAGAGGTCACTGGTTCGAACCCAGTATCGCCCACCAGCATCACCCCAGGTCAGAGGAACTGACGGCTCAACCGCGCATGACGGTTGACGTCCTTGTAGAGCAGGTAGCGGAACCGTCCGGGCCCTCCGGCGTAGCAGGCCTGCGGGCAGAACGCCCGCAGCCACATGAAGTCGCCCTCCTGCACCTCCACCCAGTCCTGGTTGAGGAGGTACATCGCCTTGCCCTCCAGGACGTAGAGGCCGTGCTCCATGACGTGGGTCTCGGGGAACGGGATCACGCCGCCGGGCTCGAAGGAGACGATGTTGACGTGCATGTCGTGGCGTACGTCGTCAGGGTCGGCGAAGCGCTGGGTCACCCACGCGCCGTCCGTCCCGGGCATCTCCTTGCCGACGCACTCGTCGTCGCTGGTCACGAAGGCCGGGGGAGCCTCGATCCCGTCGACGGGCTCCCAGGCCTTCCTGATCCAGTGGAAGCGCAGGGGGACGTCGCCCGGGTTGAGCACCGTCCAGTCGGTCGCCGGTGGGATGAAGGCGTAGCCGCCCGCCGACAGCACGTGCTCGTCGCCGCCGATGGTCAGGCGCATCTGTCCCTCGGTCAGGAACAGCACCCCCTCCGCGGTGGGATCCAGCTCGGGACGCCGACTCCCACCGCCCGGGCCGACCTCCATGACGTACTGCGAGAACGTCTCGGCGAAGCCGGACAGCGGGCGGGCGATGATCCACAGCCGGGTGTCGTCCCAGTGCGGCAGCCTGCTCGTGACGATGTCGGTCATCGTCCCGCGGGGGAGCACGGCGTAGGCCTCGGTGAACATCGCCCGGTTGGTCGTCAGCTCGGTCTGGCCGGGCAGACCCCCCTGGGGTGCGTAGTAGAAGTTGTTCGACACGTTGGCTCCTTCAGCTGTGAGCGATGAGGTCGTGGGTGTCCGACTTGGGGCGAGCCAGCCGCGCGAGGCTGTCAGGGGTGAGCCCCGTCGCGCCGGTCACCTCGGACTCGTCGAGGGCTCCGCACGAGAGACCCCGGTGGAGGTAGCGCGCCAGTGCCCGCGCGGTGGCGGGCTCGTCCATGACGTCACCGTCGAGCTGCTGGGCGTAGTCGGAGAGCCTGCGGGCGGCCTGGGGGAATCCCTGGCGGTAGAACGCGAAGTTGGTCGCGAACCGGGTCGGCAGGTGACCGGGATGCATGTCCCATCCCTGGTAGTAGCCGCGCTCGAGGGAACGGCGTACGAGGCCTGCGTGGATGCGCCAGGCGTGCTGCACCTGCTCGGGCGGACCGACCGGGAGGATGTTCGTCGATCCGTCGGACAGGTGCACGCCGGTGCCTGCCACTGCCACCTGCATCACCTGCTTGGCGAAGTCCGCGGCCGGGTGGTCAGCCGCCTGGTGGGCGGCCGCGATCTGGAGCGACGCGCTGTAGTCGAAGGTGCCGTAGTGGAGCGAGGTGACGCGTCCCGCGCCCGCGTGCACCGCAGCCGCGACGGGGATGCGACCGTCGGGGCCGAGGATCAGCTGGGGCGTCTCGACCTGGATCTCGAAGCGCAGCGTGCCCGGCGGCAGCCCGTGGGCCCGCTCGAGCTCGCCGCAGACCTCCACCATCGCCTCGACCTGGGTGACGGTGCTGACCTTGGGGAACGTGAGGACCAGCCCCTCGGGTGGCGCGCCGAGCTGCGCCAGCAGGGTCCCCAGGAAGAGGTCGAGCGTGCGGATGCCGCGGTGTCGGGTCTGCTCCTCGAAGCACTTGAACCGCAGCCCGGAGAACGCGGGAGCCAGACCCTCGCGGTGCGCCCGGGCCAGCTCGGTGGCGGCCCGGATCGCCTCGGCGTCCTCGACGTCGTCGCCGCGGTTGCCGTAGCCGTCCTCGAAGTCGATGCGCAGGTCCTCGATCGGATCCCGCCCGAGCTTGGCCTCCACCCGCGGGGCGACCTCGTCGACCAGGCTCGGCGCCAGGCCCAGGGTGGTCGTGCAGAGCCCCTCGGCGCCACCGTGCTCGGCGAGGAGCTCGAGGGCCGCTCGCCCCCAGTCCGCGGGAAGTGAGCGCGTGTAGGTGTCGGCCGGCACGTAGACCGTGTGGATCGGCTGTCGGCGCTCGTCCTCACCGGGATAGGACGCCGCCAGGTCGGCGTCGGTCTGCGCGAGCGAGCGGTCGAGCCCCGCGAGGAAGTCGCCACCGAGGACGCCGCTCGCGCCGTCCGCCATCAGGGCACCAGCTCGCGGCCCGCGTCGAGCTGCTCGGGTCGTTCGCCGAGGATGCTCATCCGTGCTCCTTCGTGGTGTGCGGGTCGTCGCTGTGCATCCTTCTACACTCGCACCCCCACCGGGCCCGCGGCAGGGCCGACGCGCAGCCGTGCGCCTCCCGGACACTGTGACCGTGGGCGACAAGCCGCCCCTGGCGCTCGACGGCTGCTGACCCACCGCCGCGCGGATCACAAACCGGGGGGCGGAGCACCCCTGGCGGTCGATACCATCGCGACGTCGCGCCACCCGGCGTCCGACACCGTGCAGTGCAACCCGCCAAGGAGTCCCCCGTGTCCGAGATCAAGGTCGTCCGAGTCCACGCCGACGTGCGTCAGGACCAGACGGTCACGACCGGCACCAAGGCGTGGGAGCTCTTCGCCGAGGACACCGACGTCATCGCGGCGCGGGTGGGGGAGGGCGACGACACGGCGTTGAAGGACCTCGCCTACGAGCTCGTCGACGGCGACGTCGTCGAGTCCGTCGCGATCGACAGCCCCGACGGCCACGACATCCTGCGCCACTCGACGGCCCACGTCATGGCCCAAGCCGTGCAGGACCTCTTCCCCGACGCCAAGCTCGGCATCGGACCGCCGATCACCGACGGCTTCTACTACGACTTCGACGTCGAGACGCCGTTCGTGCCTGCGGACCTCGACAAGATCGAGACCCGGATGCGCAAGATCATCAAGGAGGGCCAGCGGTTCTCCCGGCGCGCCACGACCGACGCCGACGCCTTGGCCGAGCTCGCGAACGAGCCCTACAAGCTCGAGCTGATCGGGCTCAAGGGCGGCGCCGGTGTCGAGGATGCTGCCGAGGGCGCGAGTGTCGAGGTCGGCGCCGGCGAGCTGACGATCTACGACAACGTCAACCCGCGGTCGAAGGAGACCGTGTGGAGCGACCTGTGCCGCGGACCGCACCTGCCGACCACGAAGCGGATCCCGGCGTTCAAGCTGATGCGCTCGGCGGCGGCCTACTGGCGCGGCGACGAGAAGAACAAGCAGCTCCAGCGCATCTACGGCACGGCCTGGGAGACCAAGGAGGCCCTCGACGAGCACCTGCACCGCATCGAGGAGGCCGAGCGACGCGACCACCGCAAGCTCGGCCGCGAGCTCGACCTCTACTCCTTCCCCGACGAGATCGGCTCGGGCCTGCCCGTGTTCCACCCCAAGGGTGGCGTGATCAAGCGCGAGATGGAGGACTACGTCCGACGCCGCCACATCGAGGAGGGCTTCGAGTACGTCGGCACCCCACACATCGCCAAGGAGGGGTTGTTCTACACGTCGGGCCACCTGCCCTACTACGGCGAGGGGATGTTCCCGGCGCTCGACGTCGACGGGATGGACTACCGCCTCAAGGCGATGAACTGCCCCATGCACAACCTCATCTTCCGCTCGCGGCAGCGCTCCTACCGTGAGCTGCCGCTGCGGCTCTTCGAGTTCGGTTCGGTCTACCGCCACGAGAAGTCCGGTGTCATCCATGGCCTCACGCGCGTGCGCGGTTTCGCCCAGGACGACTCCCACTCCTACGTGACCAAGGAGCAGGCGCCGGCGGAGATCAAGCACCTGCTGGAGTTCTGCCTGGGGTTGTTCCGTGACTTCGGGCTCGACGACTTCTACCTCGAGCTGTCCACCCGCGACGACTCGAAGCCGGACAAGTTCATCGGCTCCGACGAGGACTGGGAGCTGGCGACACAGGTCCTGGAGGACGTCTGCATCGAGTCGGGCCTCGAGCTGGTCCCCGACCCCGGCGGCGCTGCCTACTACGGGCCGAAGGTCTCGGTGCAGGCGCGCGACGCGATCGGGCGCACCTGGCAGATGTCGACGATCCAGTACGACTTCAACCAACCCTCCGCCGAGCGCTTCGACCTGCAGTACCAGGCGGCCGACGGCTCGCGGCAGCAGCCGGTGATGATCCACTCCGCCAAGTTCGGCTCGATCGAGCGGTTCATCGGTGTGCTCGTCGAGCACTACGCCGGCGCGTTCCCCCCGTGGCTCGCACCCGTGCAGGTGCAGGCGATCCCGGTCGCGGCCGACTACGCCGACTACCTCGCCGACGTGGCACGGAAGATGAAGGCGCAGGGGCTGCGGGTCGAGCTCGACGACTCCGACGACCGGATGCAGAAGAAGATCCGCAACGCCCAGCTGCAGAAGGTGCCGTTCATGATGATCGCCGGCGCTGATGACGTCGCCGCCGGCGCGGTCTCCTTCCGCTACCGCGACGGCCGCCAGGACAACGGCGTACCCATCGACGAGGCGATCGCTCGGGTGACCGCCGCGGTTGCCTCGCGCGAGCAGGTCTGAGCCGGAGGCCCTCGCTCCTCAGCCTCCGGACGCGGGCGGCGTACCCTCCCGTCATGGCGCTCGCACCCGGCCTGGCCGACTGGTTGCTCGACACCGACCCCGCCCTGCGCTGGCAGGTCGAGCGCGACCTGCTCGGCGCCGCGCCCGAGGTCTGGGAGGCGACGCGGTCGCGCGTGGCGACCGAGGGCTTCGGCGCCCGCTTGCTCGCCGAGCAGGACGACGACGGCCAGTGGGCGGGCGGCGCGTTCTTCCCGAAGGGGTTCGACGGCGACGAGCAGCCCTGGACGGCTACCACCTGGTCGTTGCGGTCGCTCCGAGAGTGGGGCCTCGACGCGGCGGTCCTGAGCGGCACCGTCGAGAAGCTCGAGGCGAGCTGTCGCTGGGAGTACGACGACCTTCCCTACTGGGGCGGTGAGGTCGACGTCTGCATCAACGCCTGGACCATCGGCAGCGGCGCCTGGCTCGGCGCCGACGTGTCCGGACTCGCGAGCTGGTTCGTCGACCACCAGCTCGCCGACGGCGGCTGGAACTGCGAGTGGGAGAACGGCTCCACCCGCTCGTCCTTCCACTCCACCCTCAATGCCCTGACCGGGCTCCTGGCCCACGAGACGTACGTCGCCCCGACCGACAGGTTGCGTGCCAGTCGGCTCGCGGGGCAGGAGTACCTCCTCGAACGGCGCCTGATGCGCCGGCGCGGCACCGGTGACGTCGTCGGACCGTGGGTGACCTGCCTGGAGCATCCGTTCCGCTGGCGCTACAGCGTGCTGCGGGCTCTCGAGCACTTCCGGGCGGCCTCCCTCGCCGACGGCGTGCCACCCGATCCCCGCCTGGCCGACGCGGTCGAGGTCGTGCGGGCCGCCCGCACGACCGACGGGCGCTGGCTCCAGCAGCGCCGCGACCCGGGCCTCGTGTGGTTCCACGAGGACGTCCCCGAGGGCGATCCGTCGCCGTGGCTGACGCTCTCGGCCCAGCGAGTCCTCGACTGGTGGGAGGCCGCGGGCGGGTGACAGGCCGTCTCGGGACGCCGACGCCTCGCTTCGCTCACCGCTCGGCTGCTCGACGAACCACGGTGCCTAGACTCCAGCCGTGACTCGCCTACGCCTGCTGGCCGCCGCCGCGCTCGTGATCGGAGCCGGGGCTGGCTGTGCGCAGGAGAACGACCGGCCCGCACCCGAGACGCCGGCCACGACCGCGACGTCGATCGAGACCGGGACCGTCGACCCGGAGGCGACACCGGCCCAGGACGTGGTCGACGGCTTCTACACCGCGTTGGGCCAGCGCGACTGCTTCACGATGCGCACCCTGGCGGCGCTGTCCTACCAGCAGGACGACGACTACTGGGCCGACGGCTGCATCGACGAGCTCCAGGAGACCGTCGGCGACGCCTTCGCCTACACCGTGCTCGACGGGCGGGTCGACGGCCAGGAGGCCGTCTTCCACGTCCAGCGCGACCTCCCGGACGGCACCACCGCAGCCGACGAGGTCGTCCTGATCGACGTCGCCGGGTGGCAGGTCGAGTCGCGGAGCCCGTACGACGGGTGACCCGCCGTGTGCTGAAGTGGTCGCATGCCCAAGACCATCGCCACCACGACCACCGTCGACCTCGACGAGCTCCTCGAGTTCGTCCGACCGCGCCACCAGCTGGTGCTGGTGACCCACCGCCAGGACGGCAGCCCTCAGGTCTCGCCCGTGACCGGGGGAGTCGACCAGGAGGGCCGGATCGTGATCTCGACCTATCCCGAGCGCGCCAAGGCGACCAATGCGCGGCGCAACGCCAGCGTCAGCGTGCTGGTGCTCGGTGACGAGTTCAACGACGCCTGGGTCCAGGTCGACGGGGAGTGCGAGGTGATCGACATGCCCGACGCCGTCGAGCCGCTGGTCGACTACTTCCGCTGCATCTCCGGCGAGCACTCCGACTGGGACGAGTACCGCCAGGCGATGCGCGACCAGGGCAAGTCCCTGCTGCGGATCACGCCGACCCGCTGGGGACCGATCGCGACCGGGGGCTTCCCCGAGCGCCTGGCGTAAGACGGTCGATCCGCAAGTTACTGAGACGTAATGTCGCGGATACCCTTTACATGCAACACCACGTCGCACTAACGTCTCTCGTGTTGACCACCCGACGGTGAGAGGTTGCACGCGATGACGAGCACCATGGAGCCCACCCAGCGCCAGGCCGCCCCCTTCCAGACCTACGAGGAGCGCCTGCGCACGCTCTCGGAGGCCAGCGTCGAGCAGCACTTCGACGCCTTCGCCGACATCGACTGGGACCACCCCGACTACGCGATCGACCCGACCGACGAGCGGTGGATCCTGCCGGACGTCGACGTCCTCGGCCGGCACGCGTGGTACCGCTCGCTGCCCAAGGACGAGCAGATCCGCGTCGGGCTCTACCGCCAGGCCAACATCACCAAGGTGGGCCTGCAGTTCGAGCAGATCCTCATCGCCGGACTGATGAACTACGCCTACGGCCTGCCCAACGGCTCGCCGGAGTTCCGCTACTCCACGCACGAGGCGACCGAGGAGTGCCACCACACCCAGATGTTCCAGGAGTTCGTCAACCGCACCGGACAGGACGTCGGCGGTGGGTCGAAGGCCTTCCAGCGGGTCAGCCCGATCCTTCCGCTGGCGGCCCGCCTGGTGCCGTTCGGCTTCTTCTTCGGCGTCCTCGCCGGCGAGGAGCCGATCGACCACGTGCAGAAGACGATCCTGCGCGCCGGCGACGACATGCACCCGCTGCTGCAGCGCATCATGCAGATCCACGTCGCCGAGGAGGCACGCCACATCGGCTTCGCCCACCAGTACCTCGAGCACAAGGCGCCGCGTCTCAAGCGTCACGAGCGCGCGGTGCTCTCGGTCGCGGTGCCGCTCGATCATGCGCTGGCTCTGCGACGAGATCGTGGTGCCGACCAAGCAGGCCCAGCGCGACATGGGCATCCCGGACTCGGTCATGAAGGAGCTCTACTGGGACAACCCGGAGTCGCGGAAGTTCCTGCGCGACCTCTTCGGCGACGTCCGGATGCTCGCCGAGGAGACCGGCATGATGAACAAGGTCTCGCGCCGGGTCTGGAAGTGGATGAAGATCGACGGCCCCACCTCGCGCTTCCGCAGCCAGCCCGCCTCCGCAGCGGCCTGAGGCGCCGGCGCAGCCCGTGACGTACGTCGTCACGCAGTCGTGCTGCGCCGACGCCTCGTGCGTCGTCGCGTGCCCGGTCAACTGCATCCACCCCGCGCCCGGTGAGCCCGGGTTCGCGACCGCCGAGATGCTGTACGTCGACGCCAACTCGTGCGTCGGGTGCGGGGCCTGCGCGACGGCGTGCCCGGTCGAGGCGATCAAGCCCGACAGCACGCTGACCCCCGAGGAGCAGCCGTTCCTCGCGATCAACGCCGAGTACTACGAGTGCTTCCCGCACCAGCCGCGGCCCCCCGTGGCGATCGTGCCCCAGCAGCGCCGCCTCACCGTCAGCGGGCCCGTTCCGGGTCGCGGTCGTCGGGGCCGGTCCGGCCGGGCTCTACGCCGCCGACGAGCTGCTCACCCACCCCGAGATCACCGTCGACGTCTTCGACCGGCTGCCCACGCCGTACGGGCTGGTGCGCGCGGGGGTCGCCCCCGACCACCAGCACACGAAGGCGGTCCAGAAGCTGTTCGCCCAGATCGAGGACCAGCCCGGCTTCGGCTACTTCCTCGGCGTCGAGATCGGTCGCGACCTCACGCTGGCCGAGCTCCAGGAGCACTACGACGCGGTCGTCTACACCGTCGGCGCCAGCGCCGACCGTCCCCTCGGCCTGCCCGGTGAGCACCTGCCCGGCTCGCTGTCGGCCACCGACCTGGTCGGGTGGTACAACGGCCACCCCGACAAGCAGGACCTGCGCGTCGACCTCGCCACCGAGCGTGCCGTCGTGGTCGGCAACGGCAACGTCGCCCTCGACGTGGCCCGGATCCTCACCGCCGACCCCGTCGACCTCGAGCCCACCGACATCGCCGCCCTGCCGCTGACCGTCCTGGCCCGCAGCTCCGTGCGCGAGGTCGTGGTGCTGGGTCGGCGCGGGCCCGCCGAGGCCGCCTTCACCGTGCCCGAGCTCGTCGGACTGCGCGGGCTGGTCGAGCAGGGACGGCTCAACGTCGTCGTCGAGGCCGATGGTCTCGAGGGGAGCGACCAGCGCAGCCGGCTCCTGGCCGAGATCGCCGCCCTGCCGGTCACCGCGGACGCGCGCACGATCGTCCTACGCTTCCTCACCGCCCCGGTCGCCCTGGTCGGCGAGGAGGCGGTCACCGGCATCGAGGTCGTGCGCACCCGGCTCGAGCGCGGCGCCGACGGGCGCACCGCCGCCGTCGCCACCGACGAGCGCGAGGTCATCGAGACCGGGCTGGTGCTGCGCGCCGTCGGCTATCGCGGACTGCCCGTCACCGACCTGCCGTACGACGCCGCCACCGGCACCGTGCCCCACGACCGGGGCCGCGTGCGGCCCGGGCTCTACGTCGCCGGGTGGGTCAAGCGCGGCCCGACCGGTTTCATCGGCAGCAACAAGGGGTGTGCCCAGGAGAGCGTCGCGCGGGTGCTCGACGACCTCGACGCCGGGCTGACCCGTCCGGCGCCTGCCCCGCCGCGCTCGATCGGCGACCTCGTCGCCGCGCGGCGTCCCGACGCACCTCGACCTCGCGGGCTGGCGTGCGCTCGACGCCGAGGAGCGTCGCCGAGGGCGCGAGCAGCGGCAGGGTGCGTGCCAAGCTCGTCGACGTCGACGAGATGGCGCGTGTCGCCGCCGCCGCCCGACGCACCGGTCGGGCGGCCCCGAGCGGCGGTGCCTCGACCGGCTCACCCCTGCGGCGCCGTTACCCTACGGTCAGACGGCTCGGCAGGGGGCTCGCTGAGCGACGGTGAGGATGGGGACATGGCGCAGGACGGCCGGCAGGCGCGCTGGGACAAGCACAACCAGCAGCGACGCCTGAGCATCCTCGACGCCGCCCTCGAGGTCATCGAGTCCGAGCCGATCGGCACCGAGTTCCACGTGCAGCAGATCGCCGCGCACGCCGGCCTCAACCGCACCGTCGTCTACCGGCACTTCGTCGACCGCGCCGACCTCGACGCGGCGATCCGCGCCCACATCATCGAGGCCCTCCAGGAGGTGCTCACCCCGGCGGTGTCCCTCGACGGGACCGTCAACCAGATCATCCTGCGGATCATCTCCACCTACGTCGAGCTGGACCGTGCAGCACCAGGCGCTGCACGCCTTCGCGGTGCAGGAGGCGGGCGGGCCGTTCCAGCAGGGCATCGACCAGATCGCCGAGATGCTGAGCGACCTGATCTCGCTGGCCATCGCGCTGATGGGCGTCGAGCTGGACGAGGCCGAGCAGGCGCTGGTCGACCCGCTCGCCCACGGGCTGGTCGGGGCGGTCCTCGGCGCCGTACGTCGGTGGCTGGCGCGCGACGTCCGCGAGCCGTCGGCCGTGCGGCTGTCGGCGCTGCTCTCGATGTCGATCTGGAACCTCCTCGACGGTCACGTGCGCCGGCTCGGGATCTCCCTCGACCCCGACCTGCCGCTGGCCGAGCTGTTCGAGAGCGCCGGCGTGGTCGAGGGGCCGACGTGACCCACGAGCAGGACGGCGTCGGCGACGACGACCGGCTCGACCGGCTCTGGACCCCGCACCGGATGGCCTACATCCGCGGGGAGAACAAGCCTGCCGACGCGAGCGCCGGGACGTGCCCGTTCTGCCGGATCCCGGCCCTCGACGACGCCGACGGCCTGGTCGTACGTCGCGGCACGCTCGCGTTCGCCGTGCTCAACCTCTACCCCTACGCGCCCGGGCACCTGATGGTCTGCCCCTACCGCCACCTGGCCGACTACACCGAGACCACCGACGAGGAGGCGGCGGAGATCGCCGACCTGACCCGTCAGGCGATGCGCACCGTCCGCGCGGTCTCGGCGGCGCACGGCTTCAACATCGGGATGAACCAGGGCGACGTCGCCGGCGCCGGGATCGCCGCCCACCTGCACCAGCACGTCGTACCGCGCTGGTCGGGAGACGCCAACTTCATGCCCGTCATCGGCCGCACGCGGGTGCTGCCCGAGCTGCTCGCCGACACTCGCGGGCTGCTCGCCGACGCCTGGGTGGGCTGAGGAGCCGCACGACCGGTAGCGTGCGGCCCGTGTTGGACAGGTTCAAGGGCTTCTGGCAGGGCGTCGTGCTGATGCCCTTCGTCAAGCTCTTCATCAAGTGGGGCGTGAGCCCCGACACCGTCACGTTCGTCGGCACCGTCGGCGTCGCGGCCGGAGCGCTCGTCTTCTACCCGATGGGCGAGCTGTTCATCGGCACCCTGGTGATCACCGCCTTCGTCTTCAGCGACCTCGTCGACGGCAAGATGGCGCGCGAGCTCGGTCGCGAGTCGACCTTCGGGTCCTTCTGGGACTCCACCCTCGACCGGATCGGTGACGGCGCCATCTTCGGCGGCCTGGCGCTCTACTTCGCCAACACCGGCGAGGGCGACTCCTACCTCTACCTCTGCGTGACCCTCTACTGCCTCGTCATGGGCTCGGTGACGTCCTACGCCCGAGCCAAGGCCGAGTCGCTCGGGCTCGACGCCAAGGGCGGTCTCGCCGAGCGGGCCGATCGCCTCGTGTCGATCCTGGTCCTGACCGGGCTCGCCGGGCTCTTCGGTCTCCCGGTCCTGATCTACATCACCCTGTGGGTGCTCGCGCTCGCCAACACCTACACGGTCGTGTTCCGGGTGCGGAAGGTCTACCGCCAGGCCATCGCCCGCGATGCCGCGAGGGACGCCGCGCGGGCGGTCGGCGACGGCCCGTCGCCCGCCGGTCCCGGTTCTTCCTCACCCCTCTGAGCGCCGTAGGATCGACGGCATGGCACAGACGAGCAACGAGAGTCAGCACGGCACCACCCGCGTCAAGCGCGGCATGGCCGAGATGCTCAAGGGCGGCGTGATCATGGACGTCGTCACCGCCGAGCAGGCCAAGATCGCCGAGGACGCCGGCGCGGTCGCCGTCATGGCGCTCGAGCGGGTGCCGGCCGACATCCGTGCCCAGGGCGGCGTGAGCCGGATGAGCGACCCCGACATGATCGACTCGATCATCGAGACCGTCTCGATCCCGGTGATGGCCAAGGCCCGCATCGGCCACTTCGCCGAGGCGCAGATCCTGCAGAGCCTCGGGGTCGACTACATCGACGAGTCCGAGGTGCTGACGCCCGCCGACTACGCCAACCACATCGACAAGTGGGACTTCACCGCTCCGTTCGTCTGCGGCGCCACCAACCTCGGTGAGGCGCTGCGCCGCATCAGCGAGGGCGCGGCCATGATCCGCTCCAAGGGCGAGGCCGGCACCGGCGACGTCTCCAACGCGGTGACCCACATGCGCACGATCCTCGGCGAGATCCGTCGGCTGTCCAGCCTGTCGAAGGACGAGCTGTACGTCGCCGCGAAGGAGCTCCAGGCGCCCTACGACCTGGTCGCCGAGGTGGCCGCAGCCGGCACGCTGCCGGTCGTGCTCTTCACCGCCGGCGGCATCGCCACCCCGGCCGACGCGGCGATGATGATGCAGCTCGGGGCCGACGGCGTCTTCGTCGGCTCCGGCATCTTCAAGTCCGGCAACCCGGCCCAGCGCGCGGAGGCCATCGTCAAGGCCACCACGTTCTTCGACGACGCCGACATGGTCGCCAAGGTCTCGCGCGGTCTCGGCGAGGCCATGGTCGGCATCAACGTCGACGAGATCCCGCAGCCGCACCGCCTGGCCGAGCGCGGCTGGTAGCAGGTGTGGCGACCTGAACCGGTCTCCAGAACGGTTGCCGCGGCTGCTGTCGCGCTCGTCCTGACCGTGGTCGTGGTGACCAGCGTGCTGCTGCTCACCACGAACGACCCGGTGCCGGGTGGCCGCGGCAGCTCTCCGGTCGGCAACGCGACCGAGGACCCGCTGGTCGTCTCGACGGTGGCCGGGATGCTGCGCGGCGAGCAGGACGACGACCTGCGCCGCTGGCGAGGTGTCCCGTACGCCGCTGCTCCGGTCGGCGACCTGCGATGGCGCGCCCCCCGCGCGGCGACGCCCTGGAGCGACGTGCGCGACGCGCTGGACCCGGGGCCACCCTGCCTCCAGCCGGCCGACTACGAGTACGGCGCACCGCGACTCACGGTGCGCAGTGGAAGCTCCGAGGACTGCCTCTACCTCGACGTGACCGCCCCCGCGGACCCTGCCGCCGCCGACACGCGAGGCGCGCCGGTCATCGTCTGGCTGCACGGCGGTGGGCTCTTCGAGGGCAGCGGGTCCACGGTCGACACCTCGGCACTGGCCCGTCGCGGGGCCGTCGTGGTGACCGTCAACTACCGCCTCGGTCGTCTCGGCTACTTCGCCCACCCCGCGCTCGACCAGGACGTCGCCAACTTCGGGCTGCTCGACCAGATGGCCGCGCTGCAGTGGGTGCGCGACAACATCGCCGGGTTCGGCGGCGACCCGGCCTCGGTCACCGTGATGGGCGGCTCCGCCGGTGCGATCAGCGTCAACGCGCTGATGGCGGCGCCGTCCGCCCGCGGGCTCTTCGACCGCGGCGATCGCCCAGTCGGCGCCCGGCGACACCGCGGCGCGCACGCTGGACGACGTACGGCGTCAGGGTGGTCGGGACTTCCCGGACGCTGTCTGCCCGGCAGCTGCGCGCCCTGCCGGCCAGGAACCTGCTCTCCTCCACCTTCAACGTGCTCCTGGGTGACGCGCCGGTCCTCGACTCCGTGCTGCCCGAGCGGGTCGGCGACGTGTTCGCCGCCGGGACCGAGGCTCCGGTGCCCTACCTCGTGGGCACCACCGACGCGGAGTTCTCCGACGCCGACTTCCGGGCCTTCGGCACCGATCCGGTGGCGCTGCGCGCCGGCCTCGGCGGTGCTCGGCACGACGACCTCGTCGCCGCCTACGGCGCGCCGCGACTTCGACGACTACGTCCTCGACGACCTGATCTTCCACGCACCGGCCGTCTCGCTGGCCCTCGAGCACGCCTCGCTCGCCCCGACGTTCCGCTACCGCTTCCAGCCCGACCCCGGGGGTTCGACCCACGGAGCCGAGGTGCCCTACGTCTTCGGCACCGAGGACCGCCCCGGCCGCCGGGCGCTGACGACGGCGATGGGGGACTACTGGGTCGCCTTCGCGCGCACCGGCGTCCCGCGGGTCGTCGGGCTGCCGGTGTGGCCGCGCGCGACCGGCACGTCGTACCTCGAGCTCGGCGCGCAGGGGCCGCGACCGGTCGCGCGCGACCCGTGGACCCCGCGACTCTCGGCGCTCTACGACGACGTACCGCTCCGGCTGCCGGGCGGGCGCGGTCCTCACCGCAGCTCGGGGCAGGTGAGCCCGCTGCGCTCGGCCTCCGACAACCGGTCGTAGTCGCCGACCAGGTCGATGGCGATGCCCGTCGGGCGGGTCGGTGTCGAGGTAGGCGCGGAAGTCGTACTGGTCCTGGGCCCAGTAGAGCTGGGGCTCACCGCCGTCGGCGATCGTGTAGGTGCCCGACGCCTCGCCCATCAGCGCCGTCAGCTCGGCAGGGGACATGTCGAGCTCGAGGTCGCACCAGACGTCGAGCCACCGCTCCGGGTCCTGACCGGAGGCGCTCGACCCGGTGTCGTCGCCGTCGGTGCGCGGCACCGACTCCTCGACGAGCCAGCGGGTGTTCTGCAGGATCATCCGCACGGTCTGGTCGCTCCCGGGGAAGTCGACGGCCAGCAGGGCGTCCTCGCCGGTGACCTGGGTGGCCTCGACACCGATCGGGTCGTACTCGCGCTCGGGCTGCTCCCACAG
Organism: uncultured Actinomycetota bacterium; assembly: GCA_963822915.1. GTDB lineage: Bacteria > Actinomycetota > Actinomycetes > Propionibacteriales > Nocardioidaceae > Nocardioides. The sequence goes on from CAWGJR010000042.1 coordinate 16,218, forward strand.
CACCGCGACGAAGTCGACGCACGGGTCGCCGAGCCGAGCCCGCTTCAGCAGGATCGCCTCGTAGCGCAGGTCGATCGTCAGCTGGGGAGCGTGGCGCGCGCACGCCGCCGCGGCGTCGCGCTCGTCGAGGGCGTCGAGCCAGGCGCGGTAGGCCGCCACGGGCGCCGCCGCGGGTGGCTCGGGTGTGGGCGCCGGCGACGGCGACGGGGTGGGGGAGCCTGGGACAGCCGAGGTCGACGCCGGGTCGAGCAGTGCGGTCGGGGTGTCGTTCCCGCCACCGCAGGCGGTGAGGCTCAGCAGCAGCGCCGTGGCGACGGCGACGCGTCGGCCGGGGGAGCGCACCCAGGGGATTCTCACGGGCACCACTGTGCCTGTTCGGTGTTTCTTGAGGATTCCTGGTCCCCGCCTGAGGGATGAGCGGGGCTGGTCTTGACCTGGGTCGACTTCACTGTGCTCAGTCGTCGCACCGGCGCCGGCTTCGAGAACCAAGGTGCCTCACATGACGCCCGCCACATCGGGTACGAGGTCACCGCAAGGTGCTCCCCACCGTCACACCACACCACTCCGAAGGACACACGACATGAACAAGACCACCAAGGGCTCGCTCGCGGCTGGGGCCGCAGCGGTGCTGCTGCTCGGCGGCGCCGGCTCGCTGGCCTACTGGACCGACTCGGCCACCGTCAACGGCGGCTCGGTCAACTCGGGGTTCCTCACCCTGAAGAAGCTGCCGGTGTCCGCGACCCAGGACTGCACCGCCTTCAAGTACGCCACCGGCTTCGCCAACGCCGGCACCACCGTCGACCAACTTCGTGCCCGGCGACGTCGTGAGCACCATCTGCACCTTCGTGATCGGAGCGCAGGGCGACAACCTCAAGGCCGCCCCGACGGTGCCCGCCACCCTCCCGATGCCCACGATCGCTCCCAAGACGGGGTCCACGACCACAGGTGCGTCGTTCTCGGCCACGGTGGCGGCGACCTATCAGCTCGGCCCGGCCGGCAACCTGTCGCCCTACACCTACAGCCCGGGTGTCAACCCGATCACCGAGGACGACAACGGCGAGCAGCTCGTCGCCACCCTCACGGTCAAGATCCCCTTCGGAACCGCCGACAAGAACGCCGACGGCACCCCGAACCCGGCGGTCGTCAACGGCAACCAGACGCAGAGCATCGTGGCCACGCTGAACACCCTGCAGGTGTCGCTCACGCAGCTCACGCCCAACGCCAGCAACCCGTGATCGAGTGACTCGCAGACGACTGAACTCATGTCCCTGACGGTGGAGCCTCCGCACCACCGCGCCACGGACACCCCGGCCGACCCGACTGCCCCGCAGTCGGCGCGGACGGTGGTCTCCGTGGCGCGGTGGGGCGGCCGGGTGCTTGCCTGGATGGTCCTGCTGACCAGCCTGGCGGCCCTGGTGGTCGCCGTGCTGGTGCCGCGCCTCGGTGGCGCGACGCCGTACGAGATCCTCACCGGCTCGATGCGCCCGGGACTACCACCGGGGACGCTCGTCGTGATGAAGCCGGTCGCAGGACCCCGCCGAGATCGGGGTCGGCTCGATCGTGACCTACCAGCTCCGCTCCGGCGAGGCGACGGTGGTCACGCACCGGGTCGTGGAGGTGCAGCCAGAGCCTCGCGGGTGAGACCAGCTACGTCACGCAGGGCGACGCCAACAGCGTCGCCGACGAGCTGCCGGTCCGACCCGAGCAGATCCGCGGCACCCTCTGGTACGCCGTCCCGCAGCTCGGTCGGGTCAACCAGCTGATCAACGGTGACCAGCGTCAGTCGCTGGTCTACCTCGCCGCAGCCGGCCTGGGCACCTACGCCCTGGCCATGTATGTCGCAGCAGTGCGGGAGCGACGCCGTCGCTCCCAGCCGCCACAGTCCTGAAGGAGGTGAGACGAGATGACGACCAAGCTCCGGTTCCTGGTGCTGGCCGTGGTCACCGTCTGCCTGCTCGCCTCCGGGGCTCCCGCGTCGACCGCCCAGGACACGCGCCAGCCCGACGCCGAGGCGCTCCAGGTCAGCCTCGACGGCCTCACCTGGACGGGCTCGATCACCACGCCGCTCTTCGACCCGGCCGTGCGCTGGGTCCCGGGCGACCTGCGCACCGCGCGCTTCTTCGTGCGCAACACCAAGGCCGAGGCCGGCGACCTGAGGGTCGTCCTCGAGCGTCCGGTCCGCGAGGCGCTGCTCGACACCGGCTTCCTCACCGTCGAGGCCCGCGCCGGCGACGGCCACGTGGGTCGAGGTGGCCTCCGGCGGTCGTCAGGTGCTCGTCGACTCGGCCCGCGTGGACTCCCAGGACCGGACGCAGGTCGCAGCTCCGCGCGTCGCTGGACGACCTCGGCGCCCAACCGCACCATGGTGCTGGCCACCGACCTCGACCTCGACATCACGCTCACCCAGGCCGGGATCTCCGACGGCGGCGACGGTGACGACGGCGACAGGCGACGACAGCTGCCGACACGCCGAACGACACCGGCGGCGGGGCCCTTCCCGACACCGGCAACCCGCTCCCTCCCTGGCTGCTTCCCCTCGCCCTGCTCCTGCTCGGAGCCGGCGCGGTGCTGGTGGCTCGACGTACCGACGAAGAAGAGGACTCCCCATGAGCAGCCACGCAGCCCCAGCAACCACCGAGCGTTCCCGCGCGAGCCCGCGGTCGTCGTCGGATCAGCGGTCGCGCCCGAGCCATCATGTCCTTGGGAGCCGTCGGCGTTCCTCGCCCTCGGTCTCGGCGCTCAGGGCACCTTCGCCTTCTGGACCGACGACGCGACGGTGA
>CAWGJR010000043.1:0-55451 GCA_963822915.1 uncultured Actinomycetota bacterium
TGCTCGAGTGCCTCCTGGCAGGCGCGGACGCTCATCATCTGGACGGTCTCCTCGGCGGTGGCGAATCGTCGCTGCCGGATGCCCGAGCGCTGCTGGATCCACTCGTCGGAGGAGTCGATGGCCTCGACGAGCTCGGAGTTGGGGACGACGCGCGAGGGTCGGTAGACACCGATCCCGAGGATGCTGGACGCTCCGCCGGAGGTCGCCGTGGCCAACGGCGACCGGGCGCTCACTCGACGCCCGTCGGGTGCAGGCGGAGCAACGGCTGGCCGGGGGCGACGGGGTCGCCGTCCTCCACGAGCCACTCCATCACCTGTCCGCCGTGGGCGGCGCTGACGGCGACCCGGTCGCGCAGGCTGCTGACCCCGCCGATCTCGGCGCCGGCCACCAGCTGGTCGGCAGCCGCGGCGTCGGCGTCGATGTGGAAGGTGCCCTTGATGGGAGAGACCACCATGCGCCAGGTCGGCGTCACGTCGATGAGGGACCCCTCGCCGTGCTTGGCCGCGAAGGCGCGGGCGTCGTCGAGCTGGTCGGGGCTCTTGAGGGCGAAGGTCTCGACCCCCGGGGAGCTGCCGGAGAAGAAGCGCTTGGCGATGCCGGTGAGCGTGCCGGCCGGCGGCATCTCGAGGATGCCGGTGACCCCCAGGTCGGCCATGGTCTCCAGGCAGAGGTCCCAGCGGACCGGGTGCGAGATCTGGCCGACGATGCGTCGGAGCACCTCGCGACCGTCGTGGATGAGGCGCCCGTCGCGGTTGGAGATGAAGGGGATGCGGGGGTCGTGGACCGACACCGACGTCGCGAGTCGGGCGACGTGACCGACGGCGGGGGCCATGTGGTCGGTGTGGAAGGCGCCGGCGACCGGCAGCGAGATGAGGCGGGCCTTGGTCGGCGGGTCCTCCGCGAGGGCAGCCAGCTGCGCGGTGGTGCCGGCAGCCACCACCTGGCCCGGGCCGTTGTCGTTGGCGGCGACCAGACCGTGCCGGGCGATGGTGGCCAGGACGTCCTCGCGCTCGCCACCCAGGATCGCGGTCATGCCGGTGGGAGTCACGGCGGAGGCGTCGGCCATCGCGTTGCCCCGCTCGCGCACCAGGACCATCGCCTGCTCGGCGGTGATCGCTCGGGCGCCGACCGCGGCAGCGAGCTCGCCCACGCTGTGGCCGGCGACGGCCCCGACCTGGCTGAAGCCGTCGGTCGGGTGCGGAAAGAGCTCCAGGGTCGCCACCAGGCAGGTGGCGAGGAGGAGGGGCTGGGCGACCCGCGTGTCGCGGATGGTCTCGGCGTCGGACTCGGTGCCGTGATGGGCGAGATCCATGCCCGCCACGGTCGACAGCCAGTGGAGACGGCTGGCGAAACGCTCGTCCTCCAGCCAGGGGCCGAGGAAACCGGGAGTCTGGGCTCCCTGTCCGGGAGCGACGATGACGAGCACGACGTCCACTCTGCCCGCGCTCGGCCCACGGATCCCGTCAGCCGACGACGAAAGATGAGGGCAGAAGTTTGTGGGGTTCCTACAAAGTCGCTGGATCCGTGGGGAGGCGACCCGACTGGCGTCCGAGCACCAGCGCGATCTGCAGCGTGAGGGCGTCGCGCGGCTGGTTGGGCGTCAGCCCCGTGAGGTCGGCGACTGCCCGGAGGCGGTAGCGCACCGTGTTGGGGTGGACGAAGAGGGCGCGGCCGGCTCCCTCGATCGAGGACCCGGCGTCGAAGTAGGCCGCGACCGAGTCGGCCAGCGCGCTGCGTGCTGCGACCAGGGGCAGGTAGACCTCCTCGACCAGGTGGCGTCGCGCGTGGCCGTCGCCGGAGAGGGCCCGCTCGGCGAGCAGCTCGGAGCTCAGCACGGGACGAGGCGCCTGCGGCCAGCCGATGGCGGCCCGGTGGGCGGCGAGCGCCGACCGGGCCGAGATGTGGGCGGCCCCCAGGTCCTCGGTGACGGGGCCGACGACGACCGCCCCTGCCCCGAAGAGGTCGGCGACGACGTGACCGGCCGCTCGGGCGTCGACCACAGCACCGAGCAGGACGACGAGCCGCTCGCCCTGGGTGCCGCACAGGGCATCCATCCCGGCCGCGCGAGCCTGTCGTCGTACGGCGTCGAAGAGGTCGCTGTCGGTACGACGCTCGGGGAGCGCTCCGAGCACGACCGCGACGTCGCCGCGAGCCCCCCACCCGAGCGCGCTCGCGCGCGAGAGCATCGTCTCGTCGGTCTCGGCACGCACCACGGAGTCGACGACGAGGGCCTCCAGGCGGGCGTCCCAGGCTCCGCGGACCTCCGCGGCACGGGCGTAGACCTCCGCGGTGGCGAACGCGATCTCGCGGGCGTAGCGCAGGACGGCCGCCCGGACGTCGTCGAGGTCGTCGGGGTGGACGATGGCGTCGACGCCGCGCTCGACGACCTCGATGGAGAGCCGGACCAGGTCGACGGTCTGCTGCAGGCTGATCGTGCCGGCCAGGGCGCGCGGCGCGGCCCCGAAGACCGATCCGGCGACCTCGAAGGAACGGGTGTCGCCGGTCCCGGTGGTGTCGTCGCCGTACCAGTCGACGAACGCCCGGATGCCGGCCTGGACGATCTGGCCGACCCACGAGCGTTCCTCGGCGCTGAGGTCGCGCGAACCACGAGAGGTCGTCCTCCATGTGGCTCATCGCCGAGGTGCTCAGCCTGCCGGTCGAGCGCACCAGGGCCGACGCCGCGCGAGCCCGCGACTCGGAGCCGAGGGCGGCCTGGGAGACCGGCTCGGAGGCGGGCGGGGTGCGGGGGGCCACCCCGGCAGGCTACTGCTGCTCCCGCGGCTCAACCGATCGGGTGGACCTCGGTGACCCGGACGGACACACCGGCGCCCGCCGGGTGTGACATTCACGTGAACACCTGTCCAGCGCGCGGGGGCGTCTGATTGAATCGTGAACCTGCCCATGGGAAGGTCCGACATGCCAGACGGCCAGCACGAGGTCCAGTACGTCACGATCCACGGACACCGACGCGCCTACGTCAAGGTGGGATCGGGCCCGCGCTCCTGCTCCTCCACGGACTGGCCTGCGACCACACCACGTGGGAGCCGGTCATCGACTCGCTGGCGCGTCGCTACACCGTCATCGCCCCCGACATGCTGGGCCACGGACGGTCGGACAAGCCGCGCGCCGACTACAGCGTGGGTGGCTACGCCAACGGGATGCGCGACCTGCTGACGGTCCTCGGCGTCGACAAGGTCACCGTCGTCGGCCACAGCTTCGGCGGGGGCGTGGCGATGCAGTTCGCCTACCAGTTCCCCGAGCGCACCGAACGGATGATGCTGGTCGCCTCCGGCGGCCTGGGCCCCGAGGTGACCCCGGCCATCCGTGCGATCACGACCCCGGGCTTCCACCAGGCCATGGGCGTGCTCGACCCTGCCGGTCGTGCGTCACCTCGGCGTGACCGGGTCTGAGGGCGCTCAGCGCCACCGGGTTGAAGGCCACCCACGACCTCGACGAGGTCGCCGAGATCTACGACTCGTTCAAGGACCCGCAGGCGCGGGCCGCGATCCGGCACGTCGTACGGGCGGTGGTCGACTGGCGCGGCCAGATCGTCACCATGGCCGACCGTGCCTACCTCACCGACGCGATGCCGATGGCGGTCGTGTGGGGACGCAACGACATGGTCATCCCCGTGCGCCACGCCAGCAACGCCGCGGCCCTCGCCCCGAAGGCCAGGGTCGACGTGATCCCCAACGCCGGTCACTTCCCGCACAAGGACCACCCCGAGCGGTTCGCCAAGATCGTCGCACGACTGGGTGCGGAGCACCGAGCCGGCGATCTACACCCGCGCCAAGTGGCGCGCGCTGCTCAAGGGTGGGCGGCGTCGGCCCGATCGGCCCGATGGGCGTCGTGCCGGCCGTGGAGACCGCTGCACGCACCGCCTAGGCGTCCCCGCCTTCCTGGGCGACGCCGGAGACCGCCGTCGGGTCGTCGATGCGGTACTGCTCGTAGGCCTTGGTGACCACCGCCGGGTCGATCTCGCCGGCGTCGGCCAGGGCCCGCAGGGCTCGTACGACGACGGACTGGGCGTCGATGCGGAAGTAGCGGCGGGCCGCCGGGCGGGTGTCGGCGAAGCCGAAGCCGTCGGCGCCGAGGACGCAGTAGTCGCCGGGGACCCAGCGGGCGATCTGGAGCGGCACTGCGGCCATGTAGTCGGAGACCGCGACGAAGGGACCGTCGTTGCCGCCGAGCTTGTCGGCGACGTAGGCGGTGCGCTGGGGCTCGTCGGGGTGGAGGAGGTTCCAGTCCTCGGAGGCCACGGCGTCGCGAGCCAGCTCGTTCCAGGAGGTGACCGACCAGGTGTCGGCCTGCACCCCCCACTCCTCGGCCAGCATGCGTGCGGCGTCCTTGATCCACGGGTAGGCCACGCCGGAGGCCATCAGCTGCACCCGGGGACCGTCGCCGTCGGCCGTCGTGACGCGGTGGACGCCGCGCAGGATGCCCTCCACGTCGACGTCCTCGGGCTCGGCGGGCTGCGCGACCGGCTCGTTGTAGACGGTGAGGTAGAAGATGACGTCCTCGGCCTGCTCGCCGTACATCCGCTCGAGGCCCGACTGCATGACGTGGGCGACCTCGTAGGCGAAGGCGGGGTCGTAGTGGACGATCGCCGGGTTGGTCGAGGCCAGCAGGGGGGAGTGGCCGTCGGCGTGCTGGAGGCCCTCGCCGGTCAGCGTGGTGCGTCCGGCCGTGGCGCCGATGAGGAAGCCACGGGCCAGCTGGTCGGCCATCGCCCAGATGGAGTCGCCGGTGCGCTGGAAGCCGAACATCGAGTAGAAGATGTAGAACGGGATCATGTGCTCGCCGTGCGTGGAGTACGCCGAGCCCGCGGCCGTCGCGGAGGCCATCGCGCCGGCCTCGGAGATGCCCTCGTGGAGCATCTGGCCGTCCTTGGCCTCTTTGTAGGACAGCAACAACTTGCGGTCGACCGACTCGTACTTCTGTCCGCCCGGGTTGTAGACCTTCGCGCTGGGGAACATCGAGTCCATGCCGAAGGTGCGGTACTCGTCGGGGGCGATCGGCACGATGCGCTGACCGATCTCGGGATCCTTCATCCAGTCGCGCAGCAGCCGGACCGCCGCCATGGTCGTCGCCATCGACTTGTTGCCCGCGCCCTTCTTGAGCGCGCGAGTAGATCTCGTCGCCGGGCAGGGTGAGCGGCTTGGCGCGCAGGACCCGCCGCGGGCAGCGAACCGCCGAGCTGGCGGCGGCGCTCGAGCATGTACTCGATCTCGGGCGACTTCTCGCCCGGGTGGAAGAACGGGGCGGTGCCGGTCTCCTCGTAGGCGCGCTCGAGGTCGCGGTCGGAGATCGGCAGGTAGAGGCGGTCGCGGAACTTCTTCAGGTCGTCCTGGGTGAGCTTCTTCATCTGGTGGGTGGCGTTCTTGCCCTCGAGGGCGTCGATCGTCCAGCCCTTGATGGTCTTGGCCAGGATGACCGTCGGCTGGCCGACGTGCTTGCTCGCCGCGTCGAAGGCGGCGTAGACCTTGCGGTAGTCGTGGCCTCCGCGCGGCAGCTTCTGGATCTGGGTGTCGCTCATGTGCTCGACCATCGCGCGCAGGCGCGGGTCGGTGCCGAAGAAGTTCTCGCGGACGTAGGCGCCGTCCTCGGTGGAGTAGGTCTGGAAGGCGCCGTCGGCGGTGGTGTTCATCTGGTTGACGAGCACCCCGTCGACGTCGCGGGCGAGCAGCGCGTCCCAGCCCTGGCCCCACACGACCTTGATGACGTTCCAGCCGGCGCCGCGGAAGTTGGCCTCGAGCTCCTGGATGATCTTGCCGTTGCCGGTGACGGGACCGTCGAGCTGCTGCAGGTTGCAGTTGATGACCCAGGTGAGGTTGTCGAGCTCCTCGCGGGCCGCGATCCGGATCGCTCCGAGCGACTCGGGCTCGGCCATCTCGCCGTCGCCCATGAACGCCCACACGTGCTGGTCGGCGGTGTTCTTGATGTTGCGGTTGTGCAGGTAGCGGTTGAAGCGCGCCTGGTAGATGGAGTTGATCGCCGTCAGCCCCATCGAGACCGTCGGGAACTCCCAGAACTCCGGCATCAGGCGGGGGTGGGGGTAGGACGGGAGTCCCTTCCCCTCGCCGTGCTGCACCTCCTGGCGGAAGCGGTAGAGCTGCTCCTCGCTCAGGCGGCCCTCGAGGAAGGCGCGGGCGTAGATGCCCGGGGAGCCGTGGCCCTGGATGTAGATCTGGTCGCCACCGCCGGCGCCCTCCTCGGGCGCGGCGTCCTTGCCGCGGAAGAAGTGGTTGAAGCCGACCTCGTAGAGGCTCGCCGAGGACTGGTAGGTGGCGATGTGGCCGCCGACCTCGAGCCCCTTGCGGTTGGCGCTGGAGACCATCACCGCGGCGTTCCACCGGATGAAGGCCCGGATCCGCTGCTCGGCGTCGTAGTCGCCGGGGAACCACGGCTCGCGCTCGGGGGGGATCGTGTTGATGTAGTCGGTGCTGCGCAGCGCGGGGACGCCGACCTGCATCTCGCGGGCACGCTCGAGCAGGCGCAGCATGACGTAGCGGGCGCGTTCGCGGCCGCGCTCGTCGACGAGGGAGTCGAAGGAGTCGAGCCAGTCGCTGGTCTCGTCGGGGTCGATGTCGGGGAGCTGGGTCGGCAGGCCTTCGTGGATGACGGAGGGCCGCGAGCCGGAGCGAGTGTTGGAAGAGGGGGTGTTTTCTTCGGTCACCTGTTCATCGTTGCACGCTCGAACCCCCCGAGAAATCTACCCACGAGTACGGACACGAGGCTCCGCAAGAGTCGTCGAGGTGTTGCGTCCGCTGCGGAACTCCGGTGGACTACACCCACCTTCGTCGTCCGGTGAGCGGACGACGACCCACGACTGGAGGATCACGTTGAGTTCGACCGCGGGTGGCGGGTCCACCCAGACCAGTGCTGCCGATCGACTCGGGTTCAAGTCCGGGATGGTCATCCAGGAGCTGGGCTGGGACAACGACACCGATGACGAGCTCCGTGTAGCCATCGAGGACTGCATCGACTCCGACATGGTCGACGGCGACTACGGCAACGTCGTCGACGTCGTGCTGCTGTGGTGGCGCAACGACGACGGCGACCTGGTCGACGGACTGGTCGACTCGCTCACCGACCTCGTCGGCGGTGGCGAGATCTGGTTGCTCACGCCGAAGATCGGGCGCCCCAACGCCGTGGACGCCGCCGACATCTCCGAGGCGGCGCCGATCGCCGGGTTGTCGCAGACGACCACCGCGACGGTGAGCAAGGACTGGTCGGCGACGCGACTCGTCGCGCCGAAGACGATCGACTGAGACGACGTCGGGTCCGGGGCCGTAGGCTGCCGCCGTGCTCACCAAGCTGAAGACCGGCGCCATGACGGCCGGGACCTCCGTGAAGGTCCTCGCCGGCGCCGGGATCATCCGTCCGTACTCGCCGCTCACGCTCGCGCGCCTGGGCAACTGCCTGCGCAAGTGGGGGACCGGACCGGCCGGGGGGTTCACGTCCCTGGCACTGCGATCGCCCCGCGGGGTCGGGCTCGTCGACGAGCTCGGGAGCCTCACGTTCGGCGAGATGCACGCCCGTTCGAACTCGCTGGCCCATGCGCTGCGCGAGCTCGGGGTCGGGGAGGGCGACGGGGTGGCGATCATGTGCCGCAACCACCGCGGCTTCGTCGATGCGAGCATCGCCGCAGCCAAGCTGGGGGCCGACTCGCTCTACCTCAACACCGCCTTCGCCGGCCCTCAGCTGGTCGAGGTGCTCGGACGCGACCAGCCCACCGTGCTCATCTACGACGAGGAGTTCGCCGACCTCGTCGGGGAGGCCTCGGTCGCGGTGCGGGTCCTCGGCTGGACCGACGACCCGGCGGCGACCCACGACGTCGCGACGCTCGAGGAGCTCATCGAGTCCCACGACTCGACGGACCTGCAGCCTCCCGCGAAGCACGGTCGCACGGTGATCCTGACGTCCGGCACGACCGGCACCCCCAAGGGGGCGCCGCGCAGCGAGGCCGGGATCGACGCGGCCGTCTCCCTGCTGGGCAGCATCCCGCTCGACGTACGGCTGGCGCACCCACATCGCCGCGCCCCTCTTCCACACGTGGGGGTTCGCGCACTTCGCCCTCTCGATGCTCCTGGGCTCGACGATGGTGCTGCGCCGCCGCTTCGACCCGGAGTCCTGCCTCGAGGTCGTGGCCTCGGAGCGCTGCGAGTCGGTGGTGGTGATCCCGGTGATGCTGCAGCGCATCCTCGCCCTGCCGCAGGAGACGCAGGACCGCTACGACCTCGGACACGTCAAGGTCGTCGCGAGCTCCGGCTCGGCGCTGCCCGGCGACCTGGCCACCAGCTGGATGGACCAGTTCGGCGACAACCTGTTCTCCACCTACGGCTCGACCGAGGTCGCCTACGCCGCGATCGCCGGGCCGCCGGAGCTGCGAGCCTCCCCGTCGACCGCGGGCCGGCCGCCGCACGCGACGGTGGTCAAGATCCTCGACGAGAAGGGTGCCGAGGTGCCGGCCGGGCACGTCCGGCCGGATCTTCGTCGGCAACTCGCTGCTCTTCGAGGGCTACACCGGGGGCGGTCACAAGGAGGTCGTCGACGGGCTGATGTCGTCGGGCGACGTGGGTCGCATCGGCGAGGACGGGCTGCTCTACATCGAGGGACGCGACGACGAGATGATCGTGTCCGGGGGCGAGAACGTCTTCCCCAAGGAGGTCGAGGACTGCCTGGCCCGCCACGAGGCCGTCGTCGAGGTGGCCGCCGTCGGCGTCGACGACGACGACTTCGGCAAGCGGCTGCGCGCCTTCGTCGTACGTCGGGACGACAGCGTGAGCGAGGACGACCTCAAGGCCTGGGTCAAGAAGAACCTCGCGCGCTACAAGGTGCCGCGCGAGATCGTGTTCCTCGACGAGCTCCCGCGCAACGCGACCGGCAAGGTGCTCAAGCGCGAGCTGGCGGAGTGAGCGGGCTCCAGCTCGGGGCCCCGGCCCCCGACTTCACCCTGCGCGACCAGTTCGGCCAGGACGTCTCGCTGTCGTGCTACCGCGGCACCAAGGCCGTCGCCGTGCTCTTCTACCCCTTCGCCTTCTCCGGCGTCTGCACCGGAGAGATGGCCGGGATCCGCGACCGGCTCGACGAGTTCCTGACCTTCGACACCGAGGTCATCGGGATCTCCTGCGACCCGCTGTTCGCCCTGCGCGCGTTCGCCGACACCGACGGGCTGAACTTCCCGCTGCTGAGCGACTTCTGGCCGCACGGCGAGGTCAGTCGCGCCTACGACGTCTTCGACGAGTCACGGGGGTGCCCGCGTCGCTCGTCCTACGTCGTCGACCGCGACGGCAACCTGCGGTGGGCGGTCCACAACGCCATGGCGCACGGGCGCGACCTCGACGAGCACCTCACCCAGCTGAGGGCGGTGGCCTAGACCGCGGGGGGCGATTTCGCCGCGTTCTGTTGGCCTGGGACGGGACCGTGGGTATGGTTCTCTACGTCGAACCGCTGGTGACCCGAGACGCCAGCGGTTCGGCTCTTTTTCGCCCACGCGACCGGGCCGCTAGGCTGGCGCCGCTTGCGAGCCCGGGCGTGTAGCTCAGCGGTAGAGCCCCTCGCTTACAACGAGGTGGTCGGGGGTTCGATCCCCTCCGCGCCCACCATCCTCGGCCGGCTTCGTGCGCCGAGCCATCCGAACGACCGGCGGCTCCGAACACGATTTCGGGGTTCGCGCCGGATTCCGTGGGGGTGACTGGTGCGAACCCCCTTTTGCAACCGCCGATCGGGTGCGTTTCCGGTCCGTCTCTCGCCCATCGGGGTCAGCCCGGCGAGGAGTTCGCGGAAATGTCGGACTTTCTTGGCGAAGCCGCGCAATCCGGATCCCCGATGGTGTCGAATCGCGTATGGCACGGCTCACATGGAGCCGGGCAACGATCCACTGGGAGGCAACACCGCATGAGCGAGACCAGTAGAAGAAACTTCATGGCTGCGGCCGGTGCAGGCGCCGCCGCGACCACCGCGGTCGCTCTGAGCGCGGGCTCGGCGCAGGCCAAGTCCGCTCTGCCGAGCGGCAAGAGCGTGAAGGAGCCCGTCGTGGCTCTCATCGACGACCACAAGGGTGGCGCGATCCGCTTCCTCGTGGGTGAGCGCGAGGTGGTCGTCCACGACCGCGACCTCGTCACCCGCATCCTCAACGCTGCTGGAGGTAAGTGATGTCTTCCCACCGCGAAGCACCGGAAATCGCCAAGGACCCGGTAGCCGACAGCACGGACGTCTACGCGTTCATGCACCCCACCGAGCCGGGCCAGGTCGTGATCATCGCGAACTTCATCCCGCTGCAGCAGCCCAACGGTGGCCCGAACTTCTATGAGTTCGGCGACGACGTCCTCTACGAGATCAACGTCTCCAACACCAACAAGTGCCAGCCGGACGTGACCTACCGGTTCAACTTCAGGACCGAGGTCAAGGGCGAACTCGTTCCTCTACAACAACGGCGTCATCGACTCGCTCGACAGCCCGAGCTAGCTGCGCCCGCAGACCTACTCGGTCGTGCGCGTGAAGAACATGGGTCGCAAGAGCGAGGCCTTCGAGCAGATCGGTGGCCGGTTCAAGGTCCCGCCGGTCAACGTCGGACCCCGCAGCACGCCCAACTACTCCGACCTCGCCGACGCGGCGGTGACCACGGTGGGCAACCGCAAGTTCTTCGCCGGTCAGCGCTCCGACGCGTTCTACGTCGACCTGGGCAGCATCTTCGACCTGGGCACGCTGCGTCCCTTCCAGAACCTCCACCTGCTCCCGATGGCGGCCATGGACGGCATCAACGCGGTCCAGTCCTACAACTGCCACACCATCGCGATCCAGGTGCCGGCGTCCGACCTGGTCAAGGGCGGCAACCCGTCCGTCAGCCTGAAGGACCGCAAGAACACCATCGGCATCTGGGCCACCGCGAGCCGTGCCAAGGCGCGCATCTTCAACGAGGACCAGGGCAAGTTCAAGAACCGCGGCCCGGCCGTCCAGGTCTCGCGCCTCGGCAACCCGCTGGTCAACGAGGTCCTGATCTCCATGAAGGACAAGGACAAGTGGAACGCACGCCGCCGGTCAACGAGGACTCCGACTTCGCTGACTACGTGACGTAGCCCGAGCTGCAGGGCCTGCTGCCGTTCCTCTACCCGGGCGTGTTCCCCAAGCTGGCGGCCTACACCAAGCCGCGCGCCGACCTGGCGGCGATCCTGCTGACCGGCATCCCGGGCGGCGATCGTCCCCGGCTTCCAGAACTACACCGGCCCGGTGCAGGCGGACATGCTGCGGCTCAACACCGCCATCCCGCCGACGCCGAAGAACAGCGACTCCTACAGCATCTACGGCGTCGTCGGTGGCGACATCGGCGGCTTCCCGAACGGTCGTCGCATCGAGGACGACGTCACCGGGATCGAGCTGCGCGCGGTGGCCGGGGTCACGATCCCGCTGGTCGACCCGTCGTACACGCCCGACGACGCGGCTGCGCTGCTGAAGGACGGCACGACGAACACCAACGAGCCGCTGCTCAACAAGTTCCCGTTCCTCGGTCACCCGGGTGGCGGGTTCCAGACGGTGCCCGGCACCACCTCCTCGGAGGACCCGTCGTAGTGAGCCAGGAACGACTCCCCGACTCCCCCGAGAACCCGCATGCCGGTATGGGTGCGGTCATGCTGGACATCGGGGGAGACATCGGGGCAGTCGTGGTGACCATGCCGCTCGAGATGGTCGGACAGGAGGTGGACATCCTCGCCGAGGGCGAGGATGTCGCCGCCGGTGTCGACCACGGCCACGACCAGCACGACGCCGATGACACCAGCCACCAGCAGGGTCATGGGCACGGTCACGGTCATGGGCACGGGCACCGCCCGCACGTGGCCGTCGTACGACGGCCGGTCCCCGGGTCGACCGAGGAGATTCCGTCCTTGGTCTACCCGGAGGTGCGCGAGGGTCGTCACCGGCTCCTCATGAAGGGCACCGACACCGTGGTCATGGAGGTCGAGGTCGTCGGTGGCGAAGTCACCATGGCGACCTGGCCCACCTGATCGGTGTGACCAGCCGACCTGAACGACCGTACGACGCAGGACCCCGACCGCCGAGCGCGGTCGGGGTCCTGCTGCGTTCCGCTCTGTGTTCCCGGTCACTAGGCTGGGGCCATGTTCGTACCGCTGACCGTCCGTGACTTCATCGACCGCGCCGAGCAGGTCTACGGCGATCGCAGGGGCGTCGTCGACGAGCCGGACCAGCCGGCGGCCTCGCTGGGCGAGCTGACCTACGCGCGAGGTGGCCGCGCTCGCGCGTCGTCAGGCCGCCCGCCTCGACGAGCTCGGCATCGGCGTGGGTGATCGGGTCGCGATCGTCAGCCACAACAGCGCCCGGCTGCTCACGGCGTTCTTCGGGGTCGCCGGGTCCGGGCGGGTGCTGGTGCCGGTGAACTTCCGCCTGCGACCCGACGAGGTGGCCTACATCGTCGAGCACTCCGGCGCGCGGGTGCTGCTCGTCGACCCCGAGCTCGACGCCGACCTGTCCGCCATCACCGCCGAGCACCGCTTCGTGCTCGGCTCCGACGACGACCTCTTCGCAGCGTCCCCCGCCGACGGTGGCGCCGAGCCGGTCGCGTGGGAGCCGGACGAGAACGCCACCGCGTGCATCAACTACACCTCGGGCACGACCGCGCGGCCCAAGGGCGTGCAGATCACGCACCGCAACATCTGGGTCAACGCCGTCACGTTCGCGATGCACGCCGCGGTGACCGACCGCGACGTCTACCTGCACACGCTGCCGATGTTCCACGCCAACGGGTGGGGCATGCCGTTCGCGATGACCGGCCTCGGCGTCGAGCAGATCGTCCTGCGCAAGATCGACGGCGCCGAGATCCTGCGCCGGGTGCGCGACCACGGCGTCACGGTGATGTGTGCGGCGCCGGCGGTGGCCGCAGCGGTCCTCGAGGCGGCGCAGACCTGGGAGGGCGAGATCCCCGGGCGCGACCGGGTGCGGATCATCATGGCCGGGGCGCCGCCGCCGACCAAGACCGTGATGCGGGTCGAGGCCGAGCTGGGCTGGGAGTTCATCCAGATCTACGGCCTCACCGAGACCTCGCCGCTGCTGACGTTCAACCGGACCCGCCAGGAGTGGGACGACGTGTCGCCCGAGGAGCGCGCCGGGCTGCTGACCCGCGCCGGCGCCCCGGCGCTCGGCGTACGGCTGTCGACCTCGGCGGACGGCGAGGTCCTGGCGCGCTCGAACGTCGTGCTCGAGGGCTACTGGGACCAGCCGGAGGAGTCGGCGACAGCGCTGCGCGACGGGTGGTTCCACACCGGCGACGGCGGCGTCGTCGGCGACGACGGCTACCTGACGATCTCGGACCGCAAGAAGGACGTCATCATCACCGGCGGCGAGAACGTCTCCTCGATCGAGGTGGAGGACGTGCTGTTCTCCCACCCGGCGGTCGCCGAGGTCGCCGTCATCGGTGTGCCGAGCGAGAAGTGGGGCGAGACCATCAAGGCGCTGGTCGTGCTGGCCGAGGGGCACGAGGAGACCGACCGGACCGAGGCCGAGCTGATCGCCTGGTGCAAGGACAAGGCCGCCGGCTACAAGGCGCCCACCTCGATCGAGGTGCGGGCCGAGCTGGCGCGGACCGCGACCGGGAAGCTCCAGAAGTTCAAGCTGCGCTCGCCCTACTGGGAAGGCCATGACCGGCAGGTCAACTGAGCGCGACACCGAGGCGCACCGCTAGCGTGTCGCTCGTGCCGACCACTACCCCACTCTCAGCAGTCACTGCCCTCCTGCACCACTGGTACCCCCCGAGCACGGCGGAGGCGTGGGACGCCGTCGGGCTGGTGTGCGGGGAACCCGAGCAGAACGTCGCCAAGGTGATGTTCGCCGTCGACGTGACCGCCGAGGTCGCCGCGGAGGCCGCCGAGTGGGGAGCGGACCTGCTCGTCGTGCACCACCCGCTCTTCCTCAAGCCCGTGCACGGCGTGCCCGCCACCACCCCCAAGGGCCGCACGCTGGCGACCCTGACGAGGTCCGGCTGCGCACTGCTGACCGCTCACACCAACGCCGACCGTGCGGCGGGCGGGGTGTCGGAGGCGCTCGCCCTCGCACTGGGCCTCGAGGACGTCGAGCCGATCCTGGTCGATGCCGTGCGTCCCCTCGACAAGCTCACCACGTTCGTCCCGACCGACGCCGCGGCCATCGTGCGCGCGGCGCTGGCCGAGGCCGGTGCGGGGAGCATCGGCGACTACGAGTTCGCCTCCTTCTCCACCGAGGGCGTCGGGCGCTTCCGCCCCCTGGAGGGAGCCGACCCGCACGTCGGCACGGTCGGTGAGATCTCGACGATCGAGGAGATCAGGATCGAGGTGGTGCTGCCGCGTGAACAGCGCCGTCACGTGGTGCGGGCCCTGCTGGCCGCGCACCCCTACGAGGAGCCGGGCTACGACGTCGTGGAGCTCGCCGACGCGCAGGTCGCGGCCGGTGGGACGGGGCGGATCGGCACCATCCACCGCCAGAGGCTCGGTGACTTCGCCGAGGTCATCGTCGGCTGCGCTGCCCGAGACGGTGCACGGCGTGCGCGTGGCCGGTGACCCTGAGCGGAGCATCCGCCGGGTCGCGGTGTGCGGTGGGTCGGGTGACTTCCTCCTCGACGACGTGCTGAGGACCGACGCCGACCTCTTCGTCACCAGCGACCTGCGCCACCACCCCACGGCCGAGTTCGTCGAGAAGGGTGGCCCGGCCCTGGTCGACGTGGCCCACTGGGCGGCCGAGTGGACGTGGCTGCCGGTGGTCGCGGCGCGGCTCGAGGAGGCGCTGGAGGGCGCCGTGGAGACCCGCGTCAGCACCCTCAACACCGACCCGTGGACAATGCGGCTATGACTGACTCAGCTGTGACGACCACGAGGATCCCGTGAAGGCTGACCCGGCTGCCCAGGTGAGGCTGCTCGAGGTCCAGGACCTCGACGCCAAGGCCGACCAGGCCAGGCACCGCCGGACCTCGATGCCCGAGGTGAAGGAGATGGAGGCGCTCGAGGCCTCGCGCAGCGAGGTCGACGACCAGCGCCGCGACGCCCAGATCGTCGTCGACGACCTCGACCTCGCCCAGCGCAAGGCCGACAACGACGTCGAGCTGGTCAAGACCCGCCGCACCCGCGACCGCGACCGCATCGACCAGGGCCTGATCACCAGTCCCAAGGACCTCGAGCGGATGCAGCACGAGCTGGAGTCGCTCGATCGCCGCATCTCGGTGCTCGAGGACGAGGAGCTCGAGGTCATGGAGCAGCTCGAGGAGGCTCAGTCGGCACTCGGTGAGCTGGTCCAGCGCATCGCTGCCACCGACGAGCGACTGGCCGAGCTCGCCGTCGTGCGCGAGGCGAAGACCGCCGAGATCGACGCCGAGCTCGCCGAGCTGGAGGCCGCGCGAGGGCCGGCGGTCGAGGGCATCCCCGACGACCTGCTGGCGCTCTACGAGAAGCTGCGCGCCTCCAAGAACGGCATCGGTGCGGCCGAGATCCGCCAGCGTCGGTGCAACGGCTGTCAGCTCGGCATCGACAACGCCGAGATCGGTGTCATCCGGGCCGCGCCCGCCGACCTGGTCGTGCGGTGTGAGGAGTGCTCGCGGATCCTCGTCCGCACGGCCGAGTCCGGTCTCTGAGGGTGGCCGGCTCGACCAGGAAGGTCGTCGTCGAGGCGGACGGTGGGTCCCGGGGCAACCCCGGCCCCGCCGCGTACGGCGCGGTGCTCAAGGACGCCGCGACCGGTGCGATCATCGCCGAGGACGGCACTGCCATCGGGAAGGCCAGCAACAACGTGGCCGAGTACCGCGGGCTGATCGCCGGCCTCCTGCTGGCTGCCGAGCACGCCCCGGGCGCGGTCGTCGAGGCGCGCCTGGACTCCAAGCTCGTCGTGGAGCAGATGTCGGGGCGGTGGAAGATCAAGCACCCGGACATGCAGGTGCTCGCTCGCGAGGCCGCGGCCGCGGCGCCGGACGGAACGACGTACACGTGGGTGCCGCGGGCCGAGAACGCCCACGCCGACAGGCTGGCCAACGAGGCGCTGGACGGCACGCGCGACGGTGTCAGCGTGGCGGGGGAGTCCGTGGGGGAGCCAGCGGGTGATGCGGTGGGCGAGTCGGTCATCGAGGAGGTCGAGTCCCCGTCGGAGAACCCGTCGCGCCCGCCTGCGCGGGGCTGGGGCGGTGAGGGCGAGGCGACGACCGTCATCATCGTGCGCCACGGCGTCACCAAGCACACGACGGCGAAGAAGTTCTCCGGTGGGCTCGGCGGCGACAACCCGCCGCTGAGTGACGAGGGCCGCGAGCAGATCCGGGCTGCCGGGGAGTGGCTCGCACCCATGGCCGATCGCATCGACGCGATCGTGTCGTCGCCGGTGCGCCGTACGCGCGAGTCGGGGGACCTGATCGGCGAGCTGCTCGGCGGCGTCCCGGTGTCGGACGACGCCGGGCTCGCGGAGATGGAGTTCGGGCACTGGGACGGCCTGACCTTCGCCGAGGTGTCGGAGCGGCACGGCGACGAGCTCGCGAGCTGGCTCGGGTCGCTCGACCTCGCCCCGACGGGCGGTGAGTCCTTCCTCGTCGTGCAGCAGCGCGTGCTCGCCGCGCGCGACCGGCTGGTGGCCGCGCACCCCGGTCGCACCGTGGTCGTCACGTCGCACGTCACCCCCATCAAGACCCTCGTCGCCGATGCGCTCGGGGCACCGCTGGACGCGGTCTTCCGGATGGAGCTGTCGCCGGCGTCGATCACCGTGATCTCCTACTTCGCCGACGGGCGCGCCTCCCTGCGGCTCTTCAACGCGCTGCCGCCCGCGCGGGACGCGTTCGCCTCGTCTGCTTGGTGACGGTGCGGGTGGGTGGTCGGCGCGAACCCCCACGAGGTGGAGTCGGTGGGTAGGTCGCTCGGAACTGGCGCGGGACGGCGTCGGTAGGTGCGGGGCGCTCGAGTTGCTCGCGGGTTGGACGAGGAGCCTCGACCTTTGCGGTGGCCTCCCATGCGGCCCGCGGCGTCAGGCGACCGGCAGACCTTGGTGGGGTGGCTGGGTGTCGTAGATGTGGTCGAAGGCTCGACCGGGGCCTGGAGTTCGCGCAGGTTGCCGGTGATTGGCCCCGTGCCTAGTGCCATCACATGGACGACGAGTTGGCCAGGATTCCGCGTCGCGATGAGTTGAGTGCGATCCCGCTTGTCCGACAGGAGTCTTTGCGGCACCCAGTGGGCTGCGACGGCTTTCGAAGACGATGATCGCGGCGGCGGCACTCTCGCTCCAGGCGACGTGGGATGCGACCGCGTAGCGGGAGTGGTCATCGATGAGCTGGAAGATCACGCACCTACGCCACCGCTCAGGACGTACTTCGGTGTCGTCGAGCTGCCAGCACGCGTTCGGGCCGGGGTGGACGAACCGGCGCGTGGTCCAGCCCGGACGCTTCTATCGCGGCTGCACCTGCACAGCTTGGACGTTGGCCTCGTCGCTCAGCTTCGACGGGCTCGACGGGTTCATTGACGGCCACCGCCGAACGCCTGAGCGCAGAAGTGTCACCACCGAGAACGCTCGAGCTGTCACCGATGTCCTGGTGCGGATTCGGCACCCATGTCTTGGTGCTAACAGGCGATGCGGAAGGTCATCCACAGGGCCGTCGAACACGCTAGCGAATGTCGGTGGCCGGTCCTAGAATCAGGGCATGAGCCAGACCACCACCCCGACCGCGATCGACGCGGTCCTCGACGCGAAGACCGCCCGTGCTGCGGCCGAGGTCGTCGAGCTGCAGGCCGTGGTCGCGTGGGCTGTTGAGCACCGTGTCGAGCTCGGTGTGGTGACCGAGAAGTCCTTCGGTGAGAACGGTGTGCTGCTCGGCGGGGTCGGGTGCCCGTTGGTCAGTGAGTTCGATGTCTACGACCTCGCCGCGACGCTGGGGATGTCGTCGGAGGCCGGGTGCGCTTCGTCGGGAAGACCCTCGAGCTGCGCTACCGACTGCGCCGCACCTGGGAACGAGTGGTCGCGCTCGAGGTGCCGAAGTACAAGGCGTTCCGGGTCGCCGAGCTCACGATGAACCTCACCTGGGAGGCAGCCTCCTACATCGACCGGATGCTCGCACCGGTCCTGCACTCCTGCACCTGGGCGCAGATCGATCGCGACCGAGCGGC
Organism: uncultured Actinomycetota bacterium; assembly: GCA_963822915.1. Classification (GTDB taxonomy): domain Bacteria; phylum Actinomycetota; class Actinomycetes; order Propionibacteriales; family Nocardioidaceae; genus Nocardioides. Next base: position 18,111 of record CAWGJR010000043.1, read on the forward strand.
GAGGGCGTGACATCGGTGGTTGAGCAGCGACCGCGGCTGAGGGACGAAGCCGCGACGGAGCGTGTCGAAACCCGGTGAGTTGGCCGCCGACGTCGGCTCACCGGGCTTCGTCGACGCTCGCTGGCGCTCGCTGCTCAGCCTCCGCCGGAGCGAAGGTGCTCGGGGACCTCGGGTGCGAGGAGTCGTTGGACGCACGCAGGGCGATGGCGGTGGGTGAGATGGCCCGCAACCAGCTCGCCCTCGACCTGTCCAGGCGACGGTGAGGACCTGGCAGCCGGCTCCGGGCGTGGGGTGACGATCTACGCCCACCTGGACCCCGACAGCCTCCACGCCACGCTGGACAACCCCGGTTGCAGCGACGTCCTGGTCGAGCAGATCAAGGCCTGGTGCCAAGCCGTCGGCAACGTCGTCACCGTCCGCCCCGTGATCGACCTGAACACCGACATCTCGACCAGCGCCTACGTCCCGACCGAGAAGCTGGTCGAGCAGGTCCGTCTGCGCGATCAGTGCTGTGTGTTCCCCAACTGCACCAGACGAGCCAGGTTCTGCGACCTCGACCACCGCGTCCCCTTCGACCACCAGGACCCTGCTGCGGGTGGGAAGACCACGACCGGGAACCTGGCGTTGCTGTGCCGACGCCACCACCGCACCAAGACCTTCTCCCCCTGGCGCTACAAGACACCCGAGCCCGGTGTCTACGACTGGACCAGCCCCTCCGGCAACACGGTTCCGCGTCGTGAGGGGCAGGCGGCACGGGCGGATGCCCATCACCACGCCGCTTCCACCTGATTCCGAGCCCTGACCACCGAGCCTCCACACCCCGCCCCCACCGGCGGGGCCATCGGCACGTCCCAAGGTTGCTGCTCGGCTCACCGGGCTTCGTCGACGCTCGCTGGCGCTCGCTGCTCAGCCTCCGGTGGTTCCTGCGGAGGCCGTCGACGGAGCCCCGCGACCTGGGTGCCGACCGCAAGCACTCACGCGGCAACGCCGGCGCTCGACGACCGACCCGGGCCTGTGGATAGCGGGATGCGCGAACGGGCGGAGTGGGTGAGGGTCGAGCCATGACCGACATCGACGATGACCTGCCCGCCTCCGACCTCCCGGTGCACACCCAGGCCGACCTCGAACAGCTGTGGCGCACGCTCATGGAGCCGCTCGGCTTCTCCGGGGGAGCGCTGTGGGCGCTGGCGATCGGCGGCGACGACCTGCCGACCAAGGTGCTCATGGAGATCCGCGACGAGGGGGTCGATCCGACGCCGGAGGAGGTGACGTCCTTCGGCGCCTTCCTGGCGCACCTCACCCCCGACGTGCCCGACGGCTCCCGGTGGGCGTTCCTGAGGTGCCGTCCGGGTCGCGGCGGGGCCAACCCGGCCGATCGCGCACTGGTGGCTGCCCTGATCGCGGGGTGTCGCGAGGCCGGCGTCCCGACCGACGTCGCGCACCTGGCGACCGACGACTGCCTGGTGCCGCTGCCCTACGACGAGCTGGCGGCGTCGGCCTGACGCGCGCTCAGACCTCGCTGACGACCACGTCGAGCTGGGTGCCTCTCGCCGTCGCGTCGCCGACCTCGACGAACCACCCGAGGTCGCGCAGCACCTCGGCGAGCGTGGCAGGAGTGCGCGGGTCCCGGCCGTCCTCGAGCAGGGCTCGCACGATGCGGCCCTTCGTGGCCTTGTTGAAGTGACTGACCACCTGGCGCCTGCCGTCGACCTCGTGGAGGACGCGCACCGTGGCGACGCGGCGCGCGAGCTCGGCGGGCGGGCGCCAGAAGGCGGCGTACATGCCCGAACGCAGGTCGACGAGCAGTCCGCGGCCCAGGACCGCCCCCATCACGGGGTCGAGGGCCGAGCGCCAATGAGCGGCCAGTGACCCGAGCTCGGGCAGCGTGGCGTCACCCGAGAGTCGGTAGGCCGGGATCCGGTCACCGGGGCGCACGAGTCCCAGGAGGCTCGACTGGACGGCGAGTCGAGCCGACGCGCGGCGCTTGGCAGCGGGCGACAGGGAGGGCACGTCGAGGGCGTCGTACAGCACCCCGCTGTAGACGGTGTCGGCCCGCGCGGTCGGGGAGGTGCGGACCCGCGCGTTGAGCTCGACGAGCCCCGCCTGCGACTTCGGGACGCCCAGGAGCCTCGCGGCTCCGACCGGATCGTCGGTGCACAGGGTGGCCAACGCCTCGAGGACCCGTTCGCGCGCGACGGTCAGCTCGGGGGAGGACAAGGCGGCCAGGTCGAGCGATTTGCCTCGACGCGGCGCCGACTTGCCCTCGCTGGGCGGTAGCAGGATGAGCACGAAGGCATAGGTTAGGCCCATGCCGAGCAACCGCGTCGTCCGGCTCCGGACCGACGACTCCACCGTCGTGACCACCATCCGTGAGGGGATCGCCCGCATCCAGGGCGAGCTGGAGGTGACGCCCGACTTCCCCCCCGAGGTGCAGGAGGCGGCCGCTCGCGCCGCCGCGTCGCCGCGGCTGCCGGAGCTCGACCGCACCGAGCTGGAGTTCGTCACGATCGACCCCGAGTCGGCTCAGGACCTCGACCAGGCGGTGCACGTGCAGCGCGACGTAGGACCCGACGGCCAGGTCACCGACGGCTACGTCGTGCACTACGCGATCGCCGACCTCGCCGCGTTCATCACCCCGGGCGACCCGATCGACCTCGAGGCGCACGAGCGCGGCGAGACCCTGTACGGCGCCGACTCGAAGGTCCCGCTGCACCCGCCGGCGATCTCCGAGGACGCCGGGTCGCTGCTGCCCGACGAGGTCCGGCCGGCCCTGCTGTGGACGATCCGGGTCGACGCCCAGGGCGAGGGGACCGACGTGCACGTCGAGCGGGCGCTGGTGCGGTCGCGGGCGAAGCTCTCCTACGAGGGTGCCCAGGCGATGCTCGACGACGGCACCGCCTCCGAGACCCTGCTGCTGGTCAAGGAGATCGGCGAGAAGCGGATCGTGCGCGACGCCGCCCGCGGTGGAGTCTCCCTGCCGCTGCCCGACCAGGAGATCGACATCGCCGACGGCCACTGGCGCCTGGAGTACCGAAGCCTGCTGCCCATCGAGGAGTGGAACGCCCAGATCTCGCTGCTGACCGGCTTCGGAGCCGCCACCCTGATGGTCTACGCCCGTGTGGGACTGCTGCGCACCCTGCCCGAGCCTGACCCGCGCGACGTGCAGCGGCTGCACCGCACGGCACGGGCGCTCGGCGTCGACTGGCCGGCGGAGATGCTCTACCCCGACTTCATCCGCACGCTCGACGCCTCCCGCGCCGACCACGCTGCGGTGATCCTGGCCAGTGCCCGCCTGCTGCGTGGCAGTGGCTACGTCGCCTTCGACGGTGAGGTGCCCGCGGAGCCCGAGCACTCGGCGCTGGCCTCGGAGTACGCCCACGTCACAGCGCCCCTGCGTCGCCTGGCCGATCGGTACGCCGGCGAGGTCTGCGTCGCGCTGTGCGCCGAGCAGCCCGTGCCCGCCTGGGTGCTGACGGCGCTGCCCGACCTGCCCTCGACGATGCAGCGCTCGAGCCAGCGGGCACGCTCCTACGAGCGGGCGGTCGTGGACCTCGTCGAGGCCGGGCTGCTGGCAGAGCGCGTCGGCGAGGTCTTCGACGCCGTCATCGTCTCGGTGGACGAGAAGTCACCCGAGCGCGGGACCGCGATGGTGCGCTCGATCGGCGTCGAGGCCCCGGTCACGGGTGAGGGAGACCTACCGCTGGGGCAGGACGTCCAGGTGCGGCTCGACGTGGCCGACGTGCAGAAGCGCCACGTGCGCTTCAGCCTGGCATCCGACCCAGCGCCCGGGAACTAGGAGACCGACGCCTTCGTGCGGTCGCCGACACCGATCAGCACGACGGCCGCCACGACGGAGAGCACGAAGCCGAGGATGTTGAGCTCCCAGATGGAGCCGCTGCCGATGAGCCAGGCGACGGTGCCGCCGATGAGGGAGCCGACGAGTCCCAGTCCGAGGGTCTGGAGCAGGGTGAGGTCCTGCTTGCCGGACTTGAAGAGACGAGCGAGGGCACCGATGATCAAGCCGGCGACGAGGAAACCAATCATGGGTCGATCCTACGTCGGTGGACCGCCGGTTCCCAGGACGAAGTCGTGCAGCACCCGGTCGGGGTCGGTCCATGCTCGTCGGAAGGCAGGGTGCAGCGGCAGCTCCTCGACCTCGTCGGCCGGCACCCACCGGTGCCCGGCGCTCTCGGAGCGGTCGCTCAACGTCGGCTCACCCCGGGCGCCGTCGAGGGTGGCGAGCACCGTCTCGTAGACCCAGCCGCCGCAGTCGGCCGGCCGCGAGCCGTGCACCTCGACGTACGACGCCTCGAGCCCGATCTCCTCCTCGGCCTCGCGCAACGCCGCCTCGGTCGACGACTCCCCGCGCTCGCGCGCACCACCGGGCAGGGCCCACGTGCCACCACGGTGCACCCACCCGGCCCTCAGCTGCACCAGGGCGCGTCCGTCGCGCGCCAGCAGGAGTCCGGCGGCACCCAGCCGCCCCCAGTGGGCGTGGCCGTGCGCGCACATCGACCACTGCATCACGCCGTCATGGTGCCACGACGCGGGCGTCTACTTCTTCGACTTCCCGGGCTTCTCGGGTTTCCCGGGCTTCTCGGGTTTCCCGGGCTTGTGGCCCTGGGGGCCGGCACCGCCGTGCTTCGGAGGCTTCGAGTGCTTCTTCGGCTTCTTGGCCTTCGGGCCATGCTTCGGGTGTTTCTTGCCGTGCTTGTTCTTGCCCGGCTTCTTCTTCCCAGGTTTGTCGGCGGCAGGCTTCTTCGCGCCCGTCGTCTTCTTCCGCGACTTCGCCTTCGTGGTGGACGTGGCCGTGCGCGGGCGGGTGTCGCGCGAGCGGTCCCGAGCGACGGGGCGGGCAGTCGCCGGTGTCCACCACCGCCGCCGGCGCTGCCTGCTCCGTCACCGGCGTGGGCGTCGGCGTCGCCGTGCGTGTCGTCGGCGGCCGGGTCGAGTCGGCGACGGCGGGCGCCTCGCCACCCAGTCCACGCACGAAGGACAGTGAGGTCGCGGCGAGCACCAGTGCTGCGGCGGCGAGCAGCAGTCGCCGGGGCAGACGACGAGGCGTCCGGCTCGCGGGCGCCACTCCTACGGCAACCGTGGTCGGGTCGGCCTCGGCGGCCACCGGTGTGGCGGAGCCCAGTCGGGTCGCCACGGCGGCAGCCGTCGGCCGGCGTCCGACCTCGTTGTTCGTCATGGCGGCGACCAGACCGGGCCAGCCCGGTGGGAGCGAGGTCGGGATGAGCGGAGCCAGGTTGAGCCTCGCGAGCGCCGCCTCCAACGGGGGTCCCGGGTAGGCCCGCACCGACGTCAGCGCCTCGAGAAGCACCAGGCCGAGGGCGTAGACGTCGCCGGCACCCGTCACCGGTTCGCCGCGCACCTGTTCGGGGGACAGGTAGGCGGCGGTTCCGACGGTGTGACCGGTCAGGGTGAGGCCCGAGGTGGCGTCGTCGAGCCGCGCGATGCCGAAGTCCGTCAGCTTGGCGGAGCCGTCGCTGCCGATGAGGATGTTGCCGGGCTTGACGTCGCGGTGCACGATCCCGGCGGCGTGGGCATGGGCCAGTGCCGAGGCCACCTCGCGCCCGACCCGCCCAGCAGCCGTCGCGTCGAGCGGGCCCTCGTCCATGAGCGTGCGCAGGGTCCCGCCCTCCACGAGCTCGAGCACGATCCACGGCTGCTCGTCCTCGACGCCGGCGTCGAGCAGCTTGACGATGCCGGGGTGGTCGAGGCCGGTCAGCAGCCTGGCCTCGTCGGCGAACCGGCGTACGTCGACCGCGCCGCGGTCGCGCAGCACCTTGACGGCCACGTCGCGGTCGAGCCTCGTGTCGCGCGCGCGGTAGACGTCAGCGGCGCCACCTCGACCGATGACGTCCTCGAGGTCGTAGCGGTCGGCCAAGCGGACAGGGTGGGGGGTCGACATGCAGCGGCACTCCAAGAGCTTCGAAGATCGAAGTTTCCACTCTGCCGCTGCACCTGTCGTCGGTCACCACCCGTGGGGGCGATGCAGCGCGGTCCTCGCCCGCCGGGTGGCGTCAGTCGGCGGGTGTCGCGGCGGGCGCCGCGGCGTGCGTCACCAGGGCGTGCAGTCGCTCGATGACCGCGTCAGGATGCTCGAGCCACTCGGTGCCGGTGACGTGAGCCACGACCCAGCCCGCACCGGACAGGACACCGGGCTGCACGACGCGCCGCTGCTCGGTGGACCCGGAGCGGGTCCTCGTCGGGTGGTCGACCAGGACCGCCACGCTCCAGCGCTCGGCGCCCGGCAGCCGTAGGGCCACGTCGATGCGGAAGTCGGAGCCGCCGAGCGCGCACTCGGTCTCGATGCCGCGACGCTCCAGGGCCGTGGCGACCTGCTGGACGACCGCGGGCACGGTGGTGTCGGCCGGGCTGCGCCGCTCGGTGCGCCAGGACGCCAGGGTCCGCGTCGCGCCGGCGTCGTCGCCACGGGAGACCGCGCCGGCGTACTCGAGGAAGTCGCGCAGGGTCCGCGCGCCCTGGTTGTAGACGTTGGTGATGGCAGACGGCTCGATGCTCGAGGTCAGCACCATGTGGCGTTTCGCGCGGCTGAAGATGACGTTCAGTCGCTTCTCGCCGCCGGCGTTGTTGATCGGTCCGAAGTTCATCCGCATCCGGCCGTCCGGCGCCGGTGCGTAGCAGACGCTCATCAGCATCAGGTCGCGCTCGTCGCCCTGGACGTTCTCCAGGTTCTTGACGAACAGCCCCACACCCTGGCCGTCCTCCTCGCGGCTCACCTCGTCGTCGTAGGCGCGGGCGAACTCGCGATCGGTCTCGGTGAGGCGTTCGAGAGCGCGCTCGATCTCGCTCTGCTGGGCCTCCGAGAACGCCACCACGCCGATCGTGAGACCGGTGCGTCGCAGCACGAGGTCGCGGACGACGGCCGCGGTCCACGCGGCCTCGGCGACGTTGGTCCGTCGGTCGTAGACACCGTCGCTGACCGTGATCAGGCTGATGCTCCTGGTCAGCAGGTCGTCGGTCAGGCGCCGCGACGACGTCGGCGTCGGGCTCCTCGCCGTGCACCACCAGGGACGGTCGGTCGCGCAGGGCAGGGGTCCGGTCGGGGACCGTGGCCAGGCGGCCGTCGTAGAAGACGGAGTTGGAGAACTGGATGAGAGCCTCGTAACGGCTGCGGTAGTGCCACAGGAGCATCGAGGACGGCAGCCGGGTCGAGCTGACCGCGAGGAAGCTGTCCGCGTCCAGCACCACGCCGAGGCGGGTCCCCTCCTCGTCGTCCCCGTCCTGCTCGGCGATCGTGCCGTCGGCGGGAGCAGCGGTCGTGAAGTAGCGCGTCGGCGGCAGCTGCATGCGGTCACCGACCACGATGACCTGGCGGGCACGGTGCAGGGCGGGCACGGCCTCCTCGACCGGCACCTGGCTCGCCTCGTCGTAGATCACGACGTCGAAGGCGGTCCCACCCGAGCCACCGGGGCCGGGGAGCGGCAGCGTGTCGGACAGCGACGCCGGACTCATCAGCCAGACCGGTCGCAGGAGGGCGGTGACCTCGCCCGGCTCGGCGTCGGCGAGCTGGCGGATGGACTTGTAGGCGCGGACCTTGCCGAACTCGTGCTCGAGCACCCGCAGCCCCTCGCCCCAGGACTGTCCGCGGACGCCCGGGGCCGTCCGCGCCCGGAACCGGTCGCGCAGGCGGGCGAGGACGACCTGGGCGTTGATCCGGTGCAGCTCGGGCTCGAGGTCGGCGACCCGCTGCAGGAGGTCGGCGAGTCGTACGCCGTCGACGCGCGCCAGCGCCGGGCGCAGGGCGCGGGCCGTCGCGGCGTCGCCGGCCAGGACGGCGTACTCGATCTGCGCGGGGGTCGCCTCGAGGTGACGCAGCGCCGCCAGGACGTGCGGGTGCGGACGCAGGTCGAGCAGCCGCGGAGCGACGACACGCAGCAGGTCGCCGGTGCGCGGGTCCGCGAGCTCACGCACCCGGCGGGCCAGCTCGCTCACCTCGGTCGGGTCGTGGTCGTCGAGCAGCACCACCCCGTCGGCCGCGGCCGCGAGGGCTGCAAGGTCGGCGGCGAGCTGGTCGAGGGCGGCACGGGGTGCGTCGTCGGGAGCAGCCAGCACGTCGCGCCACCGGGCGAGGCGACCGGTGAGCCGCCGGGTCTCTTCGAGGTGGCGCGACAGGGTGCTCAGGTCGGCGTGGCCCCAGGTGGACGCCGCGTCGGCGCGACTCGCCTCGACGGCCCGCTGCGCGTCGTCGGCCGCGACCACCAGCCCGAGCGCAGCCGTGGCGCCGAGCGCCGGCCGACCCCCCGCGGGTGGGGCGAGGCCGTCCTCGACCAGGCGTCGTACTCGACGCCACTGTCCGTTGAACCAGCGCAGGGGCGCCTGTTCCTTGGCCCGTGCGACCTCGAGGGCCTGGCGAGCCTCGTCGGAGGTCGGCCGCTGCGCCCAGACGTCGGCGGCGTCGTCGGCGGCCGCGGCGGTCTCGACCAGGTGGCGCTGGGTGCGCGCGGCGTCCTCCAGCCCGGCGGCGGCCGCGGACCGTCCCGCGAGGGCTCCGAGCCGGCCGCGACGCGCCAACGGGTCCAGCACGGCGTACAGCTCGGCGACGGCACGGCTCTCGCCGAGGGTCGGTGACGCGACGGTCGCTGGTGCGGAACGGTCCAGCGCCGCGGCGACCCGCTCCAGCAGGTCGGCCACGGGGGCGGAGGCGGCTGCCACGGCCGGGACGGGGAGTGGTCGGTCGAGGACGTCGAGGTCGAGCAGTGCGATCGGGGTCGCGGCCAGCGGCGCCCGGAGCGCCTCGGCGAGCCGGCCGACCGGCCGCCCGTGCGGCGTCCCAGGCGGCCGGGTCGGGCAGCAGCAGCGCCTGCTGGGTGCTCAGCTCGTCGCCCCACCGGCTGGGCGCGAGCGCGACGAGCCGGTCGAGGACCTCCACCGCCGGCGGGTCACCCGCGGCCAGCGCGTCGTCGAGGGAGCCGAGCTCGTCGTGGACGGCCCGGAGGTCGGCGACCACCCGCGCCCGGCGGGCCTCGAGGTCGACGAGGTCCTCACCGTCGCCCGCCGCGGCCGACCACGTCTCGTAGGTGTCGCGCAGGCTGTGGACGAAGGTCTTCTTGTCCTGCTGGCTGTCGTGGACCAGCGTGCTGACCTCGTCGAGACCGCACGCGCGCAACCGGGCGTGGACGACGTCGAGGGCCGCCCGCTTGGCACAGACGAAGAGCACGCGCTTGCCCTGGGCGAGGTAGTCGGCGATGAGGTTGGTGATCGTCTGCGACTTGCCGGTGCCGGGCGGGCCCTGGATGACGAAGTTGTCCGCGGCGCGCGCCTGGGCGATGGCGGCCATCTGGGAGTCGTCGGCCGGCAGCACGAGGTAGCGGTCCTCGACGTCGTACGGCGTGCCGGTCGCGGGCGCCTCGCGCGGCTCCGCGGAGAACAGCTCGTCGAAGGCGGGGTGCGGCGCCGGCTCGGCCAGCAGGGCGTCGTAGTCGCGCACCAGGCTCAGGGTGCGGTAGCTGAAGTTGGCCAGCGTGACCGAGCACAGGTCGACCTCCCAGGCGAACGGGTTGCCGGCCTCCGAGCCTGCTGCGCCCGCGGTGTCGAGGGAGTAGAGCTCCTGCTCGACGACCTGGGTCCGCAGCGACGGTGCGTCGCCCAGCTCGACCGAGATGGGCAGCGGCTGACGACGCACCCGGTCGGCGTGGATCTGCACGCCCAGCGGCGCCCAGTCGGGGCGGGTGTAGCTGTAGGCGTAGTGGCGGCGACCGATCACCGGCCGGGTGCCCCGGCGTCGGCGGCGGTAGGCGGTCAGCGCGGTCTCGGCGCTGCTGCGGATCAGCTCGACCCGGGGCCGCTCGACCAGGGCGACGGACAGTCCCTGCTGGGTGGCCCGCCCCTGGCGCTCGATGTCGTCACGCAGGGCCTCCAGCGACCTGGCGTCGGTGAGGTCGACCGTCTCGGGCAGCACGAAGCCGTAGAGCTCGCGGAGCTGGTGGCGCAGCACCGGGTTGACCTCGGCCTCGGAGGCCTCACGCAGGCGCAGGCGGTGGGAGAGGCGGACGCCGCGACGCTTGCTGACGTCGGCGCGGGCCAGCACCAGGGGTGAGGTGATCGTGGCGGCGGGGTCGTCGTGGACGTCGTGCCAGCGCAGGAAGGCCACCACCAGGCGCAGCTGGTCCTGGCCGAACTCCGCCCGGTCGCGGCGGGCGGTCGCGGCGATCGAGTCGAGCGTCGACTCGGCGTACGGCGCGTCCTCCCAGCGGATGACGTGACCGAGGTCGATGCTCGCGCCGCCGCGCAGCTTGCGCGAGGTCGGGCCGCCCCAGGTGAAGAGCGACTCGGGGCGGATCGAGCGCACGTCGAGGACCAGGGGCACCGAGGCCTGGGTCAGGTCGAGGGTGCGGCCCGAGGGCCGGAAGTGCAGCAGCGGGTTGCGTCGGCTGAGGTCGAAGAGTCGCTCGCGCAGGTGGGAGAGCACGGCTTTCGCGCCGGTCGCGACTGCCGCGCGTCAGGACCCGGTCGAGATCGAAGTCCTCGGGCTGGTCGCGGTAGGAGAGCAGGCGGGTGATCGCGTCCGGGAGGTCGGCGAGGCGACGCCGTCGGTCGGTCTCGACCATCGAGGTGAGGATCGCGGCGACCACCGGGTCGAGCCCGGGAGCGAGCGCGAACAGGTTGCGGCGGTGGGTGGCGAGGTCGACGGCATCACCCTCGTCGGCGAGGTCGAGCCCGGTCAGCAGCGCCACCACCAGCTCACCGAGGCTCCCGATGTCGGTCAGCTCGTCGTGGTGGTCGACCAGGTGCTCCCAGCGTTGCCAGCCGGCGAGGATCCTCGCCGTCGGCCGCCCGGTCGCCGAGACGTCGAGGTGCTCCTCGGCGGTCGTGACCCCCGAGCCCAGGTCACGACGCCGGTCGGCGCCCCGGCGTGACGTCGAGCGCCGCCGAGCCGAGCTCGCGCTCGATGTCGGCCACGGCCCGCGGGCGCAGCCGCGGTGCGCCGGGGGCGTGGTCGTCGTCGAGGACGAGCCGGTGGTCGGTCACCTCGAGCGCCGCGAGCCCGCGCAGCGGCGCCACCAGGCCGCGGTCGTGCAGCGCGGCCACCTCCCGCAGCAGGGGTACGACGAGCGCGATCACGTCGTCGACGGGCAGGCCTCCCCGTCGGCAGGAGTCCTGCACGAGCGCCCGGACAGCAGCCCGCATCAGGCTCCCGCCCCGGCGAGCAGGTCGGCGTCGCGGCCGATCCGGGTGCGGTTGCGCTCGGCCAGCTCGAGCTCGCTGGTGAGGAAGTCCATCAGGTCGTCGGCCAGGTCCTTGCGACGCGCGAGGGCCAGGACGGCGGCCAGGCACCCCGACAGGTCGTCGTCGGTGGCGGTGGCCAGGTCGGCCAGCACCGCGCAGAGGTAGCGCCGGGTCTCCTGGGGGAGCCCGGAGAGGCTCTCGCGGCGGACCTCGGACAGCGGCGAGGCCGCCGGCGGCGGGGTGACGTCGTACTGCTCGACGAGCGCGAGGGCGGCCGGCGTGCGCAGCTGCTCGAGGAAGGCGGCCTGGCGCACCAGCTCGTGGGTCAGGCCGGCCAGCTCGTCCTGACCGACGAGGTCGAGGGTGGACAGGTCGCACCGAGCGCCGACGGCGGCGGCGACCTCGACCTCGATGGCGTCCAGCGACTCGCCGGTGACCCAGCGGTGGAGGGCCCAGGCGCGCAGCACGGTCTCCGGGTGGGTGCGTCCGGTGCTGGCGGCCTCCGCGAAGCGGATCTCGGCGGCTTGCCGGAGGTAGGCCTCGGGGTCGACCTCACGCAGGCCGGTGGAGACCTTCAGCAGTCCGCTGATGGTGGCGTCCAGGAGCCCGGAGGCGACCAGGGCGCCGCGGTCGGCGTACAGCTCGGTGGCCAGGCGCAGCCGACGGGCGGTCTCGAGGTATTCACTCGGCGTCCGGCCGTCGTGCTCGGCGGCGTCGAGGAGGCGGGTCGCGGCGAGGTAGCGGCCGGACTCGGTGGTCCACAGCACGTGGTGGGCGAGCTCGTGCCCCATCACCGCGGTCAGCTCGTCGTCGTCGAGGAGGTCGATCAGCGACCCGCTGATGACGAGGAGGGCGCGGCCGGGGGCGAAGACGAGCTCGGCGTTGGGGCCGTGCGGGTGCTCGTCGGCGTGCAGCCTGGACCGGTACGTCGATGCCCAGCCCGCTCGCCGCGCGGGTGAGGGCCTCGTGGGGGCGCGGGTGGGAGGTCGGCTCGAGGCGGTAGGTGTGGCGCAGCAGGTCGTCGTCGGGCGCGGACGAGGGTCGAGGCAGCAGGGAGGCGAACGACCGTGGGTTCTCCTGCTCGAGGATCTGCGCCACCGCACGGTGGTAGGGGAGCGGGGTCAGGTCGCGCAGCACGCGGACCATCTTGCCCTGCCGGACCGACGCAGCGGCGTGAGATCGTCGGGCCATGAGCGACGGAGGCGCCGCACCAGCTGACCCAGGACCAGGCGCGACGGATCGCCGTCCAGGCTGCTCTGCTCGCCGACGACCGGCCGGACGACCTGTCCGACGCCGCACGGCGGCTCACGATGCTGCCCCTCGACCAGACCCGCGCGGTCGCGCCGGCCGCCGAGCTCGTCCTGCTGAGCCGGCTCGGCGACGATCACCGCCCCGGCGACCTCGGCGACGCGGTCGCCTCGCAGGAGGTGATCGAGATCGCCGGTGCGCTGCGCTGCGTCGAGGACGCCGCGCTGTTCCGGGCGGAGATGGCGGCCTGGCCGACGCCGGGGGCGTGGAAGGACTGGCACCACCAGCTGAGCGACTTCGTGGAGGCCAACGAGGAGTGTCGCCGCGACGTGCTCGAGCGTGCTGCGCCAGGAGGGACCGCTCCCGGTCGGGGCACTGCCCGACACGTGCGTGCGCCCGTGGCGGTCGTCGGGGTGGAACGACGGGAAGAGCACCCGGATGCTCGTCGCCCAGATGGTGCAGCGCGGCGAGGTGGCGGTGGCGGGTCGGGAGGACCGCGAGCGTGTCTACGACCTCGCCGAGCGCGTCTACCCCGACGAGCCCGTCCCGCCGCTCGCCGAGGCGGAGGCCGAGCTGGACCGCCGGCGGCTGCGCGCCTTCGGCCTGGCGCGGGCCGGTGCGGTCTACCAGCAGGGGGAGCCGGTCGGCGGTGGCGTGGCCGGTGAGCCGGCGGTCGTCGACGGCGTACGGGGAAGTGGCGCGTCGACCCGCGCCGCTCTGGAGTCACTGGAGGGACCGGCCCCGGACCGCATCGAGCTGCTGGCCCCCTTCGACGTGCTCGCTGCACGACCGCAAGCGGATGACGGACCTGCTGGGCTTCGACTACACGCTGGAGATGTACAAGCCGAGGGCGAAGCGCCGCTGGGGCTACTACGCCCTACCGGTCCTGCACGGCCACCGGCTGGTGGGGAAGGTCGACCTGACCGCCGACCACGACGCGGGGATGCTGCTCCTGCACGCCGTCCACGAGGACGAGCCCTTCGGTGAGGACCTGCGCTCCACCGTCGAGGACAGGATCTCGGAGCTGGCGGGGTGGCTCGACCTCGTCGTGTCGGAGTCGCCGCACGAGTCGTGAGGCGCGGTCAGAACGCGTCGGTGCGGCGCAGCCGTGGCGGCCGCCCGTCGGGGTCGTGCAGGGCGAGGTAGGGCAGCGCGGCCCAGGTCCGGGTGAAGCGGGACAGGTCGGGCGGCGCCATCCGCCGGAGCCGTCCGGGCGGTCGCGGGCCCTGCCGACCGCCGGCGTGCCAGGCGTCGAGGTCGGCCGCGCAGGCGGCGTAGGCGTCGTACATCCCGTGGGGGTCGAGGCAGTCGTCGAGGGCGTCCGGGTCGGCGATGTCCCGGTCGAGGTGCTCGGCGGCCAGCTCGAGGCGCAGCCGCTGGGCGTACGACGGACCGTCGGCGGTGTCGACGACGGCGCAGGAGAGCTCGGAGTCGTGGGTCCACGAGCGTCGGTTGAAGTTGTCGGAACCGACGGTCGCCCAGACGTCGTCGATGAGGCAGGTCTTGGCGTGGACGTAGACCGGCCACCCGGCGTGGTTCTCGAGCCCGTAGATCGCCACCCGGTCGGGCGCGGCCGCGAGCAGGTCGGCCATCGCGCGGCGGCGAGCCGAGCTGCTGCGGCACCCGGCCCAGGAGGCCGGTCGACGTCGGTGTGCTGGGGCAGCACCACGACCACACGGAGGTCGGGGTGCTCCTCGAGCGCCGCGCAGAACGTGTCGCCGACGTGGGTGCCCCACAGGTACTGGTCCTCGACGTAGACCATCCGCCGCGCACGGGACAGGGCCTTGGTGTAGCCCCGCGCGACGCTGCGCTCGCCGCCGACGGCGAAGGGGTAGTCGCGGCCGAAGAGCAGGTCGGGATAGGTGCGCAGCAGCTGGACGGCGTGGGTGCCGTCGGGGACCTCCGGCGGAGGCGCGGCCTGCTCGGGCAGAGGGTCCGGCGAGAGGTCCATGCCGAGCAGACGGTCCTGGAGCCAGCGGAAGGGGTTGCGGTTGAGCGGGGTCGGGTCCTCCCACCGCTCGCGGAAGACCGTCTCGACGTCGTGCACGGCCGGTCCGGTGATGGCGGCCATGATGTCGTGCCACGCCGGGGTGTCGCCGTACTCCGGCGCCATCGTCGTCAGCGCCTGCGGGTCGCCGTCGTGGGTGGCGTCGTCGCGACGGGAGTGGCACAGGTCGATGCCGCCGACGTAGGCGATGTCGCGGGAGGGGTCGTCGCGGTGACGGATCACCACCATCTTCTGGTGGTGCGAGCCGCTCAGACGCACCCGCATGTCGAGCAGCGCCTCGGCACCGCGGTCCTGGAGGTCCTTGCCCAGACGGCGGTTGGTGTCGGCCGAGAAGCCGAGCCCGGAGGCGTGCGAGCGCCACACGAGCCCGCGTACGTCGACTCCACGCTCGTCGGCGCGGGCGAGCACCTCGGCGACCTCGGTGCCGGGCTCCCCGGTGAGTCGCTCGTCGCCGTCGCCCTGCCAGTCGGTGAAGAACACCAGGTCGCCCGCGACGGTGGCCTCGAGCCGTTCGTGGAGCTCGGCGAAGTACGCCGCCCCGTGCACCAGCGCCCGCACCCGGTTGCCACCGCTCCACGCGCGGTCGCCCGGGTGCCGGTCGTCGAGCCGTGTGAACGGGTTGCCCCGCTCGGGCTGCGTCAACAGCCACGGGGTCGGGTCGGTCAGGATGCTGCCCTCGGCGTCATGGGCCGAGGCTAGGGCACGCCCGCGCCTGCGCGAGGCGTGAGGTGGGACGGGTCGGTCCGCGCACGGTCGGCTCTTCTCGGGTCGGCGGCGCGACGAGCCTTCCGGGTGGCACGAGCGCAACGGAGGAGGAACCCGGGCGTCGGCGGGATCCAGCCTGCCTGCATCGCCATGCCCTGGTCGTCGCGAACCGCCCAGTGCTCAACCACAAGGCCGTCTCGAAAGCGTTGGAAGTGGGCTTGACGCACGCTGTAGGTCAGCCCGGTGGGGACGAACACTCGCTCCACAGCCTCGTCCGGCGTCCAGACGACGAAGTTGCCGGTGTGCCGTCCCGACAGCGTCCCGTAGGTCACCACCGTGTCACCCTCGGCGATGCTCTGCTCGGTCGTCCACACCAGGTCGGAGAACGCCTCACGCAACCACTCACCGGTCGCGTGGAACGCCTGGGGTCCGTGGCCACGCGCCGCCGGCGGCTCAGCAAGCGACTCACGGTTCGTGGCGTCCGGGTGGACGCATCCGGCGAGGTCGGCGAGCGTGCCCCCGATGGTGGCACGGAGCGTGGTCTCGGCCGCGGTGGCGAGGTCGTCGGGAAGCGAGGGATCGGTCATGGTGCTTCTTTCACTACAGGAGACTGGATTGAAATTACAGTAGACTGTAATCAATTGGCCCGCAAGTCCACCAGGGAGCCGTCTCGTGAGCTACGACAACCGACAGCGCCGAGAGGCCGCTCGGGCGACCCGAGCACGCGTCATCGAGGCGGCGACGACGTCGTTCCTGAACCGAGGTTTCGGTGGCACGACGATCCGGGGGGTAGCCGACGCGGCGGGGGTCTCGCAGGAGACGATCTACAAGACATTCGGGGGCAAGGCGGCGCTCCTCAAGTCCGTCTACGACGTCTCGCTCGCCGGCGACGACGACGCCCTCTCCCTGGCTGACCGGCCCGAGGTCTCCGCCGTGCGTGGCGCGGCGAGCCCGGCCGCCGCCGCGACCGCCTATGCCGAGCTCGCGGGGCTCATCGCGAGTCGGACCGACCCGCTGCTGCGTGTGGTCCTCGGCGCTCGCGACACCGACACGGCGTTGTCCGAGTTCGCCCGGACGATCGACCGGGAACGTCATGTCGGCAGTGGCTTCTACGTCCGGCACTGGCAGCAGGCCGGGTGGCTCCGAGCCGACATCACCGTCGAGACGGCCACCGATTCTCTGTGGGCTCTCAACTCACCGCAGATGCGATGGCTCCTGCTCGACCGCGGTTGGGGCGATGTCGACTACACGACCTGGCTGGCTGGACTGATCCTCCACGCCGTGTTCGGCACCGATGGGCACGGATGAGCGGGTGCCGGCACGGAGCCACCGGACGCGGTCCCGGTGCGGACGGGCTGGCCTGTAGGCCGGGTTCTGTCGAGGGCGACCATCCATCTAGGACCGCCGTTGCCGGCGGCCTCCAGCGATCTACCCGTGCACTCGGGCGAGCAGCCCTCGAGCATGCACTGTTTGATCTTGCTCCGGGCGGGGTTTGCCGAGCCACGCCGGTCGCCCGGCGCGCTGGTGGTCTCTTACTCCACCGTTTCACCCTTACCGCTCCTGTCGTGAGACCGGAGCGGCGGTCTGTTCTCTGTGGCACTGTCCCGCGGGTCACCCCGGGTGGGTGTTACCCACCGCCCTGCTCTGTGGAGCCCGGACCTTCCTCGGGGACGGCGGTTGCCCGTCGTCCACGCGGTCGCCCGGCCAGCCCATCCGCTCGTGAAGGATAGCGGTTCTGGTGCTGGTCGGTCGTGGCCGTTTCACTCGCCGCCGGCGGCAGGGTCGCGACGGCGATCAACGTCGTCAGCGGCACGGCGAGCACCAGCCCGATGCTGGTGGCCAGGGTGCGCACCACCTCCTGGCCGATCTCCTCGGTGGCGAGCAGGTCGAGGACCGGTCGCTCGTAGAGCGAGAGCAGCAGCAGGACCGTCAGCGCGGTGCCGGCGTAGGCGAAGACGATCGTGTAGATCGTCGAGGCGATGTGGTCGCGTCCGATCCGCATCCCGCTGACGAAGACCCGACGCCGCGACAACGTGGGTGCCGCACCCCGCAGCTCCCAGACCGCCGAGGCCTGGGTGATCGTGACGTCGTTGAGCACCCCGAGCCCGGCGACGATGATCGCGCAGGTGAGCAGGCCCTGGAAGGACAGGTCGCCGCCCAGGGTGCTGAGGATCCGGTCACCGTCGTCGGTCACGCCCGTGAGCCGTGAGCTGCGTACGGCGGCGTACCCGATGCCGGCGGTCATCAGGATGCCGACCAGGGTTCCGGCCAGGGCAGCACTGGTGCGCAGGGAGAAGCCGTGGGTCGTGTAGAGGACGACGTACATGATCGCGGCCGAGCCGACGATGCCCACCAGCGGCGCGTTCTCGCCGGCCAGCAGGGCGGGCAGCATGAAGGTGACCAGCACGGACCCGGCGAAGGCGAGGCCGACGAGAGCGAAGAGGCCGCGCCAGCGCGCGACGACCAGCACGACCACGACGAACACGCCCAGCATCAGCCCGACGGGCGCGGAGCGCACGGTGCCGAAGTAGTTGAAGCTCGGATCCTGCTGGTCCTGGGCCGGGATGCGGATCAGCTTGACGGTGTCGCCGGGGGAGAGGCCGGCCTCCAGCACGTCGGGCGGCACGCCGACCTCGAGCTCGCTGTCGACACCGACGCCCTCGCTCACGCGGACCGTGATCCGCCCGCAGCCGTCGTCGTCCTCCAGGCGCTCGCACGCCGGCTGTACGTCGATGACGTCGGCGCGCGGGAACGTCACCCCTGGTGCGGCGAACGTGACCGACTCCGACAGCTCGTCGACGTCCGCGCCGTTCGGCCACAGCACGACCAGCCCGGCAACCGTCAGGACCGCGAAGGCACCGAGGACTGCGAGCAGCACGGCACGGGGCCGACTCTGGACCTCGACGGGCGCCGCGTCGTCGCGATGCGCGTGTGAACCACCCACCGGTGGCTCAGGCGAGACGCGTGATGGCCACGTCGGCGTCGAGCCGGGACGTGCCGACGCCGGAGTAGATGCCGCTGATCGGCTTCACGTCGAGGTAGTCGCGGCCGAAGGCCACGCTGACGTAGCGGTCACCGGGCTCCTCGTCGTTGCACGGGTCGAAGCCGTGCCAGCCGTCGTCCCACCACTCGACCCACGCGTGGGCGAAGCTGTGCACCGTCTCGCCGACCACGGGTTCGGCGTCGGGGTGGAAGTAGCCGGAGACGTAGCGTGCCGGGATCCCGATCGAGCGCAACCCGCCGAGGACCAGGTGCACCATGTCCTGACACACGCCGGCGCGCTGCTGCCAGGCGGTGGCGGCGAGGCCGCCGACCCGGGTGATCCCGGGGACGAACTCGACCTCGTCGTGCACCAGGGCGCACAGGTCACGGGCGGCGTCCCCGGGCAGCTCGTGGTCGGCGGCGACCTGCTTGGCCCGCTGCTCGAAGTCGGCCGGGGGAGCCACGATCGCCGGCATGCTGAGGAACTCGGTCCACCGGTCGGCGACCTCGCGCTCGGCCAGTGCCTCCCACGACAGCGACGGTGCGGGCGCCGGCGGTCGGTTGGTCTGCACCGTCGAGGTGGCGCTGACGGTCATCGCCTCGTGCGGGTCGACGACCTCGAACGCGGTCACGATGGTGCCGAAGTAGTCGCGGTACTCGAAGGTCCAGGGCTTGGGGCTGACCTCGACCCGGCTGTGCACGACGATCTGGTCGACGGTCGTGACCGGGGTCAGGCGGGCCTGGTTGTAGGACGCGACGGCCTTGCCGTCGTAGTCGTAGGTGGTCGTGTGCTCGACGCGCAGCTGCATGCTCATGTCTCAGCCTTCCGGGTCATCAGTTGCCTCCCATGCCGTGCCAGGCGAGGGCCTCGGAGCCGGCGAAGAAGCGCCGGGTGACGGCCTCGGTCGCCATCGCGCAGGTGCGCTGGAGCCGCTCCATCTCGCTGGGCAGGTCGGCGACGACGTCGGAGAGCGAGCGGTACTCCAGCTCGGCGCGGGTGCGGCCGAGCAGACGCTGGGCGTCGTTCTGGAAGCCGGCGCGCTGCCCGGAGGACTCCAGGTTGTCGAGGCACAGCTCGGCCCGGTTGAGCGAGAAGACGACCGAGCGCGGGAAGAGCCGGTCGAGCAGCAGGAACTCCGCCGCCGCCCGCTCGGTCTCCTGGCCGCGGTAGTGGCGCAGGAACGCCTCGTAGGCGCCGCAGGCGCGCAGCGTGCTCGCCCACTGGACCGACGTGCCCGAGGTCATCGAGGCGGTGGCGACGAGTCGCGAGGTCATGTCGGCGCGCTCGATGCAGCGTCCGAGCATCAGGAACTGCCAGCCCTCGTCGCGGGTCATCGTGGCGTCGGCGGTGCCGTTGATCAGCGCCGCCCGCTCGCGCACCCACTGGAAGACCCCTGGGGCGCGACGGGCACCGAACTGGCCCGAGACGATGTCGCGGTTGGCGGTGTTGATGACCTCCCACAGCGGCACCGAGAGCGTCTCGCGCGCTCGCCGGGCGCTCTCGCGCGCCGCGCCGATCGCGGCCGCGACCGACACCGGCGAGGTCGGGTCGTAGGCGAGGGTGTTGAGCACGTAGGCGAGGTCGACGTGGTCGGGGGCGTCCTCGACGCCCATGATCGAGAGCAGCCCGTGACAGATCTCGTCGGAGTCGAGCGTCTGGTCCTCCAGCAGCATCTGCGTCTGCACGTCGAGGATCCGGGCGGTGTCCTCGGCGCGCTCGACGTAGCGCCCGATCCAGAACATCGACTCGGCGATCCGGCTCAGCACGAGCGTCCCCTTCCGTCGCGGCGCACGGACGACGTGGCGCGGGCCTGCTGCTGCTGCTCGGCCTGCTCCTGCATCGAGCTGATCGCGGGGCCGGCGGGGGCCGCATGGCCCGCGGACGGCGGCGTCGCCGGTGGCGCGGGCGGTTCCTCGATCGGGTCGTCGAGGAGGTCGGGCAGCTCGTCGGGCATCCGGTCGGGCAGCTCCGCGGTGCGTACGTCGGTCACCTCCGGCAGCGGCTCGGCGACCGGCTCGGTCGGGTTGGTCGGGCCGGCGAGCACCCAGGTGTCCTTCGAGCCACCGCCGCGCGAGGAGTTGACGATCAGCTCGCCCTTGGCGAGCGCGACGCGGGTCAGGCCGCCCGGCAGCACCCACACCCGGTTGCCGTCGTTGACGGCGAAGGGGCGCAGGTCGACGTGGCGCGGTCCGAGCTCGCCGTCGACGAAGGTCGGCACGGTCGAGAGCTGCACCACGGGCTGGGCGATCCAGGACCGGGGGTCCTCGAGCACCTTCGCGCGCAGCTCGTCGAGCTCGGCCTTCGTGGCACGGGGGCCGATCACGATGCCCTTGCCGCCCGAGCCGTCGACCGGCTTGAGGACCAGCTCGTCGAGCCGGTCGAGGACCTCCTCGCGGGCGTCGGCGTCACCCACCCGCCAGGTGTCGACGTTCTTGAGGATCGGCTCCTCGTGGAGGTAGTAGCGGATGATGTCGGGCATGTAGGTGTAGACGAGCTTGTCGTCGGCCACCCCGTTGCCGACCGCGTTGGCGAGGGTCACGTTGCCGGCCCGGGCGGCGTCGATCATGCCGGGGCAGCCGAGCATCGAGTCGGCCCGGAAGTGGACCGGGTCGAGGAACTCGTCGTCGACGCGGCGGTAGATGACGTGCACCGGGGCCAGGCCCTGGGTGGTGCGCATCATCACCCGGCCACGCCGGCACTCGAGGTCGCGGCCCTCGACGAGCTCGACGCCCATCGTGCGCGCGAGCAGCGCGTGCTCGAAGTACGCGCCGTTGTAGACGCCGGGGGTCAGCACGACGACGTTGGGGTCGGTCGACACCGGCCGGCGCGGCGGCCCGCAGGGCGGCCAGGAGCCGCTGCGGGTAGGCGGCGACCGGGCGGATGCGGTGCTCGGCGATCGTCTCGGGCAGGGCCGCGCTGATCGCTCGGCGGTTGGTCATCACGTAGGAGACCCCGGACGGCACCCGCACGTTGTCTTCGAGCACCCGGAACTCACCGGCGTTGTCGCGGATCAGGTCGATGCCCGACACGTGCACGCGCACCCCGTTGGGCGGACGGACGTTGGCGGCCTGGCGGTGGTAGTGGGAGGAGGTGGTGATGACTCCGCGGGGGATCACGCCGTCGTCGAAGACCCGACCGGCGTCGTAGACGTCGGCCAGGAACAGCTCGAGGGTCTTGACCCGCTGCTGGACGCCGGCCTCCATGGTGGCCCACGTGTCCTGCTCGATGACCCGCGGCAGGATGTCGAGCGGGAAGGCGCGCTCCTCACCGCCGATGTCGAAGGTCACGCCCTGGTCGAGATAGCTGGCCTGCAGTGCCTCGACCCGGCTGACCAGGTCGGGAGTGGTCATCGTCTCGAGCGAGGCGCGCAGTCGGCGGTACGGCGGACGCAGCGTCTCACCGTCGAACATCTCGTCGTACGCGGGTCCTGCGCCTGGATAGCCCTGGAACATCGCCATGCCCCCGACCCTAGTGGTCCACCTCACCTCGGGCTCACGCGACTCGGCGTCAGGCGGTGCGCCGGGAGTGTAGTTTCGGGCACATGGTCGGACGCCCCGGAGTACTGGTACTGCATCAAGCATTCCCGCGTGGAGGGTCACGACGGCTGCCCCAACAAGGAGCGACTGGGCCCCTACGACACCGAGGCGGAGGCCTCGCGGGCCCTGCAGATCGCGGCCGAACGCACCGAGGCCTGGGACCACGACTCACGGTGGAACGACGACGAGCTCGAGGACTGATCCCCCTGCTCTCGCGCCGACGAGTCGCCAAGCCCCCTCAGGAGATCACCTTCTGGCCGTTCGGCGGCATGATCCTGATGGCCGCTGCCTTCTTCCTGTACGGCGCGAGCGCGCTGGTCGCGCCGTGGTGGGCCGTCGTGCTGCTGATGTTCGTCTGGGTGCTGATGTTCGTGAAGGCCTGCTCGTGGTGGACCCCGGCGCCGAAGCGGATCGTGGTGCTGGGCCTCGTGGCGATCGCGCTGTGGTTCGTGACGTTGCTCGGTGGCGCGGCGCTGCTCGGCTGGAGCGCCTGAGTCCGGGCTGAGCGGTCAGCGTGGCTTCACCAGCAGGATCTTGCCCTGCCCCTCGGTCCCGTCGGTGGCGACCAGCAGGTTGCCGTTGGCGAGCTGGGTGACGGTGCGCAGCCGGCCGAAGCCCCTCAGGGCCGCCGGCGTGAAGACGCGGGGGTTCCGGCCGGACGCGTCGAAGCTTCACGAGCACCACCCGCTCGGCCTTGAGGGCCGCGACCGCGAGGGCCCCGTTGTAGCGGCCCCACTTCTTGCCGTAGACGAACGTGGAGCCCGAGGTGGCCAGGGTCGGGCTGCCGGTGGAGAAGCGCGCCGCGATCTGCTTGCCCGGCAGACCCTGGTCGGTCATCGGGACGGACTCGTTGTAGCCGGGCACCGGGTTCCAGCCGTAGTTGCCGCCCGGCACCAGCTTGTTGACCTCGTCGTCGACGTCGGGGCCGTGCTCGGCCGACCACAGGCTGCCGTCCTTGCGCTGGGCGAGTCCCTGGACGTTGCGGTGGCCGTAGGTGAGCACGTAGCGCTTGTCGCGGTCTGCGGCCTTCGGGAAGGGGTTGCCCTTCCAGGGTGCGCCGTTCCTCGGGTCGAGCCGGAGGGTCTTGCCGCCGAGGGAGCGCAGGTCCTGCGGGTTGGTGCCGATCGCCGCATCGCCGGTGCCGACGACGAGGGACCCGTTGTCGGCGAGCAGGAGGCGGCAGCCGCCGTGTCGGCCGCTGCTCGTGGGGAGTCCACTCAGCAGCGTCCGGTCCAGGCGTGCCTTCGTGCGGGCCTCGTTCATGCGCCAGGCATTGACCCGGATGTCGTGACCGCCGCCGCGCTTGATCCAGCCCGAGCAGGTGTAGAAGCGCCCGGTCCTGGCGAAGCCAGGATCGACCTCGAGACCCATCAGCCCGGTCTCGCCCGACGTCCAGACCTTCGCGGCCGGGAAGCGGACGGCGTACGTGCTGCCGTCGGGCCGCGCGACGGTCAGCTGGGCCGGATCGCGCTCGGTGATCAACAGTCGCCGTCCGTCGATCTGCTTGACGTCCCACGCGTGGTCGAGCCCGCTGACCTTGGTGGTCACCTTCAGGCTCGGCGCGACGCGACGTGCTCGGGTCGCGCCGTCGACCGACGACACCGCCGCTCGGGCCGGCGCATCGAGCGCGTTGACGCTCGGGAGCGCCGCACCGGCCGCGGCGAGGGACCCGCTGAGGGTGAGGAGCGAGCAGGCCGTGGCCAGCGTGGTAGCGGCCGCGAACGAGGTGAGGACTCGGGAGGACATGGCGCCACGGTAGCCGGGAGATGGACAGCGGCTGAGAAGTTGCCAAGAAGGGCATATCCGGGCCCCTCGGGGTGGTTTGCCCATCACCGCAAGGCGATAGACCTGTCCCACCGCCCCGCTCGACCCACTCCAGAAGGACCCGCCATGACCGCCACTGCCACTCCCCACGCCGACCTCCTCGCCACCCGACTCCTCGACCTGCGCGCCGAGCGGGACGCCGCCCTCGCCGAGACGCGACAGGAGGCCGTCGGCGACATCGTCGACCGCGCCACCAACGTGGAGGCCAGCATCCGGCTCGGGCTCGCTCGACGAGCGGATCGCCGCCCTCGAGCTCGAGATCGACGCGGCGAGCCGGGTGGAGCACATCGCGCGGCGTGGTCGTGCTGGGCGACGAGGTCGTGCCTCGACCTCGGCGACGGACCGGAGACGTTCGTCGTCGGCTCGGTGGAGGCGGTCGGCGGCCGGCGTCGAGGCGGTCACCCCGACGAGCCCGCTGGGTCAGGCGATCCTGGGTGCCAAGGTCGGTACGACGGTCGACCTACTCGCCGCGGCGCGGGACGCACCCTCGAGGCGACGATCGTCTCGGTGGGCTGACGCGGGCCGCGCGAGCGTCCCCTAGAACGTGTGCTCGGGGCCGGGGAAGGTGCGGGCCTTCACGTCGGCGTCGAAGTCGCGGGCAGCCTGCAGCAGCACCGCGTGCACGTCGGCGTACTGCTTGACGAAGCGGGCCATCCTGCCCTGGCGCAGTCCGAAGGCGTCCTGCCAGACGAGGACCTGACCGTCGCAGTCGGGCCCGGCGCCGATGCCGATGGTCGGGATGGCGAGCTCGGCGGTGATCCGCCCGGCGGTGTCGCCGGGCACCATCTCCATCACGACCGCGAAGGCGCCGGCCTCCTGCACGGCCAGCGCGTCCTCGACCACCCGGTCGCCGGTCTCGCCGCGGCCCTGCACGCGGTAGCCGCCGAGGGCGTGCTCGGACTGCGGGGTGAAGCCGATGTGGGCCATCACCGGGATGCCGCCCCGGGTGAGCTTCTCGATCTGCGGCACCATCTCGACGCCGCCCTCGAGCTTGACGCAGTGCGCGCCGCCCTCCTTCATGAAGCGGGCCGCGGTCAGGTAGGCCTGCTCGGCCGAGGCCTGGTAGCTGCCGAAGGGCAGGTCGCCGACGACGAGGGCGCGGCTGACCGAGCGGCTCACGGCGCGGGTCAGCGGGATCAGCTCGTCGACGGTCACCGGCAGCGACGTCTCGTTGCCGTAGACGTTGTTGCTGGCGCTGTCGCCGACGAGGAGCACCTCGATGCCGGCCTCGTCGAACGTCGCGGCGGCGTACTGCTCGTAGGCGGTGAGCATCGAGAACCGCTCGCCGCGCTCCTTCATCTCGCGCAGGTGGTGGGTGCGGATCTTCTTGACCGGCGCCGACGCTCCGGCGCCGCCGGCTGCCGGGCCGGAGCCGTAGGGGGCGGTCTCTTCGGGCGTGCTCATCGTCGAGCTCCTCTCGGTGGTCGGTCTCGCAGCCGCCTGGTGCGGTCCACGGACTCGTGTCCAGGCTAGGGGCTGGACGGCCCGTCCGCGGTGTGGCCCCGATCACGCCCGGAGGCTGAGCAGGGCGAGCCCTCGGCGAGGCCACAGGCGTTCGCCCCGTGAGCCGGGTGCGGACCGCAGCCATGGTCACCGGGCTTCGTCGACGCTCGCTGGCGCTCGCTGCTCAGCCTCCGTGCGCTGGCGCTCGCTGCTCAGCCTCCGTGCGCTGGCGCTCGCTGCTCAGCCTCCGTGCGGTGGCGCCTCGCTGCTCGGCCTCCGTGCGATGACGCTCGCTGCTCGGCACCGGGCGGCTACTAGCCTCGCCCGCATGGAGCGCACACCGATCACGCCCGCGCTGGTCCGAGGGGCGCTGGAGCTCGTCCCGACCGAGCGCGGCCTCGCCGTCCATCGCGTGCCGGCCTGGGCGCTGGCGCAGAGCCCGGACCCGCAGCTGGCGATGGCGCAGTCGCAGCCGTCGGGCGTGCGCCTGGTCCTCGACACCGCGGCCGAGGTCGTCGAGCTCGAGACGGTGCCGACCAAGCGGGTGTACGTCGGCGGGGTGCCGCGCGACCGACGGCAGCTACGACCTCGTGGTCGACGGCCGGCACGTCGCCCGAGGCACGGTGCCCGGGGGCGACGTCCTGACGATCGACATGACGCACCGGCACCTCGGACGCTGGCGCGCCGGGCCTCCGGGGCGCGTTCGCTTCGAGGGTCTCGGTGCGGGGTCGCAAGACGATCGAGATCTGGCTGCCGCACGACGAGACGACCGAGCTCGTCGCGCTCCACACCGACGCCCCGGTCGAGCCGGCCGCCGGCCGACCCGCGTCCGGTGTGGCTGCACCACGGCAGCTCGATCAGCCACGGCTCGGGCGCCGACGGGCCCGACCGGCACGTGGCCCGCCGTCGCGGCTCGGCTCGGCGAGCGTGGAGCTGGTCAACCTGGGGCTCGGCGGCAGCGCGGTGCTCGACCCCTGCATCGCGCGACTGATGCGCGACACCCCGGCGGACCTGCTCAGCGTGAAGATCGGCATCAACCTCGTCAACACCGACCTCATGCGCACCCGGGCCTTCACCCCGGCGGTGCACGGCTTCCTCGACACGGTCCGCGACGGCCACCCCGGCACCCCGCTCCTCGTGGTCTCGCCGATCCTGTGCCCGATCCACGAGGACACCCCGGGGCCGACGGCGTTGAACCTCGACGCCCTCGGGGAGGGACGGCTGCTGTTCGAGGCCATGGGGGAGCCCGGCTGCTCGGCGCGAGCGCCCGGCTGACGCTCAGGTCGGATCCGCGACGAGCTCGCGCCGGATCGTCGCGGAGCGCGCTGCCTCCGACCCGCACCTGTCCTACCTGGACGGACGCGACCTCTACGGCGACGCCGACGTCGAGCGGCTGCCCCTGCCGGACGCGCTGCACCCCGACGCCGAGACGCAGCGCCTGATCGGCGAGCGCTTCGCCGCCCGCTCGCCGCTGTTCAGCGATCGGGTCGGGTGAGCTCGTCGAGCAGCCCCGACAAGGCCTCCCGGTCGTCGTCGGAGTCGCCGTGGGCGCCCTCGAACCAGGTGGCGTACTGACTGACCTCGTCGAGCCGCCACTCCAGGTCGAACATCCGCAGCATCGCCGGGTGGCCGACCCCGAGGCCCGCCAGGTCGCGCTCGGCGGGAGCGAGCTTGAGCGACTCCCAGTCGACGAGACGCAGCCCGTCGGCGGTGCGCGAGCTGGTTGTGGGTGAGGGGTTCGCCGTGGGTGGCGACCCACGTGCGCCGGGCCGCCTCGACGGCGAGGCGGTGGTAGTCGAGCCGTCCAGTCCGCGACCTCCTGGAGCGTGCGCCGCGATCGCGTCGCGCGCCGTCTCGCCGTGCGGCCCCTCCGACCAGGCGCGACCCAGGCGGAGCCGGAGGTCGTCGCCGAAGGACACCGGCACGAGGGGGCGCCAGCGGGGGAGGGGCGCGGGCGGCGTCGCTGCGTGGAGGAGGTCCAACATGGCGCGGGTGGCGTCCACGTCCAGCGCGTCGGGGCGTACGCCGTCCAGCCAGGCGGTCGCGCTGAGGCCCCCGCCGGCCAGCGGCACGACGTACGGCTCGAGGCCGGCGTGGACGAAGTCGAGGCCAGCCTCCGCCAGCGCCGCTGCCCCGGCGTACGCGGCGGTGAGTGACGCCTCGTCGTGGCGGGCGCCGTACGTGTCGAGGGTGACGAACAGGCGCGGTCCGCCGGACGTGTCGGCGCGCCAGTGGTGTGCACCGAACCCGACCGGGAGGTGGGTCACGGCGGCGACGTCCGGAGCCCAGGCACGTCGGACCGCGGCGAGCACGTCCGTGTCGTCGACCCCCGCCGGCGGGGTCTTCACTCGGCGGCTGCTCCGGCGATGTTGAACATCCAGTCGACGCCGAACTTGTCGGTCAGCTGGCCGAAGGAGTCGCCCCAGGGCGCGGCCATGAGCGGCTCCTTGACCTGTCCGCCCTCGGTCAGCTTGTCGAACCAGTCGCGCAGCCCGGCGTCGCCCTCGTCGCCGCTGATGCTGACCGAGCCGTTGGGGTGGGCGTGCTCGCCCATGTCGGCGGCCATCAGCGTGACCGCATCGGTGATCGCGAGCTGCGAGTGCATGATGAGGTGCTGGCGGTCCTCGGGCATGCCCATGCCGCCCATCTCGCTGAACGGCATGAACGTGACGTCGCCGCCGAAGACGGAGGCGTAGAACTCCATGGCTTCGCGCGCCGTGTCGGTGAAGGACAGGTAGGGGTTGAGTCGCAGGGTCATCGGTGCTCCTTGGTCGGTGGTGGACTGGTCGGGAGGGTGCAGGTCAGACGCGGGCGACCGCATCGGCGGCCGCCTCGAGGTCGGCGACGACGATGCGCTGCATGCCGAGCATGGCGCGTTGAGCCGCTGTCGCGCGAGCGGGATCAGGGTCGGACAGCAGCTCGTGGAGCCGGGTCGGCACGATCTGCCACGACAGACCGAAGCGGTCCTTGAGCCACCCGCACATCGACTCCTGCCCGCCGTCGACCAGCGAGTCCCAGTAGTAGTCGACCTCGGCCTGGTCGCCGCAGCTGATGCTGAACGAGACGGCCTCGGAGAAGGGGAACATCGGTCCACCGTTGATCGCCCGGAACGTCGTGCCGTCGAGCGTGAACTCACCCGCCATGACGGTGCCGGGCTCGCCCGGTCCCGCCTCGCCGTAGCGGGCGAGGTGGCCGATCGAGGAGTTCGGGAAGATCGCGGTGTAGAACTCCGCGGCCTCCTCGAGCTGGTCGTCGAACCACAGGCACGGGTTGATGCTGGTCATGGGCTGATCCTCTCGTCGGTATGCCGTGCAGACCACCGGTGTCGCGCGAACTCATCGGTCGTGGTCGTCACTCCCTCCGCCGAAGTCGTGCCAACCTTCGAGGCGGTCCCGCGCGCGTTCTACCGGGTGAGGGGGTGAGGCATGGACGAGCAGGAGTTCACCGCGTGGGCGGTCGGGTGCGAGCGACAGCTCGTGCGCTCGGCCTACCTGCTGACCGGTGACCTCCACCGCGCCGAGGACCTCGTGCAGGAGGCGCTGACCCGCGTCGCCCTGCGCTGGACGCGGCTGCGCGACGGCAACCCCACGGCCTACGCCCGCACGATCATCGTGCGCGACAACATCTCCTGGTGGCGGCGACGTCGCGAGGTCACCGTCGCCGAGCCGTACGACGTCGCCACGTCGCCGGTGGACTCCGAGGCCGCCCTGGTCGTGCAGCGCGCGCTGCCAGGTTGACCAGCCGCAGCGAGCCGTGCTCGTGCTGCGCCACTTCGACGACCTCACCGAGCGCGAGACCGCCGATCTGCTCGGCGTCTGCATCGGCACCGTCAAGAGCCAGAACGCCGCCGCCCTCGCCCGGCTGCGCGACGGCGCCCCCGAGCTGCTCGACCTGATCGGAAGGAGACGTCATGAGCATGGACGAGCTCGAGCTGCACACGCTGCTGCACCGCGCGACCGAGGCGATCGGGCCCCCCTGCTCGCCGGCCGCGCCCTGGCCGGAGCACGCCGTCGGCGGATGCGTCGTCGGGGTCTCGTCGCGGTTGCGCACGTCGTCCGCAGTCGTGCGTCGCGGTGGTGGTGGCGACCAACCTCGGGGGCACGACGGCGGTGGCGCCGCCGACGAGCCCGTCCCTGACGCCCACGCCGCCCACGGCGACCCCGAGCGTCTCCACCGAGGTCGAGCAGGAACTGTGGGACCCGCGCACCGTGGACGACCTTCCGCCGGCCGACCCCGCCGTCGCTCCGGCGTTGCCGGACGTGATCGAGCCGCCGGAGTCGTCCCCCTTGTTGACCGACGAGCCGATCGAGGCGGCGGTGGTGGCGGTCGTGCAGAAGGACGTCATCCAGGTGCTGGGGGTCGACGGGTCGTGGCGAAGCGTCGCCGCAGAGCTGGAGACGCCCTTCGCCGTGTTGAGCCCGGAGGGCACCGAGCTCGCGGTGTACTACTACGCCGACAGCGAGATCGGGGCGACCGTCTACGACGTCGGCACGGGCGAGCGACAGGTGGTGCCGTTCCCGGACGGCTACGTGCCCTGGGACTTCACGAGGTGGGCGTTCCCGGACGAGGACACCTTGCTGCTGGACGACCTCGAGGGCGGCTTCATGATCGATCTGGACTCGGGCGTGGCGCAGCGCGTCCCGTTCCCGACGGGTTTCACCTGGACCTTCGATGCCGCCGGGATCGTTGTCGAGAGTGCGGATGTGAGTGGACCGCCGTCCCTGACCGACTGGTCCACCGGCGAGCCGCGAACCCTGACGCGGACCCGTGGTCTCGAGCGGATCCGTGCCGACTCCGACTCCGTCGCGGGGGTGACCAACGACGGTTCCCCCTTCTCCGTGCTGGTTGCGGACCGAGCCAGCGCGACCCCGCGGTCGATGCTCCGCGTCCGTGACGTCGAGGGCAACTACAGCAACGGCGGGCTCGGCGTGCTCGCCATCGGCGACGACGGCAGCGTCGTCCTACGAGTCGCCGCGCCGGCCAGGACAGCAGGGGTCGGTGTACGCGTGGTGCGCTGGGATCCCGCCACCGGGCTCCTCAGCCTGGTGTCCTCCAAGGCCGGCTTCGACGTCGTGAGCTTCGCCGAAGGTCTGCTCCGGATCGCTCCTCGGCCGGACCCATCCGGCAGCGCAGCCGACCGCGTCTGGGATCAGCGGCAGGTCGACGACCTTCCAGCCGCCGACCCCAGCATCGCTCCACGGCTGCCGGAGGAGATCCAGCCGCCGGCCACCTCGCCGCTTCTCTCCGATGCCCCCATCGAAGCAGCGGTCCTGGCGGTCGAGCAGGACGACGTGGTGCAGGTGCTCAGCACCGACGGCGAGTGGCGGACCGTGCCCTCGGCAGAGCGCTTCCCGGGGGTGAGGTTGAGCCCGGACGGGACCAGGCTGGTGTTGTCGTACTTCGGCGGTGACCGTGGCGCGACGGTGCACGACCTGATGACGGGAGCGAGTCGCGAGATCGCGCTTCCCGACGGCTACCGGCCCTTCGACGACACGTTCTGGACCTTCGCCGACGACGACACGCTCTTCCTCGGTGGGGGCGACGACAACAACTTCCTCGTCGACGCGACCACTGGTGCGGCCGAGCGGACACGTCACGGCGCCACCGTGTTCGATCCGGATGGCGCAGCCATCGAGGCCGACTGCTGCGCCGGGCCGCTGGTGCTCAGGGACTGGGCCGGCGACGAGGCACGCGACGTCAGTCTGGATGCTCTCGGCCGCTTGGACTCCCTCGCCGCGAGCACCGACGGCGTCGCTGGCGCGTCGTACGACTCCGGTGATCGGGTCGTTCGGCTCGCCGACCGGGCCACGTTGACGCCCAGCGCGGAGCTCCGAGCGCGCGACTACTCCGGCTCCTTCGGTGGCAACGGCGGCTTCTCCGTGCTCGCTCTCGGCGACGACGAGACCGTGATCCTCCGGGTCGCGCGGATCGGCAAGGGCGGCGAAGGGTTCGGGGTGGTGGCCTGGGACCCGGGTTCAGGGTCGCTGTCGCTGGTGTCCAGCAACCCGGTGACCCGCTCGGTGAGCTTCGCCGACGACTACCTGCGTAGCCAGCCGTAGTCGGCCCTCGGGCGCCGGAGCGACAACTGCGTCGCAACTGCGCATGTCCGGTGGAGGATCTCTAGACTCACGCTCGTGGACTTCTACTCCGCCTACGCGCACGGGTTCGCCCGGGTCGCGGCGTGCACCCTGCCGGTGGCGATCGCCGACCCCGCGACCAACGCCGCCCGGATCGTCGAGCAGGCGCGCCTGTGCCACGACGACGGAGTCGCGGTGGCGGTGTTCCCCGAGCTCGGCCTCAGCGGGTACGCCGTCGACGACCTGTTCCTCCAGGACGTGCTGATCGACGCCGTCGAGGCCGCGCTCGAGTCGATCGTCGAGGCGAGCCGCGACCTGCGCCCGGTGATCGTGGTCGGCGCGCCGCTGCACCTCGGCAACCGTCTCTACAACTGCGCGGTCGTGATCCACGCGGGCACCGTCCTCGGCGTCTCCCCGAAGTCCTACCTGCCGACCTATCGCGAGTTCTACGAGCGGCGCTGGTTCGCCCCGGGCGACGACCAGGCAGGTGGGCTGATCACGATCGGCGGCGTCGAGGTGCCCTTCGGGCCCGACCTCATCTTCACCGCCACCGACCTGCCCGACCTCAAGCTCCACGTCGAGGTCTGCGAGGACATGTGGGTGCCGATCCCGCCGAGCGCGCAGGCCGCGCTGGCCGGTGCCTCGGTGCTCGCCAACCTGTCCGGCAGCCCGATCACGATCGCGCGCGCCGAGGACCGGCGGCTGCTGGTGCGCAGCGCGAGCGCGCGGTGCCAAGCGGCCTACGTCTATGCGGCGGCCGGCCAGGGGGAGTCGACGACCGACCTCAGCTGGGACGGCCAGACGATGATCTACGAGTGCGGGGAGCTGCACGCCGAGGGCGACCGGTTCCCCTCCGAGGCGGTGCGCGCGATCGCCGACATCGACCTCGACCGGATCCGCCAGGAACGGTTGCGGCAGGGGACCTTCGACGACAACGCCCGCGGCGTGGGCGTCGGCGGCTTCCGAACGGTCGAGTTCGTGCTCGACCCGCCGACCGGTGACATCGGCCTGCGGCGGCGCGATCCGACGCTTCCCGTTCGTGCCCGACGACGAGGCCCGCCTGGCGCAGGACTGCTACGAGGCCTACTCGATCCAGGTCTCCGGGCTCGAGCAGCGCCTGCGCGCGATGACCGAGTCGAGCGGCGGCACCTGGCACCCCAAGATCGTCATCGGCGTCAGCGGCGGTCTCGACTCGACCCACGCCCTGATCGTCGCCGCCAAGGCGATGGACCGGCTCGGTCGACCGCGCACCGACATCCACGCCTTCACGATGCCCGGCTTCGCGACGGGCGAGGAGACCAAGGGCTACGCGACCCGGCTCTCGACCAGCCTCGGCGTCACCTTCGAGACCCTCGACATCACCGCCGCCGCGCGGCAGATGCTCGACGACCTCGACCACCCGTACTCCGACGGCGCGCGCGGGAAGGCGACGTACGACGTCACGTTCGAGAACGTCCAGGCCGGGCTGCGCACCGACT
Organism: uncultured Actinomycetota bacterium; assembly: GCA_963822915.1. Lineage (GTDB taxonomy): Bacteria > Actinomycetota > Actinomycetes > Propionibacteriales > Nocardioidaceae > Nocardioides. Next base: position 50,612 of record CAWGJR010000043.1, read on the forward strand.
ACCTCTTCCGCCAGGCCAATCTCCGCGGCGGGATCGTGCTCGGCACCGGCGACCTGTCCGAGCTCGCACTCGGCTGGTGCACCTACGGCGTGGGCGACCAGATGTCGCACTACAACGTCAACGGCGGCGTGCCGAAGACGCTCATCCAGCACCTCATCCGGTGGGCGATCAGCTCGCACCAGTTCGACGCCGACACCGATGCCGTCCTCACCGAGATCCTCGGTGCGGAGATCACCCCCGAGCTGATCCCGACCGAGGAGGGCGAGAAGCCGCAGGCCACCGAGGACTCCGTCGGCCCGTACGCCCTGGCCGACTTCGCGCTCTACCACGTGCTGCGCCGCGGCCACCGGCCCAGCAAGATCGCCTTCCTGGCCTGGCACGCGTGGCACGACGCCGAGGCGGGGGAGTGGCCGACCGGGATCGCCGACGCACGCCGCGTCGCCTACGACCTGCCGACCATCAGGCAGTGGCTCGAGGTCTTCGTGCGCCGCTTCTTCGCCAACCAGTTCAAGCGCTCGGCGCTGCCCAACGGCCCGAAGGTCAGCGCCGGCGGCACGATGTCGCCGCGCGGCGACTGGCGGATGCCGTCGGACGCCAGCGCCGCGGCCTGGCTCGCGGAGCTGGACAACGTGCCGACGACATCGACATAGCAGATGTGCTATGTCGCGGTATGCTGACGTCGTGGAAGGTGTCGGCAACGATCTGATCCGTGAGGCCCGCAAGCGCACTGGACTCACCCAGGCCCAGCTGGCGGAGCGCGTCGGCACGACGCAGAGTGCGGTCGCGCGCTGGGAGTCGCACCGCTCGACGCCGTCGTTCGACACCGTCTTCAAGGTCGTGCGGGCCTGCGGCCTCGATCTCGACCTCATGCTCGTCGAGCGTGACGACTCCGACTGGGCGCAGGCCCAGCGCCTGCTGCAGCGGTCGGTCGCCGACCGCCTCGCCCACGCTGACCGGGTGCGGGACGAGCTCGCCGAGCTGCGCGAGGGGCTGGCCGGGCGCCGACGTGATCCGCAGCAAGCAGGCAGCCAACCGGCCCAAGGACCAGCGCGTGCTGCCGGTGCTTCGCGAGATCCTGGCTCACCGAGGTGAGCAGCGCCCGCAGCCCTAGCAGGTCGCGTCGACGCGCGCCCGGGCGTCGGCGAGGTCCTGCTGGGCCGATGCCTTCTGCACCTTCGTGCGGCGCACCTGCTGCTTGGCCTTCGTGACCTTGCGCTTGGCCTTCTTGATCGCGGCCTTCTTCCCGGTCGCCTTGGCCTTGCGGAGCTGCTGCTTGGCAGCCTTCAGCTTCTTGTTCGCGCGGACGAGCTGGGTGGACAGCTCCCTGATCCGCGTCTGCGCCTGCTCCACGTCGGCCTGCGCCTGCAGGCAGGCCTCGCTGGGTGCTCGGGGAGGAGGTGGTCGGAGACCATCAGCTTGGTGGGATTGTCGCGGACGGTGGAGTCGTTGTTGTCGAGCAGGTCCTCGAGGGCGTAGATGCGTGACGGTCCAGGCGCCGGGGGCGGCAGTGGTGGGGATGGCGACGGTTCGCTCCCAGGTGCCCGTTCTGCTCGGTCCCGGGGCCCGAGGCACCAGCGTCATGCTTCCGAAACCGAAGGTTTGTTCGGTGTCGTCGGAGGTGATCACCACGGTGGGCGCACGGGCTCCCGTTTCGTCGGTGATCCGCGCGGTGACCACAACGTTCTGCGCGCCGTCCGCGACATTGACGGACTCGGGCGTGAACGAGAACTCGACCAGCACCGGTGCACTGGTGTCGGCCGACCGCGACCCATTCGCTGCAGCAGTGCCGATCGGAACGACGAGGCTGAGCACCGCGAGCACCAGGGCGGTCACGGCGGCCGTCAGCGCGACCGTCAGGGAGTGCCGCCGCGGCGGCAGAGGTGTCGGGGACTTCAGGGGCACGGTTGCTCCGGCTCGAGATGGCGAGCGGCTCGACGACGCGCTCGACGGGCCCCCAGCGTGCCACGACGCCCGCGAGTTGTCCGCGCTTCCCTCAGCCCGGTCCCGGTGTCCGGCCGACCTTTGCCTGGCCTTAGTCGTCGCATGGGACGCGGTTAGCGGGAGGGACGCGAGCCTCCTCGTGTTGACCGAACACGAGGAGAAGCAGATGAAGAAGTCCACGATCGCCCTGAGCCTGATCGCCGGGGTCGCACTGGTCGGGGTCAGGAGCCGGGGCCTGGGCCGTGGTGTCCGACGACGCCGAGCGCTCCACCAGCGGTGTCTGCGGAGCAGCGACCTATGAGCTCGCCGTCGAGGAGGAGGACGGTCGGACCGAGGCCACCTTCGAGCTGCAGTCGTCGGCGCCCGGCGAGACCTGGGACATCGTCGTCACCCAGGACGGCACCCCGATCCTGCGCGGAAGCCGGCTGACCGACGAGGACGGCGAGGTCGACCTCGACGTCCCTGCCGACGCCGCGGCCGACGCGCTCGAGCGTCTCGGCCTCGACAGCCGGCAAGGAGCCCTGCCTCGTGACGCTCGGCCGCTGACCCCACACCCGCTGACCACACGTCGACAGCACCCGATCAGCACCACCCCAACCACCCCAACCACACAAGGAGAACCCTCATGAAGAACATCCGTCGCACCACCGCCCTCCTCGCCGGCGGTGCCCTGCTCGCCGGACCGGCCGCCGTCCTGGTCGCGTCGCCCGCGTCCGCCGACGTGGAGCGCACCGTCGTGTGCGGTCCCGGCACCGGGGAGCTCGCGGTCGACCGGGAGGGTCGCCGCAACGAGGTCAGCGTCGACCTCGACGACGTCACCCCCGGGTCGCGCTGGAAGGTCGTCATCAAGAAGGACGGCAAGCGCATCGCCAAGGCCATGCGCACCGCCGACAACGAGGGAGACCTCGAGCTGGACAGGTTCGTGCGCAACACCCGCGGTCAGGACACCTTCGCGTTCCGCGCCAAGCAGATCAACGCCACGGCGTCCTGCTCGACGTCGGTGCGCGCCTGACACGTCACGGCTGGACGATCGGCACTCCCGAGCCCCCGGCACCTGCCGGGGGCTCCGGTGCGTCCAGGTGGGTCCGGGTGATCCTGCGCGCCGGGACCGCCTCAGCCCGGCGGCCCCAGGTGTACGACGACCGCCGCACCTCCGAGGGGCGACGCCTCGATCCGGACCGAGCCTCCGGACTCGCGAGCCGTGCGGTGCGCGATCGCGAGGCCGAGCCCGGTCGATCCGGCCCCGGAGGAGCCACGCGCGATCGCCGCCACCGCGTCGGGGATCCCCGGACCTGCGTCGGCCACGGTGAGGGTCAGCCCACCCTCGACCCCCGCTGCGACGGTCACGGTGAAGGCGGCGGTGTCGGGGGTGTGGGTGAAGACGTTGTCGAGCAGCACGTCGACCAGCGCCCGGAGGTCCTGGGCGGAGGCACGCACGAGCACCGGTGAGGGGACCCTGATGTCGAGAGCCACCTCGCGTCCCTGGTCCTCGGCCAGCGGGCGCCAGAACGACGCCCGCTCGGCGATCACCTCCACGCCGTCGCAGCCGGCCACCAGCCCCTCGCGCTCGGAGCGGCGCGCCTCGCGGACGACGTGGTCGACCGTGGCCTGCAGCTCGTCGAGGTCGGCCCCGAGCCGCTCGCGCTCGTCGACGTCGACCAGGGAGTCGACGCGCAGGCGCAGGGCCGTCATCGGTGTGCGCAGGCGGTGCGACAGGTCCGCGACGCTCGCCCGCTCCCGCTCGAGGAGGACCTCGATGCGTCCCACGAGCCGTCCCATGGCCGAGGCGAGCTCCCGCACCTCCCGCGGTCCCGACTCGGTGACGGCGGGTGGCACCCGGTCCTCGCCGAGGTGCTGGGCGTACGACGCCAGCGCGCGCACCGGGACGACGAAGGACCGCCCGATGCGATCGGCGAGGGCCAGGGCGCCTGCGAACAGGACGAGGCCGAGTCCCGCGAGCGCGATCCAGCTGCGCACGATGCCGGACCCGAGCCCGGGGGCGCTGACATCGATCCGGACCACCGGGGTCGCCTGTGCCGCGGGGGAGATGCCGCCGAGCGAGACCGGGACCAGGATCTCGGCCCCGCCGTCGATGTCGTCGACGCGGGCCTGGCCGGTGGCCCGTGCCTCCACGACCAGGGCGTCCTCGCCGCCGTGGGGCCCGATGGCGAGTCCGTCGGGGTGGAGCGAGTCCGGGGGGTAGAGGACCGTGGTCACGATCCCGGAGTCTCTCCGGTTGATCAGGTCGACGTAGACCGCGACGGCGCCCTGGTCCTGTCCCGAGACGACGGTCTCGGTCGCCTGCACCTCCAGGGCGGCCTGCGACAAGAGGTCCTCCAGCGCGTAGCTGCGCAACAGCACCGCCATCGGGACCAGCATCGCGAGCAGGACCATCCCGACCGCGGCCGCGACGGTGACGATGAGGCTGCGACGCACGTCAGCCGTCCAGGCCGGGGGGAGCAGCCAGGCGGATGCCCACACCCCTGACCGTGTGCAGGTAGACCGGGGCCGCGGCGGTCTCACCGAGCTTGCGTCGCAGCCAGGAGAGGTGCACGTCGACGGTCTTGTCGGAGCCACCCCAGGCCTGGTGCCAGACCTCGGTCAGGAGCTCCTTCTTGGTCACCACCTCCCCGGCTCGCTCGGCCAGGTGACGCAGCAGGTCGAACTCGCGCGGACTCAGCTCGAGGGCCACGCCGTCGATCGACGTGTGCCGGCCGGCGACGTCGATCTCGAGCCCGCCCACCACGACGGTGCGGGGCACTGCTCGAGCGGCGCCGTCGTAGCGGCGCAGCACCGCTCGGATCCGCGCCTCCAGCTGGGTGGTCGTGTAGGGCTTGACCACGTAGTCGTCGGCGCCGGCGTCCAGGCAGCTGACCAGCGAGGGGTCGTCGTCGCGTAA